>NZ_DASUIN010000013.1:0-75701 GCF_036273115.1 Aquabacterium sp.
CCGTCAGAACTACACCGAGCTGCAAATCAGCTCCGTGAACGTCTGATTGCGTCGAATCACCAACTTTTAGCCCCCAAGGAGTAGATCCATGGCACAGAAAAAAGGCGGCGGTTCCACGCGGAACGGCCGTGACTCCCAACCAAAAATGCTGGGTGTGAAGGCTTTCGGCGGTCAAGTGATCTCCGCTGGCTCGATCATCGTTCGTCAACGCGGCACCCGTTTCCACGCTGGTGCTAACGTCGGCACCGGTCGCGACCACACCCTGTTCGCACTGGTCGACGGTACCGTGTCTTTCGCGACCAAGGGCGCCCTGAATCGCAAGACCGTGATCGTCACCCCCGTCTGATCGATCTGATCAGGTAACCTGTTTCGGCAGGTTGCTGCGACAAAGCCCCGGCCTGCCGGGGCTTTTGTGTTTCGGCGTGGCGCATGTTGCGCTCGCCCATGTTTTCTTTCAGCCAGAGGCAGGATAATCCCTGTTTCTCTGGTCACGCTAGGACACCCTCCCATGAAATTCGTCGATGAAGCCACCATTGATGTGGCCGCCGGCAACGGTGGCAGCGGATGCATCAGCTTCCGTCGCGAGAAGTTCATCCCCTTTGGTGGCCCCAATGGGGGCGACGGCGGGCGCGGGGGGCACGTCTTCGTTGTGGCCGATCGCAACATCAACACCCTGATCGATTATCGCTATGCACGCCGCCATGAGGCGCGCAACGGCGAGCAGGGGCGCGGCTCGGACCAATTCGGCGCAGCCGGTGAAGACATCGTGCTGCGCATGCCGGTGGGCACCATCATTCGCAACGCCGAAACGGGCGAGGTGATGATGGAGTTGCTGGAGCACGGCGAGCAACGCATGCTGGCCAAGGGCGGCGACGGCGGCTTCGGCAACCTGCACTACAAAACCGCCACCAACCGCGCGCCTCGCAAGAAGACGCCAGGCTGGCCCGGCGAAGCCTTCAAGCTCAAGCTTGAGCTGCGCGTGCTGGCCGATGTGGGCCTGCTGGGCATGCCCAATGCCGGCAAGTCGACTCTGATTGCCGCCATCTCCAACGCGCGTCCCAAGATTGCCGATTACCCTTTCACCACCTTGCACCCGAACCTGGGTGTTGTGCGGGTCGGCCCTGAAAAGAGCTTCGTCGTGGCCGACATCCCCGGCCTGATCGAAGGCGCTTCCGAGGGCGCGGGTCTGGGTCACCTGTTTCTGCGCCATTTGCAGCGTACACGTGTGCTGTTGCATGTGGTCGATCTGGCGCCGTTTGACGAAGGCGTGGACCCGGTCGCGCAGGCCAAGGCCATCGTCAATGAACTCAAGATCTACGACCAGGCCTTGTATGAGAAGCCCCGTTGGCTGGTGCTCAACAAGCTCGACATGATCCCCGCTGACCAGCGCGTGGCCAAGGTGGTCAACTTCGTCAAGCGCTATGGCTGGAAGGGGCCCGTTTTCCAGATCTCGGCCTTGACCCGTGAAGGTTGTGAGCACCTGGTGCAGGCCATCTATCAGCACGTGGCCTCCATGCAGGAGCACCACACCGAAACCGATGTGCGTTTCGATGCCGAGGGGGAACTGGTGGCGCAAGCCGAGCCGGTGGCTCAGATTGACTTGTCTGCTGAAGTGGCGCCAGCTGTGAGCTCTGCGAAGACGGCAGCCCAAAAGGCCCCTGCCAAGAAAGCTGCGGCAAAGAAAGTCGCGGCCAAGAAGGCGGTAGCCAAGAAAGCGGTTGAGAAGACGGCTGGGAAAACGGCAGTGGAGGCACCCGCTCAGAGCGCTTCCAAAGCCCCCGCCAAAAAGGCTGCTGCCAAGAAAGCCGCAGCCAAGAAGGTGGCGGCTAAAAAAGCGGCTGCCCCCAAGCGCAGCAAGGACGAGCCCTTCGTGCCTGATGCCGACGATCCCCGTTTCCGTTGAACCCCACTCAGGCTGATCTGTCCATGAACGATGTGTTGAAGAACGCCCGCCGCATTGTCGTCAAGGTGGGCTCCAGCCTGGTGACCAACGAAGGGCGCGGCGTTGATGCCGAGGCCATTGGCAACTGGTGTCGCCAGATGGCGGCTCTGGCGCACGATGGCCGAGAGGTCATCATGGTGTCCAGCGGCGCCATTGCCGAAGGCATGAAGCGTCTGGGTTGGGCCAAGCGGCCCAAAGAGTTGCATGAGCTGCAAGCCGCCGCCGCCGTGGGCCAGATGGGCCTGGCTCAGATGTACGAAACCAAGCTGCGCGAGCATGGCATGGGCAGCGCTCAGGTCTTGCTCACGCACGCCGACCTGGCCGACCGCGAGCGTTACCTCAATGCCCGCTCGACGTTGTTGACCTTGCTGTCACACAAGGTGGTGCCGGTCATCAATGAAAACGACACCGTGGTCACCGACGAAATCAAGTTTGGTGACAACGACACCCTGGGGGCCTTGGTTGCCAACCTGGTCGAAGCCGATGCCCTCGTCATCCTGACCGACCAGAAGGGTTTGTACAGCGCCGATCCGCGCAAAGATCCCTCGGCGCGCTTCATCGACGTTTGCACGGCGGGCGACCCTGCCCTGGAGCAGATGGCGGGTGGTGCGGGTTCCCGGGTGGGCACGGGCGGCATGATCACCAAAGTGGTTGCCGCCAAGCGTGCCGCTGGCAGTGGGGCGTCCACCGTCATCGCCTGGGGTCGCGAGCCCGATGTGCTGGTGCGCCTGACTCAGGGGGAAGCCATTGGCTCCTTGTTTGTCGCGGCCACCGCCAAGCTCACCGCGCGCAAGCAATGGATGGCCGATCATCTGCAACTGCGTGGTGCCGTGGTCATTGACGACGGCGCCGTCATCAAGTTGCGCGATGAAGGCAAAAGCCTGTTGCCCATCGGCATGATCGATGTGGTGGGCGACTTCCATCGGGGCGATGTGATCGCCGTGCGCAATGCACAAGGGCAGGACGTGGCCCGAGGTCTGGCGAATTACGCCAGCAGCGAAGCACGCCTGATTGTGCGCAAAGCCAGTGCCGACATCGAAGCAGCCTTGGGCTTCAGCAACGAGCCCGAGATGATTCACCGAGACAACCTTGTCCTGGCCTGATGGGCCTCAGTTGGCCTGGCGTGGATTGCGCCGGGTTGCACTTGACGGGGTCAAGGGCTGGTCATCTTGGCAATACAAGCTGCCCAAGGTCTGTACGACCTCGGCCCTGAGCGCCTGTAGCCGCGTGATTTGCGCGTCGATCTGAGCCACTTTTTCGTTCAGTCGCGCTTCGATGTCTGCGCGTCGCAGTGTGCCCTCGTCCAACTGAGGCAGCAGTGCGGCCACATCGTGCAGAGCAAACCCCAGGGATTGGGCGCTCTTGATGAAGCGCACGCGCATGACGGCCTGCTCGTTGTAATGCCGGTAGCGCGACGCCGTGCGACCCGCTGGCTCGATCAACCCAAGCCTTTCGTAATAACGCAAGGTGTCGGGCGTGACGCCTGTGGCTGCAGCCAGTTCCCCAATTTTCATGATGCTTGACTCTGGAGTTAACTCCAGACTTTAGTCTGCTGGCCTGCTTATTTCAAGGAGCTCAGGCCATGTCTTTATATTCCAATCGATCCGGTCGCGTTTTGTTGACGGGGGGCACCGGCCAAGTGGGCAAGGGGGTCCTGCTCGAGTTGGTGCGTCAGCGCCGCCCGGTGACGGTCATGTTGCGGCGGCCAGAAGTGCAACTGTCTTCTTTGTTGACTTGGTTGTCAGGGCAGGGTGAAACCCAGCCCGATGTGCAGGCGGTCGCGGGTGACCTGTTGGAGCCTCATCTTGGCTGGGGCGAAGGTGAACCCGATCGGCTTCCAGCGTGGCGCGACGACATCGTGGCGGTGGTGCACTGCGCTGCCGTGTGGGGGTGGGGCCTGGACCCGGATCTGGCAGAGCAAGCCAACGTCCAGGCTCCGTTGAACCTGTGGCGCCAGTCAGCCCAATGGCCGCGCATGCGCCGATTTGTGATGGTCGTGGGCTACATGAGTCAACATCGGCCTCACATGGCGGAGTTGGGCTTGGATCTGGATCTCAGGCCTGCGGCGCAGCACGTGGATTGGGATCGAGTGCGGCAGCGCAGCGGCGTCTATGAGGCGAGCAAATTGCGTGCGTACTGGCTGATGCGTGAAGAGTCCCTGAGGCTGAACCGCCCTTTGACGGTCATTCACCCGGCCACGGTGGTGGGCGACGAGGCGCTGCCCGAGGTGCCCGCCACATCGGCCATCGCCCAATTGCTGACGCAGTTGGCGGCAGGTCAGATGCCCCTGGTGCCGGGCTCGCGCGATCACCGTGTGCCCATGGTCAGTGTGGGTTATGTGGCGAGGTATGTCGCGACCTTGCTCGAAGCCCCAGAGGAAATGGGATGCAGTGAACACCTGCTGCTCGACCCGGCAACCCCCGATCTGTTGAGTGTGACGCGCATGTTGGCCGCCGAACTGCAAGTGCGGGGTCCATGGGGGCGGGTGCCTTTGAATTGGGTGAAGTCCATGGCCACTTGGCCAGCATTGGCTCGCCTCTTGGGCTTGGAGCCCGAGTCCCTTGCTTTCATTGTGAAGGGGGCATTTGACGTCAGTCGTGAGACCGAGTGGGCGCAAGGGCGAGGGCTGTCTCATCCCGACTGGATGCAGTCTCTGCGCCATACAGCAGCGGCCTGGCGCCGTCTTGGCTCACAGGCGTGAGGTCAATCCCTGTGGGAAAAACGACGCAACTTGTTACGGCATCGACGGCTTCTTGAAATATGCTGCAGCGTCGCCGAACGTGCGGTGTCGGCTCAGTGTCTGTGCGGTTCTAGGAGGCCCGATGGCTAATCAAAAGCAGTCTTCCGTCAAGGGAGCAAATCGTCTGATCCAGGCGCTGGCTGTTGCCGGTGTGTTGTCTTTGCCGGTGCTGGCGCAAGCCAAGGCCGTGGTGTGTGTGTGGGACGTGGTCGGCAAGACCGGCGACGTGTACGCGGCTTCGACCGACTACGCGCTGGCCATGCAGAAGCACGGCATTGATTTCGACATCAAGACCTATGTCGACGAGCGCGTCGCGGTCGAAGACTTCCGTGCCGGGCAATGTGATGGCGTGGTCGCTACAGCATTCCGTACCCGTCAGTTCAACGCCGTAGCCGGCTCGATCGACAGCATCGGCTCCACCACCATTGTCAAAGACGGCAAGATCGACATCAAGGCCAGCTACGACGTGGTCAAGAAGGTCATCGAAGTGTTTGCCACCCCTCAGGCTGGCAAGCTGATGGTTGACGGCAACTATGAAGTCGGTGGCATTTTCCCGCTGGGCGCGGCTTACCCCATCGTGCGCGATCGCAAGATCAACTCGGTGGAAGGTCTGTCGGGCAAGAAGATTGCCGCTTTTGACTACGACAAGGCCCAGGGCGTGATGATCCAGCGCATCGGTGCGCAGCCCGTGTCGGTCGATGTGACCAACATCGGTCCCAAGTTCAACAACGGCTTTGTGGACATGGTGACCCTGCCGGCCGTGGCCTACAAGCCCTTCGAACTCTACAAGGGCATTGGCACCACAGGCGCCATCGGCCGCTTCCCCATCATGATCCCGACCGTGCAGGTCATCCTGAACCGCAGCAAGTTCCCAGAGGGCGCGGGCGAGAAGTCGCGTCAGTACTGGTTGAGCCAGTTTGATCGCGCCATGCGCATCATCCAGACCGCCGAGAAGGGCATCCCTGCATCGGCCTGGGACGATCTGCCTGCCGAGGCGATCCCGAAGTATGTGCTGATGCTGCGCGAGGCCCGCGCCGACATCGCCAAGCAAGGTCTGTACAACAAGACCGGCCTGAACATCATCAAGAAGGCCCGTTGTAACATCAACCCGGCTGATGCCGAGTGCTCGACCCGGGTCGAGGTGGAATGAAAAATGGAGCCTACGGGCTCCATTTTTTTAAGGCATCGACCACGGAAGGGGTGGTGGCCTCGCGTGGAATCTTCCCGGCTTATTCGCCAGCGACCACCGAGCCCTGTGTCTCGGGAGTCAGTTCGCCCTCACGACGGGGTTGGCGCATGTTGCCGCGCAAATACCGGTTGGCTTGTCCCTGTGGCTTGGGCAAATAGCGTGACAACTCGGTCAAGGCCAGGTAGTACACCTCACGCTTGAACTCGATCACGCTTTCCAGCGGCACCCAGTACTCATGCCAGCGCCAGGCATCGAATTCGGGGTGGCTGGTGGCCCGCAGGTTCATGTCGCAATCGCGCCCCATCATCTGTAACAGGAACCAGATCTGCTTCTGGCCCTTGTAATGTCCGCGGGCGTCCTTGCGAATGAAGTGCTGGGGCACTTCGTAGCGCAGCCAGTCGCGGGTGCGGGCCACAATGCGGACGTGATCCGGCAGCAGGCCCACTTCTTCGTGCAACTCGCGAAACATCGCCTGCTCGGGCGACTCTCCGTGTTTGATGCCGCCTTGCGGAAACTGCCAGGAGTGGGTGCGAATGCGCTTGCCCCAGAAGACCTGATTCCGATGATTGAGCAGGATGATGCCGACGTTCGGCCGAAAGCCTTCTCGGTCGAGCATAATCAACTCCAAATTTTCAACTGAAATCATTATTGCACCGCCGGCCGTGCCCGCCTAGTGCGTCGGGATCAGGCTCAACCCTAGCGGTGCATTTTTCACATCCATGAAAGCATCCCAGTTTTTCATCTCCACACTGAAAGAAGCCCCCGCTGACGCCGAGATCGTCAGCCACAAGCTGATGATGCGCGCCGGCCTCATCAAAAAGCTGGGCGCGGGCCTGTACAACTACATGCCCATGGGCTTGCGCACCATTCGCAAGGTGGAAAACATCATCCGCGACGAGCTGAACAAGGCCGGTTGCGTGGAGTTGACCATGCCCGTGGTGCAGCCCGCCGAACTGTGGGTGGAAACCGGCCGCTTCGAGAAAATGGGCGAGGAAATGCTGCGATTCAAGGATCGCCATGGCCGCGACTTCGTCATCCAGCCCACGGCTGAAGAAGTCATCACCGACATCGCGCGCCAGGAGTTGCGCAGCTATCGTCAGCTGCCCAAGAATTTCTATCAGATCCAGACCAAGTTCCGCGACGAGCGCCGCCCTCGCTTTGGCGTGATGCGTGGCCGCGAGTTCACCATGAAGGACGCCTACTCCTTCGATCGTGATGTGGACAGCGCCGGCAAGACCTACGACGCCATGTATGCGGCCTACACCCGCATCTTCGAACGTCTGGGCCTGCAGTTCCGCGCCGTGGCCGCCGACACCGGCGCCATTGGGGGTGACCGTTCGCACGAGTTCCAGGTGATCGCCGACACAGGTGAAGACGCCATCGTGTACTGCCCGACCAGCGACTACGCTGCCAACATCGAACTGGCCGAAGCCCTGAGTCTGATTGCGCAGCGTGGTGCGGCCACCGTGGCGCTGGAAAAGGTCGCCACCCCAGGCAAGAGCACCTGCCCCGACGTGGCCGAGTTGCTGGGTCTGCCGCTGGCGCAAACCGTCAAGTCCTTGGTGCTGGCGACCGACGAAACCAATGAGCAGGGCGAAATCGTCAAGACCACCATCTGGCTGCTGCTGGTGCGTGGCGACCACGACCTCAACGAAGTCAAGGCAGGCAAGTTGGAGTTGGCCGATGGCACGGGCCTGAAGGCTGGCTTCCGTTTCGCCACCGAAAGCGAAATCGTGGCGCACTTCGGCACCAAGCCAGGCTATCTGGGCCCGGTGGGCGTGAAGAACGTGAAGGTCATTGCCGACCGCACTGTGGCCAACATGAGCGACTTCGTTTGTGGCGCCAACGAAGCGGGCTTCCACATCAAGGGCGTGAACTGGGGCCGCGACCTGCCTGAGCCCGATCTGGTGGCCGACATCCGCAACGTGGTGGAAGGCGACCCCTCGCCAGACGGCAAGGGCGTGTTGGCCATTCAGCGCGGCATCGAAGTGGGACACGTGTTCTACTTGGGCACCAAGTACTCCAAGTCCATGAACGCCACCTTCCTGGATGTGGACGGCAAGCCCAAGCATTTCGAGATGGGCTGCTACGGCATCGGTGTGACCCGCATTCTGGGTGCGGCCATTGAGCAGAAGCACGACGACCGCGGCATCATCTGGCCTGACAGCATCGCTCCGTTCACCGTGGTGATCTGCCCGGTCGGCTATGACCGTTCCGAGGCTGTCAAGGCTGCAGCCGATCAGTTGCACGCCGACCTGCTGGCCAAGGGTGTGGACGTGATCCTGGATGACCGCGGCGAGCGTCCTGGTGCCATGTTTGCCGATTGGGAGCTGATTGGCGTGCCGCACCGCGTGGTGCTGGGCGACAAGGGGCTGAAGGAAGGCGTGGCCGAGTACCAGGCCCGTACCGATGCCGAGGCGACCAAGGTGCCCGTGGCAGAAGTCATGAACCACCTGGCAAAAGCCCTGCAACTCGCTTGACCGACTTTTTGCCGATCAGGTAAGGTTGACTGGATGATTGCCTCTCGTGTGTCCGTGTTTCGCCTGGCATCGAAATGCCTGCTGGCCCTGTCTTGCTTGACCGGGGCAGGCGTGGCGTGGGCGGGTGCGCAGGTGGAAGAGCCTTTGGCTGATTCGGTTCGCTCGGCCCTGTCGGCTGCGGTGGGCCGGGGCGAGCCGCCCAAGCTGGTGTTTGCGGATGAAACGCAGCGGCTGGAATGCGAGCGCTGGAGCCGAGCCAACGAAGGGCGCTTGCTCAAGCGCAAGCCCGACGAGCTGGTCCGCTTCGAGTTTCTCAACACCGTTTGCTATGAAGCCAAGCGAGCCGGGCTAGAGCCCTCTTTGGTGCTGGGCCTGATTCAGGTCGAAAGCGGCTTTCGCAAGTACGCCATCTCGTCCGTGGGTGCTCGCGGCTACATGCAGATCATGCCGTTCTGGTCCCGCACCATTGGCAATGGCGATCCATCCAGCTTGTTTCACATGCAGACCAACATCCGTTTTGGCTGCGTGATCCTGCGCCACTACCTGGATCGTGAAAAGGGCAACCTTTTCATGGCGCTGGGGCGCTACAACGGCAGTCGCGGTCGGGCGGAGTACCCGAACATGGTCACGGCGGCGTGGCGGCGCTGGAAAGCGCCTGAGCCGGGTTATCAGGTGGCGCAGTACGACGGCAGCGGCCGTCGCTGAACGCGGCCTGACAACAAACACGGCCTCCGCCCGGGCTTACAGCCCTTGCCAGCTTTGTGGCTGGGCCGTATCCACCCCCACCATCATCAGCACCCGTTCGACGGTGTCTTGTACCAGTTCGTCAATGGTTTGCGGGCGGTGGTAGAAAGCAGGTAGCGGCGGGAAGATGACGCCACCCATTTCGGTCACGGCGGTCATGTTGCGCAAGTGGGCCAGATTGAATGGCGTTTCGCGCACCATCAACACCAGGCGGCGTCGCTCTTTCAGGGTGACGTCGGCTGCGCGGGTCAGCAGGTTGTCTCCCATGCCATGGGCCACCGCCGCCAGTGTTTTCATGGAGCACGGCGTGATGACCATGGCGTCGGTCTGAAAGCTGCCACTGGCAATGCAGGCGCCCACATCGTTGGGTGAGTGGGCCTGATCGGCCAGGGCTTCAAGGCCGCTGCGGTCCAGGCCCAGTTCGTGGTGCACATTGAGCACCCCAGCCGGGGTGACCACCAGATGGGTCTGAACCCCCAGCTCGCGGGCACGTTCGAGCAGGCGGACGCCATACACGGCACCGCTGGCACCGGTGATGCCCACAATGAGCCTGCGAGGGCGGCGCTCGGTCATGTCAGAGGGGCTCAGGCGCCCAGGGTGCTTTGCAGTTCGCCCGACTGGTACATCTCCATCATGATGTCGGAGCCGCCAATGAACTCGCCGTTGATGTACAGCTGAGGAATGGTGGGCCAGTTGGCGTATTCCTTGATGCCCTGGCGAATGGCTTCGTTTTCCAGCACGTTGACGGTGACCAGGTCGGTCACGCCACAGGTCTTGAGGATCTGGACGGCGCGGCCCGAGAAGCCACATTGTGGGAACTGTGCGGTGCCCTTCATGAACAACACCACGCGGTTGCTTTTGACGAGGTCGTCGATCTGTTTCTGTACGTCGCTCATAGCGTCACTGACTTGGAAGACTTGAAATAGGAATAGCCCGTTTATATCAGGCTCAGGCTATTCCGGCCTTGCCTGGGGCTAATCTTGTGCACCGAAGTGGGTCAGAACGAGTAGCCGACCGACACTTTCAGCAAGGGACGCAGGCGCAGGTCGCGGATCAATTCGTCGAACCCTTGCTCGCCCATCAGGGTGCGCGAGATGCGGTTGACGTTGTTCTGGTTGACTGAGATCAGGCCCAGGTCGGCGTTGAAGCGCCAAGGGCTGCTGATGGTCGAGGTGTTGATGCGGGTGCTGTAGCCCGCGCCAATGTAAGGGGCCGATTGACTGCCCAGGGTGGACAGCCCGATGCCTTGTCCACTGCCGAGCATGCTCATGCTGTCGACCCGTTGCAGGCTGACGTTCAACCCTTCGCCGCCGCCATCCCACCATGAACGCACGGCATCTCCGCGGATCATGCCGGCTGTGGCGCGGAAACCGCCTTCAATGTAGTAGTCGGTCAGCAGGTGCAGGCTACGGATGTTCAAGCCGTTGGGAACCGGCTGGAACAGCACATAGGTGTCTTTCAGGGGGTTGGTGGGGCGGTCCATCATCACGCCGACCCGGCCTTCCCAGCTGGGCCAGAAGGTCTGCCCGGCGAGGTTCAGCCCCAGGCCGCTGGCACGCAGGCTCAGCCGGGTGAAACTGTATTCGCTGCCCCCGACGCTGCGCAGCACATGGGTGGCGCGCGGCACGATCTGGGCGTGTGCCACCCCGGCCACCAGGCACGCCGCAACCACGGCGGCCACTGCGACGAGCGGGCGACGGGGGGCGAGGCGCGAAGGTGACAGGGTTGAATGCATGACGAACTCCTGATCGATGCTTCGATCGTACGCGTCGGCCGCAGATTTGTGGAGGCGACTTGTGAGCAGTCGTGACAGGTTCGCCCCCGAAATGGGGCCCTTCTTCAGGGGGGAATCAAGCCGAGCGGGGGAGGGTTTGCCCGCCTGTGCATCGCGTGTTGCCGCCCAGGTCGAGACGGGTCTCGATGTGGGCGTAGCCGGCTTGAGCCAGCAGAGCCCCGACCGCCTCCGCCTGGTCATAGCCGTGTTCGAGCAGCAGCCAACCGCTTGGGCGGAGGTGGCTGCGTGCAGCCGCCACGATGTGACGGATGTCGTCCAGGCCGTCCGGGCCGGAGGTCAGCGCACTGATGGGTTCGTGGGTGAGGGCTTGCAGGTGCGGGTCGTGCTCTGCAATGTAGGGCGGGTTGCTGACGATCAGATCAAACGTTTCACCCTGCACAGCTTGTAGCCATGAACCCAGTCGAAAGCGAACGGGCAGGCCCAGCTTTCGGGCGTTGTGTTCGGCCGTTTGCAGTGCGCCGGCACTGGCATCAACGGCGGTGACGCGAGCTTGCGGGCAGCGATGCTGCAGGGCCAGGGCAATGGCGCCACTGCCGGTGCCGAGGTCCAGGACGTCTTGAGCTGGGTTCGTCGCCAGGCGCTCGAGCGCCCATTCCACCAGGATTTCGGTGTCAGGGCGGGGGATCAGGACCTGCGGGTTGACCTGCAGGCTCAGCCCGAAGAATTCCTTGTCACCCAGCAGATAGGCCAGCGGTTCGCCCTGTGCCCTGCGGGTGACCCAGCTTTGAAAGCGCGCCAGGGTGTCGGGCGCGAGCGGGTCGCGGTCATGCGCCAGCAGCCAGGTGCGGTTTTGCCCCAGCAGTTCGCACAGCATCAGCTGGGCGTCCAGTCGGTCCACGCCGGCCTGGCGGGCTGCCAGCAGGGCGTGTTCGATCGTCAGGGCCGCGTCAGACACCGGTCGCGGCCTCCAGCTCGGCCAGTTGTTCCGCGGCCTGCGCCGCAAGCAGGGCGCGCACGACTTCGCTCAGGTCTCCCTCCATGATGGTGGTGAGCTTGTAGAGCGTGAGATTGATGCGGTGGTCGGTCAGACGACCCTGTGGGAAGTTGTAGGTTCGGATGCGGTCGGAGCGGTCGCCAGAACCCACGAGGCTCTTGCGGTGCGCCGCTTCCTTGGCCTGGCGTTCGAGTCGCTCTTTGTCGCGAATGCGTGCGCCCAGCACGGCCAGGGCTTTGGCCTTGTTGCGGTGCTGGCTGCGGTCGTCCTGGCATTCGGCCACGATGCCCGTGGGAATGTGGGTGATGCGAACGGCCGAGTCGGTCTTGTTGATGTGCTGGCCGCCGGCTCCGCTGGCGCGGTAGGTGTCGATGCGCAGGTCGGCCGGGTTGATCTGCACCTCTTCGGCTTCGTCAGGCTCGGGCAGCACCGCGACCGTGCAGGCGCTGGTGTGGATGCGACCTTGGGTTTCGGTGACCGGCACACGTTGTACTCGGTGGCCGCCAGATTCGAACTTCAGCTGGCCATAGACCCCTGCACCCTCAAATCGCAGCACCACTTCCTTGTAGCCGCCCAGGTCGGATTCGCTGGCCGACATGATTTCGCTGCGCCAGCCTTGGGTTTCGGCGTAGCGGGTGTACATGCGGGCCAGGTCGGCTGCAAACAGGGCCGACTCGTCGCCACCGGTGCCGGCGCGAATTTCGATGAAGGCGTTGCGGGCGTCGTCCGGGTCTTTGGGCAGCAAGGCCGTCTGCAACTCGGCTTCGAGTTGGGTGAGATCGGCTTCCGCCTGGGCGATTTCCTCGTCTGCCATGGCTTTGAGGTCGGCGTCGCTGCCGGCATCCTGGGCCATTTCACGGGCGCCGTCGAGGTCGGCCTGGCGTTGGGTGTAGCGGCGGGCCAGGTCGCACACGCCCGACACTTCGGCATGCTCGCGCGACAGATCGCGATAGCGGCGATTGTCGGCGGCCACGGCGGGGTCTGCCAAAGCCGCATCCAGCTCTTGCAGGCGGTGGGCCAGACGTTCGAGCGAGGAGGTCAGCGATGGGGCCAGGCCGCGGCTCACGCGGCGTCCCCTTGGGGGGCAGGCCGGTTGTCAGGGTGGCGCTGTGAGGGCGTGGCGTTCAAGGCGGTGAGGTCGCCGCGCAGGAACAGTCGAGCCAAGGAAGCAGCCACTTGCGGACGCTGATGGGCGTCGGCGCTGTGCAATTCAGCCATGGCGCCGTGCAGCATTTTTTGGGTCAAGCCGCGCGACAGGGCTTCCAGCACGGCTTCAAGGTCGTCGCCCTTGGCCAGCATCTTGCGGGCGCGCGCCAACTCGGCTGCACGCCAGGCATCGGCCTGCGAATGCAGGGCCTGAATGAGGGGCACGGTGGTGCGCTGGTCGAGCCAGTGCACAAAGCCCTGCACCCCTGTTTCGATGATGGCTTCGGCCTGGGCGACGGCCGCCTGCCGCTTTTCGCCAGCGGTTTGCACCAGGGCCGACAGGTCATCGACGGTGTAGAGGTAGACGTCGTCGAGGGAGCCGATTTCGGGCTCGATGTCGCGCGGCACAGCCAGGTCAACCATGAACATGGGGCGGCGCTTGCGGGCCTTGAGGGCGCGTTCGACCGCGCCCAGGCCAATGATGGGCAAGGAACTCGCGGTACAGGACACGACGATGTCGAATTCGTGCAGGCGCTGGGGCAAATCAGCCAGACGCATGGCTTGCGCGCCCAGGTGGTTGGCCAGCTTTTCGCCGCGTTCCAGCGTGCGGTTGGCCACAGCCATTGCGCGTGGGGTGCGGGCAGCGAAGTGGGTGGCGGTGAGCTCGATCATCTCGCCCGCGCCGACGAACAGCACCTTGGTCTTTGACAGATCTTCAAACAGTTGGCCAGCCAGACGCACCGCAGCGGCCGCCATGCTGATGGAGTGCGCGCCGATTTCAGTCGAGGTGCGCACCTCCTTGGCCACCGCGAACGAGCGCTGGAACAGCTGATGCAGGGTGGTGCCCAGGGTGCCGGCGCTGTCGGCTTCCCGAACGGCCTGCTTCATCTGACCCAGGATTTGAGGCTCGCCCAGCACCATGGAATCCAGACCGCTGGCGACTCGGAAGGCGTGGCGAGCAGCTTGGCCACCTTCGAGCACGTAGGTGTGCCGCATCAATTCGTCGGCCGACACGCCACCAATGCCCGACAGCCATTCCACCGCCGAGCGCTGCAAGGCGTGGCCATGCCCACCCAGGCTACCCGCCGCACAGTACAACTCTGTGCGGTTGCAGGTGGACAGCAGGGCCACTTCGGCTTGCATCGAGGTCGCCATCCGGGCGTGCAGCCCTTTGAGGGCGGGCACCAGTTGCTCCACCGCAAAGGCGAAGCGGCCGCGTAGGTCAACGGCGGCGGTGTGGTGGTTCAAGCCCAGGGTCAGCACGGTCATGGGACGGGATTATAAAATCCAGGGTTTGTGCCCGTGTGGGGCACGTGTGCGATTGCAGCGGTTTCTGTAGGCCCTTGGCCCGTGTCGCCGCCATTTTTTGATGTGTCTCAAGGGTTGTGCCGCAGGGACTGAGGGCTTCGGATGGATGTTTGGGGTGGCCTGGTCCACATTGTGAATTTTTTCGGGCCGGCGCTGGGCATGGCTTTGATCGTGCCCACGCTGTCGCGGTTGTTCTGGTGGAAGCCGCTGAAATCAGCGGGCTGGTTGCGGCAGGTGAAGTGGGCCGCTGCGGCCAATGCCGTGGTGTTGATCCTGGGGCTGGTGCTGCTGGGGCGTGATGGAGCCATGTGGACTTACATGGCGCTGGTGCTGGCATCCGCCGGTGTGGTGTGGTGGACCGGGTTGAGGTGACATGGCTTACAGCGTCAAGGAAATGTTCTACACCCTGCAAGGCGAGGGCACACATGCCGGTCGCCCTGCGGTGTTCTGTCGTTTTGCCGGCTGCAACCTCTGGACCGGACGTGAGGCCGATCGGGCCCAGGCCGTGTGTCGTTTTTGCGATACCGATTTTGTGGGCACCGATGGCCTGGGGGGCGGCAAGTTCGCTACAGCCGAAGCCCTGGCGCAAGCGGTGGCTGGGTTCTGGCCTGGGCGCGCCGGGCGGCCTTTTGTGGTGCTGACCGGTGGCGAGCCTTTGCTGCAGGTCGACTCGGCCTTGATCGAGGCCCTGCATGCGCAGGGTTTCGAGGTGGCAGTGGAAACCAACGGCACCCTCGCCGCGCCCGAGGGGCTCGACTGGATCTGCGTCAGCCCGAAGGCTGGCTCGCAACTGGTCCAGACCTCGGGGCATGAGTTGAAGGTGGTCATGCCCCAGGCGGGTTTCGATGAGGCTACTTTGCTGTCGTTCGAGGCGATGTCTTTCGAGCAAATGCGGATTCAGCCCTTGGACAGTGCCTCGCCTGAGGCCCGAACGCAGGCTGCTCAGTGGGCCGTTCAATGGTGCCTGGACCACCCACGCTGGATGCTCAGCGTGCAGACCCACAAATCCCTGGGCATTCGCTAACACCGTGCTGCGAGAACGATTGCATGTTTGAACTGAGCCAGACCTTTTCCTTTGACGCTGCCCACACGCTCAAGCGCTTCGTGTCCCCAGAGGAAGCGGCCAGCAGTCGCCGCATTCACGGGCACACCTACACCGCTGAGGTGATGGTGCGTGGTGAACGCCACCCCGACACCGGCATGGTGGTGGACCTGGCCATCTTGCGCGAAGCCATTGCCGCCGTGCGCAGCCAGCTGGACCATCATTTCCTCGATGAAGTGCCTGGCCTGGGCGCACCCACGCTGGAAAACCTCTGTGTTTTCATTCACAGTCGCATCAGCCAGACCATTCCGCAAGTCAGCGGGGTGGCTGTGTCCCGTGCAGCGGGTGACCGTTGCGTGTACCGCCCCTGATTGGCCGATGCCCTCGGCCCAAGCATGACATGAGTTTGTCTGAACGCAGCCGCCAGGCCGTCTGGCATCCCTGCACCCAGATGAAGGTCCACGAGACCTTTCCGCCTCGTGCCATCGTTGCCGCCAAGGGGCCCTGGCTCGTTGATCACCGGGGGGATCGCATTCTGGATGCGGTCAGCTCCTGGTGGGTGAACCTGTTCGGACACAGCCCGCAACCCATCGTCCAGGCCATCACCGATCAGCTTCACACGCTGGATCACATCATGCTGGCGGGCTTGACCCATCCTCCGGTGGTGGAGTTGTCGGAGCGCTTGGGGCAGCTAACCGGCTTGGGGCATGCCTTTTATGGCAGCGATGGCGCCAGTGCCACCGAGATTGCGTTGAAGATGAGCGCTCACAGTTGGCGCAACCGGGGCCAGTCCGAGAAAAACGAATTCATTGGCTTGCAAGGCGGCTACCACGGGGAAACGGTGGGTGCGCTGTCAGTGACAGACATTCCCCTGTTTCGGCAGGCCTATGCCCCCTTGTTGCGCCTGAGTGCGACCTTGCCATCGCCAGCCATGCACCCCTTGCAAGACAGCATCGATGCATTGGCGCAGTACTTGGCCGAGCACCACGCGCGCACAGCGGCCATCATTCTGGAGCCGCTGGTGCAAGGCGCGGCCGGCATGGCCATGTATGACCCCGCTTACCTGGTGGCGGTGCGCCGCCTGTGTGACCAGTACCAGGTGCACTGGATTGCCGATGAAATCGCGGTGGGCTTTGGTCGCACCGGGTCGATGTTCGCGCACCAACAAGCGGTGGACCCCGTTAGCGGTGAGGTGGCCCGCCCGGATTTCATCTGCTTGAGCAAGGGCATCACAGGAGGGTTGCTGCCCTTGTCGGTGGTGCTGACCACAGATGCCGTCTACGAGTCCTTCTGGGACGATCGCACCGCTCACGGATTCCTGCACTCGCATTCCTACACCGGTAACCCGTTGGCTTGCCGGGCCGCTGTTGCGGTGCTGGATCTGTTTGCCCAGCGCGATGTGCTGGGCGACAACCGCGTGGCCGCGCAACGCCTGACCGAATTGGCGCAGCCGCTGACCCGGCACAGCGCGGTCAGCGCGCACCGCCAGCTGGGCATGATCTGGGCGTGGGACATTGACACGCAAGACCCCACGTTTTCCGCGCGCTACCACCGGGCCGCCATGGAAGAGGGTGTTTTGCTAAGGCCAATCGGACACACCTTGTACTTCATGCCACCTTACGTACTGAACGAGGCCGAGCAAGCCCATCTGGTCGAGGCCAGTCTGAAGGCCTTGAACCGTGTGCTGGCCGAGCCGTCCGGGGCAGATCTCAGCGATGGAGTACCCATGGCATGACCCTTTCTCTGTTTGTGACCGGCACCGATACCGGCGTAGGCAAGACCCAAGCCAGCACCGCTTTGCTGCGTGCCTATGCCCGTCAGCATGCCCGTTGTGTGGGCATGAAGCCGGTTGCGGCCGGTTGCGATTGGGTCGATGGCCAATGGCTGAACGAAGACGTGGCAGCCATGCGCGCGGCTTCGACCTTGAAGGTGCCGCCGGTCTTCGATAACCCCTATGCCTTGCCTGACCCGGTGTCACCGCATCTGGCGGCGCGGCTGGCGGGTGAGCAGATCGATCTGGCTCACATCGAGGCCAGCTTCCACGCGCTGCGCCAGCATGCCGACGTGGTCGTGGTGGAGGGGGCCGGTGGTTTCATCGTGCCCTTGCATGAAGCGCCTGGGGAATGGGCCACCAGTGCCGATCTGGCCTTGCGCTTGCAGATTCCGTTGGTGATGGTGGTGGGTGTGCGCCTGGGGTGCTTGAACCATGCTTTGCTGACCCAGGAAGCCATTCTGTCTCGAGGCCTGACGCTGGCTGGCTGGATCGCGAATGTGGTGGATCCTGACATGCCTCAGCAAGCCGCCAACATCAGCACCCTGCAGGCGCGTCTGCATGCGCCCATGTTGGCCCACTGGGCGTGGGATCCCGCTGCGACGGCTGATCAGCGAGCTGATTGCCTGACCTTACCAATCTGACAGGCGTGGGCCTTTGCCGGCCGCCACCATCTGGTCGAAGGCATGGCGAATGACTGCCTTCGAGCGCTTGCGCGAGCGCTCGCTGGCGGCGGCGTAGTCGTTGAACAAGGTGCCAATCAGGCAAGCCAGGAAGGCTTCGACGGCTCGCTGCGGCGGCTTGATGCCGATGGCTTCGAGTGCACGCTTGACTCGCTGCAAGCCGTTCATCTGGAATTTGTCCATCCAGGGGCGCAGCGACGGTTCTTCGTCGCTGACCACGTAAACGGCCACCATCATGCGTGAAAGGCCCCGGTTGCTGGGCAGTTCGGACAGGGCTGTGCGCAAGGCGGCCAGTGAGCCTGCGCGTTTGTCCTCTGGGCCATCCAGCAAGGCCAGCACCGTTTCGGCGCCCCGCATGACGACCTCCTTGAGCAATTTGACCCGCGTAGGAAAGTAGTAAGTCAAATGGCTGTGGCGCACCCCGGCGATCTCGCAGACCTTGGCCTGCGTCATCGCGTGCAGGCCGTGCAGTTGAATCAGTTGCAGTGCCGCATCGAGAATGCGCTCTCGAACCGGCACCACCACGTCGGCGTCATCGAGGGGAGACATGTCGGGCGAGTCCATTTGGTAAAACTACCAAAATTGTCTCCCGGCATCAATCAGTTGCGAATGACACCCCCCTCGGTCCAGTGGGCGCCAGGTGCCCCCGCGAGTAAGTGGTCGTCCTTGTCGTGCGCCTGGGGGGCTTGTGCTTGCAGGCGCATGGGCAGCACGCCTGACCAGCAGGGCCAATTGGCATCGCCTTCCTTGTCTTTCGGGCCCCAGTTGCGAATCTTCGCAGCCGCTTCGGCCAGGGGGAGGGCCAGTACCGTGGTGGCTTGCAATTCGTTGGCATCGGCTGGGCGAGCCACTTGCGAGCGACCGGGCACGATCCAGTCCACCAGGGCATCGAGCACAGCGGGTTTGGCCTCGTCGGCCACCATTTCAAACTGCCCATGAATGACCACGGAGCGGTAGTTCATCGAATGGGAAAACGCCGACTTGGCCAGCACGAGCCCATCCAGCAGCGTCAGGGTGACACAGCAGGGCACACCTTGCCCCAGGTCTTTCATCATGCGGCTGCCATTCGAGCCATGGATGTAGAGCCGATCGCCGATGCGCCAGCATGCAGTGGGAATGCACAGCACGTTGCCCTGGCTGTGCCAAGCCACGTGGCACACATAGCTGGCGTCGACGATGGCGTGGATGGTGGCGGCATCGTAGTGGCCGCGTTCAGCCGCACGTTTGAGCGTGGACCGGGGTGAAGGCGGGAGGGGCATGGACATCTTCGGACTCCTGATTGTTTTGCATGAACTGAGCCTTTACGATAGGCAAACCGTGGCTCTTCATAAAGAACCAGGAATGACAAAAAAATGGGAGCCACAACATGGTCGATCTTCGTTTTCTGTGTGACCAGGCACGCCTGGGCGAGCGAGCAGGGTTGTCACAGCGGCGTGGGATCTACCTGGCCCTGCGAGAGGCCATTGCAGATGGACGCTTGCCGGCAGGGTCTGTCTTGCCGGCTACCCGATCCCTGGCGTGCGAACTGAGCGTGGCGCGCAACTCCCTCATCTACGCCTATGAGCAACTGGCGGCGGAGGGCTACGTGCAAGCCACTCGGCAAGGCACCGTGGTGCGTGCGTGGGCGCGGGCTTCGTTGGCGCAGGCATCAGCAGGCGGTTCCAAAGCGGGCCAGGAGACCCCTAGCCACGGGCAGACGTCGCGGCGGGCTGGCGCATGGCAACGTTTTCGCTCGCCCGACGACGATCTCAAGCCGTTCATGCCCGGGGTGCCCGCCATGGACGCCCTGCCACTGCAAGCCTGGCGCAAGGCCATGGATCGAGCCGCACGTTGTCTGCGCGGCTCTGACTTGGGGTATCGAGATGCCCGCGGCGAACCCGAGCTGCGTCAGGCCATTGCGACCTATGTGCAGGCCTCACGCGGTGTGCGTTGCCATGCCGACCAGGTGGTGGTGACGCAAGGCACGCAAGACAGCTTGAACCTGTGCGCCCAACTGTTGGCCGATGTGGGCGACCTGGCCTGGATCGAGCACCCCGGCTATGGCGGGGCACGTGTGGCCTTGAGTTTGGCGGGGCTGCAATTGCAACCGATCACGGTCGATGCCGAGGGCATGGCTGTGCCGCCTGCGTGGTGGAACGAGCGCCCCCCTCGGTTGATCTATCTGACCCCATCGCACCAGTACCCCTTGGGCTCGGTGCTAACCTGGCCGCGTCGCATGAGTTTGATTGACGGAGCCTGGCGCTGTGGGGCCTGGATACTGGAAGACGACTACGACAGCGAGTTTCGACACGATGGTCCCCCCTTGGCGGCCATGCAAGGTCTGGTTGATGATGCCCCAGTGGTGTACCTGGGCACCTTCAGCAAATCGCTGTTTCCTGCCCTGCGGCTGGGCTACATGGTCTTGCCCCAGGGGTTGATGGATCGCCTGGCGCCTTCGATCAATGCTTTGGTCAGGGGAGGGCGTCCGCAGAGCCAGTTGGCTTTGGCCGAGTTCATCAATGAAGGGGCATTCACTCGGCATCTGAGGCGCATGCGCCGCTTGTACTGGGAGCGGCAACAGGCCCTGCGCGAGGCGTGGCGGGTGCATTGGCCGTGGCCTTCGGCCTTGCTCGGGGGCGAGTGCGGCATGCACCTCACGGTGGCGGGGTGTCCATTGTCAGACCAAGTGCTGGCGGATGAGGCTTTGAAGCAAGGCTTGAGCCCTCGCCCCCTGAGTGCCTACAGCACAGGTGGGGTCGAGGGCTTTGAGGGGCTGGTGCTTGGGTACGCCAACGTGCCGGCCGAGGACATGGCCCGCTACGTTGCGCACCTTGCCCGGGTCACGTCTGGTTTGCTCCGCGCGTCTTCCACAGAGAAAACAGCACACCACTGGCCAGCAGACCAAAGGTCACGCCCAAGCTGAGGGCTGCGGGCATGTGGCCGAACACACCGGTGGCCATGATCTTGCCGCCAATGAACACCAGAACCAGAGCCAGGGCGTACTTCAGGTATTCGAAGCGATGCACCATGGCGGCCAGGGCGAAGTACAGGGCGCGCAAACCCAGGATGGCGAAGATGTTGCTGGTGTAGACCACAAAGGGGTCTTGCGTGATGGCCAGTACCGCCGGCACGCTGTCGACCGCGAAGATCAGGTCCACAGTTTCCACCATGATCAGCGCCATGAAGAGCGGGGTGGCCCACCAGGCTGATTTATCCGATCGAGTGGGGTGTGGCAGGCGGATCCAGAACTTCTCGCCGTACAGGTCGGTGGTGACCGGCACGAACTTCTTGAAGGTGCGGATGACGCGGTTGTTTTCCAGGTCAGGCGTGTGATCGGACACCCAGATCATCTTGATGCCGCTCCACAGCAGGAAGGCGCCGAAGAGGTACAGGATCCAGCTGAATTCAGAGACCAGTGCCGTGCCCAGGCCGATCATGATGGCCCGTAACACCACCACGCCGATGATGCCCCAGAACAGCACACGGTGCTGATACATGCGCGGAATGGCGAAGTACGTGAAGATCAGCGAGATGACGAACACATTGTCGAGCGACAGACTTTTCTCGACAAAGAAAGCGGTGTAGTAGGCCATGCCGGCCTCTGCGCCCAACTGTTGCCAGACCCAAGCCCCGAAGATCAGCGCCACGCCGATGTAGCCCGCAGACAGCCACATGCTTTCGCGAATACTGATTTCGTGCTGGTCTTTGTGCAGCACGCCGAGATCGAACGCCAGCAGGGTGATGACCACGCCGGCGAAGCTGAGCCACAGCCAGATGGGGTGACCCAGAAAGAGGTTATTCAGTATGTCCATGATGTTGCCTTGTTCCGGGTCACGTGGGTTTGATCTCAGCCGTCGAGGTCAAATGCGAGTTGGTGATCGCGCGTGCGGCGAGCGTCGCGGGAGCGCTCGTTGATCGAGCGCAGACTGACTCGTTCGCGTGTGCGCAGTTGCTGGTGCTTCAACTGGCGGCGAATGGTTTGTACCGCCCGGTGAATGGCGCGGTTCACCACGGCCTTCAGATCAGCCCCGCGGTCGGTGATGACGGCGGTGGTGTCTTCCAGTTCGATGACCAGTTGACAGTCCTTGTCCTGTCCGCCTCGGGGGCCGTTGATGTCCTGCAGATGCAGGGTGGCGCCCACGGTCTGGCGCCCGAAGCGGCCGAATGCCTGCTGAATCCGGGACCGGATCAGGTCACGGTCTTCACGGGACAGCAGCAAGCCTTGAGTCTGGATCAACAAACGCATGACATTCCTTTCGTGGAAGTGGATGACGGCTCCAATTTAGGTGCTTGAACATTTCGCGTAAATCAGATTTAATTTTTAAAACGATTCGGATTTTTCGAAGTGAATTACAAGCATCTGCTTTACTTCTGGGCGGTGGCCAAACACGGTGGCGTGGTCAAGGCGGCCGAGCATCTGCATGTCACACCCCAGACCATCAGCGGCCAGATTCAGTTGCTCGAAGAGCACTTTGGCCGCGAGCTGTTTCACAAAAGTGGGCGTGCGCTGGAGTTGACCGATGCGGGTCAACTGGCCTTCAGCTATGCCGAAGACATCTTCACACTCGGGTCAGAGTTGGATCAGGTCGTGCGGCAACCGCGTGGGGCGGCGCGTCCACTGGAGCTGCGCGTCGGCATTGCCGATGCGGTCCCCAAGATGGTGGCCTGTCGCCTGCTCGAACCGGCTTTGCAGGGTGAGCAGGCCTTCAAGGTGGTGTGCCGGGAATGGAAGCTCGATAGCTTGTTGGCCGAGTTGGCGGTGCATCGCATCGACCTGGTCTTGTCTGACACGCCCTTGCCATCCGGACTGAGCGTGCACGCCTTCAGCCACCGGCTGGGCGGTTCGGCTGTGGGGTTTTACGCTGTACCAGCTTTGGCTGACAGGCTCGAGGGCGAATTCCCGGCCTGCCTGAACGGCGCGCCCATGCTGGTGCCGGGGGCGGATTCAGCCATGGGGGGGCGTCTGGCTCAATGGTTGTCGAAGCACAAGCTGCGGCCCCATGTGGTGGGCGAGTTCGATGACGGCGCGCTCCTCAAAGCCCTCGGCCACCAGGGGCACGGTATCTTCATGGCGCCCATGGTGTTGCACGACGAGGTGTGTCGCCAATACGAGGCCACCCTGTTAGGGCAGGCCAGCGATCTGATTGAAGAGTTTTATGTGATCAGTGTCGAGCGGCGCATCACCCATCCGGGCGTCGCCGCCATCACACAGGCTGCGCGCGAAGGTCTGTTCACGGCCTGGCGGCAGTGAGGCGCCACGGTTGGGTCAGCTGCCCTGATAGCCAAATAGGCGTTTGCGGTCCAGGTGCAGCATCACATTGCTGCGCGGCACGGTCGCCACCACCTTGAATTCGGGCTTGGCCGTGTTGCGGAAATGGGGGTCGGGAAAGACCCAGCCATCGGCCGAAATCAGGCTTTGGACCTGGGGTGTATTGGCCGATTCACCGCGGCGTAGAACAATCGCGGTGTCGCCGTTGGCCAGTTTCACGAATGAGCCGGGCGGGAAGATGCCCATCTCTTTGATGATGGCGGCCGTGTAAGGGTTGTTCGCCCCGCCCGCAGACAGATAGAGCTCGCGCGCCGCTGTATTCGAGGCCAGCGCGGGCCGAGAAGCTCGAGGGCTCAGTTTGGCCAGGTACACGTCGGTGTAGTGAATCATGCAGGCCAGTTGATTGCGCGAGCGATCGTCTTGAGGCAAGGCGCCTCCGTCAGGCGTCACATGGTGGTCGGCCACGGTGCTCAACCAATCCTGATCGGTCACCCCCGCCTGCTCCAGAATCTCTCTGCCTCGGGCCGGGTGCGAGGCAATCTCGGCCTTCTGCTGTGGCGTCAGTGGGGTGGTTTGCTGCGACAGCAGGTTCTGCAAGTCCAGCATGGCAATGTTCATCGTCAGGGCCGCCCGAACGAGAACGGTGCGTTCTGTGTCTGACCAGCCAAAGCGCTCGGCGACCAGGCTCGACACAAACGCCGTTTGCAGCGAGTGGGCTACCGCATAGCTGGTGTGGTCGGCATAGATCATCTCGAAGGTGCCGGCCTCGACGTCCTGTTTCATGGCGCCATGAATGTGGCCAGACATGCGACCAATGTCGTCCGCGAAATGGGGGTTGTCGGCATGGCCGCGCAGGAGCGAGCCGACCTGCTTGAGAATGGCGGCCCACAGCGCAAAGGGGTCGGCTTTGGGGCGGGCGGCCTTGGCGGCCCGCTGATGGGCTTCGAACTCTTCCTGATCCACGTAGACGCCACGATCCAGCAGCGTATCGATCTGATGCTGTTCCTTGATCAGAAACCCTTTGCTCAGCAGCAAGGCACCCGGCTCGTTACGGACGTTCCAGGGCAGGGGTTCGTTGAGGCGAATCTGGTTGGCGCACAGGCGCAATAACTTCATGGCTGCTTTCCACTCTTGGTCTTCCTCATTTCGGCCAGAGTCGCTGGCGTTAAATGCACAAAATGCGAAACGTTAGGACCAAGCGTGAAAAACTGCGCAGGAACGCCCCATCCAGGGGCGCTTAGCTACGTGGATCGGATCAAGCGACCTTGACCTCAGCGCGCAGAGAGTGTGGGTACGCCTGGGTGATGTTCACCGCAATCAGCTGCCCGATCAAGCGCTCGGGGTGAGGGCCTGGGGCAAAGTTCACGATCCGGTTGCACTCGGTGCGGCCCATCAGCTCGTTAGGGTCCTTGCGGCTGGGGCCTTCCACCAGAATGGTCTGGGTTGTGCCCACCATGGCCTGGCTGAAGCGCTGCACATTGGACTCGAGGTAAGCCTGCAGGGTTTGCAGGCGCTTGAGTTTGACTTCGTGCGGCGTGCCATCTTCCAGCGAGGCCGCGGGGGTACCGGGGCGCGAGCTGTAGATGAAGCTGAATGAGGCGTCGAATTCCAGGTCGGTGGCCAGCTTCATGAGCTTGTCGAAGTCGTCGTCGGTTTCGCCTGGGAAGCCCACGATGAAGTCGGTTGACAGGCTGATGTCGGGGCGCACCGCACGCAGGCGGCGAATCACGCTCTTGTACTCCAGCGCCGTATAGCCGCGCTTCATCGCCATCAGAATGCGATCAGAGCCGTGCTGCACGGGCAAGTGCACGTGGTTGACCAGCTTGCGGGTCTTGCCGTAGACGTCGATCAGGCGCTGGCTGAACTCGTTGGGGTGGCTGGTGGTGAAGCGGATGCGCTCGATGCCGGGCATCTCGGCCACGTACTCAAGCAGCAAGGCGAAGTCAGCGATCTCGCTGGTGTCGCCCATCTTGCCTCGGTAGCCGTTGACATTCTGGCCCAGCAAGGTGACTTCTTTCACGCCCTGGTCGGCCAGGTCGGCCACTTCGGTCAGCACGTCATCGAAGGGGCGTGACACCTCTTCGCCGCGGGTGTAAGGCACCACGCAATAGCTGCAGTACTTCGAGCAGCCTTCCATGATGGACACGAACGCCGAAGCGCCTTCCTTGCGGGGCGGGGGCAGGTGGTCGAACTTTTCGATTTCAGGGAAGCTGATGTCCACCTGGGGGCGCTTTTGCTGTTGGCGCATTTCCAGCATGGCCGGCAGGCGGTGCAGGGTTTGCGGGCCAAACACGACGTCCACATAAGGCGCGCGCTCGATGATGGCAGCACCTTCCTGGCTGGCCACACAGCCGCCCACGCCAATCATCACACCCTTTTCTTTCAGGTGCTTGACGCGGCCGAGGTCGGAAAACACCTTTTCCTGTGCCTTCTCGCGAATCGAGCAGGTGTTGAAGAGGATCAGGTCGGCTTCTTCTGGGTTGTCGGTGGGCGTGTAGCCCTTGGCTGCGTTCATGACGTCAGACATCTTGTCCGAGTCGTATTCGTTCATCTGGCAGCCGTAGGTCTTGATGTAGACCTTCTTGGAGGAGGCATTCATGGCGCGTGTACTTCGTGAAATCGTCAGGGCTTGGTCCAGGTCTGGCCGGCAGGGTCGAACACCCATTTGGCGGCCTCATCGGGTGTTTTGGGCCACAGCTTGCCCGCTTCGTCTTCACGCAGCAGCCAGATGTCGATCAGCAGGCCGTAGGTGTCGATGGTGTAGATCACGGGGCTCTTGCGCCCGGCAATGGCACCCGACATGACCAGCAGGTTGTCTCCGCCCCGAATGCGGGCGCCTGGTGCCAAGCGAACCGGCTGCCCGTTCAAGATGGCGTCAGGGGGTGTGGTGATCTGCAATTCGCCACGCAATGCGGTGGCAGGGAACTGCCGTTGCAGTTGGAGTTGGGCTTGTGCCAGCACAGGCACGGCCAGGGCCAGAGCGGCCAGGGCCTTGAGACAGCGGTGCATGGTGTAGATCCAGAGGCTGTGAAGGAAGGCCCGGATTTTAAAGGACTTGTGGGTAAGATGCACCTTGATGGAGGCCAAAAATAGCCTGCAAAGATAAGGGAGTGCGTCACGTGGGATTGATCGATTTCATCAAGAAACAGTTTGTCGATGTCATTGAGTGGGTGGAGTCCACCGATGGCGTGCTGGCATGGCGGTATCCGTTTGACGACCGTGAAATCCAGAATGGCGCCACCTTGGTCGTGCGTGAGTCGCAAATGGCCTTGTTTGTGAACGAGGGCAAGGTCGCTGATGTGTTTGGGCCGGGTACGCACAAACTGACGACACAGACGTTGCCCTTGCTGACCAACCTGAAAAATTGGGACAAGCTGTTTGACTCGCCCTTCAAGAGCGATGTCTACTTTTTCAGCACAAGGCAACAGCTGGATCTGCGCTGGGGAACCTCGCAGCCCATCACCTTGCGCGACAAGGACTTTGGTGCCGTGCGTTTGCGCGCCTTTGGCAACTATGCCGTGCGCCTGGTCGATCCGCGCAAGTTCCACCTGGAAGTCTCCGGCACTCGGTCAAGCTACACCGTGGCCGACCTGGATGGGCAGCTGCGTGGCGTGCTGTTGCAGCATCTCAGCGATGCCGTGGCTCAAAGCGGCATTCCTTTCCTCGACCTCGCGGCCAATCAGGTGGCCTTTGCCAAGGCCTTGTCTGAGGCTGTGGCACCGTATTTCGAAGCCTTGGGCGTGGCGCTGGAGGGCATGACCGTTCAGAACGTGTCCTTGCCGGAAGAGCTGCAGAAGGTGCTGGACCAGAAAATCGGCATGGGCATGGTGGGTCAGAACATGGGCCAATTCGTGCAGTACCAGGCCGCGCAGGCCTTGCCAACGATTGCGGCGGCATCAGGACAGGGCAGTGGTGTGGCTGGTGATGCCGCTGGGCTGGGTGCAGGCTTGGCTTTGGGGCAAGTCATGGCCCAATCGATTCAACAGGGGCTGCAGGGGGCACAGGCTGCAACCGGTGGTACAGGCGTGCGGCCCGATGAGGTCATGGCCACCATCGAGAAGTTGGCTGATCTGAAGGCCAAGGGCATCCTGACCGACGAGGAGTTTTCAGCCAAAAAGGCCGAACTGCTCAAGAAATTGGTCTGAATCCCTGACGGATCATGAGCGATCAGATGCGGCAGCGTGCCTGGCGGGCACTCTGCACACGATGTGGCGCGCCGGTTGAGTTTCAATCGGCCGCGTCGCCCATGGCTGTGTGCTCTTACTGTCGCAGCACCCTGGTGCGCGATGGTGAGACCTTGTCGCGCATCGGCGAAAGCGCGGAACTGTTTGATGACCACAGCCCTTTGAGTTTGGGGGTGAGGGGCAAGCTACAGGGAGAGTCGTTCACGCTGGTAGGGCGCATTCAGTTGGCGTATCTGGATGTCGATGGCGAAACCGGGCGATGGACTGAATGGCACGCCCTGTTTGACAACGGCCGCAGCGGAACCCTGAGTGAAGACAATGGCGCCTACGTGTTCACCTTTCCTTTGAGTGGGGTGGATGAGGCGAGCTTGCCGGATCTGTTGCGCCTGGGGGTGGGCAGCCCGATTTATGTGGCAGGGCGTGATTGGGTCTTGTCCTCGCGTGTCCAGGCGAAAGCCCACGCGGCGATGGGCGAATTGCCCGACTTGCCTAATTTCAAAAGTGCTCAGCCGGTCGTCGAACTGCGCAACCCGCAAGGCGAGATTCTGAGCATCGAGCCCCAACGCAAGCCCATGCGCTTTGACCTGGGCAGGTCGGTATCGCTCAATGACTTGCAACTCAGTGGTTTAGCGGGCGATGGGCGTTCGAAAGAGGCCTCAATGGCGGCGCGCAGTGTCGAGTGTCCACAATGTGGTACCGATCTGGCACCATCGCTGGACACGACGCAGACGATTGTGTGTGGCAGTTGTCACTCGGTGATCGACCTGCGATCTGGCGTAGGAGGCAAGCTCAAGAGCTACAAGCAAAACAATGGCCTGGAGCCCCTGATCCCATTGGGGGCAGTGGCCACGTTCAAGGTGCTCGGAGAGGTGGGTAACTGGCAGGTTGTCGGGTATCAGGAGCGCTGTGATCAGCCCGCAGATCCTGAGGAAGAGACAACCTTCTGGCGAGAATACCTGCTGTACAACCAGAAGCGAGGCTTTGTCTTTCTGGTTGATGCCGAAGATGGCTGGAGTGTGGTGCGACCTGTCACTGGTGTGCCCGCCTCCCGTCGAGGGGACATTGAGTGGCAGGGGGTTCGGTACCGCAAGCGCTATACCTACACAGCCAAGACCACGTATGTGCTGGGGGAGTTCTACTGGCCGGTTCGCAAGGAGCAGCGTACTCTCAACATGGACTACGCCGGCGAGGGGGCTCAGGCTCATCGGCGTTTGAACTGCGAGCAGACCGGGCAAGAGATGGTGTGGTCAGCGGGGGAAACGATCACGGCCGCCGAGGTGATGGCGGCGTTTCGCATTGCACCGAAGCAGGCCCGATCGTTTCAACGCGATGCCTCGCTGTCATCTGATTCGACCCAACGCTGGCAGGTCATCATGTGGCTTGTGGTTGCCGCGGTCATTGTCATGGGCGTGGTCAATGGCTGTACCGATGAGTGCCAGGACACAAAAGAGCGGTACGGCGAGTACAGCAACGAATACCGTCAATGTCGCGAGTATTCGCGCTCGCATGGCAGTGGCCATGGTGGTTCCTATGGGGGCTACAGCAGTGGCGGGTCCCACAAGTAATCGAATGGAGATATGACTATGGAATGGCTCAAACCGGTTGTCTTTCTGGCCACAATGGCCTATGCCATCGCAGGCGTGATCCTGTTCTGGATCAGCTTCATCATTGTCGACAAGCTCACCCCATACGATCTGTGGGGGGAAATCGTTGAGAAGAAGAACCTCGCGCTGGCTGTGGTGGTGGGCGCGATGTGCCTGGCCATTGGCATGATTGTGGCTGCCGCGGTTCATGGCTGATCCAGCGCTTCCTGATGGCGACGGTGCCCGAGTCAGCCTGGCTGAGTTGGCTCTGCTGGGCTCGGTGTTCGTCGTTGCCGCGTGTGGTCTGGTCTACGAGTTGGCGGCTGGGGCCCTGGCCAGCTATCTGCTGGGGGACTCCATCTTGCAGTTCTCCACGGTCATCGGTACCTACCTCTTTGCCATGGGCATTGGGTCATGGTTGTCGCGTTATGTGGTGCGACAACTGATCGCAGTCTTTCTGCGGGTGGAGTTGCTGGTGGGCGTAGTGGGCGGGCTGATGCCGATGGCCCTCTTTCTGGCCAACAGCACCTTGCCGATTGGCGCTGTTGCCCCGTTTCGGGCCTTGCTGTATGGCTGCGTGCTGCTGATCGGGATCCTGGTTGGCCTGGAAATCCCCCTGGTGATGCGAATTCTCAAGCGGCACTTTGCGCAACGCTATGCACTGAAAGATCTGGTGTCCGAAGTGCTCACCTTTGATTACCTGGGGGCCTTGGCCGTTTCACTGGCCTTTCCACTTTTGCTGGTGCCCCATTTGGGTGTCGTACGCACGGGGGTGCTGTTCGGATTGATGAATGCGGCTGTGGCGGTCTGGTGCCTGTGGCTGTTCAGAACCGAGGTCCGTGCATGGCGCAGTCATGTCGCAGCCAGTGTGTTGGTGATCGTGTTGTTGCTGGGGGCCATGGTGGGGGCCGCGCCGTTGACCAGTTGGGCCGAAGATCGCTTCTACGGCGAGGGGGTGGTGCTGAGGCAAGACACGCCCTACCAGCGCATTGTGGTCACGCAGGGCAGCGGGGGAACCCGGCTGTACCTCAATGGCAATCTGCAGTTCGCTTCGCGTGACGAGTACCGCTATCACGAGGCCTTGGTGCACCCTGCCATGGCGGCCCACGGGGCCCCACGTCGGGTGCTGGTTCTGGGGGGCGGTGATGGCATGGCCGTTCGCGAAATCTTGCGTTACCCATCCGTGCAGTCGGTGACCCTGGTCGAGCTGGATCCGGCCATGACGCAGCTGTTTCGCCGCGACGAACGGCTGGTGTCCTTGAATCAGCGTGCCTTGTTGTCGAACCGAGTCAAGGTCATCAACGCCGACGCCTTCACCTGGCTGTCTGAACACGATGAAGTGTTTGATGTGATCGTGGTCGACTTTCCCGATCCGACCAACCACTCGATCGGCAAGTTGTACACGACCACGTTCTATGCGTTGCTGGACCAGCACCTGGCAGCCAGTGGCTACGCGGTCATACAAACCACTTCGCCCCTGATCGCGCGCAAGAGCTTCTGGACCGTGGTGTCCACCTTGGAGGCAGTCGGTTTGCAGACCACGCCCTACCATGCGCACGTTCCCAGTTTTGGAGAATGGGGCTTTGTGATGGCGCACCATCGTCCTTGGCGTGTCCCTGTGCAACTGCCTGATGGCTTGCGGTTCCTGTCTCTGGATGGGATCGAGCCCTTGTTGAACTTTCCTCCGGACATGGCGCGTGTAAACGCCGAGCCCAATCGGCTCAGCAGTCAGGTTCTGGTGCAGACCTTCGAGGCCGAATGGGGCCGCGTGCATCAGTGAAGTCAGCCAGATTGGCCATGACAGCTGCTACGCCCCTGTCGAGGCGTGACTGCCTGCTGCGATTGGGGGCGATGCCTTGGCTGGCCGGGCTAGGCACCGGATTGGTGGGGTGTGAAAAGTCCGGCATCAGTGACATGCCGGAAAATCTGGGGGGCGGCTGGGTTGGTGCGCGGCATGACGCGGCGCATGCGTGGCGCGACGGCAAGCTTCCCGAGCATGCCACAGGGGTAGCGCGATCAACTCATACCTTGGTGATTGGGGCTGGGGTGGCTGGCTTGTCGGCCGCTCGGCATTTGATTGATGCCGGTCTGGATGATGTGATCGTGCTGGATCTGGAGGCGCAGCCGGGTGGGAATGCACGGGGTCATGACATCGGGGGCATGCCCTGTCCCCTGGGGGCGCACTATCTGCCTTTGCCGGGGCCCGAGGCCTCCGAGGTAGCCCGGTGGTTGGAGGCCATTGGCCTGATTCGCCATGAGCACGGTCGCTGGGTAGGCGATGAGCGATACCTTTGCCACAGCGCGCAAGAGCGCTTGTTCGTGCCGGATGGCGGGTTGTCTGCTTTGGCTCCTCGCGGCTTCTGGGCCAGCGGGCAGTGGCAGGATGGGGTGGTGCCCCAAGTGGGCTTGCAGGCCTCTGACGAGGCAGAGTACCGACGGTTCAGCGAGCGCATCACTCGCATGCAGGTCGACCTGGGCTTTGCCATGCCCACTTGGCGGCGCGCCTGGAGCGCGGGCCTGGAGGCGCTGGATCGCATCAGCTTTGCGCAATGGCTGAACCAGGAAGGTTTCAGCAGCGCGCCACTGCTATGGCTGCTCGACTATGCCTGTCGCGATGACTTCGGTGCCGGCCTGGCTCGCGTCTCAGCTTGGGCGGGCATCCATTACTTCGCCAGCCGCCACGGTTTCGAATGGCCAGCCCAGGCCGAGTCACATGACCCGGTGCTGACTTGGCCACAAGGCAATGGCTGGCTGACTCAGAAGCTCGCGCAAGGCCTGGGCGATCGCTGGCAGCCAGAGCAGCTGGCCGTGTCGGTCGAGGAGGGGCGCCACGCAGTCACGGTCCGGGTGTGGGATGGACGCTTGCGCCAGATGCGTCAGTGGTCAGCCAAACAGGTGGTTCTGGCGGTGCCCTTGTTTGTGGCGCGGCGCCTGCTTCGACTTGGCCATGCGGCCTTGGATGCGCTGGTGCCTCACATGCAATATGCGCCGTGGCTGGTCAGCAATGTCTTGCTGAAAGAGGGCTTGCGTGATCGCTCTGGTGTGGCGCGGGCGTGGGACAACGTGGCTTTCACTCATGCTGGAAGCGAGCCTGTATCGGTTCCATCGCTGGGCTATGTCGATGCCCGCCACCAAAGCCTGTCTCAAGTGTCAGGGCCCATGCTGTGGACCCATTATTGGGCCTTGGGGGGGCATAGTGCCAAACAAGGGCAGGCGCTTCGCGAACTGCTGCTTCGGCGTCCCTGGGCTGATTGGGCGCGTTGGGTGTTGATGGATCTGGCGCGAGTGCATCCAGACCTGCCTGGTTTGGTCGAGCGTGTCGATTTGATGCGCTACGGGCATGCCATGAGCATCCCGGTCCCGGGTGTCAGAAGTCACCCTGGGCTTGCGGCCTTACAAAGCCACCAGGGGCGACTGCTGTTTGCGCATGCCGATTTGTCTGGCTACTCGGTGTTTGAAGAAGCCTTCACCCACGGAGCGCGAGCCGCGGCTCAAGTGTTGGCGTCGGCGGGAATTCGGCGTTCAATCAATTGAACATGAGCGCGCTTGGGGGCAAAGCCCTCAATCAGTTGATCCAGTACCTGCTGGGCCTTGCGCTGGTTGTCTTGCAGCAAGTGGCACACGTAAATGTCAATCGTGACGGTGCCGTGTTCCGGCCAGGTGTGTACCGCCAGATGAGATTCCGCCAGCAAGATGACCCCGGTCACGCCGGCCCCCTGGTGTGAAGCATGTGGCTGGAACTGATGGAAACACTGTCCGACCGATGTCAGCCCGGCCTGAGCGATGCTGGCTGCGCAGGTTTGCCGCAAAGCCTCGGCATCGATCATCCAGGGGTGGTCGGCTCTGCACCCGGTCAAATCGGCAGTCAGGTGTGTGCCCAGCAACATGTCAGCGCACGACCTCGGCATTGAGTTCATTCAAGCGCTCGGGCGTGCCCACATCAGTCCACGCGCCCGCGTAGATGGTGCCAGCCAGTCGTCGTTGGTCAATGGCGCGTTCCAGATAAGGGCGCAGCGCAGCCTTGTCACCCACCTTCACTCCCTCGACCATGCTGGCGCGATACAGGCCAATGGTTGAATAGGTGTAGGTGGGGGCATCGGCGGTGGCGTTGTCTTTGCGGATGACGCGATCCCCGCCGCTCAAGGCAAAGTCGCCGTTGGGCACGTGGGGTGGGTTGTTCACCAGCCAGATGCGAGCCCAGTCGTTGCTCTGTGCGAAAGACTGGGCAGCAGCGGCAGAGAAGGTGAAGTCAGGGACGAACACATCACCGGCCACCACCCAGAAGGCGTCACCCAGCAGGGGCAGGGCTTTGGCCATGCCGCCAGCGGTTTCCAGCGCCCCGCCGTGGTCGCGCCCTTCCATCGAGTAGTCAATGCGCAAGCCCCAGCGGCTGCCGTCTCCCAGACGCTCGGGGAACTGGTCTTCCAAGTGGGCAGTGTTGATCACCACATGGCTCACGCCGTCGCGGGCCAGGGCTTCCAGATGCCATTCGATCAGAGGTTTGCCCCGCACTTCCAGCAGCGGCTTGGGCGTGTGATCGGTCAGCGGGCGCATGCGTTCGCCGCGACCGGCAGCGAGAATCAGGGCGGGCAGTTGAGACATGAAAAAAGGGGGCCATGAAGACCCCCTATTGTCTGTGATCTGCGCTGTCAGAAGCCGCCGTGCCCGTTCAGCCGGAAGGCGGCGACCGTTGACACCAGGCTCTCGGCTTGCTGCTTCAGGCTCTCTGCCGCAGCAGCACTTTGCTCCACCAGCGCAGCGTTTTGCTGGGTCGCTGCATCCATTCGGCTGACGGCCTGGCCTACCTGGGCCACGCCTGCGCTCTGTTCCATGCTGGCCTGGCTGATTTCGCCCACGATGCTGTTGACCTGGCTGATGGCGCGTACCACTTCGTCCATGGTGGCGCCTGCCTGATCGACCTGGCGTGTGCCTTCTTCGACCCGTTCCACGCTGGCCACGATCAGCTCTTTGATCTCACGAGCCGCTTCTGCCGAGCGTTGAGCCAGGGAGCGCACTTCGCCTGCCACCACAGCGAAGCCTCGTCCCTGTTCGCCTGCTCGTGCGGCTTCCACCGCGGCATTGAGCGCCAGAATGTTGGTCTGGAACGCGATGCCATCAATGACCCCGATGATGTCGGCAATGCGTTTGGAGCTTTCGTTGATGCCCTTCATGGTGTCGACCACCTGGGCCACCACTTCGCCACCTCGGGTAGCCACTTCCGACGCGCCTTGTGCCAGCTGATTCGCCTGGCGGGCGTTGTCGGCGTTCTGGCTCACGGTCACGGCCAGTTGATCTGCCGAGCTGGCAGTTTGCTGCAGGTTGCTGGCGGTCTGCTCGGTGCGTTGGCTCAGGTCGGCATTGCCCGCAGCCACTTCAGACGAAGCTGTCTGAATGCTGTCGGCCGCATGGCGGACTTGCGCAATCACCTTGGTCAGGTTGCCGCGCATGGTCTCCATGTGGTTGAGCAACTGCGCAATTTCGTCGTCCCCTTCGGTGGTAACAGACTGGGTCAGGTCACCTGAGGCAATTTTCTTGGTGGTTTCGTCTGCCAGGTTGAAGCCGCTCTTCATGCGGTTGAGCACATAGACGGCGGCAATGCTGGCGGGTACACCCATGCCAATGGCCAGCAGCGCGAAGACCCACATGGCTCGTGCGTGACGCGCATCGGCCTCCTTAGCGGCGGCATCTGCGGCTTGTTCCTGGTAGTCATGCAAGGCATTGATGGCCTGGATCATGGCCTCGCCTTCTGTGCGGCCGGCTTTCAGGTAGTCGGCCATGAGCTTGGGGCTGAAGGTGCCGCTTTTCACCGAGTCGAGTGCAACATTGGCTTGGCTGACCCAGGCTTGGCGTGACTGGTCGAGTTGCGAAGCGAGTTCGCTTTCCCGCGCGTCCATTTTGGCGCTCTTGATTTCATTCCACAGCGCGTTGGTTTCAGCTCGGCGCTTGGCGAAGGCGTCGAAGTGCGCATCAATCCCATGATCGTGAGCCGAATGCAGCGGCCCTTGTGGGTCGTGCTGGAAAATCAACAACACTTCTGCGCGGTTTCGGATGGCGTTTTGTGCCATTCGCCCCAGCTTGTTGGCCTTGGCCATGCGATCGTCGTGCACCTGGTGAAGGCTGTCGGCATTGCTGCTGAGGCCCCACCATGCGAACCCGGCCAGGGCGGTAAAGGCAATCCAGAACGACAAAATGATCGCGCCGAAGTAATGAACCAGCTTGATATTCTTGAGCATGACCTACTCGTGAGGGAAGTCTGTGGGTAGATTCCTCGAGCGTAGGCCTGGGCTCATCGCTGCAGTGCAAAAAATAGCGGCTCGATTGCCCTCCAAATGATGCTGGTTGACAGGTGCCGGTGCATTTGCTCTGACATGGCGATGTCATTCGGAAAAACAAAAAGCCACCGCGAGGGTGGCTTTTGCATCTAAGTCGTTGACACGCTTAGAGAATTTTTGGTGGCGCTTCAGGGATTCGAACCCCGGACCTGCGGATTATGATTCCGTCGCTCTAACCGGCTGAGCTAAAGCGCCAACGAGACTGAAAGTATATACCGAAAATTTTTTGTTTGGCAAGTGCTTGTCAAAAAATTGACGCAGCCCTTGAAAAGGTCGTGCGGCGCCCCTATCTGCGCCAACGCATCAATTCCCTTCATTGGTAAGCACTTAGAACGGATCATGGAAAAGCAAACCCATTCCTTCCAGGCAGAGGTCAAGCAGCTGCTGCACCTCGTGACTCACTCGCTGTACTCCAACAAGGAAATCTTCCTGCGCGAGTTGATCTCCAATGCGTCGGATGCGTGCGACAAGCTCCGCTTCGAGGCCTTGGACAACAGCGCGTTGTACGAAGACGCGCCCAATCTGGATGTTCGGATCTTGGTGGATAAGACCCAACGCACCCTCACCATCCGCGACAACGGCATCGGCATGAGTGCGCAAGAGGCCATCGACCACTTGGGCACCATCGCCAAGTCGGGCACCAAGGACTTCATGGGCCGCCTGTCTGGCGATCAGCAAAAGGACGCCCAGCTCATTGGGCAATTCGGCGTGGGCTTTTACAGTGGCTACATCGTCGCCGATCGCATCACAGTCGAGTCGCGTCGTGCCGGCCTCAAGGCTGAAGAAGGCGTGCGCTGGAGCAGTGAAGGCACAGGCGATTTTGAAGTCGAGGCCATCACCAAGCCTGCGCGCGGCACCGACATCATCCTGCACCTGCGTGAAGGCGAAGACGAATACCTCACCGCCTGGAAGCTGCGCAGCATCATCGGCAAGTACTCCGACCACATCTCGCTGCCCATCCTGATGCAGAAGGAAGAGTGGGACAAGGACAAGGGCGAGTACGTCATCCGCGACGAGTGGGAAACCGTCAACAAAGCCGCTGCGCTGTGGACACGTTCCAAGAGCGACATCACACCTGAGCAATACAACGAGTTCTACAAGCAGATCAGCCACGATACGCAAGACCCGCTGGCCTACACCCACAACCGAGTCGAAGGCCGCAGTGAGTACACGCAACTGCTCTACGTGCCTGCCAAGGCGCCATATGACCTGTGGAACCGCGACAAGCGCGGCGGTCTGAAGCTCTATGTCAAGCGCGTCTTCATCATGGACGACGCTGAGGCCTTGCTGCCCAGCTATCTGCGCTTTGTGAAGGGCGTGGTCGACAGTGCCGATTTGCCGCTCAACGTGTCGCGCGAAATCTTGCAGGAAAGCCGCGACGTCAAGGCCATTCGGGAGGGCTGTACCAAGCGTGTTCTGTCCATGCTGGAAGACCTGGCCAACAACGAAGACCAGGCCAAGCGCGATCAGTACGCTGCGTTCTGGGATGAGTTTGGGGCTGTGCTCAAGGAAGGCATGGGCGAAGACTTTGCCAACCGCGAGCGCCTGGCCAAGCTGTTCCGCTTTGCCTCCACGCATGCCGACAAAGGCGTGTCGCTGGCCGATTACGTCAGCCGCATGAAAGAGGGGCAAGACGCGATCTACGTCATCACCGCCGATTCATTGGCCGCGGCCAAGAACAGCCCGCAACTGGAAATCTTCAAGAAGAAGGGCATCGAGGTCTTGTTGCTGACCGATCGTGTGGACGAGTGGCTGCTGTCCCACCTGTACGAGTTCGAGGGGCACTCGCTGCAAAGCGTGGCCAAGGGCGCGGTCGACCTCGGCAAGCTGCAAGACGAAGCCGAGAAGAAGGAGGCCGAACAAGCCGCCGAATCGTTCAAGCCTGTGCTCGATCGCCTCAAGTCGGTGCTGGAAGCGCGCGCCAAGGAAGTCCGGGTGACCACCCGTCTGGTCGATTCACCGGCCTGTCTGGTGGTGGATGAACACGACGTCAGTGCTCATTTGGCGCGCTTGCTGAAGCAGGCCGGCCAAGAGGCCCCTAACGCCAAGCCCATTCTGGAAGTCAACCCAGCGCATCCCTTGGTCAAGAAGCTCGATACGACCGAGCGCTTCGATGACCTGGCGCACATCCTGTTTGATCAGGCTGTGTTGGCTGAAGGCGGGAACCTCGAAGATCCGGCCGCCTACGTGCGTCGTGTCAATTCGATTCTGGTGACGGCCTGACAGGCGAGGCGGGGCGGGGCGCTTGCGCCTCGTCCAGCGGCACCGGAGCCGAGTTGGCCGCGGTGACATGGTCGTATCGGCTGTCGAACGCGAAGAACGAATCTTGCGTGAAGCCCGACTCGCTCCATTTGCCTTGGCGCTCGGCTCGGCGTTGCTTCAATTTGTTGGCCAGTTGGTGGCCAGCACTGTTCAGGGCTTCCTGGGTGGAGGGTCTGACCCGCGGCATTTCGGTCGCCGAGCCGCTGGCCTGTCCCAAGGCCCAGGTGGCCATTTTGTCGGTGCTCGGCCATTGGCCCGGGTGGCAGCGCACGTAGCGAATACGGCATGCCTCCAGCACCCCTTCCTTCAGTCGCAAATTGCGCTGTGACGACGAGGTCTTGCCGCCGTGTTCCACATCAATGGCCGAGATGACTGTGCCGTTGGGCGTGCAGATCACAAATGACACGTGCAACGGGTGCAGTCTTTCGTACCAGGCGCGTGCATCGCGCTCGTCTGCGGAGTGGCAGAACCGCAGCAGGCTCACTTTGGCCATGATCACGTGTTGGGGGAGGGCCTGGGTCAGTTCGCGATACAGGGCCCGTTCGTGCACCGTGAAGAGTGGGCGCGCGTTCAGATTCCATTGCTCGGGCCACGAGCGGCGAACGGCCTGATCCCGCTTGCCACGCCAATGCCAGCCCAGCAAGCTGCCACCAGCCAGGGCCAAAACCACCAAGCCCCACACAATCGGGTTCACTGCCATTCCACTTCCTCCGCAGATGAGGAAATGTTAACGGACAAAGGGCTTGCTCCCCAGCCTGGTGCGCCGAAGGGGGTGATCCAGGGTCAGCCAGCCGACAGCATCAAGCGCAACCAGTCGCTGATGTGCATCACGCGGTGCTTGACCCGGTAAATCACCTCGGCTGCCAGCGATTGCAGGGAACTGTCGAGGTGGGTGCCCACCGTGTCTGGTGGCAACTTCAGCCAGGCTTCGGCGTCCATGCCGTCCTTTTCCACGGTGGCGCCGCACTTCGCGGCAATGCGAAGCATGGGGGCGTTTTCCGACAGGGCGTGAATCATCAGGTGGCTGGCATGCCGATTGCGTGCGTGGGTGATGGCATGTTGAAACAAACGCAATCCCATTCCCTTGCCTCGAGCCTCGGGCAGCACGGATACGCCAAATTCCATGGCGTGGCCGCGTTGCGAGGCCACGCCCGGCATGGCGGCCAAGTGGGCCAGGGCGATCAGTTGCAGTTTGCGATTGAAGATGCCAAACACCTCGTCGCGCTTGAAGTCGATCGAGGCCACATACTTGCTCAGTTGTTCCTTCTGAATGTGGCTGCCAAAGCGCAAGTAGCGGTCGTGCTCTTCCAGTTGAAGCAGGTGGTCCAGAATCCGGTGGCGATGACGAGCGTGCAGATCGCGAATGGGCACCCAGCCCGACGCGTGTGCGTTAGGGCTGGTGTCATTGCCTTCCGGGGCGTTTGCGTTGGCCTGCAGGCCAAATTTATCCAGATTCTTTCGGTCGTCAACGGCAGTCATGGAACTGACCCCCCTTTCCAGGATGGTGCACCGAGTTCATGTCATGGTGCAGTAGCCTAGGGTAAATACTAGTATGCAGGGAACTTCGGCGCTCGGCAAGGGTGCTTGAGGGGCTTCGCCTTGACCTAGGCCAAATCTGCTGAATCTATTGTGCTCGCTTGCCTGAAGGCTAGAAAGTCGGATACACTGCTGGATTCCCGTTCTGATTGCCGGGGAAACGTGTGTGCGTCTGTCGTTTTCGGCAGGGGTGCGCTGGTCTGGCAGCTCTGTGCTGTCTGGCTGAAGTTGCTCGCGAGGTCACCAAGTTGTTTCAAGAAGTGGCGCCAAGAGCAGCGGTCAATCTGTTTTTTAACTAGGAAATCTCATGAAGACCTTCAGCGCCAAGCCGGCCGAAGTGAAGCACGAGTGGTATGTGATCGACGCCACCGACAAGGTGCTCGGACGAGTAGCCAGCGAAGTTGCTCTCCGTTTGCGTGGTAAGCACAAGGCCATTTACACGCCTCACGTGGACACCGGCGATTTCATCGTCATCGTCAACGCTGACAAGATCCGCGTCACTGGCACCAAGGCCACCGACAAGGTGTACTACCGTCACTCTGGCTTCCCTGGCGGCATCTACGCCACGAAGTTCAAGGACATGCAAGCCAAGCACCCTGGCCGCGCCATCGAGAAGGCCGTCAAGGGCATGCTGCCCAAGGGTCCTCTGGGCTACGCCATGATCAAGAAGCTGAAGGTCTACGCTGGTAGCGAGCATCCGCACGCCGCTCAGCAGCCCAAGGCCCTGGAAATCTAAGGAGCGGCCACATGATTGGTAACTGGAACTACGGCACTGGCCGTCGCAAGTCCTCTGTGGCTCGTGTCTTCATCAAGAAGGGCACTGGCCAGATCATCGTCAACGGTAAGCCTGTCGAACAATATTTCGGCCGTCAAACCTCGATCATGATCGTCAAGCAGCCTCTGGCACTGACCAACAATGTCGAAGCATTCGACATCAAGGTCAACGTGCACGGTGGTGGCGAATCCGGTCAAGCCGGCGCTGTGCGCCACGGCGTGACCCGCGCTCTGATCGATTTCGACGCTGCATTGAAGCCTGAACTGAGCCGCGCTGGCTTCGTGACTCGCGATGCACGTGAAGTCGAACGTAAGAAGGTCGGTCTGCACGGCGCTCGTCGTCGTAAGCAGTTCAGCAAGCGCTGATCGACGCTTACCCCAGTCTTCTCACGAAGCAAGAACCCGCCTTGGCGCAAGCCCTGGCGGGTTTTTTCATGTCAGAAGGCTTGCTGGTAGCGAAGGCCCATCACCCATTGGCTTGAGGCGTTTTCGTCATGGTCAGGGTGGGCGCGTACGGCCACGGCAGCGGTCACGGTTCCGCCCAGGCGTGGCAGGGCCAACGCGTAGCGGGCCTCAGTGGTCCACTCTTGTGTGAGGGGGCGCAGCGCCACGGTGCGATTTTCGAACTGGGGGCGACCGGCATCGTCAACGGCGCTGATGACGTTGTAAGTCAATCGACCGGATTGGGCTGCCAGGGGGCGGCTGACGGTGAAGCTCCAGCGGTCTCCAGTGCTGAGCCAGTCACTGCGTGTCAGCCCCAGGCCAAACGCAGACGAGCGGATGTCGGTGGCTGCCACCAGCATGCCCGATGCCTGCGGCGCGCTGGTGCGGGTGAGGCTCCATGATCCTCCCAGGGCCCATTTCGGCGCCAGTAGGTAGGCGGCGCTCACGGTCACCCCTTGGGTGTGGGTGGATTGATTCAGTCCCATGGCGGCGTTCGAATAGCCGCCCAGCAATCCGTGCTCGGCCAGCGTGGCACTCGACACATTGATGGCGTGTTGTTGGCCGGTGTGTGTCAACTCGAGCAGGGCTACATCGCCTGAGGCGCCCTGAGTGGGTTTGGACTGCAGCGTGGCCACCCGAGCGGTCCATCCGGCGCTCAGGGGCATGCCCAGTGCGGCGAATCGATGTTGTGGTGCGAAATTGGCAAGGGGGTTGCCCAGCAAGCTGTCCAGTCCGGTCAGTTGCTGGCCCCACGGGCTGCTGGCGAGTCCCAGTGCCAGGGAAGACAGGCCCCCGTCGCCCACGCTCAAGGCGCGGCCATCGCGGGTGCGGTAGCTCACCAGGCTCTGGGACGATTCGATACCGTGGTTCCAGGGATCGCCGGAGGCGTTGGCGTTGCGGTTCGCAGCCAGCGCGTACGAGTTGGCATTGCGGACATTCAAGCGCATCAGGGTGCTGCCATCCTTCAGCAAGGACTCAGCTGTGTCCAGCAGGCGATCGACCCGCCCGAGCACGCTGTCAGTGGTCATGACGCTGTGAACGGCCATGGCCGCACCCTCATTGCTGGTGTAGTTGCGACCGTAGTCGTCAAACACCTCCGTGACCACTTCCTTGAAGGCCGACGGGGTCGCCACTGCGGGCTGGCCACTGCGCATCCCGGCCGTTTGCAGACTGATCCGGGTGGTGTTGCCGTTGACGGTTCGATACGTGAAGCTGCCAATCGGCGCCAGGGCGCGGTTCACGTTGAGCATGCCGCGCCCATAGATCGCATCCATGCCTGGGGCCCCGAGGTCGTCGGTGGTGTTGAGCAAGATGGCTGCGACCTGATTGGCGCGGAGATAGGGCCAGTAGCCGGTCAGCAAGGCTGCAGCGCCGGAAACGGCGGGTGCCGCCATCGAGGTCCCGGTCAGGTAGCCCACAGTGTTGCCATAAGACGAGATGATGCCCACCCCTGGTGCCACCAGGTAGAAGGGGGCCAGATCGCCGGCGCGGTTTGAGCGCGCATCCAGCTTGCGGCTGCTGTCTACGGCGCCGACGGTGATGATGGTGCCGTTGGCCCAACCTTCTTTGGCGTAGCGGCTAGGCCAGTTGGGAGACGCTGCGCTGTCGTTGCCTGCTGCAATGACCACGACCGCGTTGTTCGTGGCGGCGACGCGCCGCAGGCCGGTGTCTCCAGTTGGGCTGGTGGCGCCCAGGCTCAAGTTGATGACTCGGGCGCCGCGGGCCATGGCGTAGTCCAGGCCGGCAGTGACAGCCGAGGCTGGGGCCAGGTTGCCACTGAAAACCTTGATTGGCAGAAGTGTTGCGCCAGGAGCGACACCGTACATCCCCACACCGTTGCCGGGTGCGCCCACGATGCCAGCCACGTGGGTGCCGTGGCCCTCACTGTCTGTGACGTCGCTGCTGCCGTTGGTGGCGTTGTAGCCGGTCATGACCCGGGGGTTGTTCAGAAACTCGGGGTTGCTTCGGTTCAAGCCGGTATCCAGCAAACCCACGATCACCCCTTCGCCCAGGATGCCTTGATTGTGGATGTTGCGCATGTTGAGCTGGACCACCGAGGTCGACCAGTTGTACTCGGCCATCGATGGGGAGAACAGGGGCACCGCCCAGCTGGCGTTGCACGTGGCAATCGCAACGGTGGTGATCAGGATTTGGCGGCGGATCAGCATGGGGCCCACAGGAATCAGACAGTCGTGTGTGTATTTCGACCGTTCCGGTTCGGGCGTGAGGGCTGGTGTGTGCATCCCGTCACGCTTCACAGGGGCGTTACAAATCAGGAAAAAGTACCGAAAGCGCCGTTCAGGGTTTGCGCAAGCCCTGGTCTTTTCTAGAATGGCGGTTTTCCCTGATTCGATTCGTCGGGGAGCGTAGAAAGGATTTCAGATGATCAAAGTCGGCATTGTGGGTGGCACGGGCTACACCGGGGTGGAGTTGTTGCGACTGCTGTCGCAGCACCCTCAGGTCAAGTTGCAGGCCATCACCTCGCGCAAGGAAGCCGGCTTGCCGGTGGCCGACATGTACACCAGTCTGCGAGGTCATGTCGACCTGGCCTTCGTGACTCCTGACGATGCCCGCCTGACTGAATGTGACGTGGTGTTTTTTGCTACCCCTCATGGCGTGGCCATGGCGCAGGCGCGTGAGCTGCTCGCCGCGGGTGTCAAGGTCATCGATCTGGCCGCAGACTTCCGCCTGAAAGACGTCGCCGAGTTCGAGAAGTGGTATGGCATGCCCCATAGCTGCCCTGACTTGCTGGCCGAGGCGGTGTATGGCTTGCCTGAGTTGAACCGCGAAGCCATCCGCAAGGCCCGTCTGATTGGTAACCCAGGGTGCTATCCCACCTCGGTTCAACTGGGTTTCGCGCCTTTGCTGCGCAATCGCCTGATTGAGCCCACCCATCTGATCGCCAATTGTGCCTCGGGTGTGTCGGGAGCCGGACGCAAGGCCGAGGTGCACACCCTGCTGGCTGAAGCGGCTGACAACTTCAAGGCCTATGGGGTCAAAGGCCATCGCCACGGCCCGGAGATCAACCAGCAACTGCGTGCGGTGGCCGGCGACAGCTCGGTCAACTGCCTGTTCGTGCCGCATCTGCTGCCCATCATCCGCGGTATTCATTCCACTTTGTATGCGCGTTTGAATGCCGAAGGGCAGGCCACCGATCTGCAGGCGCTGTTCGAGTCCTGTTATCAGGGGGAGCGTTTTGTGGATGTGCTGCCAGCAGGCAGTGCGCCCGAAACCCGCAGTGTGCGTGCCAGCAATCAGGTTCGCATTGCCGTGCACAAGCCGCAACCCGATACGGTGATGGTGCTGGTGGTGGAAGACAACCTGACCAAGGGCGCCGCTGGCCAGGCGGTCCAGTGCATGAACCTCATGTGCGGGCTCGACGAGCACCTGGGCCTGACGCTGGTGCCTGTCCTGCCTTGATTTTTCTGTCTTGATGCATCGCCCGGTCTTTGACCAGTGTCTTTGACAGGGCTTTGCGATGGTGGCAAAGTGATGCCATAGTTGACCAATTCCCTAAGGATTTGGTTCTGCCGATTTTTTCCCGGAGTTACCCATGACTGTTGCTGCTCAAGCCGCACCCGATACCTCGAACGAGTTTCCCGCCCCGATCATCTTCACCGACAGCGCGGCGGGCAAGGTGGCAGAACTGGTGGCCGAAGAGGGCAACCCTGATCTGAAATTGCGCGTGTTCGTTCAAGGTGGCGGCTGCTCTGGTTTCCAGTACGGCTTCACCTTCGACGAAATCGTCAACGAAGACGACACCAAGATGGAGAAGAATGGCGTGACCCTGCTGATCGACGCCATGAGCCTGCAGTACCTGGTGGGGGCCGAGATTGACTACAAGGATGACCTGGAAGGGTCGCAGTTTGTCATTCGCAACCCGAATGCCTCGACCACCTGCGGTTGCGGTTCGAGCTTCTCAGTCTGATCCCGACCGGGCCGCTTGCGGCGGGTCAGCGCGCTGGGTAAAGCGCGCCCAACACACGGGGGCCGCGAGCCCCCGTTACTTCTGGCACATTGCCCGGCTGACGATTCACGTGAGCCCATGCCAGCCACGCAAACGCTGCGGCTTCCACTTGGGTGGCGGCCATGCCCCAGGCGTCTGACGGTGCCACGCGCATGCCGGGCAGCTGTTCGCTCAGGCGGCGCATCAAGTCGGCATTCAGGGCACCGCCTCCGCACACGATGACGTCTTGCGCTTCGGCGGCGTGGGTGGCGATGGCAAGGCTGATGGCACGCGCGCTGAGCTCACACAAGGTGGCTTGAACGTCTCGGGCCAATTGCGGGTCCGCTTGCGGGCCATCGGTCTGTCCGTGCGAGGCCAGCCACTGAGTCAGCCAGCGACGGTTGAACAGATCGCGTCCTGTGCTCTTGGGTGGGGGAAGGGCGAAAAAGGGCTCTTGCAAGGCGTCGTGTAGCCAATCTTCATGGACTTCACCGCCAGCACCCCATTCGCCGTTCGCGTCAAAGGCTTGGCCGGTGTGCAGTTCACACCAGGCGTCCAGTAACGCGTTGCCGGGGCCGCAGTCAAAGCCCAGCGGGGGTCGGTTGGGCCGCAAGATGCTGATGTTTGACATGCCGCCAATGTTCACCACCACCACGGTGCGGTCACTTTGGCCAAACACCGATTGGTGAAAGGCCGGCACCAGCGGGGCGCCTTGACCGCCAGCGGCCACATCTCGGCTACGGAAATCTGCCACGACATCGATGCCGGTCAGTTCGGCCAGCAGTGCGGGCTGATTGAGTTGCAGTGTGTAGCCCAGTTCTGGGCGGTGCCGAACGGTCTGGCCATGAGCCCCGATGGCTTGCACCTCCGTGGCCAGCACGTCCTGTTCTTCACACAGTTGCTGCACGATCTGTGCATAGACCACGGCCAGGGCCTGTGAGGCCAGCGCAGCTTCATGCAGTTCATTGCCGCCTGGCGTGTTGAGGTTGAGCAGCGCCTCGCGCAGGGTGGCCGGGAAGGGGGTGTGGGCGTGGCCCAAGGTTTCCCACGTGTCGGCGCTCATTCGAACCAGCACACCATCGACCCCGTCCAGCGATGTGCCAGACATCAGGCCAATGAACAGGGCGGGAGCGTTACTCAAAGCGTGGGCCGGAAGCCGCGCCGGCCAGTCGCTGTTCGCCAGCGGTGTTGAGGCCTGGCGTCAGGGTGCCAACGCGTTGGCGGAACTGGGTCAGTGCGAGCGGCGACAGTTGCAGGCTCTCGGAGGCGCGAGCGATCACCATCGGGTCGACTTGCTTGCCGGCGATTTTGAACTCGAAATGCAGGTGCGGTCCGGTGGCCCAGCCAGTCGCGCCGACCGCGCCGATCAGTTGGCCTTGTTCCACGCGCTGACCGCGGCGGACATCGATGCGGCTCAAATGAGCGTAAACGGTCATGCGATCACCGGCGTGCTGCAGGTGTACGACGTTGCCGTAGCCGTTTTGTTGTCCTGCAAAGGCCACCACGGCGTCGCCCACGCTACGCACGGGCGTGCCGGTTGGGGCGCCGTAATCGACCCCCAGGTGGGCGCGCCAGCTTTGCAGCACAGGGTGAAAGCGCATCGCAAAGCCGGATGTGACGCGAGAGAACGCCAGTGGCGAAGCCAGGAATGCGCGTGTCTTGCTGCGGCCGTTGCTGTCGAAATACGCTCCCTTGCGACCAGGCTCCTGGAACCAGATGGCGTCGTGGGTGGTGTCTTTGTTGATGAAGCGCGCGGCCAGCACGCGCCCTGCCGAAGCGCCCCAAGTGATGGGTTGTCCGTCGGCGGTGTGGGCTTCATAGATCACGCTGAAAGCGTCACCCTTGCGCAGTTCACGGCGGAAATCGATGTCGCTGCCAAAGATCTCGGCGATCTGGTTGGTGACGGCGTCTGGGACCTTGGCGTCATCGGCGGCCTGGTAGAGCGACGATTGGATCGTGCCAGAGGCCAGTTGCGGGGTGACGTCGAGCTTGACTTGTTCCTGGTGGGCTTTCCAGGAAACCGATCCCTGCTGCTCCACCCGCTCGATGGTCAGACGCGTGAAATGCGTGTCCCACTGGTCATTCGATGCTGCAGGCCCACGAACAATGAGTTGGGTCAGGCGGCCGTCTGTGACCGAGGCCTGGGCCAGCTTGCCCGCGCGGCCTTGCAGCAGCGAGGCGGCGGTAGGGTCGGTGCGCAAGAATTGAGCGGCCGCGGCATCATCTACGCCCAGACGTTTGAGCAAGCTGTCGACCGTGTCCGACGGGCGGGTGACTTCGCTGCGATACAGAACGAACGATTGCTCGTCGAGGCGGGCGAGTTGCTGAGGCAACTCAGGCAAAGGCAGGGCTTGAGAAAATTCGGTGATGGTGGGCGTGGCGGCCTCAGGCAGAGCCGACAAGGGGGCCACACCAAAGGCAGTCACTGCGGTGCCAGCCATCAGCAGCATGACAGCCGCGCTGATACGGCGAGGATGACGGTGCACAGCCGCTTGAATGCGGCTGGCCATTTCTGTCATCCGAGTCAGGGCGTCTGCCTGCTTCGCTTGGTTCAACTTGTTGGACGTCAAAACTGGAATTCCCACTGCTTGGGGGCTGTCCCCTAGAATCTGCCCCCAACCATCAGGCTGTCGAGCTGGTCAACTGCGCCGAGTATAGCGTTGGCCAAAGGCCCGGCAATCTCATCATTTTCACTGATCGGTCGATCATGTCGCATTCTGAAAAACCTCAACAAACCCAGCCAGATTTTCCGATCACCGATCGCGTGCGTGAAGCGGTTGCGGTGACGCAGCGTGGCTGCGAGGAATTGCTGCCCGAGGGCGAGTGGGTTCGCAAGCTGGCTCGCTCCGAGGCGACCGGCACGCCCTTGCGTATCAAGCTGGGGCTCGATCCCACCGCGCCAGACATTCACCTGGGTCATACCGTGGTGCTCAACAAGCTACGGCAGCTTCAGGATTTGGGGCACACCGTCATTTTTCTGATCGGTGACTTCACATCCCTGATTGGTGATCCGTCCGGGCGCAATACCACGCGTCCACCTCTGACTGCCGAGCAGGTCAAAGAGAATGCAGAAACGTACTATCGGCAAGCCAGTCTGGTTCTTGACCCCGAGCGGACGGAAATTCGCTACAACAGTGAATGGTGTGACGCACTGGGCGCGCGCGGCATGATTCAACTGGCATCCCGCTACACGGTGGCCCGCATGATGGAGCGCGATGACTTCACCAAGCGCTTCAAGGCGGGTACCCCCATCAGCGTGCACGAGTTCCTGTATCCCTTGATGCAAGGCTATGACTCGGTCGCGCTGAAGTCGGATCTGGAGTTGGGTGGGACGGACCAGAAATTCAATTTGCTGATGGGGCGTCACCTGCAGGCGGAGTACGGCCAGGAGCCTCAGTGCATTTTGACCATGCCTTTGCTGGAGGGCCTGGACGGCGTGGACAAGATGTCGAAGTCGAAGAACAACTACATCGGCATCAGCGAACCAGGCAACACCATGTTTGGCAAGCTCATGAGCATCAGCGATGACCTGATGTGGAAGTACTTCACCTTGTTGAGCTTCCGCCCTCTGGACGAGATCGCGGTGTTGAAGGCCGAGTGTGCTGCCGGCCGCAACCCGCGTGACGCGAAGGTCATGTTGGCGCAGGAAATCGTGACTCGCTTCCACAGTGCTGCGGCGGCCGACGCCGCCCTGGCCGACTTCACCAACCGCGCCCGAGGGGGGGTGCCCGACGACATTCCCGAAGTCGATCTGTCGTTGGCCGACGGTGCGCCTTTGGGGATCGGTGCGCTGTTGAAGCAGGCGGGCTTGGTGGCCTCGACCAGTGAGGCCAATCGCCTCATCGATCAGGGGGGCATTCGCGTCAATTCCGATGCCGTCAGTGACAAGGGTTTGAAGCTCGCGGCAGGTGAATACGTCGTACAGGTAGGCAAGCGCAAGTTTGCGAAGGTGCGCTTGAAATAAGCCCGTTCGGGTTAGTCCTGTTCTGGTTAGCTCGCGCTTTTTGCGAACTGGGAATTTTTAACGCAAATCAAGTTGGGTGAAAGGGGTGAGTTGGCGAGTGGGGTGAATTGTTTGCATTGATCGTGTCTCGTTATTCTTTGACCGTGCAGGCGAAAGTCGTCTGAGGCGAGTTGAAGGAACAGGCGGATGCCTTCGGCTCAGCACAAAAAGAAGTCAAGCCAAAGGGCCGCAAACAAGTGGAGAGATAGAGACATGAAATTTGCAATCAAGAGCATCGTTTCCGCCGCGGCATTTGTCGCGGCAGGCGCCGCCAGCGCTGCCGCTGTCACCGTTCCAGTTGGGGGCTCGCTGAACGGCCTGACCCTGGTGGAAGGGGCGGGTACCTTGTCGTTCAGTGCCGATCTGATGGCGGCTCTGGACACCGGCAAGGTCACGGTTTCGTCCTGGAACGGTGGTGTTGCCACTGCGACCAAGGACGTCGACGGCTTCTACACCGAGGTGTCGGCTACCGCCAAGGTTGCCAGCGCCGTGATCGACAGTGCCACCAACAAGTACATCTCGGTGGCCGTGACCGGTGGTGCCACTCAAAACTCGCCTGTGCTCAAGGGCGTGTCGAGCGGTGGCTTCCTGACGGTGGGTGACCTGAACGTCGACCTGGTCAACAAGAAGGTCTATGCCACCGTCATCGGCGGCAACGGTGTTGGCACCCTGTCGAACTACTACCTGTGGGACATCGTCAACCCTGTGGTGCAAGACACCTTTGTGGTCGGGACCAACCAGACCCTGAGCACCATCTCGGGGCTGCAGATCACCACAGGTGGCTTCAACACCTTCGTGCAGTCTCTGGGCTTGTTGTCCTTGGGTAAGGGCGCTCTGCAGACTGTGACCGACTTCGGCACCATCACCACCAAGGTCACGGTGGCTGTGCCTGAGCCATCCACCTATGCCCTGATGGCGCTGGGTGTAGCGGCTGTCGGCGTGGCTGCTCGCCGCCGTCGTCAAGGTTGATGCGTGGGGCTGGCCAGGGGCTTCCTTGGTCGGCTCATCGCGTCAAGCTGTGGCGGGTTTACTTGCGTTGTGCTGCTTTTTGTCGCATTTAGGGGTTAGCCCGCCACCTCCTTGCGGGGGTTTTCTTGCCCGGGAGAGGGCGGTTCTCGGCCTCAGGGGTGAGAAGACGAACACCACTTGTTGTTGGCTCGGATCGGGGCTCGTTATCCTTTAATCGTACAGACGGAGGAGGTCTGGGACGCGTTGAAGGAAGAGGCGGATGCCTTCAGCCGGAGAAGAGAAGTTTTGCCAAAGGGCCGCAACCAAGTGGAGATAAACATGAAATTTGCAATCAAGGGCATCGTGGCTGCCGTGGCATTTGTGGCCGCTGGCGCTGCCTCTGCTGCTGCGACCACTGTCAACGTGGGCGGCATCTTGGACAACCTGCGTCTCGATGGCGGCTCGGGTACCCTCTCGTTCAGCGCTGACCTGATGGCCGCTCTGGACACCGGCAAGGTGGCCGTGTCTTCGTGGAACGGTGGCACTGCGACTGCAACCAAGGACGTGGACGGTTTCTACACCGAAGTGTCGGCTACTGCCAACATCAGCAACGTCGTGGTTGATTCCGCTACCCACAAGTACAACTCGATCGCCGTGACCGGTGGCGCCACCCAGACTTCGCCCGTCCTGAAGGGTGTGTCGAGCGGCGGTTCGCTGTCCGTGGGCGATCTGAATGTTGACTATGTCAACAAGCGGGTTTACGCCACTGTGGTCGGCGCCAACGGCGTTGGTACCCTGACCAACTACTACCTGTGGGACATCGTCAACCCCGTGGTGCAAGACACCTTCGTCGCTGGCCAGAACCAAATTCTGACCACGGTTTCGGGTCTGCAAATCACCGCTGGTGGTTTCAACACCTTCGTGCAGTCGCTGGGCCTGTTGTCTCTGGGCAAGGGTGCTCTGCAAACCGTGACCGACTTCGGCACCATCACCACCAAGATCTCGGTGACGGCCGTTCCTGAGCCTTCCACTTACGCTCTGATGGCTATGGGCGTGGCCGCCGTTGGCGTGGCCGCTCGTCGCCGCCGCGCTGCCTGATTCAGGCGCGCTGAAGGGAGGGGCGATCGCCTCTTCCTTTTGTGACAAAGTCGCTCTCACCTTCGGTGATGAGCGACTTTTTTCATGGGGGTCGACTTTTGCGGGGGCTGAGGCTCGGTTCAGGTCTCAGACCAGCATCGCAGTCGCAGGCGCCAGGGTGCTTCTGGGGATGCCTTGAAGCTGCGTGCGTAACTTGGCCAGGTGATCGTCTGGCAGTTCGGACTCGAGGATGCCTGGGTCTTCGACATCGATTCCCAGGGCCGGATAGCGGGTCATGAGTCGACTGAGGTCGCGGTCGGTGTTCAGTCGGATCAGTTCGGAGAAAAACTCCGACGACAAACCGACGGGGTGGCCGCGGCGTTGATGGAACTGAGGGAACACCATCGGGTAGTGACTGACGCCTTGCGCCAGAAGCCGAAGGGTGTCTGACTGGATATCGCCCATGTCGGCGGGCCATAGAAGCCAGCCGGGCGCGTGGGGGCTGGCCAGGACGCCGGCCGCTACGGAGCGGGCCATCAGGTCGTTGCGAGCCTCCAGTCCATTGACGTCGGTCAATTCAACCACGTCGTTGCCTGGCAGAAGGGTGCGAGCGAATTCGGCTGCGGGGGTGGGGGCGACCAGAACCATGGGCAGGCCACTTTCGAGACCCACGCGCAGCGTGTGTGCCAGCGCAGTCATGACCTCCGGCTCCGCCGCGCTGCGGGGGATCGGATCAGCCAGAACAATGAGCGTGGGCAGCGAGTTCATGGATTTTTTCCCGTCTTGATACAAAGTGTCACGTCGATTGCTGCACTGCACCAGAGTGCGTATACCTAAGGAGTTACCCGCTCAGGGTTTCGGCTTGTCTGCGACATTTCTGAATCAGGGAAAACGCGTTTAAAACCGGTTTTGACGGGTGTCATGCCACACCACCGTGGTTGTGACCGATACTGCCAACATGGACAAGAAAACGCCCCACGACCTTGCGCAGATGCGCAAAAGCTATGAGCGCGCCGCGCTGGACGAGTCCCATGTGCTGGCCGACCCCATGGCGCAGTTTCACCACTGGTTTGACGAGGCCGTTCACGCCAAAGTGGAAGAGCCCAATGCGATGACCTTGTCGACGGTGTCGGCACAAGGGCGCCCTTCGAGTCGCATCCTTTTGCTCAAGGGGGCTGATGAGCAGGGATTGGTCTGGTTCACCAACTACAACAGCCGCAAGGGGCAAGACCTGGCGGCCAATCCCTACGCGGCCATCCAGTTTTTCTGGCACGAACTTGAGCGCGTGGTGCGCATCGAAGGGCGTGTTGAGCGCGTGTCCGAGCAAGAGTCAGACGACTATTACCGTCAGCGCCCGCTGGGCTCTCGTATTGGCGCATGGGCGTCGCCGCAAAGCCAGATCCTGGCCTCGCGTGAGGAGCTGGAGGCCGCTTGGCACGCGCATCAGGCGCGCCTGGGCGACGATCCTCCGAGGCCTGAGCACTGGGGTGGGTATCGGCTGCTGCCCGATCACTGGGAATTCTGGCAAGGCCGGCCCTCGCGACTGCACGATCGCTTGGTGTTTGACCGACAGGCCGACGGTAGCTGGGCCCTGCATCGCCTGGCCCCCTGATCCCTGCTGGATCAGCGCTTGAGCAGGCGACTGAAGGTGTGCTGAAAATGGGCCACCTTCGGCGCCACCACCATGGCGCAGTAGCCTTGGTGGGGGTGCTGCTCAAAATAGCGCTGGTGATAGTCTTCCGCCGGGTGGTAGTTCTCCACCGGGCGTACTTCGGTCACGATGGGCCGGCTGTAGGCCTGCTGGGCTGTCAGCGCCTGAATCATCTCTAGTGCCTGTGTGTGCTGCGGGTCGCTGTGGGTGTAGATGCCCGAGCGGTATTGCGTGCCGCTGTCAGCGCCTTGGCGGTTCAGCGAGGTGGGATCGTGAATGCTGAAGAACACCTCCAACAGTTGCCGGTAGCTGACCTGATTTGGGTCGAAGCGCACCCGCACGACTTCCGCGTGTCCAGTGTGCCCGCCGCAGACGGCTTCGTACGTCGGGTGAGGGGCGTGACCGTTGCTATAACCGGACTCGGCGTGAATCACGCCGTGGATCTGGTTGAATACAGCTTCGACACACCAGAAACAGCCCGCACCAAAGGTGGCTTCTTCCACTTCAGGGAGGGTTTCGTAGCTTGGCGATGTCATGGTGATCCTGTTTCAAGCGAGCGATAAGCATGAGCAAAGAATCGTTTAACTGGTCTGATCCCTTGCGTCTGGATGGGCAGCTGTCGGCAGAGGAGCGCGCCATCCGCGATGCTGCGCACGAGTACTGTCAGAACAAGCTTCAGCCCCGTATCTTGACAGCGTATCGCCACGAGCGCTTTGACCGCGACATCATGACGGAAATGGGGCAGTTGGGGCTGCTGGGGGCCACGATCCAGGGGCACGGATGCCCTGGTCTCAGTCATGTGGCGTATGGCCTGGTCGCCCGTGAGGTGGAGCGCGTCGATTCGGGTTATCGCAGTGCGATGAGCGTGCAGAGTTCCTTGGTCATGTACCCGATTGATGCTTATGGCTCGCCTGAGCAGAAGGCGCGCTATCTGCCCAAGTTGGCCTCAGGGGAGTGGGTTGGGTGCTTTGGTTTGACCGAGCCTGATTTCGGGTCCGATCCGGGTGGCATGGCTACGCGCGCCACAGCGGTCGAAGGGGGGTACCTGCTGCAAGGCAGCAAGATGTGGATCACCAATGCCCCGATTGCCGACGTGATGGTGGTGTGGGCCAAGCTCGACGGGGAGATTCGGGGCTTCATCCTCGAGCGCGGCATGTCGGGGTTGAGCACCCCTCAGATCGAAGGCAAGTTGAGTTTGCGCGCATCGGTTACCGGCGAAATCGTGATGGATCAGGTGTTTGTGCCCCAGTCGCAGCTCTTGCCAGGAGTCAAGGGCTTGAAGGGGCCTTTCGGGTGTTTGAACAAGGCGCGTTATGGCATTGCCTGGGGCGCCATGGGCGCAGCTGAGGCCTGTTGGTTTGCTGCACGTCAGTACACCCTCGATCGCCAGCAGTTTGGTCGGCCCTTGGCTCAGACTCAGTTGGTTCAGCGCAAGTTGGCTGACATGCAAACGGAAATTGCTCTGGGGCTGCAGGCGGCTTTGCAGGTGGGGCGTTTGCTGGATGCGGGGCAGGCGGCGCCTGAAATGATCAGCCTCATCAAGCGCAACAACTGTGGCAAGGCCTTGGATGTGGCTCGCCAGGCGCGTGACATGCATGGGGGCAACGGCATCCATGACGAATACCACGTGATGCGCCACATGGCCAATCTGGAAACGGTCAATACCTACGAGGGGACGCACGATGTGCACGCCCTGATCCTGGGGCGGGCGCAGACTGGCTTGCAAGCGTTTTTCTAAGAGGTTGATCAGATGGATCTGGGTAGCTGGAAGCCGATCGTGTCGGCTTTGATCTTGCCTCCGGTTCCTGGCCTGGTGTTGATTCTGCTGGGGGCCAGGCTGATTTTGCCCAGGCGGGGCTGGGGATACCTGACCCTGCTGCTGGGTGTCCTGGTGATCTGGTTGAGCAGTTGCAACGTCACCGCGCGCTGGTTGTTGAATGGCGTGCTCAAGCCGCCGGTGGCGTTGGATGGCGCAGAGATGTTGCGCTTGAAACAGTCGACGCGTGGCGACCTGGCTGCCGGTAAACGAGCTGCTCGTGCTCCCGCTCCGACCAAGGCCATTGTGGTGCTGGGGGGGGGGCGTGAGCCACTGGCGCGGGAGTATGGGGTTTCCGATCTCTCGCCGCATTCGGCCGAGCGTTTGCGTTACGGCATCTGGTTGAGCCGACAGACCGGGATGCCTCTGGCCTTCAGTGGCGGCGTGGGGTGGGCTCAGCAGCGCGATGGCGGCGCCATTTCTGAGGCGGAGGTGGCCTCACGGGTGGCCCAGCAACATTACGGATGGTCGATTCGCTGGACAGAAACCCAATCTGCCGACACGCGACAGAACGCCCAATACACCGTCAATCAGTTAGCAGCCGAAGGGGTGACGGAGTTGGTGGTGGTGACGGAGGCCTATCACATGCCCCGCGCGCTGCGGGCGTTTCAGCGCTCAGCCCAGCACTGGGCCGCTCAGCAACCGAATGGCCCCGCGATCAAGATCACCCCAGCCCCAATGGCGTTCTGGTCGGCTGGCGATCGGTCCGGCCTCGACTGGTTGCCGTCTACCGAGGGCATGGCCAACGTCCGTCAGGCCTTGCATGAGGTGCTGGGGCTGGCGGCTGGTTTGTGAATCGGGGCGAGGTCGTCGTCAGCAGACAAGACTGTGCGCGCACGCCCGGCGGCCTTGGCTTGATAGAGAGCGCGATCGGCGCGATCCAGCACCTGATCCATGGTTTCATCGGCATGGTAGACCGCAATGCCGGCAGAGAAGGTGGCACGCAAGTCAGGCGCTTGAAGCGACATGGTTTGCAGCATCAGTGAGCGGCGCAGCCGTTCCAGGCCCACTTTGGCTCGCTCCGAGGGGTTCGTGTCAGGCATGATCAACAGGAACTCCTCGCCACCCCAGCGGGCCACCACATCGGTTTCTCTCAAGATCAGTCGAATGTGGCGCGCAAAATTGCGCAGCACCTCGTCGCCCAGATGCGGGCCGTAGGTTTCGTTGATGAATTTGAAATGATCCAGGTCGACCAGCGCAATGCAGAAGCTGTGTCCCGACCGGCGGCAGCGTTCCATTTCGGCTTCCAGCAAGATCTGCATGTGCCGGCGGTTGTACAGGCCCGTGAGGGCATCGTGCTCGATGATGTTCTGCACATCGGCTACAGCCTGCGTCAGTTCCTGCTTTTGGGCGCGCACCCGACCTCGCATCAGGCTGTAGTGGTACGACACCCAGCACAACACCCCCATGACGAAGCCTTGCAGAATCACGCGCAGCGTTTGTTCGCCGGCTGAAAACTGGTCCAGACCGATGCTGGTTGAGATGAACAGCATCAGCGCCAGCAGCAGGATCGACCCTGAGCCCGACCATTTCACCTCGTGCGGGTTGAGGCTGAAGAGGCCAAATACCTGGATGAAACACATCCACTGCATCAATGCGCCACGCGCATCCGGGGCGGTGGCGTAGGCAAAGCAGGCCAATGCCTGGGCGCCCAGCATTTGCGGCAACACCAGGGCAGGATCGGCCCAGTGCATCGACTTGCCGCTGCGCACGATGGGGTAGCCCGCCAGCATGGCCAGCACATTCAGCGCAATCGCCCACTGTGCGGCTTGAGCCGAGATGAACAAGCCTGCCTCGATGCCCAGGGAGATCACACAGATCCAGCCCAGGTACAAGACCGAGGCGAGCAGGCACAAGCGCGTGCGCATTCGCATGCGAGGGTCGGTGCCCAGCACCAGACTGACCAGCGCTTCACTGCGCGAGATGGGTGTCATTCACCCGCCTCCACAATGACCAACTGAGCCTTGCCCTGCTGGTTGGCCAGGCGCAAGCCGCGGTCTGCGCGTTCCAGGGCGTCTTTCAGTTCGTCTTTGGCGCGTTGCTGGGTGATGCCGGCCGAGTAGCTGACTTGCAGGCCCTCATGCAGTCGAGACCAGTCATGTCGGGCCACCGCATCGCGAATGGCTTCCAGCGTTTTCAGGCTCTGGGCAGGGTCGTGTTCCGGCATGAGCAGCAAGAATTCTTCGCCGCCCCAGCGGGCCAAGGTGTCTGCGGCGCCAATGGCCTCGTTGGCCAGTCGGGCAAATTCGCTCAGGACTTTGTCGCCCACGGCATGGCCGAATCGGTCGTTCACCTGCTTGAACTGGTCGATGTCGAGCAAGGCCAGGCTGAATGGCCGGCCATTGCGCTTTTGTCGCTTCATTTCACTGTCTAGCAGGTCCAGCATGTACTGGCGGTTGTAGAGCGTGGTCAGACTGTCGTGAATGGACAGCTCCTGCAATTGCTTGAGTGTGCGTTGCAGTTCGACCCGTTGGTCCAGTTGGCGCTGACGCAAATCGCGAACATCTTTGGCGATGATGCCCAATGCCGGCAAAAGGATGCAGGTTGCGAGCAGATCAAGTAGTTCTCGGCGGCCCACGATCAGATCTGGCGCCAGCAGCCAGCTGCCCAGCAGGATGGCGCACAGCGCAATCGGGGTGCCGACCATCGCGGTCACCAGTTGCCGCATGCTCAGACGTTGCAGGTCAAATACCAGGATCAGAGGCAGCATTTGCAGCGCCGATGCACTGGCTGCATGGTCCAGCCCATAGCTCAACACCACGGCACTGCAGCCGAACAGCACTTGCGGATAGGCCAGGGTGGGCTCGGCATCTTGCTCGAACCGGCCGGACCGCAGCAGCCAATAGAAGGTGGCCAAGCCCAGCGTGTGATAGGCGATTTGAACCCCGGCTTTCCAAGGTTCCAGATAGCCAAAGACGGCGGCCAGACACAAGATGAGGTCGGCCAGGGCGTAGCACGGCCAGGTCAGCATCAGGCGGCGCGTGGCGTAGCGCTGTGCTTTGGAGTCACCGAACAGCCAGGGGCTGGGGGCTGCGGTGGGCCCGTCTGGGGTAGGGGAAGTGTTCTGCGGCATTCGAGCTATTTCGGCGCAGAGGGCGGGTGTCTTGAGCGGCGAAAAAAACAGGGCCCAGAAATGAGAAACCCCCGGACAAAGCCGGGGGTTGGAGCGGCGCGCGGGCCGTCCGAGGAAAGGGCAAAGAGGTTGGTTTGCCACTTCCCAAGATGCAGTGACTGCATCTCAGTTGATGCCAACTCTCGGTTGGCAGCTCCAGATTAATTCACTTTCCGGATTCCGGCAAGACCTTGGCGAGCAAGGCTTCGACTCTTTGCGTGACATCTGACGGCATCGTGATGGTGCGCCCCCACTCGCGGCTGGTTTCCCCTGGCCATTTGTTGGTGGCGTCCAGGCCCATCTTGCCGCCCAGTCCACTGATGGGCGAGGCAAAGTCCAGGTAATCGATCGGGGTGCTGTCCACCAGGGTCGTGTCACGCACCGGATCCATGCGGGTGGTGATGGCCCAGATCACTTCCTGCCAGTTGCGGGTGTCCACGTCGTCGTCCACGATCACGATGAACTTCGTGTACATGAACTGGCGCAGGAAGCTCCACACGCCGAACATGAGCCGCTTGGCGTGGCCCGCGTAGGCCTTCTTCATCGAGACGATGGCCATGCGGTAGCTGCACCCTTCCGGCGGCAAGTAAAAGTCGACGATTTCCGGAAACTGCTTTTGCAAGATGGGCACGAAGACTTCATTCAGGGCCACGCCCAGCACCGCGGGTTCGTCAGGCGGTTTGCCTGTGTACGTGGAGTGGTAGATCGGGTCGCGTCGGTGCGTGATGCGCGAGACCTCAAACACCGGGAACCAGTCTTGTTCGTTGTAATAGCCCGTGTGGTCGCCGAATGGGCCTTCCAGTGCATGCAAATAGCCGCCACGCTCCATGAGGGGGACGCCATGTTCGCTGGTGCCCTGGAAGCCCTTGGGGGCCGCAGGAATATGGCCTTCCAGAACGTACTCTGCGCTGGCAGGCACCTGCAGCCACTGGTCGCCCTCGGCGGTGCGCTCGCCGACCCGGGTGTTGACCACCTCGGTGCGGCTGCCTCTGAGCAAGCCGGCAAACTGGTACTCACCCAAGGTGTCAGGCACCGGTGTGACGGCGCCCAGGATGGTGGCGGGATCGGCGCCCAGCGCCACGGCAATCGGGAAAGGCTGGCCGGGATTGGCCAAGGCAAATTCCCGGAAATCGAGTGCGCCGCCTCGGTGGGCCAGCCAGCGCATGATGAGCTGACGACGACCAATGAGTTGCTGGCGGTAAATGCCCAGGTTCTGGCGGCGGCGGGCGTTGGGCACACCTTGGGGGCCGCGGGTGACCACCAACCCCCAGGTCAGCAGGGGGGCGGCGTCCTCAGGCCAGCACCATTGAATGGGGAGGTTTGTCAGGTCTGCCTCCGACCCTTCCAGAACCACCTCCTGGCAGGCACCGCTGCGCAAGGTGGCTGGCTTCATGTCCCACAGGGCCTTGGCCATCTGCAGCAACTTGCCGGCGTCCTTCAGGCCTTTGGGTGGCTCGGGCTCTTTCAGACTGGCCAGCACGCGACCAATGTCGCGCAACTCGCTGACGTTGTCGGCACCCATGCCCATGGCCACCCGCTTGGGGGTGCCGAACAGGTTGGCCAGAACCGGGACTTCGTAACGCTTTGTATCGTTTACCGCATGGTGAAAAAGAAGGGCGGGCCCCCCTGAACGAAGGATGCGGTCGCTCAGGGCTGTCATCTCCAGCCGCACGGAGACTGGCTCTCTGACGTGAATCAGCTCGCCAGCCTTCTCCAGGCCTGCCACGAAGTCCCTCAGATCACGGTATTTCATATCTAAAAGTTCTAAAAAAGCTTTCCGTTATCCTTGACTGGTTATTTGAGCGGTGCCTAGAATCCGCTCCCGTCGATCCCGAAGGTACTTTATTCGGGTTTTCCCTTGCATCTCTACGGGGGTGCAACGCTGCCAGCTCTGGCTTGACCGGCCCCTCTCTCGAGAGAGGCCGTTCCAGGTGGCACACAGGCCTGCACAGCCCGTGTCACCAGTCAGTCGGAGCCATTATCACAGCCATGAGTGGCTGGCGTGGTTTACGGCTTTTGCCGCAACCAGGCTGGTCAAGCGGGCGGTGAGGAAAGGAGAAACATGACAGCGTTCGAGCGTGCATGGTCCGACGAGTCCTCGTCCGCGCCTTCCCAAGGTGCTCGCGTTGACTCAGAGAAGTCTGGACAACGGGGTGCCATCCGGCGCCGAGTACAACAAGTTCTGACAGATGTCTTGTCAGGGGTTCGTCTGGTCAGTCACAACACACTGGCCATGGTGGGGCTGTTTGCCATCGTGGGCGTGGTCTTCCTGATCCAGCGGCCTGAGTGGCGCCATGATCTGGAATCACACGCATTGACCTGGCTGACCGAGCGCGTGAATGGGCGTCAGGTCGCCAGCGCTGATCAGTCTGACAGCGACGTGCTGCTGGCCATGGCCGAGCCCGAGGCGATTGCCCGCGCCACGGCTGCGGACCCGACGGAACTCAGTCGCCAACAATCTCTGGTGGCGTTCTGGATTTCGCGTCGCTATAACGTGGCGCCTGAGCCAATCAGCCGCTTGGTACAGGAAGCCTGGGCTGCGGGCCAGAAGGCCAATCTGGATCCCAATCTGGTTCTGGCGGTGATGGCGGTCGAATCGGGCTTCAACCCGTTTGCGCAAAGCCATGTTGGCGCCCAGGGGCTGATGCAGGTGATGACTCGCGTGCACCAGGACAAGTATCAGATCTTTGGTGGCCAACATGCCGCCTTTGATCCGGTGACCAATCTGCGCGTGGGCGTACAGGTGCTGAAGGATTGCATCCGCAAGGCGGGCGGGCTGGAAAGCGGCTTGAAGTACTACGTGGGTGCAGCCAATCTGGCCGATGACGGTGGGTATGCAGCCAAGGTCATGGCCGAGTTCGCCAACCTGCGTCAGGTTTCAGCGGGACGCAAGGTGGCGGTCAATGTGCCCTTGCCGCAAGCCGGAGTGGTCCAGACTGCCGCGCCAGTGGTGGCGCCTGCCGCGACCAGCGAGCACGCTGCTCCGGCCGCTTTGCCCAATGCGCCAGCGGCCAGCGACACCGCACCGCATCGTTCCGAGCAATTGGCACTGGCGCCCTGAGGCCCGACTCCCGTACAATCCCGAACTTGCCGCGCAACTGGCGATACATGATCTGATTCAGATCTGAGGTGGTGAACCACCGGGAAGCGCGGCCAGCCCCAGGGCGATCTGTCTGACGCCCGTAGGGCTGTGTCAGCCGTTCGCCTGGGCAGCCCTCATGGAGCATGGTGCTCCTGTGGGTCTTCAACCATGAAGAGGACTGCCAAGTCATGTTTGACCGTGCAACACACACCCTGGCCAATGTCGACCCCGATCTGTGGGCCGCTATCCAAGCTGAAAACAAGCGCCAGGAAGATCACATCGAGCTGATCGCTTCTGAAAACTACACCTCGCCCGCCGTGATGGAGGCGCAAGGTTCCCAACTGACCAACAAGTATGCCGAAGGCTATCCTGGCAAGCGCTACTACGGCGGTTGCGAAAACGTGGACGTGGTCGAGCAATTGGCCATCGACCGCCTGAAGGCCCTGTTTGGTGCCGAATTCGCCAACGTGCAAGCCAACTCCGGCTCGCAAGCCAACCAGGCCGTGTTCTTCGGTCTGCTGCAGCCTGGTGACACCATCATGGGTCTGAGCCTGGCCGAAGGCGGTCACTTGACCCACGGCATGCCCCTGAACATGTCGGGCAAGTGGTTCAAGGTGGTCTCCTACGGTCTGAACGCCCAGGAAGACATTGACTATGACCAGATGGAAGCCTTGGCTCGCGAGCACAAGCCCAAGCTGATCATCGCTGGCGCTTCGGCTTTCGCCCTGCGGATTGACTTCGAGCGCTTTGCCAAGATCGCCAAGGAAATCGGCGCCTATTTCATGGTCGACATGGCTCACTACGCCGGTCTGATCGCTGCGGGCGTGTACCCCAACCCCGTGCCTCACGCTGACGTGGTCACCTCGACCACTCACAAGAGCCTGCGTGGCCCACGTGGCGGCATCATCCTGATGCGCTCGGAAGAGATCGCCAAGAAGATCAACTCCGCCATCTTCCCCGGCATCCAGGGTGGTCCCCTGATGCACGTGATCGCCGGCAAGGCCGTGGCTTTCAAGGAAGCCGCTTCGCCCGAGTTCAAGGCTTACCAACAGCAAGTGGTGAAGAACGCCGCTGCGCTGGCTGATACCTTGACCAAGCGTGGTCTGCGCATCGTGTCCGGTCGCACAGAGAGCCACGTGATGTTGGTGGACTTGCGTCCCAAGAACCTGACCGGCAAGGAAGCCGAAGCCATCCTGGGTGCAGCGCACATCACCTGCAACAAGAACGGCATCCCCAACGATCCGCAAAAGCCGATGATCACCTCGGGGATCCGTCTGGGTTCGCCCGCCATGACCACCCGTGGCTTCAAGGAAGAGCAAGCCGTGATCGTGGGCAACCTGATCGCCGACGTGCTGGACAACCCGCACGACGAAGCCACCATTGCCCGCGTGCGCGAGCAAGTGGCTGCGCTGACTCGTCAGTTCCCCGTCTATCGCTGATCGACGCAACAAGCCCGGCCGCGCGCCGGGCTTTTTTGTTTTTGCCCGCCTCTCATCATCATGCGTTGCCCTTTTTGCGGACACCACGATACCCAGGTTGTTGAAACCCGCGATTCCGACGAGGGGGATTCCACTCGCCGCCGTCGCCGTTGCCAGTCGTGCGACAAGCGCTTCACCACCTATGAGCGCGCAGAAATCGAACTGCCGGTGATCGTCAAGCGCGATGGGCGCCGCACCGATTACGATCGCGCCAAGCTCAAGGGCTCTTTGCTGATTGCTCTGCGCAAGCGCCCTGTGGGGGCCGAAGCCCTGGAAGGCGCCATTGAAAGCATCGAAGCCCGCCTGCGCCAGTGTGGCGACAAAGAGGTTTCGTCTACCCAGTTGGGCGAGTGGGTGATGCAGGAACTCCGTAAGCTCGACAAGGTGGCTTACGTCCGTTTTGCTTCTGTCTATCGCAGCTTTGATGACGTCAGCGAGTTCGTGGCCGCCATCAAGGAAACGGGCAAGAAATCCGCATCCTGATCACGATGCTCTGGCGTCCTCGGGTTTGTCCTGGGGTGAATGCCGCCTGATCTTCCCGACAGACGGTTAACTGTCTCCGATAAGCGGCGCGTCCCCCCGATTGACGGTGGTGCCGTTTGGCGCGCCAGGCGATACATTCACACCCCATGAACAGGGGTGTCAATATTTCACGAATCGCGGGGTTCACCCTCGTCGAATTGCTGGTGACGTTGTCGATCGCGGCCATCCTGGCTGCGGTGGCCGTGCCTATGCTGTCGGGCTTTCAGATGCGTCAGGACATGAACGCCATGGCCAACGAGTTCACCGGGGCCTTGCAAATGGCCCGCATGGAAGCAGTGACTCGCAATACCTGTGTGGCGGTGTGCCGCCGGGCGGCATCGGGGGCGGCATTGTGTGCCGGCGAAGATGGCCCCTGGAACACCGGCTGGTTGGTTTATGAAAAGCCATCGTGTGCTTCGTCGGCCGAGCCAGACGAGCCGGCTGCAGGTCAAGCCTTGCGCGCGCAGGGCCCCGTGGCCGCCACCTTGTCTCTGCAGGACGCCAACGGTGGCGATGCGCCCGAGATCATCGTGTTTTCGCCTCGCGGTGTGGTGGTGGGGCAGGCTGGGAGCATGCGCATTTCTGATTCACGCGATACGGCCGGGGCTCATGTCCGCGACATCGCTTTCAGCCGCATGGGCAAGGTTCGGACCACCCTGGTTGCTGGTGCAGCAGGGGGCGGTGATGACTGAGCGCCGTCGCGCTCAATCGGGGGTCACGCTGATCGAAGTGCTGGTCTCGATCCTCATTCTCGGGCTGGCCATGATCAGCCTGGCGGGCTTGCAGTCCTACACGGTGAAGTACCAGATGGGCAGTGCCAATCGTTCTGTGCTGGCCATGCTGGTCAGTGACTATGCCGAGCGGGTGCGAGCCAATATGGATGCGGCGCCCGTGGCGGGTGCCGGGGCTCAGTCGCCCTATCTGTTCAGCGCCGATTGGAATGGCCAGCAAGATGCCCCCAAAGCCGCTGGCACCGATTGCGCCACCGAAGTCTGTGCCGATGCGCAGGCACTGGCGCAATGGGACATGGCCAACTGGCGTCAGCGCGTGCGCGAGTCTCTGCCGCAGGGTTCCGTCCAGGTCAGCGGCGATGTACAGAATGGCTTGAACCTGACGGTGATGTGGCAGGACAACGACTACAGTGCCACGCCTCCGGCCTGTGCGGCGGGCCAGTCCCCAGCTGATGCGCGGCAGTGCTGTCCGAGCCAGGTTCCCAAAGGGGTTCGTTGCGCTAATTTCGTGATCGTTCCATGAGTGCTGCGTTGTCTTTGCCGTTGCGCCGCGCCCAGCAGGGCTTGACTCTGGTCGAGTTACTGGTTGCGGTCGCCATCAACCTGGTGGTCGTGCTGGTGGCTGCTTATCTCTACCTGAACGGTCGCAGCACGCAGCAGGCCGTCGAAGAGCGTGCAGCCATGTTTGAAAACGGCCAGCTGGCGCTCGAGTTGCTGGGCAAAGACATTGGCAACGCCGGTTACTACCCAGCCCACATGCACGAACCCGATGCGACCCTGGCGGTGAACCTGGGGCGCTATGTGAATCCGGCGCCTGCCGTGGCGGCATTCAATGCCGGCGTGTTTGGTTGTGCATCGGGCCGTTTCTGGAATGGCGCCTGTCAGGCCGCCGATAACAAGACCTTTGCGGGCGATGGTCTGGTATTGAACTATTTCACCGAAGACGCGATGAATCTGGCAGCGGGGGCGCGAGCAGATTGTCAGGGCTCGTCGGTGGACAACGATGTCGTGATCAATACAGCCGCTCGTGCCGGAGCAGGATACAAGTCGCCCAATTTGCCGCCAGCCAACCCTCTGTTCGTCTCGAACCGCTACACCCTGCGAACCATGAATTACGAGACCGAGAGTGGGCGACCGATCGTCACTTTTGGCTTGGCGTGTCATGGCAATGGTTCGACCGGGTATCAAGTGCTGGTGCCGGGCATTGAGCAGTTGCGCGTGCGTTATGGCTTGCGCGATGCATCTGCTGCCCGTGCAACGCAATATGCCGACGCGACCGCAGTGGGGCAGGCCCAGGCTGTGATGGTGCGAGACGAGCCCTTGATCGGGTGGCAGCGTGTGGTGTCTGTGCAGGTCTGTGTGGTGGCGAGGTCTTTGACGGAAACCCGTTTCAAAGGGGCGGGAGATGAAACCCGGCTTGATTGCGATGGGCAGACCTTGCCCAACGACGGCGTTCAGCGTCGTCGCTTCATGCAGGTCTTTGCGGTCAAGAACCGCCTGTCGTGATGGAGACACCTGCCATGACCCCGCATGCCTCCGTTCAACCTCGTCAGCGCGGTATTGCGCTGATTGTGGTTCTGGTGTTTCTTCTGGCGCTCACCGCGATCAGCCTTTACGGCGCACGCCAGGCTGTGTTTGGTGAGCGCATTGCCCGCAATGTGCTCGACGCGCAAGTCGCCCATCAGGCAGCAGAAGCGGCTCTGCGCGATGCCGAAGCCGATCTGGCCATGCCAGAGGGCCAGAACCCTCAAGGTGCTTTCTGCCAGCGCACCGGCATGCGCCCGATTGCGGCCAATGTGGGCATGCTGGTCGAAGGGGTCTCGTGCCTGGCCGGCATCTGCCGCATGACCGATTCACAGTATGCGGGCTTGAATGCAGACAAGGCTGGCGTGGCCCAGGGCGACGAAGCGCCCAAAGGGGCGCCCTGGTGGGCTGATGACAAAGGCGGCCGCTGGAACAATGACTTCAAGACCAAGCCGCAGGCGGTCAACGATCAGTGCAGTACCTTCAAGGGCGGTGTGCCCTTGGGAACCTATACAGGCACCGCTCACATCGACGAGGTGGCACAACAGCCCGAATACCTCATTGAATACCTGGGCATGCGCAATCAGCGCCCCCTGTTCCGCATCACGGCCCGAGGCTTTGGTTACGACCGAGGCACGCAAGCGGTGGTGCAAGCGTATTACGTCCCGCCTGAAACCGAGTGAATGCTGCCATGAACGCTTTTCAACGCTGGATTGCACCTCTTGTGGCGCTGATGCTCATGGCCGCATCGGTCTGGGCTCAGACCGCCCCATACACAGCCAAGCCCATTCAGGCCGTGCCGCCCAACATCACTGCGCGTGACTTCCCCGCCATGATGATGTTGGCTGCCTCGCGTGACCACACCCTGTTCGGGCCGATGTACACCGATTACGAGGACCTCAAAGGCACGGGGCGAATCGATCCGACCTATCGTCCTGACTTCGATTACTACGGCTACTTTGACCCCAGCAAGTGCTACAGCCACGATGGGCAGAAGTTTGTTCCGCAAGGATTCCGCCATGCGACTGAGGGGTGTTTGACGCCCCAAGACGCCAAAGGCCAGTCGTTGGAGGGCGTGACGGCACGTTGGAGCGGCAACTTCCTGAACTGGGCCACGATGACTCGCATCGACGTGGTTCGCAAGATGCTTTACGGGGGCTTTCGGCAGACCGATACGGCCACAAGCACTGTCTTGCAGTTGGCCCAGTTGGGCACGGATGCACACGCGTTTGCCAAGTACTACCGCGGTACCGACATCGCCAAATACACGCCCTTCAGCGTGGCCGACCTGAGCAAAGGTGGGACCTATGTTGGCTTGACAACCTGCGCGATGTCGACGACAGCAGAGGCCACCGCCGGCACCCCCATTTTGCGCATGGTCAAGGGCAACTATCTGTTGTGGTCGACCACTGCCAAAAAGGTGTGCCGCTGGCGGCCCGCTGAAGTGACCACCGATGCAGCCAATGCCGATTACTGGTTCGGCGCCAAGTTGGTGTCTTATTTCGAGCGGGATGCCGCTATTCCCGGGTCCGATCTTCAGGGAATGCCATCGCATGCCTTGATCGCGCCCTATGACAAGGGCACCTCTAGTGATCTGCCACCGAATATCGGCAGCGACGGCCTGGCGATTCGGGTTCAGGCTTGTGCCAGCGTCGATTTGATCGGCAAGGAAAACTGCAAGCGCTTCGAGTACAAGGATGCCAACGGTGTGAGTCAGACCTCGCTGAAGCCGTCGGGCATCTTGCTCGATTATGGTTTTGCGCCGTCTGCGTCAGAATCGGCGCGCGCGGAGTTTGGTTTGATCTCCGGCAGTTACGACAACAACTTGTCAGGTGGGGTGCTGCGCAAGAACATCAGCAACCTCAATGACGAGGTCAACAAAGATGGCACGTTCTGCCACACCAGTGGCGCGTGCAGTGGCGGGCTCATCAAGTCGTTTGATGCATTCCGCCTCTACAACGCAGGCGCCTCTTCCTACACCACAGCCGGATCGTTCAGCTGGGTGATGCCGAACAAGCTGACCAACAAGCAGTTCCCCTCGTGGGGCAACCCCTTGGGTGAAATGTTGATTGAAGCCCTGTCGTACTTCGCCAATCAAGGCAAGTCCAGCTACAACAACGTACAGCCGGTGACGATCGACTCGGCATTGGGCTTGCCCGCACCAGACTGGCAGGACCCCTTGAGCGATAGCCAAACCGTTCCAGGCGCAGGGACGCAGACGCGTGGGCAGGTCTACGGCAAGAGCCTGTGCCGCCCCATGAACACGCTGGCCATTTCCAGTAGTGCGTTGAGCTTCGATCGCGATGAGGTCGGCAAATTTGCCAGCTTGCCCAACCGAAGCGAATCGTTGGAGTCATTCACAGACCAGGTCGGGCAGAACGAAGGCATCAACGGCACGATTCGGTCAGTGGCATCGGTCAAACCTGATCCCAATAACGGCGATGGCGGCTGGGGTGAGCAATGTACCGGCAAAACGGTGACCCATCTGTGGGAGGTGTCGGGCGTGTGTCCGGAGGCGCCAGCGACCCGAGGCAGCTACCTTTCTGCGGGCGCCGCCCTCTATGGCAACACACGGGCCATTCGTGACACGGCCAAGCTCAACTTGCCGCCTGACCTGCCCGGCTATGCCCTGCGCGTCAAGACACTGGCGGCCGCGATGGGTGGCGGTGTGGCTCGAATTGAGGTCGTGCACCCGGGTACGGGAGCCAAGGTATTCATCACGCCTGAAAGCATCTGGAACGCGGGGGGCAAAATCGGTGGCGGTGACGCCTGGATGCCCGGGGCCATGCTGACCATCAAATTGCTGAACTCGATCAGCGAGAACGGCAAGACGGTGGGGGCTTCGTATGTCGTGACCTGGAACGATGCCCAGTTCGGTGGTGACTACGACATGGACATCGTGGGATACATCTCCTACACCATTGATGGCAGCCAGTTGAAGGTGACGACCGACATCCTCAACGTTGACGGTGGCATGCCCGGCTCACACGGGTTCAGCATTTTGGGCGCGGTCAGCAATGCCGGTCGCTACATCACCCATGGCAGCCACGGGATCAATTTTGGCGACTGTGCCAAGAACGCAGATGGCACCCCCAAACTACTGAGCAAGCTCAACTACGCCTTGCGCTGCGGCTATGACGACGCGGGCATGCCCACTGGTGCAGGCTTTGACAACTGGGCATGGCCAAGCAAGTACGGCAACACCGTGGTTGGGTTCTCCGGCGTTGAAACAGCTTCGACCCGTACGTTCAGCTTCGACTTGGGACAAGCTGGTTCGGTTTTGGCCGACCCGCTCTGGTATGCGGCCAAGTACGGCAGCTTCAACACGGGCGAGGACAAGTTCAGTGCAGTATCCCAGGCCTCATTGCCGAGTGCCAGCGCTGATGCCGAAGGCTATTTCCTCGCACGCGATCCGGCCAAGCTCGAAACCGGCTTGCGCAAGGCGCTCGACAAGATTTTGGCCGCGGGAAACTCGACGCCAGCGGTGTCGTCGGCTCAGTTGGTCAGTGACAGCATCAAGTACGTGGCTGAGTTCGATGCCAAGGCCCACACCGGGTCGGTCAAGGCCTATAAGCTGGCCGACGGCGCCTTCAAGAAGGACCCTGAGTTCGAGTTGGGCGACAAGCTGACCCAAGCCTCGCGGGCAGATACACCGCAACGACAGGTCATCACCAACATCGGCTTGGTGGGGATGCCCTTGACCCTGTCTGCTTTGGCTGCAGATACGCCGGCGGCTTTGGCTGCAGCGCGCACAGCGCTGGATGCCGATGCTGGGGCTGACAGCTGGAAGGATCTGGTGAACTACGCACGCGGGGGTTTGGCCACGGGTGATTTGCGCAACCAGTTGACCAATGTGCTCGGTCCCATCGTCAACGCGGCGCCTTGGCTGCAACGCGGTGCGCAGTTGCGGGTGACCGATGTGGATTTGCCCAAGGATTGGGCGTCGTACCGTCAATTCCTGCTGGCGCGCAGCAAGGCTGCTCCGCAATCGTTGCTTTGGGTCGCTTCGAACGACTCGATGTTGCATGCCTTCAATGCCAAGACCGGCGCGCCGGTGCTGTCCTACCTGCCTAGTCCATTGATGGGGGGGCTGCGCGCGGCAAGCCGCGAGTCCACCAAATCGATCACCGCCACCATGGACGGCAGTCCATTCACCGCCGATGTCTACCTGGGCGCTGGCGCACAGACCGGGGTGTGGAAAACCTATCTGTTCAGCAGCCTGGGGCGGGGTGGCAAAGCCGTGTTTGCGCTGGATGTGACCGACACGAACAGCCTGACGGAAGACAACGCGAGCAGCATCTTCAAATGGATGTTCAGTTCGGACGATGACGCTGACCTGGGTTACGTGTTGATCGATCCGGTGGTGCATCGCTCCTCAGGTCAGCCTGCCAATGTGGTTCGCCTCAACAATGGTCACTTTGCTTTGATGCTGCCCAATGGCTATGGCTCGGGCAACGGTCGCGGCTACTTGTACTTCCTCGATGTGGCAGGCCGAGAGCAAATGGGAACCTGGGGTGGCAACGTCATCAAGCTGCCCACCGATGACGCCACCGACAATGGTCTGATGGGCGCCACCTGGGTCGACATCGACAACAACGGGACGGCCGATTGGGTCTACGCCACTGACCTGAAGGGGCGTGTCTGGAAATTCGACATCAGTTCGACAGACCCCACCAAGTGGGGTTCCGCCTATGTGTCGGGGGACACGCCCGTGCCCTTGTTCCAGGCTCGCAACCTAGCCGATGGGACAGGCGACCCCTTGCCCATCACCACGGCGCCGGTCATCACCTTCCCAGGCATGGGTGGGGTCATGGTGGGGTTCGGCACCGGCAAATCGATCCTCAGCGGCGACTTCCCCAAGACCAACCTGAACCAGCGTTTCTATACCGTCTGGGATCGAGGCAATTTCTCGACCAACCCGGCTGGCGCAGCGGCTGGTGCGAACGCCAAACGGGCCTTGCCCACAATGGACAAGCTGGTCGGGCGCAAGCTGGTGCGAGACGACAAGACGGGGGCCGTGACCCTGGCTGACGACGCCGCGACCTCGATCAATTGGACCGACAAGGACGGCTGGTACCTCGATTTCCCAGTGACCACCGGGCAGCAGTCGGGCACAGGCGAAATGGTCTTGTCGACACCCGTGGTGCGTTCGGGCGTGCTGTTCTTTACCACTGTGTGGCCAAATGGTTCGGCCGAGTCGATGTGCCAGAACGCGCCGTTCTCTACCCTCTATGCGCTCAGCCCCACGCAAGGTTTGGCCGTGCATGGCTTGCTGCCTTCGGGGGCAGCTTCAGCCTTCGGGGTGAACGTGAGTGACTCCAAGATCCTCGTGGTGTCTGATCAGACGGTGACGCCTGGCGCGGGCAAGGAGGCCTTGCGCATCGAGGGGCGCAATTGGGAAATGTCACTGTCGCCCAACGCGGTCAATGGTCGCGTGCAGTGGCGCGTGATTCCAGGCCTGAAGACCTACTGATGACATGCGCCAAGGGTTTGAGATGATGGTTTCCCGCTGTTCGCTGCCACGAGGCTTCACCCTGATCGAGTTAATGATCACGGTGGTCATCATTGGCATTCTGGCTGCCGTGGCCTATCCGAACTATGCTGAGCATGTGGCCAAGGGGCGGCGTGCCGATGCGCGTGCACGTTTGGTGGCGGCCCAGCAGTGGATGGAGCGCTACTACACCGAACGCTACAGTTACGCCTCGACGGGCAAAACCACAGAGAACGCTGATTTCGCCAAGGAAAAGTCGTTTGCCACGTCACCGCCGGCGGGTGAGGGCAGTGCCATGTACACCCTTGGCGTTGTGGTCAACGGGGTGGACTACACCCTGACCGCTACACGTGAAGCCGGCAGCCCCATGGCATCAGATGCGTGTGGCGACCTGACCTTGACCAAAGATGGCACCCGATCGGTCGTGAACTACAACAAGAACAAGTTTGCTTCCCAAGCCTCTGCTGTGGCGGCGTGCTGGCGCTGAGGTCTGTTTCTCTGTGCGCAAAGGCTTGATCTGGTTGCTGGTCGCCGTGGCCGGGGCACATCTGCTTGCCCTGGCTTGGTGGTGGCAGCGTCCGGCCCGCGTCAGCGGTGAAGGCGCATGGCATGCCTCATCGGCCTTTCGCGTTCGGGCCACCGTTTTGCAGGAGGTTTCGCGGCCACCCCAGCCGGGTTGGGCTGACGAGGCTGCTCGTGCGACACCTCGGTCCGACGCGGCACCGATGCGTCCGCCAAGCGACAAGGGGGCGCCCCCCCTTTCCCGCGAGCCGGGAGCAGACGCTCAGCCCGCGCCAGGTGTGTCCGAGCCATCCTTGCCGCGCGTGGGCGAGAGAACGCTGTGGCTCCCGTCTCCTGCGGAATACCTGTCAGACGAACAGGTGGATACCTTGCCCTACCCGCAAGACGACTGGCAACTGGCTTGGAGTCAACTGCCGCCCACGGCAGGAGCCTGGCGAGTGACTTTGCGCTTGTGGGTGTCGCAGCAGGGGCAAATTGACCATGTCGAAGTGTTGGAGATCGAACCCAACCTGGCGTGGCTGTCAGCCTTGTTCGAGCGGGTTCACCAGACGGCCATGGTGCCAGCCACCCTGGCGGGGCAGGCCGTTCCTGTCACCTACGTGGTACAGCTGGCGCCAGATCAGTTGCAGTGATGCGATGATCGCAACATGACTTCGTTGCCTGCTGCATTTGACCCCACGCCTTTTGATCGACAGGCCATGGCCTTGGCGCTGGATTGGGGGCGCCGCGCTCAGTGGCTGTGCCCGCCGAACCCCGCCGTGGGGTGCACCCTTTGGCAGCAGGGCCGACTGCTTGGGGCCGGGCACACGCAGGAAACCGGAGGGCCTCACGCTGAAGTGATGGCCATGCGCGATGCCCAGGCTCGGGGTGAATCGTTGAAAGGCGCGACCGCCTATGTCTCCTTGGAGCCCTGTTCCCACTTTGGTCGCACGCCACCGTGTGCCGATGGCCTGATCCAGGCCGGCGTGGTCCGCGTGGTGGTGGCTTTGCTGGATCCCAACCCGCTGGTGGCAGGGCAGGGCGTGCAACGCTTGCAAGCGGCCGGCATTCAGGTGGATGTGCTGTCGCGCCAGGACGAATTGGCCGAACAAGCCTGGCTGGACAACATCGGTTTCTTTTCGCGCATGGTGCGCAAGCGGCCTTGGGTTCGCATGAAGCTGGCAGGCAGTCTGGATGGTCGCACCGCGCTGGATAACGGCGACAGCCAATGGATCACGGGCGAGGCCGCTCGTCTGGATGGTCGCCAGTGGCGAGCCCGTGCGGGGGCGGTACTGACCGGCATCGGCACCGTTGTGGACGACAACCCGCGCATGGACGTTCGGGGAATCGATACGCCTCGGCAACCACTGCGGGTGGTGCTGGACACCCATTGGCGGACCCCCCGCGATGCGCAGCTACTGAACCCGCCTGGGCAGGCCTTGATCTACGGTGCTGATACACCGCCGGGAGCTTTCCCTCACGCTCAAGAGATTCAAGCCCCATTGCAGGGGGAGCGTTTGGACCTCGCTTGGGTCTTGGCCGACCTCGCGCAGCGCGGCGTCAACGAACTGCACGTTGAAGCCGGGGCCACCTTGAATGCGGCCTTCCTGCAAGCCGATCTGGTGGACGAGATCTTGTTGTATCTTGCACCCAAGTTTCTGGGCCCTGGGCGCCCCCTGGCAGCTTTGGCGCCGCTGGAAGCGGTGTCGCAGGCCAAAGACCTGACGTTCATCGATGTGCGCCAGATCGGCGATGATTTGCGGCTGCGTGCCCGAGTTCCTGGCCGCGAGCGCTTCTGACCCTTCACACAGACAAGTAAAGGCACTTTTCATGTTCACCGGCATCATCACAGGCGTGGGCCAGATCGTTGACTCTCAGCCCCTGGGTGCAGACGCCACCCATGGTCGTCGTCTGACCCTGCAAACCCCCGCGGGCTATTTAGAGGGCGTGGGCCTGGGTGACAGTATCGCCATCAACGGCGCCTGCATGACCGTGACCAGTTTCGATGTCGCTGCGGGTCGTTTCACCATCGACGTGTCGGCCGAAAGCCTGGCGCGTACCGTGGGGCTCGATACCCTGGGCGCCGTCAACATGGAGCAGGCCTTGCGCACGCATGACCGTCTGGGCGGTCACCTGGTGACTGGCCACGTCGATGGCGTGGGCGATGTGACCGTGTTCGAGCCGGTGGGCGAGTCCTGGTTGCTGCGCATTCGCGCACCGCGCGCCTTGGCCCGTTTCCTGGCCTACAAGGGCTCGATCACCGTCAATGGGGTCAGCCTCACGGTCAACCAGATCGAAGATGCGGCCGACGGCACCACCCAGTTCAGCATCAACCTGATCCCCCACACCATCGAAAACACGGCCCTGGGTTCCCTCAAGGCCGGCTCGAAGGTGAACCTGGAAGTGGACCTGATCGCCCGCTATGTGGAAAGAATGCTCACCGTTGAGGGCAAATTGCCCCAATAAGGTGATCCATTCTTGGTGTTTTCCCCAAAAGCAGAGGCCAGCGCGCCTACAATCTCCCGATGCCGATTTCACCCATTCCTGAGCTGATTGCCGAGTTGGCCGCCGGTCGCATGGTCATCCTGGTGGATGAAGAAGACCGCGAGAACGAAGGCGATCTCGTCCTGGCGTCTGACCACGTCACGCCCGAAGCCATCAACTTCATGGCCAAGTACGGCCGTGGCCTGATCTGCCTGACGCTGACGCGCGAGCGTTGTGAGCGCTTGCAACTGCCGCCCATGGCCACCCGCAATGGCACCAAGCATGGCACGGCCTTCACCGTGTCCATCGAGGCTGTGGAAGGCGTGACCACCGGCATTTCGGCCGCTGACCGTGCCCGTACCGTGCAAGCCGCGGTGGCCCGCAATGCCAAGCCGTCCGATCTGGTTCAGCCCGGTCATATCTTCCCCTTGCAGGCCCAGGATGGCGGTGTGCTGATGCGCGCAGGCCATACCGAGGCGGGTTGCGACCTCGCTGGCATGGCTGGCCTGACGCCTTCGTCGGTGATCTGCGAGATCATGAACGACGACGGCACCATGGCGCGCCTGCCTGACCTGGAGGTGTTTGCCCAGGAACACGGCCTGAAGATCGGCACCATTGCCGACCTCATCGAATACCGCAGCCGCAACGAGTCGCTGATCCAGCAACTGGGCGCGCGCACCATGGAGACGCCCGAAGGCCCGTTTGACGCCCGCGTGTTCAAAGACCGCACCGGTGGGGTCCACCTGGCTTTGAGCCTGGGCCAATGGACGCCGGCTGACGAAGTGCTGGTGCGCGTGCATGAGCCCCTGTCGGTGCTCGACTGGCTTGACGCGGGCAGCCGTGCGCACTCCTGGCCCTTGCCCAAGGCCCTGGCCGCCATCCGTGAAGCCGGGCGCGGTGTGATCGTGCTGCTCAATGCAGGCGACGATGCCGACCGACTCGTCGAGCGTCTGCTGCCCACCGAGCCTCAGCAAACGCCTAAAACCCCGGTGGACCTGCGCACCTACGGTGTCGGGGCCCAGATTCTGCGCACCCTCGGTGTGCAACGCATGCGCTTGCTGGGTAACCAGCAGCGTTTGCCCAGCATGGTTGGCTACGGCCTGGAAGTCACTGGCTTCCAGACTGCAGACGGCCAGGTGCTGTCGCCTTCGGCGTGATCAAGCGGTCACGCCTTCCCGTTCTTTTTGTTGAACCCCTCTCGCTCTTTACTTGGAATTGACTCATGCAAGGCGCTGACAAAGGACAAGCGGTGAATCTGGACGGACGCGAACTGCGCGTCGGCATCGTTCAGGCCCGTTTCAATGATCAACTGACCGGCCGGATGGCCCAGGTCTGTATCGACGAACTCAAGGCCCTTGGCGTGGCCGAAGACAATATCCGTCATGTGACGGTGCCCGGTGCTTTGGAAGTGCCCGTGGCCCTGCAGGCCATGGCCGAAAGCGATCAATTCGACGCCTTGGTGGCCCTGGGTTGCATCATCCGCGGCGAGACCTATCACTTCGAACTGGTGGCCAACGAAAGCGGCGCAGGCGTGACCCGTCTGACCCTGGACTACCAACTGCCGATTGCCAACGCCATCCTGACGGTCGAGAACGACGCTCAGGCCGAAGCCCGTGTGGTGGAAAAGAGCCGTGATGCGGCTCGCGTTGCTGTGGAAATGGCCAACCTGCTGGATGAGTTGCTGTGAGTTTGCCTGCTGATTCCAACAACAAGCCCATCGAAGGCCGCCCCGCACGCAAGCCCGCCCCGGCGGGTCGTGATCGCGCCAAGTCCTCGCGTCGCCGTGCCCGTGAATTCGCGTTGCAAGGCCTGTACGAGTGGCAGATCAACCCGCGCAAGGTGTCCGAGATCGACGCCCACATCCGCGAGCAAGACGATTTCGCCCGGTGCGATCGGCCTCACTACGACGCTTTGTTGCATGGTTGCATTGACCAGGCGGCCAAGTTGGATGCCGACCTGATCCAATTCCTGGACCGTCCAATCGAGGAACTTTCCCCGGTTGAGCACGCTGTCTTGTGGATTGGTGCGTACGAATTGGCACATTGTCTCGAGGTGCCCTATAAAGTCGCGATCAATGAAGCCGTAGAGTTGGCCAAGAGCTTCGGCGGCACCGATGGGCACAAGTATGTCAACGGTGTGCTGGACCATTTGGCGCCGGGCCTGCGACCCGACGAAGTCAAAGCGGCGCGTCCCTCCGGGCGGTAAGAGGGGCGCCCAACTGGGGGTTCCTTTTCCGTGTCTTTTCAGCCAACACAGCCTGCTGTCACCGAGCCCCACGAAGTGGACGTCGTGGGCCGTCCTGTTGCGCCCGATGATTCGGACACGCTGGAGCAGACCCGTCCCTTGCCGCCCGAGCCGGAGGTGGTCGATGCGCGCCGCGAGCGGCCCGATCTCATGCCCAGCGTGGGCCACATTGGCCGCTATGCGCTGAAATTCGTGATTGGCGAAGGTGGTTTGGGCACCGTGTACGCGGCGCACGACCCCCTTTTGTCGCGCCTGATTGCCATCAAGACCTTGCACGTGGACCTGCCCGAGCAGGACCGCGCCCAGTTCAACGCCATGTTCTTGAACGAGGCGCGTGCTGCGGGCAGCTTGAATCATCCCAACATCGTCACCGTGTATGACGCTGGGACCAGCGAGCAGGGTACTTACATCGCCATGGAGATGCTCAAGGGCAAGGACCTGAAGCAGCTGCTGTCCATGGGTTGGCGCCCCACTGCCGTGCAGGCCGCCTTGATCGTGCGGCGTGTGGCGGACGCGCTGAGCTACGCCCACCACAAAGGTGTCATTCACCGAGACATCAAGCCCGCCAACATCTTCATGGTGGGCCGGGCACAGCCCCGTGTGCTGGACTTCGGCATTGCGCGAGTGCGTCAGGTTGAAAAACTCAACAAGGACGACGAGCACAGCCGCTTCCAGGAAATCGTGGGCGGCTCGCCTTACTACATGGCACCCGAGCAGGTGGTGCAAGCGCCGGTCGACCGTCGGGTTGACGTCTACGCGCTTGGCGTGGTCCTGTATGAAATGCTGGTGGGGCGACGCGCCTTCAGTGGCAGTAGCCTCGAGGAAATCGCCGATGCGGTCGTGAACAAGCCGGTACCGAAGGCGCACGAGGTCAATCCCGAGGTGCCGCGAGCCCTGTCAGAGATCGCGGCGCGTGCCATGGCGCGTGACCTGTCTCAGCGCACGCGCTCGGCC
>NZ_DASUIN010000014.1:0-14963 GCF_036273115.1 Aquabacterium sp.
GGCGGGTATTTCCAGATCACCCAGTGTGAACGCCGTGACCCCGTTGGCCGAGTGCATGCTGATGTGGGTGAATGCGTAAGTCAGATTCAGATAGCGCAGGGCCAATTCGGCCGCGCTGTGCAGTGTCGGACTGCTGATCAGCGCGTAGCCCCAGATTCCGTAGGTGGTGAGCCGATAACGTGACCCGGCCTCCAAGCCCAGGCCCGGCACGTTGGGCAACAATCGAATCAGGTTGGCAATGACGGCCAATTCGTCTGAAGCCTCAATTTCACCCTTGAGGTCGTCCAGATCCGCCGGCTTCAAAGCACTGCCGAAAAGCAACTGATCCGGCGTCAACCCATGTTCGACGCCCAATTGCACCAACAATCGCACACTGGCGTTGCCACGTCGAAAATTCCAACTGGCATGTGCATTTGAGTCGCCGACTGGCTTAGGATTTTTTTTATGGACGGCGGTCATGGGCACTTTGTCTGAACACACGGCAAACGCGACCGATTGCAGCACATTTTCATACTGAATGGATAGCAGGAAACGGTTGTCCTTCAACTTGTCCCAATTCCCGAATTTTGCCCCTATCAACATGAAGGCTTTACGTATCTACGCAGGGGAAAAAGCCCTACGCCACCTGCAGGCTGACGGCTTGAAGCCGCAGGATATTCACCTGATTCCCGCCGCTGCGGGGGGCCCTAAAGGTTTGATCCTGCATCACCTTGACCGGCAGCTTTTCGGTGAATGGCTGCCCCAAGGGGCGCACACGGTGCATCTGGTCGGCGCATCGATCGGGGCCTGGCGTATGGCGACGGCCCTGATGGCCGATCCACAGCGTGGCTTCGATCTGTTCGCCCAGGGCTACATCCACCAGCACTATGAGCCCGAACCCGGACGGAAATTGCCATCCGCCAGAAAGGTCAGTGAAGGCTTTGCACAGGCTCTGGAGGGCATGTTCGGCCCCGAGTTGCCAGGTATGTTGGCCCACCCACGCTATCAGTTGCATGTACTGACCTCGCGAGGGCGGCAGATCTTGCGCAGAGCAGGGCGAGTTCGCACCGCAGTGGGTATGACGGGACTCGCCCTAGGCAATGTGCTGAGCCGTCGCTCGGTCGGTCTGTTTCTGGAGCGCACGGTGTTCTCCACGCCAGGCCCGGCGCTGCCTCTGTCACTGCGCGATCAGCCGACCCGACATGTGCCGCTGACAGGGGAAAACTTCAGGGAGGCAGTCCAAGCCTCCTGCACCATTCCGTTCTGGCTCGAACCTGTGCGTGACATCCCGGGTGCGGTGCCAGGCGCTCACTGGGACGGTGGCCTGGTGGACTATCACCTGCACTGGCCCTATGCCTCCATGCCGACGGGCTTGGTGCTGTACCCGCACTTTCAGCGGCAAGTCATCCCTGGCTGGCTGGACAAGACCCTTAAATGGCGCCACGCCGCAACGCCCGCGCTGAGCAACATGATCTTGCTGGCCCCGAACCCGGACTGGGTGGCCACATTGCCAGGCGGCAAATTGCCTGACCGCAATGATTTCACAGCGTTGTCCGTGAACGAGCGCATTCCCAGGTGGACCCAGGCCGTGGCCCGCAGTGAACAAATGGCCGATGAATGGCGCGCCTGGCTAGACGCCGGTTGCCCGCTCGACGTCGTTCACCCGATCTGAACGGCCGCTCCAGTGTCTTGCCCCCCAATCGCGGGGGGCTTTCGTCTTTTCACCCGGGGCTCGTTTCCCTTCCTCAGGCCGGTGACCTAACATACGCGCTCAAATTAAACGACCGTTTGAAACGAGTGTACTGATTGGAGTCCAGCCTTGAGTCGGCCTGAACCGTCGCCACGTCCTGCTGTGGCAGATACCAAAACGCGCATCCTGGATGCGGCGGAAGCGCTGTTCGTGGCTGGGGGCTTTGACGCGCTATCCATGCGCCAGATCACCACGGCAGCGCAGGTCAACCTGGCCGCGGTCAACTACCACTTCGGCAGCAAAGATTCGCTGATTCAAGCTGTGCTGTCTCGGCAACTCGACGTGTTGCACGAGGCCCGCACGGCGATGCTCGACAAGCTGGAGTCGGCATTGGGCGCGAAGCTCCAGTGCGAGCACGTTCTGGTGGCGATGTTCCTGCCAGCCGTACGCATCTCCCGCAGTGACGCCCCCCATGCTGACCGATACCTGCAGTTCCTGGGGCGTGCCTACACCGATCCATCCCCCGTGGTGCGCGACTTCATCGACGGGCACTACCTGCACACGCTGGCTCGATTTTTTCAAGCCTTTCAAAAGACACTGCCGGAACTGACGATCGATGACCTGGCATTTCGTCTGCACTTCGCCATGGGCGCCCTGGCGGGGATTCTCGCCGGCGGCAACACGCAGCGACTGCTCAATGAGTTCACGCAAGGGCAGGGCGACGAAGAATCCTTCTTGCTGACCCGATTGATCACGCTGATGACGGCGGCCCTGCGCGCCCCTCTGCCTGGGCCGACTGACACCAGCCTGTTTGACAACGTGGTCAAGCTGCTTTGACCCTTTCCTCAGATTCAACCCTTCAAGCAAAACAACATGAAAGACGGCTACCTCGATTTCGCCAATTCGCCCATGGGCTCCAAGCTGATCAAGGCCCTGGGTTTGCCCACGCCACTGCCATTGGAGCGCTACAAGCCCGGGCAAGCAGTCATCAACGGCACTGTGTTGGTTGGCGGAGGTGGCGAGCCTCAACTCTTGTCGACCTTGGCGCAGTTTTTCAAATCTGTTTCGGCGCAGACCTTGGCCCATGAGCGCTTGCCCCAGTGGGTGGCTGCGGCCAACCAGGCTGGCCTCACCACTGGTCGCTGGGGCCTGAATGGCGAAAAGGGCGAGAAGGTCAAGGCGCTGGTGTTTGATGCCACGGGTTTGACCGACAGCACCCAATCGGACAGCCTGTACTGGTTCTTCCACGACGCAGCTCGGTCCTTGCAAAACTGTGGCCGTGTGGTGGTCCTGGGCCGCCCCCCTGAAGAATGCGCCAGCCCCCGCCAGGCTGCCATCCAACGCGCTCTGGAAGGACTAACGCGCTCATTGGGCAAGGAACTGAAGAAGGGGAGCAACTCGCAAGTGGTCTACGTGTCGCAAGGTGCTGAAGGCCAGCTTGAATCCACCCTCCGATTCCTGCTGTCGCCGCGCTCAGCCTATGTTTCGGGGCAGGTCATCCGTGTCCGCAAGCCCGTTGGCCAAAGCGTGGCACCAGCCGACTGGGCGCAGGCACTGGCAGGCAAAAAGGTGCTGGTCACCGGCGCGTCTCGCGGCATTGGTGCGGCCATTGCCGAAGTGATGGCCCGCGAAGGTGCCCAGGTCATTGCCCTGGATGTGCCGCAAGCACAGGCCGGCCTCGATGAGGTGGCCAAGAAAATTGGTGGCACCGCGCTGGCCATGGACATTGGCGCGGAAGAAGCCCCACAGAAACTGGTGGACGCCGCGATGGCGCAGGGTGGCTGGGATGTCATCGTGCACAACGCCGGCATCACTCGAGACAAAACCATCGCCAACATGAAAGAACACCTGTGGACTCAGGTGGTCAATGTCAACCTGTCCACGCAGGAACGCATCAACGAAGCCTTGGTGGCCTCGGGCGCGTTGAAATCAGGCGGTCGCATCGTGTGCGTGTCGTCCATCTCAGGCATTGCTGGCAACATGGGCCAGACCAACTACGCCGTATCCAAAGCGGGGGTCATTGGCATGGTGCAAAGCAGCGCCCCCATCTTTGCCGAAAAGGGCATCACCATCAACGCGGTTGCCCCTGGTTTCATTGAAACCCAGATGACCGCCGCCATTCCGTTTGCCATCCGCGAAGCCGGGCGCCGCATGAACTCCATGAGCCAAGGCGGCCAGCCAGTGGATGTGGCCGAGGCCATTTGTTGGTTTGCCAGCCCCGCGTCCAGCGGCATCACAGGCAATGTAGTTCGCGTTTGCGGCCAAAGTCTGATTGGCGCCTGAAGCCCAACGGCCCCCATGAAAACCATCGAGATCAACAAGCTGCCCGGACAGGTTGCGCTGAACCTGGGAGCACTGCGCGCCAGCAGCAAGCGGCCGGGCCGTGTCGAGGCATTGCCCCAGGTTACCTATGTGCGACCGAAGGTGCTGGTCGATGCCCGCGCCGTAGCGGCCTATGCCAAGGTCTGTGGTTTCAAGCAAGCCCACGGTGTGCCCTTGCTGTTTCCGCACATGCTAGCCTTTCCTCTGTCAATGATGTTGTTTGGCTCCAAGTACTACCCCTGGCCCGCCATGGGAACCGTGCACCTGGCCAACCAGGCGAGTCAGTTCGAGCGCATTGACGTCGGAGACGAGTTGAGAATCGAACTGCAGACCGGCGAGTTGCTGGCCCATGAAAAAGGCCAGATCTTTACCTTGCATTCGCGAGCCATTCGCCGAGACACGCTGGTCTGGGAGAGCTCCGGGCACTTCCTGCGCATGGGGGTTGCCGACGTGTCGGGCACGCCATTCGAGAGCGATCTGATCGACCCAGCACCGCTGTCGCATCAGGCAGATTTTTACGCGGGTGCCGGCATTGGTCGTCGGTACGCCCGGGTCTCGGGCGATGTGAACCCCATCCATCTCTCGGCGCTCACAGCCCGCATCCTCGGGTTCAAGCGCGCGATTGCCCACGGCATGTGGACGACCGCTCGCGCCCTGTCGACCCTCATGCCGCGCGAGCCTGCTGAGCAAGCCAGCGTGGTTGCAGAGTTCAAAACACCGCTGTACCTGCCCGCGCGCACCTCGCTCTGGACCAACCGAACCGACGCCAGTACCTTGTTCGAAGTGCGTAACGCCAAAGGTGACAAGCCCCACCTGCGCGGTCGCGTGACCTATTGATCTCCAGATACCGCCTCTCTTCAGTCATTTACTTCTCAGGACCCCGCTTCATGAACACCACCGTTCGCCGCGTCGCCATCATTGGTGGCAATCGCATCCCATTTGCCCGTTCCAACACGGTGTATTCCGATGTGTCCAACCAGGACATGCTGACCGCTTCGCTGCAGGGCCTGGTCGATCGATTCAACCTGCATGGCCAACGCCTGGGCGATGTCGCCGCGGGGGCTGTCATGAAGCATTCACGCGATTTCAATCTCGTGCGTGAATGCGTGCTGTCCACCACGCTGTCGCCCGAGACACCGGCCTACGACCTGCAGCAAGCCTGTGGCACGGGCCTGGAAGCCATCATGCTTGTGGCCAACAAGATCGCCCTAGGCCACATCGAGTGCGGCATTGGCGGCGGCGTTGACACGACATCGGACGCCCCCATCGGCATCAATGAAAAGATGCGCAAGATCCTGTTGGAGGTCAACCGCGCCAAGACCACCGGCCAACGCCTGAGCCTGCTGTCCAAGATTCGCCCCAGCATGTTGGTCAAGCCCACCATTCCACGCAATGGTGAACCTCGCACAGGCCTGTCAATGGGCGAACACTGCGAGCAGATGGCGCAGGAGTGGGGCATCAGCCGCGAAGACCAGGATCAGTTGGCTCTGGCCAGCCACAAGAACCTGGCTGCAGCCTACGAGCGTGGCTTCATGGCAGACCTGATCACCCCATTCAAGGGCGTCTCCAAAGACAACAACATGCGCCCTGAACTGAGCATCGAAAAGCTGCGCTCGCTCAAGCCCTGTTTCGACAAGAAGGTCGCCCCCGGCCGCGGCACCTTGACCCCCGGCAACTCGACTCCGCTGACCGATGGCGCATCGGCCGTCTTGCTGGGCAGCGAGGAGTGGGCCAAGGCTCACAATTTGCCCGTTCAGGCCTACATCACCTTCAGCGAGGTGGCTGCGGTCGACTTCTTCAACAAGAAGGAAGGCTTGCTGATGGCTCCAGCCTACGCCGTGCCTCGCATGCTGCAACGCGCAGGCCTGACGCTGCAGGACTTCGATTTCTATGAAATTCACGAAGCCTTTGCCGCACAGGTCCTCTGCACCTTGAAGGCTTGGGAAGACCCCAAGTACTGCCGCGAGCGCCTGGGGCTGGACAAACCCCTGGGTTCGATCGACCGCAGCAAGCTCAACATCAATGGCAGCTCGTTGGCCGCAGGCCATCCCTTTGCCGCCACAGGTGGCCGCATTGTGGCCTCCTTGGCCAAAATGCTGGCCCAGAAGGGTTCCGGTCGTGGCCTGATCTCCATCTGTGCCGCGGGTGGACAGGGTGTGGTCGCCATCCTGGAGCGTTAAAAACAGCGCATTCACGGGAGCACCCGATATCCGGGGGAACCCGTGAAAACCGCATTGGGCTTGGTAAACTCGCCCACTTCACAAAGGTGACCCTGACCTGAGATCCAGCAGGGATCACCATGTTCTGCCAGACAGTATTCGGCAGGCAACCGAGGAGAATTTGATGTCCCAAGCAGCAGCGGCTTCTCAGCCCACGCCCCAGCCCATCGTCAACCCCGATGGCACCACCAACCGTATCTGGTTGTCCTCTTACGTCCAGGGCGTGCCGGCTGACATCGATTTGCATAAGTACAAGTCGATGAACCAGTATTTCGACGAGTGCATCAGCAAGTACCGTGAACGCACCGCGTTCGTCAGCATCGGTACCGAGATGAGCTATGGTCGTCTCGAATCGCTGGTCAACGCCTTTGCTGGCTGGCTGCAAAGCCAGGGCATCAAGAAGGGCGACCGCGTGGCGATCATGTCGCCCAACCTGTTCCAGTATCCGGTCTGTTTGTTTGCCATCCTGCGCATCGGCGCCGTGGTGGTCAACGTGAACCCGCTCTACACCGTTCGCGAACTGAACCACCAGCTGAAAGACTCGGGCGCAGAAACCATCATCGTGATGGAAAACTTCGCCAAGACAGTTCAAGACTCGCTGGCTGGCACACAGATCAAGCGCGTTGTGCTGACCCAACTGGGCGACCTGCTGTCCGATGGCATCAACCTCAAGGGCAAGGCGCTGAACTTCATGGTTCGCAAGGTCCAGAAAATGGTCCCTGCGTACAACCTGCCCAAGGCCATCTGGATTCGCGATGCGCTGAAAGCTGGCGCCAAGGTCAAGGTCAAGCCTGCCGAAGTCAAGCCTGAAGATCTGGCCTTCCTGCAGTACACCGGCGGTACCACCGGTGTGGCCAAGGGCGCCATGCTGACCCACTCGAACGTGCTGGCCAACTGCCAACAAGCATTTGCGTGGATCGGCACACAAATGACTGGCGACGTCGAAACGATCGTGACACCGCTGCCGCTGTATCACATCTACTCGCTGACCGTGAACTGCCTGATCTTCCTGGGTCTGGGCGGCCGTAACGTGCTGATCGCCAACCCACGTGACACCAAGCGCGTGATGATGATCCTGAAGAACGAAAACTTCAGCGCCATCAGCTGCGTGAACACGCTGTTTGCCTCGTTCCTGGACGACCCTGACTTCCAGAAGCGCGATTTCTCGGGCCTGAAGTTGGCTTTGGCTGGCGGCATGGCCCTGCAACGTGCAGTGGCCGAACGCTGGAAGGAAGTCACCGGTAACTCCATCGTGGAAGGCTACGGCCTGACCGAGTGCTCGCCCATCGTCACCATGAACCCAGTGGACGTGAGCAAGCCGATGCCGGTGTTCACCGGCTCGATCGGTCTGCCTGCACCTTCGACCGAAGTTCGCATCCGCAATGAAGACGGCTCTTGGGCCAACGTGGGTGAGCCTGGCGAATTGTGCGTGCGTGGTCCTCAGGTCATGAAGGGCTACTGGCAGCGTCCTGAAGAAACCGCCAAGGTCATCGACAGCGAAGGCTGGCTGGCTACCGGCGACGTGGCCGTCATGGATGAGAAGGGCTTCGTCAAGATCGTGGACCGCAAGAAGGACATGATCCTGGTCTCTGGCTTCAACGTCTATCCGAACGAAATCGAAGACGTTATCGCCATGCACCCTGATGTCAAGGAAGTGGCCGCCATTGGCGTGCCCGATCCCGTGGCCGGCGAACGCGTGAAGGTGGTGATCGTGCCCCGCACCCCTGGTTTGACCAAGGAGTCGGTGCTGGAGCACTGCCGCAAGAACCTGACCGGCTACAAGATTCCTCGCATCGTGGAGTTCCGCGAAACCGAACTGCCCAAGACCAACGTGGGCAAGATCCTGCGCCGCGAACTGCGCGACGGCAAGTGATGCCAGCCAGGGAACAAGCCCTGGCGCATTCCAGAACAGCCCGCCGGTTCCGCCGAGCGGGCTTTTTTACTTACTCAGCCTGCCCACACCATGACAGCCCCGCGCGATTACCCGTTCCTCAACCGCATGAAGGTTCGCTGGGTCGAAGTCGACCCCCAGCAGGTGGTCTTCAACGGCTACTACCTGACCTACTTCGACACCTCCATGTCTGAGTACTGGCGTGCAGTGGGGCACCCGTACCCAGAAGGCTTCAACTTCTTTGGGGGCGAAGTTTTCATTCGTCGCAACACCATTGAATACCACTCGCCCGCACGTCTGCACGATTGGCTCGACATCGGCATTCGCTGCGAACGCCTGGGCAACAGTTCCATCACCATGGCCTGGGCCATCTGGACCCAAGGGCGCCTGGTCGCCACAGGCGAGAGTGTGTATGTCTACACGTCTCTCGAAACGGGTCGCCCCGCGGCTGTGCCCGTGGGCTTGCGTCAGCAAATCGAACGTCAGGCCCGAGGCGAAGACGCCTTCGAGTTGATCGAGGGAACTTGGGCCGAGTTAGGAACGCCGGCCTACGCCATTCGTGAGACGGTGTTCATCAAAGAGCAGGGCATTGATGCGGCTGAAGAGCTGGATGCCGACGACCCCGTGGCACACCACGTGGTCCTGCAGACCCGAGCCGGTATGCCACTGGCCACCGGGCGCTTGATTCCACCGCAAGACGCGCACCCCGGTGTGGCCAAGATCGGGCGCATGGCCGTCCTCAAGGCCTCACGGCAGGCAGGCCTGGGTCAACGTGTGCTCGACCATCTCCTGGCATGCGCGCAAGCCAAGGGGTACCGGGAAATTGAAATCAGCGCGCAAGTCGCTGCTCAGTCGCTCTACGAGCGAGCCGGCTTCGTGGCCGAAGGCCCCATCTATGACGAGGTGGGCATTGCCCACCAGCGTATGCGCAAGGCGCTCTGATGCCGCTCAGGCGAGCTTGCTGATGCGGCTGCCGCTGAGCTTGATCAGGTTGCGGGCTCGGCTGCGCCGTCCAACCGCACCCTCGGGCAGGTCGTGATTGTGGTGCTCGGACACATCACTGCTTTCGAAGTGTTCGTCACCCATCAGGCTCACCACATTGGCTGGGGGCAGGGTGGCGTTGAGCTTGGCCAACTCCATCGCATCGGCTGTGTGCCGGGGTGGCCAGTTCTTCAGCGTCACCCGCCGCAACAACGCCATGGAAGACTGCGGGCTGAACGTGCGCTCAAGCACGTGGGTGACCAGTCGCTTGTGGATGCGCTCGGTCACGATCACGGTCGAGCAACGCGTGCCGTAAACCCCATCGGGCGATCGAATGAAGGCCGAAGACAGCATGCGCTCCCACTCTGGGGTCACGCCGGTCTGCGGCAGTTGGTCGTCTGGGTAGGGTGTGGGGTCTGACAAGGCCTCAAACAGACTCATCGCGAGTTGTTCGGCATCGTCCGCGCCAGCGATGGCCGCTTTCAAGTCGGACTTCAGCTGCGTGACTTTGGGCCAAGGCGTATCCAGACCCGCGTTTGACAAACCAAAGATGCCTTTTTCCAGGCGCGCCGGCATGGTCTGATTCACATTGCTGGCCCAGAAACACTCGCCTTGCGAGAAGTCGAGCGCGAGCAAATTGAAACCGTTGTAGGCATTCAAGGCCAACTGCGGCCATAACCTGTACATCGGCAGGTCGCCCTTGAGCCAACGTTGAACGATCTCCCCCCTGGATGGCGCTTTCGGATCGACTGCCTTGGGGTCTCGTACATTGGTCAGCAAACCCAGTCGACCTTGCGCAGTCAAGCCCAACCACGTGCCACCTGCATGCAGATCGCGCCCCCCGAGAATTGGCAATTCGCCAGGCCCGGGCTCCCACCAGCCCAGACGAGCCGCAGGGCGATCAAAGAACTCGTCGCGGTTGGCGGCAATGACAAAGGGGAAGCGGCTGCTCTGATCGAGCGCCATGACCACTAAACACATGGCGCAAACACCTCGGTATGACGGGGACCGACCTGACCACAGGAATCAGCCTGCATGGCCAGCGCCGCGCGTTCGATGTCTTTCTGCACGCTAGGATCGACGCCGGACGCGTGCTGGTACACCTCCATCCACGTCTGATGCGGGTGGGCATCGACCCTGACCAGCAACTGCGTGTTGAGATCAGGATGCCGTTGCCGCAAGCTGTCTTGCATGGCACGCACACGAGGCTTGAGGGTGTCAGCCTGAGCCGATTCAACCTTGTAATAGATAAACAGCGAGCATGGACGCATAAACGTATTCCGAGTGCGGAGCAAGACCGGCTCACCGCAAGGTTAACTGCGGGTCGTCAAGCATGACAACCCTGAATCGGTTCAGACCCAGTCCTATCGCGTCAATCTACCGTTAAGAAATGCACGGCACCAGCCGCCTCAGGCGTCGTCTTCAGCCGAGGGCAGGGGGTAAGGCAGTTGCCCCAGGGTCAGAACCGGGCCGTCTGCAGCCCCCAGATGCAGGGTGGCATCCAAGGCATTCAGCTTGAGTTCGACCAGAGCTGACCACCCATCGCTTCCGGGTACGGCCGCCGCATTGACCACCATCCCGGCAGGTTGGCCAGGGTCGGTGCTGGCAAACACCTCTTGCCCCGCTGCCATAGCCTGAGCGCCATGCAATACAAAAGCCCGGCGCTTGAGGGTGCCACGGTACTGGCTGCGAGCCACCACTTCCTGGCCTGGGTAACAGCCTTTGGCGAAGTTCACTCCGCCCACCAACTCGAAATTCACCATTTGAGGCACGAACTGGTCAACCCCGGCCACCTCAATACGAGCTACCCCACTCATCACCTCCAGCCAGGCCCAGGCACCCGAGGGCTGAGCCGGGGCAGCCTCCAGCATCGCCTGACACTGGGCAGATGGCCCCACCCATAGGCAGCGATTGACCCCCAGCACATCGGGCAAGCGCAACCATTGCCCGCCTTGGCCGTCATGCCAGGCTTGACCGGGCACACGGCCTTCGCAGGCCTTCGCGGCCGAAGGGCCAATCAAGCCAAGGGCCTTCAATTCGGCGCTGGCATCACGCAACTTGCATTTGGCACGCAACACGAACATGGACAAACGCTTGAGCGCCGCCGGCAAAACGCCCGCATCCACCATCAGCCAGTAGGCATCAGGCTCGGGCCGAAGCGTTTGAAAACTCGCCAGCATGCGTCCCTTAGGCGAACAGTAAGCCGCCAGACGGGTCTGCTCGGCCGGATGGCTCTGCATGTCCTGGCTGAACTGCCCATGAAGGAACGTGCCCGCGTCTTCGCCTTGGGCCACGATCACACCCAGATTCGACAGCGCCACGGCGCCGTCCCATGAAGAAGTGTCAGGAAGTTGAATTGCTTGCATGGTGCTCATTATGATCACGCGCCTTTATCCCCGGATAATTCAAGGATGTCTTTGAAATCAATTGCCCGCTGGGGGCGCACCCTGATTTTGCTCCTGGTGGTGGCCGCGCTCACCCTATTGGCCACAGGCTGGTGGTGGGTGCAGCAGCCGCTGACCACCACCAATGAGGTGGTCGAAGTGTCGATCGAAGCCGGTCAGACTCCGCGAGAAGTCGCGCGCGAGTGGGTGCAAGCGGGCGTGCAGACGTCTCCGTGGCTGCTGTACCAGTGGTTCCGTTGGTCTGGCCAGTCCAAGCAAATTCGTGCGGGCAGCTATGAACTGCGCACCGGTTCCACGCCGCAGGATCTGCTGCGCATGCTGGTGCGTGGAGACGAGAGCCTGGCCACCGTGAAACTGATCGAGGGTTGGACGTTCAAGCGTTTCCGCCAAGAACTGGCTGCTGCTGACGGCTTGAAGCAAACCATTCAAACCTTGAGTGACGACGCGGTGATGATGGAATTGGGTATGCCCGGCGTCCCCGCCGAAGGTCGCTTCTTCCCCGACACCTACTCTTACGCCAAGGGCAGCACCGACATCGCCGTGTTGCGTCGCGCGTTGCGCGCCATGGATCGTCAACTGAATGCCGCCTGGGCCGCTCGTGGTGCCGAGGTGCCACTGAAGTCGCCTCAAGACGCCTTGATTCTGGCTTCCATCGTCGAGAAAGAAACCGGGCACGAGGCCGACCGCGGTTTGATCGCCGGAGTCTTTTCGAATCGTTTGCGCATCGGCATGCCTTTGCAAACCGACCCCTCGGTCATTTATGGCCTGGGCGAAAAGTTCGACGGCAACTTGCGCAAGGTCGATCTGCAGACCGATACACCGTTCAACACCTACACGCGCCGGGGACTGCCCCCTACGCCAATCGCCATGCCTGGGAAAGCGGCCCTGATGGCAGCCGTTCAACCCAATCCGACCAAGGCTTTGTACTTCGTGGCCAAGGGCGACGGCACCAGTGCGTTCAGCGCCACACTGTCTGAGCATAATCGGGCGGTCAACCAGTACCAGAGAAAGCGCCCATGAGTTTGCCTGCTGCGTCGAATCAGACCACCCCTGGTGTCTTCATCACGTTTGAAGGCATTGATGGCGCGGGCAAGACCACGCACATGGACACCCTGGAGGCGCTATTGCGCAGCCAGGGCAGGGAAGTGGTGCGCACCCGTGAACCCGGTGGCACGCCTTTGGCAGAGAAACTGCGGGCTTTGTTCTTGCACGACAGCATGGATGCGCTCACGGAGACTTTGCTGGTTTTCGCGGCCCGTCGCGACCACCTGACCCAGGTCATCTTGCCTGCGCTCGCCCGCGGGGCATGGGTCATGTGCGACCGCTTCACCGATGCCACCTTTGCCTACCAAGGCGGCGGCCGCGGCTTCGACCAGCAAGTTCTGCAGACCCTGGAGGCCTGGGTGCAGGAACAACGCCAACCCGATCTGACTTTTCTGTTTGACCTCCCTCCCGAAGTGGCTGCAGCCCGTTTGAGTGCAGCGCGTCAGCCTGACCGATTTGAAGCCCAGGACACAGCGTTTTTCACTCGGGTGCGGCAGGCCTACCTGGCCAGACAGGCCCAGCAACCAGCGCGCTTTGCACTGATCAAGGCCGACGCCCAACAAGAGGCCGTGGCCCAGCAAATTGCCCAGGTCATTCAAGCCAAAGGTTGGGCATGAACGAGCGGCATACCGACATCTGGCCCTGGCAACGCGAGCCCTTGCAAACGGCCTTGCAGCAACTCAATGGCCACGCCGCGCTGCTGCATGGCGTGGCGGGCATTGGTCAATTTGAATTCGCGCTGGGCTTGGCTCGAGCATGGCTATGCGAAGCTCACGAAGTGGGGTCAGCGTACGCCCCTGCTTGTGGTGAGTGCGTCAGCTGCCGGCTCATCGAAGCAGGATCTCACCCTGACCTGCAAGTCATCTTGCCCGAAGCCCTGCAGGCACAACTGGGCTGGGGCGGCGATGCCCCGGAGGACAGCGATGCGGCGGCCGAGAAGGGCGGCAAAACCAAAAAGCTCAGCCAGGAAATCAAGGTTGATGCCATCCGGGCTGTGGTGCAGTTTGCGCAAACCACGGCGTCACGAGGGCGCGCCAAGGTGGTTTTGATTCACCCGGCAGAAAGTCTGAACCTCGTGGCGGCCAACACCTTGCTGAAAACGCTAGAAGAGCCGCCCGGCATGGTGCGCTTTGTGTTGAGTGGGTCGTCGATCGACAGCTTGCTGCCTACCGTACGCAGCCGGTGCCAGGCTTGGCGCCTGCCTTTGCCTGACGCAAGTGATGCCGTGTCATGGCTTCAGAGTGAAATACCTGGCATGAAGCCGGAAGAGGCCCACCTGCTGTTGCAAGCCTCAGGTCAACAACCTTTGACGGCTCTGGAGCGACACGCCCAGGGCATTGATGCGGCCTATTGGCAGCAACTGCCGCAAGACGTGGCCCAAGGCCAGCCCAGCAAATGGACCACCTGGCCCCTGCCGCTGCAAGTTGAAACCTTGCAAAAGCTCTGCCACGATCTGGCCTGTGTGGCCTCTGGCGCCGCGCCTCGCTATTTCCCGGCATCCAGCCTGCCCAAGGCACCGGCCCTGTCGCGTCTGACTTTATGGGCCGGCGAGCTGAAAAAGGCGCAACGGCACGCAGACCACCCCTGGAATGCAGGTTTGAAGTCAGAAGCCTTGATGCAACAGGCCAAAGCCGTTTTGCGTACGCGCTGATTTGTTTCGTCTGTGTCAATCCGTAAGGTGGCTCAAATAGCGGGGCTAATTCACACCATCTCCTTGGATGACGGCGTTACACTTTTCCCACGATGAGCGAATTCCAAACCACTGCGATGCCTTCTGCCTTTGCCCCAGGTGGGCCGGGCAGAACCATGACCTCAGCCGGCGGTATGGCGGGACAGGCAGCCGCTGCGCCCGGTCGCCCCAGCGTGATCCAACTGGTGTTCCGGGAAAAAGGGGCTCTCTATGCCGCCTACATGCCGGCCCTGACCGATGGCGGGCTGTTCGTGCCCACCACACGCGAATACGCACTGGGCGACGACATTTACCTGCTGTTGTCCCTGCCTGAAGACAACCAACGCTACCCGGTGGCTGGCAAGATCGCATGGATCACGCCAGCCAACGCATCGGGTGGTCGCACCCAGGGGGTAGGCGTTCGCTTCCCCGCAGACGAAAAAACCCGTCTGTTGCGCCTGAAAATCGAAGAAATCCTCGGCACCGCCATTTCCTCGCACAAGCCAACGCAAACACTTTGAGGCAAGATTCGCGGTTTGCCAGTCAACCCGCGTCTGCTTGCCCATGTTTGTCGATTCGCACTGCCATCTCAACTTCCCCCAATACGCTGATCAACTCGATCAGATTCGTGCCGAGATGGCACAGGCGCAGGTAGATCGCGCCCTGTGTATCAGCACCACGCTGGAAGAATTTCCCCAAGTCCAAGCCCTGGCTGCCCGGTTTGATAACTTCTGGGCCACGGTTGGCGTGCATCCCGATAACG
>NZ_DASUIN010000015.1:0-5191 GCF_036273115.1 Aquabacterium sp.
GCTGGCCAGCCTCAATGGCTATGCCCCGGCACTGTCGATCGAATTCGGCCGCAAGGTCCTGTTCTCGACCGAACGTCCGACCTTCCTCGAACTGGAAGAGCACGTCAAGCAGGCCAAGGGCAAGTAAGCGGTCGGCAGGCCGGCCCGGGGAGGCCGGCAGGCAGGGCGATTCACACAGACATCAGTATTGAAGCAGGAGCACAGGCATGGCCGACGAAGGTCTACGTCCCATTATCGTCAAGCGGATCAAGAAAGGCGGCGGGGGTCACCACGGTGGCGCCTGGAAGATTGCCTACGCCGACTTCGTGACCGCGATGATGGCCTTCTTCCTGCTGATGTGGCTGCTGGGCTCGACCACGGAAGGCGACCGCAAGGGCATTGCCGACTATTTCAACAGCCCCTTGAAGGTGGCTTTCTTTGGTGGCTCGGGTGCCGGTGATGCGACCTCGCTGGTCAAAGGCGGTGGCAACAGCCTCAGCGAAAGCGCTGGTCAGGTGAAAAAAGGTGCGTCGGAAGAGGCCGAGATCCGAGCCCGCCGCAAGGCCATCCAGGCTGCGCAAGCCGCGGCTGAATCAGCCCGACTGCGCGTGCTGAAGGAAAAAGTCGAAGAAGTGATCGCCAACGATGCTCGACTGGCGCAATACAAAACGCAAATTCGTCTGGACATGACGGCCGAAGGGCTTCGCATCCAGATCGTCGATGATCAGAACCGACCGATGTTCGCCAGCGGCGACTCCGATGTGCAAGGCTATATGCGCGAACTGCTGCGCGCGATTGGGGCCGTGCTGGAAGCCGTACCGAACCGCTTGACGATAGAAGGCCACACCGACTCGAAGCCTTTCAGCTCGGGGGATCGCGGCTACAGCAACTGGGAACTGTCAGCCGACCGAGCCAACGCATCGCGACGCGAATTGATCGCGGGGGGCCTATCGGGTGACAAGGTGCTGCGTGTCCAAGGCCTGGCATCGAGCATGCCGTATGAGCACGAAGACCCCGAAAGCCCCCTGAACCGCCGCATCAGCATCATCGTGATGAACCGCGCTGCGGAAGACCGAATCTTTGAATCGGCGCAAGCCGAAAGCGCTGCCGGCAAGCCGGAACCGGACAACATTGACCTGCCCATAAAGGGCTCAAGCCCACCTGCGGTCAGCCGATAAGCCTGTAGCGACATTGTCGTCAGAGCCCGTCAACTAGACCGCGGATTGAATCAAGGACAAGCCATGAGCAACCCTGCTGACATGAAATTTCTTATCGTGGACGATTTCTCCACCATGCGCCGCATTGTCCGCGGTCTGCTCAAGGAAATCGGCTACAACAACGCCGAGGAAGCGGAAGATGGCGCGGTAGGCCTGAACATGCTGAAAAACGGCAAGTTCGACTTTGTCGTCAGCGACATCAACATGCCCAATATGAATGGCTTTGAACTGCTCAAAGCCATCAAGGCCGACGACAGTCTCAAGCACCTTCCCGTGCTGATGGTGACCGCCGAGGCCCGCAAAGAAGACATTGTGCTGGCCGCGCAGTCTGGCGCCGCAGGCTACATCGTCAAGCCCTTCACCAAAGCGACTTTGGAAGAGAAGGTGCAAAAGATCATGCAAAAGCTGGCCACCACGGCCTGACGGGAGCAGACCATGAAAATGGATGAACTGCCCCCCATGACAATGCCGGCGGCATCGCCCGAGATCTTTCATCAGCTCGGCTTGCTGACCCGCCAACTGCATGACACGATGAACATGCTGGGCGTGCTGCCCAAGCTGAAAGACACGGTCGAGAACATTCCCGATGCCCGCACCCGCTTGAGCTACATCGCCACCAAAACGGCCGATGCGGCAGAGAAGGTGCTGAATCTGGTGGACCAGGCCAAGGCCGACCAGGCGCACATCGCCGCTGAAACCCGTCGTCTGGCCGATCTGATTGTGCAAGATCCGGTCAAAGCGGTGGCCACCGGCGCCGTGATGAACTTCGTGAATGACGTCGAAAGCACGACGCAACGCGTGGATCAGCACCTGACCGACATCATGATGGCGCAAGACTTCCATGATCTGACGGGTCAGGTGGTGGCCAAAGTGGTGAAGCTGGCGAACGATCTGGAAGCCCAGCTCGTCAAGGTCCTGGTGCAAGCAGCACCGCCAGAGCAGCACCACAAGGTTGAGGCCGTGCTCACTCACGCCCTGCCCAACGAAGAGGTCAAGCTTGAAGGTCCGGTGGTGTCCACCGAGGGCCGCACCGACGTGGTGACCAACCAGAGCGAAGTCGACGATCTGCTGGCCAGCCTCGGTTTCTAACCCCCTGCCTGCCCATGCCCAGATGGCTGGTTGCTACACGCGACCAGCCATTTTTTCTTTCACCAGCGCCACTTGTCGGCGAGACACGGCCAACCACTCCTGAGTGGCATCCAGCCAGATCGCCCAGCCTTCCTGACCGGTCTCTGGATCTTCTCGCCGCCCCAGGCGGGTCATGGCATCACGGGCCACCAGGGCATTGCGATGCACCCGCACAAAGCGGGGCCCAAGGCGTTGTTCGAGATCGTTCAAACTGACATCCAGTTGCCAGGCTTGAGCCGCCGTCCGCACCGTGACGTGCTTCTGCTCGGCTTTGCAATAAACAAGGTCACGAAACGGCACGCGCACCCAAGCACCACGCTCTACGACCCGAAGAGCCTCATCAGGCTCGTCTCCTGCAGCAGCATCCGCCGCGGGCTGACGTTGATGCCAGCGCTGCAAACTCGCTTCCAGGCGCTCTAGGCGAATCGGCTTGGTGAGATAGTCCAGCGCCTCGATCTCAAAGGCGGCCACCGCGTGCTCAGGATGCGCCGTTACGAACACGAACGCAGGGGCGCGTCCTTCGGCGCGCAAAGCCCGCGCCAATTGCAGGCCATCCCGGCCCGGCATCGCAATGTCGAGAAACACCACATCGGGCATGCCGCCGACCTGTCGCCAGCCCTTGAATGCCTGCAGCGTCGAATCGGCATCGCCAAACTCGCCCACGACATCACACCTGCAATGGCACTGAGCCAACAGGCTGCGCATCCTCAAACGAGCCAAAGGCTCGTCGTCGACGATGACCACGCGGCAAACACTCATTTCAGCTCCCCTCAGACACGGGCAACACCATCCGCACGCGGAACTCCGGCAACACGTCTGGTTGATTGCTGTCGACCACGCCACACTCCAGAGCGGCCTCGAGGTCGTACATCAGATGCAGACGTTGCCGCACGTTAGCCAGGGCCATACCTTGACCCCTGGTGTGTGACGGGCCTCCCGCTTGAGACGGCATGGAATTGGTGACCAGAACCTCTACGCCCCCGCCATCGCGTCGAACCCGTACCTGCACCCAGCCGCCTGGTACAGCCGGCTCGACACCATGGCGCACGGCATTCTCGACCAGCGGCTGCAGCACCAGCGCGGGCACGACGGTTTCCGACAGGCTGGCATCCACATCCCAATGCACCCGAAGGCGTTCGCCGAAGCGCAAGGCTTCGATGTCGAGATAACGCTGCGCCAAGCGCACCTCTTGCCCCAGGGTCGATCGGGCGTGCGGCGAGGCCAGCGCCTCACGAAACAACTCTGCCAGATCCTCCAGAACCGCCTCGGCGCGTTGTGGGTCAACCTGAACCAAGGCGATGGCTGTATTCAATGTATTGAACAGGAAATGCGGCCGAATGCGTGCCTGCAATTCAGCCAGACGCGCCTGCGCCTCGGTGGGCAGAATGCCCTTGGCCCGCCCCCGCAACCAGACCGCGACCACCATGCCCATGGCCGCACCGGTCAGGATGGGGGGAATCCAGGGCCACCAAAGTGGAACCGGTTCACCCAAGGCCCGCTCGATCCAATGTCGAGGCCAGAGGAACAGCCAGACGACCACCCCGCCGAGCCCCCCAGCCAACAAAACCTGGGTGGCAGGCCGCCAACGCCCCAACCAGGCCCCCAGCCAGCAGACCAGCAAGAGCCACAGCAAGGTGGCGGGCACCGACACGACCGAGGCCTGCGCCCAGCGCAGCAAGGCGGACAAAAGGCCGTCGCTGTCCGACAGCGCGCCCAAGGCAACCGGCAACTGCACGGCCACGATCACCTTTAATAGCACCCCGGTTCGGCAAACCGCAAAAGGATTGGGCTCAGTCTCATTAAAATCCATGGTTTGCACATTTTGCGTGAAGCGCGCCACTGGATCAGCCCATGAGCACCAACCAACTCGACAAGAAGTCCCAGGCCTGGTCGGCCCTGTTTTCCGAGCCGATGAGCGAGCTGGTCAAGCGCTACACCGCCAGCGTGTTTTTCGACAAGCGCCTGTGGGCCGCTGACATCCAGGGTTCCTTGGCACACGCCGAAATGCTGCAGGCTCAAGGCCTGATCTCGGCGTCCGACTGGGAAGCCATCCAGAAAGGCATGGCGCAGATCCGGTCTGAGATCGAAGCCGGCACCTTCGAGTGGAAGCTCGACCTGGAAGACGTGCACCTGAACATCGAAGCGCGCCTGACCCAGCTGGTGGGCGACGCTGGCAAGCGCCTGCACACCGGCCGCAGCCGTAACGACCAAGTCGCCACCGACGTACGCCTGTGGCTGCGCGGCGAGATCGACGAAATTGGCTTGCTGCTGATCGAGTTGCAAAAAGCCCTGGTCGATGTGGCCGAGCAAAACGCCGACACCATCCTGCCCGGCTTCACCCACCTGCAAGTGGCCCAGCCCGTGGCCTTTGGTCACCACCTGCTGGCCTATGTGGAAATGTTTGCCCGCGACGCCGAGCGCATGCTCGACCTGCGCAAGCGCGTGAACCGCCTGCCACTGGGCTCGGCCGCGCTGGCCGGCACCAGCTACCCCCTGGACCGCGAGCGTGTGGCCCGCACCCTGGGCTTCGAAGCCGTGTGCCAGAACAGCCTGGACGGCGTGTCCGACCGCGACTTCGCCATCGAATTCACCGCCGCCGCCTCGCTGCTGATGGTGCACGTGTCTCGCCTGAGCGAAGAGCTGATCCTGTGGATGAGCCAATCGTTCGGCTTTATCGATCTGGCTGACCGCTTCTGCACCGGCTCGTCGATCATGCCGCAGAAGAAGAACCCCGACGTGCCCGAACTGGCGCGCGGCAAGACCGGCCGCGTGGTGGGCCACCTGATGGGCCTGATCACCCTGATGAAGGGCCAGCCCCTGGCCTACAACAAGGACAACCAGGAAGACAAGGAACCCTTGTTCGACAC
>NZ_DASUIN010000016.1:0-7183 GCF_036273115.1 Aquabacterium sp.
CAACCTGCTGGCGCTGAACGCGGCCATCGAAGCCGCACGAGCCGGCGAACATGGCAAGGGCTTCGCCGTGGTGGCAGAAGAAGTGCGCAAGCTGGCCGAACGCAGCCAGGAAGCGGCCCAGGAAATTGGTGAAGTGGCCAAAAACAGCGTATCTCTGGCTGAGCGTGCGGGAACCCTGCTGAACGAGATCGTTCCCTCCATTTCGAAAACATCCGATCTGGTGCAAGAGATCGCCTCCGCATCAGAGGAGCAAACCACCGGCATCAACCAGATCAACACGGCGATGACCCAACTGTCACAGTTGACACAGTCGAACTCAAGCGCATCCGAAGAGCTGGCCGCCACTGCGGAAGAAATGAGCGGTCAAGCCGAGCAACTGCAGGATCTGATGGGCTTCTTCCGCACCGCGTACGATCAGGGCGGCGCACCAAGCGCACGCGCCGTCATCCAGAAGGCCAAAGCGCCCGGCTCAGCCAAGGGCCCCTCCACCACTGTCAGGCGAGCGACTCTCAGCCGTCGTGAGCACTCCCCGTCGGAGTCGGCCGACTTTGTGAAGTTCGAGGAGTGACGCCATGCGCGAAGCTGAAACCTCCTTGGACCACGCTGCCGCCAAAACCAGCATGGTCAGCCAGTACCTGATCTTCAGCCTGGGCAAAGAGCTGTTTGCCGTCGGTACTTTGCGGGTCCGGGAAATCATCGAATACGGCAACGTCACCAATGTCCCGATGATGCCGGGCTTCATCCGCGGCGTGATCAATTTGCGCGGTGCAGTGGTGCCAGTCATCGATCTGAACTCCCGCTTCGGGCGCGAGCGCACCGAGATTTCGCGACGCACCTGCGTCGTCATCCTCGAAGTCATCACGGATGGCGACACTCACGTTCTGGGTATCGTCGTCGACGCCGTCAGCGCTGTCCGGCAGATCAACGCCGCCGATGTCGAACCCGCCCCCAGCTTTGGTACAGGCATTCGGGCCGACTTCATCGATGGCATGGCCAAGGTCAATGGCCATTTCGTGATCCTGCTAGATCTCGGGAAGGTGCTCTCCGTCGATGAAATTTCCATGCTCGGAAACATGACCCACGGCGCCGTCCCTGGCGTACATGCCGATCCCTGATCGATCACATCAAGGCAACTCTCCCGATCACGATAAACTCGCCGGATCGAGGCCAGCTTTGGGAGAGTTCCTCTGATGAAAACCGTGCGATGTCTGAGCGGCGTATTGACCTGTCTTGTCATGGCGACGTCTTTCACCGCAGCGGCGGCAGATCCCGTCCCGTCGGTGTCCCTTGCTGGAACGTGGCAGTATCGCCCCAGGGGCCTCAACTGCACCGAACAATACTTTTTCCGCACCGACGGCACCGTGATGGTGACCAGCCACAAGGAAGTCACCGAAAGCACTTATGCGCTGAGCGCCGAAGCGCTGCCGGGAGGCTTCTACCAGTTTGACACCCAGGTCACCCAGACCAATGGTCAGACCGACTGCCGAGGCAATCAAACCCCCATCGGGCTGCAAAGCAAGCTCTACCTGCGGTTTCAGGCCAACGGCGAGCGCTTCGTTTTGTGCCGAAACGCCAACCTGTCGGCGTGCATGGGTCCGCTGGTCAGACTGAAAGGCCGGATCGGAGCCTGAGACCGTCAAGTAAACTTGATCTGAATTCAGCACTTGATCGTCATCCAGGAGTACGGAGCCCCCAGCCATGGCGAAATCAAAGGCAGCGGCCGACGTTTACTTCCGGTTCCTGCAATTGGCCGATGCCATTCGAGGTTTGCCCTCGTTGCCGGCACTTGACCCGCTCGAAGAGCGCATCCTGGCGTTCATTGCCAAGGCCAATCGGAACGAGGAGCGCTTGTCCGTGCGCGACATGATGGGCAAGCAGGAACTCGGTGCCGCCCAGACCATCCACACACGCTTGAAGTCCATGCGCGACAAGGGATGGATCAAACTGGCTGACACCGAAGACGCTCGCCGCAAACAGATTGAGCTCACGCAAGGGGCCCTCAGCCACTTCGAGCGCCTGTCGGCTTGCATGATCGAAGCCAGCAAAGGCTGAGACCGGCCCGCGCCCACGCAGGGTGGGGGGCGACCGGTCTGGCCATCACCCCATCACCCCATCACAGCGGGGTCATGCCGTGCCGAATGGCACAACGAACCAGGTCGGGGTTGTTGGTCACGCCCAGCTTCTGCATCATGCGCATCTTGTGCGTGCTGACGGTCTTGGGGCTGAGATGCAAGTTGTCTGCAATATCGCCCAGCGGCATGCCCGAGACGATCATCTGCAGGATCTGGTACTCGCGCTCAGACAGCACGGCCTTGGGGTGGGCATCGGTTTCACCCGAGGTGAACACCACCGACTCGACCAGAGCCGGGTCAATGAACTTGCCGCCTTCGGCCACCTTGCGCACACCGGTCAGCAGTACGTTGGGCTCGCTGTCTTTGGTGACATAGCCTTGGGCGCCTGCCTTGAGGGCACGTTGCACGATCTGGCCTTCGTTGTGCATCGACAAGATGAGCACGGGCAGAGAGGGCATCTCGGCGTGCAGCACCTTGAGCAACTCCAGACCGCCCAGACCGGGCAGGCTGATATCGAGCAGCAGCACATCCACATTCCCGGCGCGAACCAGGGCCAGCGCCTCATCGGTACTCGAGGCTTCTGCCACCACCTGCACATCGTCAGTGGTAGCCATGATTTGACGAATCCCACCACGCACGATGGCGTGGTCATCGGCAATCACCATGCGGATCATGGCGTTGTCTCCTTGTTCAAAGGCATTTGAATGTCTATGGTTGTACCGGCCCCGGGCTGACTGATGATCAACATCTGTCCGCCACAGGTCTGAACCCGCTCGCGCATGCCCATCAAGCCAAAAGCCTGCTTGGATAGCGCTGCCGCGGGTTTGAAGCCGACCCCATTGTCGGCGATTCGGAGAAAGAGTCGTTGATTCTGGCAACTGGCACTGATGCTGACATGATTTGCATGGGCATGTCGCATGACATTGGTCAAGGATTCTTGAACACAGCGAAAAGCTGTCGTGGCCAGTTGAGGCGACAGCCGTTGCGAAATGGCATCGCCTTCGGGGCAGATCAGGTCGCATTCAATGCCACTGCGGCGCTGGAATTCGTCGACCAGCCATTCGATGCCTGCATACAGGCCCAACTCCAGCACGGGCGGGCGCAGGTTACCCGCAACCTGACGCACTACGGTCATGATGTGCTTGAGTTGCGACTGCAGATCGCTGACCGCCTCGCTCATGCCCTCCACGTGCGCATAACGGCGCCCCAGGGTCGACACTTCCATCTTGAGGCCGGTGAGCAACTGCCCGAGCTCGTCGTGCATCTCACGGGCAATGGTGCGGCGCTCAGATTCCATCTCGGCCTGGTGGTGGGCCGACAGGGCGCGCAACTGATCGCGGGTGTCTCGCAAGGCCACGGTCACGTCCTTGAGTACCGAGATGTCTTGTACGTTGACAACACGAAGGTCATCTGCACCGGCTTCATCACGCACCACGGTGACGTCGATCAGCACCGGGAACTCGCTGCCATCGCGGCGCACATGCACCGACTCGAACAGGTGGTGCCCACGCTCATGGGCCAGTCCAATCTGGGCACGGGCCTCACGCCACACACGCGCCGGAAAGAGTTGTTCGATGGGTTGCCCAACCAACTCCTGCACCGAATAACCGTGCATGGCGGCAAAGGCTGGGTTGATGTCTTGCAACACCTCGTTGCGGCAGTCCCCCACGGCGATACCCCACCCGGCGCGCTGGTACAGGCTTTCCAGGATGTGAAGACGCCGCCCTTGCAAGGCCGCATCCGGGGCATTCGAGGACGCTGAGGTATCGGTCACGGAGACAACCATGAAAATCTTGTCAGAGGTAGCAGTTTCTCATCATAGGATCGAGGCTTGAATTGTCAAAGCTGAAATAGCTGTGCAAAAGCGACCACAGCGCCCACCCTATCCAGACTCATGCTCGCCCCCACACCTTTGTCTCGCACGCGTGCCCTGGCCTTGGCTGTCGTTCTGCCCCTGCTGGTCTGCGGCCTGCAGGGGTGGGTTCGCCCCCACGTGCCAGGGGCGATGTGGCTGCTGTTTTACCCTGCGGTGTATGTGAGCTGCTGGCTGGGCGGCCTCGTCCCTGGGGTCATTTCAACGGTGCTGTCCATCGCGCTGGGCTGGGCTTTTTTCATTCCTCACACGACCACTCCGCAAGGGGGGGTGCTGGCCACGGCCGTCTTTGCCGCCATGTGTGCGCTGTTCTGCCTGACACACGAGCGTTGGCGCCGCAACGAACTGCGTCTGCGCGTGCTGTTTGCCAAGTCAGCCGATGCCATCATCGTGGCCGACCTGAATGGCCGATGCGAAGGCATCAACCAGGCGGCGTGTACCTTGCTCAACGCGCCACGCGATCGGCTCAAGGGTGGCTCGATTTTCGACTGGGTGCTGCCCGAGCACGTGGAGCGCTTGCGCCTGGCACTCGATGCCATTCGTCGTGGCGGCATTGAGCGGCTGGAGCTGACCCTGCTGACGCCACGGGGCGAGCAGCGCCCGGTTGAACTGAGCACCAACGCCCTGCCCGACGATGTGTGGCTGATCAATCTGCGCGACATTCGGCCTCGCAAGGAAGCCGAAGAAGCCCTGCTGCAGATGCGCGCCGAACTGTATGAAGCACAGCGTCTGGGCAAGATCGGCAACTGGCGCTGGAACCCACGCACCCAAGAGGCCATCTGGTCTCCCGAGTTGTACAGGATCTACCGACTCGATCCGAATCAACCCCCACCGTCGATCGCCGAGCTGGAGAAGATGTACACCCGCGAGTCCCAGCAAGCGCGCGATGCGGCCATCCAGGAAGCGCTGAAAACGGGCCGCCCATACGAGGCCGAGCGTGAGCTGGTGCTGGCCAATGGCGAGCGCCGCTGGATTGTCGTGACGGTGGAAGGGGTGCGCTCGCCCGACGGCAGCATCGGTGAGCTGCGCGGCACGGCGCAAGACATCACCGAGCGCAAACGCATCGAGCTGGCACTGGTCGAGTCGCGCAAAGCCTTGCGCGACATGGCCGCACACCGTGAGCAGGAACGCGAAGACGAGCGCAAGGCCATTGCCCGCGAAATTCACGATGAACTGGGGCAGTTGCTGGCCGCCATGCGCATGGACGTCGCTCAGTTGCGCATGAAGTGTCCAGAGGGGGGAGCGACCCCGGCGCTGCAAGACCTCAGCAAGCTGGTGGAGCGAACCATCGAAGTGATGCGCAGCCTCGCCACCAGCCTGCGACCATCTGCGCTGGACCTGGGCTTGCTGGCGGCACTGGAATGGCTGACGGAAGACTTCTCGCTGCGCTGGGAAATTCCCTGCACCTTGCAGGTCGAGGGCGAGGAGCGTGCGCTCGACGACGCGCGCGCCACCGCCATCTTCCGCGTCGTACAAGAATCGTTGACGAACGTGGCCAAGCATGCGCGAGCACATCAGGTCAGCGTCTCGGTGGGCTTTGAGCCAGCAGTTGTCAGGGTCGCCATTCGGGATGACGGACAGGGCTTTGATTCGTCCTGCCCCCCACCTCCAGGCCACTTCGGCCTGATGGGCATGGAGGAACGCATTCACGCATTGCAAGGCCAGATCCAGATTGACAGCCAGCCTGGCCGGGGGTCGCACATCACGATCGAGGTTCCTACACCCGATTCCGTCAGAACGTAAGCAATCAATCGTCAGGCTTGTCTGACGTGTTAAGGATTTGATCCTGATCAAACCTGACGCGTGAACTTGGGCACGAATTCCTGTTGCCTGAGGTCCTTGCACAGTTGTTCATTTTCAACGGTCGACCCGTGTATTCGTGCACGCAATGACCGGATCGCCACGGTCAAGCACCGGCTCGCGGTTGACGAAAGCACTTCCACAGCAATGCAGGAGCTTTCGTATGCGCGTTTCTTCTTCGGTACACCCCACGGGTTTGTGGTGGCTGTTCCGTCGCAAGACGGCCAGCCAACCGAACGACCCAACCAACACGGCTGCCGCCCCCTCGGCTCTGGTTCGACTGAGCCAGGCCGTGCTGCCCATCTGGCGTCGCCAGATTGCCGCCGCGCGCACGCAGATGAATCTGGCCATGGAGTCGCTGACCGAACGCTTCGCCGGCATGTCGCAGCGCCTGTGCCAGACCATGGACCGCTCCAGCCAGGACGCGCAAACCAATATGCACGGCGCCCTGAACAACGCGCAAGACCAACTCTCGGGCCTGCTGACCGAGTTGCGCGAAGCCATGGCGTTGCGCTCGCACTTGCTCACCGAGGTGGTCACGGTCACGCAATTCGTGGGTCAGCTCCAGGAAATGGCCTCCGAAGTGGGCGCCATCGCGCGCCAGACCAATCTGCTGTCGATCAACGCCGCGATTGAAGCCGCACGCGCCGGCGAGTCTGGCAGAGGGTTTGCCGTTGTGGCCAAAGAGGTCCGCATGCTGTCGACCGAATCGGGCCAGACCGGCGACCGCATCGCCCATGTGGTGCGCCAGGTCAGCGAGGCAATCGAGCGCGCCAAAACCAGCTACGACACCTTCGCCCGACACGATGCCCAGATGACCGAGCGCGCCAGCCAGATCATCGAAGACGTGCTCGAGCGCATGCGCGCCACCGCCAGCGAGGTCAGCACCAGCTCGGAGCACATTCGCCAGGAAGGCGAAGCCATTCGTGCCGAGATCGATCAGGTGCTGGTGGCCATTCAGTCGCAAGACCGCATCAGCCAGATGCTGCAGCACACCATGGACGACCAGGCCCGCCTGTTGACCTGCCTGGAGCAGCCACCCGAACCCGAGGCCTGGCTGGCACAGCTGCGCAGCACCTACACCACCCCCGATGAGCAAGCCGCGCACGACGACTTGCCGCTGCCGCCAGCGCTGGCGCAGTCGGCCCAGGCCATCGAGCAAGACACCACATTTTTCTGACCCTGAGGGAGCGAGCACATGTCCAAAACCATACTGATCGTTGATGACTCGTCGTCGCTGCGCAAGGCGGTGCAGATCGCCCTGGAAGGCGCGGGCTACCAGGTTGTCGAAGCCGAAGACGGCAAGCAGGCTCTGAGCCGACTCGACGGCCGCAAGTACCACCTGGTCATCAGCGATGTGAACATGCCCAACCTCGATGGCTACGGCTTTGTCGAAGCCATGAAGCAGATCCCCGCCTACAAGTACACCCCGGTGGTC
>NZ_DASUIN010000017.1:0-112051 GCF_036273115.1 Aquabacterium sp.
ACCATAGCGAGTTGGTCCCACTCCTTCCCATCCCGAACAGGACAGTGAAACGACTCAGCGCCGATGATAGTGCGGATTCCCGTGTGAAAGTAGGACATCGTCAGGCTACCTATTGTGCAACGCCCCCGCGCAAGCGGGGGCGTTGTCGTTTCTGGAGCCCACATCTGTTTGTCGATGTGGGTTTTTTTTCGCCTCGTTGGCCAGCAGACGTGAGGGTTGTTCCAGCCCAAGGCGATTGGCTCTGCTGTATAGTGTCTGGCATGTTCGACGTACTTGTTTATCTCTACGAGCACTACTGGCGCCCTGAGGCCTTTCCTGAGGCAGGGATGCTGGCGAGGAAGTTGTCGGCGGTCGGATTCGAGGCGGAGGAAATTTCCGAGGCTTTGAACTGGCTCAATGGCCTGCATGCGATGTCGGTAGAAGCGCCGGTCGAACAGTCTGCTTCTTCGATCCGAATTTTCTCTTCCGCTGAATTGGATCACCTTGGATCGCGCGCCCTTGGCTTCTTGCAGTTCTTGGTGTCGGCTGGCGTGCTGAGCCCGACTCAACGTGAGATTGTTCTTGACCGCGTTATGGCAGTGCCTGGCGATCCTATTGACCTTGAGGACTTGAAAGTCATCGTTTTGATGTTGTTCTGGTCTCTGGGGAAGGAACCTGATGCGTTGATTCTCGACGAGTTGTTTGTCGAGGATGATGAGCGCCTGATCCATTGAGCCACCTTGGCTAGGCCTATCAAGTTTTCGCTCAGAGCCGTCGATATTGCTACCGAGTGTGGCCATTGCCGCCGCGCGGTAGTCCATCATGTATCCAATTTCCACTGACCTGTTGCGAGCGCCCCTACAACTGATGTGTTTATCTGTTGTGCGCCATTTGTTTTTTGCTTCAACAGTTTTGGTGCTGGCTGGATGCGACCAGTTGGGGATTGAAACGCCGCAGAAGACCGCCGAGCGCCAGGTTGCAGAAGCGAAGGCGGTGGGGGGGGCCTGTCGACATGCCCTACGTGCGATCGAGGATTGCTATACCTTGAACCCAAAAGCGGAAAAGTCGGCTGTGTACGAGGGCTGGCGGGAGATGGACGAGTACATGCGCGAGAACAAGCTCGAGGGTATCGCGCCAGTGGTGCCTCGCCCTGCACCTGCGGCTTCGGCTCCTAAAAAGCGGGCGTCGGACTCTGAGGATGAGGATGTGACCGAGGAGTCCTCCGTGGATCATGAGCCCGCGAAGACGAAGAAGGGGCATTGACCGTAGTTCGGTGTGAGAAGGCGACTCCGCAGAGAATGTCGGGATGACACACTCATTGATCGAGAAGGGGTTGCTGGACCCGAGGCTTTGGCGCGGTGACGAGTTCAAGCTCGGCGTCCGCGATATGCTCGCGGTCACGCCCGGGGTTTGCGCCTGGGGGCTTGTGACTGGCGTAGCCATGGTGAAGGCAGGCTTGCCTCTGACCACTGTGGCCGCGATGAGCTTGCTGGTGTTTGCGGCTAGCGCGCAATTGGCAGCTGTGCCCTTGATCTTGGTCGGTGCGCCTTTATGGATGATTTGGCTCACCGCCACTTGCGTGAATTTGCGCTTCGTTGTGTTCAGTGCAGAAATGCGGCAACACATGCTGTGCCTGCCAAGAGCCTGGCGGCTGCTGGCTGGGTATTTGACGGCAGACATGACTTTCGCACTGATGGTGCGCCGACAGGGCGGGGCTGATCCTGCCTCAAGCCAGAATCCTAGACCCCTGGCTTACTTTGTTGGGCTCTGCGTGGTGAATTGGTCAACGTGGAATGCCGCGTCTCTGGCCGGTGTCTTGCTGGCTGAGCGAATTCCGAAAGATTGGGGATTGGAGTTGGCCGGCGCACTGGCTTTGTTGGGGCTGATGGTGACACTTGCCAGAACGGCGCGCAAAGCGGTGGTGGCGCTGGGGGCAGCCACTATCGCCTTGATGCTGCACGAATGGCCTTATCGGTTGAACATTGTGATGGCCGTGTTGCTGGCCATTGCTGCCGGCGCTGTTTGGGAGTCCAACGGGGGCGGCGGTGATGAGTGAACTCGAGCAAGCCATCGTCGTTGTTGGCCTGGTGATCATCAGTGTGGTGACCCGATCTTTCTTTTTCTTGCAGGATCGTCCGTGGCCTTTTCCTCGATGGTTGGACATTGGGCTGAGTTATGCGCCTATTGGCGCACTGGCTGCTGTAGCGGTGCCGGCGGTGCTGCTGGAGCCGGGGGCGCACGATCTGGTGCTGGATCCTTCAAGGGTTGGCGCGGCGCTTTCGGCCGTGGCGATCGCCGTGCGGCGCAAGGACATGCTGATGACGATCGCAGTCGGGATGTTGACTTTTCATATTTTGCACGTGTGGGGCGTTTGATCTCAGTAGATGGGGGTCGACTTTGCTTTGCCGCCGAGTTGCGGGGGCGAGTGGCCCCGGAGAGTCCCTACAATGGCGCATCTCGCGAGAATCAACTAGTCCTTAACCATCATGAACATCCTCCGTCTAGAAGATCTGATTGCCCAAGGCAAGGTCGCCAATCAGCGTGTTTTCATTCGTGCTGATTTGAATGTGCCTCAAGATGATGCCGGTAACATCACAGAAGATACGCGTGTGCGTGCGTCGGTGCCTGCGATTGAGATGGCATTGAAAGCAGGCGCCGCCGTGATGGTGACGTCGCACCTGGGGCGTCCGACAGAGGGTGAGTTCAAGCCTGAAGATTCGCTTGCACCCGTTGCCAAGCGTTTGGGCGAGTTGTTGGGCCGCGAAGTGAAGCTGGTCAGCAATTGGGTGGATGGCGTGAGCGTGAACCCCGGTGAGGTCGTTCTGCTTGAAAACTGCCGCTTGAACAAGGGCGAGAAGAAGAACAACGAAGAGCTCGCCCGCAAGATGGCGGCTTTGTGCGACATCTTTGTGCATGATGCTTTTGGCACCGCACACCGAGCTGAGGGCACGACCTACGGCATTGCCCAGTTTGCGAAGATTGCTTGCGCCGGGCCTTTGCTGGCGGCCGAAATTGATGCCATCAACAAGGCGCTGGAGGCGCCGAAGCGGCCTTTGGTGGCGATCGTGGCGGGTTCGAAGGTGTCGACCAAGCTGACGATTTTGCAGTCGCTGGCGAAGAACGTGGATGGCTTGATCGTGGGCGGGGGTATTGCCAACACCTTCATGCTGGCAGCGGGCCTGAAGATTGGGAAATCTCTAGCTGAGCCGGACTTGTTGGGTGAAGCGAAAGCCGTGATCGAGGCCATGAAGGCACGTGGTGCGGAGGTGCCTATCCCCGAGGATGTGGTGGTGGCCAAGACCTTCTCGGCTGATGCGCCCGCGACGGTGAAGGCGGCCAACGAGGTGGCGGATGACGACCTGATTCTAGACATCGGTCCGAAGACAGCTGCCAAGTTGGCGGCTCAGTTGAAGGCGGCGGGGACCATTGTTTGGAACGGACCTGTCGGGGTGTTCGAGTTTGATGCCTTTGCAAAGGGCACAGAGGCGATTGCCCGCGCGATTGCCGAATCAGATGCTTTCAGCATTGCCGGTGGTGGCGATACTTTGGCCGCGATTGCCAAGTATGGGATCGAGAAGGACGTTGGCTACATCTCGACGGGTGGCGGTGCGTTCCTCGAGGTGCTGGAAGGCAAGACACTGCCTGCGTTCGAAATTTTGAGCAAGCGCGCAGCTGGTTAAATAGGTCATCAGCTGCGGCTGATGATTCTGATTGCCCTGTAGCAAAACGGCCAGCAATATGCTGGCCGTTTTGCTTGGCGCGAGGGCGCCGGTGACATGGCGCACTGACAAGAGGTGTGTGCGACGGGTTGTTCAGGTCCTAGCGACCTGGCGGTAAAGTTGATTGCCGGCTTCAATGGGATCGCCGCTGTCGTGCAGGCTGCGCAACCAGGGCTCGTAGCTTGGAACCACTGGATCTTGCCAAGGGTGAAAGCTGGGCTTGAGGTAGGCAAAGTATTTGCCCAGCAGCGGCGCAAAGACGCCGCCTGGCTTGTATAGCCACCAAAGGCCTTTGAGCCAGAGTTTGGTGCGTTGCGCCCGGCTGAATCCATCTACCTGAAACATGTGCGCCATGATGCGGAAGGTGTGGTACGGGAACAGGCAGGTGACCAGCAGCATCGAGCGAACGCGGTTGCTGTAGCTGCCATGGGCATGGTCTCGCAGGACATCGAAGGCGACGCCTTTGTGTTCCATTTCCTCCATGGCGTGCCAGACGTAGAGGGCGCGGATGCGGGCATCGGCGCCGGCCATGATGTCCGGACGCTCGACAAAACAGTCGGCCATGATGGCGGTGACGTGTTCGGCTGCTGCCGTGATGCCGAGGGTGAATTGCCGCGAGGTGTGCTTGCGGAGCACACCGAAAAGCCTGTGTTCCTGGCGCTGGAGGATTCGATCGACATTCACCCCTTGAGCTTTGAGTCGGTTGTTGTAGAGGGTGTGCACCATGCTGTGCTGCGCCTCTTGGCGGGTGAAGTCTTTGATGTCTTGTTGGAGCTTGGCGTCGGTGATTTGCTCTTTGAAGTCCCGCACGCAGGTGATGAAGAAGCGCTCCCCGACAGGAAACAAAGTCGAGAGCGCGTCAAAAAAGCGGGTTTTGAACGGGTCGTTGTCGAGCCAGAATCTGGGGATGTCGCCGTTGAGGCCGAAATCCATCTTTTCACGAGGCACGATGGCGGGAGCGGGCGCTTGGGGTTGCGGCATATGACCTCCTGAGAGCGAATGGGACATGAGCCATTTGCTCTGTCTGACAGTCAAACTGTAGGGGGTGCCTGAGTAAGGTGCCATGAGAGGCTGCGACAAAAAGGTGATTTTTGCGACAGAGTGCGCTCAGGAAAAACGCGGGTCAGTTGTCCGGCGGGATGCGCCGCCTGTAGCGACTCGGGGTGTGACCGGTCCAGCGCGTGAAGGCTTGGGTGAAGCTGCGTCGTTCGGCGTAGCCGAGTCGAGCACTGATCTCCTCGATGCTGAGCGAGGTGTCGGCGAGCAGTTGACGAGCCGATTGGAGCCGCAGTTGGTCTTGAATGGCGGAGACAGAGAGCCCAGCGTCTCTCAGGCGACGTTGGAGCGTGCGGGGATGCAGCCCAAGATGGTGGGCGATGGCGTCAACCCCTTGTCCCAGCAGGTCGGGGCAGGATTTGAGCGCATCGATGACGGCTTGAGCCAGCGGGTGGCATGGAGCGGGGGGAGACGACTGGCCTAGGGCGGCTCGTCGCTGGGTGAGTTGATGTTCAATGCGCTGCGCGGCAATTTGGTGCAAGGCCGGGATGGCCCCGGGGAGTGGGCGATCGAGCATGCTGCGCTCAAACCAGATGGCGTCGATGGGGGCGTTGTATTCGACAGGCAACTGGTAGGTGTCGCTTAAGAGCGCCGACTGTCCGTGAGGGGCATGACGCAGGCTGATGTGGCCGTTTTGCAGGGCCTCGGGGCCGAGCAGAAGGCGACTGAACTTGAGTGTGGTCGTGAAGATGGCTTCGGTGAAGTGCCAGGTCAGCGCAGTGCTTGCTTCGGGATGGTCGTAGCGAAGGATGATGCGTGCCTGAGCACCCTGCTCGCCCAGCGAAAACGCCATGCTGGGGTTGATGAGCGGGGGCAGCCATTCAAGGGCCCGAGTGGCTTCGCGCAAGGTTGGGCTTGTGGTGATGAACGTTTCGATGTCTGACAAGTATTCGAACGCAAAGGATTCACCCAGCACGATGGGAAAGTGCTTGGACTGTCCGGAGGCGTTCGTGAGCTCGACGCAGCGCGACATGATGCGTTGCAGCGAGTCCCTGTGGATGGTCGCGGTATCTGGGTGAAGTTGGGAGGGGTCAAGCCCCTCCGATTGCAGCAGACTGACCAGATCGATGCCGCATTGGGCTGCGGCACGGATCCAGTTGGTGACCGTGATGAATGGCAGCGCAGGGTCGGATGCGTGCTCGGCGTGCATGGGCTTCAGGCGTGGTGCAAGACGGAGAGCCAGCGCAAGATTTCATGGCCGGTGGCTTGCGGGTGCTCCATCGGGTAGAGATGGCTGCCTTTGATCCAGCTGAGGTTGCCGTTGACGAGCTGCTGGGATGCGCGGATGCCAACGGCCTTGATCTCGCGCGATTGTGTGCCAGCGATGAAAGCGGCAGGGCATTGAATGGGGCGGCGACGCAGGTCTCTGGCCAAGGTGTGCGGCATGGTCCGGTAGATTTGCGTTTCTATCTCACGATCAAAACTCAGGTGGCGCGTCTGTCCGCCGGCGCTTTCTTCTGTGCCCTCGTGGATGTAGTCGCGCAGGACCGACGGGCTGAATGCCGCGAATTTGGGCTTGGCCGTGAAGTGCTGCCGCGCGGCCTCCAGGCTACTCCATTGGTGGCAGCGCTGCGCAGACACGCCAGAGGGCATGATGCGGTCGATGCCTCCCACTCGCTTGACCACACCCAGGGATGCCGCTTTCCAGCCGGAGAGAATGGGCGAGTCGAGCAAGATGAGCGCGCTTGCCAGGTGTGGGTACTGGCTGGCAACCATGGCACTGAGGTAGCCGCCGAGTGAGTGGCCGATCAGAATGGCCGGCTGGCCGGCGTGCTTTTCAATGAAATCGCGCAACTGCTCAACCAGGTGCGGCCAGTTGGCTGTGACCGGATAGCGTGGATCGTGCCCGAACTTGTCCAGCGCCAGAACCTCGTAGCCTGCGTCTTCCAGGACTTTGAAAAGCGATCGGTAGGTGGCCGCAGGAAAGCTGTTGGCGTGCGAGAAAACGATCGGACTGCGTGGCGTGTTCACGGTGCTGGGGCCCATGGGGCATCTGTGAAGCGAAAGAACTCCAGCCACAGGGTTCGACCCGCGGCATCGAATCGGCGGACCGCTTCAAAGCAGGCCGCTCGCGCGCTGCTGTCGATCATTTCCTGTGGGAGCAGCGGATCATAGATGACCTGCCGGATGGCGGGGCGACCGATCAGGAAAGCCTCGCGCGCAGCCTGGTCTGGGCGAAGTCGTGCTGACATGGCCAGCCAGGCCTCCAGTTGTTCGCGAAGCTCCTGATAGCGGGTGTTCAGGTCTGCGCAAGGCCACAGCTTGGCTAGCCTGTGTTCAGTGGCTGCACCAAACGAGCTGGCTCGAAATATCAGGGCGGTGTCCTCCAGGCCAAGGGCATGCAGCCGATGGCGGAGATCTTCCAGGCCGCCTTTGAGATTGTCGGGTCTGATAAACAGCCCTTTGTCGAGTTCGGCAAAACCGTGCAGGCTGAGCGCTTGCTGGCGGCGCTGGAGCGCAGCGCGATCTGACCGACTGAGGCCGGCGCAATGCACGGCCAGGTAATGGCCGTCCCATGGCTGGATGCGGGCTTCGACTTGGCGCCAGGCTCCAATTTCCTGGGCCAACTGCGCTGCCGCTGGCCCCAGGCGGTAGAAGCCCCGCCCCTCGGCTGCGATCATGCCTTCGCTTTGAAGGCGCACCAAGGCCACGCGCACGTTGTTTTCAGTCAGTTTGAACAAGCCGCAGGCTGCTACCAACTGTCTGGCTGGGTAGGCGCCGTCTTCCGCTGCGAGCAGCAGGCTTTGGATCAGGCTTTTTGCGGTGGGCAAGGGCCCCAGATCATTCATTAGCTGATATTACGATGAAGTGTCGACGGAGTGGGGCGGTGTAAGGTTTGATGCAGCACGGCCACAGGGGGGAAGTGCGGCGCTTTTCACGGCTTGCAAGCATGGGGTTTGGTGTGACACTCTGAGATATCAGTGATAGACATCGAAAGCAGAGAAGACACCATGCCTCGCGCCACCAAGATCGTTGCCACCCTCGGCCCAGCTTCTTCTACCCTCGACGTGCTGGAGCGCATGTTGCGTGCAGGTGTGGATGTGGTTCGGTTGAACTTCTCCCACGGCAAGGCTCAGGACCACATTGACCGTGCTGAGCTGGTACGTGAGGCTGCGCGTCGGGTGGGCAAGGTGGTCGCCATCATGGCGGATTTGCAGGGGCCGAAGATTCGTGTGGGCAAGTTCGCCGAAGGCAAGGTGATGCTGGAGGCGGGGCAGCCATTCGTGCTGGATGCCAGTCGAGCCGAGCCCGGAGACATTCACGGCGTGGGCCTGGATTACAAGGAGTTGCCGCGCGACGTGAAGCCGGGAGACATCTTGCTGCTTAACGATGGGCTGATCGTATTGACCGTCGAGGCAGTCAGAGGTGAGGCTGTGCACACGGTGGTCAAGATTGGTGGCGAGTTGTCCAACAACAAGGGCATCAACAAGCAGGGCGGTGGACTGACTGCTCCGGCTTTGACCGCCAAGGACATGGAAGACATCAAGACGGCAGCCAGCTTCCAGTGCGACTACATTGCCGTGTCGTTTCCCAAGAACGCAACCGACATGGAAATGGCGCGACAGCTCGCCAATGTGGCGGGCGAGCCCTGGAAGCATCGGCCTGCGCTCATTGCGAAGATCGAGCGAACTGAAGCCATTCCGAATCTGGAAAGCATTCTGAAGGCGTCGGACGGCATCATGGTTGCGCGCGGCGACTTGGCCGTGGAGGTGGGCAACGCCGCCGTGCCGGCGCTGCAAAAGCGCATGATCAAGCTGGCACGCGAAATGGATAAGGTGGTGATCACGGCGACCCAGATGATGGAGTCGATGATCGTCAATCCTGTGCCGACGCGGGCGGAGGTGTCTGACGTGGCCAATGCTGTGCTGGACGGGACTGACGCGGTCATGTTGAGTGCCGAAACTGCCGCCGGCAAGTACCCCGTGGAGACCGTGGAACAAATGGCGGCAATCGCGTCGGAAGCTGAGCGTGCCGAAGAGGTGTCACTGGACGCCGACTTCACCAACAAGCAATTCGGGCGCATTGACCAGTCGATTGCCATGGGGGCCTTGTTCACGGCGCACCATTTGGGATGCAAGGCCATCATCGCCTTGACCGAGTCCGGCTCAACCGCCTTGTGGATGAGCCGACACAAGATCCATGTGCCCATTTTTGGCCTGACGGCACAGCCCATCTCCTTGCGCAAGATGGCGCTGTTCCGCAATGTCCGACCTTTGCTGATCCCGAATTATTCGGATCGCGATGAGGCCCTGAAGCAGGCTGAGGCCTTGCTAGTCAGCTCCGGGGTGCTGCGCCCCGGTGATACCTATGCGATCACTTGCGGCGAACCTATGGGCCATCCAGGCGGGACCAATATGCTCAAGGTGTGCGAGGTGCACTGAGTTCGTCGACGGCCCCTTTGGGGCCGTTGTCAATCAGGCGGCGCTCAGGGCCGGGCTGGAGGGCGCATTGGCCAGGATGGGCTCGTGGGGGCCGAAGGGGGCCAGGACGGCCAGAAGCTGGTCCTCCGTGAAGGGTTTGGCCAGATAGGCGTCCATCCCGGCGGTCAGGCAGCGTTCATGATCTTCGTGCAAGGCGCTGGCGGTCAGGGCGATCACGGGTAGACGTGCCAAACCTCGGCGGGCTTCCTCCTGTCGGATCAGCCGCGTGGCTTCGAGCCCATCGAGGCGCGGCATCATGCAGTCCATCAGGATCACGTCAGGGCGAGCGCCGGGTCGGCAGGCTGCTTCGACGGCGCTCAGTCCATCGAGGTGGTGCTCTACGTCCCACCCCATGCGGCGCAACACGGCGTCGACGATCATGGCGTTGACCTCATTGTCTTCAGCCAGCAGGACCTTGCCGCAACAGGGGCGCTCGGCGGCCTCGGGCTTCGATGAAGCGATGGCGTTGGCCGGGGGAAGCGCTTGGGTTTGCGTTCGTTCGGCGGGGGGCAAGGGCAGCGTCAGTTCAAACAGCGTGCCCTGCCCCAGCTGGCTTCGGCAGGTCAGATCGCCTTGCATGGCGTGCGCCAGCGCGCGCGAAATGGTCAGTCCCAGGCCAGATCCATCCACCCGTTGTCGTGCGCCGCTGTCGGCCTGTCCAAAGGGGGTGAAGATGTGCTCCAGCTGATCGGCAGGGATGCCGACCCCGGTGTCCTCCACCTGGATGCGCATGGGGCCGTCGGATCCCTCCACCCGAGTGGCGCTGATGCGGATCCACCCCTGGTTGGTGAACTTGACAGCGTTGCCAACGAGGTTGAGCAGCACCTGGCGTACGCGTGCTTCGTCGCCCATGACCCACGATTCGCCGCCCGCGGGCAGATCGAGTCGGAGGTGGAGCGGTTTGGATTGCGCGGCGGCTTTGTTCAGCGCCAGCACATCTGCCAGCAGCGCGTGCAGATCGAACGCTTGCCATGCGGTTTCGAGGTGACCCGCCTCGATGCGGCTGAAGTCCAGAATGTTGTTGATGACCGAAAGCAGATGCTCGCCCGATCGTTCAACGAGGCTGAGTCGGTGGCGCTCCGACTCGGGGAGGTGGTGAGCCTGAAGCATGCGCGTCAGCCCCAGCATGCCGTGCAGCGGGGTTCGCAATTCGTGGCTCATGGTGGCCATGAATTGGGCTTTCTCCGTCATTTGCTGGTGGGCCTGATGTAACTCGGCTTCCCGTTGCGTCGCGAGTTCAGAATTGGTGAAGCGTTGGCGAAGGAATTCCTGAATGCGCCTTTGAGACTGGCGAGAAACCGTCAGTAAACAGATGCCGAAAACCAAAAGAGCCAACCCGATATATTGGCCAAAGGGGTCGTCTTGACTCAAGCAGGCCAATATCGCGGGGGTCATCATCGCGGTACAGCTGGCGAGCGCGTACTGCCAATGCGCTTGCAGGCTGAACGTGGCCATGGTGGCCACGCCGGCGAGCGTGATGGCGATCAGGAGCGTGGCGCTGCCAGGTGATCCGGCTGCCATCCAGCCGCTGAGCCCCCAGATCAGGCTGTCTATCAGAAGCAGCGCGCCGTTGAGCCTCTGATGAGCCAGGTTGGCTGGGTCGAGCTGGCGAGCCGAGGGTTTGTGGCGATGCCAAAGTAACACGCCGGACCATGCCAGTTTGATGATCAGCCATATCAGGATGGCCGGATGAGGCTGTTTCGAGTAAATGAAACCGGCCGCAATGGCTGCAAATGCGGTGCCCATGACCACCGAAGGCGTGGTCATGCTCAGGACCATACGAAATTGCTCGCGGCTGATTTCCTGGTCAATCTGGGATGGAGCTCCTTCAGGCGATGGAGATCCAAATAGCCGGTTCATGGGTTCAAAACCACCTCGAACGCAAGAGGATAAAACAGGGCCTGAATTTATGTATTTGGCTCAGATTGTTTGAGCCAATTTTGATGAGCAGATGAAATATAGGCAAAAAGATATCGCTCGCCAATCTTTTATTGGACTCGGGTGTGGCATTCCCGCCCCGGTGGGCGCGTGATCTTTGACCGCAGACAAGCTCTGCTGACGGCGCATAGCCCGAGTCTTGGGGGGGACGAATGGCTTTTCGATCGGTAGAATCCCGCCCAGTTCTGTTTTTCAACCATCGTTACCTGGGGGTTCCCATGCCACTCGTCTCCATGCGTCAGCTGCTGGACCATGCTGCTGAAAACAACTACGGTATTCCAGCGTTCAACGTGAACAACCTGGAGCAAGTTCAGGCCGTGATGGCTGCCGCCGATGAAGTCGGTGCCCCCGTGATCCTGCAAGCCTCCGCTGGTGCCCGCAAGTACGCTGGCGAATCCTTCATCAAGCACTTGATCCAGGCCGCTGTCGAAGCCTACCCCCACATCCCTCTGGTCATGCACCAGGACCACGGCACCAGCCCCAAGGTCTGCCAAGGCGCGATCGACCTGGGCTTTGGCTCGGTGATGATGGACGGCTCCTTGATGGAAGACGGCAAGACCCCTTCTTCGTTTGACTACAACGTGGAAGTGACCCGCAAGGTCGTGGAAATGGCTCACAAAGTGGGCGTGACCGTGGAAGGCGAACTGGGCTGCCTGGGCAACCTGGAAACCGGTGATGCCGGCGAAGAAGACGGCATTGGCGCCGATTGCAAGCTGGACCACAGCCAGATGCTGACCGACCCCGAAGAGGCAGCCACCTTCGTGAAGGCAACCCAGTTGGACGCCTTGGCGATTGCCATCGGCACCAGCCACGGCGCCTACAAGTTCTCGCGCAAGCCCACCGGTGACATCCTGGCCATCAGCCGCGTCAAGGAAATCCACGCACGCATTCCCAACACCCACCTGGTGATGCACGGCTCCTCGTCGGTGCCACAAGACCTGCTGGCCATCATCAACCAGTACGGCGGCAAGATGAAGGAAACCTATGGCGTGCCCGTGGAAGAAATCCAGGAAGCCATCAAGTACGGCGTGCGCAAGATCAACATCGACACCGACATCCGTCTGGCCATGACCGGCGCCGTGCGCAAGTTCATGTTCGAGAACCCCGACAAGTTTGATGCCCGCGAATGGCTGAAGCCCGCTCGCGAAGCCGCCAAGCAAATCTGCAAACAACGCTATCTGGAATTCGGATGCGAAGGCCAAGGCAGCAAGATCAAGGGCGTGACCCTGAGCGAAATGGCTTCGCTGTACGCCGCTGGCAAGCTGGCCCAAGTCGTGTCCTGATCGACTTGCATTGACATGAGCCGGTGCAGACGCAAGTCTGGCCGGCTTTTTCGTTTTCTGACTTCCATCGCCTGGCGTTGACCTGGCTAGCCGTTGAGGCAGGGCCGGGGCGCGAGGCACAATATCGTTTTTCGTCGTTCGAGACCCGTCATGACTTCTGCCTTGCATACCTCCGCTTTGAAATCTCTGCCTTTGCTGGCCCGTGGCAAGGTGCGTGACAACTATGCAGTGGGCAACGACCGCATCCTGATGGTGGCCTCGGACCGCATCAGCGCGTTCGACGTGATCATGGGCGAGCCCATTCCGGGTAAGGGCGCCTTGCTGACCAAGATGGCCCTGTTCTGGTTCGAGTTGCTCAAAGATGTGGCCCCCAATCACCTGACTGGTGAAGATCCGGTGAGCGTGGTGTCGGCTGAAGAGCGCGCGCAAGTCGAAGGCCGCGCCATGTTGGTCAAGAAGCTCAAGCCCCTGCCCGTGGAGGCCGTGGTGCGTGGTTACCTGGCCGGTTCGGGCTGGAAGGAATACCAACAGAACGGCGAAGTGTGTGGCGTGAAATTGCCCGCCGGCTTGAAGAACGCATCGAAGTTGCCTGAGCCCATCTTCACCCCCGCGACCAAGGCAGAAGTGGGCGAACACGACGAGAACATTTCGTTCGAGAAGATGAGCGAGATCATCGGCGCCGAGATGGCCGAGAAGGTGCGCGACTTGGCCATCAAGCTGTACAAGAAAGCCGCTGACTACGCGCTGACCAAGGGCATCATCATTGCCGACACCAAGTTCGAATTCGGCCTGGACGAAAATGGCACCCTGACTGTGATGGACGAGGTGTTGACCCCTGACTCGTCGCGCTTCTGGCCTGTCGAAGGCTATGTTGAGGGGGCCAACCCTCCCAGCTATGACAAGCAGTTTGTTCGCGATTGGCTGGAGCAGGCCACGGTGAATGGTCAGCCCTGGGATAAGACCGCCCCTTCGCCTGCGCTGCCGCAGGATGTGATCGAGAAGACTGCGGCCAAGTACCAGGAAGCGCTGGAGCGGTTGACCGGCCAGTGAGCCGCCTGCCGCTGCTTGGAGCTGAGACCATGAAAAAGGCGCTGAAATTCAGCGCCTTTTTTGTTTGAACTGCCTCGCCAGAGGCTTGGGCTGGTTCAGCGCTGTTTGCGGCGACGCGACAGAGCCAGAACCGACGCCACACCGGCCAGCGCCAGAGCCATGGATTCGGGTTCCGGCACGGCTGCGGTCACGGCGGCGATGTCGCCACCATATGAGCCGTGGCCACCAAACACCAACCCGGAAACCGTCAGGGTGTAGTGGCCGCTGCCCAGATCTTCTTGCAGGAAATTGGCGGTGGCCGAGTTCTCGTTCATCAGAAACTCTTCGACACCCGTCATGGTTCCCCCTGAGAGGCTGACCTTGAGGATCTTGATGCCGAACGGCAGGCCGATGGTGGTGTGAACGCCACCTTTGACAAAGCCAGGGTCGATCAGATCGAAGGTGTACACATCGGCAAAGGCGCCGTTGAAGGGTTGGGTCTTGCTGCCCAAGGTGTTGCCGATGTCGATGCTGGCGTTGTCGAGTTCACCCAGATAACCAGGACCCATGGCCAAGGCCGACGAACTGACGAGGGCTGCGGCCAGGGCAGCCAGGGCGTGTGAGGTGCGCATGATCGCTCTCCGAAAGATGACAAATGTGCGGCACCGATACAGCCTGGCAGCCACTGTTCGGATCATTCTAGGTGGGTTCGCATGGCGCGAAAACGTTCCGGAATGTAAAAAGAATCAGCTTTTCTCCGAATCGTCGAAGTCGTCCTGAGCAGCGGCCGCGGCTTGTTGCTGGGCCAGGGCTTCTGCTTCGGCTTGTTCGGGCGTGGCGGTCCATTCTTGCAGGGCCAAGGCCACGTCGCCCACGCCTTGCTTTTTCAAGGCCGAGAACAGCACCAGGCCCACGTCGGACTCGTCGGTGACCACCTCGGCCAGCACTTCCTGGGCCTGCCGCATCGATTCGGCTGCTTCTTTGCGATTGAGCTTGTCAGCCTTCGTCAGCAGCACCAGCAGTTTGACCTCGCCGGTTTGCACACGCGGAGCCACAAAGGCCAGCAACTGCTTGTCGAGTTCGGTGAAACCATGGCGGGAGTCGATCATGTGCACCACGGCAGCCAGGTTGCGCCGAATTTCGAGGTAGCGCGCCATGACTTCCTGCCAGCGCAGTTTGGCTGTGCGCTCCACCGCTGCATAGCCATAGCCGGGCAAGTCGGCCCAGATCTGATTGGGGGCTGTTTTGGGGCCCAGGTTGAAGAGGTTGATGTGTTGCGTGCGCCCAGGCGTCTTGGAGGCATACGCCAGTTGGCGCTGCTGGGCGATGGTGTTGATGGCGGTGGATTTGCCGGCGTTGGATCGCCCCACGAAGGCCACTTCGGGCAGTTCGGAGGTGGGCAACTGGTTCAGTTGCGCGGCCGTGGTCAGGAATCGGGCGCTGTGGGCCCAGGCCAACGCGTCTTTTTCTGGAGAAGGGGTCGACGTGGCGGAGCCTTTTTCCACGGTTTTTTGATGTGAAGTCGAAGCATTTGGCTTCGGATTGGTGCGGGGGTGCGTTGGGCGGGTCATATGGCATTGTAAAATCTTCTCCGTTTGCCCAAATACAACCTAACCGTCTCATCGCCATGAAGCGTTTTTTGAACCTGATCGCCGTCGCCTCAGTGGCCCTGTCCCTGTCGGGCCTGGCCCAAGCCTCAGAAACCAAAGCTGCGAAGCCTGATCTGGCTGCCGGCGAAGCCAAGGTGACCGCCGTGTGTTCGGCCTGTCACACCGCTGACGGTTCCCGTGGTGCCCCCACCAACCCGATTCTGCAAGGGCAGCATCCTGAGTACATCGTCAAGCAACTGACCGAATTCAAGGAAGGCAAGCGCAAGAACGCCGTCATGAACGGCATGGCCGCTGCGCTGTCGCCCGAAGACATGAAGAACGTTGCCGCTTACTTCGCCACGAAGAAGGCCAAGGATGGCGCCGCCAAGAACAAGGATCTGGTGGCTCTGGGCGAGAAGATCTACCGCGGTGGCATTGCCAAGAAGAACGTGCCAGCTTGCGCCGGTTGCCACAGCCCCAACGGTGCCGGCATGCCTGCTCAGTACCCCCGCTTGGCTGGCCAGCACGGTGACTACACCAAGGCACAGTTGACCGCTTTCCGCCAAGGTGAGCGCACCAACAGCGCCCAGATGGCTGCCATCGCCGCCAACCTGAGCGACAAGGAAATCGAAGCTCTGGCCGACTACATTGCCGGTCTGCGCTGATCGCTGATTTCATGTGAGAGTGCCTTGTGATCTTCGGGCACTGAACGAACAAGGCGGGTTTCCCCACGAGGGCGCCCGCCTTTTTGCTTGCTGTCATGACTGTTGAGAACCCCTCTGTGAGCGCTGTGCGGGTGCGCACATCGCGCCGGGCTCAGGCGTATGAGCTGTTGTCGTCCATGCGGTTTGCCATCGCCTTGTTGACGGTGATCTGCATTGTTTCGGCCATCGGCACCGTCATCAAGCAGGGCGAACCGCTGGTGAACTATGTGGACCAGTTCGGGCCGTATTGGGCGGATGTGTTCGGGGCACTGGGGCTGTACCGCATCTACAGCACGCCGTGGTTCCTGGTCATCCTGGCCTTCCTGGTCGTGTCAACCAGCCTGTGTATTGCGCGCAATACCCCGAAAATTCTGGCTGACTGGCGCACGCACAAGGAAACCATCCGGGAGCAGGCGCTCAATGCTTTCCACCACAAGGCGTCGGGTCAGTTGGCTGTGCCGCTGGATCAGGCCGCTGAGTCCGTGGCGCGCCAGTTGCAAGGGGCACGTTGGACCTTGAAGTCGCAACGTCGGGCCGAGGCGGCCGGTGGGCCGGGCATCATGATTGGCGCCCGCCATGGGGCTGCCAACAAGCTGGGCTACATCGCCGCGCACGGCGCGATTGTGCTGATCTGCCTGGGCGGTTTGTTTGACGGTGACCTCATTGTCAAGGTTCAGGCCTGGGTGCAAGGGCTGCAGCCATTCCGTGGCAGCGAAGCGCCTGATCGCAGCAAGCTCAGTGTGTCCAACCCTGCTTACCGTGCCCAGTTGTTTGTGCCGGAAGGGCAGCGAACGAACGCGGCCGTGATCAGTGTTGACAAGGGCATGTTCCTGCAGCCTTTGCCGTTTGACATCGAACTCAAGAAGTTCACGGTGGACTACTACGCCACGGGCATGCCCAAGCGCTTCGCCAGTGACATCGTCATCCATGACCCCCAGCAGGCCAAGCCCAAGGCGTTCACGGTCGAGGTGAATCATCCGGTCACCTACCAGGGCATCACCATTTTCCAGTCGAGTTTTGAAGACGGCGGCTCGGCGGTGCACCTCAAGCCCTTGTTCCTGTCGGAGCCACCCGCTGGTGCGGCGGCGCGAATCGATGCCGAAGTGGGCGGGGCGGCGCAGTCTTTGCCAACCAGCTGGGTGGGGGCCGATGCGTCTCTGACTCTGGAGGTGACGGGCTTGCGCGTGATCAATGTCGAAGACCTGGCGCAAGCGCAAAGTGCGAACCCGGCGGTCAACGCAGGCAAGGCGGCGGATGTGCGTGGGGTCAATCTGGATGAGTTGAGCAAGCACCTCGGGTCGGGCGCGAAGGCCCCGGGCGAGAAGAAGCTGGTCAACATCGGTCCGTCGATCACCTACAAGCTGCGCGATGCGGCAGGCCAGGCGCGCGAGTACCAGAACTACATGGTGCCCGTGAACCTGGAGGGGCAGTCTGTCTTCCTGTTGGGGGTGCGGGACACGCCGGCTGAAGGCTTCCGCTATCTGCGTGTGCCAGCCGACGACCAGATGCAGATGGACGGCTGGTTGCGTCTCAAGCGGGCTTTGAGCGATGCCCAGGCTCGCCAGGAGGCAGCTCGGCGTTTTGCGGCCACGGTCACGTCGCCCACCCAACCGCAATTGCGCGAGCAGCTGACCGTGTCTGCCCAGCGCGCGCTGGATTTGTTTGCCGGGGCGCGACATGTGGCGCCAGCAGCACCAGCCGCGTCCGGGGCCGCTTCGGGCGTGCAACCGCCTTCCGCTGCGGCCATGCCCTCAGGCGGATTGATGGCGATTTCCAGTTTCATCGAGGCGGTGGTGCCGGCCAACGAGCGGGAGCACACCTCGGCCACCTTGATTCGCATCCTCAATGGATCTTTATTTGAATTGTTGAATCTCAGTCGGGAGCGTGCTGGTCTGGCGCCGCTGTCGTCTGACCAGGACTCGGTGCGCCAGTTCATGACCCAGTCGGTGCTGTCGCTGTCGGATGCGGTGTTCTACCCGGTGCCCCTGGTGCTGGCGCTCGACTCCTTCGAGCAAAAGCAAGCCAGCGTGTTCCAGGTGACTCGCACCCCGGGTCGCAATGTGGTCTATCTGGGCTGCTTGCTGCTGGTCGTGGGCGTTTTTGCGATGCTCTACATCCGCGAACGTCGCCTGTGGGTCTGGTTGCAAGACGATGGCCAGGGGGGCACGCGCGTGAAAATGGCGCTGTCGTCGACACGACAGACGCTGGACATGGACCGCGAGTTTGAACAGATTCGTGCAGCCGTGCTGCCGAACCAAGGATGATGTGATGACGACAACAACTCAAACCTTGCCTGTGCTGGGGCGTTCTGGTCGGTCGGTGGCCGATTGGCTGTTCGCGGCTGTCTTGATGGCCGTGGGCGGTTGGGCGCTCAAGAGCTGGGGCCAGGCCATGGATGTCTACGAAATCGGCATTCTGGTGGTGGCGGTGCCATGCCTGATTGCGCTGGGTTGGATGTGGGCGCCCTTGCGTGTTTTGATGATTGGTTCGGGGCTGGCCACCTGGTTGGCCGTGGCCTTGTACCAGCGCGCCACCGATGACTATGGTGTGGACCTGGTCAAGGGCGAGCAGGTGTTCTGGCTGAAATACGTGCTGTCCAGCCAGAGCGCCATTTTGTGGATGAGCGTGCTGTTCTTCATGAGCACGCTGATGTACTGGCTGGGTGTGGTGACACGCAGCGCCACCCCGGGTCGCCTGGCCTCACGCGTGACCTGGGCGGGTGTGTTCATGGCGCTGGTGGGCACCTTGGTGCGCTGGTTTGAGAGCCATCAGATCGCGCCTGACATTGGCCACATTCCGGTCAGTAACCTCTACGAAGTGTTCGTGCTGTTCTCGTGGCTGACCGCCTTGTTCTGGCTGTACTTTGAAGACCGCTTTGCGCGACAAGGCCAGTCTCTGGGGGCGCTGGGTGCTTTTGTGATGCTGGTGGTCAGCGCGGCCGTGGGCTTTCTGCTTTGGTACGCGCTGGCGCGTGGAGCGCATGAGATTCAACCGCTGGTGCCCGCTTTGCAAAGCTGGTGGATGAAAATTCACGTGCCGGCCAACTTCGTGGGCTACGGCACCTTTGCGCTGTCGGCCATGGTGGCGCTGGCTTACCTGCTCAAGACGGAATCACCTAAGGCTTTGTGGACCGGGTTGGTGGGCTTGCCCGCAGTTTTCATTGCCCTGCCATTGCTCGGTTTTGCGCTGTTCGGAGACCTGTCGCCCGAGTCGATGGCTTCGGTGGCCAAGGCTGGCCGGATGATTGGCGGTCTGTTGGTGGTGTTCGTCTTGATGATTCTGGCGCGGTCCTGGATCAACCCGCTGACACCGGCCCCGGAAGTGGCCGACGATGTGATGTACAAGGCCATTGCGCTGGGCTTTGCGTTTTTCACGATCGCCACCATCCTGGGCGCATTCTGGGCGGCTGAAGCCTGGGGTGGCTATTGGAGTTGGGACCCGAAGGAAACCTGGGCGCTGATCGTGTGGTTGAACTACGCGGCGTGGCTGCACATGCGCTTGATGAAGGGGCTGCGTGGGGTGTTTGCGGCCTGGTGGGCTCTGGTGGGCCTGGTGGTCACCACTTTCGCTTTCCTGGGCGTGAACATGTTCCTGTCGGGCTTGCATTCCTACGGGCAGCTCTGATCGGCACAAATCGAGCAGAGCGTGCGCCCGGCGCCTGAATCGGGCTCAAGCAGTGGTGGCAAGGGTCGATAACCGATCTAGCCCTTGTTGACTTGAGCCCACCTATGCGTCACGTGTTGCGCGATTCGAGCGGAAAGATTGTCAGCCTTCACCTGGAACCGGTCGAAGGCAGCGAACCTTTGCCGACCTCGCACCCTGACGTGCAGGCCTTTCTGGAGGCCGACGAGGCCCAGACCTTTGCGGCCATGGACGCGGGTCTGGTGCGGGTGCTGGAAGACCTGATCGATGTGCTAATTCAGCGCAACATCTTGCGCGTGACCGACTTGCCCCCTGAGGCGCAAGCCAAGCTCTTTGATCGCAAGCATTTTCGCGAGGGCATGCAGGCGCATTCCCTTCGCTTGTTCGGCGACCAGTTGCCCACGGGGCTGGATCAGCATGCCTCGGACGAGGCCATGGGCAAGCTTTAGAGCACGCGGTGCTGAAGTGCTGGCAACTGCGTGCGCACTTCGTTTTGTCGTGAGCGGCTGAGTTCGGCCATGACCACGCCAGGGCCTTCGGCCTGACAGGCGAGCACGTCCCCCCACGGGCCAATGACCAAGGAATGCCCGAAGGTGCGGCGGCCGTTTTCATGCTCGCCGCCTTGACCCGGTGCCAGCATGTGGCACAGGTTTTCGACGGCGCGGGCGCGCAGCAGCAACTCCCAGTGGGCCAGCCCGGTCGGGTAGGTGAATGCGGCGGGCAGCACGATCAGATCGAGCGGCTGTTGGGCGCCCATGGCGCGGAACAGTTCGGGAAAGCGCAGGTCGTAGCACACGCTCAAGCCGATGTGCCAGCGCTCGCCTTGGCGATCGTGTAGCTCGAAGGTGACAGGGGCATTCCCGGGGGTGAGTGTCGCGGCCTCGTTGTACGCGCGTTGGCCGTCGTCGAAACAAAACAGGTGGATCTTGTCGTAGCGGGCCACCCGCCGCCCTTGAGGGTCGAACACCAATGTGGTGTTGAACACACGATCGGGTTCGTGGCTTTGAATCGGCAAGGTGCCGCCAATCAGCCACACGCCATGCTCGCGTGCGGCTTGGGCGAGCATGCCTTGCAAGGGCGCTAGTGCCGCGTCGGGAGCCTGGGCGTCTGCCAGTGGCTCCGCAATCGCGAGCTTGTCGGCATCGCGCAGGCCCATCAGGCAGAAGTACTCGGGCAGTGCCACCAGTTCGGCGCCTTGCGCGGCAGCTTGGGCAATCAAGGCGCGCGCTTGCGCCACGTTCTCATCCACCCGGGGGGTGGAGACCATTTGGAGGGCGGCTACTTTCATATCCCAGTTATCCTAGCGGGATCTTGTCTGTCAGTGTGATTGACGTGAGCATGGCCGACCTCGGTACAACGACCCCTACGCAGTGGAGCCAATGGGCTGATCAGATTCATGCTGCCGCAGCAGAGGGCGAACGCATTCGCATTCGGGGCGGGGGCACCAAAGACTTCCTGGGCGATCTGCGTCAGGGTGATTGGGTGCTGGACACGTCTGATTGGACTGGCATCGAGTCGCACGAGCCCACCGAGTTGGTGGTGCGAGCGCGTGGTGGTACCCCTTTGGCTGAACTGGAGGCGGTATTGGCCAGCAAGGGCCAGTACCTGGCGTTCGAGCCGCCTCGATTTGCTTGGGCCTCGCCAGAGGGCGCGACGGTGGGCGGCATGGTCGCGGCAGGTCTGAGTGGCCCCAGTCGCGTCAGCCGCGGCGCGGTGCGTGACCATGTGCTGGGCTGCACCGTCATGAATGGCCAGGGGCAGGTGCTGCGCTTTGGTGGCTCGGTCATGAAAAACGTGGCGGGTTTCGATCTGTCGCGCGTGATGGCGGGTTCCATGGGCACCTTGGGGGTCTTGCTGGATGTGACCTTGAAGGTCATGCCGCAGCCAGTGTCGAGTGCGACCTTGCGAATTGAAATGACCGAGGCCGAAGCGCTGTTGCAGGTCAACCAGTGGGCAGGGCAGCCCATCCCTCTGGACGCGTCGGCGTGGTGGGACGGCATGCTGGTGTTGCGGCTGCGCGGTGCGCGGGCGGCGGTGGCCAGTTCGGTGCAGCGCTTGTACAAGGAGCGTGGCGGCGAGCTCATCGCGCCACCTTTGGCTGAAGGATTCTGGCAAGGCCTGCGCGATCAGTCTGACGAATTTTTTGTGAAAGCGCGTGACGCGGTGAACCGTGGCGGGGCACACGGTGTGACCTTGTGGCGCTTGTCTGTGCCCTCTACGGCCGCTCCCTTGGGCTTGCCTGGCGAGCAGTTGATCGAGTGGTTCGGTGCGCAACGTTGGGTGTGTACTTCCGCGCCCGCTGAGGCCGTGCAGGATCTGGCGCGGCGAGCCGGCGGGCATGCTCAGCCCTTTGTGTCGGCGCAGGCGCGTCCCTTGGCTGATGAGGCCGATTGGTCTGGGGTGATGCAACGGCTACATGAACGCGTGCAAATGGCCTTCGACCCTCGGGGTGTGTTCCTGACCGGTCGCAAATGGGGTGCCCGCCCTGGCGCCGTGGCTTCTCGTTCCTGATTCGTTTTTGTCATGCAGACCCAACTTGCCCCCGAATTTCAGGATCAGCCCGACGGCCGCCAGGCTGAAGCGGTGTTGCGCCAGTGTGTGCATTGCGGCTTTTGCAATGCCACTTGCCCCACCTACAAGCTGACCGGCAACGAGCTGGATGGCCCGCGTGGGCGCATTTACCTGATGAAGCAGGTGTTTGAAGGGCAAGCCCCCACGCGGACCACGCAAGAGCATCTCGACAAATGCATCGGCTGTCGGCATTGCGAGAGCACTTGTCCCTCCGGTGTGCAGTATCACGAGTTGCTGGCGGTGGGGCAGGCCGCGGTGGATGCGCGCGTGGCTCGCCCTTGGCGCGAGCGCTTGCTGCGCGCCCTGCTGATCAAGGTCTTGCCGTCTCGCTGGTTCGCGCCCGCCTTGTCTGTGGGGCGGGCCCTGCGTCCGATGTTGCCGAGCCGCTTGCAAGAGCGCATTCCTTTGCGTCCTCCGATGGCTCCGCCAGCCTGGCCAGATCGCAAGAAGGCCATGCATGCGCGCCAGATCTTGCTGCTCAAGAGCTGCGTGCAACGAGGCTTGCGCCCCCACATCGACGCTTCGACCGCACGGGTGCTTGATGCGCTGGGCATTCGGGCCGGCGTGGTTCGTCAGTCCGGCTGTTGTGGCGCGATCCAAGGACATCTGGGGGATCTGGATGGCGCACGTGAGCGGGCGCGCCGCAACATCGACGCCTGGTGGCCCTGGGTAGAGTCGAAAACACCGGCCGAAGCCATTCTGATCAATGCCTCGGGGTGCGGTGCCTGGGTCAAGGACTATGGCAAGTTGCTGGCTGATGACCCTGCCTATGCAGACAAGGCCAGGCGCATTGCGGCGTTGGCCAAAGATCCTGGCGAACTTTTGCCCGCTTGGGTGCCCACCCTCAAGCGCAAGCTGGGTCGTCTGCCGCCTGAAGCGCTGGGCTCATTCACGTTCCATCCGCCGTGCAGTTTGAGTCATGCGCAGGGCTTGAGCCGGGCCGGGCAACCGGGGCCCATTGAGCAAGGCATGCGAGAGCTGGGCTTCGATGTGCGACTGGCTTTGCGCGACAGCCACCAGTGCTGTGGGGCAGGCGGAGCGTATTCGCTGACGCAGCCCGAGATGTCGCGCCAGTTACGCGATCAGAAGATTCAGGCTTTGGAAGAAACCGAGCCGCACATGATTGCCTCGGCCAACATCGGGTGCATCGTGCATTTGCAAAGCGGCACCGACATTCCGGTGAAGCACTGGATTGAGGTGCTCGACGAGGCACTGACGCGGCATGCGTCCATTCTGAACACTCAGGGCTGAGGGGTGTCGCTGGTCAGAGGGGTGTTGTCGAACACCACCTCGACTCGAATGCGTGATTTCACGGCTTGGCCATTGAGTTGCCCGGGGCGGAAGGTCATGGCCATGAAGGCCTGCCGCGCAGCCTCTTCAAAGGGGGCTGGCATGCGTTCGCCATGGGCCAGTACATGATGCACCCGGCCGCTTTCATCGATGTACAGAGACAGGATGCCGGAGATGCGCTGCGGCTCGAATTGCCCTTCGGGCGCGGCCAGGATCAAGGGGGCTTGCGCGACGGGCGGCACACTCAGTTGCGGGCGCGGAATGTACTCGCTGTTGCCCTCGATGTCGGCCAGGCCGGTGCCAACGGGTTGATCGCTCGGCGCGGCTTCGATGATTGTCTCAACGGGGGGCTCGGAGAGGGCCTCAGGCTGGGCTTGCGGGGTGTCGACGACATCCGCCGGCGAGTCAGGGCTGGTCGCGTCGAGCGATGCGGTTTCTGTCGGGGCCTGAGTTTCGGTGGCGAGCGATGGGGCCGCGTGCGTGCCCTGAGCGTTCGAAATGGGTGCTGATTCGACTCGCAAGTGCCAGGCCATGGGTCTGGCCCCGGCCTTCGCGCCGGGCTGGATGGTGTGTGCAGGGCGCTCCAACGGTGGCATCAAGGTCACCGCCAGAGCGTGTGCTGCGACAGACAGCACGGCACAGGTCATCCAGGCTCGGCGCATGTTGCAGCCAGTTCTTACTCGACCAATTCGCGCCACGAGGTGCGATGTGCCCCGTTGCCGCCTTCCAGTCCACCCGTGGGTGGCACTTCTGTGCGCAGAGTGCCGTCACTGTCCTGGAAGATGGTTCGGACGTTGCCGTCTGCGTCCTTCACCCAGCTGATGCCCACGATCAGGGTGTTTGTGCTCCAGCGTGCGCCGGCGTCTGCGCCAGGCAAGGCACCACCTGTCGTCACGTTCAGGTAGTAGCGCCAAGACGAGCCGCCTGAGGCGCAGGCATCGCCAGTCGGGATGGCTGTGCCGACCGCCAGGGTGCCCACTTGCAGGCCCATGTTGATGGCCACACGCTCGCGGGGGTGGGCCCAGTCCAGCCACCAGCCGCCCTTGGTCCAGTCGACCTTCTTGGTTGTCAGGGTGGCGCTGGTCGACAGGGCCGCGTCAGCATTGTTGAGCTTGAAGACCTGTTGAACGAAGTTGCTGGTGTCTGCGCGCACATCGCCCCAGCCGGTGGTCAGGGCAGGGTCCTGCGGATCGCGGATGGCGTACAGGCTTTGCGTCGTGGTGTCGGTGATGTCGGTTTCACCCAGGTAGCGACCCGTGCCCACCACGATGACGGCAGACTTGCTGATGTAGGCCGGCATCGGCTTGGTGGTAATGGGTTGCGGATGGGACGCATCGATTTGCAGCTTGGCCAACTTCAAGACGGCCGGCATGGTGGCGCTGGCGGTATCGAAGAAGCCATCGACATTGAAGCGCCACACATTGCCTTGCATGTCGCCACCGTAGAAGAGCTTGGCGGTGTTGTCTTGTGGGCTGTCGATCCAGGCGTTGATCTTGTTGAGGCCGCTGGGGTCGGAGGGCGAGCCGGCTGTGGTCACCAGATCCTTCAGCACGGTGCCGGTGGCGGCATCGAGCACATACAGGTGCCCCTTGCCGTCGCCGCTGGTGTTGTTCAGGCCCGAGGTGACTGCCACCACCCAGGTGCCATCCTTGCGCTTGGTGATGATGGGGTTGCCATAGCTCAAGCCCAGGTTGGCATCGGTGAACTCCCACAACAAGGAGGGAGAGGCAGGGTCGGTGATATCCAGCGCGTAGTAGGCTGAGCCGCCCTTGTTGAGGCCGCCGACCAGGATGGTGCGCCACGCCCCATTGATCTTGACGTCACCAATGATGGGGGCGCCATCCACGTAGTACTGGTGCTTGGTGCCATACGAGCTGTCGGCCAGCTTGTACAGGTTGCTCATGACCGCGGTGGGGATGTAGGCCCAGGCCTCGGTGCCGCCGTTGTCGCCTGTGGCCACGAAGGCATGCAGCATGCCGTCGTTGGCTGCCACGTACACCATGGGTTGGCGATTCTTCTTTGCGGCCTTGAAGTCTTCGTAGCCGTCATCGGTGTAGTTGAACGGGGGCTTGCCCACAAACACTGGTGCGCCGTTGATGATGTCGCCCAGAACGAAGTCGCGTGTTCGGAACAGCGCAGCGGTGGTGCCGGTGGCGGCTTTCTCGTAGGTGCGGTCCCCACGCAAGTAGTTGACCAGGTAAGACCCGTTGTTCGCGAGGGCCTTGTCGGTGTTACCCAATGTGGCGCATTGCGAGGCCACCACAGCCTTGCTGCACAGGTTGTTGAAGTAGCCTTGCTGGGTGGTGTTCAGGTTGTCGTAGTTGAACAGCGTTAAGCCACTCGTGCCCTTGAAGTAGATCTTGCGGGCGGTGTAGTCGGTTTTGACCTGGGCTTCCAGTTTGGCTTGAGCGGACCAGGTGTAATCGGCGCTGATCTTGGCTTGACCGTCAATCTGATAGGACTTCAGGTCGCCTGACCAGAACTTGGTGGTGTAGCTGGCACTGAAGACCTGGCTGTTTTCGCCGGAAACCAGCTCCAGCGTACTGGTGGCCGCTGCGGCGGCCGCGCCAGGAATGGAGGCGATGTCGGAGACCACGCCCGAGATGGCGTCGCTCAGCTCGGTCGCGCTCAGCGCCGAGTAGTAGCGGCCACGCCCGTTGACGCCAGCGTGCCAGAGGTCATCGATGTTGATGGCCTCGCCACCGTTGGCAGGGTTGGGCCAGTTCTTCGTGCCGTTGGTCAGGCTGACGAAGTCGCCCACCGTTTGCGTGGGGTAGTTTTTGTCGTAAGTCAGCGTGCCACTCACACCCAGCCCAATGGTGAAGGTGTTCATGTGCTGCTTCTTGCTGGCGTCGTTCGCCACGGGCCGCACAATGTCTTCGCACACATCGCGGCTGGTGCCCGAAGTGGTCGAGGTGCAGTTGCCGAAGGCGCTGTTGCGCAAGTCGGTTTTCCAATAGTACTCAGCCACGTCAGCGAGTGAGTTCGATGCGCCACCGGTGAGAGCTGTGGTCACTGAGGGGGTGCCTGCCGTGTATGAGCCAATCGATTGGTTCAGATACGTGTAGGTCAGCGAGGGACTCCAGGAGCCCCAACTTCCCGCCGTGGGATCTGATGTCGAAGGGCTGGGCGATGCGACGCACTGAGTTTTGACAGGGGAGCCGACGTTGCCGAAAGTGGTGGTGCCCGATGCATCCCCAGTGTCTGTCGACGTCACCTGAACGGTCGCACCTGTCTTTGTGACCCACGTACCTGCAGCGGGAGTTGAGTTCGTGTTTGATGTGAGCACACCCTCTGTCGTGATCTGGGTATTGTTATAGGTGTAGGTTGTCTGCTGAGGGGTCAGGAACCACTGTGTTTGCGATTGCGTGTACTGCTGTGTTTGGCGGTATTCCGGGTAACGCTTGGAGCCCGAAGTGCAGCCGCCGGAGTTCTGCGAGCCGTAGGTGTAAACGTAACGAGTCCAGGTGCGGGTGCGGGTTTGGGTATTCGACTTCTGATCCCGTGTCGCAGGGGCGGTGTAGGGCGTGACCGTGGTCACCACGGTCTGGCTGCCGTCGCGCATAGGCCGAGTTTCGGTGCCATCCTGGTTGCCGACGTTGGTGTTGCTGTCAACGACAAAAGGGCCGTAAGTCGACGATTCATCGTTTGTGTTCCAGTACCCGTCAGTTGACAGCAGGGCGTAGTTACGCTGGCAGGCGTACTGCATCGGGTCATAGGTTTGGCTGGGCGCTTTCTTGGCGTAGTAGCGACCTGCCTTCGACAGCGCGGCTCGCAGCGGCGTCCATGACGACGGTTTGACGGTGTACAGGCTGGAGTAGAAGCTGCCTTTTTGCGTGCTGTCAAAGTCCTTGACGTCGCGGAAATAGTTGGTGCCCTCCGTTGCACTGGTGTCGCTGATGGTGCTGAAGCCGACGCGGTAGCTGGAGTCCAGCGAGGCAATGGCCCGACCCATGGCGGTGCGCATCAGCAAGTAGCGCTTGCGATAGTAGGAATACCAGTTGGCGTAGTTCTGCTTTTCGGTTGCCGAAGAGCTGAGGGTGACGGTGACCTTTTGAAAGACACTGGCCCCCGGGTTGTTGCCCACGGCGCTGAAACACTCTTGTGCAAAGGTGTTGTTCACCAGGCCAGATGTGGTGTAGACCCACCCCATCTTGGGCTGGCTGCCCTTGTACACGAAGTAATACTTGCCATCCAGACTGCTCTTGGTGCTGGTGGTGTCATAGCCGTCTGAATAGGCCGCAGTGAACGACGCGTTGTCATACGACGAACCATCCGCTCTTAGCGGTGGGTTATAGGTCATATTGGGGTCGTATGCGACCCCATTGCATTGGGCTGAGCGGTAACCATAGGTGCCGGTGGAGCTCATGTCATCGGGCATGTAGTCCGAATCCATACTGCCTGAGTTGTCCAGAATGAACAGCAGATTGGGCTTGGCTTGCACGCTTGGGGTGGTGGCCAATGGCTGGCTGGCCAGGTCGGTGACGCCCGCCCCCACAGGCAGAGCAGCAGTGGTGGCCACGATCGCGCAAGCAACCCAGGCCGCACGCGCCAGGGCCGAGGTAGGGAACGACATTGAGTTCATGAGCTGACTCCTTGGTCAGAGGTGCACGATGGTTTCCGTGAAGCTGAAGGTGTTGTTGCGAGCACCTTTGATTCGCACCAGGATCCGAAAGTAAGTTTCGGCGGTCGCCTTGCTCACCTGGATGTTCGCGTAGTTCGTCTCGCCACGATCATTCGAGGATGTCTTGCTGGTGTTCATGGGCACCGAGCAGGTGACCCCTTCGGTTCCACGTTCGCCGGCTTTGTTGCACATGCGCAGGATCACATAACGAGCCGAGTTGCTATTGACCGAGACCGCATCGATGGGGACGATGGAGCACGCAGAAAAGCTGCCAGCGGCGGCAGAAGCACAGCCATTTTTCTCCCAGTCGATCAGCTGGCGTTGGTTCACGCCAGCGAGCTGGCTGCCGGTCACGTCAATCGGGTCGCGGGCGGTGGTGCCATCGGCGGCGTATTCCTGATTGCTGGCGTAATAGCCCTTGTCAGCGAGGTCGGAGTTGAGCGCCGCGGCGTTGAGATTGAGCCAGTCCACAGCCTGGCGGGTGACCTGATCGGTTGCTGCGGTGGCGTCTTGTTTGAAACCGAGGTTACCCAGCAACTGGGCGGCCGTGTCGACATTGCGGACCAGGGCCAAGGCACCCAGCAGCATGACCACCAGCGCGACCAGCGCAAAGATGAGCGAGACCCCGCGCTGTGCGGGCCGGTGAATGGGAGAGGGGCTTGAAGCACACATGGTCGGCCTCACTTGGTCCACAAGACGTTGCGAACGGGAATCGTGGTGCTATAGACCTTGTACCGGTAATGCTTCCACTCCGGCAGGTGGTCCACTTTCAAGGGCAGGCATTTGCTGTTGTCGCCGCAGTCGACCAGGTTGTTGTCGACCACACTCACAGCGGTGCCCACATCCCAAGTCGGGACTGCTGTTGTCACTTCATGTTTGTCGTACTGGGTGTTGCGGGCCACCAGGGCCAAACGAACGGCGACAATCTGGCCCCACTCAGTCGGGCTGGTTGGCGTCACGGTGTCAAACCGGTCAATCGAGCCGTTCCCGTCAAGGTCTTTGCCGTAGTAGGCCTGCAGGTTCACGATTTCAGGGTAAAGATCTTCAAAGCTGAAGGTGCCCGTCACCGACGACAGGTTGCGAGAGCGCAAGGGGTAAGGCGCAGCGTTGTTCAGGAAGTAACGACGCTGGGCCAGGCGCCCCATGTTGACCAGAAACTTGGGGCTGGCGTGGGTCTTGTTCCAGACGGTGTCCGTGTTCCACAGGCTGGTGGCGTAGTACGGAATGTTGGTGGCTGTGATCTGGCTGTCCAACGAGGCCGCGTCGTGCGTGGCCTCAATCAGGTGACACGGGGTGGCCGCCACGTCGGTCGGTACCGTGATGAGTTGGTCTCCAGCCCGGACCCCCAAGGACGAGTCGACGGCGAAGCGTCCGTTTGTGCCTGCGGTGGTGTCTTTCTTGTCGCCGGTGATGACCCCGCCGCTTTGCGCCAATGAAATCGGCACCGAGCCCCCTACCGTCTCACCGCGCACCACGGTGATGGTGTCGGGGCCATTTGAGGCACCATCTTCGATGATGACCGGTGCCAGAACGAAGGTTTCTGGATGAGGGTCATCCTCGTCGGGAATCACGCTCTTGCCGCTGCGATAGGCAACCAATGAGCATCCCATCATCTCGGTGGTGCCCATGCCGTAGCCGGCCATCTGAATGTCGCGCTGCAAGGCGAACAGGGCGAGCGAGCCGTTGATGTCGGCGTCACCCCCCATGGCGACCTTCCGGCGGCGGTCTTCCGATTCGATGAGCACGTGCGAGATCACGATCACAGCCAGCATGCCCAGCAGAGCCCCGACCATCAATTCGATCAAGGTGAAGCCGCTTTGGCGGCCGGAAGACCTTGCGCGTGTGGGGGCTGAGGGTGTGAAGAGGGTATGCATCGCCACTCCCGATCAGTTGGTTGTCGCGTTCGTTGCGATGGAGGTCTGGGTGACGAACTTGTGTGGGTCGCCGCTGGGTGATTTCCACGAGATCGTGACCGTGACGTCGGCGGAGACTGAGCCCGATGCAGGGTCGGGGACGACTGCCGAGGCTTCCACCTTGCCTTCGCCATTAGGCAGAGCCGACGCTACTTTGGCTTGCCATTCCTTGCATAACTCGACCGTCGCACAGTCAGTTGAGGTGAACTTGCTGATGTCCTGGTTCTGCGCCCAGATCATGCCGATCAGTTCATTCGCCAAGTAGCTGGCGTCAGCTCGGATCTTGGCCTCGGTCTGGTTGCGCGTCATGGCGGTTTGCAGCGCCATCAGCGCCAGAACGCCGACCGAGAACAGCAGGATCGAAACCAGCACATCCATCAGAACAAAGCCGGCCTGATGGGGGGGGCGACAGGTCATGCCCGCGCCGGATGAGGGGTGGCGTGTTACTGACATTTTCTGGGGTCGTCCGAGGTGGCTGCAATGTCGGGCTCACAGGTCCGAACCATGCCCTGCTGAGAGATCTGGATGGCAATGTTGCGGTAATGCGTGTTGGCATCCAGCCCGGTGACGGTGATCTGGCGAATCGATTGGGAGCCGTCGGCGTTGGCTGCGACGCGCCCGAAGCCATTGAAGGTCAGCGCGGTGGCGCCGGTGCCATTGGCGTCGACGGCAGCAATCGACACACGCGTGGCCCCGTCGCCGCTGGGGCGGCCCACTACGATCATGGGGGCGTTGACATCGGAGGGGGGCTGGTCGCATTGACCGGTGGGGTCGCTCAAGCTCACGATCCACGCGCCACTGGTGCTGGATCGCGTGCAGTTGGCGCTCATGGCTTGGGGGGTGTCGCTGGACACCAAATAGAACGACACGGGTTGGTTGCGACGCACGGCTTCGTTGCGCGCGATCTGAATGCCGTTTTGAAGGGTCTCGGCGGTGTTGCGAATGCGGGTGTTGTCCGTCCACTCGCTGATGCTGGGGAGCGCGGCCGCCAGCAAAATGCCGAAGATGGCCATGGTGATGGCCATTTCGATCATGGTGAAGCCGCGCTGACGCGGCTTGTGCAGCAGGGTCAGCATGTGGTCCCCTTGGTCAGCCAGCATTCAGGCTGGGGGTTGAGTGTGGCGCCCTTGAATTTGGCGGTGTGGCGGCGGCCGTTTTCGTCAATCGTGTAGTCGTATCCGACTGCACCGCTTTGACCCGTGGCCGTGATCGTGTAGCCTTGATTGCTGTTGTTGGTCACACACGAATAGGTGAAGTATTCGGTGGCCGCAAAGCCATTCCAGGCGTTGGCCGAGGCATCCGTTGCGCAGGTGGTGCCGGTGCCGTAGTTGCGGTTGTCCTGGTAGTACTGCTCCATCCGGTTGCGGAAGGTGGACAGCTGCCCGAATGCTTCCTGAACCTGACCTCGGCGCACGTAGTCGGTGTAGGCGGGGAAGGCGACGCCAGCCAAGATGCCAATGATGGCGACCACGATCATCACCTCGATCAGGGTGAAGCCCGTGTGGTGGTGTCGGTGCGAGATGCGGTTCGAGTGGCCCATGGCGAAACTTCCTTCGTTCGAGGACATGATGACTTCGTCCGAACGATTCTAGGAAGGCGCCTCTGGCAGAGATGCCGCGAAAACTGTGCAAAAACAGACGCATTAGCGCCCTTTTGCAGCATGTTTCAAGATGTTTTTTGCAGATTTTGGAGGCCCATCAGGAAGGCCTGACAGTGCCTGAATTTTCAGCAGAGAAGGTCAGCCGCAGACCATGGGGCGGGCCGGGTCTGCGCACCATTCACTCCAGGAACCCGCGTAAAGCCGAGAGCCCGGCAGGCCAGCCAGTTCCATGGCCAGCAAGTTGTGGCAGGCCGTCACGCCCGAGCCGCATTGATGGACGACGGAGTCTGCCCCAAGCCCGCCCAACAAGGCGGTGAATTCTTCACGCAAAGTGTCTGCCGGTTTGAAGCAACCAGATTCATTCAGGTTCTGTTTGAAGAAGCGGTTGAGCGCGCCGGGAATGTGGCCGCCAACGGGGTCGAGCGTTTCGTTCTGACCTTGGAAACGGTCTGCAGCACGGGCGTCGATGAGCTGCATCGAGCCGCCCGCCTGTACTGAGGCCAATACGTCTGCGCATGTCACGGGCTCGCAGGCGTCTGCCGACCGAGGCAAGGGCCCGGCTGCAATTGGGTTTGGCGAAGATTCGGCGCCGGTGGCCGATTCGACCGGGCCTTGCGCCTGTTGCCAGGCTTGCCACCCGCCGTCGAGCACGACCACGTGCGCGTGGCCCCACCAATGCTTCAGCATCCACCACAGGCGCGCAGCGAACATGCCGCCGGCATCGTCATACGCCACGACCAGCGTGTCAGTTTGCACGCCCCAGCGCTGCAGGGTACGAGTGAAGGCCTCGCTCTCGGGCAAAGGATGCCTGCCATTGCGGCCCGTTTTGACGCCAGACAGGTCCTGGTCGAGGTGGGCGTAAACCGCCCCCGGGATGTGCCCTTGCTGCCATGCCAGGCGACCCGCAGACGTGTCGGCCAGGTTGAAGCGGCAATCCACGATCCGAATGGGGCCTCGTCCAGCGTTTTGGCTCAGGCGGGTCGACAGTTCAGCCGCAGAGATCAGCGGGGATGCAGGGGTGGTCATGGCGCGGGCGGGCAAAGGAGGCCGATATCAGAACAAGGCCATGCTCAGCTTGCGGCGGTATTGGTCGATCACCGGGTCGTTCGAGATGACCTCGTGCTTGCCGGCGATCTCCAGTTTGGGCTTGCCATCGGCGGCGCCTGCAGCCGCGGGCGAGGGCTTGACCGGTGGCTTGCTCATCACCTCCAGCAGGGCCACGTAGGTCTTGCGCGCGGCCTCGTCGTTCCACTTCTTGTCGCGCATGATGATTTCCAGCAGCTCGTCCATGGCCAGGGTGAACTCGCCGGCCGCAATCAGGGTCTGAGCCAGCTCCAGTCGGGCATCGAAGTCGCGCTTGTTGGCAGCAATGGCGGCCTGCAACTCGTCCACAGGTCGAGCCCCCAGGGCGCCCAGTACGGAATCGATGTAGCGGCCAAACGCGGCCACGCGAGGCTCAGGAATGGGGCCAGAGGCGCGCGCGGCCACCGGCTCGAAAATTTCCTTGGCCCCCACGACCTGGCCGTGTTGCAGCAACAGCTTGATCAGATCGAAGCGGGCTTCGTCGTTGGCGGGGTCGCGCTCCAGGGCTTCCAGTAGTTTCGACACGGCCGTTTCCGTGTCGCCTGCCGCGGCGGCCTCTTCGGCTTCCAGCGTTTCCTCTTCCGAGGCGATTTCACCTTCGGAGGGCACGTGCTTGGCCAGGAACTCACGAATCTTCGCTTCTGGCAGCGCGCCGACAAAGCCGTCAACCGGCTGGCCGCCCACAAACATCACGCAAAACGGAATCGAGCGCACGCCAAACATCTGCGAGAGCTGGCCGGCGATTTCCGGTTGGGTATCGGCGTTGACCTTGGCCAGCTTGAAGCGGCCGGCGTATTCCACCTCGAGTTTTTCCAGAACCGGGCCCAAAGACTTGCAGGGGCCGCACCATTCGGCCCAGATGTCCAGCAAAATGGGTTGCTGAATCGAGTCCTTGATCAGATCGCTTTCGAAGTTTTCCAGGGTGATGTCGATCATGGGATCCCAGGCTAGCGCCTAAAATTGCAAGTTTGATGAAACAAGGAGCGAGCCGTGACTGACACGACTCCTGCCAATGGCGTAAAAGTGGGTGTGGTGATGGGTTCCAGCAGCGACTGGGACGTCATGCGCCACGCTGCTGAGATTCTGACCGAGTTTGGGGTGCCTTTTGAAGCCAAGGTGGTTTCTGCGCACCGCATGCCTGACGACATGTTCCGCTATGCCGAGGCCGCGCAAGGCCGTGGGTTGGTGGCCATCATCGCCGGGGCCGGCGGTGCGGCGCATTTGCCCGGCATGGTCGCGGCCAAGACCACGGTGCCCGTGTTGGGCGTGCCCGTGCCTTCGCGCCACCTGCAAGGTGTGGATTCGCTGCATTCGATCGTGCAAATGCCCAAAGGCATTCCGGTGGCCACGTTTGCCATCGGCACCGCCGGTGCGGGCAACGCGGCCCTGTTTGCCGTGGCCATGCTGGCGTCTGGCAACCCCGAGTTGCTGGCCAAGCTGGAAGCCTTCCGTGCACGCCAGACCGAAGTGGCACGCGCCATGACCCAAGACCTCACCATGGACCCGAAGGCATGAGCCAGTCTGACGTGATCCTGCCCGGCGCCACCTTGGGCGTGATGGGCGGCGGCCAACTGGGCCGCATGTTTGTGCATGCCGCGCAAGCCATGGGCTACAACACCGCGGTGTTGGATGCCGACCCCACCAGCCCCGCTGGCCTGGTGTCGCACCACCACATTCGCACGGGGTATCTGGACGAAGCCGGTTTGAAAGAACTGGCGGCGCAATGTGCAGCCGTGACCACCGAGTTCGAGAATGTGCCTGCCCAGGCGCTGGACCAACTGGCGCAGACACGTCCTGTGGCGCCAGCGGGGTCCGCCGTGGCCATTTGCCAGGATCGCGCCAAAGAGAAAGCCCACTTCGTGGCCTGTGGGGTGCCTTGTGCGCCGCACGCCATCATCGAAACGCCCGAGCAATTGGCAGCCGTGTCGGAAGACCTGCTGCCCGGTATCTTGAAGACGGCTCGCTTGGGTTATGACGGCAAAGGCCAGATCCGCGTCAAGACCCGAGCCGAGTTGAATGCCGCTTGGGATGAGCTCAAGCAAGTCGGTTGCGTGCTGGAAAAGATGCTGCCGCTGGCCTATGAGGTGAGCGTCATCGTGGCCCGTGGTCGCAATGGCCAGGTGGTGCACTTCCCCCTGCAGCAAAACCTGCACCGCGATGGCATCCTGGCGGTGACCACCGTGCCGGCGCCCAGCGTCAGCGCCGAGGTGTCGCAACGGGCTTACGAAGCGGCCCACCAGATTGCGGCCTCCATGGGCTATGTGGGCGTGCTGTGTGTGGAGTTCTTTGTGCTGCAAGACGGCAGCATCGTGGCCAATGAAATGGCCCCGCGCCCGCACAACTCGGGTCACCACACCATCGATGCCTGTGACGTGTCGCAGTTTGAGTTGCAAGTGCGCGCCATGACCGGGCTGCCCCTGGTCGAGCCGCAATTGCACAGCCCCTGCCACATGCTCAACCTGCTGGGTGATTTGTGGTTCCCTGCAGGCACCACTGCGCAGCAAGAGCCCAACTGGGCGGCGGTGCTGGCTTTGCCGGGTACCCACCTGCATTTGTATGGCAAGACCGAAGCCCGCAAGGCGCGCAAGATGGGGCACCTGACGGTGACCGCCTCCACCGCCGAGCAGGCTCGTGCTGTGGCCCTGCAAGCCGCCGCCATTTTGGGCATCGAGCCTTTCTGATCTCTGGCAAGGCCGAAGCGATGCGTGTCCTGAACCCTCAAACCCAAGCCGATGCCATTGAACTGGCGGCGCAACGCCTGGCCGACGGTGGCTTGCTGGCCCTGCCCACGGAAACCGTGTATGGGCTGGGGGCTCGGGCCGATGACGACGCCGCTGTGGCCCGCATCTTCGCGGCCAAGGGGCGCCCCAGCAACCACCCCTTGATCGTGCATGTGCCCAATGTCCATGCCGCCATGTGTTTTGCTGCGGCCATTCCGCCTGCAGCGCAGCGCCTCATGGAAGCCTTCTGGCCGGGGCCGTTGACCGTGATCGTGCCGCGTCATCCAGACTGTGCGGCCGCTGCCGCGGGTGGGCAGCACTCAATTGGGTTGCGGTGCCCGGATCACCCCATGGCCTTGCGCTTGCTGGAAGCCGCGGCCCAGTTGGGCGTGACCGGCGTGGCGGCGCCCAGTGCCAACCGTTTTGGTCGCGTCAGCCCGACGCGTGCCGAGCACGTGGTCAGTGAATTTGAGGGGCAAGGCGAGGGCCTGGATGAAGTCTGGGTGCTTGACGGCGGCCCGTGCGATGTGGGCATCGAGTCCACCATCGTCGACTGTTCGCGTGGCTACCCGGTGTTGCTGCGCCCTGGTCAGATCACCCTGACCCAGATTCAGGCGGTGACGGGCGAGAAGGTCGGTGTGTCCACCCCTGAAAAGCCTGATGCTTCTGCACCGCGTGCCTCGGGCACCTTGATGGCGCATTACGCGCCCCGTGCCAAGGTGCGACTCATGACGCTGGACTTGCTGATGGTGGCGCTCGACGCCTTCGAGTTGGAGGTCAAAGAACACCCGGCGTTGTTGCACGAGGCGCGACCCCGCCTGGCGGTGTACTCGCGCAGCCTGTGGGCGCATCGGGGCAGCATCCCTGGGGTGGTGCATCGGGCCATGCCGCCCGAGCCCGCAGCGGCCGCCCACCATTTGTTTGCCGATCTGAGGGAACTCGACGACCTGGGGGTGGAACTCATCTGGGTCGAGTCCCCGCCTGACGATCAAGTTTGGGCCGGGGTGCGAGATCGCCTGACCCGTGCTGCGGCGGCCTGAGGGCCGAAACTGTCCCGCGAAGCGGGTATTCTTGCGGCCTGACCGTTGTCACCGTTGCGTTTTTGGAGCCTCCATGTCCCGCTTTTCCTTTCCAGCCCTGTCCCGCTCTGCACGCCGTGCAGGGGTTGTGCTGGCCACGTGTCTGGCTGCGGCCTCGATGATCAGTTGTGGGGGGGGGACCCAGGCCAAACGGTTTGAACCGCAGTCGTTCGTCGTGTTTGGTGACGATTTTGCGCTGATCAAACAAGACAGCGCTCGCTACAACATCAACACCTATCGCACCGGCAGCACCACGGCCTACACCTGCAACTCGCAGATCAGCTGGGTCATGTTGCTGGCCTTTGACCTGGGTTTCAAGTTTGCCAACGAGTGCCCAGACTGGAATGCCGCAGGCGACAAGGTCGCCGTCATGCTCGCCAATGACCCGACCACGGTCGGGTTGTCTGCATCCGAGATCGACACCGCGGTCGCCAACGCAGGGGCGAATGCCGTCCTCACCACCATCAATAACAACCGGGGTTTGCTCAACGACAAAACCCTGGTCACGGTGTCGGTTGGGCGAGCAGACATCGTCAAAGCCTATTTCACTTACCTGCAAACGCCTGATTCGGCCACGTTGTCGAGCCTGGTGTCCCAGCTCAAGACCTTGGGGGGCAACTTTGCTGCGGGGCTCAAGCCTGTTGTCAGCAGTGGCGCGCGCATGATGGTGGTGCTGACGCCAAACCTTGGTGAATCGCCTCTGGCCAAGTCGGATGCTGCCAACCTGGCTCGCAACAAGGATGCCTTGTCGACCTTGAGCAATGCCTTCAACGATGGTCTGACCTTCGCCTTGACCACCAATGGCTACACCGGTCAGCAAGTCGCTCTGGTCGACGTGCCGCGGGTACAGAAGTCGGTGGTGGCCAGCTATTCCACCTATGGCTATACCGACATTGACACGTCGGCCTGCCCTTCGCCGCAAACCGTGGCGCCCCTGTGTGAGTTCACCACCTTGTCAGACGTCAATGTGCTGAGTACCCACCTCTGGGCTGACCCAACCCATCTGAACGTCGCATTCGACGCCACCATCGCTTCGACGGCCTACTCAGCCTTCCGCAATCACCCCTTCTGATGGGGGGCGTGGTTTGGGCTTCGCCCGAACCACAGCCGCATGCCCAGAATGCCTGAAGCCAGGGTCAAGGTGATGGCGTTGGCAATCGTGACGGGCCAGGATCCGACCGACAGGCCGTAAATCAGCCACAGCGCCACGCCTAAGGTGAAGGCGCTGTACATGCCCAGCGAAATCCCGCTGACGTCGCGCGTGCGAAAGGTCAGCCAGGCTTGGGGAACGAAGGATCCGGTGGTCAGGCAGGCGGCGGCCATGCCCAGCCATTCAATCTGTTGGGGTGTCATGGGGTGTGGGTATCTTGAACCGTCCAGCTTAACAGGGCGTCCAGCAAGGGGCGGGCGCGCTCGGCACTGGGGCCATTGACCACGCCCACCACCACATAGCGCTGCCCTGACAGGCCGTCGGCAATGCCTGCCACGGCGCTCACGCCATCGAGTGAGCCGGTTTTCAGGTGCACGCGGCCTGCCGCGCCATTGAGTCGTCGGGCGGTGCCATCGGTCCCCGCAACGGGCAGCGACGACACGAACTCCGGCATCACCGGGCTGTTCCACAGGGCCCGCAGCCAATGCGCGACACAGCGCGCGCTGGCGCGTTCCTGACGCGACAGCCCTGAGCCGTTGTCCAGTACCAGGCCTTCGCCTTCGCAAGCCGATTTGCCGCTGGTGTCGCGGGTCTGACCGAGCACCTGCTGGCTGACCACCTGGCGGGCGCGATCCAGTGTGGCTGACGCGTTCGACGCGGCGTCAGCTCCCAGAGTCAGGAAGAGTTGGCGCGCCATCACGTTGTTGCTGAACTTGTTGATGTCGTAGATCACCGAGGTCAGCGGCGGCGAACTCCAGCTCATCCAGGGCGCCAGGCCGGTGGGCCAGCTTCCGTCTCGCACGACGCCGTTGAGGTGCCCGCCCATCTGCCGCCAGGCGCCGGTCATCAGGCGCTCGGCGTAGTCGTTGGCGCTGTCCCCCGTCCATAGCAAAGGCCAGTCCTTTTCTTCGCAGGCGCGGGGGTAGGGGCCTTTGACTTCGATGCGCCAATTTTGTCGTTCGGGCGCACGAGCCGAGCCATCGGGCGTCAACGACAGCGTGAGGGCTTCGCGCCAGTCGCCGCAGGGCATGCCCTCGACGAGGCGGGTGCGATTGACCACGTCCATGCCGTCCAATTGCGGCTCCAAGCTGACGCGAACCTGACCCGGGCGCACATCGTCTGGGCGGAAACGCAGGATCAGCGCTCGGTGGTTCAGCAGCAGGGCGTCGGGGCCTGCGTTATAGGGTTTCAGGGCGCGGCCATCGAATGCGGCTGGGTCGTGCTGGGGCACCTGAAAGCGCTGGCGGTCCAGCACGATGTCGCCATGAATGTCATGCAGGCCCGCGGCGCGCCAGCGCGCCATGAACAGGTGCCAGCGCTCCAGTACCAAGGCGGGGTCACCCGACCCGCGAAGGTACAGCGGCCCGCGCAAAATGCCGGCCGGCGTGATGGCGCCACCCAGTCCGACCTCAGTCTTCCACGTGAAAGCCGGGCCCAGCAGTTGCAAGGCGGCACCGGTGGTGAACACCTTCATCACCGAGGCCACCGAACGCGACGTATCACCTTGAATGGCGAGGCGCTCGTTGCCACCTTGCACCGGCAGCACCAGCATGGATACAGCGTCCAGCGAGACGCCTGCCTGCCGAGCCTGTTGTGCCAGCGCAGGGGGCCACGCGGCGTCGAGCGATGCGGTGGCCGACGGAGCGATGGGGGCTGGGGCGGTCACAGGGGCGGCTCCCGCTGCGTGTGCGGCTTCTGCCGCAATCAAAGTCAGGCAGGCCCATGCGCCGCGCAGGAATGAACGATCAGACCAAAGCATGGTCGCATCATAGAGGCCCTCGGCCTTACACTTGCGGCCATGTCTGTTTCGTCTCCCGTTCTGTTCGCTCTGGATACCGCCACCGACCGTGTGCATTTGGCCTTGGTCGCTGGGGCTCAGACCTGGGTGGCCGATTTGCCGGGAGGCGCGCAGGCTTCGTCTTCTCTGCTGCCGGCGGTGCAAGACCTGCTGTCGCAGTCTCAGCGCACGTGGTCTGAGGTGGATGCGATTGGGTTTGGCTCCGGCCCGGGGGCCTTCACTGGCTTGCGTACCGCTTGCTCCACGGCGCAGGGTCTGGCGCTGGGCCTGGATTGCCCCGTCATCGCCATCGACACCTTGATGGCCGTGGCCGAAGACGCTCGCGCCAGCGACCCCGCGGCTTGGTCCGTCGGCGACGTGGTCTGGGTGTTGCAAGACGCGCGCATGGATGAACTCTATGTGGCCGCCTATGCCTGGCAGGCGCCTGGCTGGCAGGCGGTGCAGGCGCCGCAACTGTGGGCGCTGTGCGAGCCTGGCCAGCGCTGGGCCCAGCAAGCTCCGGCGCATCTGGCCGGCAGCGGCTTGCAGGCCTACCCTGATGCGTTTGCCTCGGTGGCCGGCGGCTTGCGCTGGCTGCATGCCGCGCCACGTGGGGCCGCCCTGGCCGAACTGGCTCGACAGGCTTGGGCAAAGCAAGACGTGCTGGATGCTGCTTTGGCGCTGCCCCGCTATGTGCGTGACAAGGTGGCCCAGACGACGGCCGAGAGAATGGCGGCGCGCGCATGAATGCCACGGACATGGTCAAAGCGCGTGTCGTGGACCGCCCCATGACCGAAGCCGACATTCCAGCCGTGCTGGCCATGGAAGCCCAAGCCTGTCTGCACCCCGTGCATGCCTGGAGCGAAGACAACTACCGGTCGTCCATGCGGGCAGGGTACTGGGTTCGGGTGCGATGTGATGCGACCACGGGCCGAGTGATCGCCGTGTGTGTCGCAATGGACGGGGTCGATGAAATGCATCTGCTCAACATCGCGGTCGACCGTGCCTGGCATGGTCAGGGCGTGGCGCAGTCCTTGTTGTCGGTACTGTATGACTTGTGCGCGCAGCGGGGTGCTCGCGCCCTGTGGCTGGAGGTGCGTCCCAGTAACGAGCCGGCACGCAGGCTCTATGCGCGCGAGGGGTTTGAATCCATTGGCGTGCGTAAGAACTATTACCCCGCACCGCAGGGGCGTGAAGACGCCCTGGTCATGCGGCGCTGGATTGCGCCCGAGGCAGGGGAGGCCGCCTGATGCGTTGGAGTGAACGCCAACGCGCCATGCTGCGCGAAATGGGCATCCCGCCGTTCTGGCCTGTTGAAGCCGAGCCAGTCGAGGTGCCACAGGCTGCGGCGCCAAGCTCGATGTCCCCCGCGGCGGATGTCGGCGCCGGCCAGCCCGTTGCTGCGCCACTGGCTGCGTCGACCGTGAGCGACCCTGTGTCTCATCGTACCCCGCCAACGCGCTCGATGCCGGTGGCGGCGCAACCCGTGGCGGTTGCCGAACTCCTGGATGCCGCCCCGCGTCCTGCGCGTCCGTCTGGCATTGAATCGATGGACTGGCCGGCCTTGCGAGCCGCCGTGGCGGGTTGTCAGGCCTGTGGATTGTGTGAAAGCCGCACCCAAACGGTATTCGGTGTGGGCCACATCGAGGCCGAGTGGATGATCGTGGGCGAAGCCCCTGGCGAAGAGGAAGACCGTCAAGGCTCGCCGTTTGTGGGTCGAGCCGGTCAGCTGCTCGACCGCATGCTGGCCGCCATTGATCTGACCCGCAGCGAAGACTCAGCCACGCGCCAGGTGTTCATTGCGAATGTGCTCAAGTGCCGTCCACCGGCCAACCGCAACCCTTTGCCGCAGGAGGTGGCCCAGTGCGAGCCCTACCTGTTGCGGCAGATGGCGCTGGTTCGCCCGAAGGTCATTTTGGCGATGGGCCGCTTTGCCGTGCAGTCACTGCTCAAAACCAGCGATGCCATCGGCCGCCTGCGAGGTCGCGTCCACGAGGTGCAAGGCATTCCGGTCGTTGTGACCTACCACCCCGCCTACCTGCTGCGCAACCCTGCCGACAAGGCCCTGGTCTGGGAAGACCTGTGCCTGGCGCGGGAAGTCTGGCGCGAGGCCAAGGCTGGCAGCGCATCCTGAGCCGGCGGCCTTCGGGTCAGTCGTCGAGGTAGCGTTTGCGATGGAATAGCCAGACCAGCGTGGCCACCACCGCCACCATCATGCTAATCGCCACCCAGAACCCCGTGCGCTGATGAATCAGCGGCAGGCTGTCGAAGTTCATGCCGAACACCCCGGTGATCAGGTTCAAGGGCAGGAAGATGGCGGTCAACACCGTCAGGGTGCGCATGATGTCGTTGGTGCGGCTGCCTTGTGCTGAAAAATGCATCTGCACGGCACTCTCTGCCGACGATTCCAGTCGCCGCACATGCCCCAGCACTCGCTCGATGTGTTCGAGCACATCGCGCGATCGCACGCGCAACACTTCGCGTTCTCGGGCTGGGCCAGGTTCAGCGGGCATGGGCCATTCGTCCAGCGCATCGATCCACTCCTGCACGGCACTGCGCTGGTCTTCGCAGGTGTCTTCCAGCAAGTGCAGGGCGTTGCGAGATTCCAGCAGAGCTTGCCAATTGGTGAAGCGCCGCGAGCTGGTCAACAGTTCCTGCTGCAGATAGCCAAATTGCCGCGTCAGCAGGCGTCGCAGGTCGAGATAGCTGTCGACCATGTGGTTGATGATGCGCAGCATCAAGTCAGCAGGACTCGGGGGCAAGCGTGACGTGCTGCCTCGCCCTTCGTGGCGAGGGGGGCCAGAGGCATCGGCGCCCGAGTCGGGGCCAGCGTTGGGGTCCATGTCGAAGTCAGCATCGTTGCGCGCTCGCGATACCGACGGCTCGACTCGCAGCGATTGGTTCACCATCTGCGCCAGTCGGCCCTCGAAGAAGTCTCGCACCGAGCAGTCGGCCGGGTGGACGGTCAGCAAAATGCGGTCGAATACCGCAAAGCCGACGGGGCTGGTATCGATGGCGGCGATGGCCTGTCGGGCGGATGACACGGTGCCTTTTTCCTCGTCGAGAAACAGGCGCTCCGAACCGTGTCCGGCCGCGAGACGGCGGAACACCAGCAGGTCATACCAGGAGGTGTAGTCGTACTGCGAGGGCAGTTGGGAGTTCAGCAAGTCGGACACGTGCAGATCGACGAGCCCCCCGCCGGCCAGCCGCAGCAGGGCCTGTTGCACTTCGGGCAAGGCCACTTCAAAGCGGCGGCGGGCCGTCGTCACCCACAGAAAGCCGGTGGCCGGCAGCTTTTCTGGCCAGCCATCGAGTTCGGTAAACCGATCATTGATCAGGAAAAAACGCACAGCCCCTCCGCATCGGATGGTCGGCAAACCGCCCGACTGTCAGTTGCGCGTCAGGTGCGCAGTTGGGCCGCCGCATCCAGTGCGAAGTATGTCAGGATCCCGTCGGCGCCGGCGCGCTTGAACGCCAGGAGGGCTTCCATCATGCAGGCATCGTGGTCCAGCCAGCCATTGGCTGCGGCCGCTTTGATCATGGCGTACTCGCCGCTGACCTGGTAGGCGAAGGTGGGCACCTTGAACTCGTCTTTCACCCTCCGCACGATGTCGAGGTAGGGCATGCCGGGTTTGACCATGACCATGTCGGCGCCTTCAAAGATGTCCATGGCCACTTCGCGCAGGGCTTCATCGGAGTTGCCCGGGTCCATCTGGTAGGCCTTCTTGTTGCTTTTGCCCAGGTTGCCAGCCGAGCCCACGGCGTCGCGGAACGGGCCGTAAAACGCGCTGGCGTACTTGGCGCTGTAGGCCATGATGCGGGTGTGGATCAGGCCTTGCGATTCCAGTGCCTGGCGAATGGCGCCAATGCGGCCATCCATCATGTCGCTGGGGGCGACGATGTCGACACCGGCTTCGGCCTGCGTGAGCGCCTGGCGGGTCAGTGCCGCAACGGTCTCGTCATTGAGGATGTAGCCCGTTTCGTCGATCAACCCGTCCTGACCGTGGGTGGTGTACGGGTCCAGGGCCACATCGGTCATGACCCCCAGCTCGGGGAAGCGCTGCTTCAGTTCCCGCACCGTGCGTGGCACCAGGCCGTCGGGGTTCCAGGCTTCCACTCCGTCGGCGGTTTTCCGGGCGCCATCGATCACCGGGAACAGTGCCAGCACGGGCACCCCCAACTCCAGGCAGCGCTCGGCAGCGGCGTACAGGGCGGAGCGGCCCAGGCGCTCGACGCCCGGCATGGAGGCCACGGCCTGGGTGCCCTCGTCTTGATCCAGGATGAACACCGGGTAGATCAAGTCTGCCGCGGTGAGTGTGTGCTCACGCACCAGACGGCGAGAAAACTCGTCTTTACGCAGGCGGCGGGGACGGTGCTGGGGGAAGTGCTGCAGGTACGACATGATCCGAAGGTGGTCAGCCCAGTGTGAAGGAATGCAAAGGTGCGGGAATAACAGCCAAAAAAGAGGCAAATCCGGACAAAGGGACAACACAAGTTGTCGCAACAGTCCTATAATTCGCTTTGAATGATACGCCGCAAGGCCTCATTCCCTGCTTTTCCTCCCTGAGCAGGTGCCTTACCGTGATGACAGCGTTAAGGCTTCACAGCCCCAGCGTTTGCTGGGGCTTTTTTTTGCCCGAACGGGTTCGGGGCGAACCACAGACAAACCTTTTTTTGCGGCGCAGCAACCACGTTGCATCTTATGCCCGCAGGCAAGCGCAGCGGCTGTCGTCATAATGACTTCATGCTCTGGATCAAAGCCTTTCACATCATTTTTGTCGCCAGCTGGTTTGCGGGCCTGTTCTATCTGCCTCGGCTGTTCGTGAACCTGGCCATGGTGCCGGCAGACAGCCATGCCGAACGCGAACGGTTGCTCCTGATGGCGCGCAAGCTCTACCGCTTCACGACCATCCTGATGGTGCCTGCCCTGGTTCTCGGTCTGGTGCTGTGGCTGTACTACGGTGTGGGCAAGGGGCCGGGCCAGTGGTGGTTGCACTTGAAGCTCTTGCTGGTTGTGTGCGTGATCGGTTACCAGCATGTGTGTCGCAAGCACCTGCGTGAATTCGAGGCGCTCAAGAATCGACGCCCTCACAAGTGGTTCCGCGTGTTCAACGAGGTCACGGTGTTGCTGTTCATGGCCATTGTGATCCTGGTCGTCGTCAAACCATTTTCGGGTTGACCTGCCCCGGGTGATCGCATGTCTGTGCACCGCAGTTCCGCCTGGCCGCTGACCTGGGTCGCGCTGACGCTGATCACCTACGCCACCCTGCACCCCTGGAGCGGCTGGCATTGGCCCGAACCGCAGGCGTTTTCCTGGGTGTTGCCCAAGCTGCCCCATGAGGTGCTCAACGACCTCATTGGCAATTTGCTCGGCTACCTGCCTTTGGGTCTGGTCATGTGCCTGGCGTTTCTGCGCAGCGGGGTGGGGGCGTTGCGCGCCGCCTTGATGAGCGTGGCATTTGGCTCGGGCTGGTCTTACAGCCTGGAGCTCATCCAGTACGCGCTGCCGGCTCGGGTGCCCTCCATTTCCGACTGGACCCTCAACACCCTGGGCGCCGCCTGGGGGGCCTTGGCCGCGGTCACCATTCACGCGCTGGGGTTGGTCGACGTCTGGCACCGCTGGCGCGAGAAATGGTTCATTCCTCAAGCAGGGCATGGCCTGGCCCTGATCTGGCTGTGGCCGCTGGGCCTGTTGTTTCCTCCCCCCTTGCCGCTGGGGCAAGGTCAACTGTGGCCGACCTTACGGGTCCATCTGGTCGAGTGGACGCGTGACACCCCCTGGCAGAGCTGGCTGCTTCCCGATGACCCTTTGCTCCTGTGGGGGCAGTTGCACGAAACGGCTGTGCGCCCGGAGTGGCTGGGGTGGAGTGAAATCGCCACTGTGGCCTTGGGCCTGATGGCGCCCATGTGCGTGGCCTGTGCGTTTGCTCGGCCTCGGGTCACGCGCATGCTGTTGCTGACCGGCGCGGTGCTGGTGGCGGTGGCGACCACCACGGTGTCCACGGCGGTGAACTTTGGTGTTCAGCATGCCTTGACCTGGGTCAGCGTGCCGGTGGTCTGGGGCTTGTTGTTGGGCTCATTGGGTGGGGTGGTGCTGGTTGATCGCGCTCGAACCACCTGCGCGGCCTTGGGTGTGGTTGTGCTGCTGGGTTTGATCGGTTTGATTCACCTGGCACCCGTCGACCCCTACTACGCCCAGACCCTGCAGGCCTGGGAGCATGGCCGCTTCATACGTTTTCACGGCCTGTCGCGTTGGTTTGGCTTGCTGTGGCCCTATGTGGCCTTGACCTGGCTGCTGGTGCGCCTGTTTCAGCGCGACGGCGGAGCTTGATTCAGATCCCGGCGCGCCGCCGCGGGTGTGCCTACAATGCCTGCCATGAGCTATTACCAGCGACACATCTTTTTCTGCCTGAACCAGCGCATCAACGGCGAAGACTGCTGCGCCGATCGCGGCGCCAAGGCGGGCTTTGATCACTGCAAGACCAAGGTGGCGGCAGCAGGGCTCAATGGTCCGGGCAAGGTTCGGGTCAACAAGGCTGGTTGCCTCGACCGTTGCGCGGGCGGGCCGGTTGCTGTGGTCTACCCCGAGGGGGTCTGGTACACCTTTGTCGACAACGCCGACATCGACGAAATCGTGGAGCGTCATCTCGTCAAAGGCGAGGTGGTCGAGCGTCTGGTCCTGCCCCCCGACGTGGGCCGTTGATCGCCTGACTCGAACATGCTGGGGCGTCCTGCATCCGAACTGATCGATGGGCCCGCTGGTGCGCTGGAAGTGGTCGTGGAAGACCCCGCAGATGCGCCGCGCGGCCTGGTCGTGGTCGCCCACCCTTTGCCGACCATGGGCGGCACGATGGACAACAAGGTGGTTCATACCTTGGTGCGCGCCTTTGTGCAGTCGGGCTGGCGGGCGGTTCGTTTCAATTTCCGAGGGGTCGGCCGGTCGGCTGGCACCTGGGATGAGGGGCGCGGCGAATCGGCCGACCTGATGGCGGTGGTGGCGCATTTTCGCCAGGCGCCAGACCTGGTGGGGCGGCCTCTGGCGCTGGCGGGCTTTTCCTTTGGTGGCTTCGTGGCCGCGCAAACCTTCGTGCGGCTGCAGCAGGCGCAGGCTGGGCGCAGCGAAACCGTGGCGGCCGATCGCCTGGTGTTGGTCAGTCCAGCCACCAGCCGTTACAGCGTCCCCGCTGTGCCGACCGATACCCTGGTCGTCGAGGGCGAGGAGGATGATGTCGTGCCGCTGAGCAGCATCCTCGAATGGGCTCGACCCCAGGGCCTGCCGGTGACGGTGGTGCCAGGCACCGGCCATTTTTTCCACGGACAACTGGGCACCCTGCGTGACGTGGTCAAGCGCCACATTGCCGCATGGGCCGGGGCTTGATATCCCGGCGCGCGCCCCCATTTGCTTCGCATGTCACTTTTCTTTGCACGTCGTCGCGGCCTGATCTGGGCCCTTGGGCTCCAGGCCGGCTTGCTGGCCGCGCTGTCGAGCGGCCCCAGTGTGGCCGGTGAGTGGCGCTTCACCGAGCCCAGCGCCAGCATGCCGGCGCCGCCCGAAATTGCCGCGCGCGCCTTCGTGCTGCAAGACCTCGCGACGCACCAGACCCTGGCCGCCCGCAATGCCGATCAGCGGGTCGAGCCCGCCTCGCTGACCAAGCTGATGACGGCCTACCTGGTATTCCAGGCGTTGCGCGACGGCAAGCTCGAACTCAAGCAAGCATTGCCCGTGTCTGAGCGGGCGTGGAAAACAGGGGCCAGCAGCGCGACTCGCAGTTTTCTGGTGCGCGACAGCCGCGTTCCCGTGGACGACCTGCTCAAGGGCATGATCGTGCAAAGCGGCAACGACGCTACCGTGGCTTTGGCCGAAGGTGTGGCGGGCAGCGTCGAGGCCTTCGTTGAGCGCATGAACCGACAGGCGCAGGCCTTCGGTCTCAAGAACACCGTGTTTCGCAACCCCGAGGGCTTGGCTGCGCCCGGCCACGTCAGCACTGCTCGCGAGCTGTCTATCATTGCCGCTCACCTGGTGACCGATTTCCCGCAGTCGCTGAGCTATTACAGCCTCAAGGACTTCGGTTACAACGGGGTCAAACAGCCCAACCGCAATTTGCTGCTGTGGCGCGATCCGACGGTGGATGGCCTGCAAACCAGCTTTACCGACTCATCAGCCTATGGTCTGGTGGCCACGTCACGGCGGGAGGTGGCCGGCGCGCCCAGGCGCCTCATCAGCGTGTTGATCGGCGCGACCTCGCCCGAGTCGCGGGCCAACGAAAGTCAGAAGTTGCTGAATTGGGGACACGGCGCGTTTGACGTGGTCAAATTGTTCGACGCGCGCCAGACCGTGACCACGGCCCCCGTCTGGAAAGGCCAGTCAGCCGATGTCCGCCTGGGGCGGCCTGAGCCCTTGTTGATCGTGGTGCCGAGAGGGCAAGGCCCCTCGCTCAAGACCACCGTGACGCGCCAGGACCCTTTGCTGGCCCCGATTGCCCAGGGGCAGAAGGTGGCCACACTCAAAATCACCTTGTCGGGCCAGCCCTGGCAGGATGTGCCCCTGACCGCCCTCGATGCCGTGCCCAGCGCCGGCTGGTTGGGCCGCGCCTGGGACGCACTGCGTCTGGGCCTGAAATGATGGAACGCTTTGCCATGAACCAACCAGTCAACCCTCGCATTCCGCCGGAAGAGTCGCTGATCCAGTACCCTTGCGCTTTTCCCATCAAGGTCATGGGCACCCATGTCGAGACATTTGTCGAGGCCGTGGTGGCCATCGTCGTCGAGCATGACCCGACGTTCGACGCCGCCACCCTGGTGCGTCGGCCCAGCAGCAGCGGCAATTACCTGGGGCTGACCGTCACGGTCACGGCCACCAGCCGCGAACAACTCGACAACATCTATCGGAACCTGACCGGGCATCCCCTGGTCAAGTATGTGCTGTGAGGGCGGCGTAAGCCCTGCCCGAAGCTGTCACGCCCCACGCATACAATCATCGTCGTTCTGGCCGGTGCTGCCCGTGAGGGACATCGGCCCTTTGTTTGAAGGAAGATCCTGTGTTTATTTCTGACGCTTACGCCCAAGCTGGTGCCGCGCCTGCCGCTGGTGGCGGCATTGCCCAATTCCTGCCACTGATCCTGATGTTCGTGGCCCTGTACTTCCTGATGATTCGTCCGCAGATGAAGCGCCAGAAGGAAACCAAGGCCATGCTCGAGGCGCTGGCCAAGGGCGACGAAGTGGTGACCCAAGGCGGCGTGGTCGGCAAGATCACCAAGCTGGGCGACACCTTTGTGAACATCGAAGTGGCCAACAACGTCGAGCTGCAAGTGCAGCGCGTCGCGGTCATTCAGGTCCTGCCCAAGGGCAGCTATAGCAAGTAAGCCGCCGCTGGCGCGCTCGCATCACGAGTTCTGAAGGACCTCGATCATCATGAACCGCTACCCTTGGTGGAAATACCTGATCCTTGCCGTGGCTTTGCTCATCGGCCTGATCTACACCTTGCCCAACTTTTTCGGCGAAGCGCCGGCCGTTCAGCTCTCCAGTGGCAAGGCCACGGTCAAGCTGGGGGCCGAGGCGGTCAGCCAGGTTCAGGCTGCGTTGAAGCAGGCCGGGATCACGGCTGACTTTGTTGAATTCGAAGGCAACTCCATCAAGGCGCGGTTCAAAGACACCGACACCCAGATCAAGGCCCGTGATGCGATCACCAAGGCCTTCAACCCAGACCCAGCCGACCCGCACTACATCGTGGCTCTGAACCTGCTGTCGCGCTCGCCCCAGTGGCTGCGCGCCTTGCATGCGCAACCGATGTACCTGGGTCTGGACTTGCGCGGTGGCGTGCACTTCCTGATGCAGGTCGACATGAAGGCGGCGCTGACTCAGAAAATCGAGAGTCTGACAGGTGACATCCGCACCCTGTTGCGCGACAAGGACATCCGTCACAGCGGCATCCGTCGCGAAGGCGACAGCGTCATCGTGCGCTTCCGCGAGGCTTCGATTCGCCAGGCCGCGCGCGTGGTGCTGCAAGACTCGGTGGCCGACCTGCAATGGGCCGACGGCACCGACGCGGGGTCGCAAGACGTGACCCTGGTGGGCAGCCTCAAGCCGCAGTCGACCCGCACCATTCAAGAACAAGCGCTCAAGCAAAACATCACCACCCTGCACAACCGAATCAACGAGTTGGGCGTGGCCGAGCCCGTGATCCAGCAACAAGGTCTGGACCGCGTGGTGGTGCAATTGCCTGGTGTGCAAGACACCGCCAAGGCCAAGGACATCATTGGCCGCACGGCCACCCTGGAAGTGCGCATGGTGGACGACAGCGCTGAGGCCATGGCCGCCATCAACGGTGGTGCCGTGCCCTTCGGCGCCGAGCGCTATCAGGAGCGCGGTGGCATGCCCATCATCGTCAAGCGCCAGGTGGTGCTGACCGGCGACAACCTGACCGATGCGCAGCCTGGCTTTGACGAAAACCACGAAGCCGCCGTGCACCTGACGCTCGATGCGCGTGGTGCGCGCATCTTCCGCGACATCACCCGCGAAAACGTGGGCAAGCGCATGGCCATCCTGCTGTTCGAAAAGGGCAAGGGTGAAGTCGTCACGGCGCCGGTCATTCGCGGTGAAATCGGCGGCGGCCGTGTGCAAATTTCCGGTCGCATGAGTACCGAAGAGGCGGCTGACACCGCCCTGCTGCTGCGCGCTGGCTCGCTGGCGGCACCGATGGAAATCATCGAAGAACGCACCGTCGGCCCCAGCCTGGGTGCCGAAAACATTGCACAGGGGTTCAACAGCCTCATGTACGGCTTTGCGGCCATCGCGGTCTTCATGATCGCGTACTACCTGCTGTTTGGCTTGTTCTCCACGCTGGCGCTGTCGGTCAACCTGCTGTTGCTGGTGGCCGTGCTGTCGATGTTGCAAGCCACCCTGACCCTGCCTGGCATTGCGGCGATCGCCTTGACCCTGGGTATGGCCATTGACTCGAACGTGCTGATCAACGAGCGGGTGCGGGAAGAGCTGCGCAACGGCTCGGCGCCGCAGTCGGCCATCGCGGCGGGCTATGAGCACGCCTGGGCCACCATCCTGGACTCGAACGTGACCACCTTGATTGCGGGCGTGTCGCTGCTGGCCTTCGGTTCCGGCCCGGTGCGCGGCTTTGCGGTGGTGCACTGCCTGGGCATCCTGACGTCGATGTTCTCGGCCGTGTTCTTCTCGCGTGGCCTGGTCAACCTCTGGTATGGCCGTCAGAAGAAACTCAAGAGCGTGTCCATCGGACAGGTCTGGAAGCCCCAGGAATAAGAGGGAGACACCATCATGGAATTTTTCCGCATCAAGCGCGACATCCCCTTCATGCGCCACGCGTTGGTGTTCAACGCGATCTCCTTCCTGACCTTTGCGGCCGCAGTGTTCTTTCTGGTCACCCGGGGCCTGCATCTGTCCATCGAGTTCACCGGCGGTTCGCTCATTGAAGTGCAATACGCCCAAAGTGCCGACTTGGGCAAGACACGCACAGCGGTCGAATCGCTGGGACTGGGTGAAGTCCAGGTGCAGAACTTCGGTACCTCGCGCGATGTGCTGATTCGCTTGCCCCTGCGTGGCAACATGAAGCAGACCGAGCTGGTGTCCAAGGTGTTTGGCGCCCTGTGTCAGGCCGAGCAAGGCCAGATTCAGACCAAAGAGTCGGACAAGGGGCCAGCGCAGGTGTGTGTGACGGCCAGCAACACCAGCCCTGTGACTCTGCAGCGCAGCGAGTTCGTGGGCCCGCAGGTGGGCGACGAGCTGGCCCGTGATGGCGCTCTGGCGCTGGGCGTGACCGTGCTGGGCATCATGATCTACTTGGCCTTCCGCTTCGAGTGGAAGTTCTCGGTGGCAGCCATCATCGCCAACCTGCACGACGTCATCATCATCCTGGGCTTTTTCGCCTTCTTCCAGTGGGAGTTTTCGCTCTCGGTGCTGGCCGCTGTGCTGGCGGTGTTGGGATATTCGGTCAACGAATCGGTGGTGATCTTTGACCGGATTCGCGAAGCCTTCCGCAAGTACCGCAAGCTCAGCACCAGCGAGGTCATCGACCACGCGATCACCAGCACCATGAGCCGGACCATCATCACCCACGGCAGCACCGAAATGATGGTGCTGGCCATGCTGATTTTTGGTGGTCCGACCTTGCACTACTTCGCTCTGGCTTTGACCATTGGCATTCTGTTCGGCATCTATTCGTCCGTCTTCGTGGCCGCTGCGATTGCGATGTGGCTGGGGGTGACCCGAGAAGACTTGGCGAAAAGCGCCAAAAAAGACGTCGATCCCAACGATCCCCACGCTGGCGCCGTGGTGTAGAGTGGTGTGACGAGTTGATTACAACCCCGGGCGGTCACGTTTTTTTCAAGCCGCCCATGCCGCCACTTTCATGACGCCTGGTCCGAACCGCGCGCTGGCCTCCTTGGCCCGCTCCTGCTACCTGGATGCCCTGATGCGAGGGGGGGCGGGCTTCGTCCACGCCTGCTCGGAGGGGGCGCGTCGACTGGCGTCGCAGGCGGGTGAGCCTTCGCTCAATGCCCGCCGCCGCGATCTGGTGCTGGATCTGACGCCGGCCTTGTCGGCCTGGCAATTGGGGTTGGAGCAACGCATCAACGATGCTTTGCAGATTTTGCGCTCGGGCCGGCCGCTCGACTCCCGCATTGAAGGGTCTTCGACCTGGGGCCCGGTCGGGCAGTTGTCGCTGGTAGACGACAGTGCCATCGAGCGTGGCTTGATGGTGTCGAACCTGGCGCAAGCGATCTCCGACCTGGCTGGGTCGGAATACACCGATCTCAGCTCGCGTCTGCAGTCCGTCAGTGGTGCTGCGGCAGCGGGGGAGTCGACCGAGGCTGCGGGTGATGTACTGCGCCCGCAGACCATTGCGCGCTGGGCCATGGACAGCTGGGTTGCGGCGGGGCTGACTGCCTCGCACTGGTCGACGCTGCAAAACGTTCTGCATACCGAAGCCGCGCAGTGGGCCCAGGAGGCCTATCACGAGGCGAATCGCTTGCTGCTGGACAACGGCGTGTGCCCTGAGGTGGATCTGCGGCCGTTCATCCGCCGAGCCCGAAGCACGGGGCCGATTGTTCAGGCGGCACGACCTTCCCCGGGGGTGCTCGGAGCGGGCATGCCCGGCACTTTGGGTGGGGCAGACGCTGGCGGTGCCATGGCATCGGGGCCGGGTCTGATCACCCGACCTTCAGGCAACAGTGGCCTGCAGCCGTTGGGGCAGCCCTACGACGAAACGCGCCTGATGACCCAGGCGCAGGGATTCTCGCCTCGCGCGGTGGCCCAGGCGCAGATGACCCTGGGCAAACTCAATCAGGTCGTGGCCCGACAGGTGCCAGACTTTGACCCGACTCAGGCGGTCTCGGCCGGCGCGCCGGTTGTGGGCGTCAGTCCAGGCTTGGGGCAGGCGATTTCGGCTGCGCAGCACGTCTTGCAGCAGCACACTCGCTCCGATGCGGTGGGGGTAGCCAGTTCGCCTGCCGCCCTGGTGCACGACCTTCAGCAAAGCCGACAGTTGCTGAAGAAGGCAGCGGCCACACCCGTGGAGCGGGCGACCATCGAAGTGGTGGCCCTGCTGTTCCAGCACATCCTGACCGAAGAGCGCCTGCCTGCCTCCATCCGGGTCTGGTTTGCGCGCTTGCAGATGCCGGTCTTGCGGGTGGCGGTCAGTGAGCCCGATTTTTTTGCCACCTTGAACCATCCGGCTCGCGCCTTGATTGACCGCATGGGCTCGTGCGTGATGGGGTTCGCGTCGGGAGAGCAAGGCAACGAAGGCGCCTTGCATCAGGAAATCCGGCGCATTGTGCAGGTGGTCGAGGCCTACCCTGACACAGGCCGGCGTGTGTTCCAGACGGTGCTGACCGAATTCGAGAAGTTCCTCGAGCGCTACTTCCGTGATGAAAACGAAGCCAGCCGCAAGGGGGTTTCCCTGGCCCAACAGGTTGAGCAACGCGAGACCTGGGCCATTCAGTACACCATCGAGATGCGCAAGATGCTGGAAACGGTGCCTGTGCATGAAGGTGTGCGCGAGTTCCTGTTCCGAGTCTGGGCCGATGTGCTGGCGCACAGTGCGGTGCAGACCAGCCCCTCTAGCCCGGAAACGCGTGCGCTCAAGCGTGCGGCTGCCGATCTGATCTGGTCGGCCAGCGCCAAGACCTCGCGCGAAGAGCGAGCGGATGTGTTGCGCCGACTGCCCCCGCTGCTCAAGACCGTGCGAGAGGGTATGGCCCGAGCAGGCTTGTCGCAAGACAAGCAAGACGAGCACATCCATTCATTGAACTCGGCGCTGGCGGCGGCCTTCTCGGCCCGCTCGGCGGCCATTTCGTCGGCGCACTTGCAGGCAGTCACCGAGCGCCTCGATGCGCTCGATGAGATCCTGCCCAATATCGCTGACATCGAACTCGACGAGCAAACCCTGCGCGATCTGTCGGGGCATGAAAGCGATGACCTGGAAATCGTGGCGGAGGGCGGCACCATGCCGACGCCCGCCATGCTGGGGTGGGCTCGTGAGTTGCACATCGGTTCTTGGTTCCAGCTTGACTATCGTGGCAAGCAAGAGCCGGTTCAGCTGGTCTGGCACGGCTTGCAGAAGCAGCTGGCCTTGTTCGTGACGCCTGCTGGCCGCGGCATCTTGTTCCAGTTGCACCGGTTGGCCTCCTTCCTCCAGGCCGGACTGTTGGTGCCGGTTGAAGAGGAAACGCTCACCACGCGTGCCACGCGCGATGCGCTGGCCAAGCTGGACGCCGATCCGGAGCGTTTGCTGAGCTGAGCCTTGCCCGGGCCACATGGCGGCCCTGGGTCATCCTCACGTCTGACTGGTCTCGGGCTGCATGGAGGTGGCTGCCGGGATCGCACGGCGACGTTCGATTTCGTGTGCTTGAGCGCGGCGCGTCAGTTCTGCCCGGACAGACTCGTGGCTGCGGCTGTGCTCGCTGAGCAGCGCGGCAAAGCGGTCTTCTGGCATGGGACGCCCCAGGTAGAAGCCTTGGCATTCGTCGCAACCGTGGTCTTTGAGGAAAGTGGCCTGTTCGGCCGTTTCCACCCCTTCGGCCACAATGCCGACTTCCAGGCGATGTCCCATCGCGATCAAGGCGCTGACCACGCGGCTGTCGGCCTCGGAGTGCGGCACGGCCGTGAGGAAACTGCGGTCGAGTTTGAACCGATCGACCGGCAATTCGCGCAGGTAGGCGAAGCTGGAGTAGCCCACACCAAAGTCATCAATTGCGATGCTGATGCCGAGTTGCCGCAACTGGTTGAGCAAGTCGGCCGCCCGTAACGATTCGCGCACCACCACGCTTTCGGTGATTTCGAGTTCCAGGGCGGCAGGGGGCAGGCCTGTGTCGCGCAGGGCGGCGGCCACCACGGTCATCACATCGGGGTGTTCAAGCTGGACTGCCGACAGGTTCACCGCCACGCGCAATGGCCAGCCCGTCTGTTGTCGCCATTCTTGCGCTTTCTGACAGGCTCGGCGCAGCACCCATTCGCCCATGCTGACGATCAGGCCAGACTCTTCGGCCAGCGGAATGAACTCGGCGGGGGGCACCAGTTTGCCGCGATGCTCCCAGCGCAGCAGCGCTTCCACCCCGGTGATGCCGCCATTGCCGCAGTCGAACTGAGGCTGGAAGTGCAGGCGCAGTTCGTCCCGTTCCAGTGCTTTGTAGAGATCGTTTTCCAGCTCGAGCGACTCAGGCGAGGGGCTCTGGGCCTGGGGGCTGAACACGGCCACCCGGTTGCGCCCGGCGTTCTTGGCCTGGTACATCGCCAGATCGGCATGACGCATGAGGGTGATGGCATCGCGACCGTGATCCGGATAGAGCGCCAGCCCAATGCTGGGGGTGATGCGCAGTTCGTGTGAGCCGACCTTCATGGGCTCGGCGAACAGGTCCAGTACCTTGTGCGCCACGCGCTCGCCATCGCCGATTTCAGAGATGCGCGGCAGCAGGACCACGAATTCGTCGCCGCCCAGCCGCGCCACGATGTCTGACGTGCGCATGGCACTGCGCAAGCGGCGGGCCACTTCAATCAGGATGCTGTCGCCCACATGGTGGCCCAGCGTGTCGTTGAATTTCTTGAAGCGGTCCAGATCCAGGAACATCATGGCCATGTGCAGGCTCTCGCGCTCAGCCTGCTGCAAGCTGGTCTTGAGGAGGTCCTGCAACATATTGCGGTTGGGCAGCGCGGTCAGCGCATCGTGCATGGCCACGTGTTGGAGCTGATCTTCGGCATGACGGCGTTGGGTCACGTCGTGGGCCATGGCCAGGTAGCCGGTCAGGCGTCCGGCCTCGTCGGTCAGCACATTGACGAGGATTTCCGCCACGATCGACTGTCCATCGGCCCGAATCAGGGTCCACTCGGTGGCGGCGCCGGGAGACTGTTCGGCCAAGTAGGGCAGCACCTGCAGCTTGTCGACGGGTTGGTTGAGCCGGATGGACAGCATTTGGGCGCGGGACGCGACCTGCTCGGGGTCAAAGAAGCGTTGGGTGGTACTGCGGCCAACCAGATCTGCCGACGAGTAGCCCAGCAGGGCTTCGCCAGCCGGGTTGATGGCCTGGATGACGCCATGGGGGCTGAGCATGACGATGGCGTACGGCGCGTTGTGCACGATCACGCGGCGCATTTCATCGACCTCGTTGAGCTGGCGCTGCGCTTCCAGCACGGCCCGTTCGGCGGATTGCTGGGCACTCAGGTCGCGCAAGACGGCGATGTAGACCTTCTCGCCGTCGGTTTCCATGCTGTTGACCGATAGGTCGAGAGGGAAGCTGTGTCCATTGACCCGAACGCCTTCGGTGCGGTGTCCGACACCGTCCAGGCCCACGCACTGGGTGGACAGAAAGTCACCGATGTCTTCGTAGCGCCCTGCCGCAGGAATGAGCTGCCCCAGATGGCGGCCGACCATGTCGGTGCGGGCGTAGCCGAAGATGTGGCACATGGCCCTGTTCACGCTCAGCAGGTGTCCTGAGGTGGACACCGTCATGATGCCGTCAATGGTGTGATCCAGCACGGAGCGCAGATGGGCTTCGCTTTGACGAGCCTTGTTGCTCAGATCCAGCGCCATGCGGGTGGCGCGGCTGTGCTTGTAGGCGGCGTTGCGCAACAGCAGCCCCAAGGCTGCGGTGGCCGTCAGACCTCCCAGCATCAAAGCCAGGGGGAAGGGGCGCAACCAGCTGGGTTCTGGGCCGCTGCCAGCCGCATGCCAACTGGCCCAGGCACTCAGAAGGGCGCCGCCCGCGAGCGCGAGCCAGGCTCTGGCTTTCAACCAGCGTGATTCTCGACGGGCTTGGAGGATCTCAGACAGCATGAAAACAAAACCGATACAGACAAGAGCACCCTGGCTTTCCGGGGTGTTCCGCTGTATCGGCTGTCGGCTGTCCTTCCTTGAACAAAGGCGCAGAGCGCCTGAGGGTATTAATGCGCGACTGTGAGGGAATCAGGCGTTGCGCGCCATGGCCATGAGGCGCGCAATGCGCTCCTCGGTCGAGGGGTGCGTGGCGAACAGACCCTTGATGCCCTCGGCCGACAGCGGGTTCATGATCATCATTTGCGCTGTTTCGGGGTGAGCCTCGGCCGCCTCCAGCGGAATGCCGCGGGCATAACGCTGGATTTTGTCGAGCGCGCTGGCTAGGGCGCGTGGGTCGCCGCTGATTTCAGCGCCGCCGCGGTCGGCTTCGAATTCGCGGGCGCGGCTGATGGCCATTTGAATCAGGCTGGCGGCCAAGGGGGCCAGAATGGCCACGGCAATGCCGGCCAAGGGGTTGGCTGGGCGGCCTTCCTGGTCGCGGCCGCCGAAAAACATGGCGAAGTTCGCCAGCATGGAGATGGCACCGGCCATGGTGGCGCTGATGGTGCTGATCAGGATGTCGCGGTGCTTCACGTGGGCCAACTCGTGCGCCATCACGCCGCGCAGTTCGCGCTCACTCAACACGTCGATGATGCCCGTGGTGGCTGCCACGGCAGCGTGTTCGGGGTTGCGGCCGGTGGCAAAGGCATTGGGGGCGGCCTCGTCAATCAGGTACACGCGGGGCATGGGCAGGTTGGCGCGCTGAGCGAGTTCCTGCACCATGGCGTAAAAGCGCGGCGCGGTCTGGGCGTCGACCTCGCGTGCGTTGTACATCTTGAGGACCATCTGGTCTGAAAACCAGTAGCTGAAGAAGTTCATGCCCAGGGCCACGACCAGGGCCAGCATCATGCCGCTGCGCCCCCCGATCACGCCACCAATGGCCATGAACAGGGCGGTGATGGCCGCCATCAGGACGGCAGTTTTCAACATGTTGAACATGGTGGGGGCCTCCTGACCCCGAAAAAGACTGAGCGTCAAACAACCGGCCACCGTGGGTAGCCCAACTCTTAGATGCGGGCAGAGCCCCGAAAGTTCAAGTCAGCCCGCGCTCAGGCGGGGCCCAGATGGCGCGGCAATTCGCCTGCGGCGTGCAGAAAATCGCGTGCGGGGATGCGCTTGCCGCCTGGGCGCTGAAGGGTATGCAGGGCCAGGGCCTGTTCGCCACAGGCCACCACCAAGGTGTCGCCCTGAGCGTGCAGCACTTCCCCCGGGACGCCGGAGCCGGGCACCACACTGGCAGACCACAGCTTGATGGTCTGCTCGCCCAGCGTGAAGGTGCAGCCGGGGAAGGGGTCAAATGCGCGGACACGGCGCGCGAGGGTGGCCGCAGGCAGGTGCCAATCGATGGCGGCTTCGGCCTTGTCGATCTTGTGGGCGTAGGTGATGCCTTCGGCGGGTTGTGGGGTGGCTTTCAAGCCCCCGCAAGCCGCCAGCTCCAGGGCTTCCACGATCATGCGCCCGCCCAGGTGGGCCAGTCGGTCGTGCAACACCGCCGTGGTGTCTTCGGGCCGAATGGCATCTTTTTCGATCAGAAGCATGTCGCCGGTGTCGAGCCCGGCGTCCATTTGCATGATGGTGATGCCGGTTTCGGCGTCGCCCGCTTCAATGGCGCGGTGAATCGGAGCCGCACCACGCCAGCGCGGCAGCAGCGAACCATGGATGTTCAGGCAACCCAGGCGGGGCAGGTCAAGCACCCACTGGGGCAGGATCAGCCCGTAAGCGGCCACCACCATCACGTCGGGTTGAGCCGCTTGCAGCGCGGCTTGGGCCGCACGGGCTTCATCGGGGTACTTGCCGTCCAGCTTCAGGCTGGTGGGTTGGGACACGGCAATGCCATGCTCCAGTGCCAATTGTTTGACGGGCGAGGCCTGCAGTTTCATGCCGCGTCCGGCTGGACGGTCGGGCTGGGTGAGCACCAGGGGCACCGAAAAACCGGCCTGCAAAATGGCATGCAGCGCTTCGCGGGCAAATTCGGGGGTGCCAGCGAAGGCAACTTTCAGCGGGGCGCTCATGGGCTTATTGCTCGTCGCGTGCGCGTTTGGCCAGTTTGGTTTTGATGCGGTTGCGCTTCAGCGGCGAGAGGTATTCCACAAACACTTTGCCTTGCAGGTGATCGAGTTCATGTTGCACGCACACCGACAGCAGGTCGTCGGCGGCAAACTCGTACGTCTGGCCTTCGCGGTTGAGGGCGCGCACCTTGATACGGGCGTGGCGGTGAACCTTGTCGTAAATGGTGGGCACCGACAGGCAGCCTTCTTCCCACACGATCATCTCGTCGCTCACCCAGGTGATTTCGGGGTTGATCAGCACGCGAGGCTCGTTGCGTTCTTCGCTGGTGTCGATCACGACCACGCGCTCGTGCACGTCGATCTGGGTGGCCGCCAGGCCCACGCCTTTGGCGTCGTACATGGTTTCCAGCATGTCGTCGACCAGTTTCTTGATTCGGTCATCGACCTGCGCGACGGGTTTGGCCACCGTGTGCAGGCGTGGATCGGGAAACTGAAGAATGGGCAGCAGGGCCATGGTGGAATAAAACTCAGCGTGAAATTGTGGACACGGCACCACGAGCGGGCCGTTAAAAGAAAAGACTCGCCCCGTAACACCGGGCAATTTTCATTGCGACGGGTTGAAGTTTGCGGGCAGAATCAAACGATCAATGTAGAGATTTTGCCGAAACTGTGGAATCCCTGTTGGGGGAAATCTTTTCGGCGGGTAATCGGAGGCTGTATTCATGACTCAGCGCTTGCTGTCCCAAGGGCAGACACATGGTCGTCAAGTCCGTCCTGGCACAACCATCATGCGAGGCCTGGTGGCTTCGGCTTTGGCCGTGTGGGGGCTCTCGGTGACGCAACTGAGCCACGCTCAGGCCAATTATCCCGTTTCCGCGCAACAAAAGGCGACGGCACAGCAGGTGGCCGACACAGGCGTGCCGCTCAGCGAGCTGGCGCCCAATGCGCCTGACTCTTATACCGTCAAGCGCCGCGACACCCTGTGGGACATCTCCAAGCTGTTCCTGAAGTCGCCCTGGCGTTGGCCAGAGCTGTGGGGCATGAACCTCCAGCAGATCAAGAATCCGCACCTGATCTTCCCTGGCCAGATCCTGTATCTGGACAAATCGGGCGGCAAGGCGCGTTTGCGCGTGGCCCAGCAAGTGGGCACCACCGTGGGGCCCAATGGCACCGTCAAGCTGGCCCCGCGCGTGCGTGAAGGGTCGCTGGATGACGCCATCACCACCGTGCCCGTGCACTTGCTGGAGTCGTTCTTCAACGAAGCCGTGATCTTTGACAGCAGCGAAGAGCTGCTGCGTGCGCCCCGCGTGGTGGCCACCCAGGAAGGCCGCGTGATGCTGTCTCGGGGTGAGACCGCCTATGTGCGCGGCGACATCGGTGGCCGCCGTGACTGGCGCCTGTTCCGCGAACCCAAGCCGCTGCGCGACCCCACCACCCACGAGGTGCTGGGCTATGAAGCGGCCTATGTGGGCACCCTGGAGTTGCAACGCGAAGGGTTGGAAGGCACGGGCGCCGATGGCCAGCCGGTGGTCATTCCTTCGACCTTCATGGTGACCTCGATTCGTCAGGAAGCCACCACCGGTGACCGCCTGGCCCCGGTGCCCCCGCGCGAGTTCGACAATCTGGTGCCTCATGCGCCCAAGCAGGACATCGGTGGCCAGATCGTGTCGATTTATGGCGAGTCCCTGTCGGCGGGCCAAAATCAGATCGTGACCCTCAACCGTGGCTCGGCTGAAGGCCTGGAGCGCGGGCATGTGCTGGCCTTGTGGCGCGATGGCGTGAAGACCAAGGATCAAACCACGGGTCAGGTCATCAAGCTGCCCGACGAGCGCCATGGTCTGCTGTTCGTGTTCCGGGTGTTCGATCACATGTCGTATGCCCTGATTCTGAACGTGCAGGAACCCGTCAAACCGGGGGATCGGTTCACCCAGCCTTGAGGGCTTGATCGGGTGTAGGCTATCGCCCGATGGATCGAGAAGAACTGAGTGCCTGGCTGCGCCTGAGTTTGACCCCGGGCGTGGGCCGGGGCACGGCGCGTCGTCTGCTCGCGGCCTTGGGTTCGCCGCAGGCCATTTTCACAGCGTCGCCTGAAGCCTTGAAAGCCGTGGTGTCTGTGCGGGATGCGCAGGCGCTGGCCACTCCCCCCGAAAACTTGCCGGATCAGCTGGAACTGACCTGGGCCTGGTTGTGCGAGGGAATTATGCCTGTGGGTACCCAGCGCGCCTTGCTGACCCTGGCTGACAGCCGCTACCCGCCCATGCTGTTGCAAACAGCCGATCCGCCTGTGCTTTTGTTTGCGCAGGGCCGACTGGATTTGCTGACGCGACCTGGTGTGGCCATGGTGGGCAGCCGCAGCCCCACGGCACAGGGGCGCGACAACGCTCAGGCCTTTGCGAAGGCCCTCAGCGCAGCGGGGGTGACCGTGGTGTCAGGCCTGGCGCTGGGGGTGGATGGCTCGGCGCACGAGGGGGCGCTCGCGGCCTTGGCTGCGCCCGATGCCACTGGAGCCGGCAGCACCATTGCCGTGGTCGGCACGGGGCTGGATCGAGTCTACCCAAGTGAGCACAGAGACCTGGCGCACCGCATTGCCCGCGAGGGGCTCATGCTCAGCGAGTTCCTGCTGGGCACCAAGCCGCGTCCGGGGCATTTCCCCTTGCGTAACCGCATTGTGGCGGGGTTGTCGCGTGGCACGCTTGTCGTGGAAGCGGCCCTGCAGTCGGGGTCTTTGATCACGGCGCGGCTGGCGGGAGAAATGGGGCGCGAGGTGATGGCCATTCCGGGCTCCATTCATTCGCCGCAGGCCCGCGGCTGCCATGCCTTGATCAAGCAAGGGGCCAAGCTGGTTGAGACGGCGCAAGACGTGCTGGAAGAACTGCAGCTTCAGTCGCCAGTGGTGCCCGGGTCAGCCGGCGCATGGGAGGCGTCCGTCGATGATTCGATGAACGCGACAGATGACCGCATTGAAGCCGACCCCGTTCTGGCCGTCATGGGCTTCGATCCGGTCAGCCAGGAGGCCCTGTCAGCCCGAACCGGCATGGGGCCCGCCGAGCTGGGCGCCAAGTTGTTTGAGCTGGAGTTGTCGGGGCAGGTTGCGCGTTTGCCGGGACAATTGTTCCAGCGTACCGCTGCAGCGTGAGAAGCAGGATGTTGATCAAAAATCTGGGCCGAGGTGTGCCCTACGAACCCACCTACCAGGCCATGGCCGCCTTCACTGAGGCGCGTGGGCCTGACACACCTGATGAGCTGTGGGTGGTCGAGCACCCCCCCACCTTCACCCAGGGCTTGGCCGGCAAGGCCGATCATGTGCTGTTCAACCCGGAAGGGCCCAACCACATTCCAGTGGTGCAAACCAACCGCGGCGGGCAGGTGACGTACCACGGCCCTGGGCAGGTAGTGGCCTACCCCCTGGTCGATTTGCACCGGCAGGGCATTTACGTCAAAGAATATGTGTTCCGTCTGGAGCAGGCCATCATCAAGACACTGGAAACCTTTGGCGTGACGGGGCACCGGGTGGGTGGCGCGCCGGGCATTTATGTGAAGGTCGATGACCCCTTTGGCCACAGCGCTCTGACCGAGCCGCGTGACCCGCGTGACCCGTTTCGAGGGCTGGGCAAGATTGCAGCCCTGGGTATCAAGGTCAGCCGGCATTGCACCTACCACGGTGTGGCGCTGAATGTGGCGATGGACTTGTCGCCCTACGATCGCATCAACCCTTGTGGCTACGCGGGCATGCGCACCATCGATCTGGCCAGCGTAGGGGTGCAGGCTGCTTGGGACGATGTGGCCGCTGAACTGGCACGCCGGCTCGACAGTTACCTGACGCCCTGAGGCTTTGTCGTCCTTTTTCGGCTGTGCGGTTGAGCTGAATGGTCTAAAGTGGCGACTTGGGCGGCGGTTTCGAGGCTGCCCGAGGTTCTTTCATGTCTGACGCCACCACGCCCGAGTCCTCTCCTTCTCAGCCCGCAGCCCCTGCGGCTTACGACCCCACCGCCAAGCAAAAGGCCCAGGCCAAAACGGCTCGCATTCCGATCAAGATCGTGCCGGCCGAGGAAGTGCTGCGCAAGCCCGAGTGGATTCGTGTGAAGGCCGGGTCGCCGTCAACCCGCTTCTACGAGATCAAGCAGATCCTGCGCGAGAACAAGCTCAACACCGTGTGTGAGGAGGCTTCGTGCCCGAACATTGGTGAGTGCTTCGGCCATGGCACGGCCACATTCATGATCATGGGCGACAAGTGCACACGCCGCTGCCCCTTCTGCGATGTGGGCCATGGTCGCCCCGACCCGCTGGATGTGAACGAGCCGGTCAATCTGGCCAAGACCATCGCCGCGCTCAAGCTCAAGTACGTGGTGATCACCAGCGTGGACCGTGACGATTTGCGCGATGGTGGGGCCGGGCACTTCGTGGAGTGCATTCAGCAAGTGCGGGCGCAGTCACCGCAAACGCAAATCGAAATCCTGACACCCGATTTCCGTGGGCGCATGGACCGTGCACTCGACATCCTGAAGGCCGCCCCGCCCGATGTGATGAACCACAACCTGGAAACCGCGCCCCGTCTGTACAAAGAAGCTCGCCCCGGGTCCGACTATCAGTTCAGCCTGAACTTGCTCAAGCGCTTCAAGGAAGCGGTGCCAGGCGTGCCCACCAAGAGCGGCATCATGGTGGGCTTGGGTGAGACCGACGAAGAGGTCTTGCAGGTGATGCGCGACATGCGCGAGCATGGCATCGACATGCTCACCATTGGTCAGTATCTGGCGCCCTCCGGTCACCACCTGCCGGTGCGCCGTTATGTGCACCCCGATACCTTCAAGATGTACGAGGAAGAGGCTCGCAAGATGGGCTTCACGCATGCCGCCGTGGGCGCCATGGTGCGTTCGTCGTATCACGCCGATCAGCAGGCCGCCAAGGCGGGCGTGACCGCCTCCTGACCGCTGGGCCCTGAGCGCTTGACTCAGGGGTGGGTATTCAACGCCCGGGTCAGCAGGGCCTCGGCCATGGCTTGTTCCGCGACAAGCCATTCCCCGTCGATGTCTTGCGCCAGGCGCTGAGCCTCCTCTGCGTTGGCGCTGCAGGCCAGGAGGCGAACCGTCGGATTGAGGGTGCGCGCGATGTCGGCCATCTGGCGAATGCGCATGCTGTCGCTGTCGGTGATGATCAGGATCGAGGCGCGGGCAATGTGCGCTTGAATCAACACCGCGGGGTCGGTGACATCACCGCAGACGGCAGGGATGTGCTGCGCGCGCAAGGACTCTACGCGCTCCCGGTCGGCGTCGGCCACCACGAAACGGCGCTGTTGTGCACTGAGTGCCTGGGCAATGCGTTGCCCCACCGCGTCGTAGCCTGCCAGAACGATTTGATGCGTCAGGCTGGATGCGTCGACCGAATCGGGTAGCTGGGCCAGCGGGTCATCGCGATGATCGAGTTGCATCGCCCATTGCGATCGGCTTTTGAGCCAGTTCAGCAGCGGCTGCATGGCGCTAAACAGGGCCGAATTCAGGGCAATCGAAACGAGCGCGCCGGCCAGAATCAGGTTCTGGCCCTCCTGGGTGAGCAAGCCCAGGCTCATGCCCACGCCAGCCAGAATGAATGAGAACTCGCCGATCTGTGCGAGGCTGGCCCCGACAGTCAGCGCCGTGCTCAACGGGTATTTGAACAAGAGCACCAGCGCGACCGCCGCCAAGGTCTTGCCGATGAGGATGATGCCGACCACCGCCGCGAGTTTGCCCGGTTCCTGCAGCACGAAGGCTGGGTCGAAGAGCATGCCCACGGACACGAAGAACAGCACGGCAAAGGCGTCGCGCAGGGGCAGTGATTCATCGGCGGCGCGGTGGCTGTACTCGGAGCCCTGCATCATCATGCCGGCGAAGAAGGCGCCCAGGGCAAACGAGACGTCAAACAGTTTGGCTGCGGCAAAGGCGACGCCCACCGCGCAGGCGATCACGCACAGCGTGAACAGTTCGCGCGAGCCGGTGCGAGCCACCCACCACAGCAGCTCGGGCAGCACCCGTTTGCCCACGATCATCATGGTGGCGATGAAGGCGGCCACTTTGGCCAGGGTCAGCCCGATGGTTTGCCATAGCGCCGCATCAGGCGCTGATGCGGCCGGGGGTGCTACCGAGCCTCCAAGCAAAGAGGCAAATGCGGGCAGCAGCACCAGCACGAGAACCATGACGAGGTCTTCCACCACCAGCCAGCCGATCGCGATGCGGCCGTTGACGGTTTCCAGCAAGCCGCGCGCTTCCAGGGCCTTGAGCAGAACCACGGTGCTGGCCACCGACAGGCACAAGCCGAAGACCAGGGCCTCGCCGAGGGGCCAGCCCCAGTAATGGGCCGTCAAGCCGCCCATTGTCATGGCCACAACAATTTGAACAATCGCGCCGGGAATGGCAATGCGCTTGACCGACAGCAGATCGGCTACAGAGAAGTGAAGACCGACGCCAAACATCAGCAGCATCACCCCGATCTCGGCCAGCTGGCTTGCCAGGCTCATGTTGGCAACGAACCCGGGGGTGGAGGGGCCAATCGCCACGCCGGCGAGCAAGTAGCCCACCAGCGGAGGCAGGCGCAGCTTGGCTGCGATGAAGCCGAACACCATGGCCAGGGCGAAGCCAGCGGCCAAAGTGGAAATCAGGCTGATGTCATGTGGCATGCGAAAACGGGTCCTCCTCGGACCCGTTTGTACACGATCTGGTTTGACCCTCTGGGGTTCAAGGCGCTTTGCGCAAAACCTTCACCTTGTTGTTCACCTTCGAGGCCTGCACATAGCCAATCGCGTCAGGCGTGTTGGCAACAAACTGCAGCACGGCCTCGTCGTCATCCAGGTGGGTGGGGGGCTTGAGCCCACCCGTGAACACGTTGCGCGCCCAGATCTTGCGCACTTCCTTTTCCGGTTTGTTCAGCACCTGAACGTGGAACTCCTCGGCCAGGCTGCCATTTTTCTGTTCGATGGGGGTGGCCGGTGCGCCTCCAGGGAAGGTCTTGATCTGCCCCAAAAACAGCTTGGCTATCGATTCATCGTCGATCACGGCCTTGTTGCTGGGGTGCACGATCACGGCGACCTGGGCCTGAACCGCCGGGGCGGCCAGAGTCAAAGCGAGAGCGAGGGCTGCCAGGTGTGGCAGAGATGGCATGGCAATGGACATGGTCCGGACTCCCTGATGTTTTTAAAAGACCGTGTCGTACGACACCGAGATGGCGTTCGAGGTGCCAACGAAGTAGGGCGCGGTGCCGGGGCCCGACAAGTCCTTCGATCGGTCGAGCTGAATCTTCACGTCGCTGCGCTCGTTGATGTCGTAGCGCAGGCTCAATGACATCACCTTCTCGGCCTGAACCGTCTCGTGGTCTTGCGGGTTGTGTTCGCCATAGCGTGTGAAGGTGGCCATGGGAATGAAGTCGCCCATGCGGTAGCCCAGCGCCAGCATGTAGGCACGCGAGCGGTAGCTGTAGTGGCTGCGGTCAAACACGCTGTATTCCGAACGGAACAGCCAGTTGTTGTAGTCGATGTTCAAGGCTGCGCCGTAGATGTTCTGGCGCTCGGTGCTGCGGTCGCTGTCTTCGGTCGGGGTGACGCGGGTGCGCACGCCATCGGTCTTGTCCCACTGTTGCACCTGCGAGGTGATGTAGTTGAAGCGCAGGGTCAGCCAGTCGCGTGTGAGTTCCAGGTCTGCACCCATGATGTTCTTCCAGGTCACATCTTGCGGGCTGGCGTAGTAGATGCGGCTGAAGCGGTTGTCTTTGGTGCGTTCGCTGCCGGTGAAGAAGTTGGACTTGGCCGCCCAGCCCTTCCAGTCGTCGCGGTAGGTGGCGTTCACGCCGTTGTAGTTGACGATTTCCCAGCCGTACAGATCGGTGGGCACACGGGCCCAGTTGAAGGCATAGCCCACATCCTGGAACTCGGAGTAGAAGTACAGGGGCAGGCGCTTGCGGCCGGCTTGAATGGTCCAGTGAGGCGAGGCTTCGTATGACAGGTAGGCCCACTCCAGGTCGGTCTTGATGCCATCCACGCCACGAGCCACCACTTGGCCGGTGGCCGACCACTGGGTGTTGAAGCTGTAGGTGCCTTGCAGGCCGATCTTGCTCTCGGTGCCGACACTCCAATGGGGTTCGTAGAGGGCGCCCTGGCCGTAGTCGGCAATGAAGCAGGGGCAGTCGTAATGGTCGTTCAGGCGTTCGGTGCGGGAGCCGCTCATGACCTTGCCGATGGCTGCAGTGGCGAAACCCGAGTAGGTGAAGTCGCCGGCCTGGGCGTGCAGTGCGGTGCCGCCAACCAGACTCAGCGTCAGCAGAGACAGGGAAACAGACTTGCTGGAACGGGAACTCATCGGGACTCCTGGCAGTTTCAACTGGGGCGACACAACGCCCCTTGGTCTCCCCTTTTCGGTGCAATCGCGGCTTGCTTGAGTTCCACAATGAAAAAAGGACCCCGAGGGGTCCTGTTTCACGACAGCTTGTCCGATTTACTTGAACCAGGAGAGGATGCGTTGCCACAGCTTCTTGAAGAAGCCGGCTTCCTCCACTGGTTCCAAGGCCACCAGAGGCTGTTCGCCAAACACCTGACCATCGACGGTGACCACGACCTTGCCCAAGGTGGCACCTTGGGCGATGGGCGCAGTGATGTTGGGCAGGAGCTGGACTTCCGACTTGACGGCGCCAGCCTGGCCGCGCGGCACGGTGGCGATGAAGTCTTTGGCCACACCCGCGTTGACCTCATCGACCTTGCCGAAGCGCACGGGGGCCTTGGCCAAGCTCACGCCGGCGCTGACGGGCTTGACGTTTTCCCAAGTGGCAAAGCCCCAGTTGAACAAGGCGCGGGTCTGGTCAGCGCGGTCTTGCATGCTCTTGGTGCCCATGACCACCGAAATCAGTCGCATGCCGTTGCGCTTGGCCGAGGCGGTCAGGCAGTAGCCCGCTTCAGCCGTGTGACCGGTTTTCAGGCCGTCGACCGTCGGGTCGGTATACAACAGGGCGTTGCGGTTGCCTTGCTTGATGCCGTTGTACTTGAACTCTTTTTCAGCGTAGATGCCGTAGTACTCGGAGCTGTTGCCAATGATGGCGCGCGCCAGGATGGCCAAATCTTGTGCCGAGGCCTTGTGGGTGGGGTCGGGCAGGCCGGTGGCGTTGGCAAAGTGGCTGTTCTTCATGCCCAGCTTGGCGGCTTCGGCATTCATCAGCCCGGCAAACGAGGCTTCGGTGCCGGCGAGGTGCTCGGCCACGGCCTTGGAGGCATCGTTGCCCGACTGGATGATGATGCCGCGCAGCATGTCGAGCACCGAGGCCGACCCGTTGAGGGGCAGGTACATGCACGACTCGGCGCTGGTGCCGCGACACCAGGCGTTTTCACTCACACGCACCTGGTCGTCCGGCTTGAGTCGACCGGACTTCAAGGCCTGCTCGACGAGGTAGCTGGTCATCATCTTCGTCAGCGATGCGGGGGGCAGAGGTTGCTGCGCATTGCGTTCAGACAGGATGCGGCCAGAATCAAAGTCCATCAGGACGTAGGCGGTGTTGTCCAGGGCTGGGGGGGCGGCCACGGCCACGGCAGACCAGGCTGCAACAGGGGCCAGCAGGCTCAGAGCCAGAACGCTCAGATGCTTCATGTCGGTACTCTTGGTTTCGCGAAGTTCGGGCGGCGAACGGTGCCGTTGCGGCCGCCAAGGTGCCGACTATACGACCGAAGCGCGCCGTTATTCGTGTGCAACACTGGGGAGTCCATTAATTGCAGATTCTCGGTCAGTGCCCGATAGTGCTTGATCCAGCGCAAGAACTGCCCCCTGTTCTCCGGCTCAATGTCTTCCTCGTCTTGCCGATGGTCTCAGGCGAGGGGGAGTCTCAACAGCATGAATCGTCGCGAATTTCTGTATTCCACGCCTTGGGTCTGCGGCGCTGCGCTTGGACTCGCGGCGGGCTTGAGTGCGTGTCAGCGGCCCGTTCAACCCATTCGTGTCGCCTCCAACGTCTGGCTGGGCTACGAGCCCATGTTCCTGGCGCGCGAACTGGGCTTTCTGCCGGAATCGGCAGTCCGCCTGGTTGAGTTCCCTTCCAATACGGCCAGCCTGACGGCTCTGGTGAATCACGAAGTGGCTCTCGGGGCCCTGACGCTTGATGAATTTCTGCTGGCCCGTGAAGGCGGGCTGGATTTGCGAGCGGTGCTGGTGTTTGATGAATCGAATGGGGCCGATGTGGTGTTGGGCGGGCCGAACGTCCGGAATCTGGCGGACCTCAAAGGCAAGCGCATCGGGGTTGAATCCTCAGCGGTCGGGGCATTGATGCTGACCAAGCTGCTCGATGTGGCCAACCTCACCGCGGCCGATGTGGTCAAGGTCGAGGTCACGCTGGAGCGGCATGGCGACGCCTTCCGCAAAGGATTGGTTGATGCCTTGGTGACCTTCGAGCCCGTTGCGTCACAGTTGGTGGGGGAGGGGGCTCGTCGCTTGCTGGACAGCAGCCGATTCCCCGGGCTGATTGTCGATGTGCTGGTGGCGCATGCCTCCGAGCTGATTCGATCCGGTGAGCAGGTCCGGCAACTCCTGGCGGCCTACTTCCAGGCGCTGGACTATTGGCAGGCGCGGCCCCAGGACGCGGCCCGCCTGATGGCGCCGCGCCTTCAACTCTCGCCTGATCAGGTGGTGGCCTCGTTTGCGGGCATCAACTTGCCCGATCTGGTCGGCAATCGGTCGTGGCTGACCGGGGGGCACCCTCGCTTGCTGTCGGCCGCGGAAACGGTTGGCGGCATCATGCAGCGCACTCGGCTGCTCAGGGCTGCGCCCAACCTGACGAATTTGTGCGATGCTCGATTTTTGCCGGAGTCTGCATGAGGCAGCAATCCCTTCGCGTGGTCCTGCCCTTGCTGTTCGTCGTCGCCCTGTTGGGCCTGGCGGGCGCATCCTTGACCTTGGCCCTGCACCAGCGACAACATGAGTTGACTGAAGAGTCTCGGGTCAATCTGCTCGGTGATGTGGCGCGCCTGGCGCGGCTGGCCGATCAGGGCTGGCCCGCCGAAGTGAATCTGATTTCAACGGATCTGGCCCAGATTGCCAGTCGCCCTCAGGTGGTGGTTGCGGTGCTCTTTTCCGAAGGGGGCGACGTCTTGTTGGCCCACCGCATGGCCTGGCGAGGGCGAACGGTTCAGGATGTCTTGCCCGATCTGGAGTTGGCTCGGGTGGCCAAGGTGGCTCGGGGTCGGATGCCTGATTGGCGCCTGACGGCCGATGGCAATCGGATGGATGCATTGCAGTCATTCGACTTGCCGTCGGACGATCACGAGGTTCGCAGTAGTCGGCGAGGATTGGCTTATGTGGTCTACGATCTCAAGACCAGTCGTGAGATCGCGCGCTATGACGAAGCCATGAAGCGCTTGCCAGATATGCTGGGGTTGTTGCTGCTCTTGGGGCCTCTGGTGTGGTGGGTGAGCCGTTATGTGACCCAGCCGCTAGGCCGCCTTGATCACGCTGCCACCGCCTTGCGTCGCGGGCAATGGCATGCCGACATCCCCCGTGGGGGCTTCGCCGAAATCGATCACCTCTCGACCGCCTTCGAGTCATTGCGACAAGATCTGGCCGCCACGTGGCGCGCCATGCCTGACCTGATGTTCGAGATGGATGCGCAAGGCACCTATCTGCGCGTGGTGGCCTCGCGGCCTGAGTTGCTGGCACACGGCACAGCCGATGATTTGGTGGGCAAGAGGCTCGACGAAGTCATGCCTGCGGCCACCGCGCAGGTGGTGCTGCATGCGTTGAGAGAGGCGGGCGAGACGGGGGGCGTCTGGGGGCGCGAGTTGTCTCTGGATGTGCCGGCAGGGCAGCGTTGGTTTGAAATTTCAGTGGCCAAGAAAATGGGGGTCGACGGTGCTGCGCCGACTTTCCTGGTCCTGTCGCGCGATGTGACCGAGCGCAAGCAGGCGCAAGGTCGGCTGGTTCAGCTCAACGACGAACTGGAGCAGCGGGTCTTGGCTCGGACCTCGGAGCTGCTGACGGCCAAGAACGAGGCCGAGCGCGCCAACCAGTCGAAGACGGAATTCCTGTCGCGCATGAGCCATGAGTTGCGGACGCCATTGAATGCCATTCTGGGATTCGGTCAGTTGCTCGAGCTCTCATTGCGCGACAAGCTTCAGCAGGACCATGCACGCCAGATCATTCATGGCGGCAAGCATCTCTTGGCCTTGATCAATGAGGTGCTGGATCTGGCCCGAGTCGAGTCCGGTCAGATGAGCGTGAGCCTGGAGCGTGTCGGGGTGTTCGACCTGGTTCAGGAGTGCCTGGATCTGGTTCGGCCTCAGGCCGAGGCGCGTCACGTCACGCTGCATGCCAGTACCTGCGAACCCCGGTTGCAGGTCATGGCCGATCGCATCCGACTCAAGCAGGTGCTGCTCAATCTGCTGTCCAATGCGATCAAGTTCAATCGGTCAGGTGGCGAAGTGCGTGTCAGTTGCGTGCTGGAAGACCATGCTCTGCTGGTTCATGTGACCGACACCGGGCCTGGCCTCGATGCCGATCAGCAGGGGCGCTTGTTTGTGCCTTTCGAGCGGCTGGGCGCCGATGCTCAGCAAATCGAAGGCACCGGGATCGGGTTGGCACTCAGCAAGCGGCTCATGGCATTGATGGGCGGCGCCATTGGCGTGACCAGCCAGCCCGGTTTGGGTAGCACCTTCTGGGTTCGCCTGGTGCGTGCGGCCGACGATGTCTTGCGTGGTTCGGTCGAGGCCATTCAGGCCCCGGCTGCATCGCAGACGCCGTCGTCGGCGGCGGTGCAAGCCACTCGCACGGTTTTGTGCATCGAAGACAACCCCAACAATTTGCAGTTGATCGACAGCGTGCTGGGCATGCTGCCCGAGGTTCGGCTGATCAGCGCCATGGCGCCAGGCTTGGGGCTGGAGTTGGCTCGGACCCACCAGCCCGACCTCATCTTGCTGGACATCAACCTGCCTGACATGGATGGCTATGCGGTGATGCAGTGCTTGCGAGAGCACCCCTTGACCCAGTCCATTCCGGTGGTCGCGGTCAGCGCCAACGCCATGCCCAAAGATCTGGAGCGGGGGCGCGCTGCCGGCTTTGCCGATTACGTGACCAAACCCATCGATGTGGGCCGCTTGCTGCGGGTGGTTGACCAGCTGACCAGCCGCGGTCGGCCGGCGCGTCCGCTGGACTGGTCAATCTGAGGCCTGAAGGGCCTTGGCCTCGGGGGCCGACTTGCTCATGCGTCGGGCGTGCTCGATGCAGGCCTCGTAGATCATCAGCGAGTTGCGCAGCACGTGCTCCAGTGGGGCGCGGCATTTGTCGGCCACCCACTGTGCCGCGATGTGGTTGTTGGCTCCCACCAGCCCGTTGGCGATCTGCAAGGTGTCAAGCCCGAATCGATCCATGCCGGGGAACTGCTGCTGCATGATGCCCGTAATCAGGTGCGCAAAGTCCTGATTGGTTTGCGAGGTGTGCTCGTACATCAACTCGCCCACGGTGAAGGCGTCAATCAGCATCACCCGCGCGCGGTGCGGATCTTCGCGAATGAACTCGTAAAACGTGCGCAGGCCGGCGGCGGCCAGCTTTTCCGGGTCTGGCGCGCAGTGAGTCAGCGACATCACGGTGGCTTGCATCAGCTGTTTGCTCACCGCGGTGTAGACCGCCCGGAACAAGTCTTCCATGCCTTCGAACGACTCGTAGAAGTAACGCGAGGTCAGTTGGGCCTGCCCGCACACATCGCGCACCGTCGATTGATGAAACCCCTTTTGTCCGAAGACCACCAGCCCGGCTTCGACCAGGCGCTGTTTGCGTTGGCGTTGGCGCTCGTCTGAGTCGATGCCGCCATAGCGGCGGCCACTATTCCCCGCATTACCGGGGGAGGGTGGGTTAACCCTATTTTTGGAAACAGGCATTGTCAGATATTATTTTTTGAAACCGGTTGTTGTCAGATGGCGTCAACCGAGGAGACAAACCCACCACAAGGATGACGCTCAACCGGAGCGAAAGCTTTCAACTGTATACGGGTCACATCTTGCCTCAGGTTCAAGGTGGCGCCAATGCGGTTAACGCCCGGTTTGATCTGAATCGAAGTCCGAAAAGCCGATGAAAGAGTTCAAAAACAAGGTGGCTGCGGTCACCGGGGCCGCCTCAGGCATGGGGCGTACGCTCGCATTGAATCTGGCCAGTCGTGGCTGCCATCTGGCATTGAGTGATGTCAACTCTGCCGGTTTGGATGAGACGGCTCAGATGGCGGCCAAGGCCGGCGTCAAGGTCACGACCGCCCTCGTCAACGTGGCCGATCGGGAGCAGGTGTACGCCTGGGCCGACAGCGTGGTGCGCGATCACGGACGGGTTCATCTTGTTTTCAACAACGCCGGCGTGGCGTTGGGTGCGACCATCGATTGCCTCAAGCCAGACGACTTCGAGTGGATCATGGGCATCAACTTCTGGGGGGTGGTGTGGGGCACCCAGGCCTTCCTGCCGCACCTGAAGGCAGCCGGCGAGGGCCACATCGTCAATACCTCCAGTTTGTTTGGTTTGCTGGCGGTGCCGTCCCAAGGTGCTTACAACGCCAGCAAGTTTGCTGTGCGCGGCTTCACCGAAGCGCTGCGGCAGGAGCTTGACATTGACCAGTGCGGCGTCAGTGCGACCTGTGTGCACCCGGGCGGTATTCGCACCAACATTGCCATGGCAGCACGCATTGACCCGGGCATGGCGGCCAAGACCGGGGTGGATCCGGACGTGGCCCGCAAGCGCTTTGACAAGATGCTCAACACCACCTCGGCTGACAGCGCGGCCAAGCAGATCTTGCGTGCGGTCGAGCGTAACCAGCGGCGCGTGCTGGTGGGGCCTGATGCCCGCTTCCTTGATAAGGTGGTTCGCCTGTTCGGCGCCCGCTATCAGCCGCTCACCACCTTGTTTGCCAAGAAAGGCATGATGGGGTGAGCATGGGGGCAGCCATTCATCAACGGTTGACGCCGTCTGAGTCGACCGCCATCAACGAGCCCATCGTGCGCCACTATGTGCCAGGCGATGACTGGCGCGAGGTATGGCTGTCGCGGGTGCTGAAAGCCGGCTTGTTTGCTTCGTTCAAACCCGTCATGCGGCCGCCGGTGCCCGTGCAGGTTCAGCGGGCGGTCATGCATGCCTTGGCTGTGTCCATGCCAGGGGTGGGTGGCGTCACCATTCGTCACGACACGCTCAACGGTCTGGCCATCGAGCGCATCACGCCCAAAGGGGTTCAGCCCCGGCATGCCATCTTGTATCTGCATGGTGGGGCTTTCTGTGTGGGCAGTCCGCGCAGCCATCGCAGCATCACCACGCGCCTGGCGCAACTGGCGCAGGCCGAAGTATTCGTGCCGCACTATCGGCGCATTCCCGAGCATCCCTATCCAGCTCAGATCGAAGACACCCTGCAGGCCTATCGTCGCGTGCTGCAGGCCGGCTACCCCGCCAAGCGAGTGGCTGTGGCGGGGGATTCGGCCGGGGGCACCCTGTCGTTTGTGCTGCCGGCGGCGGCAACCGCTGCGGGCTTGCCTCGACCTGCTGCATTGGTGTTGATGTCGCCGGCGTTGAATCTGAAATTCGATTCAGTCAGTGCGCGCGAGCGCGCCCGCCGCGATCCTTTGATTCATCCGTCGTGGGTCAAGCAGGCCGTCCACTGGTTGCAGATGCCTCACCAGCATCCCTTGGGTAACCCGCAAACACTGGAGTTGGCGGCCTACCCACCCAGCCTGGTTCAAGTGGGCGAGGACGAGGTTCTGCACGATGACTCGATCTGGGCGGCGCAAGCCCTGGCCCAAGCCGGGCGGCACGCTGAACTGGAGGTGTATCTGAAGCGCTGGCACGTGTTCCAGGTGCACGGTGCCTTTTTGCCTGGCGCCCAAGCCGCGCTGGTGCGCCAGGTGGAGTTCATGTTTCAACACTGGGCCCGTTGAAGAGACGGCCCAGTCGACACGGTTTCATTGCTTGTCTCTCTCTGACAATGCTTTCACAAGGCCCCTCGGGGCCTTGCTTTTTTTGTGCCGTCAGCTGAAGCTGAAATGCTCGTTGTCCATCTGCATGACCGCGCGTGTCGGGGCCAACATGGCCTTCTTGTGGCCGTCAGCGCGCGGCAGCAGTCGCTCGAAGTAGAACTCGGCGGTCTGAATCTTGGCTTTGTAGAACTCGGCGGGTTCCTGTCCTTTGCCCGAGTTCAGCAACTCTTTGGCCTTTTGTGCCTGTTGGGCCCAGAAGTAGCCCATGGTCACAAAGCCCGAGTACATCAGGTAGTCGTAGCAGGCGGAACTGACCGTGTCGCGGTCTTTGGCGGCGCGCAGCATCAGGCGGGTGGTGATCACGTTCCACTGCACGGCGCGCTTGGCCATTTCACGGGCCATGCGTCCAACAGGGTCCCCATCCAGGCAATGCTTGGCGGCGAAGCCCAGCATCTCCTTGGTGAAGTCGCGTACGCACTGACCACGGGTGGCCAGCAACACTTTGCGGCCCAGCAAATCGAGCGCCTGGATGCCGGTGGTGCCTTCATACAAAGTGGCAATGCGCGCATCGCGGGCAATCTGCTCCATGCCATGCTCTTTGATGTAGCCGTGGCCCCCAAACACCTGCATGCCCAGGTTGGCGGCTTCGAGTCCCATCTCGGTCAGGAAGCCTTTGAGAATGGGCGTGAAGAAGCCCAGCTTGTCGTCATAGCGGTCGTACTTGGCCTGGTCCTTTTCCAGAATGCCATTGACCATGTGGTCGGCCAGCTTGGCAGCGTGGTAGATCATGGCGCGACCGCCTTCGGCCACGGCCTTCTGGGTCAACAGCATGCGGCGCACGTCGGCATGCCAGATCAGGGCGTCGGCGATCTGGTCGGCGTCTTTCTTGCCTGACAGGGCGCGCATGGAGCGGCGCTCCATGGCGTAGGGCAGCGAACCTTGGTATGACAGTTCGGCATGAGCCACGCCTTGCACGGCAGTGCCGATGCGGGCGGTGTTCATGAAGGTGAACATGGCTTCCAGGCCTTGATTGGGCTGGGCAATCAGGTAGCCGGTGGCCTCATCAAAGTTCATGACGCAGGTGGCCGAGGCGCGAATGCCCATTTTGTGTTCCAGGGCGCCGGCTTTCACGGTGTTGCGCGGCCCCAGGCTGCCGTCGGCCTTGACCAGGAATTTGGGCACGATGAACAGCGAAATGCCCTTGGTGCCCTTGGGCGAATTGGGCAGGCGTGCCAGCACGATGTGCACGATGTTGTCAGCCAGATCGTGTTCCCCTGCAGAGATGAAGATCTTGGTGCCCGTGATCTTGTAGGAGCCATCGGCCTGGGGCTCGGCCTTGGTCTTGACCTGGCCCAGGTCGGTGCCGCACTGGGGCTCAGTCAAGCACATGGTGCCGGTCCATTCACCGCTGACCAGGCGCGGCATGTACAGATCCTTCTGTGCCTCCGAGCCGAATTGCATGATGGTGTTCATGCACCCCAGGCTCAGGCCGGGGTACATGGTGAACGACCAGTTGGCTGTGCCCATCATCTCCGACTTGATGAGGTTCAGCGACATGGGCAATTCCTGGCCGCCGTACTGTTTCGGATGCGACAGGCCCTGCCAGCCGCCCGCCACGTACTCGGCGTAGGCCTCCTTGAAGCCCTTGGGGGTGGTGACCACCCCATCGTCAATGGTGCAGCCTTCCTGGTCGCCGCTCAGGTTCAGCGGGGCCAGCACTTCTTCGCAGAAGGTGGCGGCACCCTCCATGATGGCCTCGACCATGTCGGGAGTGGCGTCGGCGCCGTTGGACAGCTTGGCGTAATGACCGGGGTAGTCAAATACCTCGTTCATCAGGAAGCGCATATCGCGCAAGGGGGCTTTGTACTGCGGCATGGGGCACCTCTATCAGAAGCAAACTCAATCGATCGCACATTTAAAACGATCGTTTGAAATTGCGCGACCCCCTGCATGAACATTGCTGCCGCGATGGGGAATAAAAGGTGTCTGGCTCGACTGGTCAATGCTCCGTGGAAGAGACGGTTTCATCGCGGGGTCATGTGGCACGCACGTTGCTTGTATACAAGCGGGTACATCAGATTTTCTGGTGGATGCAACGCAGTGGTGCAAGGAGAAGCGAATGGCTAACGGGCAATGGAATCGTCGTGACTGGATCATGGGTGTCGGCGCCGCCGGCGTGGGAACGGGCTTGATGGGCTTGTCGCCCTTGGCTTTGGCGCAGAAGCCGCTGACCATCGGCATGATCTACGTCGGCCCGAAAGACGACTTCGGCTACAACCAGTCTCACTACGAAGCGGCCATGGCGATCAAGGCCATGCCTGGCGTGAAGATGGTGGGCGAAGAAAACGTGCCCGAAACCCAGGCTGTGCAAAAGACCATGCAAGGCATGATCTCGCAGGACGGGGCGACCTTGCTGTTCCCCACCTCTTTTGGTTACTTCAATCCGCATATTCTGGAAGTGGCCAAGAAGAACCCCGATGTGCGCTTCTCTCACTGCGGCGGTTTGTGGGATGCGGCCAAGCACCCCAAGAGTGTCGGGAGCTTCTTTGGCTACATCGATGAGTGCCAGTACCTCAACGGGGTCATCGCGGGGCACATGACCAAGTCCAAGAAGATCGGTTTCATCGCTGCCAAACCCATTCCCCAGGTGCTGCGCAACATCAATGCGTTCACCTTGGGGGCGCGATCCGTCAAGCCCGATGTGACCTGTTCGGTGATCTTCACTGGCGACTGGTCCATGCCCGTGAAAGAAGCCGAGGCCACCAACAGCCTGGCCGACCAAGGGGTCGATGTGTTCACCATGCACGTAGACGGTCCGAAGGTGATCGTCGAAACAGCCGCCAAGCGCGGCAAGTATGTCTGCGGCTACCACGCCTCCCAGGCCAAGCTCGCGCCTAATGCGTACTTGACCGGTGCCGAATGGAACTGGGTCACGCCTTACAAACAGGTTGTCGAGGCGGCGATGACAGGCAAGCCGCACCCTAACTTCCTGCGTGGCGGTTTGAAAGAAGGCTATGTGAAGACCTCGCCCTACGGTGCCATGGTGCCGGAAGGGGCCCGCAAGCAAGCCGACGCAATCAAGGCGGCCATGCTCAAAGACGAGTTTGAAATCTTCAAGGGCGAACTCAAGGACAACACCGGCAAGGTGGTGATCCCCAAGGGCACCACCATGAAGCAAACGGATGTGGTCCTGGAGCAGATGAACTACCTCGTTGAAGGTGTGATCGGCAAGATCTGATCGCGGTCGCTGTCAACCGAAAGGCGCTCATGAACTCCTTGCGTTGGGCTGCGGTCTTTGATGCCATCGTGCTGCCCCTGCTGGCTCTGGCGGGGGCGGTGCTGATGTTTGGTGGCTTCGTGTGGCTGGGCGGGACCGATCCGATCGAGGCTTGGAGCCTGCTGTTCAAGGGCGCCTTTGGTGATGCCTTCTCCTGGCAGAACACCCTGCAACGTGCCGCACCGTTGATGTTGACGGCGCTGTGCGTGGCCATTCCCTATCAAGCAGGCTTGATGGTGATTGGGGGGGAGGGGGCACTGGTGTGGGGCGGGCTGGCCTGTGCAGGTCTGCCCTACTTGTTCGTGCCCCCGGTTGGCGTGTCGGGCACCGTGGCGGTGCTGTTGGCGGGGGCTGCGGCTGGGGCGCTGTGGATGGCGCTGGTCGGGGTCTTGCGGCAGTACCGTGGCGTCAACGAAACCATCAGCTCCTTGCTGATGGGGTATCTGGCCATTGGCTTGTTCAAGCATTTTGTCGAGGGGCCCATGCGCGACCCGCAAAGTCTGAACAAGCCCTCGACCTTGCCCTTGCCCGTGGATGCGCAACTGGGCCTGATTCCTGGCTACGAAGTGCACTTGGGCTTGGTCATTGGCGCCGTGGTCTGTGTGCTGGTGGGCTTGTGGCTGTACGGATCTACCCACGGCTTTGCGACCCGGGTGGTCGGCGGCAATGCACGCGCTGCGCGCTTGGTGGGCTTGCCGAGTGACCGACTGGTCATCACGGCTTGCGCCTTAGGTGGGGGGGCTGCGGGGCTGGCTGGCGGCATTGAAGTCGCGGCAGTCCACACCGCGGCCAACACTTCCTTGATTGTGGGCCTGGGCTACACCGGCATCCTGGTGTCTTTCGTGGCGCGGCATAACCCGATTGCCGTGATCCCCGTGGCGATTTTGTTTGGTGGTTTTGGCGCCGCCGGCAGCCTGCTGCAGCGTCGCCTCGATTTGCCAGATGCCTCGGTGCTGGTGTTGCAAGGCTTTGCCTTTGTGCTGATTCTGGCCAGCGATGCCCTGCGCGGCAAGCTGGGTGAGGGGGTGATGCAGCGGGCCAGCCGAGCACCTGCTCAAGTGGCCCATGAAACCAGCCGGCAACGCCTGGCGAGAGAGCGGGCCGAGCGTTCTGCCGCAGCCCCCCGAAAGGAAGCCGCATGAGCGATGTCTCTTTATGGGCCGATGTGGCGCTGGCCGTACTGGGTGGCGCCGTTCGAGTCGGCACCCCCTTCCTGTTTGTGAGCCTGGGCGAGTGCCTGACCGAGAAATCCGGGCGCATCAATCTGGGATTGGAAGGGGTGCTGGTGTTGTCTGCGATGGCGGCGTTTGGCGGCGCGTACTGGTCAGGCTCTGCCTGGGTGGGCGTTGGCGTTGGGGCCTTGGTGGGGGCGGCGCTCGCCCTGTTGCACGGCTTGCTGTGTTCGCTGCCGCGCGTGAACGACATTGCCACGGGCATCGCCTTGATGTTGCTGGGGGCGGGACTGGCCTTCTATTTGGGCAAACCACTGATCCAACCCCAGGCGCCCCAGATTCCGTCGTTCGAGTGGGGCGCGTGGAGTGATTCGGCGCAAGTGCAGGCGGCCTTGCGCATCAACGCGCTCTTTCCCTTGGGGGTGGTGCTGGCCGTGGCCATGGCGTGGGCGTTCGCCAATACACGTTGGGGGCTCATTGTGCGCATGGCGGGTGACAGCTCGGATGCGGCGCGTGCCTTGGGCTATTCGGTGAACACGGTGCGTGTGTTGGCCACCACCGTGGGTGGGGCCATTGCGGGCATTGGCGGCGCGTCCTTGTCTTTGTATTACCCAGGTAGCTGGAATGAAGGGCTGTCGAGTGGGCAGGGCCTGATTGCCGTGGCCTTGGTGATCTTTGCGCGTTGGCGCCCCATGGCTTGCCTGGGGGCGGCCTTGTTGTTCGGCGGTGCCGGTGCTTTGGGGCCTGCGCTGCAATCGGTGGGTATGGGCTGGGGCTATCACCTCTTCAATGCCATGCCCTATGCCCTGACCTTGTTGATTCTGGTGTGGACCTGCAGCCCCAAGCGCGCCTTGCAAGGTGCGCCCATGGAGCTGGGGGTGTCGCGTTGATCTGGATAGGAGTGCAGACATGAGTGGACTCGGTGGCCTGAACAAAACCCCGTCTGGCATGACCTTGGGGCTGGTGCAATTGCAATTGCCAGTGGTGGAGACGCCCTCGCAACTGGCGGCCCAAACCCAGCGCATCGTTGACATGGTGGGCAAAGCGCGGCGCAGCTATCCAGCCATGGATCTGGTCGTGTTTCCCGAGTATTCGCTGCACGGCTTGTCCATGAGCACCGCAGACGAGTTGATGGTGACGCTGGATGGACCCGAGGTGGCCGCCTTCAAAGCGGCTTGCGTGGCCCATCGCATCTGGGGCTGCTTCTCCATCATGGAGAAGAACCCGGGCGGCAATCCCTACAACACCGGTCTGATCATCGACGACCAGGGGCAACTGCAGCTCTACTACCGCAAATACCACCCTTGGGTGCCGGTGGAGCCGTGGGAGCCCGGCAACATGGGCATCCCCGTCATCACAGGGCCACGGGGTGTCAAGCTGGCGCTGATCATTTGCCATGACGGCATGTTCCCGGAAATGGCGCGCGAATGTGCCTATCAAGGCGCCGAGTTGATGATTCGCACGGCGGGCTACACCGCACCCATTCGCCATGCTTGGCAGATCACGAATCAGGCCAATGCCTTCCAGAACCTGATGGTGACGGCCAGCGTGTGTTTGTGCGGCAGCGATGGCACCTTCGACTCGATGGGCGAAGCCATGGTGTGCAACTTTGATGGCACGGTGATGGCCCAAGGCGGCGGACGCCCCGACGAAATCATCTGTGCCGAGATTCGCGCCGATCTGGTGCGAGAGGCTCGTCAGCACTGGGGTGTCGAGAACAACATCTATCAGTTCTTCCACCGTGGCTATGTGGCCGTGAAAGGCGGGGCGCAGGACTGCCCCTATACCTTCATGCAAGACATGGTGGCCGGTCGTGCCCGTTTGCCTTGGGAAGACCAGGTCGCGCACACCGACGGCCGCGCCTGTGGCTTTGATGCGCCCACGCGAACGTTTGAGGGCGAGATGCCCAATCTCTTGACTCCCACCATTGCCAAGCTTCAGGAGGCCGCATGAGCCAGCCCGCCAGCACCTATGTCGATGCCCAGCCTTATGCCTGGCCCTACAACGGCGACCTGCGCGTCTCGAACACGGCCTTGATCATCATCGACATGCAGACCGACTTCTGTGGTCCCGGTGGTTATGTCGACAAGATGGGCTATGACATCACAGCCACACGTGCGCCGATTGAACCGATCAAAGCGCTCTTGGCTGCCGCGAGACAGGCTGGCATCCTGGTCATCCATACCAGAGAGGGCCACCGGCCCGATCTGAGCGATCTGCCCGCCAACAAACGCTGGCGCTCGCGCCAGATTGGCACCAATGGCGTGGGCATCGGCGATGAGGGCCCCTGTGGTCGCATCCTAGTGCGCGGTGAACCCGGGTGGGACATCATTCCTGAGTTGTACCCCATTGATGGCGAACCCATCATTGACAAGCCGGGCAAGGGCTCGTTCTACGCCACCGATCTGGAACTGATCCTGCGTACCAAGGGCATCGACAACATCATCCTCACAGGCATTACCACCGACGTGTGTGTGCACACCACCATGCGCGATGCCAACGACCGCGGCTTCGAGTGCGTGATGCTGACCGATTGCACCGGCGCCACCGACCCCGGCAACCATGCCGCCGCCTTCCAGATGATCAAGATGCAGGGCGGAGTCTTTGGGGCCGTCTCAGACTCCAAAGCGGTCATTCGGGCCCTTCAAAGTTTGTGAGGTGAGACCATGACCGCGCCACTGGACCCCGCCCCCCCAAAGACCGGGGCCTTGGCCCTGTCGACCTACCAACTCACCAAACGCTTCGGCAGTTTCACGGCGCTGGACAACGTGTCCATTGATGTCAGGCCGGGCACCGTGCACGCTTTGTTGGGTGAGAACGGTGCAGGCAAGAGCACCCTGGTCAAGGCGATTGTGGGCTATCACCAGCCCGATGGTGGGGCTGTGCTGATTGATGGGCGCGAACATGCCATCACCTCACCGGTGGTGGCCCGGCAGTTGGGCATTGGCATGGTCTACCAGCACTTCACCGTGGTGCCAGGCATGACCGTGGCCGAGAACCTGCTGCTGGCCAAGGGCGAGCTGCCCGCCTTCATTCCCTGGCGCAAAGTACGGGCCGAATTGGAGGCTTTCCTGGCCACCACCCCGTTCAAGCTGGATCTCGATGCACGCCCGGTGGACCTCTCCGCAGGCGAAAAGCAAAAGCTGGAAATCCTCAAGCAGCTCTATCTCAAGCCCCGCCTCTTGATTCTGGATGAACCCACCTCGGTGCTGACACCTCAGGAGGCCGATGAAGTCCTGGGTGCCCTGCGGGATCGGGCTCATGCGGGGGAGGTGTCGGTCATCATGATTTCGCACAAGTTTCGCGAGGTGATGGAGGTGGCCGACGACGTCAGTGTGCTGCGCCGAGGCACCTTGATGGGCAGCCATCGCGTGGCGGATACGAACCCGACTCTGTTGGGTGCCGAGATGATGGGGCAGACCGCAGGCAGCCCCTCGGCCCCAGCCTCGGCGATGGCAGAAGTGGCATCGCCTGCCGGTCCCATGTCGCGTGAGCCCTTTCCCCAAGCCCCCATGCGCCTGCGGGTGGATCGATTGTCCGTTCTGGGTGACCGGGGTGACCTCGCGGTCAAGGATCTGTCAGTCAGCGTGCGTGGGGGAGAAATCGTCGGCGTGGCCGGCGTATCGGGCAACGGCCAGCGCGAGTTGATGGAGGCCCTGGTGGGGCAGCGCGATCGCGCTGGTGGGACGGTGTGGATTGGCGAGGAACGCTACCAGGCGCGGCGCGAACAGAACCAACGCCTGCATGTGCGCAGCTTGCCGGAAGAGCCTCTGCGCAATGCCTGTGTGGGTGGCTTGAGTGTGGCCATGAACATGGGTTTGCGACGTTTTGATCAAGCCCCTGCGGCTCGCTTGGGCTGGTTGCGTACCAGCGTGCTGACCACCCAGGCGCAAGGCCTCATTGAGGCCTACAAGGTCAAGACACAAGGGGCGGGGGCGCCAATCCGATCCCTGTCGGGCGGCAATGTGCAGCGCGCGGTGTTGGCGCGAGAGTTGGAGGGGCAGGTCGATGTGCTCCTGGTGTCCAACCCGGTCTTCGGTCTGGATTTTGCTGCTGTCGCCGAGATCCATGCCCGCATCATGGCCGTGCGCAATCAGGGCGGGGCTGTGTTGTTGTTGAGCGAAGACCTGGATGAACTCCTGAAATTGGCCGACCGCATTGTGGTCATGAGTGAGGGGCACATCGTGCACGAGTGCGATGCCCACGAAGCCGATCGCCACGTGCTGGGCACCTTCATGGGCGGGCATCACCATGCGCCCTCATCCGGCACACACAAGGAGGCCGCATGATTTGCCGTGTCGATGCGCAACCCTTTGCCTATGCCTTTGACCCTGCGCACACGGCGCTGGTCATCATTGACATGCAACGTGATTTCGTCGAGCCGGGCGGCTTTGGGGCCTCTCTTGGCAACGACGTGACGCCGCTGCAAGCCATCATCCCGACGGTTCGCCGGGTGCTGGACACCTGGCGCCAGATCGGGGCCTTGGTCATCCATACCCGCGAAGCCCACTTGCCCGATCTGTCTGACTGCCCCCCAGCCAAACGACAACGCGGCAACCCCAGCTTGCGCATTGGCGATGCAGGGCCGATGGGGCGCATCCTCATTCGCGGTGAACCGGGGCACGCCATCGTGCCCGAACTGGCCCCCATCGAGGGCGAGTGGGTCATTGACAAGCCAGGAAAAGGGGCCTTCTATGCCACCGGTTTGCAAGAGCGATTGGAGGGGGCGGGCATCACCCACCTGATCTTCATGGGGGTCACCACCGAAGTGTGTGTGCAAACCTCCATGCGAGAAGCCAATGACCGAGGCTACGAGTGCCTGCTCATTGAAGATGGCACTGACAGCTATTTCCCCGCCTTCAAGGCCGCCGCCATCGAAATGATTCGGGCACAAGGGGCCATCGTCGGTTGGACGGCGATGAGCGAGGCGCTTCTGGTCGCTTTGCTCGGGGAGGCCGTGTGAGTCTGACACCTGCTGACATCGATAACCCTGTCGTGCACAGGGAAGTGCGAGCGTGTTTCGATCGGTATGAGCAAGCGCTGATGGCCAATGATGTCCAGGCCTTGAATGATTTTTTCTGGCAAGACCCGCGTGTCACGCGCTACGGCATCGCAGATCGGCAGCATGGCCATGATGAACTCGTGGCTTATCGCCAATCCGTGCCAGCCCCTCAGTTCACGCGTCAATTGCATGCCATTCGGATCAGCACCTGGGCGCGGGACATGGCTGTGGTGATGTGCGAGTTCACCCGCAGCGATACCGAACTTCGTGGTTTCCAGACCCAAACCTGGGCTCGATTGCCGAATGGTTGGAAAATCGTGTCTGCGCATGTCAGCATGATTCCTTGGCCCACACCATGACCCTTCCCGAGCGCGCCGGTACCCTCGCGACGCTGCCCATTGGCGCAGGTGCGTCGCTGGCTGACCGCGCCTACGTCCACATCAAGCAGTTGATCTTCGATTTCGCCTTGCTGCCAGGCGATCGTTTTTCTGAAGGAGATCTGGTTGGCCTGGTGCAAGTCAGCCGCACACCTTTGCGACAGGCCTTGCAGCGCCTGCAGCGCGAGGGCTTTCTGCAGGTGTTTCCCAAAAGCGGTTGGCAGGTTACTCCGCTGGACTTCGAGGTGTTTGATCAGTTGTATGACCTGAGGGTGCTGCTTGAAACCCATGCGGTGATGCGTCTGTGTGAAGCCGAGGATCGGCCCTATCTGACTGAGCTGGCCGAGGTCTGGCTCGTCAAGCCGGCTGAGCGTCTGATGGTCGGCGGGGCGGTCGATCAACTCGATGAGGCCTTCCATTCGGCGCTGGTGCACGCCACGGGCAACCAGGAAATGCTCAAAGTGCACAGCGACATCACTGAGCGCATTCGCATCATTCGCCGGCTCGATTTCACCAAGGTCGCGCGGGTGGAGGCCACTTACGATGAACACGCTCGGATCTTGCGTGCCATCAGTCGGCGCAAGGCCGACGAGGCGGTGCGTCTGCTCAAGGCGCACATCGAGCACAGCAAGCTGGAAGTGCGTCACATCACCCTGGACATGCTCTATCAGGCACGCCAGCGCGCGGCAGACGTCAGAAGCGTGGCAGGTCTTTGAGCGCTGCTTCTAAAGCCGGCGAGCGCCCCGTCGGTCCACCTGGGCCGGGGCGTGTTTCTCCGCAGCGGCTCAGCATGGGAATGGCCTTGCCGGGGTTCAGCAGCCCCAGCGGGTCGAATGCCGCTTTGAAGGCCAGCATCTGTGCGCGTTCGTCGTCGCTGAACTGCACGCACATGGCGTCCAGTTTCTCGATGCCCACGCCGTGCTCGCCCGTGATCGATCCGCCCAGCGAGACCGCCGTGCGAAGGATGTCGTTGCCAAATGCCTCGGCACGACGCAGTTGGTCAGCGTCGTTGGCGTTGTACAGAATCAGCGGGTGCATGTTGCCGTCGCCGGCGTGAAACACGTTCACGCAGCGCAAGCCGTAGGTCTGCTGCATGCCTTGGATGGCTTGCAGCATGGTGGCCAGTTGCTTGCGTGGAATGGAGGCGTCCATGCACAGGTAGTCCGGGCTGATGCGGCCCGTGGCCGGGAAGGCGTTTTTCCGGCCGCTCCAGAAGCGCAGGCGCTGGGCTTCCGACTGGCTCAGGTCGACTCGGGTGGCGCCAGCCGCCTGCAGCACCGAGGTCAGTCGCGCGATCTCTTCTTCGACTTCTTCCGTTGTGCCATCGCTTTCCACCAGCAAGATGGCTTCGGCCTGGAGGTCATAGCCGGCATGCACGAAGTCTTCCACGGCTTGCGTCATCGGACGGTCCATCATTTCCAGTCCGGCCGGAATGAGGCCGGCGCCGATGATGGCGGCCACGGCGTTGCCCGCTTGGCTGACGTCGTCAAAGCTGGCCAGCAGGCAGCGAGCCACCTGCGGCTTGGGTAGTAGGCGCACAGTGACCTCGGTGACCACCCCCAGCAAGCCCTCGCTACCAATGAAGGCTGCCAACAGGTCGAGCCCGGGCGAATCCAGGGCCTCGCTGCCCAGTTCGAGCACGTCGCCTTCTATGGTGAAGCCGCGAACCCGCAGCACGTTGTGCACAGTCAGCCCGTATTTCAGGCAATGCACGCCCCCGGCGTTTTCCGCCACATTGCCGCCAATGCTGCAGGCAATCTGACTGCTGGGGTCGGGGGCGTAGTACAGGCCGTGCTGGGCCGCTGCTTCACTGATGGCCAGATTGCGCACGCCGCACTCGACCACGGCCGTGCGGCTCAAGGGGTCGATTCGCACAATACGGGTCAGGCGCGCCAGTGACAGGGTGACGCCCATGCTGTCTGGCATGGCCCCCCCGGACAAACCGGTGCCTGCCCCCCGGGCCACAACTGGTACCTGAAGGGCATAGCAGGCCGCCAGCACGGCGCCCACCTGCTCATGGTTTTCTGGCAAGGCCACCGCCAGCGGTCTGCGGCGGTAGGCGGTCAGGCCATCGCACTCGTAAGGCGCAACCGCTTCGTCTCGCCACAACACGCTGTGTGCGGGCAGCACCTTCAGCAAAGCGGCGACAACAGCCTGCTGGCGAATCGAGCGTTGGGTGGCGTCAACCGGTGCGTTGCTGGGTGCGTCCGGCGGCTGCGGGAGGGTGACCGTGGTGTCCATCTGCGTCACTTTAACCGCAGCGCCGAGCGCCGTCATCGAGGTCAAAGCAACATGAGGTCGGGAATGCGTCCCAACATGAGGGCGTCGCGCGCATCAATGGCCAGACTGTGCCCGTACCCTTGGAAACGGTATAGGCGCCCCGTGAGGCTTGACTGGACGCTCAACGTACCTTGTCCCAGAAACTTGGCGCAACGCGTGCCGCTGGGCGTCTGGGGAGAGCCCAGAGCTCTGCGGGCAGGGGCGACCTTTGGCCGCGGCGGGGGCATGCCAGCGGCGCTGGGGTGGCCAAAGGGAATGGGCTGGGGGCGGTTGGGGGTTCGAGCGATCATGGCGGCATCCTGAGCTGTGGGCGGGGCGGCTGAAGCCCAGGCAGTGTCTTGCTCGGGGCAGCGCTTGGCCATCCCCCTTGGGTGGGAGTGCTCCTAGGGATGGTCGGCTCGTTCATCCAACGGTATCCTGATCCGGTCAGGAAGGTTGTATATGGCTCCGATTTCGATCTGTCGTGCGGTGGTTCAGGATGCCCCGCAGATCAGCGCCCTGATTGCCGGTGTGGCGCGCTATTTCACCGTCCATCCCCAGGGGTTGGGCGCAGAGGCCTTTCTGGTCGGCATGAGTGCTGACGCCATTGCCAGCTACATTCAGGACCCGGGCTTCGTTTACTTGGTTGCACGGGCTGAAGACGGCAGCCTGGCTGGCGCTGCGGCGCTGCGGCACGACAACCATCTTTTCCATCTGTTTGTGGCCCCCGCATGGCAGCGTTTAGGCGTGGCCACGCAATTGTGGCGTGCCGTTCGCGATCTCGCCGATGAGCAGGGCCGAACCAGCCGTGGTTTCACCGTCAATGCCTCGCTGTATGCGGTGCCCTTTTACGAGCGCATTGGCTTCGCCCCCTCGGGGCATCGCGTTGAGTCTCGCGGCATTGCTTTCGTGCCCATGACCATGATGGCGCCCGGGCTCAGCCCCACACTGTGAGGATGCCGGTGTAGCCGAAGAGGTGATGGCGGGCAATTTCGCCGCCGGCGAAGAAGCCCACCATCGGGATCTCGCCCATGGCGTGGGCCAGCAGGGCCATTTCGGCGTGCGGTCCACCGAAATGCTGCCCGCCTCGGCCTGCGCAACTGATGTAGAGGCCACCTGCAGGGCCATCCTGCTCGGCTTGGTCCTGCGGGTCAAACTCTTCGCGCACTTCGGCCGCCATTCGGATCAGATCCTGCCGGGCGGCATTCACATTGCGTTTGCAAAAGGCCATGCGCATGCCAGGCTCCACCAACTCGCCCATGGCCACGCCGTGACGATTCGGGTCCAGCCCGATCAGGTGGCGCACTCGGGTGTCGCCGCCAAAGTGCTGTCCGTGTGCCATGAGATCCGAGTCCGCATCGGTCAGCCCGACCAGGGTGTTGCGGATGCGTGGAATCGCTTCGCGTTCCCATCCTTCTGTGGACAGGTCTGCCAGCAGGTTGAGATCTTGCAGCAGGCATCCCAGAGCCGGCTGGCCATCGAGTTCATAGACCACATTGCGGTCAGCGTCGGTGATCTCCCGGCTGGGGCCAATGGGGATACAGCCCTGGGTCATCCGACTGACCAACTGGGCTTGTGCGCTGAAGCTCACGCCGGACAGGCCGCCTTCCCATACGCCGGTGTGTTCGGCAGGCAGCGGCCGAAGGGGGTCGACTGCCAGATGCACGGCCGCGTGCCGACCGACCGTGATGCCGCCAAACAGGTAGCCGCTTCGGGTTCGATCGGCCAGTTCCTGCAGCAGGTCAGGGAGGTCGGGAACCTGAGAGTCGGCGTGGACCAAGGCCGAGTGCGGCACAAAGCCCTGGGCCGATTGCTCTTTCAGCGGCTGACAGCCGTTGAAGATCTGAAACTCCTGGCGCGGCAGGTTGCACACCATCACGGCCAGGGCCGGCTCATCGAAATACTCGACGCCGGTGGCCAGCACGCCCACGCCACTGGCGCCCACCCAGGCCACATGCGGCAGGTGCTGGCGCAAGGCATGCAGCACCGCTTTGGCTTGTGGGGCCAACTCGTCGGTCAGATAGCACCATCCCAAGGTTGGCCCCATGGCCTCCACCCCGCGCGAGGCCAGTTGCGCCCACACCAGTCGCACCGCCATGTCGGCTTGCGGGTGGGTAGCGTGCGCATGAAGGAACTGCAGCGGGGGGTGGTGCATAGAGTCTGGGGGCGAGAAAACAGGTGTTGCGGGGTGGGTGGGCTGCGCTCAGTCGGCCTGGCCGCCCGACTTGGGCTTCTGGCTCTTGGGCGGGTGTGCCGCGCCGCCGCGTGCTGCCCCCCGTTTGCCTGCCGGCTTGGCGGCCGATTGAACGGCTTCGGCTGCGCTGGCCGCGGCTGCCGTAGCCGAGGCGGCTGCCTGGGCCATGGTGTTGGTCGCAGCTGAGCCTACGTCGACGCCAGCTTGCGCGGCCTGGCTGGCCAAGCTGGTGAATTGCTGGGTCAGTGTGTCCCACCATTGCATTGGGTTGATGCCTTGTCCCCCCGCCTCGGCAGAACTTGCCGCCTGTTCAGGTTCGGCTTCGGCTTCGGGCTCAGTGCTCGCGCGCTCGGTGGCCGCAGCGCGCGCTTTGAGCGACTCGCGCAAGGCATCCATTGACACATTCATGCCCTTGAGGGTCGACAGCGTCATGCGCTGGACCTCCAGACCCTGAATGGTCATGGCGATCATGCGGGCGTTTTGCTCCAGCCAGAACTGCACCGTCTTCAAGTCGGTGATGCGCTTTTCCAGTTCTTGTGGGTCGAGCGTAGGCATGGTCCAAGCCCCTAAGCCGCTCATGGGGGATGCGGTGCCGGCGGTGGCGCCGGCCTGGGGCATGCCGGGCATCGCACTGCCGGCGGCTTTGATCCAATCCTGGAAGAAACCCAGCCCGGCGGTGAAGGGGTTGGCGCCCTGGCCCGCGTTGTCAGTGGAAGAGGTGGACTGGGAAGAAGAATCTGCGCTCATCGTGGCCTCCTGTGTATCCGGATCATTGTGCCCGCCTGGGGGCGTCTCGCAACACAATACGCCGCCATAATCAAACGCGAAATGCAACGCCGCCACCTTTTTCGTCAATGGAGCCGACTTGCTGCCGCCCTGGCTTGGCAGCAGTTGTTTGCCACGCCTGCTCAAGCGCAAGTCGAGTTGCCGCCCTGGACCACTTCTGCCAATGTGTTCTCCCTGGGGGTGGCCAGTGGCGAGCCGCGACCTGATTCTGTTGTGCTTTGGACACGCTTGGCGCCGGTTCCATCGATGGTCGACGGCGGCATGCCCGCGCGCCCCATTCCGGTGATCTGGGAGGTGGCTCACGACGAACAGTTCTTGCGTATTGCCCGGTCGGGTACCACGCAGGCGTTGCCGGAACGCATCCACGCCCTGCACCTTGAGGTCGATGGCCTGACGCCCGGTCGGCGCTATTTCTATCGTTTCATGGCGGCGGGGCAGGTCAGTCCGATTGGCCGCACCCGAACCGCGCCGGAGCCCCAGTCCTACCCGCAACGGCTGCGCATGGCCTTGGCCTCCTGCCAGCACTATGAAGCCGGGCATTTCACCCTGCATCGCGAAATCGCGCAGGCGGATCTGGACCTGGTCCTCTTTGTGGGCGACTACATCTACGACACCGAAATGCCGGGGCTGAATCGTGTGCGTCAGCACCCCCATGTGTTTCCGCGCCGCGAAAGCGATTACACGCTGGAAGACTATCGCCTGCATCACGCCAGCTACAAGCTCGACGCCGACTTGCAGGCCAGCCACGCCGCGCACCCCTGGCTGTTGGTGTGGGATGACCACGAGGTCATGAACGACTACACGGCCGAACAATCGCCCGAGGTGCCCGACAAGGACGCCTTCTTGAAGATCCGGGCGGCCGCCTATCGCGCCTACTTCGAACATCTGCCCATTTCGCCTCGGCGCATGCCGGTCGGGGCCGCCATGCCTCTGCGTGATCGTTGGGAGTGGGGGCAGTTGGCGGAACTGTGGACGGTGGACACGCGCCAGCATCGCGATGCGGCTGCGTGTCAGAAGGACGCACTAATGGGTGGTCAGGCCTTGTGGCGTTGCGCCGAGCTGGGTGCAGAGTCTCGCTCCATGCTGGGGCCCAAGCAGGAAAACTGGCTGGGAGACACCTTGCTGGCCAGCACCCGGGCCTGGAAGTTCATCGCGCAGTCCACCCAAGTCTGCCCTGGTGGCTTGCGGACGCCTCTGGGCCGGGTCTACCACGCGGACGGCTGGGACGCCTTTCCCAAGGCACGGCAGCGTCTGCTGGAAGCCATTGGCCAGCCGCGTATTCAGAACGTCGTCTTTCTCGGGGGGGATGTGCATCGCCATGTGGCCGCCCAATTGCGGCTGGATCCCCTTGATCGGCAAACCCCTGTGGTGGCCAACGAAATCGTCACGTCGTCGCTGAGCAGTCGGGGGCTGAGCGAGTTCCTCAGCAGTTGGATGCGCGCCAGCAACCCGGACTTGCTGCATTTGCGAAGCGACCAGCGTGGCTACGTCATCCTCGATGTGACCCCGCAGCGCATGGTTGCCGAGTTTCGCGCCACCCCGCACCCGGTCATGCCGCAATCGCAAACCCAGGTTCAGGCGCGCTTTGCTCTCGAGGCCGGCTCACTCGACTTGCGCCGGCTTTGAGGGCGGTCGCTCAACACAGGCGAAGGCGGCTGTGTGCCGGGACGCTGGCCAGCAGAAACTCCATCTGGTCGGCCACGATGCGGCGTCCGCGCAGAATCATGTCTTCGTGCAGGCTCGGCACATAGGGCAGGTACTGGAGTGACCAGCCCAGCTCGTTGGGTGTACGGTTGCCCTTGCGGCTGTTGCAGCTGCGGCAGGCGGTGATGCAGTTCATCCAAGAGTCTGCGCCCCCACGAGAGGTCGGCAGCATGTGCTCCCGGGTCAGCTCATCGGTTGGAAACACCCCGCCGCAGTACGCGCACATCTGCCGATCTCGGGCAAACAATTTGGCGTTGTTCAACGAGGGCGTCAGCCGCCAGGCGCGCGAAGGAATGGCGCCATGCACGGCGATGATCGGATGCAGCTCCAGCCGCGATTGCAGGCCGGTTCGCCGTTGAATGCCTCCGCGCAACACCAGAAACGGGTTGCCCAGCGTCCAGGCGACGCTGTCATTGGCATACAGAACCGCCGCATCCTTGGCTGATAGCCAAGCCTGCGGACGGCCTGACACATCAAGTTGCAGCACGTCCATGCAGCCTCTCCATCAAAGGGCTTGATGTGTGCAGGATAGTGCAGGATTGATGACTTTCTCAACCATAAGCGACACGTTGAGGGCAGTTGACCGGCAAGATGGTGCCCCCTTGAACGCGGGGGTGCTGGGGCGGATCCGCATTAACCCTGGGCTCAGATCCCTGGGGTCTCCCGTGAACGAGTGGCGCGTGCAGGAAATTCCTCAAAAAAATATGGCCAGGGGGGCTATACAAACGAGTTGTTTTCTGCAAAATAGCACGACCGTTCGTTTTATTTTGAGGACTGCCTGTGGCCGAAATCCTGTCCCATGACGCCAAGCCCGCCCAAGAGGTGGGGCGTGAGCGTGGGCGCGGGGCACACAAAGGCCAGCAGACCCGTGCCGCCATCCTCGAAGCCGCGCTGAGCCTGGCTTCTCAGATGGGCATCGAGGGCTTGTCCATCGGCGCCTTGGCCGAAGTCACGGGCATGAGCAAGTCGGGCGTGTTCGCCCACTTCGGTTCTCGCGAAGAACTCCAAATTTCCGTCATCCGGGAATACCACGCACGCTTTGCCGACGAGGTGTTCCTGCCGGCCATCCGCGAACCCCGCGGTTTGCCCCGGTTGCGCGCCTTGTTCACCCGTTGGGTCGACAAGGTTGCCACCGAAATCGATTCTGGTTGCATTTACATCAGCGGTGCGGTTGAATTCGACGACCGTCCAGGCCCAGTGCGTGATGCCCTGGTCGAGATGGTTCGGACCTGGCACGGCGCGCTCGATCGCGCGATTCGCCTGTCAGTCGATGTGGGCCATCTGCGTCCCGACACCGATCCGATGCAAATGCTGTTCGAAATCCATGGGTTGATCCTTTCGCTGCACCACGACGCACGTTTCTTGCGTTCGTCGGGCGCGGTGGATCGGGCCCACAAGGCGTTTGAGCGGGTGATTCAGTTTTATGCTGTTGACCCTGCGAAAGCGCCAGTTGGAGCGGTTGCTATCAACGCAGCCAAGGTCGAAGGCGAGCGATCGTCGTCGACACCTCTTTAACCCGTCCACTGCAAAGTGGTGCGATCAACTTGATCTAGTCCTGATTTTTCTGACCGAGGAGCTTTAAAGATGCCTTCTTACACCCCCCCACTGCGCGACATGCAATTCGTCATGCACGAACTGCTGGGCGCTGTCGACGAACTGAAGCAGATCCCTGCCTACGGCGATCTGGACGTTGACACCGTCAACGCCGTGCTGGAAGAGGGCGGCAAGTTCGCTTCCAAGGTGATCGCTCCCCTGAACCTGGTGGGCGACGTGCAGGGTTGCGTCCTGAACAAGGAAACCCACGAAGTCAAGACCCCTGATGGTTTCAAGGAAGCCTACAAGCAGTACACCGAAAACGGTTGGTCCGGCCTGTCGGCTGACCCCGAGTACGGCGGTCAAGGCATGCCTCAACTGGTGAACCAGGCCATCTATGAAATGATGAACTCGGCCAACCAGGCCTGGACCATGTACCCCGGCCTGAGCCACGGCGCTCACGCTTGCCTGGAAGTGCACGGCACCCCCGAGCAAAAGGCCATGTACCTGCCCAAGCTGACCAGCGGCGAGTGGACCGGCACCATGTGCTTGACCGAGCCACACTGCGGTACCGACCTGGGCCTGCTGCGCACCAAGGCCGAGCCACAAGCTGACGGCACCTACAAGATCACCGGCCAGAAGATCTTCATCTCCGCTGGTGAACACGACATGGCCGACAACATCATTCACTTGGTGTTGGCTCGCCTGCCTGACGCTCCCGAAGGTTCCAAGGGCATCTCCCTGTTCGCCGTGCCCAAGTTCCTGGTGAACGCTGACGGCTCGCTGGGTGCTCGCAACGGCATCTACTGCGGCGGTCTGGAGCACAAGATGGGCATCCACGGCAACGCCACCGCTCAAATGGTGCTGGACGGCGCCGTCGGTACCCTGGTTGGCAAGCCCCACCGCGGTCTGCCTGCCATGTTCGTGATGATGAACGGCGCTCGTCTGGGCGTGGGCAACCAGTCCCTGGGCCTGACCCAAGTCGCTTACGAAAACGCTGTGAACTACGCCAAGGACCGCATCCAGATGCGTGCTCTGTCTGGCGCCAAGCGTCCTGACCTGGCTGCTGACCCCATCATCGTTCACCCCGACGTCCGCAAGATGCTGCTGACCGCCCGTGCTTACGCCGAAGGCGCTCGTGCTCTGGTGTACTTCGTGGCCATCGAACTGGACAAGTCGCACAACCACCCCGACGAAGCCGTTCGTAAGGAATCCGACGACATCGTCGCCTTGCTGACGCCTATCGTGAAGGCCTTCATCACCGACAACGCTTGGGAAGCCACCGTGCATTGCCAACAAGTGTTCGGCGGCCACGGCTTCATCCACGAGTGGGGCATGGAGCAGTTCGTTCGCGACGCTCGCATCAACATGATCTACGAAGGCACCAACACCGTGCAATCGCTGGACCTGTTGGGTCGTAAGGTGCTGGGCGACGCTGGCGCCAAGCTGACCAAGTTCGGCAAGCTGGTGTCCACCTTCGTGAAGGAAAACGCCGACAACGCCGCGATGCAAGAGTTCACCGTGCCTCTGGCTGACCTGGGCAAGAAGGTGCAAGCCTTCACCATGGAAATCGGCATGAAGGGCATGCAGAACCCTGACGAAGTGGGCGCCGCTGCTGTCGACTACCTGCGCGTGGTCGGCCACATGGTCTACGCTTACTTCTTCGCTCGCATGGCCAAGATCGCTCTGGACAAGCAAGCCTCTGGCGACGCCTTCTACAAGGCCAAGCTGACGACCGCTCGCTTCTACTTCGCCAAGCTGATGCCTGAAGTCGAGACCCTGATGATCACCGCCAAGGCCGGTCTGAAGCCCCTGATGGAAATGGACGAAGCCCTGTTCTAATCGACGGGCTGTTCAAGGGAGGTGAGGTTTCACCTCCCTTTATCCATCTCCATTCATTTGAGTTCTGCTAGGAGAGAACATGAGTCAATTCAACGTACGCAAGGTTGCCGTGCTCGGCGCCGGCGTGATGGGCGCTCAGATCGCTGCTCATCTGGTCAACTGCAAGGTGCCGGTCGTGTTGTTCGACCTGCCCGCTAAGGAAGGCCCCAAGAACGGCATCGTTACCAAGGCTGTCGAAAACCTCAAGAAGATGAAGCCGTCGCCTCTGGGCGTGGCCGAAGACGCAGCGCTGATCCAGCAAGCCAACTACGAAGAGCACCTGGAAGCTCTGCGCGGTTGCGACCTGATCATCGAAGCCATCGCTGAGCGTCTGGACTGGAAGGAAGATCTCTACAAGAAGATCGCTCCCTTCGTCAACGACAAGGCCATCCTGGCCACCAACACTTCCGGTCTGTCCATCACGGCCATGGCCAACGTGTTGCCTGAGCAGCTGCGTTCGCGCTTCCTGGGCATCCACTTCTTCAACCCACCCCGGTACATGTACCTGCTGGAGTTGATCCCCACCCAGTTCACCGCTCCTGAAGTGGTTGACCAACTGGAAACCTTCTCGACCTCCGTGGTCGGCAAGGGCGTGATCCGCGCTTTCGACACCCCCAACTTCGTGGCCAACCGCGTTGGCGTGGCTGGCATGCTGCTGACCTTCCGCGAAGTCGAAAAGTCTGGCCTGGGCTACGACATCGTTGACGACCTGACCGGCAAGAAGCTGGGGCGCGCTTCGTCCGCTACCTTCCGTACCGCTGACGTGGTCGGTCTGGACACGATGGCTCACGTCATCAAGACCCTGCAAAACGGTGCCAAGGACGATCCATTCTCTGGCGCGTTCGACACCCCTGCCGCTCTGACCGCTCTGATCGAAAAGGGCAACCTGGGTTCCAAGACCAAGGCTGGCTTCTTCAAGAAGGAAGGCAAGACCATCCTGCAATTCAATGCAGCGACGGGTGAATACGTGGCCGCTGGTGGCAAGGCTGACAAGGAAGTCGTTGACATCCTGAAGAAGCCTGCTGCTGAGCGCCTGAAGGCTCTGCGTGAGTCGGCCAACCCTCAAGCTCAATTCGTGTGGGCCATCCTGCGCAACAGCTTCCACTACGCTGCTGTGCTGCTGGGTGACATCGCTGAATCGGCTCGCGACATCGACTTCGCCATGCGCTGGGGCTTCGGTTCCAAGCAAGGTCCTTTCGAAATCTGGCAAGAAGCCGGCTGGAAGCAAGTGGCTGAATGGGTGAAGGCTGACATCGACGCCGGCAAGGCTCTGTCGAAGGCTCCGCTGCCTGCTTGGGTGTTCGACGGCCGCGACGGCGTGCACACTGCTGAAGGTTCCTGGTCTGCCAAGGAAGGCAAGTACGTCCCCGCACGTGACCTGCCCGTCTACAAGCGTCAGTTCTTCCGCGAAAGCGTTCTGGGTTCCAACGCCCCTGACGCCAAGACCGCCGGCAAGACCCTGTTCGAAGACGCCGCCATCCGCCTGTGGACCCTGGACGACGAAGTGGTCATCGCTTCGATCAAGTCCAAGATGCACACCATTTCGGCTGAAGTCACCGCTGGTCTGTCCAAGGGCCTGGAAATCGCCGAAGCTGGCTACAAGGGCCTGGTGATCTGGTCGTACGACGGCCCCTTCTCCGCTGGTGCTGACCTGCAATCCATGATGCCTGCCTTCATGGCTGGCGGCGGCAAGGCCATCGCTCCTTTCGAGAAGCAACTGCAAGACTTCATGCTGTCGCTGCGCTACTCCAACGTGCCCACCGTCGCTGCCATGCACGGTCTGGCCCTGGGTGGTGGTTGCGAACTGGCTGTCCACACCGCCAAGCGCGTGGCTGCCATGGAAACCTACGTGGGTCTGGTCGAAGTCGGCGTGGGTCTGATCCCTGGCGGCGGCGGTCTGGCTTACCAAGCTCGCCGCGCTGCTGAGCTGCTGGAAACCTCCAAGGGCGTGTCGGGCCAGACTCCGGTCGACCTGATGGCTTACGTCAAGGAATTCTTCCAGGCTTCCGCCATGGCCAAGGTGGCAACCTCTGCCATCGAGGCACGCAAGTTCGGCTACCTGCTGGATGGCGACATCGTGGTGCCCAACAAGGACGAAGTCCTGTATGTGGCCATCGCCCAAGCCAAGGCCATGTACGAGTCGGGCTACCGTGCTCCTGCCAAGAAGCTGTTCCCCGTTGCTGGTCGCAACGTGAAGGCCACTCTGCAGTCTTCGCTGATCAACATGCGTGACGGCGGCTTCATTTCGCAACACGACTACTACATCAGCTCGTGCATCGCCGACGTGCTGACCGGTGGCGACGTGGAAGCTGGCACTCTGGTGAGCGAGGAATACCTGCACGCACTGGAGCGCAAGCACTTCTGCACCCTGTTGGACAACCCCAAGACGCAAGAGCGCATCATGGGCATGCTGTCCACTGGTAAGCCTGTCCGCAACTGATCGATCGGAGACAACAACATGTCTAAGCAACTTCGTGACGTATACGTCGTCGCCGCAACCCGCACCCCGATCGGCAAGTCTGGTCGTGGCGTCTTCAAGAACACCCGTCCTGACGACCTGCTGGTTGCCACCATCAAGAACGCCCTCAAGCAAGTTCCTACCCTGGATCCTGCTGCCATCGAAGACGCCATCGTTGGCTGCGCGATGCCTGAAGGCGAACAAGGCATGAACGTGGCCAAGATCGCCGCGTTGCTGTCGGGCTTGCCCAAGACTGTGGCCGGTGCCACCGTGAACCGCTTCTGCGCGGCCGGTATCACTGCCGTGTCGATGGCTGCTGACCGCATCCGCGTCGGTGAAGCCGAAGTCATGATCGCCGGCGGCGTGGAATCCATGTCCATGGTGCCCATGGGCGGTGCCAAGCCTTCGTTCAACCCCGCTGTGGTGAACGTCGACGAAAACGTCGGCATCGCCTACGGTATGGGCATGACCGCTGAGAAGGTGGCTGAGCAGTGGGGCATCACCCGCGAAGAGCAAGACGCTTTCGCGACCGAGTCTCACCGTCGTGCCATCGCCGCTCAGCAAGCTGGCTGGTTCGATGCTGAAACCACTCCGATCGAAGTCGAAGTGCGCACACCTAACCTGGAAACAGGTGAAGTCACCATCACCAAGAAGACCATCACCCGCGACGAAGGCGCTCGTCCTGACACCTCGGTGGAAGGTCTGGCCAAGCTGCGTCCCGTGTTCGCTGCCAAGGGTTCCGTCACTGCCGGTAACTCGTCGCAGACCTCTGACGGCGCTGGTTGCTTGATCCTGGCTTCCAAGGAAGCTTGCGAAAAGTATGGTCTGAAGCCTCTGGCCAAGTTCGTGGCGTTCGCCGTCAAGGGCGTGCCTCCCGAAATCATGGGCATTGGCCCCATCGAAGCCATTCCAAAGGCTCTGGAATACGCCGGCCTGAAGGCCTCCGACATGGACTGGGTTGAGTTGAACGAAGCGTTCGCTGCTCAATCTCTGGCCGTGTTGAAGGACCTGGACAGCAAGGGTCACGTGCTGGATCGTGCCAAGGTGAACCCCATGGGCGGCGCGATCGCTCTGGGTCACCCCCTGGGCGCGACCGGTGCCATCCGTGCCGCGACTGTGGTGCACGGTCTGCGTCGCACTGGCGGCAAGTACGGCATGGTCACCATGTGTATCGGTACTGGCCAAGGCGCTGCTGGCATCTTCGAGCGCGTCGACAGCCTGTGATCGATCTGATTCGTTGAACCTCGGGTTTGACGATTCAATCCGAGCCCGCACAAGCCCGCCTTGTGCGGGCTTTTTTATTTATGAAAGCCCCCCTCGGGGCTTGAAGAGTCCTCATGCAGTCTTTGACGATTCAAACCTCTGATGGACAAGCCATCGTGGCCACGCGGTATGTGCCGGGGCAGCGCGATGGGCGCCCTGGCCGACCAGCCAAACGGGCCGTCATCCTGGCGCCCGCCTTGGGCGTGCCGCAGACCTTCTACAAGCGGTATGCGCAGTGGTTGGCCGATCAGGCTTGTGTGGTCTACACCTTTGACTGGCGGGGCATGGGTCAGTCGGCACCTGCATCGCTGAAGGGTTACAAAGCCAAGCTGACCGACTGGGCCTTGCTGGATGCGCCTGCCATCATGGACGCGGTGGCGCAGGCGCACCCGGGTTTGCCGCTGTCGTGGTTCGGGCATAGCATGGGCGGCATTCTGTATGGCTTGATGCCGCAGCACCCGGCCATTGATCGGGTGGTGACCTTGGGCAGCGGCAGCGGCTATGCGCCGCACCTGGCACGTCCTTTGCGCTATGGCATGGGCCTGTTCTGGAATGTGTTGGTGCCTGTCAGCGTGCGCTTGAATGGCTATTTCGCAGGCCGGCGCATGCGTGCGGTGGGTGACTTGCCTCGCGGGGTGGTTGCGCAGTGGCGGCGCTGGTGCCAGCACCCGGAGTTTCTGATGAGTGAGGGGCCTCATGTCAAGGCGGCGTATGCCAGCGTCAAAACGCCCATCACCGTGGTGATGGTGGCCGACGATGAGATGGCCACCCGGCGCGGCATCAAGGCCGTGCATGAACATTACAAGCAAGCGGCCTTGCGCTGGGTAACACTCAAGCCGCGCGAACTGGGCGTCAAGGCCATTGGCCACTTTCATTTCTTTCACCCCAAGGCTGGGCCCCGTGTATGGTCGGTCAGCTTGCCTTGGTTGGGGGCGTAAATGGCGACCGTTCAGTCGATCAAGATCAAGACCCGTGACGGGTATGGGCTGACTGGGCGGGAGTTTTTGCCGGCCGGTCACGTGCAGCGGGCTTTGCTGATCGTGCCCGCCATGGGCGTGAGTCAGCGCTTTTACGAAGCCTTTGCAACCTGGATGGCCGACCAGGGGGTGGCGGTGACCACCTTTGACTTTCGGGGCATTGGTGAGTCGGCGCCCCATCGTCTGCGAGGCTTTGATGCCAGTGTGACCGATTGGGCTGAGCGCGATTTGTCAGCCGTTTGCGAACATGTGCATGCCCGCTGGCCTGACGTGCCACGCACATATCTGGGGCACAGCTTGGGCGGGCAGTTGTTTGGCTGGCTAGACCACCCTGAGCGTTTCGACAAGGTCGTCACGGTTGCCAGCGGCAATGGTTATTGGCGCTACAACGCGCCCGCGGTGCGCAGCAAGGCGCCTTTGCTGTGGTGGGTCATCGCCCCCATCAGCGTGGGCATGGCGGGGTACTTCCCAGGCAAGAAAATCGGGGCGGTGGGCGATTTGCCTGCCAAGGTCATGTGGCAGTGGCGCCGCTGGTGCCTGCATCCTGATTACCTGGGGGTGGAGGGTGATGTCTTTCGTGCGTTGTACGCACGCGTTCGCCAGCCTATTCACGCCGTCCTCGCGGAAGACGATGAACTGGTGTCACCTCTGGGCATTCGTCGGCTTTACCACCTGTATGCAAATGCCCATGTGACTTTTGAGTCGATTCAGCCGAAGTCGGTGGGTCTGCCCTTCGTGGGACACTTTGGTGTATTCAAGCCCGCTGCGGCATCGCAGTTGTGGCCTCGGGCCTTGCAATGGATTGGCGCCAGCGCCACACAAACAGGAGACAAACCATGAGCGATCTGATTCTGAAACACATCGAAGGCGGTGTATTGACGCTGACTTTCAATCGTCCTGACAAGAAAAACGCCCTGACGCGTGACATGTATACGGCCTTGTCTGATGCCCTGGAGCAGGGGGCATCGGACGAAGCGGTACGAGTCGCCGTGTTCCAGGGCGCAGTCGATGTGTTCACTGCGGGCAATGACCTGATCGACTTCCTGAGCAGCCCGCCGGATGCCAGCAAGGGCGATGACGAGCCGGTGTTCCGCTTCTTGCATGCCCTGCAGTCGTTCCCCAAGCCAGTGGTGGCCGCGGTGTGCGGCCCGGCTGTGGGGGTGGGCACCACCATGCTGTTGCATTGCGATCTGGTCTATGCGGGCGACAACGCTGCATTCAGCATGCCCTTCGTCAACCTGGGGGCGTGCCCCGAGGCTGGTTCCAGCCTGTTGCTGCAGAACCTGATTGGCTACCACCGAGCCGCAGAAAAGCTGATGCTGGGTGAAGCCTTCTATGCGGAAGAGGCGCTGGAGATGGGCTTGGCCAATCGCGTCTTGCCCCCACACGAAGTCAATGGGTATGCCCAGGCGCAGGCGGCCAAGCTGGCGGCCAAGCCTGCCACGTCTTTGCGCATCACCAAGGCCTTGATGAAGCAGCACCACCCCACCTTGCCCGCTGTGATGATGGAAGAGGGGAAACATTTCTCGGATTTGATCCGTGGACCGGCAGCCAAGGAGGCAATGTCTGCGATCATGGAAAAACGTCGTCCTGATTTTTCCAAGTGCTGATCAATCATCTGTCTCCCGACCTCGTCCAGTCTGTGCTGGACGCGCTGCCTGTGCCGGTCTTTTTCAAGGACCGGCAGGGCCTCTATCAGGGCTGCAACAAAGCCTTCACCGAGGTCATGGGCAAGCGCTCTGACGAGTTGCTGGGGATGTCGGTATTCGATTTGTCGCCGCCTGATCTGGCTCAGGTCTACTTCGATGCCGATGAGGCTTTGATGCGAAGCGGGGGCGAGCAGCGTTATGAAGCTCAGATTCAGCTGCCGTCTGGCGAGCGGCGCGATGTGCTGTTTTACAAGGCCGTGCTGCGTGACGCACAAGGCGAGGTCACCGGCCTGGTGGGAACCTTGCTGGACATCACTGAGCGCAAGGCGTTGGAAATGCGCCTGGCCGATCTGGCCCAACATGACGCGCTGACGGGCCTGCTCAATCGGCGCGCCATCTTGGCCTATCTGGATGGGCTGCACAAAGATCGGCGGCAGGTTCACCAGCCTGTGTGCTTGATGATGATCGATGTGGACCGATTCAAGTCCATCAATGACCAGCATGGTCATGCGGTGGGCGATGAGGTTTTGCGCAAGGTGGCGTTTTGCCTGAAAGCGCAGTTGCGAGATTCCGATCGTGTGGGTCGCATTGGTGGCGAAGAGTTTCTGATTGTGCTGGGCAGCACCGATCTGGACGACGCTCAGCGTGTGGCTGAACGCTTGCGCCAGGAGGTCGCTGCGCTGACGGTGAATGGCAGTGAAGGCCCATTGAGCCCCACCGTCAGTCTGGGCCTGGCGCAAAGCCACAGCAATGAAGAAGATTGGGCCGATGTGATCGGCCGCGCCGATGCCGCCTTGTACGAGGCCAAGCGCGCCGGACGCAATCGGGTGGTGGTGGCGCACGAAACCGCGCGCAGTGCCTCTCACAAAGATTGGCACCGCGACTGATACCGCCACGAGCGCGTCAGAAACTGGCTTGCAACTCCGCATGCACCGTGCGTTGGGGCATGGGGTGGTAGGCGTAGTAGGTCGCGTTGTTCAGGTTGTCGATGCCGGCGGCCACTTTGATGCCCAGGGCTGCGGTCCAGGTCACGCGCGTGTCCCACACCAGGTAACGGCTGTTGGAGGTGTAGGTGCTGCGGTTCGTGTCGAGGTTGTCGAGTTGGTTCGACTGGTTGCCGCTGTAACGAGCCGCCAGGGTCCAGGCCAGCTTGTCTGACACGCGATAGGTGCCGACCCAGGTGGCGCGCCAGTCTGGCACACCTGGGTAGACATTGCCCTCGGTGGCGGGGGCGATGGCATTGCGAACGATGCGGGCGCGGGCGTAGGTCAGGCTGCCGTTCATGTCCAATCCAGCCAGGCCCACATCGGTGTGCTGGAAGGCCAGCGTCAGGCCAGTGGTGCGAACGTGATCCACATTCGAGATGGCACTGACGGTGGTGCCGTCCACGCTGGTGCGTTGCGAGTACAGCGCGTTGTGCAGGTTCTCGTGGAACACCGACACCCGCATCTGGCCCTTGTCCAGCAGCTTCTCGGCGGTGACCTCGGAACTGGTGGTGCTCTCGGGCTTCAGGTCGGGGTTGTTGACGGTCAAAGTCGAGCCCACTGTGATGGCCTGGAACAGCTCGGTCACCGTCGGGAAGCGATAGGCACGCCCGATGGTGGCTTTGTAGATCCAGTTGTCGTCGGTGGCTTTTTGCAGCGCCAGTTTGGGCGACAAAGCCAGGTTTTGCGCATGCGTTGCATAGGCGGCCTGCTTCACGCTGCCGCTGACGATCGCGGTGTTGCCGCCGTCGAAGGCCTTCCAGGCTTCGGTGCGCAAGCCCGGGGTCAGCAGCCAATCGGGGGCGAAGCGCCAGGCGTCCTGCGCATACAGGGCTTGGGTTTCGGTTTTGCCGCGCGAAGCGGCCATCAGGTTGGTGCCGTCGGCGGTCTTCCAGCTTTCGCCCGTGGCAGCGGCATTGCTGAAGAACGTTTGCGAGTTCAGCACGTATTGGTCGTAGTGGTAGCCGGCGCTGATGTCGTGCCCGGCCAGACCCCGCCAGTTCATGCGCCAGTCCAGTGTGCGCCAGCCGTCACCATAGGGGTTACGCACCTCGGTGCCGTAGTACTTCTTGCCGCCGGTGCCGGTGCGGCCATCGGGGGCGCTGGCGTGTTGGGTGTCATGCCCAATGCGGTACCAGGTGGCAGACGCGTCCCAATCGAATTCGCTGGAAGGTGTGCCTTTGAGGGACACGGCATTCATCCAGTGCATCTGGTCCCAGGTGTTTTCCGAGAAGGCATTGGCCCCGATGGTGTAGTCCTTGCTCACGCCGTCGTAAATGCGGCGGGCCGTGGTGATGGGGTTGCCGTTGGCATCGCGCAGGTAGCTGGTGACCTGGTTGTAGGACTGGTTCTGCCAGTGGCTTAGCCAGTAGCGCGCCTTCAGTGTGGGGGTGATGTCGTAGGCCAGTTTGATGCGGAAGCTTTTCTGGTGGGTGGTGTCGCGGCTGGTTTCGCCCAGAATCAGGCGCCGCCCGCCTGTGAGGTTGGTGTCTTCCACGAAGCCGGTCGCAGCGGTGCCGTTGGTGTGCGCCGAGCCCGCGCCTTCCACCACGGCGTACTGCATGGGGTGGCCTTGGCTGTTGAGCTGGTTCACGCCCAGCAGCCACGACAGATCGCCCACCTTGTTGCCCACCGAGGCTTGCAGGTTGTCGCCGGTGAACGAGCCGCTGTGGCCGTACAGGCTGAAGTTTTCCTGGAAGAGTTGTGCCTTGCCCGAGGCTTCAAAGGTCTGGGGCATGCGGGTGGTCATCTGCACCGTGGTGCCCAGCGAGTTCCCCGGGTGGGCGGCCGAGTAAGGGCCGAAGAAGAAGTCGACGCGTTTGATTTCTTCCGGGGCGACCATGTTCCAGCGCGGCGGGTAGCTGAAGCTGTTGCCCAGCAGGTTTGACAGCAGAAAGCCGTCGGCATACACCAGCGAGCGGGCGCTGGCCGTGACGCTGGCGGTGCGGGTTTCGATGATCGCGTTGCGGTCGCCTATGTAGCGCTTGCGGGTCATCGTGTCGGGTGAGTACTTGACGATGTCTTCCGTGTTGATGACGTTGACTTGTTCGTACAGCTCACGCGCGCTGTAGCCCGCGCTGTTGGCGCTGAGGTTGCGGGGCAGTCCGCCGCCGCTGGAGCCATTGGATGGTGCCGTGATCACCACTTCGGGCAGTTCGGCGTCGCCGGCGGCGCTGCCGGCCAGACAGTTCAAGGGGAAAAGGGGAAGGGCGCTCAGGCCCAGAACATAGCGCTTCATGGGAAGGGGTGTCTCTGGAGTGTCAGACGCCAGGCCGCACGCAGGCCACGCGTAAAACGGCGGGGCAGCGATGGGCTGGGGCAGGGCCGCAGCGAATGCGGCAGCGGGGTCAGACCAGAGACAGGGGTGGGGCGCGGGTGTGGGGGCGCGACCAGTCAGTCGGCGCAGGAGCGTCTGCGAGCCCCCCCTGAGGGGCGGTTTGGATCAGGTCGAGCCGGAGGGCGGCGGTGAGGCCATCCTGGGGTGGTAAGCCTGCCAAATGCGTTTCGTGCACGCACAAGGCGCAATGCTGGCCAGGGCTGCCAGGCTCGGAAGGCTTCTTGTGCGACGCCGGATTGCCATGCCGTGCAGCGGAGCACACCTCGCTGCTGGGCAGCGTGTAGCGCACTTGCGCACGGGCCACCCACGGTGCCACAGCGGGCAGCAGCGCCGCCAGCAGGATCGTCCAGATGACGAGCCAGTGTGGCAAGTTGGAGCGGAAACGCAGGGCGAGGCGCATGAGGTGCAGTGTAGGCCTCTTCACCCAACTGGCCAGTGCCTGCGCCAGAATTCATGAGAAACATCAATATGGGGTGATGGTCAAAAAACACGAGAGGCCCTAAAATGGCCAAAACGCACATTTACGCCTTGAGTTGACTGCCTTGCCCCATGTCTGATGTTCCGACGTCTCCGCCAACCGATCAGGACGCCCTGCTGGATGTCCTGCAGGCGGTCATGACTCCGCTGGCGCAACTGGCGGTGGCCAAGGGCTTGACGTATTCAGGGGCAGAAGAGGCGCTCAAGCGCGCGTACGTGCGTGCGGCCCGAGAGGCCCAGATCGAGGCCGGTCACGCGCCGCATCGCTTGGTCAGCCGCATCAGCACCGCTACCGGAATCAACCGTCGCGAGGTCACCCGCCTGACCGAAACCGACACCGGGCGCCCGGTGCCGGCGCCGGTATCTCTGGCGTCTGAGGTGTTCACACGCTGGCTGTCTGATCCCAATTATTGTGAAGACGGCCAACCGGGCTGCCCTAAGGCCTTGCCTCGCCAGGGGCTGGCGCCCAGCTTTGAAACCTTGGCGCGCTCGGTCACGCAAGATGTGCACCCGCGCAGCCTGCTCGACGAGTTGGTGCGTCTGGGCTTGGCGCAAATCGATGCCCAGTCTGACCTGGTCAGACTGCTGCAGCAGGGTTTTGTACCAAAGGGCGACTGGCAGCGTATGCTGGCCTTCTTGCGCGACAACGTGTCAGACCATCTGCACGCGGCGGTGGGCAACGTGCTGGCCGACAAGTCTGCTCATTTCGAGCAGGCCGTGTTTGCCGATCAGTTGTCGCACGAATCGGTCGAGCTGGTGCGCGATCTGGCGCGGCAGCATTGGAAACAACTGTTGAGTGAGGCGGTGTCCTTGCTGGAACACCGCATGGTGGTCGATCGCGAAAGTGGTGCCTCCGCCAACCAGCGTGTTCGCCTGGGGCTGTTCACCTATCACGAGGCGCAGGCACAGCTCTCGCCGGACAAGGATCCATCATGATCAAGAAACTGGCCTGGTTGGCCGCAGGGGTGTTCATTGGGCTCTCGGGGTGCGGCGGTGGCAGCAGCACCACCGCAGGCAGTGGCATTGGCAGTGGGGGCACGGGCTCTTACACGAGCGGGCCCGTCACGGGCCTGGGCTCGATCATTGTCAACGGCGTGCGCTACAACGTGGAATCGGCGGCGGTGAGCGATGACGACGACACGGTCGGCTTTGGCAAGTCCGATTTGAAGTTGGGCATGTTTGTCGAGGTACAGGGGTCTGATTTGACCACCGGCACAGGCAGCACGCCTGACACCGGAACTGCCAAGCTCGTGAAGGTGGCCAGCGATTTCGTGGGGCCGGCTCGCAACATCACGCGCAACCTCGATGGGGACATCACCAGCTTCACGGTCTTTGGTCGCACCATCCATGTCGATGGCAAGACGGCCTACTCCGCTGCCTTGACCAACGGGGACCCTGTTGCGGTTTACGGGCTGGTCTCAGCCGACGGCTACACCGCTACACGCGTGCAGCGCCTGGCCTTTGCGCCGGTCTACAAGGTGACGGGCAAAGTGGTGGCCTGGAATCCGAGCACCCGCACCTTCAGCCTGGGCGGTCGCATCTTTGAATATGGCACCGATGTGAGCTTGCCGTCCGGCTTTGGTGTGGGGTCGTGGGTGCGTGTACGCGTGCAATCCCTGGTGATCGAGTTGGCTCAAATTCCTGTCGTGTCGGTTCGTGCTGCGGCCAATGGGCCCGTCAGCTCGCCGGTCGCGCGGATCAAGGGACTGGTCGGCGCCGTCAACAGCTCGACCCGCTTTGTGGTCAATGGTGTCACGGTTGATGCGACGTCGGCCACTTTGTCTGATCTCAGCGGGGGGATTTCCGAAGGGGTGCGCGTCGAGGTGCGCGGCCGCATGGTCGATGGTGTGCTGGTGGCCAAGACCATTGAGGGCGAAGACGACGCCAAGGTCGAGGCCAAGGAAATCGAACTCCATGGCCGAGCCAGCGCGGTCGGAGCCGACACCTTTGTGGTCAAGGGCATGACGGTGTACTTCGTGCCACTGACCGGTGGGGCGATTGCGGATCGGGAATGCGTCGAGGTGCGTGGCACCCGCTTCAACGGCAATCAGCAATTGGTGGCCACCGAAGTCAAGCGCCAGCGCTCAGACTGCGACGATTGATCGATGCTGGCGCGGGTCGCGTTTGACCCGCCTGGCCCGCCTCAGTGTCAGGCCGCAGCGGGGCCTTGAAAGCCCCCTTGCCTGAACGTCAGCACCAGGGTGTCGCGCCAACCATGTTCACCCAGGGGCTGAATGGGGGTGGACTCGTGAATCACCCGCTCGTCATCCAGCAGCAAGGTGCTCCAGGGCTCGGTCAAGGTGAAGCGCACGCCGCGTGGGCCTTGGGCCTCGAACACACGGGTTTCGCCACCTTTGATCTGGTGACGCCCCAGCATCAGCACGGCCACGAAATCAACCCCGTCTCGGTGTGCCCCTTCTGGGGTGGGGCGACCAATGCCGCCGGTGGTGTCCACTCGGAACTGGTGGGCTTCAATGAACCAGCGGTCGACAGGTTTGGCCTGTGCCAGCAACTGGCCCAACTGCCGTATGACGGCCTCCCACACCGGGTGCTCGGCCACGCTGGCTTCGACTGGCTCAAACCAGCGCTCGAAACCGCCGTGCAAGGCGTTGTAGATCACCGGTTGCCAGTGGGCTCGATGAGGAACCCGTCGCAGTTCACCTGTGGCCACGTCCAGCGTGTAGCTGTCGTGGCGGCGGAATCGGTAGTGCCCGCCGTCGCGCAAATGGGTGTCGGGGGGCAGGCGGTTCCAGCTGTCATGCAGAGCCTGGGCCGTGTTCAGGTCGGCGCCGACCCACGGTAGCAAGGTGGCGCCGTTGAGCAGTGCCCAGCCTTGCGTATGCAACGCGGCTGGCGCGGCGGCCAGCGTCGAAACAGGAACCAGATCCATTGCCGTGATCAGTTTTTCGGGATCGGGCGTGGGCGGCCTTCATGGTCAATGGCCACGTAGGTCACCTTGGCTTCGGTCACTTTCACCAGGAAGGGGGCAGAGGGGTTGCGCTCGGCCCAGGCCTCCACATGCACAGTGACCGAGGTGGTTCCCACCTTTTCCACTCGGGCGTAAATCGACAGCAGGTCGCCCACCGACATGGCCGAGCGGAAGACGAACTCGTTGACGGCCACCGTGGCCACGCGCCCCTTGGCCACCCGCGCGGGCAACACGCAGCCGCCCAGGTCGATCTTGGCCATGATCCAGCCGCCAAAGATGTCGCCATTGCCATTGGCGTCTTCCGGCATGGGCATGACCCGCATGACCAGCTCCATTTCAGGGTGCAGGTCGGGTGGGGTCAGAAGGGTATTGGGTCGAGGCACGATGGTCATTGGATTTACAGCCGACAATGAGGGGTCCAAATCAGACAATACATTGTTCCAGAATGCGGCGCCACGCACACACACAATCCGCTGATACCCAGACATCTTCCTCGGTTTCCGTCCGTTCAGACCGGGAAACCCTGGCCCGACTGTGGCCGTATTTGTGGCAGTACAAATGGCGCGTGCTGTTGGCGCTGGGCTTCATGGTGGGGGCCAAGGTGGCCAATGTGGGCGTGCCGGTGCTGTTGAAAGACCTGGTCGACCGCCTGGCGCCCAACCCCACGGCCGCCCAGGCCATGCTGGTGGTGCCCACGGGCTTGCTGGTGGCCTATGGCCTGCTGCGCCTGTCGACTTCGCTGTTTGCCGAGCTGCGCGAACTGGTGTTTGCCAAAGCCACCGAGGGCGCGGCGCGGTCAATTTCTTTGAAGGTGTTTTCGCACCTGCATGCGCTCAGCCTGCGTTTTCATCTGGAGCGCCAAACCGGCGGTATGACGCGCGACATCGAGCGCGGCACCCGCGCCGTGCATTCGCTGATTTCGTACTCGCTCTACAGCATCATTCCCACGCTCATCGAAGTCACCTTGGTGCTGACCTTGTTGGCCACCAAATTTGACGTCGTCTTTGCCTGGATCACCTTGACCGCCTTGGTGCTGTACGTCGCCTTTACCGTGTCGGTTACCCAGTGGCGCACGCAGTTCCGCAAGGTCATGAACGAGTTGGATTCCAAAGCGCACACCCGCGCCATTGACTCGCTGCTGAACTACGAAACCGTCAAGTACTTCAACAACGAATCCTTTGAAGCCAAGCGGTATGACGAGGCTTTGGAAAAGCTGCGCAAGGCAGGTCTCAAGAGCCAACAGACCTTGTCCCTGTTGAACACAGGGCAGCAAACCATCATCGCTGTTGGCTTGATCGTGATGCTGTGGCGTGCCACCGATGGCGTGGTGGCTGGTCGCATGACGGTGGGCGACCTGGTCATGGTCAACGCTTTCATGATTCAGCTCTACATTCCGCTGAACTTCCTGGGCGTGATCTACCGCGAAATCAAACAGTCGCTGACCGATCTCGACAAGATGTTCACCCTGATGGAGCGCGACCGCGAAGTGGCCGATGCCCCCGGTGCGCAAGCCCTGCAAGTGCAAGGGCCACCCGCCGTGCGGTTCGAGAACGTGCGCTTTGCCTACGACCCTGATCGTCCCATCCTGCACGACATCAGCTTCGATATTCCGGCCGGACAAACCGTGGCGGTCGTGGGCCCATCTGGCTCGGGCAAATCGACCCTGGCGCGCTTGCTCTATCGCTTTTACGACGTGCAGGGCGGCCACATTCGTGTGGAGGGTCACGACATTCGCCAGCTCACGCAAGACAGCCTGCGCCGCCACATTGGCATCGTGCCGCAAGACACCGTGCTGTTCAACGACACCGTGGCCTACAACATCGCCTACGGTCGCCCTGATGCCACTCAATCCGAAGTTGAGGCAGCCGCTCAGGCCGCCCGTATTCACGACTTCATCGTCAGCACCCCCAAGGGGTATGACACCGTGGTGGGCGAGCGGGGCTTGAAGCTGTCAGGCGGTGAAAAGCAGCGCGTGGCCATTGCCCGTACCCTGCTGAAAAATCCGCCCATCCTGGTGTTTGACGAAGCCACCTCGGCCTTGGATTCGGCCAACGAGCGCGCCATCCAGGCGGAGTTGGCCGCCGTGGCGCAGGGCAAAACCGTGTTGGTGATTGCGCACCGTTTATCCACCATCGTTCAGGCTCATGAAATCCTGGTCATGGAGCACGGCCACATCATCGAGCGCGGCACCCATGCGCAATTGCTGGCCGCCAATGGGCGATACGCCGACATGTGGCGCCTGCAGCAAAGCGGTCACGAGTCCTCTTGATCTATCGGCGCCTCGGCCTGGCGGGCCGGGGCTCGAAACAACTCCTTGCAACTTCACCTGAACGGGTGAGTGGCCCCTTCCCGCGTCTGCCTGATGATTGAAGGTTGCATTTCCTTCAATAAATAAATTCAGGTGGAACCATGAATCTACCCGTGCCCGGGGCCCTTGGTAACTTGGGGGCTGGCGGCGCAGGCGGGAGCGTGCCTTCGCAGCTCAAAAGCCTGGTCAGCGCATTGGCAGATTGGCGCAGCAAGCTCGACGGATTGACGGGTGACTTGCTCGCGCGTTTGCGTGCGGCCCTCACCTTGGGGCAAGACACCCGCTTGCTGCAACTGGAAACCCCGCTGGAATCGGGCGCCTTGGTGGTGGAGCGTTGTTGCCTCACCGAAGCCGTGCATGCCAGCGAGCCCCTGTGGGCTGAGATCGACTGTGTCAGCACCTCTGCCCAATTGGCCCTCAAAGCCCTGACGGGGGAAGTGGCCAAGCTCAAGCTGCAACAGGCTGACGGCAGTTGGCGCACCTGGCACGGCTATGTGGTGCAGACCGCGCAACTGGGCGCTGACGGTGGCCTGGCACGCTACCGCCTCACGCTGGCGGCCTGGACGCATTGGTTGCAACAGCGCCGCGACACGCGCATCTTCCAAGACCTGAGCGCCAAAGACATTGTTTCGCAAGTGTGCGCGGCCTACCCACAAGCACGCTTCCGTTTTGACGTGTCGGCTGCATGCCCGGTGCGTGCCCACACCACCCAATACCGCGAGACCGACTGGGCCTTCGTGCAACGCCTGATGGCCCAGGAGGGCTGGAGCTGGCGCCTGGAGCACGACGCCAACCAGCACACCCTGGTCATCTTTGATGAACTGGCTGAGGTGCCCGACGTGGGCGCCCTGCGCTTTGGTCGCACCGATTTGCGTAGCGCCAGCGGCCATGGTGAAGACAAGATCACCGCATGGAGCGTGGGCCAACAAGTGGGCCCCAATGCCGTGACCCTGGCTGCGTGGGACGAGCGCCAAACCAGCGGCGTGGCCGCCCATGCCGTCGCCGTGACCCCACAAGGCAATGTGCCCACGCTGGAAGGCTACCTGGGCCATGGCGAGCGCCAATATGCTGATGGCCGCGTGACCGATGCCCTGCACGCTAGCCCCCAAGCCGCCGATGCGCGTGCCCGCGCCTGGATGGCCGCGCACGACTTGCTGCAACGCGGCGCCCAAGGCCACAGCGCGGTGCGCACCTTGCGCGAAGGCGCGGCGTTTGCCATCACCGAACACAGCCTGTATGACGGCGGCGCTGACAACCACTTCAAGGTCATCAGCATCACCCACGAAGCGGCCAACAACCTGGGAGCCGAAGCGGCCAAGATCCTGCAAACGTCTGACCTCGACGAAGGCAGCTACCGCAACCACTTCCAGGCCGTGCCGGCCGATGTGCGCCTGGTGCCGCTGCCTGCAGCGCCTTGCATGGCCCCAGGCCCGCAAACCGCCATCGTGGTCACCGCCAACGGCGACCCAGTCACCACGGATCGCGATGGCCGCGTGCGCATCCAGTTCCCCTGGCAGCGAGGCACCGCGCCCATCAACGGCGGCCTGAGCGGCCCCAACACCGTGGGCGCCCAATCCACCGGCCATGCCCCGGGTGACGCCAGCAGCGGCACCTGGGTGCGTGTGGCCCAAGGCGTGGCGGGCCCCAACTGGGGCGCGGTGTTCACGCCGCGTGCAGGCACCGAAGTGCTGGTGGACTTTGTCGATGGCGACATCGACCGCCCCATCATCGTCGGCCAGTTGCACAACGGCCAGCACGACCTGCCTTGGCCCGCGGGTGAAGACAGCGGCGCCAACCACATTGGTGCCATCTCGGGCTGGCACATGCCCCATCTGGACGGCGGTGGCGCCAGCCAATGGTTGGTAGACGACAGCCAAGGCCAATTGCGTATGCGTCTGGCTACCCACGGTAGCCGGGGTGGTTGGTCAGAACTCAGCCTGGGCCACATCATTGCCCACAGCGGCCAAGGTGGCGCAGGCCACGCCCAACGTGGCGCCTGGCTGGGCGAAGGCTTCTACGGCCACACCGACGGCTGGGCTATCGTGCGCGCA
>NZ_DASUIN010000018.1:0-38020 GCF_036273115.1 Aquabacterium sp.
CTGATCAGCAGTCCGACACTGCACAGCGCGGCCGAATTGGCCCTGCGCTATCTGAATCTGACTTACGCATTCACCCACATCAGCATGCACTCGGCCAACGGGGTCACGGCGTTCACACTGGGTGATCTGGAAATACCCGCCGAGGTGCGCCGCTTTATCGTGGAACGCGATGCCGTGGCCATCCGCGTGTTGCAGCGCGATGTGTTTCAGGCTGAACTGCCCATGGTGCGCATCACTTTCAAGGGGCCGCCGCCCCCTTACGCTCCGCTGTATGCCAAGTACCTCGGTATGGAGCCGGAGTTTCATGCTCAGTACAACCGGGCCGAGTTTCCCTCGCATTACCTGGACTTGGCCCTGCCTCAGGCGAATGAAACCACGGTGGCCATGTGCGAAGACATCTGCCGGGATTTGCTCAATCAGCGGCGTTCTCGGCATGGCTGTGCCGCCATGGTGCGCAACCGTTTGCTTCATACCCCAGGCAAGTTGCCAGACATGGAGACGATTGCCGCCGAAATGTGCATGACCAGTCGCACTCTGCGGCGCCACCTGGTAGCCGAAGGCACGACCTTTCGCGACCTGGTAGACGAGGTACGCCTGATCCTGGCACTGGAATTGATTGAAACCGCCCACATGGGCCACAAGGAAATTGCCTTGCGACTGGGGTTTCATGATCTGTCCAGCTTCATCCAGGCATTCAGGCGTTGGAAGGGGGTGACGCCCTCGGTGTACCGCAGCCAATTGGGTCTCCCCGTTCGGGTCACCCGGGGCGCCCGGGTTCAACGCTCAGCCTGATCGCTGGTTTGCGCCAGCCAGGCACGTGCTGCGTGCGAGAGGTATCGGTCTGGCATCCAGATTTGCCCCACCTGCCACATCAAGTTGGGGGCGCGTAGCGAGCGAACGACCACGTCGCTGGATAGTTGTAATCGCTCCAGCAAGGGGCTGGGTAGCAAAGCCGTCCCCATCCCGGCCATGGCCATGGACAGCACAAAGTCCCATTGACCACTTTGGGCCACCACCTGGGGCACCACCCCCGCTTCGTCAAAGGCCGCTCGCAGTCGACGGGTGAGCGAATAGTCGTCTTGCAGCATCACGACAGGCTGTTGATGCAAGGCCACCAGCCCAGGGTGCTTGAGCCTCGCCCACGACGACTGCTGCGTGCCGACCAGACACAGCGGAAAGTGCCCCAGTTCACTGAAGGTCAAGGGGCTTCCTTCGGCCAAAGGCAGCACGGTCACCCCAACCTCTAGTTCCCCTGACACCACGCGCTGCTCGATGACTTGTCCGCCGGCTTCTTCGATGGTCAGCGCAATATGGGGGTGCCGGGCCTTGAAGCGCTGAATCAGCGAGGGGAAGAACAAATTGACCATGGGGGGAATGCCCACGGTCAGCTCCCCTCGGGCCAAGTCGGCCAGATCCGCCACATCGCGTTTGAGCCGTTGCATGACACCGATGGCCTCTTGCCCTCGCTCGAACACGATCCGACCGGCGTCGGTCATGCGTACGCTGCGCCCCTCCCTGATCAGCAGTGCTTGCCCGATCTCGTCTTCCAGTTGCCGAACCATTTTGCTGACGGTGGACTGCGTGACAAACAGGTGTGCGGCTGCTTGGGTGAAGCTGCCTTGGCGAGCCGTTTCAACGAAATAGCGCAGTGCTTTGAGGTCCATGTCATTGCCCTTTTGTACATTCCATTTTGGAATGCAAGTCATGAATATAAGTCGCAACATGAATGAGTGCCGATTTTTATACTGCTCTTCGACGAACGCTTGCCGTCATGCCCAGGCATGCGCGGGCGATGCAAAGGCCGCCGCCGGCCCACTCAGGAGACCTCATGTACGAAGACCGCATCCGTCTGGCTCGACTGCGCGACAAGATCATGTCGGCCCAAGACGCTGCCACCTTGTTCAAAGATGGCATGACCGTGGGCATGAGCGGTTTCACCCGTGCGGGTGACTGCAAGGCGGTGCCCTTGGCACTGGCTGATCGGGCTCGTCAGGAGCCCTTGAAGATCACCTTGATGACGGGGGCCTCTCTGGGCAACGACACCGACAAGATCCTGGTCGAAGCCAACGCGATTGCTCGCCGCCTGCCCTTTCAGGTCGACGCCACGTTGCGTGGCAAGATCAACAACGGCGACGTCATGTTTCTCGACCAGCATTTGTCAGAAACGGTCGAGCAGTTGCGTTCAGGGCAATTGGCCCCGGTGGATATCGCCGTGATCGAGGCCACTGCCATCACCGAAAATGGCGCCATCGTGCCCACGACATCTGTGGGCAATTCCGCCAGTTTCGCGATTCTGGCCAAGCAGGTGATTGTCGAGATCAACCTCACCATGCCTTTGGCCATGGAGGGCCTGCACGACATTTTCATCCCGACCTACCGGCCGCATCGCCAGCCCATTCCGCTCATTTCGCCCGAGCAGCGCATTGGCACACCCTTCATCAGCATCGACCCATCGAAAATCGCTGCCATAGTGATCACCGAAAAGGCCGACAGCCCATCGAATGTGCTTGCGCCAGACGCCGAAACGAGCGCGATCGCTGGCCACCTCGATGAGTTCTTGCGCCACGAGGTGAAGGTTGGCCGCTTGTCGGCTTCTCTGCAGCCCTTGCAATCGGGCATTGGCACCATCTCCAACGCCGTGCTGCATGGTCTGATCGATTCACCCTTCAGAGACTTGAAGATGTACTCCGAGGTGCTGCAAGACAGTGCCATCGAGTTGCTTGACAGCGGGCGTGTGAGTTTTGCATCGGCCTCGTCGATCACCTTGTCCAAGCCCACGTATGAGCATGTGCTGGCGCACATCAACGATTACAAGTCGCGTCTGGTCTTGCGTCCGCAGGAGATCAGTAACCATCCCGAAGTGATTCGTCGCCTGGGCCTGATCACCATCAACACGGCGCTCGAATGCGACATCTACGGCAACATCAACTCCACTCACGTGAGTGGCACCCACATGATGAACGGCATTGGTGGCTCGGGGGACTTTGCTCGAAATGCCCACCTGTCGGTGTTCGTCACCAAATCGATTGCCAAGCAAGGCGCCATTTCGAGCATCGTGCCCATGGTGACTCATGTGGATCACACCGAGCATGACGTGGACGTGATCGTGACCGAGCACGGGCTGGCCGATTTGCGCGGTCTGGCGCCACGCGAACGGGCCCAGATCATCATTCGCCATTGCGTGGATCCCCGCTATCAGGGCCCGTTGCTGGATTACTTCAACGACGCCTGCAAACGCGGCGGCCACACGCCCCATTTGCTGGAGCAGGCGTTTGCCTGGCACACCCGCTACGCCGAGACCGGCGCCATGGTGTGATGGCGGGCCTGGTCAAAGCGTGATCAACGGTTGAGAGGCGCCACAAGCGCCTACTGGGCCGCGACTCGAAAGCCCATCAGGCAGACGAGCGCGGCCTTTTTCGTGGCGCCACGCCGAGCGGCTTGATGAGCCGGCTCAGCGCTTGGTTTGCAGCTTGGCAAAGGCCGCAGCCATGGCCGACTGCCCTTGGGCTTGCTGAGGTGCAGTACCCCGCCCTGCTCCACCCACGCGCTCGTTTCGCGCCGCGGGTCGGAAGCCGTTGTCACGGGCCGCACCTGCACCCTTGGGGCCAGTGGCCGCGTCGAGCTTCATGGTCAGCGAGATGCGCTGACGGGCCAGATCCACCTCGATGACCTTGACCTTGACGATGTCGCCGGTCTTCACCACTTCACGCGCGTCGTTGACGAACTTGTTGGACAGCTGGCTCACATGGACCAGGCCGTCCTGGTGCACGCCGATGTCGATGAAGGCGCCGAAGGCGGCCACGTTGCTGACCGTGCCCTCGAGCGTCATCCCTTCTTTCAGGTCCTTGATGTCTTCCACGCCGTCGTTGAAACGCGCCACCTTGAAGTCAGGACGCGGGTCACGGCCCGGCTTTTCCAACTCGCCCAGGATGTCCTTGACCGTGATGACGCCGAATTTGTCATCGGCAAACAACTCGGGCTTGAGCGTGCGCAGCACGTCGCTCTTGCCGATCAGGTCGCCAATGGACTTGCCTGTCTGAGCCAGCATCTTTTCAACCACCGGATAGGTCTCGGGGTGAACGCCCGAAATGTCCAGGGGGTTGTCGCCGTCACGAATACGCAAGAAACCTGCCGCTTGTTCAAACGTCTTGGCGCCCAGGCCGGCCACATCCATCAACTGCTTGCGGTTCTTGAACGCGCCGTTGGCGTCACGCCAGCGCACGATGCTGTTGGCCACGGCCGTGCTCAGGCCCGACACGCGCGACAGCAAGGGGGCTGAAGCCGTGTTCAGATCCACACCAACCGAGTTCACGCAGTCTTCCACCACGGCGTCCAGTGTGCGAGCCAGCTCGCTCTGGTTCACATCATGCTGGTACTGGCCCACGCCAATGCTCTTGGGGTCGATTTTCACCAGCTCTGCCAGCGGATCTTGCAAGCGGCGGGCAATGGACACGGCGCCACGCAGGCTCACGTCCAGATCAGGCAGTTCCTTCGACGCGAATTCAGATGCCGAATACACCGAGGCGCCGGCTTCCGACACGACGACCTTCTCGATGGGGGTGCCGGGTGCCATCTGCTGGATGCGCTTGATCAGGTCAGCAGCCAGCTTGTCGGTTTCACGGCTGGCCGTGCCGTTGCCAATGGCAATCAGATTGACACCGTGGGCGGCGCACAAACGGCCCAGCGTGTGAATCGAACCTTCCCAGTCTTTGCGGGGTTCGTGTGGGTACACGGTGGACGTGTCCAGCACCTTGCCCGTGTCGCTGACCACGGCCACTTTCACGCCGGTACGGATGCCAGGGTCCAGCCCCATGACCACGCGCTTGCCGGCTGGCGCGGCCAGCAACAGGTCGCGCAGGTTTTCGGCAAACACCTTGATGGCGGTGGCTTCGGCGTCTTCACGCAGGCGAGCGAACAGATCACGCTCCAGGCTCAGCGACAGCTTCACCTTCCAGGTCCAGGCAATGCACTTGCGGATCAAATCGTCTGCGGGGCGCTTGCTGTGGCTCCAGCCCAGATGAATCGCAATGCGCCCCTCGGCCATGGACGGCTTGCCGGGGACCACTTCTTCGTCCAGTACCAGCTTGGCGTCGAGGATCTCTTGCGTCCGACCACGGAACACGGCCAGCGCGCGGTGCGAGGGCACGGTGCGAATGGGCTCGTCGTAGTCGAAGTAGTCGCGGAACTTGGCCACATCGGGGTTGTTCTCGTCCTTGCCGTCCATCAGCTTGGACTTGAACAAGCCTTCCGACCACAGCCAGTCGCGCATCTTGCCGATCAAGGTGGCGTCTTCAGCCCAGCGCTCCGACAGAATGTCGCGCACCCCATCCAGCACTGCGAACGTGTCGGCAAAGCCGGCGTCGGCATTCACAAAGGCAGCGGCTTCGGCTTGTGGGTCGAGCGTGGGGTCGGCAAACAGCTTGTCGGCCAGGGGCTCGATGCCGGCTTCGCGGGCAATCATGCCCTTGGTGCGACGCTTGGGCTTGTAAGGCAGGTACAGGTCTTCCAGTTCCTGCTTGGTCGGTACTGTTTCAATCGCTGCACGCAACTCGGGTGTCAGCTTGCCTTGCTCTTCAATGCTTTTGAGCACGGCGGCGCGGCGCTCTTCGAGTTCGCGCAGGTAGCCCAGGCGCGCTTCCAGGTCACGCAATTGCGTGTCATCGAGCCCGTCTGTGGCTTCCTTGCGGTAGCGGGCGATGAACGGAACGGTGGCGCCACCGTCCAGCAATTCGACTGCGGCATTGACTTGTGCGGGGCGAACTTTCAGTTCGGCCGCCAATTGCATCAGGATCTTGTCCAAGCTCTGGCCTTGTAAGAGAAATCTGCAACAGGCCCTGCCAAGCCGCGAGCGGCAACAGGGACATGAGGGGGCGCAGTTTGCCACAGGCCCACTACCGTGCTTTCCCTTGGATCGTGCGCTGCTTCACGGACAAGATCTGGGACAATACCGGGTTCCATTGCATTGTTCCAACCCGAGATGGCCCTTCTTCCCTACGCCCTGCCCAAATCCGTCCTGTTCAACCTCGACCCTGAGGTGGCACACGAACTGACCATGAGCGCACTGGCGCGGTTTCAGAATACGCCGCTGGCTTGCGTGTGGGGCAATGAGCGGGTGAATGATCCCGTCACCATCGCGGGCGTGACCTTCCCCAATCGCGTGGGCATGGCTGCAGGCCTGGACAAGAATGGCCGCGTCATTGACGGGCTGGGTGCCATGGGCTTTGGTTTCGTCGAGGTCGGCACCGTCACGCCCAAGGCGCAGCCAGGCAACCCCAAGCCTCGCATGTTCCGTCTGCCCGAAGCCAATGCCTTGATCAATCGCCTGGGTTTCAACAACGAAGGTCTCGATTCATTCCTGGCCAACGTCAAGCGCGCGCGCTTCCGCGAAAGCGGTGGCATCTTGGGGCTGAACATCGGCAAGAACGCAGTCACCCCCATTGAAAACGCGGTTGACGACTACCTGATCTGCCTGGAGGGGGTGTTCCCTCACGCCGACTACGTTACGGTCAATATTTCCTCGCCCAACACCAAGAACCTGCGCGCCTTGCAAAGCGATGAAGCGCTGGATGCCTTGCTGGGGCAATTGCAAGAGCGCCGCCAGAAGCTGATTGCCCAGCATGGTCGCAGCGTGCCGATGTTCGTGAAGATCGCCCCGGACCTGGACGAAACTCAGGTGGGCGTGATCGCCGCTACCCTGCAGAAAAACGGCATCGACGGTGTCATTGCCACCAACACCACCATTTCGCGCGAGGCCGTGAAGGGCCTGAAGCACGCTGAAGAAACAGGTGGCCTCAGCGGCGCCCCGGTGCTGGAAGCCAGCAACCAGGTCATTCGCCAGCTGCGCGCCGCGTTGGGCCCTCGTTATCCCATCATCGGTGTGGGTGGCGTGATGAGTGCGGCCGATGCGCGCTCGAAGCGCGATGCGGGCGCTGATCTGGTCCAGATCTACACCGGTCTGATCTATCAGGGTCCCGGTCTGGTCAAAGAGTGCGCACAGGCGCTCAAATTAGGTTGAGCTCTTCTCGGCTCGACGCGTTGACGAGCCGAGTGGCCTGTTCCAGCACAGACTGGCACTCTTTGGGCGAAAGGTCGAGCGCCCGTGCGTAGCGAGTACTGGCTTGGTGCACGGCTGTGGCAATCTTGGCCGGCTCGGCTTTCAAGTTGGCGCTGTTGACCAACTCGTTGGCCAGGCTGCCTACCGCCCGCAATATTTCTGGCGCTTCGGTTGGGTGGCGCACAGGTGAGTTTTTGCTCAGTGAGCGACTAGCCATGATGAGCCGCTCATGCAGCCCCCAGTGCTTCATAACGGCACTGGTCAGATCGTCGAGGTTGATGCCCAGCACGGCACCGGTGGCGGCCTCCTGGGTCATGCCTGGCGTGGGCGAGGTGCCCTCTTCCGGCGGAGGCCCCGGTTGCATCAGGCGGGTGATCTGAGCCGCTTCCTCGGGGAAGTGATACAGAATGAGCAACCACCCCAGCCGCTGGGACATGGCAGCCACACAGGCTTCTTCATCGTGTACCGAGAACGGCGCGAGAAGGCGCGCAGCCTGCCCGGCAATGCAAGTCAGGCGCAATTCGGTCTGAAGGGCGCGTTGTGCGGTCAAAGCGGCATCCGGGTCTGTCGTGGATGCCTGAGCTGCCAACACACCGGGCCAAGGCCGCAGGGCAGAAGCCACTTTGCGCAAACCCTGTTGCCCCAGCAGCACCACGGTTCGCCCAATCGTTGTCACGCCTTCGTCGGTGTTGTTGCTGCGGAAACCCGCCGTGTTGACCGATCTCAGAAGCTCCCACACCATCGCGGGGTTCTTCAAAATCACATCGACAAAGTCGTCAACCCGAAGCTGCTCCTGAGACAAGACCTGCGTCAAAGCCCGTTCCGTGCCTGGGCGACTGGGCAGGTGACCTACGCTGTTGAGTCGATCGAGCAACAGCATCAAAGGGCCGCCGCCCTCTTGTGCGTTGGTTTTGATCCAGCTTTGGATGGCGCTGAGCAGTGTCCGCGCGTTCAGATAGCGTTGACGTTTTTGCCTGTCGGTGGCCCGGTTGACAATGGCTCGAAGCGTGTCGGGTACGGGGTGCGGCGTGGTCCACGGCAGGCGGACGATCTCAAGCCCCACGCGTGAGGCCGCACTGCCGAGGTCGGTGTCGTCTAGCGCGGGGTGGCCTGCCAGAACGCGATACATCAGCAGTCCGGCCATCAGAATGTCTCGCTCAGCGGCTTCGCGCGCCTGTTGCAGGTCATTCGAGTGCTCGGCCTGAGCTCCCAGGGTATTGGCGTCCAGGCCCGCGCCGGTGCCAGCCACATAGGCGTGCCCGGCGTTGTCAATCAAAACGTTATGCAGCCCGAGGTCGTGATGCGCACGCCCGGCTTCGTGGGCGTAGGCCAGTCCATCCAGAATATCGGCTACCCATACAGCGGCTTCGACAGGTGTTGGGGGGGAGCCCGACGCCAGCCTTTCGGTCAGGGTTTGCGTTTTGCCGCGCAGGCAGGTCATGAAGGGCCAGCCGTCGTGTTCGCCCACCTCCAGAATCTCTGCCAGACGCGGGTGCTTGAGTCGGGAGACCGACTGCGTGTATTCGATCCAGGCTTCGCGCAGTTTCGGCTTGGTGGGCGCCGTACGCGGTACGAACAACAGGACGTCCTGCTTCAGCAGTGGGTCGGTGGCCAGCCAGGTGCTGGAGGCCGCACTTTTCCCGATCAACTGGTGCAGCGCAAAACGACCGAATTGCTTCGGCGATGCGGCGGGTTGTACGGGCGTATTCGTGGTTGCTGCGGCCATGACCGTCGAAATCGATGGGTATTCCTCCGGGCTATGCGCATGCCCGGGTACTGGAATTTCACATCAAGGTAAGTCCCGGTGATCCATGGTCAAAGGGGGGCAATTGGCGGCATTTCTGGCTCAAGATCACGCCCTGTCCGAATCTATCGGAATCCAATGCCCTGCGCCCGTGATGAAGGCGCCGCGAACCTGGTCTGTCGGTTGCAAAGTGGCCACGGCGTCGAGGTATTGGCGCATTTGTGACTGGTACTGCACCAGTTCCTGCGGCTGGTGGTTCAGCTTGTAGTCTATGACCCACCACACCGTGCCCTCGCCTTCCCGTTTGGCGACCAGTCGGTCCAAGCGGAGTGTCTGGCCATTGTGGCCAATTGCCACTTCGTTGCCCGCCCACAGATGCCCATCGGGCGACAGCCAGGTCTGAAGCTCTTCGCTGTTCAATAGGGTATCGAGCAACTGGGTGGCGCGCGGGCGCCAGTCCCCCGCCAGTTTCAGCTGTTGCGAAGCCTGCTCGATACACCGGCGCAGCAGGGTCTGCGAGCGCGAGGCCACCGGCAGTGTCGTAACCCACTCCAGCACTTTGTGAACCACTTGGCCCAAAGTCTGAATGGCTTCGTCTTGCGGCGCAGCGCTGGCTTCATCGGCCAGAGTCGGCAGACAAGGCAACTCCAAAACGGGGATGGGCGGACGCACGCACTCCGCCGCCGGCGAGTGAGCTGATGGGCTGGCAATCGGCTCCCAAGGCTGAGTGGCGTCCACCGCGCCAGATGTGGTCAGTCTCGACCACCAACTGGGTTTGCTGCTCTGATAATGCGGCTCCACCCGGCTGATGATCAGGCGCGTGCGTGCGCGTGTCACGGCCACATACAGTGCGTTCAACTCCTCCCGGTCAGCCGCCACCGCTTCACTGTCAAGCAAAGCCTGTAAGCTGGGCGGTGGGTTGGACTGAGACTGCAGGAATGCGCAGCGTGCCGGGTGATCGGCCCCTTCTGGCCAGTCGACCAACACGCTGTAGGTTTCCGCCTTGCTAGGCAAGGCGTCGGTATCCATCAGGAACACGGCATCGGCTTCCAAGCCTTTGGCTCCGTGAATGGTCAACAGTTGAACCGCGTCGGCATGGGCCTTGGGCGGCACCGAGGCAATTGACCGTTTGACCTTGCGCACCCAGCGGTAGGGCGTGGCATCCCGCCCGGCGTCCATTTCCAGACTCAAATTCAACAACGCAGCCACATTGGCCCACGCCGATTCCCATTGGGGCGCCCCCAAGCGGCGCGCCAGCGTCTGGCGCAAGCCCGATTCGGTTACCACCTTCTGGAGCAAGTCGTGAGGGGGGAGCACCTGTGCCGCTTCACGCCATGTGTTGAGCAAATGAGCGGTACGGGACCAGCCTGCGTCATGGGCAAGGTTTTGAACCGCATCCCACCAACTGCTTGCCTGATTGCGCACAACCATGGCAACCGTTTGCAAATCGTCATCGCTGTGATCAAACACCAGGCTCTTGAGCGCGTGTGCCAGCGACAGGTCATGGTGCGGCGACACCAACGCGTCAACCAGCGCCAGCAAATCACGCACTTCGGGTGTGTCGCACAGGTAGGTGTTTTCGGGTGCCAGATTCGGAATGCCCCGTTGGCTTAAGGCGTCGGCCACCCAAGCCAGCGAGGCGCGCTTGCGTGCCAGCACATAGATTTCACCAACGGGCGTGCCTTCGCGCGCCACCAATTCTTGAATCGCGTTGGCGATTTGCTCGGCCTCGAGTTGTTTGAGCGAAATTTGCTCCGAGACACGCGCCTGGCTCAGGGTGTCGCGCCATCCATCTGGCTGCTCATGCTTGGTCAAAGCCTGCCTGCCGATGGTTGGCAAGCTTTGAACACGGGCTTCCAGAGCGGACTCGGTGGTGTGCGTGCGATAGCCTGGAAAATCTCCCGCCGCAGCGGCCTGGTGCATGCACAGGTTCAATGCGTCAATGATGCCTGGCGCATTGCGGCGTGTGTGGTCACAGGCTAGCAGATCGCCATCCAAGCCGCTGACGATGAAGCCCTTGGCCGCTTCAAACACCCGAGGGTCGGCACGACGGAATCGGTAGATGCTCTGCTTGGGGTCGCCCACCAGAAACACTCGCATGGGTTCCTGGCCGCTGCGGCCGCCACCGGCCCCGGCGTAAGACTCCAACCAGGCGCGCAAGGTTTGCCATTGCAAGGGGCTGGTGTCCTGGAACTCGTCCATCAACAGCTGGCGGGTCTGGCCGTCCAGGCGCTCCTGAATCCAGCCTGCCAAGGCCGAGTCGGTCAACAGGCGCGCAGCGGAGCGCTCCAGGTCCACCATGTCGGCCAGGCCACGCTCTGCTTTCAGGCGAGCGTATTCTTCAAACAGCAACCGAGCCAACACCACCATGTCCTGGTGAATTTCATGTGCCTGGGCCTGGTTGCGGGCTTGCAGCCAGTCCATTAGCCAGGCCTGGGCCCAGGCCAGCTGCTCGCTGTCGCCCAAACGCTTCTTAGGTTGACCTTGCGCAGTCAGCAAAGCTGCACGCAAGCCATCACCGCGTTGGGTCAAGTCGGGCTTGGCCAAAGCATCGATGATTTGCGCAGCCGCTTCCTGAGCCATGACCCCTTTGGCCTGTACCAGTACCGAGGCCAAAGCGCGCATGCCATCTTCGACGCTGGAGGCGCTGAGCGCCTGATCGGGGTGAGACCACGCAGCCCACTGGGCAGACCACTGCGCCGCCGACTCCACGCTGGCCTCGAGGCGACCAGCCCGATCTGTCAGCTCAATTTCGAGTCGATTGCTCAATGCCGTTTGCAGCCATCCCTCAACATTGAAGGCCCCCACGCACTGCACCAGACGCATGTAGGCGTCCTGGCGGTCGCCTCCGTCGAGTCGACGCAGAAAACGCCCCCACAGATCTGGCCAGAGCTCGGATTGATCCTCAATCAGGCTCATCTCCGGCGGCAGTTGCAGTTCGGTAAGCACATCCAGTGGCGCCACTTTCAGCAGTCGGGAAAACCACCCGTGAATGGTGTGAATCTCCACACTGCGGCCGGACTCCATCCACTCGGCATGCAGTTGGGCCAGGCGTGGCGCCAACTCGCCAGCACGCTCGGCATTCAAGCCGCGTATCCGCAGCTCCTGGATCCGTTCGACTTCGCCTTGATGGGCAAACTGATGCAACCACGCATGCAAACGCTCGCGCATTTCGCCTGCGGCCTTCTTCGTGAACGTGATGGCCAGAATCTGCTGGGGGGGCACGCCTTCCAGCAAGGAGCGCACGATTCGCGACACGAGCATCCAGGTCTTGCCAGCGCCAGCGCAGGCCTCAACCACCACACTTCGCCTTGGGTCGCAGGCAATCTCGTAAAACCGTGTGCGCTCCACCAAGGCACCGTTGACCTCATATGCTGCCTGATGATCTGTGTGGGGCATGGTCATGCTGACAGCTCCTGCAACGGATCGGTGGGCGCCGAATCATCCAGCGGCCAATGGTCGCGGCGGCACAGACCACGCGCCGCGCAGTAAGAGCAAGCCGTGGCATCGCCCAAAGCCGGCATGGGGGCACCTTGCATCAAGCGCGACATGTCGTGCTGCAAGCCCTCCAGAAGTGCCTGCGCACTGGCCTGTACATCGGGGTGCGGAATCAGCGTGGCGCCTTTCGCGTCCAAGTGCAAATAGGCTGCATCCGTCACATCGCTTCCCACCAGCGCGGCATAGAACGGCAACTGGGTGTCTTCCAGCGGGCGCTTCACCTTGTCTTTGAGACCTTGCAGCGAGCCGGACTTGTAATCGATCACCATGCGCGCACGCTGCTCGTCTCGATAGCAGGCGTCGGTGCGGTCAATTTTTCCTTTCAGCATCACTGTGGCAACGTCTCCCGGTAGCGGCACAGGCAGTCGCACCTCTGATTCGTTGTCGACACAGCGCCAGCCCGCCTTTTCATGCTGGTGTAGCCATTTCACATAGCCCTGAGCCATGGAACTCAGCACAGACCTGTAGGGCAGGAAATATGGGCGTGTCGCCTCCCCATGCAACCCCATCTGCTTCAACACCCGCTCAGCCATGCGTAACCATGCCTCAACGTCTTCCGCCTCGGTTCGCATGGCCAGCATCTGCTCGCGCTCAAGGTGAAACTGGTGAATGACCTCGTGCAACCACGTACCGTAGTCCGATCGATCCAGCCCTTCTTCGAGCTCATCCACATCCTGCAGTCGCAACACCGACTGGGCGAAGAATCGGTATGGGCATTGCCGCAAGGTCTCATAGCTGGTGGCAGACAACTGAGGGGGCAACAAACAGCGCGTGTCCTCATTCAGTCGGGGACTCGGCTTTGTCACCGGTGCGGCGATCAGCGTATGGGTCTCCCAGCGTGGGGAAGCTTTTTGCCAGTTTTGGCCGCTGCTTTGCGACCATCGCTGCAGCCAGGGACTGGGCTCCAAAGGTTCACTGCCCTGCCCGGCTCGGTACAAACAGATCACCGATGGACGGGTCAGCAACAGCTCAAAGGCCTCCCATTGCGCTTGCCGTAAATCGTCGGGCGTGGCCAAGAGCATTTGTCGACGCAAAGTGCCCCCCAGCCAACTGGTGTCGCGGCCGGCCGAACCCAACTGCTTGGCGTCGGCCCCAGGAATCACAATGGCCTGAAATGGGCGCAGCACGGCGCGAGCCATTGGTGTGATGACCACGTCCACACGCCCTGCTGGGGGCGAGGGGCGGAACGTCGTGCTCTCGAGAACGTCGTGTACCCAGCGAACAAACCCCACGCCATCCACCTTGGTCTGCCCCAGCAAAGACGACCAAACTGATTCGGTCTGGTCCTCATCGGCCAGGTGCAAGCACTGAGCTACCAGCTCCCCTGCCTCGTCAGACAACAACTTGGGCCAGGCCCCACTGGCGTGAAGCATCCCTCGCGTGACCTCGATCCAGTCCGCCAGAACACGACGCTTGCCCGCCCGCATCTGCCGGTATGGTGCGGTCAGTTCCTGAACCCGTTGCCAAAGCGCTATCGCTTGTTCTGGACACGACGCGCCGGCGTGGTGCTGGCGCGGGTCATCCCATGCACGCAGCCAGCCGTGGCGCCGGCACCAGACTTCCAGGGCGTCGCAGGCATCTTGTTCCACCAGGCTCAACCAGCCAGACTTGATCCAATCGAGCAAATCGTCCGTCGAAGCCTGGGGCGATGCCGCCACCAGCATGCGCGTGATCACGGCCGCCGCTCTCGCTGTGGATAAGCGCCAACCGGTCTCATCGGCCACAGTGGCCCCAGCGCCATCCAGCATGGCGCGGACACGTCGAATCAGGCTGCGATCCAGTGCGATCAAGGCAACCGGCTCACCATCGGCCTCTCGCGAGGCCTGAACTTGGTTGAGCACCATGGCGGCTGCATGGCGAGCTTCGTCCTCGGCGTCGGCGCAGCCCAGTTGAGCGGGGGCGCGTGCACATGAGAAATCATCGGAACCGCAGCGGGCCACATCCCAGCGGCAAGGCACACCTTGCGCCTGTGCGTGGGTCAGCAGATTCAACATCAGGTGCGCTTCCGTGCCCGGCGAGATACTGCCGCCCGCACTCACCCCGATCCAGGCTCTAGGAGCAAGCTCAAACAGCGCGTCGCTAGGCCAGCCCTTGTCGAAGCTTTCGATCACCCATTCCAGGGCCCAGGCCAGCAGCAACTTCTCGCGCGCGCCATACTGCAACGCGCCGCCCGACGCGGCAGCGAGCAAACTGCGAGCCTCTTGCCAATAGGTCTCGCGTAGTCGCGGCGGGATCGCTTGCGCACGCTTTACCCAGTCATGGGCTGCTTGTACGACCTGATCCATGGCATGTTCGAACCCGCGCGGGTCACGACTGGCCCATTGACGAGCCCAGACTTCCTTCCCCAACTGGTGGCCGACCTGAATGCGGTCAGCGATCGCGTCGCCAGAAATGCCGGCCGCCCCCTTCACGCTGGATTTGCGCCAGGCATGCGCCGTCATGAGCGAGGCGACTGTTTCGATCGCCGGCAGCCAACCGCCTACGGCACGATTCCAGGCTTGCCGCGCCAGAGGCAAAACAGCCCCCACCGGCACGATCACCATGGCATCGCGTGCATTGATGCCCTGCTCGGTCAGCCATTCATAAGCGCCCTTGGCCCACGACTCCCAATTCTGTTGTGCAGTGTGCTGCCGATGCCACACCCAGGGGGTCTGCCCCAGATGGGAACGCGGATCCAGGGGATGTGCGGCGGCTGGTTGAAAGTCTGGAACTATGACCGTCATAGAAAAGGGGCTCTTGGAATGCGCGGCGAACGCATCATCTTCTGTGTCAGAATCATCTCATCTTCCTGGCTCATAGCGCCTCAGGCGTCTACCAGGGCCGGCCTTATTAGGATAGATCCATGAGCAGCGACCTGATCAAACACATTACCGACGCATCGTTCGAAGCCGATGTTCTGCAATCCGCCCAGCCTGTGCTGGTGGACTACTGGGCTGAATGGTGCGGCCCTTGCAAAATGATCGCCCCCATCCTTGACGAAATCGCCAAGGATTACAACGGTCGCCTGAATGTGGCCAAAATGAACGTGGACCAAAACCGCGACGTGCCAGCCAAGTTCGGCATCCGTGGCATTCCCACCCTCATGATTTTCAAGGGTGGTCAGCTGGCCGCCACCAAGGTTGGCGCCCTGTCCAAAGCGCAACTGACCGCCTTCATTGACGGCAACCTGTGATTTCGCACTGAAATCTTTCCTATAATCTGCGTACTGGCCAAGGTTTTTGGCCGGTACCAGGTCAGCCAGATAGTGCAACATTGTCTGGCGGGGGCTGTCGACAAGACACAAAAGTCCCCCCCTCCCACCTTTTACCCACGGTACGCTTTCTGCAATCAGCAGCACCCGCGTGTTGCCTACCTGCAGCTTTCATCCAGGGTCCCAATCCATGCACCTTTCAGAACTGAAGGCACTGCACATCTCCAAATTGGTTGAGATGGCGGAAGCTTTGGAGATCGAAAACGTCGCTCGCATGCGCAAGCAAGAGCTGATGTTCGCGATCATGAAGAAACGCGCCAAGGCCGGCGAACAGGTCTTCGGTGACGGCGTGCTCGAAGTGTTGCCTGACGGCTTCGGCTTCCTGCGCTCGCTTGACACCAGCTTCCTGGCCAGCACGGACGACATCTACCTGTCGCCCAGCCAGGTGCGTCGCTTCAACCTGCACACTGGCGACATGATCGAAGGCGAAGTGCGCGTGCCCAAAGATGGCGAGCGTTACTTTGCTCTGGTCAAGGTCGATCGCGTCAACGGCATCTCGCCCGAAGTCAACAAGAACAAGTTGATGTTCGAAAACTTGACGCCTTTGTTCCCTGAAGAGCAGTTCAAGCTCGAACGGGAAGGCGCCAACGGCAAGCACGACGACAACGTCACCAGCCGCATCATTGACCTGATCGCCCCCATCGGCAAAGGTCAGCGTGCGCTGTTGGTCGCGCCGCCCAAGAGCGGTAAGACCGTGATGATGAAGAACCTGGCTCACGCTCTGGTTGCAAACCACCCTGAAGTGCACCTGATCGTGCTGCTGGTGGACGAGCGCCCTGAGGAAGTGACCGAAATGCAGCGCACGGTGCGCGGCGAAGTCATCAGCTCGACCTTCGACGAGCCCGCTCAGCGTCACGTGCAGGTTGCTGAAATGGTGATCGAGCGCGCCAAGCGCCTGGTGGAGCTCAAGAAAGACGTCGTCATTCTGCTCGACTCGATCACCCGCCTGGCCCGCGCCTATAACAACGTGCTGCCCAGCTCCGGCAAGGTGCTGACCGGCGGTGTGGACTCCAACGCCCTGCAGCGCCCCAAGCGCTTCTTCGGTGCAGCCCGTAACGTGGAAGAAGGTGGTTCGCTGACCATCATCGGTACCGCGCTGGTCGACACCGGCAGCCGCATGGACGAAGTGATCTACGAAGAGTTCAAGGGCACCGGCAACTGCGAAATCCACCTGGATCGTCGCATGGCCGAAAAGCGCGTGTACCCCTCGATCCTGATCAACAAGTCGGGTACCCGCCGCGAAGAGCTCCTGCTGAAGCCTGAAATCCTGCAAAAGAGCTGGATTTTGCGCAAGCTGCTCTACCCCATGGACGAAATCGAGGCGATGGAGTTCGTTCTCGACAAAATGCGCTCCACCAAGAACAACCACGACTTCTTCGACATGATGCGTCGTGGCGGTTGAGCGCCCGCAGGAAGCCGCCCTCGCCTGAAGGCCGCTTCCTGTTGAGCCGGGCTGAAACGCTTTTCTTTTCAGTTTCGTGCTAGAATGTTCGTTTTTCCGGCTGTCGGAAAGTGCTTGACGCGGTGTCAAGTGGCTCCCGATGATGCAAACAGCAAGAGGTTTTCATATGCCAAAGCAAGGTATTCACCCCAACTATCGCGAAGTCGTGTTCCTGGACCAGTCCAACGGCTTCAAGTTCGTGACCCGTTCCTGCGCTCCCACCAAGGAGACCATCAAGCTGGAAGACGGCCGTGAACTGCCCCTGTTCAAGCTGGAAACCTCTTCCGAATCGCACGCTTTCTACACCGGTACCCAAAAGTCGGTGGACTCGCTGGGCGGCCGCGTGGAAAAGTTCCGCAACAAGTTCGCGCAGTTCCGCAAGTAATATCCGTTCAAGGGGGAAGGCTGCGGTCTCCCCTGTTGTCGGTACGCACAAGGGCAGCCCAGGCTGCCCTTTTTACTTGTATCGTGCCATCTTCTTCCATCCAGACGTTTCACTGAATTCTCAGGATGAGCCAATCGCACCATGCCCCAACCGTGACCCCCGCCCTGGTCACTCAGAAAGCGGTACGCCGACTCCCTCGGTGGGCCTTGCTTCTGTTTTGCGCGGCTTACATCCTGCCGGGCTTGTTCGGGCGTGACCCGTGGAAGAACGAAGACATTGCCTCCTTCGGGCACATGTGGAGTGTGGCCTTGGGCCAGGCTTCTTGGCTGCATCCCAACGTCGGCGGGGTGTTGCCCACGTCGGGTGGCGTGTTGCCCTACTGGTTGGGAAGTGCGTCCATCTTGCTGTTCAACGGCTGGCTCGATCCGGCTCTGGCTGCTCGCATCCCGTTTGCGCTTTTGTTGACCGCGGTACTGGCCCTGACCTGGTACACCACCTTTCATTTGGCGCGTACCGATGCCGCCCAGCCATTGCCATTGGCATTTGGCGGCGAAGCCGCGCCCATTGACTATGCACGTGCGGTGGCAGACGGCGCCCTGCTGGCCCTGATTGCCTCATTGGGCTTGCTCCAACTGGGCCATGAAACAACCCCTGAACTGCTGCAACTGACCGGCAGCACCCTTTTCCTTTACAGCCTTGCGGCTGCCCAGACTCGCCCTTGGCCGGCGCGTATCGCTACTTTGGCCAGTCTGCCCATCATGGCGGCAAGCGGCAGCCCCACCGTCGCCTTGCTGCTGGGCTTGACGGGCTTGGTCATCTGCGGCCGTTCCCGCCACGCCGAGATGCGCCAGCATCTGGTCTGGGTGCTCGGAGCCTGGGCGCTGTCCCTGATCCTGGCTACCGCGTTGACCCAATTGGATCTGCCCGGTTGGTCATGGCGCGTGGGTTCACATTTCGTGTTGAAGGACATGGTGGGCCTTGTCATCTGGTTCACATGGCCCACCCTGCCCCTGGCTGCGCTGACAGTGTGGCATTGGCGCCGTCAGACCATGCGCCGCCATATTGCCGTGCCGCTGCTGTCCGCGGTGGTGGGTTTTGCCGCTGCGGTGGTCATGGGCGCCAACGACCGTGCCTTGCTCCAGGCCTTGCCTGCCTTGGCCGTTCTCGCGGCATTTGCCTTGCCTATTCTTCAGCGAGGCTTGGGCGCGGCGCTCGACTGGTTCTCGGTCTTTTTCTTCACCATCTGCGCTGCCGCCATCTGGCTGATTTATGTGGCCATGCATACCGGCATGCCCGCCAAGACCGCTGCAAACGTGGCCAAGCTGGTGCCAGGGTATCAAGTTCAGTACTCCACCTTGGCACTGGTGTTGGGCATCGCGGGCACCGTGGCCTGGTTGGCTCTGGTTCGCTGGCGCACGGCGCGTCACAGTCATGCACTGTGGAAAAGCCTGGTACTGCCCGCCGGTGGTGTAGCGCTGTGCTGGTTGCTTTTCCTGACCTTGTGGTTGCCCGTGCTCGACCAGGCTCGTAGCTACCGCTTGCTGCTGTCTCGGGTTCAAGCTGTGGTGCCTGCCAGCGAATGCATCCATGCTCCGGGGGCATCCGTGGGGCTACTCACTGGGCTCGAATACTTCGGTGGTTATCAGGTCGATGGCCGCCCACTGGGCTTCAACGCCTCCAGCACCTTGCTCAACACCGGGCGCGCCTGCAACATCATTGTGCTGCGCATGTCCGCGCACCAGCCGGGGCCGGAAATGATTGGTTGGACCAAAGTGGCCCAACTCAACCAGCGTACGCGGAATTCAGAATCGGTTGCCATCTATCGGCGCAGAGGCGGCGAATCACATTGACCTGACAGCCAAGAAGCACGCAAGCGGTTGCGCGCCTCATGGCCTGGGTCATTGATCTCAAATCAGCCGTACGCGTACAGAGGGCACGGTCAAGGTGAAGGTCGAGCCCTTGCCGGGTTCGCTGCTCACGCGCAACTCGCCACCATGGCGCTGGACCACATGCTTGACGATCGACAGGCCCAAGCCCGTGCCGCCGGTGTCTCGTGACCTGCTGCCATCCACTCGGTAGAAGCGTTCGGTCAAGCGGGGAATGTGCTCCGCTGGGATGCCGATGCCTCCGTCCGTGACGGAAAACTCCGCGCCGCCCTCAGGCAAGCACACCCATTTCACATCGATCTTGCAGCCCTCTGGGGTGTAGCGAACAGCGTTGGACACCAGGTTGCCCATTGCGCTGAGCCACTCGCCTTCCACGCCCGCGATCTCCATCGACTTGCCCTTGCCATCAATCGTGAACGTCATCGGGTGACGTTCACGCGACAAGGCCAGACCGTCGGTCTCGACACGCTTCATCAGGTCAGCGACCTTCAACCAACGGTCTGACGCGGGGCGCGGACTGCCTTCGATCTGCGCCAGAGTCAGCAAATCAGATACCAGGCCTTGCATGCGATCGGCCTGCTGTGCCATCAAGCCGATCACCCGCTTGCGCTCCACCTCGGTCAAAGGCAAAGAGCCCAAGGTTTCAATGAATCCGTTGAGCACGGTCAGCGGCGTTCTGATCTCGTGCGACACGTTGGCCACGAAATCTCGGCGCATGTTTTCTGCCCGCTCCCGCTCGGTAATGTCTTGAGACAAGACCAGTTTCAGGCCCTCGCCATACACCCGCACCTGAACCAGCAGATATCCCTGGCCTCTTGGGGTCAGGCATTTCACGGGCTCGCGGAAATCGCCCGTTTGCAGGTATTGAACGAAGGTGGGTTGTCGAATCAGGTTCGTGACCCGCTGCTGCAAGTCACGCTGTGGGTCCAACCCGAAATGGTCAGCCCCAGACGGACTGATCCAGGTGATGTGGTCACCAGCATCCAGCAACAACACCCCTACTGGCGAGGCTTCAATCGCTGAAAGGAACTGCCCCAGGCGGGCGCGCTCCAGCTGAATGCGATCATCGCGAAGGCGGATGACCCGATGCACCCGGTGGGCCAACTCGCCCCACATGCCCGGCAAATTGGGCGGCATGGCCTCGGGTGTGCGCAACCAGTCGAGCAACTGGTGTGCTTTCAAAGTATCAAACAGCGATTGCGCCACCACCGCGGCGGCACCGCATGCCAGGCTCATTGAGGCGGGATGCCCGAAGTGCCCTCCAACCCACCAGCCCAGGGCTCCGCCTGCGCCAGCGACGAGCAGGCGTGAGCCAACCCGCGACAGCAGCCACGAATCAGATGTATCCACGATGAGGGCCCGGTTCAGGCGGCGTTAGCGACCTGTTGAGTCAGTCGGTAACCAGCGCCACGCACGGTTTCGATGAGCTGGGAGCGTTGCACAGGCGCCAGCGCCTCGCGCAGACGCTTGACGTGTACGTCCACCGTACGCTCTTCAATGAACACGTGGTCGCCCCAGACACGATCCAGCAACTGCGCACGGCTATGCACGCGCTCCGGATGGGTCATGAAAAAGTGCAGCAGCTTGAACTCGGTGGGCCCGATCTTGACTTCTTGCTCGCCGCGGCACACTCGACGAGTGGAGGGGTCCAGGCGCAGCTCGGCAATTTCCACGGCCGAATCCAGAGCCTGTGGGGCCTTGCGACGCAGCACTGCACGCACGCGTGCCATCAACTCATGCGTTGAAAACGGTTTGGTCAGGTAGTCGTCTGCACCGGCGTCCAGGCCAGCCACCTTGTCCACTTCTTCCGCACGAGCAGTCAGCATGATGATTGGCAAATCACGCGTGCGGGGGGTGCCACGCCAACGCTTGGCCAGGGCCAAACCCGACTGACCTGGCAGCATCCAGTCCAGCAACACGAGATCGGGCAGGACTCGATCGATTTCAGTCTGGGCATGGTCGGCCGAGTTGGCCACCACCACCTCGAAACCGGAATGGCGCAAGTTCAGAGAAATCAACTCTGCAATCGCAACTTCGTCTTCCACCACCAACACACGGCTCATGGCTTGCTCCCGATATTCTTATTTGATGATGGACTCGACAGCCTCAGGGCTGTTGTGTCGAACGTCCAAACCCTTGACGATGTAGATCACCTGCTCGGCCAGGTTTTTCGCGTGGTCACCCACACGCTCAATGGCTTTGGCCACGAACACGAGGTCGATCGACGCGGAAATGGTGCGTGGATCTTCCATCATGTAGGTGATCAGCTTGCGCATCAGGCCATCGAACTCGGCGTCGATTTCGTTGTCACTCTTGATCACTTCCAGAGCGGTCAAGGTGTCGAGGCGGGCAAAGGCATCAAGCGCCTTACGCAGCGAAGCGGTAGCCAGATTGGCCTCGAACGACACGTCGCTCACCGGCAGACGCAGTCGGCTCGACACACCCGTGTTGATCAGGCGTTGCACCGTGCGTGCAATGCGAGCGGCCTCGTCACCGACGCGTTCGAGGTTGCCGATGGTCTTGGAAATGGCAATCAGCAGGCGCAGATCGCGCGCGGTGGGCTGGCGACGGGCAATGATGGTCGACAGGTCAGCGTCGATGGCCATTTCCATCTGGTTCACGCGCTCTTCCTGCTCGAGCACCGATGCCGATGTCTCCTCGCTGAAGTGAGTCAACGCGTAGATGGCTTGAGCCACTTGCGATTCGACCAGGCCACCCATTTCCAGCACGCGGGTAGAGATCCCGCTGAGTTCCACGTCAAACTGGCTGGACAAGTGCTTCTCGGTCATGTCGGATACTCCGTCAGAATTGTTTTGTGCTTGTTTCGATACTACTGAGACTCACTATCGATCAGCCGAAACGGCCGGTGATGTAGTCTTCCGTTTCGGTGCGCTTGGGCTTCATGAAGATGTCGGTGGTCTGACCGAATTCAATCAGTTCGCCCAGGTACATGTAAGCGGTGTAGTCCGAACAACGGGCGGCCTGCTGCATGTTGTGGGTCACGATCAGCACGGTGTAGTCATCCTTGAGTTCATGGATGAGCTCTTCGATCTTGCCGGTCGAGATCGGGTCCAGGGCCGAGCAAGGTTCGTCCAGCAGCAGCACTTCGGGCTTGATCGCAATGCCGCGGGCAATGCACAAACGCTGCTGCTGACCACCCGACAGACCGGAACCGCTCTGGTTGAGCTTGTCTTTCACTTCGTTCCACAGAGCGGCCTTTTTCAAGGCCCATTCCACGCGTTCGTCCATTTCGACGCGCGACAGGTTTTCGAACAGGCGCACACCGAAGGCAATGTTCTCGTAGATCGACATCGGGAACGGCGTGGGCTTCTGAAACACCATGCCCACCTTGGCACGAATCAGAGACACGTCTTCCTTGGTGGTCAAGATATCCTGGCCATCCAGCAAGATCTGGCCTTCTGCACGTTGCTCAGGATACAGCTCGAACATGCGGTTGAATGTGCGCAACAGGGTCGACTTGCCGCAACCAGAGGGACCGATGAAGGCGGTGACCTTGTTCTCGGGCAGCTCCATGTTCACGTTCTTCAGAGCGTGGAACTTGCCGTAGAAAAAATTCAGATTGCGAACCGACAGCTTGGACTTCGGCTGTGTCGAGGTTTGAACCTTGGCATCCATTGAGGAAACTCCAGAAATATTCTTTTGCTACAGCGCCAGATCAGCGCTGACGGAACAGGGTGCGAGCCAGCACGTTCAACACCAGCACCCCGATCGTGATCAGGAACACGCCGGCCCAGGCCAGCTTCTGCCAGTTTTCGTAGGGGCTCATGGCGAACTTGAAGATGGTCACGGGCAGGCTGGCCATCGGGCCGCCCAGATCCGAATTCCAGAACTGGTTGGACAAGGCCGTGAACAGCAGAGGAGCGGTTTCACCGGAAATACGGGCCACAGCCAGCAGCACGCCGGTGATCACACCTGCACGAGCCGACTTCAGCGTGATGGTGAGAATCACTCGCCATTTGGGGGTGCCCAGTGCATAAGCGGCTTCACGCAAAGCGTTGGGAACCAGGGCCAGCATGTTTTCGGTGGTACGAATGACCACCGGCACCACAATCAAAGCCAGGGCCAGAACGCCTGCCCAACCCGAGAAGGTCTTGCTACGTGCCACCACCGTGGAATACACAAACAGGCCGATGACGATGGATGGTGCAGACAGCAGAATGTCGTTGATGAATCGGGTCACACTGCCCAACCAGCCGCTTTGACCGTATTCAGCCAGATACACGCCAGCCATCACGCCTACAGGCGTTCCGATCAAGGTTGCCAGCCCCACCATCATCAACGAGCCCATGATGGCGTTGGCCAGGCCCCCATCCTCTTGTGGCGCGGGCGTCATCTGTGTGAACGTGGCCAGTGTCAGCCCGTCCATGCCCAGGCGAACAGTCTCAACCAGAATCCACACCAGCCAGACCAGGCCAAAAGCCATGGCAGCCAGCGACAAGGTCAGCGCCAGCGCGTTGATGCGCTTGCGGCGGTTGTGCTTGGCAATGCGATAAGAACTGGTCGATGTCATGCGCGGGCTCCTTCAGCCTTCTTCAGCTTGGCCAACAGCAGTTTGGAAAATGCCAGCACCACAAAGGTGATGAAGAACAGAATCAGGCCCAGGTAGATCAGCGAAGCCTGATGCAGACCCTCGCCTGCTTCAGCGAACTCGTTGGCCAGCGCCGAGGTGATGCTGTTGGCAGCCTCGAACACCGACAGCGAATTCAACTGGTTCATGTTGCCGATGACGAAGGTGACTGCCATGGTTTCACCCAGAGCACGCCCCAAACCCAGCATGATGCCGCCGACCACACCCGTCTTGGTGTAAGGCAACACCACCTTCGACACCACTTCCCAGGTGGTCGAACCCAGACCGTAAGCCGACTCCTTCAGCAGCGGAGGAGTGACTTCAAACACATCGCGCATCACCGAGGCAATGAACGGAATGATCATGATGGCCAGAATGATGCCGGCCGACAAAATACCGATGCCCACAGGTGGGCCGGAGAAAAACGCGCCCAGATAAGGCACGCCTTCCGTCAAGGTTTGCAGAGGCTGCTGAACGTAAGTCGACAAGATGGGACCAAACACCAGCAGGCCCCACATGCCGTAAACAATCGACGGCACCGCCGCCAGCAACTCCACCGCAATGCCCAGAGGGCGCTTCAGCCAGGCTGGCGACAGCTCAGTCAGGAACATGGCAATGCCGAAACTCACGGGCACTGCGATCAGCAAGGCAATGAACGAGGTCATCAGCGTGCCGTAGATCATCACCAGGCCGCCGTACTGCTCTTGCACGGGGTCCCAATCGGCACGCCACAAAAAGCTCAGGCCATATTCGTGAATGGCAGGCCAGGCGCCAATGACCAGCGAAATGATGATGCCGGCCAGAATCGACAAAGTCAGAATGGCTGCACCGCGAGCCAGCAATGCAAACACCGCATCAGCCCAGGGAGCATTGACGCGTCGAACGGGAGGATTGGTCATGGGTTGTCGCTTCTGTTGTTGTCGGGCAGGAGGGGCCGAATCGTCCATATCGGCTGGCAAGATGGCTGTCATGGGCAGGCTCCGTCGAGCAAGAAGCGTTACTACTGTCAGAAATACAAGACAAAACCGAAAGCCTCCTGGCCAGGAAGCTTTCGGCTGAGGGTGAGCTGATTACTTGTAGCTCACGGTTTTGCCAGCGGCGTCGGTCAGACCAGCCCATTGCTTACGGACCAGATCCTTTACGTTGGCCGGCAGTGGCACGTATTCCAGATCAGCAGCGCTCTTGTCACCCGAGGTGTAAGCCCAGTCAAAGAACTTCAGGGTGGCTGCAGCTTGTGCTGGCTTGTCCTGGCGCTTGTGCATCAGGATGAAAGTCGCACCGCTGATGGGCCAGGCATTCTTGCCAGCCTGATTGGTCAGGATCTGGTAGAACGACTTGTTCCATTCGGCGCCAGCTGCGGCAGCCTTGAACGCTTCGTCATCAGGCTGAACGTAGTTGCCGTCGGCATTGCGCAGCGTGACGTGAGACATCTTGTTTTGCTTGGCGTAGGCGTATTCCACATAGCCAATCGAATTGGGCAGACGTTGCACGAAAGCCGAGACACCTTCGTTACCCTTGCCGCCTGCGCCGGTGGGCCAGTTCACCGAAGTGCCCTCACCCACCTTGGTCTTCCACTCGGCGTTGACCTTGCTCAGGTAGTTGGTGAAGATGAAGCTGGTACCGGAAGCATCGGCGCGGCGAACGGGGGCGATGGCCGAATCAGGCAGGGACACGCCAGGGTTCAGAGCCACGATGGCGGGGTCATTCCACTTCTTGATGTTGCCCAGGTAGATGTTGCCCAGCACTTCGCCGGTCAACTTCAACTGGCCAGGCTGCACACCCTTGATGTTCACCACAGGCACCACGCCACCGATCACGGTGGGGAACTGCATCAGGCCATCCTTGGCCAGTTCATCGTCTTTCAGGGGCATGTCAGAGGCACCGAAATCAACCGTCTTGGCCTTGATCTGCTTGATGCCGGCGCCAGAGCCCACCGATTGGTAATTGATGCGGGTACCGGTGGCCGTGTTGAACAGCGAGGCCCACTTGGCGTACACGGGAGCGGGGAAGCTGGCGCCAGCACCGGTGACGTCTTCAGCAAACACGCTTGCGCTCATCAGAGCCAAAGCAATCGCGGCAGTGGAGCGGATCAGTTTCAAAGTCATGTCTTCGCCTTTCGATGTCATGTGACAGTCAAATTTCAGTACGACGGACTTTAGGTGCGCATTGTGACGGCAACATGACAGATTCCAGCGGCGTTGTCATAAATGGATCTACTGAACAGCTCATTCATTTGTGACAAGGCGGTCATTTTTGCGTCACCCATCTGTCACATGACAGTCTTATCGTGCCCAGGTTCGCCTCAGATGACAGGCGTTTTACCTCACGGAGACTTCCATTATGACGAAACGCAACACGACTGCTCGCGCCTGTGCCGCCCTGTTCCTGGCTCTGGCTGCCGCAGCCATGACCGGGTGCGCTGGCCTCAAGCAAGATGCCGCAGCCACCGCTGCGTCTGCCGCACAAAACGCCGATTTGTCGACTTTCTACAAACTGGTGCAGCAAGCTGAGTTGGGCGACGTTCTGAACGGCAGCTCGCCCGTCACCGTTTTCGCGCCAACCAACGAAGCGTTCCAGGCCCTGCCCCCCGCGACCCTGGACAAGTTGGCCAAAGACCCGGCTCAACTGAAAGCGCTTTTGTCGTATCACATTGTGGCTGGCAAGGTACAGTCTGCCGCCATCACGGAAAACACCACGCTGAACACCGTCGGTGGCGGCAAGCTGAACGTGTCCAAGGCCGGTGAATTCATCACCATTGACGACGCCATGGTGACCCAGGCCGACGTGAGCACCAGCAACGGTGTGATTCACAAGATTGACCGCGTATTGACGCCCCCTGCGCCCAAGAAGTAATTCAAAACCGCGCGGGCCCATGAAAAAAGCGGACCTTCGGGTCCGCTTTGTCGTTGAGCAATCTGGTGCGGAGTCAGCGCACGACCGCATCAGCCAGGGCTTGCGCGCACTCGTCGGCCAATGCCTGTTCGCGCGCCTCGACCATCACCCGCAGCAAGGGCTCGGTGCCCGATGGGCGAATCAGGACACGGCCGCGGCCCTCCAGCAATCGACCCACCCGCTCTTGCTCCGAGGCCAGCGCCTGGCTGCTCTTCCAGTCTTGCCCCGCTTGCAAGCGCACGTTGATCAGGCGCTGAGGGAACAGCGACACGCCATCCAGCCATTCAGGCAAGCTGCGGCCCGTGCGGACCACGGCTTGCAGTACCTGCAACGCGCTGACAATGCCGTCACCCGTGGTGTGGCGATCCAGGGCCAACAAGTGGCCAGAGCCCTCCCCGCCCAGCTGCCAGCCGCGGTTGCTGAGTTCTTCCAGCACATAGCGGTCGCCCACCTTGGCGCGCACAAAGTCAATGCCTCGGCCCTTCAATGCCAGCTCCACGGCCATATTGGTCATCAAGGTGCCTACCGCGCCTGGCACGGACTGCCCTTGCTCCAGGCGGTCTGCCACCATGATGTACAGCAGTTCATCGCCATTGAGCAAACGTCCGTCAGCGCACACGATCTGCAGGCGGTCGGCGTCACCGTCCAGAGCAATGCCATAGTGCGCTTTGTGCTCGGCCACGGCTTTCACCAGGGCCTCTGGGTGAGTGGCCCCCACGCCATCATTGATGTTGACCCCATTGGGCGCACAGCCAATCGAAATGACCTCGGCGCCCAATTCGTGGAACACATTGGGCGCGACCTGGTAAGCAGCACCATGGGCGGCATCCACCACCAGCTTCAGGCCCTTGAGTGACAGGTGATTTGGAAACGTGGCCTTGCAGAACTCAATGTAGCGGCCTCGCGCGTCTTCCACACGGCGTACGCGCCCCAGGCTGGCAGAGTCTACCCACTGAGGCGCATCGTTCAAGGCCGCTTCTACCGCGATTTCCCAGTCATCGGGCAACTTTTCACCCTGCGCCGAGAAGAACTTGATGCCGTTGTCGGCAAACGGATTGTGCGAGGCACTGATCACCACGCCCAGGCTCTGACGCAGCGCCCGAGTCAGGTAGGCCACCCCTGGGGTGGGTAGCGGCCCGGTCATCAAGACATCGACCCCGGCCGAAGCAAAACCGGCTTCCAGCGCCGACTCGAGCATGTAGCCGGAAATACGGGTGTCTTTGCCAATCAGAACCGTGGGGCGCTGTTCAGTGCGCTTGAGCACCTGCCCTACGGCGTGCCCGAGCCGAAGAACGAAGTCAGGCGTAATGGGAGCCTGCCCTACGGTGCCGCGAATGCCATCCGTCCCGAAATACTGTCGTGCAGCCATCGTGTTTGTTTTGTCAGTTTGGTTGAGGCAAATAACTATTCTGCGCCCGAATCATGTCGATTCCAATAATCCGGCAGCGTGCCAGACCTTGATGGCGTCAACTGTTTCCGCCACATCGTGAACGCGAATGATCCGGCCCCCCCTTTGAATGGAGGCCAGCGCCGCAGCCAGGCTGGCAGCCAGTCGTTGCTCAACGGGCTTACCCGTGATCACCCCCAGGGTGGATTTGCGCGACCAGCCAATCAGCAGCGGAAATCCCAGATCCAGCAATTCGGCCTGGCGGCACCACAGATCGAGATTATGTTGCGGGGTCTTGCCAAAACCATATCCCGGATCCAAGGTGATTCGCTCTCGCGCAACCCCCTTATTGAGCAGCGTCTGGGCTCTTTCAGACAGGAATTGGCGTACTTCGGACACGGCGTCTACATAGCGCGGCGCTTGCTGCATGTCTTCCGGCTTGCCTTGCATGTGCATCAGGCACACGCCGCAGTTGGGGTGTGCCGCCACCAACTCCATGGCTCCGGCGGCACCCAGCGCACGGATGTCGTTGATGATGTCGGCACCTGCATCCAGCGCACGCGCCATGGTTTCGGTCTTGTAGGTGTCGATCGAAATAGGCACCTGCAATTGAACCGCCTCTCGCACGAGCCCACCAATGCGTGTCCATTCCTCCTCTGCGCTCAAGGCCGGAGCCCCCGGGCGACTCGACTCGCCGCCAATGTCGAGGATGTCTGCGCCGTCTTTCAGCAAGGCTTCGCAGTGGGCCAAGGCTGCCGAGGTAGTCTGGTGCTGCCCACCGTCAGAAAACGAGTCGGGGGTGACGTTCACAATGCCCATCACCAGGGGCTGAGACAGGTTCAGCTGGAAGCGGCCAGCCTGCCAGATGGGGGTGCTCATGGAATCGCTAGGCCCTTCGATGGGCAAGTGGTTTAGGCAATAGAAAACGGGGCTCGAAAGCCCCGTTGGTGATGCGGTTCAGCAAAATCAGGCTGCAGCCGGTGCGCCGTCGGTGTTCATCGGAGGCTTGTTGCCACCGTTGGGGCGCGACGAAGGCGACCAGTCTTTAGGCGGACGCGGTTCACGGCCAGACATGATGTCTTCGATCTGCTCCGCGTCGATGGTTTCCCATTCCAGCAGGGCCTTGGCCATGGCGTGCATCTTGTCCTGATTGTCTTCGATCAGCTTGCGGGCTTGCGCGTACTGCTCGTCGATGATGCGGCGGATTTCGTGGTCCACCTTCTGCATCGTCTCTTCAGACATGTTGGTCGTCTTGGTGATGGAGCGACCCAGGAACACTTCACCTTCGTTGTCGGCATAGACCATCGGGCCAAGCTCGTCGGTCATGCCGTAGCGGGTGACCATGTCGCGGGCGATGGCTGTGGCACGTTCGAAGTCGTTGCTGGCGCCGGTGGTCATCTGGTTCATGAACACTTCTTCAGCAATACGGCCACCGAACAGCACCGAAATGGTGTTGAGCATGCGGTCCTTGTCCATGCTGTAGCGGTCGCCTTCAGGCAACTGCATGGTCACACCCAGCGCACGACCGCGCGGAATGATGGTGACCTTGTGGACCGGATCGGTCTTGGGCAGCAAGCGAGCCACCAGGGCGTGACCTGCTTCGTGATACGCCGTGTTCTTGCGCTCTTCCTCGGGCATGACCATGGACTTGCGCTCGGGGCCCATCATGATCTTGTCCTTGGCCTTCTCGAAGTCCTGCATTTCCACCACGCGGCCGTTGCGGCGCGCGGCAAACAACGCAGCTTCGTTGACCAGGTTGGCCAGATCAGCACCCGAGAAACCAGGGGTGCCACGGGCGAGGATGTCGGCACGAACGTCTTGACCCACGGGCACCTTGCGAATGTGCACGTTCAGGATCTGCTCACGACCACGCACATCAGGCAGGGTCACGTACACCTGGCGGTCGAAACGACCAGGACGCAGCAAAGCGGGGTCGAGGATGTCAGGACGGTTGGTCGCGGCAATCACGATCACGCCCAGATTGGTCTCGAAGCCGTCCATCTCCACCAGCATCTGGTTGAGGGTTTGTTCGCGCTCGTCGTTACCGCCGCCCAAACCAGCGCCACGGTGGCGACCCACCGCGTCGATTTCGTCGACGAAGATGATGCAAGGCGCATTCTTCTTGGCTTGCTCGAACATGTCGCGAACGCGGGCAGCACCCACACCCACGAACATTTCAACGAAGTCAGAACCCGAGATGGTGAAGAACGGAACCTTGGCTTCGCCGGCAATCGACTTGGCCAGCAAGGTCTTACCCGTGCCAGGGGGACCAACCATCAGCACGCCGCGAGGAATGCGGCCGCCCAGTTTCTGGAACTTCTGAGGGTCGCGCAGGAAGTCAACCAATTCCTTGACTTCTTCCTTGGCTTCGTCGCAACCAGCCACATCGGCAAAGGTCACGTTGTTGTTGGTGTCGTCCAGCATGCGGGCACGGCTCTTACCGAAGCTGAATGCTCCGCCCTTGCCGCCGCCTTGCATCTGGCGCATGAAATAGATCCACACGCCGATCAGCAGCAGCATGGGGCCCCAAGACATCAGCAAGCCCACGATCAGGGACTGCTCTTCGCGAGGCTTGACATCGAACTTGACGCCATTGCTGATCAGATCGCCAACCAGACCGCGGTCCAGATAGGTGGCGGTACTGCGAATGCGCTTGTCGTCAGTTGTGGTGGCCAGGATCTCGGTGCCGCCACCGCCTTCCTGCAGGGTGACCGCCTTGATGCGCTTGGCGCGCACCTCTTCCAGGAAGTCGGAATACCCGATTTGTGTGGCGCCCGTGGCGGCGCGATCGAACTGCTTGAACACGGTGAACAGCACAAGTGCCACCACCAGCCAAACAGCAACTTTCGAGAACCATTGATTGTTCACCGCGGCTCCTTCATCCAATCTGAAAAACCACATCCAGCCGCTTACCAGGTGCAGTCTTCGCGGTACATATGGGCAATTCTAGGGGAATCAAGAGGCCACCTGTGTAACGCGATCCTGAGTTTAGGCGGAGTTTTCCGCCCCATTCCCCCTCTGGGAACAAAACAACACGCGGTCAGCGGTTTTTCAGGCCAATTCCCACCAAAAAGGTTTCTGCCGATTTGTCTCGCGAGGCCTTGGGTTTGATCGGTTTCACCACGCGGAAAGCCTGGCGGAACATCTCGACCAGCTGGCTGTAGCCGCTGCCGTGGAACACCTTGCACACCAGTGCGCCGTCGGGCTTCATGTGGTTTTGGGCGAAATCGATGGCCAGTTCGATCAGGTGTTCGACACGGGCACTGTCGGAAACATCAATGCCACTCAAATTGGGGGCCATATCGGAAATGACCACGTCCACCGGGCGATCGCCGACTAATTCGGTCAATTGATTCAAAACCGATTCCTCGCGGAAATCGCCTTGAATGAATTGCACGCCTTCAATGGGTTCGAAATCCAGCAAGTCGAGCGCAATGATGGTGCCGTTGAGCTCACCCACGGCCGCGCCACCGGTGCCAGCGTCCTTCGGCGCGAATTTGCGACGCACGTACTGGCTCCAGGCGCCGGGTGCGGCGCCCAGGTCCACCACGAGCTGGCCGGGCTTGATCAGCTGCAACTGCTCGTCAATTTCCTTGATCTTGTAGGCAGCCCGCGAGCGATAGCCCTCTTTCTGGGCCAATCTGACGTACGGATCGTGAATGTGATCGTTCAGCCAGGCCTTGTTGATCTTTTTACTTTTGCTTTTGACTTTCATGGCTGGGATAATACGCAGATGCCTGCGATTCAACTAACAACTGCCGAGCGCAAAGTCCACCGGGCTGATGCGCACCACCTGGACCCCGTCGTCATGATCGGCGGCGATGGCCTCACCCCTGCGGTTCTGAAGGAAGCCGATTCCGCCCTCAAGGCGCACGGCCTGATCAAGATCCGCGTTTTGGGTGACGACCGCGAAGCCCGCGAAACGATGTACGTCCAATTGTGCGACCAACTCAATGCCGCACCGATTCAACACATTGGCAAATTGCTGGTGCTGTGGCGCCCCATTCCTGAAAAGGCCGATGCCGAAACCAAGGAAAACCGCAAGCCTGGCCCGCGCGAGGTCAAGATTCTGAAGTTTTCCAAGAGTGGCACTCGCCGCCCTGAAATCAAGAAAGTTCAGGTTATGGGGAACCAACGTGTCACGGCGGGTGGCCTGATCAAGCGCGCCAAAAAGCGTGTGACCAGCAAGAAGCCTTCCTGATTCGACCTGCCCGGCTTGCCAAAGCCGGTGCACCGAAATGCATCACGCCGCATCAGCGGCGTTTTTTATGTCTGTCAGGAAGACGCGCGACCGTTCAGGCGCCACGACAGCGCCAGCAACACCACGATCTTCAGCCAGAACAGGCTGGCCGAAATGCCATGCAAGGCACCAAACGACAAGCGCGTGGGCTGCCCGGCTTTCGCGGCTTCCATGGCGGGTTGCAGCGCGAACTGGCCCAACACCGTCAGGAACAAGGCCAGCAGTACCAACACCAGTTCGGCTGACATGGCCGAGCCGTTGCCCGTGCCCTGCTCTTCCTGTTTGCGAACGCGCTGGCGCTCCAGCACGAACAGCGCAATGGCCACGAACAGGCTGATGCGAGCCTCGACCGCAAAAATGCGTCCGGCCCCCAGCCCCGCCATGTCACGGCTTAGCACCGCAAACAACGACGGGGCAGCCACTGCGCCCACGGCCAAGGTGCAGCCAGCCCACAGGCCGGCCAGCCAGATTTGAACGCGTGCGAGAGACGGCTTCACTGGGCTCAGATGTAGCGAACTTCGATGATTTCGTAGCTGCGGGCACCACCAGGAGCCTGCACCACGGCCACGTCACCTGCCTCCTTGCCGATCAAGGCGCGCGCAATGGGCGAGCTGATTGAGATCAGGCCTTGCTTCAGGTCGGCTTCGTCGTCGCCCACGATCTGGTAGGTCACCACATCGCCTGTGGCTTCGATTTCCATTTCAACGGTGGCGCCAAACACCACGCGGCCACCAGCATCCAGTGCTGCTGGGTCGATGATTTGAGCTGCAGACAGCTTGCCTTCGATTTCGTTGATGCGACCTTCGATGAAGCCTTGCTTGTCCTTGGCGGCATCGTATTCGGCGTTTTCAGACAGGTCACCTTGGGCACGGGCCTCGGCGATGGCTTGCACCACGGCAGGACGCTCAACGTGCTTCAAGCGGTGCAGTTCTTCCTTCAGCTTTTCTGCGCCGCGCTTGGTGATTGGAATGGTCGACATGGTGTGTCTCGCAAAAAAATACGGGTCTGAAATGAACGGAGCCGCTGCCCATGAAATCCAGGGAAGTTTCCAAGGATCACATTCGGGCGCGGCCCACGTGGAATGTTTGAATCGGGCGGCTGACCGCCCGAACAAACGCACAGTTTAGTGCAGTTTGGCGTGCAACTCTTGCAGCGAATACACCACCAGGTCGTCCTGGTGCTTCAACGCTTCAACAGCGGCTTCGCAGCCTGCCATGGTCGTGTAGTAGGTCACACGGTTGGCCAAAGCGGCCTGACGGATGCTGCGCGAGTCAGCAATCGCGGTGCGGGTTTCGTCCACGGTGGTGAACACCAGTTGAATCTCGCCAGCCTTGATGGCGTCAGAGATGTGCGGACGGCCGTCCTTCACCTTGTTCACGGGCTTCACAGGCACACCAGCGGCGGCGATGGCTGCTGCGGTGCCCTTGGTGGCCACCACATTGAAGCCCAGGGCGATCAGGTCCTTGGCGACGGCCACGGCACGTGCCTTGTCACCATCCTTGACGGAGATGCACACGGTGCCCTTGGTGGGCAGACGCGAACCAGCGCCCAGCTGCGACTTCAGCATGGCTTCGCCGAAGGTGTCGCCCACGCCCATCACTTCGCCGGTCGAACGCATTTCTGGGCCGAGGACGGGGTCCACGCCTGGGAACTTGTTGAACGGGAAGACGGCTTCCTTGACGGTGAAGTAAGGAGGCACCACTTCGCGAGGGGCCTTGCCATCGGGGGACTTCTGGTCCTTCAGCTTCTGGCCGGCCATGCAACGTGCGGCAATCTTGGCCAGAGGCTGACCGGTGGCCTTGGACACGTAAGGCACGGTACGCGAGGCACGTGGGTTCACTTCCAGCACGTACACAGTGGCGTCGTTCAAGCCCTTGGTCACATCGCCTTGGATGGCGAACTGAACGTTCATCAAACCGACCACGTTCAGGGCCTTGGCCATGACAGCGGTCTGACGACGCAGCTCGTCTTGCAGCTCAGCGCTCAGGGTGTAAGGAGGCAGCGAGCAAGCCGAGTCACCAGAGTGAACGCCAGCCTGTTCGATGTGCTCCATGATGCCGCCGATCATGGTGTCGGTGCCATCAGCAATGCAGTCCACGTCGACTTCAACCGCGTCGTTCAGGAAGCGGTCCAGCAGCACAGGCGACTTCTCGGAGACACGGACGGCTTCGCGCATGTAGCGCTCGAGGTCCTTGTCGCCGTGCACGATTTCCATCGCGCGGCCACCCAACACGTAGGAAGGACGCACCACCAATGGGTAGCCAATTTCGTTGGCCAGCTTGATGGCTTCGTCTTCGGTGCGAGCGGTGCGGTTAGGCGGCTGCTTCAGGCCCAGCTTGTGCAGCAGAGCTTGGAAGCGCTCGCGGTCTTCCGCGATGTCGATGCTGTCTGGGGTGGTGCCGATGATAGGCACGCCATTGGCTTCCAGGTCCAGCGCCAACTTCAGAGGGGTCTGACCACCGTACTGAACGATCACGCCAACAGGCTTTTCCTTGTCAACGATTTCCAGCACGTCTTCCAGGGTGACGGGCTCGAAGTACAGACGATCAGAGGTGTCGTAGTCGGTCGAAACGGTCTCTGGGTTGCAGTTGACCATGATGGTTTCGTAACCGTCTTCGCGCATGGCCAAAGCGGCGTGCACGCAGCAGTAGTCGAACTCGATACCTTGACCAATGCGGTTCGGGCCACCGCCCAACACCATGATCTTCTTCTTGTCCGTCGGATCGGCTTCGCACTCGCCGCCCAGCGTCTCGTAGCACGAGTACATGTAGGCAGTTTGCGTCGAGAACTCGGCGGCGCAGGTGTCCACGCGCTTGTAGACCGGGCGCACGTTCAGGGCGTGACGCGCACGACGCACGTCATGCTGGTTGGTGCCCATCAGCTTGGCCAGGCGGCGGTCCGAGAAGCCCTTTTGCTTCAGGTAACGCATCTCGGCAGCGCTCAGCGTTTCCAGCTTGCGCGCCCGGACGTCGGCTTCGGTCTTGACGATGTCTTCGATCTGGGCGAGGAACCAGGGATCGATCTTCGTTTCTTCGAAGATCTCGTCCAAGCTCAGGCCGATGCGGAAAGCGTCACCCAGGAAGCGAATGCGCTCGGGGCCAGGCTCGCCGATTTCCTGCAGGATCTCTTCGCGATCGTTGCTGATCTCGGTCAGGCCATCGATGCCGGTTTCCAGGCCGCGCAGGGCCTTCTGGAAGGACTCCTGGAAGGTGCGGCCCATGGCCATCACTTCGCCCACGGACTTCATCTGCGTGGTCAGGCGGCTGTCGGCAGCGGGGAACTTCTCGAAGGCGAAACGCGGGATCTTGGTGACCACGTAATCGATCGAAGGCTCGAACGAGGCGGGGGTTGCGCCACCGGTGATGTCGTTCTTCAACTCGTCGAGCGTGTAGCCGACCGACAGCTTGGCCGCGATCTTGGCGATCGGGAAGCCGGTGGCCTTGGAGGCCAGCGCCGACGAACGCGACACGCGCGGGTTCATCTCGATCACGACCATGCGGCCGTCAACGGGGTTGATCGAGAACTGCACGTTGGAGCCGCCGGTCTCCACGCCGATTTCGCGCAGGATGGCGATCGAGGCATTGCGCAGCAGCTGGTATTCGCGGTCGGTCAGGGTCTGAGCCGGGGCCACGGTGATGGAGTCACCCGTGTGGATGCCCATGGGATCCAGGTTTTCGATCGAGCACACGATGATGCAGTTGTCCGCCTTGTCGCGAACCACCTCCATCTCGTACTCTTTCCAGCCGATGAGCGACTCTTCGATCAGCAACTCATTGGTGGGCGACAGGTCGATGCCACGCTTGCAGATCTCTTCGAACTCTTCGGGGTTGTAGGCAATGCCGCCACCGGTGCCACCCAGCGTGAAGCTGGGGCGGATCACCATGGGGAAGCCGGAGCCACCGATTTCGGCCTGGATGCGCTTTTGCACCGCCCAGGCCTCTTCCAGCGAGTGGGCGATGCCGGACTTGGCCGAGCCCAGACCGATGGAGGTCATCGCGTCCTTGAACTTCAGGCGGTCTTCGGCCTTTTCGATCGCGTGCTCGTTGGCACCGATCATCTCGACCTTGTACTTGTCCAGCACGCCGTGCTTGTGCAGATCCAGGGCGCAGTTCAGCGCGGTCTGGCCGCCCATGGTCGGCAGGATCGCGTCAGGACGCTCCTTGGCGATGATGCGCTCGACCACCTGCCAGGTGATGGGCTCGATGTAGGTGACGTCGGCCGTGTTCGGGTCCGTCATGATGGTCGCAGGGTTGCTGTTGACCAGGATGACCTTGTAACCCTCTTCACGCAGGGCCTTGCAAGCCTGTGCGCCGGAGTAGTCGAATTCGCAGGCCTGACCGATGATGATCGGGCCGGCGCCGATGATGAGGATGCTCTTGATGTCTGTGCGCTTAGGCATTGTTCTTCTCCATCAGCGCAGTGAAACGATCGAACAGGTAGCTGATGTCATGCGGTCCGGGCGAAGCTTCAGGGTGACCCTGGAAGCAGAAAGCGGGCTTGTCGGTACGGGCCAGGCCTTGCAGCGTGCCGTCAAACAGCGAGATGTGCGTAGCGCGCAGGTTGGCGGGCAGCGTCTTCTCATCCACGGCGAAACCGTGGTTCTGACTGGTGATGCTGACGCGACCGGTGTCCAGGTCCTTCACGGGGTGGTTGCCGCCGTGGTGGCCGAACTTCATCTTGAAGGTCCTGGCGCCAGAGGCCAGGGCCATGATCTGGTGACCCAGGCAGATGCCGAAGGTCGGGATGCCGGTTTCGATCAGTTCCTTGGCAGCAGCGATGGCGTAATCGCAGGGCTCAGGATCCCCAGGGCCATTGGACAGGAAGATGCCATCAGGCTTGTACTTCAGCACTTCAGCAGCGGGCGTCTTGGCGGGCACCACGGTGACCTTGCAGCCGCGCTCGGCCAGCATGCGCAGGATGTTGCGCTTGACGCCGAAGTCATAGGCCACCACGTGGAAGCGAGGGGCGGTCTGCTTGCCGAAACCGGGCTTGCCACCCAGTTCAGCGTTGGCCAGCTTCCATTCGGTTTCATCCCACTGACCGGCTTCAGCGCGGGTCACGACCTGGGCCAGATCCTGGCCGGCCATGCTGGGCGCAGCCTTGGCCTTGGCGACGGCATCGGCGATCACGGCATCGGTCACAGCCTGACCGACCGGCAGGGCGACGATCGCACCGTTCTGGGCACCCTTGGTGCGCAGCAGGCGGGTCAGCTTGCGGGTATCGATGTTGGCGATACCGACGGTGCCCTCGGCTTGCAGGTACTGCGACAGAGTCTGGGTCTGGCGGAAGTTGGAAGTGCGGATGGGCAGATCCTTGATGATCAGACCAGCGGCATGGACTTTCGAGGCTTCGACGTCTTCACCGTTGACACCGTAGTTGCCGATGTGCGGATACGTCAGTGTGACGATCTGTTGGCAATAACTGGGGTCGGTGAGGATTTCCTGGTAGCCGGTGAGCGAGGTGTTGAACACCACTTCTCCGACTGTGTGACCGGCAGCGCCGATCGAAGTGCCTGGAAAGACCGTGCCGTCTGCGAGGGCCAGAAGAGCTTGGGGCAGGACGGGCAGCACGGGTTCGTTCTCCGTTTGTTGTGCGCGCCTGGCTCACCTTTGCGCCTTGGTCACAGCCTGCGTGCAACGGCACATGGCCGGGACA
>NZ_DASUIN010000019.1:0-202552 GCF_036273115.1 Aquabacterium sp.
GTTGCTGTTCGAAGCGGTGTAGGTCCAGGAGCCGTCGGCGTTCAGAACCAGATTGCCGTAAGCACCATTGCTGGTGCCAGCCTGGAAACCGGCTTGACCAGCATCGGAGTCGGTGATCGACAGGGTGCCGTTGGCCACCAGGTTGCCAGCGCCGTTGACGCCTACGTCCTCGGTGACCGAGCCGGTGGTGCCGGACGACGAGATGACGGGGGCGTCATTCGAGCCATTGATGGTGATCGTCACGGTAGCCGGCGTGCTATCGGCAGCCTTGACCGTGAAGGTCTCAGTCAAGGTGTTACCACCGCCCAGCTGCTGAATGGCGGGGTTGCTGTTCGAAGCGGTGTAGGTCCAGGAGCCGTCGGCATTGAGAACCAGATCGCCATAGGCGCCATTGGACGTACCGGCCTGGAAACCAGCTTGACCAGCATCGGTGTCGGTGATCGACAGGGTGCCATTGGCCACCAGATTGCCGGCGCCGTTGACGCCCACGTCTTCGGTGACCGAGCCGGTTGTGCCGGACGACGAGATGACAGGCGTGTCATTCGAGCCGTTGATGGTGACCGTGATAGTGGCCGGCGTGCCATCGATTGCCTTGACCGTGAAAGTCTCGGTCAGTGTGTCACCACCGCCCAGTTGCTGAATGGAGGGGTTGCTGTTCGAAGCGGTATAGGTCCAGGAGCCATCGGCGTTCAGAACCAGATTGCCGTAAGCACCATTGCTGGTGCCCGCTTGGAAGCCAGCTTGACCGGCATCGGTGTCGGTGATCGACAGGGTGCCATTGGCCACCAGGTTGCCGGCGCCGTTGACGCCAATGTCTTCGGTGACGCTGCCGGTGGTACCCGCAGAGGAGATCACCGGTGCATCGTTGCTGCCATTGATCGTGACCGTGATAGTGGCTGGAGTGCCATCGGCAGCCTTGACCGTGAAGGTCTCAGTCAAGGTGTCGCCGCTGCCCAGCTGCTGAATGGCTGGGTTGCTGTTCGAAGCGGTGTAGGTCCAGGAGCCATCGGCGTTCAGGTCAAAGCTGCCATATGCACCCTGGGTTCCGCTTTGTGGCTGGAATGTCGAGCTGCCCGTGTCAGGGTCAACCGCGACCAGCTGACCCCCCGTGCTCAAATTGCCTGCGCCGTCCACCGCGGAATCTTCCGTCACAGCCCCTTGCGTGCCTCCGGCGCCGAAAACGGCGGCATCAGGCACTGCAACCACACCGACATTGACGGTGGTGGTTGTGGTGTTTCCATTGTCATCAGACACCTTGACAGTGAAAGAGTCCGGGCCGTTGTAATCTTTCTCGGGGGTATAGGTCCAGCTGCCGTCCGGGTTGACTGTCACGGTGCCGTGCGCAGGGTTCGAGCCCTTCTCGAACGTGATGGGGTCTCCGTCTGGATCCTTCGCAGTCACCTGACCTGTGGCAGGCTGATCCTCGTTGGTGGAAACGTTGTAAGTACCCGATCCTGCATCGAAGGTTGGATCGCCTGGATTGCCGACTCGTGGTGCATCAGGCACATCGGTCACGTCGACACGAATGGTGACTTCCGTGGTCCCCCCCTGGCCGTCAGACACCGTAACGGTGAACGCGTCCTTGCCATTGAAGTCGGGGTTGGGGGTGTACGTCCAGCTTCCATCAGGGTTGACCGTGCTGGTGCCATGAGCCGGGCCTGAACCTTGAGTGAAAGTCAGGGTGTCACCATCAGGGTCCGTGGCGTTGACCTTGCCCGAAACCGGGGCGTCTTCGAGGGTGTTCACATTGATCACCGTGCCGCCCGATACGATGGGGGCGTCGTTGATCGCCTCAACCTGGACCTGCACCGTTGAGTTGGCACTTTGCCCGGCTTGATCCGTGACGGTGTATGCAAAGCTGATGTTGCCCGCGTACCCGGCTTCAGGGGATATGGTCAAGGTGCCATCCCCATTGAGCGTGACGCTGCCGTGGACAACCGCCACGGTCTCTCCCGCCACCAGGCCTTGTCCATTGATGGCCGTGATCTGGATGGGGCCCGCGCTACCCGGTTCGTCATTGCCGGTGACCAGGTATGTCACCGAGGTGTCTTCCTGAGTCAGAACCAGGTCGGGGTTGGGAACCGGCACATTGCTGCCATTGACAACATTCACCGTGACCGATGCATCGGCGGTCTGGCCGCTCGAGTTGGTCACCGTGTAGGTGAATGTTTGTGTACCGGTGTATCCGTCGGCTGGGGCGAACGTCAGTGCGCCCGTGCTCGTCATTTGGACCAGACCGTGTTCAACCACAATCTGGCTGCCTGGTGCAATCGGCTGGCCGTTGATTGCCACCACCTGTGCACCAGAACCCGCCTCGATCGTGTCGTTGGCCAACACTGGCAAGCCCACGGCCACGCCCTTGTTGGTGGTGAACGTGTCGTCTGCAGCGGTCAGTTTGGCGATCGCGTCGGCGACGGCCGTGTCCTGAACCGTGGCAGTTTGAGTTGGCTCCGTGGTGGGGGAGCCGGTTCGATCGGTCGAACCGAACGCGAATTCCTGTGTGCTGACCACTTCAATGACGCGGTCGACACGCAAACCCGGCGTCATGGAGCCGTTGCCGCCGCCATCGGCGCCCGCAGCAGGGGCTGCATCCTGATCGCCTCGCTCAATGGCCTGGATGGCTTGGTCTGCTTCTTTGGCGTCGCTGTCTTTTTCTCCAGTCAGCGCCTTGACCTTGGCATGCAAGCTCTTGCTTTGCTTGGTTGCGGGTACAGGAGAAGCATTGGCCTGCGCCAGTGCCAGAAGGATGTCACGTGGAGCCCACGGGTTGCCTTGCGTGTCGGTGATCACCAACTGCGTTCCAGCTGAGGTCAGCACCGCATCGCCTACTTGAATGGCGTCACCAACCTTGAGCACGCGCGCTGCGCCCTCGCCAGCAGGGATGACCGTGGCACGGCCCTGAATGCTGGTAACGGTACCGCCGGGTACTTGCGCGGACTTGGACATGACAAACCTCTTTCAGAACGTAACAAAGCGCAGTTTGAGGATAGCCACATGGCAGCCCTCAAGCGAACCTGGGTGTCAGGCAATTCGTGATCAATTTGGAGAAAAGGGCAGGAAAATCGGCGCATTAGCGCAGCCACGCTCCTGCGAACTCGTCTCGCTGATCGGTATGTCGGCGGTAAGCCGTCAGATTTGAGGGGCAGTTCACACTTTGTGGGGGATTCGTCGGCTTTTAAGGCGACGGCTCAGGCCAGCACAAAATGAAGCTGGATCAAGGATGCGGATCGACCGTATTTCCACAATGGGTGTCGCCCGGCTCAACAGGGCAGAACCAGGGCCCCGTTGTAGCAATCAGTAGTCGATACAAGCAGAAAGATTCAGATGTTGAACACACGAACCCTTCACGCGCTGGCCTTGGGATGGGCCAGTTTGCTCGCTCAGTCATCAGCCTTGGCGCAACCCTCGCACGATCATGCCCGCCATGAGCACGACCACGGGGCGATCAGCCCGTCCAGTTCAGCCAAGGCAGTAGGCGGAAAGAAGTGGGAAACCGACACGGTGCTGAAAGCCGGCATGGACCAGATTCGTCAAACCATGATGGCGCGACGGACCGAACTTGAACTCGATCGGCTGACCACTCGGGACTATCAGGATATGGGGGCGGCGGTCGAGCGCCATGTGGCCGCTATCGTGGCCAATTGCAAGCTGACGCCGCAAGTGGATCAGGCCTTCCATACCGTGGTGTTGGCGGATCTGACCCGAGACGCCTCACTCATGCGTACATCACCCAAACAGTCGGTGCAGCGTTTGAGTGCGCAAGGCGTGCTTCGAACCTTGCAGCACTATGGGGAACAGTTCCAGCACCCTGGTTGGTCGGTCGATGCGGCTTCAGGCCCTGCGAAGTAAACGATCAACGTTCCCGCAGTGCGTAGGCGTGGGCGCGTAAAACGGGCTTGAGCAGATAAGACAACACGGTCTTCTTGCCTGTCAGGATGTCCACTTCTGCCGTCATTCCTGGAATGATGGGCATCTTGTCGCTGAAGTGCGTTTGGCGTGTGCGCACGCGCACCACGTAGAAGGTGTTGTTGCCGCGCTCGTCGGTCACGGTGTCGGGGCTGATGTTCTCGACCACCGCATCCAGCCCGCCGTAGATGGAGAAGTCGTAAGCGGTGAACTTCACCGTGGCGCTCTGCCCTGGATGAATGAAAGCAATGTCCTTGGGTTGTACCTTGGCTTCCAGTACCAAGGCATCATCCAGGGGCACGATTTCCACAATGTCTTTGCCTGGTTGCACCACGCCACCCACTGTGTTGGCCAGCAGTCGCTGCACACGGCCCCGAACCGGAGATTTCACCTGGGCCTTGTCCACTTTGTCAGCCAAGGCCACCGCGCCTTCGTTCATCGCGTTCAAGCGCCCCAGTACTTCAGATAACTCCTTGCGGGCTTCATTACGGAACGACAGCTCGGTTTCCTGAATCTTGCGACGTGCTTCTGCGATGGAGGCACCGGCTCTGGCCGCCTGGGCGGTGGCCTGCTCCTTGTCGCCTCGCGCACGGCTCACTTCACGCTCCAGCCTCAGTACTTCGACCTCTGACACGGCGCCACTGGCCAGCAGCGGGCGTGTCTTGACCAATTCCTGTTGTGCCAACTCCAGGCTGCGGGTGGCGGAATCTCGCTTGGCCTGGGCTTCGCTCAGTTCCTGCTCGCGCTGAGCCAACTGCTGCTCACTGATGCCGACCAGGGCTTGCAGCTCCGAGCGCTTGTTGTTGTAGAGGTCACGTTCTTCGTCGACCACACGCAGCTCTTCGGCGTTTCCCGCTCGTGGGGGGGGGGGAGCGAAGGCCTCGCCCTCAGCCAAAGCCTTCAAACGAGCCAACTTGGTTCGCAAAGCAAATACCTGTGCCGCGCTCTCTCGAACGCCGGACGTGGCGCGGGTTTCGTCAATGCGCAGCAACATTTGCCCAGCCTCGACTTCCTGACCTTCCTTGACCAGAATTTCCGACACCACACCGCCGTCCAGAGACTGAATGACCTGCAGTTGGCGCGAAGGGATGACCTTGGCGTCCCCTTTGGTGACTTCATCTACGGGGGCCAGCGCCGCCCAGCCGATCAGCACCACCAGCACCAACAAGGCCGTGCGCACCAGCGTTTGTGCGCGGTGGGTCTGCGGCGTTGACATCACCGCATCGGCTTCCATTTCGAAGCTGCGCATGCCTGCTTCGCGTGCCGCAGCGGGGTCCACGCGCGGGCCGCCGATTGCGTCCAGAACACGGTCAGTCCATGGGGCGATACGCAAGCGAATGCGCTCCAGCCATTCGATCAATTTCTTGCCAGTTTGGGTCCACATCGTCATGCTTGCACCTGCGCCTTCATCACGATGCACGCGAAATGCGACCTGCGGCCAAGGCCTGCATGATTCGCTCGCGGGGCCCATCGGCCACGACCTTGCCTTGGTCGATCACGATGACACGATCGACGAAAGACAGCATGGAGGTTCGGTGTGTCACCAACACCACCGTCTTGCCTTGAGCGAAGGCGCCAATCTTTTGCGTCACAAAGGCTTCGGTCGAGAAATCCATCGCGCTGGTGGGTTCGTCCAGCAGCAGCAGGGGGGCATTGTGCAGAATGGCCCGCGCCACGCCTACCCCTTGTCTTTGTCCGCCAGACAGCAGTTCACCGCGCTCGCCCACTTGCATGTCAAAGCCCTGGGGGTGACGCTGCACGAATTCGGCCAGGCCTGCAGCTTCGGTGGCAGCCACGATGGCATCGTCTTGCGCATGTGGGTTGCCGAACACGATGTTCTCGCGCAGCGTGCCGTAGAACAGGGTCACGTCTTGTGACACGTAGCCCACATTGCGACGCACATCGGCCGGGTCCAACTGGCGCATGTCGATGCCATCAAGCAGAACCGATCCTTCCTTGGGTTGGTACAGACCCAGAATCAGCTTTTGCAGCGTGGTCTTGCCGGAGCCGACCTTGCCGATCAAGGCCACTTTCTCGCCTGGGGCAATCTTGAAGCTCACGTCGTGCAAGGCCGAGTCTTGGCGACCCGGGTAGGCAAACGACACGTGTCGGAATTCGATTTCACCCTTGAATTCACGGCGCTGAATGAAGCTGCTGTTATCGGGGCGCTCCACCCCTTGGTCCATGATCTTGTTGAGCGACTCCAGTGCGGTTCGGGCGCCTTGGTATTGCATCAGCAGGCCCACAATCTGTCCGGCCGGGGCCAGGGCCCGCCCAGCCAACATGCTCGAGGCAATCAGACCGCCCATGGTCAGCGACTTGTCGCCGATCAAGTACACGCCAATCAAGATGATGGCCACCGACACCATTTGCTGCAGCGTGGCGGTCAAATACATGGCGCCCGACGACAGCCCCCGCATGCGCACATTCAGAGTGGCCAAGAACTGGTTGGCACGCTCCCAGCGCGATTGAATCTGGCTTTCGGCCCCTTGGGACTTGATGGTTTCGATGCCTGTCAGGCTTTCCACCAAGGTCGCGTTACGCTGGGCGGAGGCCTGGTAAGTGCTTTGCGACAACTCATGCAAGCGGTGTTGCAGCACATAGGCAGCCACCACGATGACCGCGAACACCGTGATGACTGGCAACACCAGCCAGGGCGAAATCCAGGCAATGACCAGCACAAACAGCAGTGCGAAGGGCAGGTCGATCAAGGCAGTTACCGTGCTGGAAGCAATGAAATCACGCACCTGCTCAAACCCGCGCAGGTTTGACGCGAACGAGCCCACTGATGCAGGCCGGTTTTCCAGCTTCATGCCCAGCACCCGTTCCATCAGGGTGGCTGAAATCTGCACATCGATGCGAGCACTGGCCTCGTCTACGAAGTGACTGCGCATCAGGCGCATGAACAGGTCGCCAGCCAGCACCAAGGTCACTCCCATGGCCAGCACCCAAAGCGTTTCGGTGGCGTGATTGGGTACCACGCGGTCATAGACGTTCATCGAGAATATCGGGAACGCCATGGCGAACACATTCACCATCAATGCCGCCCACAGCACATCGCGGTACACCAGCTTTTGTGCCAGAACCGGGCCCCAGAACCAATGGCCAGACCGCGTGGCTTTCACCTCGGGGGTGCGCTCGTCAAATTTGAAGTGAGGGCGCGCAAACAGCACCACGCCGGTCAGGCGGGGGGCGAACTCGGCGGCCGACACCGTGATCGAGCCCTGACCCGTTTCCGGCATCAGCAGGCGCAAGGTGGCTTGATCTCCTTCGCCCTCACGTCCCAACAGCACGCAGGCCTGGTTGTTGTGCAGGATCAGAATCGCTGGCAGGGTGATCGGGTCAATGGCATCCAGCCCGATTCGCTGCAATTTGGCAGACAGTCCAACCCGCCGCGCCGCACGCTCAGCCAAGGACAGGGGCAAAGGGCCGTTTTCCAGGGGCAAGCCTGCGGACAGGGAGGCGCGTGAGGCGGCCAGACCATGCAGCCGAGCCACTTCGATCAGGCAGTCCAGCAGAGGATCCGGCGCGATCAGGTCTTCACGCACATTCAGCGTGTGGGAGGAGGGGGGCGCGATGGGTTCCTGCGGGGCGTTCATGTGATGCGATCGGGCAAACCGGACCCGCTCGCCAAATCATGCACGGGCGGATTTCTCAGCGAATATCGGCACAGTACACGCCGAATTGACCCCGTTCACGATCCGAAAAATAGCGGTCCAGTGTCATTTTCACTGTACGGAAGGCCAATTCGGACCATGGAATCTCATCTTGACTGAACAAACGGGCTTCGATCGTCTCAGGCCCTGGTGAAAACGTGGTGTCCAGCAGACGTGCGCGGTAGAACAGGTGAACTTGCCCCGCTGTGACGACGTTGAGCACGCAGTACAAGCCCTCCATCTCGATGCGGGCGCCGGCTTCCTCGTCGGTTTCGCGCGCGGCCCCTTCTTCTGTCGTTTCGCCCAGTTCCATGAACCCGGCCGGCAGAGTCCAGAACCCCTTGCGCGGTTCAATGTTTCTACGGCACAGCAGCACTTTGTCTTCCCAGACCGGCAGCGTGCCCACCACGTTCAACGGGTTGACGTAGTGAATGTGGTGGCAGGCCGGGCACACCGCGCGTTCGCGGTTGTCATCTCCCGGGATCTGGTAGTTCACCGCGGTGCCACAAACCTGACAGTGCTCGATTCGACGTGAAAACAGCATGGCCACCAGTGTAGGGCATCAGGCTTTCACACGCAGCGATCAGGCCGTGTGAACCGAGATCTAGTCAGCAGGTCTGTGGGCGACAGGCAGCGCCAGAACCCATGGCGCGAACGACTCCATCACCTGCAGGGCCTGGCCCTTGTGCCAGAAAACCGAGCGGCGCACCCATGCAGGGGCGGGGGCTGTGCAGGCGCTCCGCCAGGAGCGCAGCAAGTGGGCATGCTCCGGACTGTGCAAAGCCAGGCGCTGTCCCCACAGCGGGTCGCGGGCAACGCCACGGTGCTCAAACAGCAACTCTGCCAGGGGGCGGGCACCCAGGCCTTTGAGTGCACGCCAGGGGCCTTTGAGCCCTCTGGGGCTGGTCACACTGCGCGCCCAGACAGCGGGGTGGCTGTTCAACGTCAGGACGACTTCCCGAACATGGCCGAAGCGGTTTCCGATGGCCCCTTGTTCCTGGCGCCACAGACGCTGGTGGCCCTGACGCATGACGCGAACCTCAACCTTGCCATGTTGGCGCAAGCGGGCTGTCAGGGATCCCGGCGCCGTCAACCATTGACGGGCTCGCGGGCAAACTGGCGCGCGGCACACCCCGCCCGACGCTGTGGCGTGGCGAGACGCAATCAACAAGGCAGAACTGGGCAGACGATGTAGCATCGGGCCGCGATCATAGTCTGTTTCCTCATCAACCCCATGTCTCATCCTGCCGGCGCCCCCACTGTCATGCCACCCGATTGGTTGTGGCCCGATCTGGGGCCTGGGGTTGGGGCTTGTATGACGGCGCGCTCTGTGGCTGCCGATGGTGCGCACAGCCAGCCGCCGTTTGATGGCTTCAACCTGGGAACACATGTTGGCGACGACCCCGCTGCCGTCGCGGCCAACCGTGCCCACTTGCAAGCGGCTGTCGGCATGCCAGCCTTGTGGCTGAATCAGGTGCATGGCAACCGCGTGGTGCAAGCCAATGCGGCTCTGGCCCGATCTGGCCAGGTGATCGATGCAGACGGCAGCTACACCACTGAGCCCGGGGTCGTGTGCACGGTGATGGTGGCAGATTGCCTGCCGGTGTTGCTTGCCGCGCCTGACGCGAAGGGCGTAGCGGCCTTGCATGCGGGCTGGCGAGGTCTGGCTGGAGCGGGCGCCATGGGCGGGCAGGGCATTCTCGAAGCAGGCGTTCAGGCGCTATGCGCGCAAACAGGCTGTCCGCCGTCCGAGCTGCGGGCCTGGCTGGGGCCTTGCATTGGCCCCGCCCAATTCGAAGTCGGACCCGATGTGCTGCTCGGCTTCGGAGTCGATCCACAAGCCGCGCAGCTGGCTGACGTGCCGGGTTTTCGATTTCGTCGAGTGGGCGATGATGGTCGGCCTCGCTGGTGGGCCGACCTGATTTGGCTCGCGCGCCAGCGTCTGGCTAAGTTGGGCCTGACTCAAGTTGATGACGGCCCCTGGTGCACCGTTTCGGATGCATCACGGTTCTTTTCGTTCCGCCGCGATGGGGTGACCGGCCGTCAGGCGGCCTGCATTTGGTTGCGCTGACCCTGTCTCCGCAGATCCGATTTCCCCAGCCCCAGCCCCAGCCCCAGCCGCCGAGGCAGCCTGAGATTCTGCGTCCTGCACATCGGTCTGCTGCGCGGCGGCTTCGGCCGCGCGCCTGGCCTTGCGACGGGCTGGCGTGCCCAGCAAGTACATCACCAGGGCGACTGGCAGCGCACCGTAAAACAAGAAGGTCACGATGGCGCCGAGGATGCTTCCATTGGGCGCAGTCGCTTCCGTCAGCGACATCATCACGGCCACATACATCCAGGCGATGGCAACAATCCACATACGTTTAGAGGGTGGTTAGGGCAAGTCCTACAGACAAGAGCGGGGACTGGAAGGACGATCGAAGGTTCCGGAGATGTCATTTTGTTTCCGGATGTGTCTGTTGTGGCAGCCTGGCCTGCACATTGCTTTGATCTGGACGAGCTCACAAGCCGAGTGCCCTGTCGCGCGAAGTTGAATTGGTTGCAATTCAGTGATCTCAGGTCAATGAGAAAGAAGGATGTCCCGTCAGAATATGTCACACGATCAAGCCATCATGGCATGACAGACAAATTCCAGATGTTCACTGAGGAGATTTATGGCTGGTTCTCAACAGTCGCGCGCCAAGGGCGGCGCGGCTAAGCGCAATGCTGATTCACAACTTTCCCTGACCCCGAACGAGGACGCCAAGCCTGTTTCTCCCGCTGCCAAGAAGGCAGCGCGCAAGACTGCCTCAGCCGCACGCAAGGCGCCATCTCGCGCCAGTGCCCAAAATGGTGCGCAGTCGGCCGCCAAGGCGGCTCCACAAGCCGCTTCGGCCGAGGCTTCGGCGCCTGAAGCCGCCAACGCTTCGCCCTTTGGTGCGTTCCAGATCCCTGGTTTCAACATGCCGGGCCTGTCCGCCACCGCTGGCATGCCAGGTTCACTGCAGGAGTGGCTCAGTTCCGCTCAGAAGCAGATGTCCCAGTTCGGGCAGTTGGGTGCGGTAGCCGACGCTGGCAAGCAGTTGCTTGGTCACCCCGTGAAACAGGCCGTGGAAGCCATGGGGCAAAGCTTGGGTGCCACACTCAAGTCGATGGCCGCCTTGTCGATGGATCCTGCCAACCTGAAGGAAATTCAGGAGGAATACCTCAAGCAGGCCACCGAGTTGTGGAATAACGCGCTGGAGAAACCGGATCAGCTCGCGCCTAAGGATCGGCGTTTTGCCGCGCCCGAGTGGGCGTCCAATCCCGGCAGCGCCTTCCTTGCCTCCATGTACCTGCTCAACGCGCGCACGCTGCAGCGCATGGCCGACTCGCTCAAGGGCGATGAGAAGGCCCGTGAACGTGTTCGTTTCGCCGTTCAGCAATGGGTGGATGCTGCCTCCCCAGCCAACTTCCTGGCACTGAACCCTGAGGTGCAGAAGAAGGCCGTCGAGACTCGCGGCGAAAGCCTCACCCAGGGCATGCAATTGCTGCTCAACGACCTCAAGCAAGGTCACATGTCGCTGACCGATGAAAGCGTGTTCGAAGTGGGCCGCAACGTGGCCACCACCGAAGGCTCGGTCGTCTTCGAAAACCCCTTCTTCCAGCTCATCGAGTACAAGCCGCTGACTGACAAGGTCCACGAGGTGCCGTTCCTCTTCGTGCCTCCGGCCATCAACAAGTTCTACATCCTCGATCTGCAGCCAGACAACTCCTTGGTCCGCTACCTGTTGTCGCAAGGCCACCGTGTCTTCATGGTCAGCTGGGTCAATGCCGACGACTCTTTGGCCAAGTGCACCTGGGATGACTACATCGAAGATGGTGTCATCAAGGCCATCAACACCACGCGGGAAATCGCAGGGTCGGACAAGGTCAATGCCCTGGGCTTCTGTGTGGGCGGCACTTTGCTGGCCACGGCACTGGCCACGTTGGCTGGCCGCGGTGAAAAGCCTGCTGCCAGCCTGACCCTGTTGACCACCTTCCTCGATTTCACCGAAACCGGCACGCTCGACATCTTCATCGACGAAGCCATGGTGCAGATGCGTGAAATGACCATCGGCACGCTGAGCCCTCAACAGGGCGGTCTGATGCGGGGCAACGAGCTGGCTGCCACCTTCTCTTTCCTGCGTGCCAACGACCTGGTCTGGAACTACGTGGTGGGCAACTACCTCAAGGGCGAAACGCCTCCGGCATTCGACCTCCTTTACTGGAACAGCGACAGCACCAATCTGCCAGGCCCCATGTACACCTGGTACCTGCGCAACACCTATCTGGAAAACAAGCTGTGCAAGCCCGGTGCCGTCACCGTTTGCGGCCAGCCGCTCGACATGCGCCTGCTGGACATGCCCACCTTCGTTTACGCCTCGCGTGAAGACCACATCGTGCCGTGGGAAAGCGCCTACGGCTCGACCAAGGTCCTGCAGGGGCCCATCAAGTTCGTGTTGGGCGCATCGGGCCACATCGCTGGCGTGATCAATCCCCCCACCAAGAACAAGCGCAGTTACTGGACGGCAGAAGGGTTGCCCGCGACCTCGGCCGAGTGGTTTGCTCAGTCCACGGAGCACCCCGGTAGCTGGTGGCCGACCTGGGCCAAGTGGCTGGAAAGCCAGGCCGGTGGCATGGTTCCTGCACCCAAATCGCAAGGTAGCCGTCAATATCCCGTGATCGAGGCGGCGCCTGGACGCTACGTCAAGCGCAAGTCCTGAACAACACTAGGAGAGCACCATGACCGACATCGTGATCGTTGCAGCAGCCCGTACTGCCGTTGGCAAATTCGGCGGCAGTTTGTCCAAAACCCCCGCAGCCGATCTGGGCGCCACGGTCATCAAAGACCTGTTGCGTCGCACAGGTTTGCCGGGCGATCAGGTCAGCGAAGTGATCCTCGGTCAGGTGCTTCAGGCGGGTTGTGGCCAGAACCCCGCCCGTCAGGCCGTCATCAAGTCGGGGTTGCCGCAGGCTGTGCCTGCGATGACCATCAACAAGGTGTGTGGTTCCGGCTTGAAGGCGGTCATGCTGGCGGCCCAAGCCATTCGTGATGGCGACGCCGAAGTCGTCATCGCCGGTGGCCAGGAAAACATGAGCTTGTCGCCTCATGTGGTGCCCAACTCGCGCGAGGGGCAGCGCATGGGGAACTGGAGCATGGTCGACTCCATGATCAACGATGGCCTGTGGGACGTCTACAACCAGTACCACATGGGCATCACTGCCGAAAACGTGGCCAAGCAATACGGCATCAGCCGCGAAGAGCAGGATGCCCTGGCCTTGGCGTCGCAACTGAAAGCCATTGCCGCGCAAGACGCAGGCAAGTTCAAGGACGAGATCGTGCCGGTGCTGTTGCCCCAGAAGAAGGGCGACCCCATCGTGTTCGATGCGGACGAATACCTCAACCGCAAGACCACAGCCGAGGTCCTGGCCGGTCTGCGTCCCGCTTTTGACAAGGCGGGCAGCGTGACGGCCGGCAATGCCTCAGGCATCAATGACGGCGCAGCTGCCGTGATGGTCATGTCGGCCAAGAAGGCTGAGCAGTTGGGCTTGAAGGTGCTGGGTCGCATTGCTTCGTACGCCAGTGCCGGGCTGGACCCGGCTTACATGGGCATGGGGCCAGTGCCTGCCTCTCGCCGTGCGCTGGAACGCGCCGGCTGGAAGGCGGCTGATCTGGATCTGCTCGAAATCAATGAAGCCTTTGCGGCGCAAGCCTGCGCGGTGCACAAGGAAATGGGCTGGGACACCAGCAAGGTCAATGTCAACGGCGGCGCCATCGCCATTGGCCACCCTATCGGGGCATCGGGTTGCCGCATCCTGGTCTCCCTGCTTCATGAAATGGAACGTCGCCAGGCTCGCAAGGGCATCGCGTCGCTGTGCATCGGTGGTGGCATGGGCGTGGCCCTGACCATCGAGCGTTGAACTTTTTATAAACAAGGTCGTCTCACGGCTTGCATCACGAGAGGAGTACACGATGAGTCAAAAGGTTGCCTACGTAACGGGCGGCATGGGTGGTATCGGCACGGCCATTTGTCAGCGTCTTCACAAGGATGGCTACAAGGTCATCGCTGGGTGTGGCCCAAGCCGTGACTTCACCAAGTGGATCAATGAGCAAAAGGCTCTGGGTTACACCTTCTACACCTCGGTGGGCAACGTGGCCGAGTGGGACTCAACGGTTGAGGCTTTCAAGAAGGTCAAGGAAGAACACGGTCCTGTGGACGTGCTGGTGAATAACGCGGGCATCACCCGTGATGGCATGTTCCGCAAGATGACCAAGGCCGATTGGGACGCGGTGATGGACACCAACCTCAACAGCCTCTTCAACGTGACCAAGCAAGTCATCGACGACATGGTTGAGCGCGGCTGGGGTCGCATCGTCAACATCAGCTCGGTCAACGGCGAGAAGGGTCAGTTCGGCCAGACCAACTACTCGGCAGCCAAGGCTGGCATGCACGGCTTCACCATGGCATTGGCCCAGGAAGTCGCCAACAAGGGCGTCACGGTCAACACCGTGTCGCCTGGCTACATTGGCACCGAGATGGTTCGTGCCATTCGCCAAGATGTGCTGGACAAGATCGTGGCCACCATCCCAGTCAAGCGCCTGGGTACGCCGGAGGAAATCGCCTCCATGGTGTCGTGGGTGGCCAGCGACGAGGCCGGTTTTGCCACCGGCGCAGACTTCTCGGTCAACGGTGGTCTGCACATGGGCTGATCGGCCCAATGCCGTGTGCCAAATCAAAGAGGCCCCTCGGGGCCTCTTTTTTTATGACGCGTTTTCATGGCGCGCTTGAGGCGCCGTAGCCGCTCAAAGCAGCTTGAAGCAGGCCAACGCCACCAGGGTCGGGCCCAGCGCCGCGAGAAACAGCCCGCCAGCATGGATCGATTCGTCTTCAAACTGGCCCTTCAGAATCGAGGCCCCTGCCGGGTTGGGGGCGTTGGCAATGATGGTCAAGCCCCCGCCCGTGACCGCACCGGCCACCAGGGCGTACTTGAATGAATCATCCAGCCCTTGAACCAAAGACCCGAGGTAGGTCAGTGCTGCGTTGTCGGTGATCGCGGTCAGCACTGTGGCGCCAATGAACACGGTGTCGGCATTCATGGTCAGCAACAGAGGCTCCAGCCACCATTGCTGTTGCCCGCCCAGCACGACCAGCCCGGCCAGGAAGAAGGCCACAAGCAAGCCCTCACGAAGGATCAAAGGCGACTGGTAGCGCTCATAGGCGGTGGTGAAGCCCAGGAAGAACATGAACAGCCCCAGGAACACCGCTGGATGGTGGGCGAAAAACACGATGCCAACCAGGAACGCCATGTGAACCAATGGCACAGGCCATGGCATGGGGGCTTCGCGGGGGGCAGAAATCGCCGGCACGGCCTTCAATTCCTTGCGGAACAGCCAGATCAGCCCAGCCACATTGATCACGATGGCCAACGCGGCTTTCTCGCCAAAGTGCGTCAGCATGAAGGTCAGATCCCATCCCCACACACCGGCCACCATCAGCACGGGCGGTGCGGCGTAGGGGGTCAGCGTTCCCCCGATCGACACGTTCACGAACAAGACCCCCAGCACCGCGTATTTCAAGCGAGTCGATCGAATGTGCGGATACAGCGCGTCGCGCAGCAGCAGGGCTGCCAGGGTCATCGCAGCCGGTTCCGTGATGAACGAGCCGAGCAGGGGGACGGCCGTCAGAACGGTCATGGCCAGTGCCACACCTGGGCTCAGTGCAAGCGCGCGTACCAGTGCTTGCACCAGCCATTGCACCGCGGCGTTGGCCGTGCGCAAGATGGGTTTGCTGGCGGCCACCACCATGATGGCAAACACGAACAGCGGTTCAGTGAAGTTGCGCGTGTCCAGGTAATGGGTCGCACTGTCTTTGCCTTCGATGGCGAACATGGCCACCACCAGCACGAAGGCCCAGAAGCCGAAAACCACCTCGACCTCGCCCAGCAGGTGCCACAGCCCGGCGTGCCGAGGACGACTGTGAGCCAGGCGCTCGAAGAGTTTGGTTGAAAAGGTATGAATCAAGGCCAGGGCAAACAAACTTGCTCCCAGCATCTGCATCAGCGTCGGGTTCATGACGCGATCCTAGCAGTGGTCGTCGCAATCTTCGGTTATCGTTCGCGCCATGCTGATCCATCCTCACATCAACCCCATCGCGCTTGAGTTGGGCCCACTCAAAGTGCATTGGTATGGCCTGACCTACCTGGCCGCGTTTGCCGCCTTCTATTTCCTGGCCAACTGGCGAGCTCGCCGCGCGCCCTTTGTCGCCGCGGGTTGGGACCGTCAGAAAGTCGAGGACATGTTGTTCTTCGGCGTCTTGGGCGTGGTCCTGGGGGGACGTTTGGGCTACGTCCTTTTCTACAAGCCGGCGTATTACCTGGCCCATCCTGCCGAAATTTTTGCCGTATGGCAGGGGGGCATGGCCTTTCACGGCGGGTTGCTTGGCGTCATTCTGGCCATGTACCTCTATGGACGTCGAACCGGGCGCCCATTCTTCGAGGTGGCCGATCTGGTTGCGCCCTGTGTGCCGGTGGGCTTGGCGGCTGGCCGCATCGGCAATTTCATCAATGGTGAACTGTGGGGGAGGGCGGCAGACCCCTCACTGCCTTGGGCCATGATTTTTCCTGAGTCGGGAAGCGATTTGCCCCGTCACCCCTCGCAGATCTACCAGTTTGGTCTGGAAGGGCTGCTGCTGTTCGTCTTGCTGTGGGTCTATGCGCTCAAGCCGCGCCATCGTGGTGCGGTGTCGGGTCTCTTCCTGCTCGGCTATGGCGTGATGCGCTTCACCGCAGAGTACTTCCGTGAGCCCGATAGCTTCCTGGGCTTGCTCGCACTGAATATGAGCATGGGGCAATGGTTGTGCATTCCGATGATCGTTTTGGGTGCGGTGTTTTACGTTCTGGCAAAAAAAGACGCCTTCCAGCCCGAGAGCCGGAAGGCGTGAAGAGGTCGGTGGAGCTTTCGCGGGCCACTGACCCCCGCTGAGGAAGACCGCCTGGCTCTGGCGATTCAGGCGGTCATAGAACACTCAGCAAGGGGCGTGCCAGCTTTCGTTGCGCCAACCTCTGTTTGCATCGTGTCGTGGGGCTGACCTCAAGCGGCTTCCTTGTGCGCGGTGCCATGCCGGGTGTAGAGGAAATCGAGAACCGCCTTGCGGCAGGCAATGTAGGTGGGGTTCTCTGCCAGTTCCACCCGATTGCGAGGTCGCTCCAGCGGCACCTCCAGCACTTCGCCAATCGTGGCTGCGGGTCCATTGGTCATCATCACGATCCGGTCGGACAGCAGCACGGCTTCGTCCACATCGTGCGTCACCATCACCACCGTGCTCTTCGTGCGAGCCACGATCTTCAGCAGTTCGTCTTGCAGGTGCGCCCGAGTCAGTGCATCCAACGCGCCGAAGGGCTCATCCATCAGCAGCACCTTCGGTTCCATGGCCAAAGCGCGTGCAATGCCCACCCGTTGCTTCATGCCGCCTGAAATCTCGTGGGGGCGCTTGTGGGTGGCGTGGCTCATTCCCACCAGTTCAAGGGCCGCCAGCGTTCGCTCCTTCAACTGCTCCTTGCTCTCCTTTGCGCCAAAGACACGCTCGACCGCCAGGTAGACGTTTTGGTAGCAGGTCAGCCATGGCAGCAGTGAGTGGTTCTGGAACACCACGGCGCGCTCGGGGCCAGGGCCTGCAATTTCCTTGTTGTCGCAGATCAGGCCGCCGCTGGACGGCAGCAACAAGCCTGCGATCAGGTTCAGCAGGGTTGACTTGCCACAGCCCGAGTGTCCGATTAACGCGATGAACTCGCCTTTTTCTATGTTCAGGTTGATGTCACGCAGGGCATGGAAACGCCCTTTTTTGGTGTTGAACACCATCTCGGCACGGCTGATTTCGATGAAGTGAGACATGTGAAACTCCTGTCGAGGGTGCAAGGGGTTATTCGAAGCTGAAGCGCTTGGCGATGGACACCAGCGCCTGCTCCAGCAACAGGCCCACAATGCCGATCACGAAAATCGCGATCAGGATGTGGTGCACATTCAGGTTGTTCCATTCATCCCATACCCAAAAGCCGATGCCCACGCCGCCGGTCAACATCTCGGCCGCCACGATCACCAGCCAGGCTGTGCCCACAGACAGGCGCACACCGGTCAGCATGTAGGGCAGCACCGAGGGGAACAGGATTTTGGTGACGATCTTCCATTCGCTCAGGTTCAGCACCTTGGCCACGTTCAGATAGTCTTCCGGCACACGCTGCACGCCCACGGCCGTGTTGATGATCATGGGCCAGATCGAGCAAATGAAGATCGTCCAGATGGCGGCCGGATCTGCCGACTTGAACACCAGCAAACCAATCGGCAGCCAGGCCAGGGGTGACACCGGGCGGAGCAAGCTGATGATGGGGTTGAGCATACTGCTGGCAATCTTGGATCGGCCGATCAGGAAACCCAGTGGAATACCGACCACAGCGGCCAGACCAAAGCCCATGGCCACGCGCTTGAGCGAGAACAGGATGTTCCAGCCAATGCCCTGGTCATTGGGGCCGTTGCTGTAAAACGGGTCCGAAAACAGCTTGACAGCTTCATTCCAGGTGGCCAAGGGCGTGGGGAAAGTTTCGCTTTTGACCGTCAGCAACGCCCAGATGGCCACCAATAGGGCTAGACCGGCCAAGGGGGCCAGGGTCTTCAGGGCCACTGCAGCCCAGTCCACGGGCACCTTGGGGGCGCTTGGGGGGGAAGCGTGGGCAACCGGTGTGGATGCTGCAGGTGTGGCTTTGGCAAGGGGAGAGCCGGCGCGCGGAGCGTCGTCGGCATCTGAGGGACTGTGAAAAACGGCGCTGACCATGAGGTCCTCCTGTTCCGTATCAAAACGAGATGCGTTGGGCGCAAGGGCCGCCCGATTCGATGTCTGCTCAAAGTGGCTGCAACGGGGTCATCCATCTGCGGGACATCCTGAACCTTCCCTCTCAGGTGAAGGGTTCGGAGCCTGGTCAGGCCAGGCATCCCGTCTCGCCGGTCTCAGCGGGACTCAGTGGCAAAAGCGAAAGACTCGAATCGGGCGGGTTGCACAAACATGGGGCCTGGGATCAGGCCTTGATCTTGAAGCCGTCGGCGTACTTCTTGGGGTCTTTGCCGTCCCACACCACACCGTCGATCAGCTTGCTTGATCGCATCAACTCCTTGGGCACGCTCACGCCCATGGCGCTGGCGGCTTCCTTGAACAGGTCCACCTTGTTCACTTGCTTGGCCACAGCCAGATAGTCGGGGTGGTCTTTCAGCAAACCCCAACGCTTGTGCTGCGTCAGGAACCACATGCCGTCAGACAGGTAGGGGAAGTTCACCTTGCCGTCGTTGAAGAACTTCATGTGGTTGGGGTCGTCCCAGGTCTTGCCCAGGCCGTTCTGGTAGCGCCCCAGAATGCGCTGGTTGATCGCTTCCACGCCCGTGTTCACATAGGATTTGGCCGAGATGGTTTCGGCCATCTTCAGCTTGTTCTGCAGGCCAGCGTCAATCCACTTGCTGGCTTCCAGCACGGCCATGATCACGGCGCGTGCGGTGTTGGGGTACTTTTTGGTGAACTCGTCGGTGCAGCCCAGCACCTTTTCGGGGTGGTCCTTCCAGATGTCCTGCGTCGTTGCCGCAGTGATACCAATGCCGTCCATGATGGCGCGATGGTTCCAGGGTTCGCCCACGCAAAAACCATCCATGTTGCCCACGCGCATGTTGGCCACCATCTGGGGTGGGGGCACGGTGATGGCCTTGGCGTCCTGCAGCGGGTTGATGCCCGCCGATGCCAGCCAGTAATACAGCCACATCGCATGGGTGCCGGTGGGGAAGGTCTGGGCAAAGGTGTACTCGCGCTTTTCTGCAGCCATCAGCTTGGCCAGGGATGGGCCGTCCACGGCGCCCTTGTCGGCCAGCTTCTTCGACAGCGTGATGGCCTGGCCATTGTTGTTCAAGGTCATCAAGACGGCCATGTCCTTCTTGGGGCCGCCAATGCCCATCTGCACGCCATAAATCAGGCCGTACAGCACATGGGCCATGTGCAGGTCGCCATTGACCAGTTTGTCTCGCACACCCGCCCAGGACGCTTCCTTGGAGGGCACGATCTTGATGCCGTATTTCTTGTCGAACCCCAACACCGACGCCATCACCACAGAGGCGCAGTCGGTCAGGGGGATGAAGCCGATCTTGACCTCTTCCAGCTCAGGCTTGTCAGAGCCGGCGGCCCAAACGGCTGACTGGAGTCCAGGCACAGCGCCGACGGCACTGGCGGCGGCTGCGGTTTTCAAGATGGTGCGACGGGTCATTTTCAGATCCTGCGAGTTCATGGTGCAAAGCTTTCCTGTTTGAACAACAAAAAAGGTGTCGTCGCCGCACGCACCCGCCATACAGACGGATTCATGCTTCGATGACACCTTTGTCGGAAGCTCGGGGCCCATCGTTGGGCTCCCAAGGCACGCAAAGTCGCCGTTGACTTTGCTTGACTCAGGTTATGCAAACGGTGTGCCAGCTTTTTTGCACTTCAATGGCGCACGGCGCGGCAGCGCCTCAGGCGGGATGACTCAGCCCAGCAAATCGGCAGCGTCAATCAGACGCTGGGCGATCTCTGACAGTCGTACGCCCTTGTCCATGGCTGCCTTGCGCAGGCGCGCGTAGGCTTCGGGTTCGGTCAAGCCCTGGCGGGCCATCAGCAGACCTTTGGCCCGGTCAATGATCTTGCGCTCTTCCAGTTGGGTGCGTGCGTCAGCCAACTCGGCGCGCAGCTTTTCTTCGTGCTCGAACCGGGCCAGTGCCACCTCGATCACCGGTTTGATGCTCTCAGACGGAATGCCCGCGACCACGTAGGCCGACACGCCTGCCGCGATTGCCCGGCGCACATGAGAGGTGTCCTTCTCATCCGAGAACAGCACAATGGGTCGACGTTCGTCTCGCGTTGCAATCACCACGTGCTCAAGAATGTCGCGGCCTTGAGATTCGGCATCCACCACAATCATGTCAGGCTGAATCTGGGCAATCCGCTCGGGCAAGAACGCATCTCCTGGCAGGGTCGCCACCACGTTGTAACCCGCTTCCAGCAAGGCCAGCCGCAAGATGCGTGTGCGTTCCACCTCGGCCACCTCGTCGTCATCCAACTCCGTCGACAAGGTCACGGGCAGCACGATCACGACTTTCAGGTTGGATGCAGAGTTCATGCCCGCCATCATGCAACAACTGCGCCGGCCACTACACTTGCAACATGTCCGCTGTTGCTCATTTGAACGTTCCCGACCGCCTCATTCTGGGGGTGGAGTCCTCTTGCGACGAAACGGGCGTCGCCCTGGTGTCGGTGCCCCAGGATGGTGAGGTTCGCCTGTTGGCGCATGCCCTCCACAGCCAGATCGACATGCATCAGGCCTATGGCGGGGTGGTGCCTGAGTTGGCATCGCGAGACCACATTCGGCGTGTCGTGCCACTGGTTCGCCAAGTCATGAAGGAGGCGGGGCAGCCCTTGTCTGCGGTTGACGTGGTGGCCTTTACCCAGGGGCCGGGCTTGGCGGGGGCGTTGCTCGTCGGGGCAGGTGTGGCGTGTGCTTTGGGCGTGGCGTTGGGCAAACCGCTGCTGGGCGTGCATCACTTGGAGGGGCACTTGTTGTCGCCCTTCCTCTCCGCCGATCCCCCGCAGTTCCCGTTTGTTGCCTTGCTGGTTTCTGGTGGGCATACCCAGCTCATGCGGGTCGATGGGGTGGGCAGCTACCAAATTCTGGGTGAAACCGTCGATGACGCGGCGGGTGAGGCCTTTGATAAGTCCGCCAAGCTCATGGGCTTGCCCTATCCGGGCGGCCCGCATCTGTCTCGCCTGGCTGCCCATGGTCGCAGCGATGCCTTTGAGTTGCCGCGTCCCATGCTCCACAGCGGAAACCTTGATTTCTCATTCGCGGGCCTCAAAACCGCGGTCCGCACTCATTTGGTGCGCCTGGGGTGGCTGGATGCTTTGCCTTCGCCCGACGATGAGGGTGCTCAAGCCATGCTGGCCGATCTGGCCGCCTCCACTCAGGCCGCGATCGTTGAGGTGCTGGTGAAGAAAACCCTGGCGGCACTCAAGGAAACCGGGCTCAAGCGCGTGGTGGTGGCTGGCGGAGTAGGAGCCAATGCCAGTTTGCGCTACCAACTCAACGACGCCTGCCGGCGCCGACACATCCGTGTGCACTACCCGGAACTGCATTTGTGCACCGACAACGGCGCCATGATTGCGCTGGCGGCTGGCATGCGCCTGCAGGCAGGGCTGGCCCAGGCCACCCGTGATCCGGTTTTCCACGTCAAGCCGCGGTGGGATCTCAGCGCCATATGACGCGTTTGCCGTCTGGCGGAAATTTGCTATACTCTCTAGCTTCTCTGTCACCCGTCTCGGTCATTCGGGCGCTTGTCTGAGAAATTTCGCACGGTCCGGGTTGGTTTCACCTGGCACCGCAAGTCCAACGCAGAAACCGCCGGCGCCTTTGTTCGCGTCAGTGGACTGCAATTTCGTACTGGAAACACCATGTCCGTCGCAGACATCAACACCGCAGCCATCGTCAAGGACAACGCTCGTAGCGCCAACGACACCGGCTCTCCCGAAGTGCAAGTCGCCCTGCTGACTGCCCGTATCAACGAACTGACCCCTCACTTCAAGGCCAACAAGAAGGACCACCACGGTCGTCGCGGCCTGCTGCGCATGGTCAGCCGTCGTCGTAAGCTGCTGGACTACCTCAAGTCCAAGGACGCAGCCCGTTACGTTGCCCTGATCCAGAAGCTGGGTCTGCGTAAGTAAGGCACGCATGACGACAAAAAGCCTGTCTGGTTTGCCAGCACAGGCTTTTTGTTTTTTCACGCCAGACACTCTCGACTAGCGACCGCTGTGTCATTCCAACGAGGCTGAAGCCTCAGCTTCGCTGGAATGGCATCGCGACAGAGTGAAGGCATCTACTCAAACTGGAGATCTCTCACATGAGCATGTTCAATAAAGTCACCAAGACCTTCCAATGGGGCAAGCACACCGTCACCATGGAGACCGGCGAAATCGCCCGTCAAGCCACCGGTGCCGTCCTCGTTGACATCGAAGGCACCACCGTTCTGGCCACCGTGGTGTGCGCCAAGAACCCCAAGCCCGGTCAAGACTTCTTCCCCCTGACCGTTGACTACATCGAGAAGACCTATGCCGCCGGCAAGATCCCAGGCAGCTTCTTCAAGCGCGAAGCCAAGCCCTCCGAGCTGGAAACACTGACCTCGCGTCTGATCGACCGTCCCATCCGTCCTCTGTTCCCCGAAGGTTTCTTCAACGAAGTGCAACTGGTCATCCACGTTGTCTCGCTGAACCCTGAAGTGTCGGCTGACATCGCCGCCATGATCGCCTCCAGCGCTGCGCTGTCGATCTCCGGCATCCCATTCAACGGCCCCATCGGTGCCGCTCGCGTGGGCTACATCAACGGCGAATACACCCTGAACCCCAGCCCCTCCGAGCTGGCTCAGTCCAAGATGGACCTGGTTGTGGCTGGTACTGAAACCGCCGTGCTGATGGTGGAATCCGAAGCGGACCAATTGTCTGAAGACGTGATGCTGGGCGCCGTGGTGTTCGGTCACGAGCAAGGCAACATCGCCATCCAGGCCATCCACGAATTCGTGCGTGACGCCGGCAAGCCCGAATGGCAATGGGAAGCCCCCGCCAAGGACGAGCCCTTCATTGCCAAGGTCAATGCTCTGGCCGAAGGTCCTCTGCGCGCCGCCTACCAAATTCGCTCCAAGCAAGCCCGTACCCAAGCTTGCCGTGAGGCTTATGCCTCCGTGAAGGCTGCCCTGACCGCCGAAGGCGTTGCTTTCGACGAAGTCAAGGTTGAAGGCCTGCTGTTCGAGATCGAAGCCAAGATCGTGCGTAGCCAGATTCTGGCTGGCGAGCCCCGCATCGACGGTCGCGACACTCGCACCGTGCGTCCCATCGAAATCCGCACTGGTGTGCTGCCACGTGTTCACGGTTCAGCTCTGTTCACCCGTGGTGAAACCCAGGCTCTGGTGATCGCCACCCTCGGTACCGAGCAAGACGCCCAGCGCATCGATGCGCTGGCTGGTGACTTCCGCGACACCTTCCTGTTCCACTACAACATGCCTCCGTTCGCCACCGGCGAAACCGGTCGCGTGGGCTCGCCCAAGCGCCGCGAAATCGGCCACGGTCGTCTGGCCAAGCGTGCTCTGGTGCCGCTGCTGCCTGCCAAGGAAGACTTCGCCTACACCGTGCGTGTGGTGTCTGAAATCACCGAATCCAACGGTTCCTCGTCCATGGCTTCCGTTTGCGGTGGCTGCTTGGCCATGATGGACGCCGGCGTGCCCATGAAAGCGCACGTGGCTGGTATCGCCATGGGTCTGATCAAAGACGGCAACAAGTTCGCCGTGCTGACCGACATCCTGGGTGACGAAGATCACCTGGGCGACATGGACTTCAAGGTGGCGGGTACCACCACCGGCGTGACCGCTCTGCAGATGGACATCAAGATCCAGGGCATCACCAAGGAAATCATGCAAGTGGCCCTGGCTCAAGCCAAGGAAGCCCGCCTGCACATCCTGGGCAAGATGGTCGAAGCCATGGGTGGTGCGCGTCAGGAAGTGTCCGAGTTCGCGCCTCGTCTGTACACCATGAAGATCAACCCCGAGAAGATCCGTGACGTGATCGGCAAGGGCGGCGCCACCATTCGTGGTCTGTGTGAAGAAACCGGTTGTCAGATCGACATCGGCGAAGACGGCACCATCACCATCGCCTCCACCGATTCGGCCAAGGCTGAGTTCGCCAAGAAGCGCATCGAAGAGATCACGGCTGAAGTCGAAATCGGCAAGGTCTACGAAGGCGCTGTCACCAAGCTGTTTGACTTCGGTGCTCTGGTGAATCTGTTGCCTGGCAAGGATGGTCTGCTGCACATCAGCCAGATCGCTCACGAGCGCGTCGAGAAGGTCTCCGACTACCTGCAAGAAGGTCAAGTCGTCAAGGTCAAGGTTCTTGAAACCGACGAAAAGGGCCGTGTCAAGCTGTCCATGAAGGCTCTGATCGAGCGTCCAGAAGGCATGCCCGAAGAGCAGCCTCGTGAACGTCGTGAGCGCAGCGATCGTGGTGATCGGGGCGAGCGTCGTGACCGTGGCGATCGCGGTGATCGTCGTGAGCGTGCGCCTCGCGCCGAGCAGGGTGCCGTGGATCAGGGTGCTCAAGACGAGCAGGCTCAACAACAGCAGCAGTGATCGTCATGAAGAAGCTGGTTGTTGGAAACTGGAAGATGCACGGCAGCCGTGCATCTAACGGCGAACTGCTGCAGGGCCTGATTGATGCCAATCTGGCTCAATCGGCGCCGAACGCCGACGTCGCAGTCTGTGTGCCCTTCGTGTACCTGGCTGATGTGGCTTCCAAGCTGTCGGGGCAGTCGATTGCGTTTGGTTCGCAAGACGTGTCCGCGCACAAGCAGGGTGCTTACACCGGCGAAGTGGCTGGCTCCATGATTCGCGAATTTGGCGCCAAGTTCGCCATCGTGGGTCATTCCGAGCGTCGCAGCTATCACGGGGAAAGCAGCCAGTTGGTGGCTGACAAGGCCAAGGCGGCTCTCGCTGAGGGTTTGACTCCGATCGTCTGTGTGGGTGAAACGCTCGCTCAGCGTGAGGCAAACCAGACCGAGGCGGTGGTTGCTGAGCAACTCCAGGCTGTGATTGCGGCTTTGGGTGCTCAGTTGGCTGACATCGTTGTGGCTTATGAGCCGGTGTGGGCCATCGGTACGGGCAAAACCGCCTCGCCAGAGCAAGCTCAGGCTGTGCACGCGTTCCTGCGCGCGCAGTTGGTTGGCGCTTTGCCTGCTGCGGCCCGGGTGCCTTTGCTCTACGGTGGCAGCGTCAAGCCAGACAATGCGGCTGAGCTGTTTGCTCAGGCTGACATCGATGGTGGCCTGATCGGCGGCGCATCGTTGAAGGCGGCCGATTTTGTGGCAATTGCTCGGGCAGCGGCCTGAGCAGGCTTTTCAGGAGTTGGGTTTCATGCAACAAGCATTGATGACAGTGGTCCTCTTGCTGCAGATCGTGTCCGCCTTGGCCATGATCGGCCTTGTGCTGGTTCAGCACGGCAAGGGTGCCGATATGGGTGCTTCCTTCGGGAGTGGTGCCTCGGGTAGTTTGTTTGGCGCAACAGGCAGTGCAAACTTTTTGTCGCGCTCTACGGCTGTCGCGGCGACCGTCTTTTTCGTGTCCACCTTGGCCCTGGCTTACTTCGGTAACCACCGTGGTGGTGCGGTAGCGGAATCGTCTTCCTTGCTGGAAAAGGCTCCTGCTGCAGCGTCTGCTGCCTCGGTGGTAGCTCCTGCATCGGCGGCTGCTTCCGGTGCTGCGCTCATTCCGGTCAAGTAATCAGCCGCAACATGGCGTGCAGTGTCCACATTGTGTCGCCATGTATCGGAAACCTTCGGTTTTCGGTTTAGAATATCAGTCTTCGGTCAGCGAGCCTCATGCGAGCCGATACAACTGGGTGTAAGGCCCATGTTGCCGACGTGGTGAAATTGGTAGACACGCTATCTTGAGGGGGTAGTGGCGAAAGCTGTGCGAGTTCGAGTCTCGCCGTCGGCACCAATAAAATTTCAACTGAGTCTTCGTGCGGTCACCTCATGTTCAGCCCAGATCAACGAATCCAAGCTGACAAGGTGTTCCAATTGCGAAGCGCTCCGGTGGGCGCGCTGAAGGTAGGTGTACAGGTGGGAAATATCCACTTGGCATGACCAAAGGCGCGCTTTTTTGTTGTCTGAATGTGATCCAATCACGCGACTTGTTCAATCTGAAGGCCCAAAGCAATGATGAACATTGAGCAATACCTGCCCGTCATTCTGTTTATTCTGGTTGGCGTGGGGGTCGGTGTGGCGCCCCAGGCGCTTGGCTTTCTGTTGGGCCCGCGTCGCCCTGATGCGGAAAAGAACTCCCCTTACGAGTGTGGTTTCGAGGCGTTTGAAGACGCGCGCATGAAATTCGACGTGCGCTACTACCTCGTGGCCATTCTTTTCATCCTGTTCGACCTCGAAATCGCTTTCTTGTTCCCTTGGGCTGTCGCGCTGAAGGAAGTCGGGATGGCTGGTTTCTTGGCCATCATGCTGTTCCTGGGCATTCTGGTCGTGGGATTCGTCTACGAATGGAAAAAGGGCGCCCTTGATTGGGAATGAGCTCGACCAGGACTCTCGAGAGGTAAATTCAAATGGGTATCGAAGGCGTCTTCAAAGAGGGCTTCATCACCACATCGGCTGACACGCTGATCAACTGGTCCAAGACCGGTTCCTTGTGGCCGATGACGTTCGGTCTGGCTTGTTGTGCGGTCGAGATGATGCACGCCGGTGCGGCGCGCTATGACATCGACCGTTTTGGCATGTTGTTCCGTCCCAGCCCCCGTCAGTCTGACCTGATGATTGTGGCCGGCACACTGTGCAACAAGATGGCTCCAGCGCTGCGCAAGGTCTATGACCAGATGGCCGAGCCCCGTTGGGTTCTGTCCATGGGCTCATGCGCCAACGGTGGCGGTTACTACCACTACAGCTACTCGGTGGTGCGTGGTTGTGATCGCATCGTCCCGGTCGACGTCTATGTGCCTGGCTGTCCTCCGACCGCCGAGGCTCTCCTCTACGGCATCTTGCAGCTGCAAGCCAAGATTCGCCGCGAAAACACCATTGCCCGCTGATCAGGAAGGTTGACATGAGCCAGAAACTCGCCACCCTGCAGGCATCGCTCCAGTCCGTTCTGGGTGACAAGATCCAGCGTCTGGACCTGATCAAGGGTGAACTCACTCTGACGGTCTCTGCAGCCCATTACCTCGCTGTGTGCCAAACGCTGCGTGATCACGCCGAGCTGCGCTTCGAGCAGTTGATCGACCTGTGCGGCATGGACTACTCCACCTACAAAGACGGCGCTGAAAGCATCTACGCTGAAGCCCCGCGCTTTTGTGTCATCAGCCACTTGCTGTCAGTCAGTAAGAATTGGCGCCTGCGTCTGAAGGTGTTTGCTCCCAACGACGATTTCCCCGTCGTGGCTTCCATCAACGACGTCTGGAACAGTGCGAACTGGTACGAGCGCGAAGCCTTTGACCTTTACGGCATCATCTTTGAAGGTCACAACGACCTGCGTCGCATCTTGACTGACTACGGCTTCATCGGGCACCCCTTCCGCAAGGACTTCCCGACCACCGGCCACGTCGAAATGCGCTACGACCCCGAGCAAAAGCGCGTGGTCTACCAACCCGTCACCATCGAGCCGCGCGAAATCACCCCGCGCATCATCCGTGAAGACAACTACGGTGGTCTCCACTGATGCAGGAAGGTTGAGTCATGGCAGAAATCAAGAACTACACCCTCAACTTCGGTCCACAACACCCTGCAGCACACGGCGTGCTGCGTTTGGTGCTTGAACTGGACGGCGAAGTCATCCAGCGCGCTGATCCTCACATCGGCTTGTTGCACCGCGCCACCGAAAAGCTGGCCGAATCCAAGACGTTCATTCAGTCCTTGCCCTACATGGACCGTCTCGATTACGTCTCCATGATGAGCAACGAGCATGCCTATTGCCTGGCCATCGAAAAGATGCTGGGCATCGACGTGCCTGTGCGTGCCCAGTACATCCGTGTGATGTTCTCCGAAATCACCCGTATCCTGAACCACTTGCTGTGGTTGGGCTGTCACGGGTTCGACTGCGGCGCCATGAACATCCTGATCTATTGCTTCCGCGAGCGTGAAGACCTCTTCGACATGTACGAAGCAGTGTCCGGTGCCCGGATGCATGCGGCCTATTTCCGTCCAGGTGGCGTGTATCGCGATCTGCCCGACACCATGCCGCAGTACAAGGTCAGCAAGATCAAGAACGCCAAGACCATTGCGCGTTTGAACGAGAACCGTCAGGGTTCCTTGCTGGACTTCATTGATGACTTCACCCAGCGCTTCCCTAAGCTGGTCGATGAATACGAAACCCTGCTGACCGACAACCGCATCTGGAAGCAGCGTACCGTGGGCATCGGCGTCGTGTCGCCTGAGCGCGCCCTGCAGATGGGTCTGACCGGCGCCATGCTGCGTGGCTCTGGCATTGTGTGGGACCTTCGCAAGCACCAGCCCTACGACGTCTACGACAAGCTCGACTTCGACATCCCTGTAGGCACCAACGGCGACTGCTACGACCGTTATGTGGTCCGCGTCGAAGAGCTGCGTCAGTCCAACCGCATCATCAAACAGTGTGTTGACTGGCTGCGTGCCAACCCAGGTTCTGTCATCACCGACAACCACAAGGTTGCGCCACCTTCCCGCGTCGAGATGAAGACCTCGATGGAACAGCTGATTCACCACTTCAAGCTGTTCACCGAAGGTTTCCACGTGCCCGAAGGCGAAGCCTATGCCGCTGTCGAACATCCCAAGGGTGAATTCGGCATCTACCTGGCTTCCGATGGTGCCAACAAGCCTTACCGTCTGAAGATCCGCGCCCCTGGCTTCCCGCACCTGGCTGCCCTCGACGAAATGTCGCGCGGCCACATGCTGGCTGACGCCGTGGCCATCATCGGCACGATGGATATCGTGTTCGGTGAGATCGACCGTTGATAGCGACCGCTAAGTGACGAACATCATGTTGAGCGAACAAACCAAAGCGCGCTTCGACCGCGAAATCGCCAAGTACCCGGCTGACCAGCGTCAGTCGGCGGTCATGGCCTGTCTGTCCATCATCCAGCAAGAACAAGGTTGGGTCTCGCCCGAGGCTGAGCAGGCCATTGCCGACCACATCGGCATGCCTGCCATTGCGGTGCACGAAGTCACCACGTTCTACAACATGTACAACCAGAAGCCGGTTGGCAAGTACAAGTTGAACGTGTGTACCAACCTGCCTTGCCAGTTGCGCGACGGCCAGAAGGCCCTCCAGTACCTGTGCGACAAGCTGGGTGTGGAAGACGGTGGTACCACCGCCGATGGCCTGTTCACGGTCCAGCACTGCGAGTGTCTGGGTGCCTGTGCCGATGCCCCAGTGGCACTGGTCAATGACCGCCAGATGGTCAGCTTCATGAGCAACGACAAGCTCGACCAGCTCGTCGATGTGCTCAAGGCCAATGCCAAGTGAGGTGAAAGAGATGCTTGACCTTTCCCAATTCCAGGCGACCGGTAAGGAAACCTGCTTCCATGACCGCCACATCAACCCGCAGATCTATGCAGGGCTGAATGGCAGCAACTGGAGCCTGAAAGACTATGAAGCCCGCGGCGGCTACGCTGCTTTGCGCAAGATTTTGGGCAAAGACGGTGGCGAGGGCCTCAATCAGGACCAGGTGATCGCTGAGGTCAAGGCCTCTGGTCTGCGTGGTCGCGGTGGTGCGGGCTTCCCGACTGGCCTGAAGTGGAGCTTCATGCCCCGCGCCTTCCCTGGCCAGAAGTACTTGGTCTGTAACTCCGACGAAGGCGAACCGGGTACGGCCAAGGACCGCGAGATCCTGATGCACAACCCTCATATCGTCATTGAGGGCATGATCATCGCGGCTTACGCGATGGGCATTTCTGTGGGCTACAACTACATCCACGGCGAAATCTTCGAAGTCTATGAGCGCTTTGAAGCCGCCCTGGAAGAGGCCCGTGCAGCCGGATACCTGGGCAACAACATCATGGGCAGCAGCTTCAGCTTCCAGCTGCATGCGCACCATGGTTTTGGCGCTTACATCTGCGGTGAAGAAACCGCTCTGCTGGAATCGCTCGAAGGCAAGAAGGGGCAGCCCCGTTTCAAGCCGCCATTCCCTGCCAGCTTCGGTCTGTACGGCAAGCCCACCACCATTAACAACACTGAAACCTTTGCGGCTGTTCCTTGGATCATCCGCAACGGTGGTGAGGCCTTCCTCGCCGTCGGCAAGCCCAACAACGGTGGCACCAAGTTGTTCACCGTATCTGGCGATGTCGAGCGTCCTGGCAACTACGAAATCCCACTGGGTACGCCGTTCTCGACCTTGCTCGAGTTGTGCGGTGGCGTGCGCGGTGGCAAGAAACTCAAGGCTGTGATCCCTGGCGGCTCCTCGTCGCCGGTTATCCCTGCCCACATCATGATGGACTGCACGATGGACTATGACTCCATCGCCAAGGCCGGCTCCATGCTGGGCTCGGGTGCCGTCATCGTGATGGACGAGACCCGCTGCATGGTCAAGAGCCTGCAACGTCTGTCTTACTTCTACATGCACGAATCGTGCGGCCAATGTACGCCTTGCCGTGAAGGCACGGGCTGGATGTGGCGCATGGTCGATCGCATCGAGCGCGGCGAAGGCCGCCAGGAGGACATCGACTTGCTGAACTCCGTGGCTGACAACATCCAGGGGCGCACCATCTGCGCCCTGGGTGATGCAGCTGCCATGCCGGTGCGCGCTTTCATCAAGCACTATCGCGATGAATTCCTGCACCACATCGAACACAAGACCTGCATGGTCCCGGCCTATATCTGAGCGGGGCAAAAATCATGGTTGAAATCGAACTCGACGGAAAAAAGGTCCAGGTCTCTGAAGGCTGCATGGTCATGCATGCTGCCGAACAGTCTGGCACCTACATTCCCCACTTCTGTTACCACAAGAAGCTCTCCATCGCGGCCAACTGCCGCATGTGTCTGGTGGACATTGAAAAGGCGCCCAAGCCCATGCCGGCTTGCGCCACGCCTGTCACCCAGGGCATGATCGTTCGCACCAAGAGCGAGAAAGCCATCAAGGCCCAGCAGGGCGTGATGGAGTTCCTCTTGATCAATCACCCGCTGGATTGCCCCATCTGCGATCAGGGTGGCGAATGCCAACTGCAAGATCTGGCGGTGGGCTACGGTGGCACCGCTTCGCGCTACAAGGAAGAAAAGCGCGTGGTCTTCCACAAGGAAGTCGGTCCGCTGATTTCCATGGAGGAAATGAGCCGCTGCATCCAGTGCACCCGATGCGTCCGTTTCGGCCAGGAAATTGCTGGCGTGATGGAACTCGGCATGGTCAATCGGGGCGAGCATTCTGAAATCGCCACATTCGTGGGCCAGTCTGTTGATTCCGAGTTGTCGGGCAACATGATCGACCTGTGCCCCGTTGGTGCCCTGACCAGCAAGCCTTTCCGCTACAGCGCTCGTACCTGGGAACTGTCGCGTCGCAAGAGCGTCTCGCCTCATGATTCCACCGGCGCCAACCTGATCGTTCAGGTCAAGAACGGCAAGGTGATGCGTGTCGTGCCGTTCGAAAACGAAGCCATCAATGAATGCTGGCTGGCTGACCGCGATCGCTTCAGTTACGAAGCGCTCAACAGCGACCAGCGTTTGACCAAGCCTATGCTGAAGCAAGGCGGGCAGTGGCGTGAAGTTGATTGGACCACCGCGCTCGAGTACGTGGCCAATGGCCTCAAGGGCGTGAAGAACGACCATGGCGCCGCCGCCATCGGCGCGCTGGGTACCGAGCACAGCACCGTCGAAGAGTTGTACCTGCTGGGGCAGTTGGTGCGTGGCCTGGGTAGCGACAACGTCGACACCCGTCTGCGTTTGAGCGACTTCACCGTGGGGCAGGGCGCTCGTTGGCTGGGTATGCCCATTGCCGATCTGTCCACCCTGGATCGTGCCTTGGTCGTGGGTTCGTTCCTGCGCAAGGATCATCCGCTGTTTGCCTCGCGTCTGCGTCAGGCTGCCAAGCGTGGCGCCCAAGTGTCCGCCATCGGTGCCGTCAAGGATGACTGGCTGCTCAATGTCGCCAACCGTGTCACCGTGGCACCCAGCGCCTGGCTGCAAGCTTTGTCCGATGTCGCCGCCGCCGTGTCGGCGCAAACCGGCACTGCCGCTCCAGTTCAAGGGCAAGCCACAGATTCGGCCAAGGCCATTGCCGCATCGCTCTTGTCGGGTGACCGCAAGGCCATTCTGTTGGGCAATGCTGCGGCACAACATCCGCAGGCATCTAGCCTGCAGGCTGTGGCTCAGTGGATTGCCGAACAAACTGGCGCCAAGCTGGGCTTCCTGTCTGAATCCGCCAACACGGTGGGTGCTCAGCTGGTGGGCGCACAGCCTCGCCAAGGGGGGCTGAATGCAGCGCAAATGCTGTCGGGTCAGACCCTGAAGGCCGTGCTGTTGCTCAACGCCGAGCCTGAGTTCGATGCTGCTAACCCAGCGGCAGCGCGCGCAGCCCTGGCTGGCGCCGAAATGGTCGTGGCCATGTCTGCCTTCAAGACCGCGGCTATGGATTACGCAGACGTGTTGCTGCCCATCTCGCCGTTCAGCGAAACGTCGGGCACGTTCGTCAATGCCGAAGGTCGTGCGCAGAGCTTCCACGGCGTGGTCAAGCCTCTGGGCGACACCCGTCCGGCGTGGAAGGTCTTGCGTGTTCTGGGTAACCTGCTGAGCATTGACGGATTCGATTTCGAAACCTCCGAAGAGGTTCGCAACCGTGCCCTGGGCGATTTTTCTACCTTGGCTGCTCGCTTGGATAACCGTACCTCCGCAGCCATTGCAGCTGTGGGTGTCAACGGTGGTCTGGAGCGTCTGGCCGACGTGCCGATCTACTGCGCTGATTCGCTGGTTCGCCGTGCTGAGTCGCTGCAGCAAACCGCCGATGCCGCGGCCCCGGTTGCCAGCCTGCCCCAAGCACTGTGGGCTGAACTGGGTTTGAGCGCTGGTGCCAAGGTCAAGGTGTCGCAAGACAATGCCTCAGCCGTTCTGCCAGCTGTGCTCGATGCCTCGCTGCCAGCCAACGTTGTGCGTGTCCCTGCCGGTCACGCCGCCACCTCGACACTGGGGGCCATGTTTGGCGCCATCCGTGTTGAGAAAGCCTGAGCGCAGGGAAGGGAAAACACATGATTGATGCCCTGTATACAGCTGGTGCCGGTGCCCTGGGTGGCGCCTGGCCCGTCGTCTGGTCTCTGATCAAGATCGTTGCCTTGCTGCTGCCGCTGCTGGGTTGCGTGGCTTACCTGACCTTGTGGGAACGCAAGGCCATTGGTTGGTCGCAGATCCGTCCAGGTCCCAACCGCACCGGTCCTTATGGTCTGCTGCAGCCGATCGCCGATGCGGTCAAGCTGATCTTCAAGGAAATCATCCTGCCTAGCGCGGCTCACAAAGGATTGTTCCTGCTGGGCCCCGTGATGACCATCATGCCGGCTCTGGCGGCTTGGGCGGTGGTGCCCTTCGGTCCGGAGGTGGCGCTGGCCAACGTCAACGCGGGTCTGTTGTTCCTGATGGCGATCACCTCGCTGGAAGTCTATGGCGTGATCATCGCCGGTTGGTCTTCCAACTCGAAGTACGCTTTCCTGGGTGCCATCCGTGCGTCGGCGCAGATGGTGTCATACGAAATCGCCATGGGTTTCTGCTTCGTCATCGTCCTGATGACGGCTGGTTCGCTGAACATGACCGACATCGTGCTGAGCCAAGGCAAGGGTCAATTCCATGACATGGGCCTGAACTTCCTGTCCTGGAACTGGCTGCCCCTGTTGCCCATCACTGTCGTGTACTTCATCTCGGGTCTGGCTGAAACCAACCGTCACCCCTTCGACGTGGTGGAAGGCGAATCGGAAATCGTGGCCGGCCACATGATCGAGTACTCGGGCATGGCCTTCGCGATGTTCTTCCTGGCTGAATACGCCAACATGATTCTGGTGTCGACCCTGTGCGCCGTCATGTTCTTCGGTGGCTGGCTGCCGCCGGTTGAAGCGCTGAGCTTCATCCCGGGTTGGATCTGGCTGGGCCTGAAGGCTTTCATCATCGTCACTCTGTTCCTGTGGGTGCGTGCTTCCTTCCCCCGTTTCCGCTATGACCAGATCATGCGTTTGGGCTGGAAGATCTTCATCCCTGTCACGCTGGTCTGGCTGGTGCTGGTCGGTGGCTGGATGATGTCGCCCTGGAACATCTGGAAATAAGGGGCCATCACATGTCTACGTCCCTCAAGGAATTCGTCTCCAGCTTCTTCCTGCTGGAATTGTTCAAGGGCATGGCCCTGACAGGCCGCCACTTCCTGAAGCCGCATATCACTGTGCAGTTCCCGGAAGAGAAGACTCCGCTGTCGCCCCGTTTCCGTGGCTTGCATGCTCAACGTCGCTATGAAAGCGGCGAAGAGCGTTGTATTGCCTGCAAACTGTGCGAAGCCGTCTGCCCAGCCATGGCCATCACCATCGAGTCGGCTGTGCGTGAAGACGGTCAGCGTCGTACCACCCGTTACGACATCGACCTGACCAAGTGCATCTTCTGCGGTTTCTGCGAAGAAAGCTGCCCGGTCGACGCCATCGTGGAAACCCACATCTTCGAATACCACGGCGAGAAGCGTGGTGATCTGTACTTCACCAAGGACATGCTCCTGGCGGTGGGTGATCGCTACGAAAAAGAAATCGCGGCCAACAAGGAGGCGGATGCGAAGTACCGCTGATCGCTCAGCGTTCTCGCAAGTCAAACCATGGATACATTTACCGCTCTGTTTTACGTCTTCGCTTTTGTGCTGGTGTACGCGGCCTTCCGCGTGATCACGGCCAAGAGCCCTGTGGCAGCCGCCTTGCACCTGGTGCTCGCATTTGCGAACGCTTCGTGCATCTGGATGCTGCTGAAGGCCGAGTTCCTCGCCATCGCCCTCGTGCTGGTGTACGTCGGCGCCGTGATGGTGCTGTTCCTGTTCGTCGTGATGATGCTTGACATCAACATCGACTCGCTGCGTCAAGGCTTCTGGAAGCATTTCCCTGCCGCCGGCCTGGTGGGCGCGGTCATAGCAGTCGAAATGTCCTTCGTGCTGTTGCGCGGTTTTGATCGCACCGAGGCCAAGGCCATGGCGCCTGACGTGGCCAACGTCGCTAACGCCAAGGCGCTGGGCATTGACCTCTACACCAACTACCTGTTCCCGGTTCAGGTGGCTGCTGTGATCCTGCTGGTGGGCATCATTGCCGCGATTGCGCTGACTCTGCGTCGCCGCAAGGACTCGCGTTATCAGAACCCGTCCGAACAGGTTCGCGTCAAGAAGGCTGATCGCCTGCGTGTGATCAAGGTGGCGCCTCAGGTGGAAGTGCCTGCTGCGGCTGATACATCGAACAACGGAGGCCAAGCATGAGCACGATTTCTCTCGGCCATTTCCTGTCGCTGGGGGGCATCCTGTTTGCCATGTCTGTGGTCGGGATCTTCCTCAACCGCAAGAACCTCATCGTTTTGCTGATGGCCATCGAACTGATGCTGTTGGCTGTGAACCTGAACTTCGTGGCCTTCTCCCACTACCTGGGTGATATGGCCGGGCAGGTGTTTGTGTTCTTCATCCTGACGGTGGCAGCGGCCGAATCGGCCATCGGTCTGGCCATCCTGGTGGTGTTGTTCCGCAATCGCCAGTCGATCAATGTGGATGAACTCGACTCCCTCAAGGGTTGATCGGCGCTTAGGAGAACCACAAGAATGTCTGAGCTCTCTCTCAACTCGCTGCTGGCGGTGCCTCTGGCTCCGCTGGTTGGCTCGATTGCTGCCGGCCTGTTCGGCAAAGTCATCGGCCGTCGCGGTGCCCACGTGATCACCATCCTTGGTGTCCTGGTTTCGTTCATCATTTCGGTCATGACTTTGCAAGAGGTCATGAACGGCGCTCGTTTCAACCAGACGGTTTACGAGTGGATGACACTGGGTACCCTGAAGATGGAAGTCGGCTTCATGGTCGACGGCCTTACCGCCATGATGATGTGCGTGGTGACCTTCGTGTCCCTGATGGTGCACGTCTACACCATTGGCTACATGGAAGAAGATCCTGGCTATCAGCGCTTCTTCTCGTACATCTCGCTGTTCACCTTCTCCATGTTGATGCTCGTGATGAGCAACAACCTGCTGCAGCTGTTCTTCGGCTGGGAAGCAGTGGGCCTGGTGTCGTATCTGCTGATTGGTTTCTGGTTCAAGAAGCCTACGGCCATCTTTGCCAACATGAAGGCCTTCCTGGTCAACCGCGTGGGTGACTTTGGCTTCATCCTGGGCATTGGTTTGATCCTGGCTTACACCGGCACGCTGAACTACACCGAGATTTTTGCCAAGGCACCTGAATTGGCTGGGCAACCTTTCCCGTACATGGGTTGGCAGCTGATCACCGTGATCTGCATCTGTTTGTTCATCGGTGCCATGGGTAAGTCGGCTCAGTTCCCTCTGCATGTGTGGCTGCCCGACTCGATGGAAGGTCCTACACCTATCTCGGCGCTGATTCACGCGGCCACGATGGTGACGGCTGGCATCTTCATGGTGACTCGCATGTCGCCCTTGTTCGAGCTGTCTGACACCGCCTTGAACTTCATTTTGGTGATTGGCTCGATCACGGCCTTGTTCATGGGTTTCCTGGGCATCATCCAGAACGACATCAAGCGTGTGGTGGCCTACTCCACGCTCTCCCAGCTGGGTTACATGACCGTGGCGCTGGGGGTGTCGGCCTACAACGTGGCTGTGTTCCACTTGATGACCCACGCCTTCTTCAAGGCGCTGCTGTTCCTCGGTGCCGGCTCCGTGATCATTGGTATGCACCACGATCAGGACATCCGCAACATGGGTGGCCTGTGGAAGTACATGAAGATCACCTGGATCACGTCCTTGATCGGCTCTTTGGCCCTGATCGGTACGCCTTTCTTCTCGGGCTTCTACTCTAAGGACTCGATCATCGAGGCCGTGCACGCCAGCCACTTGCCAGCCGCAGGATTTGCCTACTTTGCCGTGATCGTGGGCGTGTTCGTGACCGCTTTCTACAGCTTCCGGATGTATTTCCTGGTCTTCCATGGCAAGGAAAACTTCCATCACAAGCCGTTCCCGGGCGAGCACGATCACCACGACGATGGTCATGGGCACGATCACACCCCGCACGAGTCTCCCTGGGTGGTCACTCTGCCGCTGATCTTGTTGGCGATTCCGTCCGTGGCGATTGGTTACTTCACCATCCAGCCTGAACTGTTTGGCGATTTCCTCAAGGACGCTGTGACCATCAACCTCGAAGCTCACCCTGCTATGGAAGAGCTGGCTCGTGAGTTCCACGGCGCGACCGAGATGGCTTTGCATGGCTTCACGACTCTGCCTTTCTTCCTGGCTTTGGCTGGTGTGGTGACGGCGTTCGTGTTCTACATGGTCGCTCCGCAGATTCCTGCCATGTTTGCCAAGGTCTTGCGTCCGCTGATCGTCATTGGCGAAAACAAGTACTTCCTGGATTGGATCAACGAAAACATCATCGCCGCCGGGGCTCGCCTGATTGGCCGTGGCTTCTGGAAGATCGGTGATGTGGGCCTGATTGATGGCCTGATCGTGAACGGTTCTGCCAAGTTGGTGGGCCTGATCGGTTCGATCGTGCGTCTGTTCCAGACCGGTTATCTCTATCACTACGCGCTGGTCATGATCCTGGGGGTGTTCGCCCTCATGACTTGGTTCGCCTTCTTGCATCACTGAGCGCGGGGACCAGCACATGCAAACCATGTCCAATATTCTTTCTCTGGCCATCTGGATCCCGGTGGCGTTCGGGATCTTGTTGCTGGCGATCGGTCGCCAGGAAAATGCCACTGTGACCAAGTGGGTGGCATTGATCGGCTCGATCATCGGCTTTGCCGTCACCGTCCCTCTGATGACGCAGTTTGATAACGGCACCGCTGCGATGCAGTTTGTCGAACACGCTTCCTGGATTGAACGCTTCAATGTGTTCTATCACCTGGGGGTCGACGGCATTTCCATGTGGTTCGTGCCTCTGACTGCTTTCATCACCGTCATCGTGGTGCTGGCCGGTTGGGAAGTGATCGAAGATCGTCCACATCAGTATTACGGCGCCTTCCTGATCCTGTCGGGTCTGATGATTGGTGTGTTTTCTGCGCTGGACGGTCTGCTGTTCTACGTGTTCTTCGAGGCGACCCTGATTCCGATGTACATCATCATTGGTGTCTGGGGTGGCCCACGTCGCGTGTATGCAGCCTTCAAGTTCTTCCTGTACACCTTGTTGGGCTCGCTGCTGATGTTGGTGGCGCTGGTGTACCTGTACTACAAGTCGGGTGGCAGCTTCGACATCCTGACTTGGCAGAAGCTGCCTTTGGCAGCTACACCGCAGGCCTTGCTGTTCGGCGCATTCTTTGCGGCATTTGCTGTGAAGGTGCCGATGTTCCCGGTTCACACCTGGTTGCCTGATGTGCACGTTGAAGCGCCGACTGGTGGCTCAGCTGTGCTGGCGGCCATCATGCTGAAGCTGGGTTGCTACGGCTTCCTGCGTTTCATGTTGCCCATCGTTCCCGATGCGTCTCATGAGTTTGCCCCCGTGGTGATCACGCTGTCGCTGATCGGTGTGATCTACATCGGTCTGGTGGCGATGGTTCAGCAAGACATGAAGAAGCTGGTGGCCTATTCGTCGATTGCGCACATGGGTTTCGTGACCCTGGGTTTCTTCATCTTCAACGAGCTGGGTATTTCCGGTGGTCTGGTGCAGATGATTTCCCACGGCTTCGTGTCCGGCGCCATGTTCCTGAGCATTGGTGTGTTGTACGACCGCGTTCACTCGCGTGAAATTGCCAGCTATGGTGGTGTGGTCAACACCATGCCGAAGTTCGCCGCGTTTGCCTTGCTGTTCTCGATGGCCAACTGCGGCCTGCCGGGTACCGCTGGTTTCGTGGGCGAGTGGATGGTGATTCTGGGTGCCGTGAAGTACGATTTCGTGATCGGTCTGCTGGCTGCCACTGCCTTGATTTTTGGCGCGGCTTACACCCTGTGGATGTACAAGCGCGTGTATTTCGGTGATGTCACCAATGACCACGTTCGTGAGTTGAAAGACATCAATGCCCGTGAGTTCCTGATTCTGGCTCTCCTGGCTGCGGCCGTGCTGTGGATGGGTATCCAGCCCAAGCCCTTCACCGATGCAATGCATGTGTCTGTGACCGAGCTGATCAAGCACGTGTCGATTAGCAAGTTGAACTGAAGGCCAACCCCCTATGAATAACTTGAATTGGCTGGCGGTGACGCCTGAAATCCTGCTGCTGGGGATGGCCTGCTTGGTGGCCCTGGTGGATCTGTTCGTGACTTGCCCGCGCCGCCGCCCAACCTACTGGTTGTCGCTGTTGTCGCTGGCAGGTGTGGCCGGCTTGCACTTGGCCCACATCGATAACCCCGCTTCGGCCTACGCCATGCAGGGCATGGTGGTGACCGATCCCATGTCGCACCTGCTGTCGTTCTGTGCGACGCTGGCGGTGATGGCCAGCTTGGTCTATGCGCAAAGCTACGCGGGTGATCGTGAAATGCTCAAGGGCGAGCTGTTCTCTCTGAGCATGCTGTCGCTGCTGGGCATCTCGATCATGATCATTGGCAACAACTTCCTGACCATCTATCTGGGTCTGGAGTTGATGTCCCTGTCCTTGTACGCTCTGGTGGCACTGCGTCGTGACAACGCGACCGCGACGGAAGCGGCAATGAAGTACTTCGTACTGGGTGCGTTGGCCAGTGGTTTCTTGCTGTACGGCCTGTCGATGATGTACGGTGCCACCGGTTCGCTGGACCTCAGCGAGGTTTACAAGGCGACCCTGACTGGTCAGATCAACAAGCAAGTGTTGGCGTTTGGCTTGGTCTTCATCGTGGCCGGTCTCGCATTCAAACTGGGTGTGGTGCCTTTCCACATGTGGGTACCTGACGTGTACCAAGGCGCCCCCACAGCTGCCACGCTGCTGGTGGCCGGTGCTCCCAAGCTGGCCGCTTTCGCGATCACCATCCGTCTGCTGGTCGAAGGCCTGATCAATACCGCGACCGACTGGCAACAGATGTTGATGATCCTGGCTGTTTTGTCCATGACCATCGGTAACCTGGCGGCGATTGCTCAGACCAATCTCAAGCGCATGCTGGCGTACTCGGGTATTGCTCAGCTGGGCTTCATGCTGCTGGGCTTTGTGCCTAGCGTGGTGTCGGGCAACACTGTGTCGGCTGGTAACGGCTATGGCTCGTCGCTGTTCTACATCCTGATCTATGTGCTGACCACCCTCGGTACCTTCGGCTTGATCATGCTGTTGGCTCGCCCAGGCTTTGAATCGGAGCAGATCTCTGATCTGGCCGGTTTGAACAAGCGCAGCCCATTGCTGGCTGGTGTGATGGCCGTATTCATGTTCTCCCTGGCTGGCATTCCACCGACCGCCGGTTTCTATGCCAAGCTGGCTGTGCTGCAGGCGCTGATCACCACCAACTCGCCCTTGCTGTTGCAAGTGTCGATTTTGGCTGTGCTGTTGTCGCTGGTGGGGGCGTTCTACTACCTGCGTGTGGTCAAGGTGATGTACTTTGACGAGCCGGTCGATCCAACGCCGCTCAACGAAGGCAGCCAGGCTCGTGCGCTGTTGTCGGTGAATGCGCTGGCTGTTCTTGTCTTGGGTGTCTTGCCCGGTGGCCTGATGGCGCTGTGCGCGCGCGCCATCACCCAGTCTCTGGCTGGCTGATTTTTGTAGCTGAATCGAATCCCATGCCTGGATTGGTTCCAACTTGGTCAGTGGCAGTGGTCCTTGTGGTGACCCTGTTGCTGGCCAATTTGCCATTTTTCTCGGACCGCATTTTTGTGGTCGGCCCGAGGCGTTCGCCCAAGTCTGTGGCGTGGCGCTTGATCGAGTTGCTGGTCTTCACGGCTGTGACCGCCGTGATTGGCCGGACGCTGGAATCTCACCTGGGACAGGTGAGCCCCCTGCGCTGGGAGTTCGTGGCCGTGTGGGTGTGCGTGGTCGCCACCTTCGCGTTTCCGGGCTTTGTGTGGCGTTACTTGCGCCGTCATTGAGTCATGGACGTTTCGAAGCCTCCGTTCGGAGACGATGACGCGCATCTCCGGGAAACCACGGTTTCTTCTCAGACCGTCTATCAGGGCCACTTCCTCCAACTCAAACGCGATGAAATTGCCTTGCCCGATGGTGGGCGGGCCGCTCGGGAATATGTGATTCACCCCGGTGCGGTGATGATCGTGGCAGTGTTGCCTGATGGGCGTTTGGTGATGGAGCGCCAGTATCGCTACCCGGTACGGCAGACCATGATTGAATTCCCTGCTGGCAAGCTGGATGCGGGCGAGGGGGGATTGGCCTGCGCACAGCGTGAACTCCACGAGGAGACTGGCTACCGTGCCAGGCGTTGGGCCAGAGCAGGGGTCATGCATCCGGTTATTGGCTATGCCACCGAGGTCATTGAAATCTGGTTCGCTGACGAATTGACGTTGGAGCAGCGCCACCTGGACGAGGGTGAGTTCCTGGATGTGTTTGCGGCGTCCCAGGACCAACTGGAAGCATGGATGCAGGCAGGCCAGTTGACCGATGCCAAGACGATCGTGGGCATGATGTGGCTGCAGCGTTGGCGCGCGGGTCATTGCCAGTTCGACTGGCAGACTGTAGATTGAGACGGTCTGGGCTTCAGACCGGTGAGTAAGCCATGCTGGTTGTCGATCTGGTGTGTGCCGATGGGCACCGTTTCGAGGGTTGGTTTCAGTCTGCGGATGATCTCTCATCCCAGCAGGCTCGCGGCCTATTGAGCTGCCCCGTTTGCGGTCGGCAAGAAGTTCAACGCTTGCCTTCAGCCACCCGGTACAACCGAAACGGTGTAGGCGAGGGCGGCTCGGCGCCGCAGCGATTGGCTCAACCTGAGGAGCCCTCCCGAATGACCGGATTGAGCCCCGATGCGAATGAGGTGGTGCGTGAGTTGCAATCGGCCTACCTGCATGCGGTGCGGCAAGTGATTCAGTCGACCGAAGATGTGGGTGATCGCTTTGTGGATGAGACGCGCAAGATGCACCACGGGGAAGAACCACCGAGGCCCATCCGTGGTCAGGCTACTCCACAAGAGGCTGAATCCTTGAGGGAAGAGGGCATTGACGTGGTCAGTTTCGTTGTGCCCGATGCCCTGAAGGGGCCCGTGCAGTAACGATCGCATGGCTTCTTGGTCGGGGGTGTTGCCTACGTGACCGGATCAGTTTGCCGCGTCGGAATCGATGACGCGCCCAGGGTTCATCAGGCCTAGTGGGTCGAGCGACTGTTTGATCGTGCGCATCCATCGAAGGCGAACGGGGTCGGCCCGAGCGGCGAGTTCGGCCTTTTTGAGTTGACCAATGCCATGCTCTGCAGACAAGGTCCCCTGGAGTTCTTGAACCAGGTCGTACACGATCTGGTTGACTGATTGCTCGTACAACCGCAAGAAGTCATGGTCGGGCATGCCGGATGGGGCCTGTACGTTGTAGTGAAGGTTGCCGTCGCCAAGGTGGCCAAAGCAGACGATGCGGCAGCCTGGGATGGCTGCGGCCAGGCGCGTTCGACAGGTTTGTACGAAGGCCGGCACGGCTGAGGTCGGTATTGCGATGTCGTGCTTGACCATTTGCCCTTCGATTTTCTCGGCCATGGGGATGGTTTCGCGGAGTTGCCACATCGCGCGGTATTGGTGCTGGTTGGTGCTGAGTGTGGCGTTCAAAGCCAAACCTTGATGCATTGCGTTGCTGAGCAACTCTTCCAGTGTGGTCTGCAGTGACTCTGCAGATTGCGGGCCCGCAGCGTCGAGCAGGATCAGCCAGTCGGGCGCCTCGCCCTCAGTGGTAGACATCAGGGTGTCGGCCACACGGGCTTGCGTTGGCGTGTGGCGCTGGGCGATCTGGTAGGCATCGCGGTGAATGACTTCGAAGCCGGTGAGGTTTGCGTCCAGGTGCTTGCGGGCCAGTGCCAATAGGCTGACGGCAGCCTGGATGTCGGCGCAGGTGATCAGAGCGGCTTGTTGCGAGCGAGGTCGAGGGAACAGTCTCAGCGTGGCGGCGGTGATCACGGCCAGCGTGCCTTCGGAGCCAATCAGCAAATCTTTGGTGGCGTAGCCGGTGTTGTCTTTGCGCAGTGAGCGGAGGTCATTCAGGACGCTGCCTTCTGCCGTGACGGCCTCGACTCCGAGGCAGAGATCTCTGGCGGTTCCAAAGCGCAGCACCTGAGTGCCTCCTGCATTGGTGGCGAGGTTGCCGCCAATGGTGCAACTGCCCTCCGAGGCGAGACTCAGGGGGAACAGCAGGCCGGCGTCAATGGCCGCATCCTGAACCTGTTGCAGCGTGCAGCCCGCTTCCACGCTGATGGAGAGGTTGTTTGCATCGACAGCCAGAACGCGATTCATGCGCCGGAGGTTGAGCACCAGTTGAGTGCCCGACTCGTTCGGGACCGAGCCCCCGACCAGACTGGTGTTGCCTCCTTGGGGGACCAGCGAGACTTGGTTCATGCCGCACCAGCGGACGATCTCTTGCACTTCGAGGCTTGAGCCAGGGAACACGATGGCCAGAGCCCGACCTTGATACCGCTTGCGCCAGTCTTGCTCGTACGGCAGGCGATCAGATTCGACCTGATCGGGGCCGATCAGCGGCAGAGCGGGGAAGCGGGCGCGCAGATCGTCCAGCAAACCGGCCCTGGACGGTTGTGTCATGACTTTGGCGCCTTGGGGGGGAGTACGCGTAAACGCAAGCGCACGTAAATGGCGCAGGCGGCGAACAGCGCCACGCTGAGCGCGGTTTCGATGATGGCCAGTTGCTGAGACAGGCCGTGGTCGCTGGTGGCGCGGACCACACCTTCGGTGAAGTACAGCCAGACCAGCAGCGAGAGCCAGCGATAGGTGTAAAGGCGGTGTTTCAGAAGCCCCGAGAGTGCCAAGGTGAGCGGCAGCACTTTGAAGGCGAGGGCGCCAGTGCCGCCGGCCAGCGGGGCGAGCTTGAGTTCCCAGGCTAGACCCAGGACGATGAGGCCCACCACGCAGAGCAGGGAAACGATGCGCAGGTGTTCGATGGTGCGGCGACGCTCTGGTGGGTGTTCTCCCACAATGAGGGACTCAGGGGCTTGGTTGTCTGACATGGACTGGGGTGTCTCGGATCTACGGCAAAGCGCAACTTTAGCCGTTGCGGCTGGCATCATAGCCAGATGATTTCCAAATGGACGAAATGGCAGGCGGCGCAGCATCGCTGGGCGCTTCTGATCGCGACCCTGCAGCAGTGGCCGTGGATGCAGACCATTCATACCCTGCGCCAACGTTTTCGTGAAGACCGGCTGGGGCTGACGGCGGGTAGCCTGACTTTTACCACCACGATTGCGCTGGTGCCTCTGGCTACCGTCATGTTGGCCTTGTTCAGTGCGTTTCCGGTGTTTTCTCGGTTTCGCAAGGCGGTGGAACAGGAGTTCATCACCGCGTGGGTGCCTGACGCCATTGCCAAGCAGGTTTTGCTGTCGATGGGCAAGTTCACGGGCAAGGCCAGTCAGTTGGGTGGCGTGGGCATGGTGGCCCTGGGTCTGACGGCCATGGCTTTGATGCTGACGATTGACCACACCCTCAATGGCATCTGGCGGGTACGTCGGGTGCGGCCCATTGCTCAGCGTGTGCTGGTGTATTGGGCAGCATTGACTCTGGGGCCGCTGATGATTGGCGCCAGCCTCTCGGTCACGTCGTATTTGCTATCGGCCTCCCGAGGGTGGGTGGATGCGGTGCCGGGCGGCGTCGGTTTCCTGTTGAGCCTGGTGGTGTTCTGCATGCAGACGGCCGGTTTTGCCGCCCTCTACAAATACGTCCCCAACACGTTTGTCCGTTGGGAGCACGCCTGGGCAGGCGCCATTTTTGCCTCGGGTGGCCTGGAGTTGGCTCAAAAGGGCTTGGCGCTGTATCTGGGCAAGGTGCCGGTTTACGCCACCATCTATGGGGCCTTCGCAGCCGTACCCATTTTTCTGGTGTGGATTTATGTGAGCTGGGTGACCGTGTTGATGGGGGCCGTGGTGGCGGCCTACACGCCCAGTCTGGTGTCGCAGGTCAAGCGCTGGCCGGACACACCGGGGCAGCGCTTTCAGATTTGCCTGGCGGTGCTCAAGACCTTGGCGGGTGTTCAGCATCAGCCTCAGCGGGGGTTCAGCGCCGAGGCTTTGGCCGATCGACTGAAAACCGACCCCTTGCAGATTGAGCCGGTTCTGGAGTTGTTGATCGAACTGGATTGGGTCGGTCTGCTGGATGATGCAAACGAAGAGCAGGGGGGGCGTTATGTGTTGCTGTGCGATCCTGCCTTGACGGAACTGGCTCCCTTGCTGGGGAGGGTCTTGCTGCAACCCGATGGGTTTACGGTGGGATTCTGGGCCGCAGCGAAATTGGATGAGATCACGCTGGCGCAAGCGATTTCAGATTGATCGCCACTCGTCAATGCCGTCGAGTGCGTGACTTTGCGGGTTCGGCCCTATTTTTTTGCCCTTGCTTCCATCTGATCCTATTGGCTCAGGCTGTGGCTTGAGGCAATATGTTTCAGCCGACTGTCCTGCACCTGCTTGCACAACTTGATCGAGGAGACAGACCATGAAAGTCAGCGATATCCTGCGTGTCAAAGGCAGTACCCTTTTCACTGTCATGCCTGATCAGCCCCTGGCTGATGCAGCCAAGACCATGGCCGAGCATGACATCGGTTCTTTGGTCGTCATGGAGCACGGTGATCTGGTCGGCATGCTCACATTCCGCGAAGTGATTCAGGCAGTGGTGCGTGCCGGTGGCACTGTGGCTGGCACGGTGCGCTCGGTGATGGACGATCATCCATTGATCTGCACTCCAGAAACCGAGATCGACGAAGTGCGTCGGATGATGCTGAATCACCATGCGCGCTACATGCCGGTGATGACGCACAAGACCTTGATGGGGGTGATTTCTTTCTATGACGTGGCCAAGGCCGTGGTCGATAGTCAGGATTTCGAAAACCGCATGCTCAAGGCCTACATCCGCGATTGGCCCGTGGAAGACGAGACGGCCGCAGAGCGCCGTGTGTTGTTGTGACCCCTGACGGCGGTCTGATGTGTGCAAGGCGCCCGGCATGTCCGGGCGTTTTCACGAGACAATAGCGGTTTCGCGTTTGAAATTCTGGTTGGCGCTATGTCTGGCAGCTCTTTTGGTCTTCTGTTCACCGTTACCAACTTTGGCGAGTCGCACGGCCCGGCCATTGGCTGCGTCATTGACGGGTGCCCTCCAGGCATGGAATTGTCTGAAGCCGATATCCAGCCTGATCTGGATCGTCGTCGCCCAGGCACCTCGCGTCACGTGACGCAGCGAAATGAGCCCGATGCGGTGGAAATCCTCAGCGGGGTCTACGAGGGCAAGACAACCGGTACGCCCATCGCGCTGCTGATTCGCAATACCGACCAGCGCAGCAAGGACTACGGCAACATTGTCCAGACCTTCCGTCCTGGGCACGCTGACTACACCTACTGGCACAAATATGGCATTCGTGATCCGCGTGGTGGTGGCCGCTCTTCGGCGCGTTTGACGGCGCCCATGGTCGCGGCCGGCGCTGTGGCCAAGAAGTGGCTGAAGGAGCACCATGGCATTGCCATTCGCGGCTGCATGACGCAGTTGGGCGCGATTGAGATCGCCCATGAGGGCTGGGAGCATGTGCCCAACAACCCATTTTTTGCGCCTAACGTCAGTCAAATTGCGGCATTGGAGTCCTACATGGACGAATTGCGCAAGGCGGGTGATTCCTGTGGCGCTCGCCTGATGGTGGAAGCCAGTGGGCTGCCAGTGGGCTGGGGGCAGCCTTTGTTCGACAAACTCGATGCCGACATTGCGTACGCCATGATGGGCATCAATGCGGTCAAGGGCGTGGAGATTGGTGCGGGCTTTGGTTGCGTCACCCAGCGCGGTAGCGAGCATGGCGACGAACTGACCCCCGAAGGATTTGGTTCGAACCATTCCGGTGGGGTTTTGGGGGGCATGTCGACCGGACAAGACCTGCGTGTGTCGATGGCGATCAAGCCGACCAGTTCCATTCGGATTCCGCGCCAGTCGATTGACCTGGACGGGCAGCCTGCCACCGTGGAAACTTTCGGGCGCCACGATCCGTGCGTGGGTATTCGTGCCACACCGATTGCCGAAGCCATGCTGGCGTTGGTGTTGATCGACCATGCTTTGCAGCACCGCGCTCAGTGCGGCGACGTCCACGTGGCCACTCCGGCGATTCCCGCCCACCGCTGATTCGGTCCATACCGAGAGACCGAGGGGTGCGGCGCCCCATCGGAAACGACAAAGGCCTCTGATCGAGGCCTTTTCTTTTGTGGCAAGCCGGGCTCAGTTGCTGAGTTCTGAGGCGGTGTCGGGGCGTTCGATCAGCTCGATCTTGTAGCCATCCGGGTCCGTGATGAACGCAATGACGGTCTGGCCGCCTTTGACCGGGCCGGCTTCACGGGTGACGGCACCACCCAGCGCAGCGGCTTTCGCGCGCACGGCATCGCAGACGGCTGCAGCGTTGTCGACGCCGACGGCGATGTGCCCGTAAGCGGTGCCCAGTTCGTATTGGGTGACCCCGTAGTTGTAGGTCAGTTCGATTTCTGCGTGTTCAGGGTTGCGGCCATAACCCAGAAAGGCCAGCGTGTATTGCTGGTCAGGACGGTCTGTCGTTCGCAGCAGGGTCATGCCCATGACCTGGGTATAGAAGTCGATGGAGCGCTGGAGGTCGCCAACGCGGAGCATGGTGTGCAGGATGCGCATGGTGCTTGGGGTCTTGAGTGCGAAAACCCTGAGTCTGCCAGGGTTGCGATGACGGCGCCGGGGCGCCGCGCAACAACCCTGGCATCAATCGACTTACTTGAACTGAGGCAGCAGGACGCTGTCAATCAGCCAGACGGTACCGTTGGTGGTCTTGACGCCCTTGCAGTTGGCGGTGGACTGGTTCACCGATGCGCCATCGGCATCAAACCCCAGGTAAACGGTTTGGCCTTGCAGGGTCTTCACTTGCGTGGGGATCAGGTTGCGACGTGGGTCGGCATGGGCGGTGGTGACGTGGTAGGTCAACACCGAGGTCAGCAAGTTGATGTCACTGCCGATCAGGTTAAGCAGTGGGGCTGGCACCTTGGAAAAGGCGGCGTTGGTGGGAGCGAATACGGTCAAGGGGCCCTTGCCGGCCAGTGGGCCGACGAGGTTGGCGGCTTGTACCAGGCTGACCAAGGTGCTCAGTTCAGGCGTGGCCACGGCCGCGTCCACGATGGTGCCAGGGAACTCGGTCAGTTGGGTGTTGCGGCATTTCACATAGTTTGACCAAGGTAGGCCGGTGGCTTGTGCCGCGGGGCTGGCCAGCAGGCCGGCGGCCATGGCCACGCCAGCCACAGCGGCTTGAACGGAGAAGGTGAACTTGCGGGTGTAGTGCTTCATGTCTTGCCTGTTGTGTGTTTCGTTTTGAAACCGATCTGTATGCATCGGGACCAATCAGTCGTATTGTGAACTGATCGGTATTATTTTGCTCAAAAAAGTCGCACGCGTGGTTTGACCACACGACAAGCAAGGGAATAGCGGGCGATGGGAGAGGTGGGTGGTCAGGGGCGCTGAAGCGCCACGGGAACCCAGCCCCGAACGCTGTTGATCAAGGCCAGTCCGGTGGCGCGAGGCAGGTCATGGAGGTGGATGACCGCTTCTCGGAGGTGTCCCTCGGCCAGCAGGCTTTGTCGCATCACGCCGGGTAGTAAGCCGCAGTGTGTGGCGGGGGTGAGCCATTGCCCATCGAGCTCGATGGCCAGGTTGCCGATTGTGAACTCGGTGAGTTCTTGCGCCTGGTTGTAGAGCAGGGTGTCAAAAAAGCCCTGCGGCGGGGCGTGGCGCGCGTAGGCCACTCGATGCGTGGTCTTGTGCCAGATGAAGGCGTCGGCGGGGGGCATGGGGGCTGACGCCAGTGCCACTCGCAATGGACTTGCGGGTGTGGCTAATGGGGCGGCTTCAACCTGTACTTGCCCATGTGCATCAACGAGTAGCCGTGCCTTGAATGTGCCCCTGGGGTGCTCAGCGCAAAGGCGGTCAAGCTCTTGGTCAATGTTCTGAGCCAGTCGCAGGCGGGTGGTGTCGTCGATGAAGTGGAAGGCCGAAGCGGCCCGCAGGATGCGCGCCAGATGCAGGTCGCGACGAGCCAGTGCGCCGTCTTCTAGCCTGAATGACTCGAGAAGCTGGAACGGCGCGGCAGCGCGGGCCAGGAAGGAGCGCTTCGCCATCCATTCGCGGGCCTCGCCTTCGCCGGTGGCGTCAAGTGTGATGCCGCTGCCAATGCCGCAGGTGGCGGCCATGGGCTGCGCTTGGGTATCGATGTAGACCGTGCGGATGGGGACGTTCAGGGTGACTTGCCCGCCGGGTTGCATGATGCCGCTGGCGCCGCAGTACACACCTCTGGGCGTCGGCTCGAGTTCGGCGATGCGACGCATGGCCTGGCGTTTGGGCGCACCGGTGACCGAGCCGCAGGGAAACAACGCGGAGAGGATGTCGTTGATTGTCGTGCCCTCACGGCTGGAAGCCGTGATGGTGGAGGTCATTTGCCACACGGTGGGCAAGGCTTGCACGTCGAACAGCGACGGCACCGTCACCGTACCCGTACGTGCCACCCGCGACAGGTCGTTGCGCAGCAAATCGACGATCATCAGGTTTTCGGCGCGTTCCTTGGCGCTGCTGGCAAGGTGCTGTCTCGCTTGCAGATCGGCTTCGGCATCGAAGGCGCGCGGGGCGGTGCCCTTCATCGGCCTCGTGGTGAGGGTGCCCTGGTGCCAGTCGAAAAACAGCTCGGGCGAGGCGCTGAGGACAGCCCCGGCACCAGCGGCCGAGGCATCGAGCATGAGGGCATAGCCTGCGGGCTGGGCGCGCCACAGCGCCTGGAAGCAAGCCTCCAGGTTGCCTTGGAACGGGCCCGACAGACGATCCGTGAGGTTGACCTGATAGACGTCACCTTGTCGAATCCAGTCAAGGATGGTTTCGATGTGGCGATGGATGTCTGGCTCTGACCAGCCTGCCTGCCAGGGGCCGAGCTGCCATGTGTGTTCGGGTTCGTGACCAGGAGAGAACTGTGGCCAAGGATGGGCCTGATCAAACACGGCCCAGGCAGCGTACGGCTGCTGGCGGGCCAAGGTTTTGACCGGCAGATCTGGATTCCAAGCCGAGGCCGCCTCGTAAGCGACCCAGCCGACGCACCAGGCGCCCTGCTGAGCTTGGGCGTGAGCTTGTGCGAGGACTTCCGGTACCTCCTCGGGCTGCCAGGCGAGAAGCCAGGCTTTGGCCGGTCCGAAGCAGCGCTTCAGGCGCGGTGCATCGGGGGCCTGGCTGCTGGGAAAGTCCACCCATGCGATCGGGCGGTTGACGGGGGTGTCAGTCACCTTGGCGGCCGCGCCAGAACGCCAGTGCGGCGATGGCCACGGTCATCAGAAAGAGGGCCAGAGACCAGAACTCGAACGGCACGCCCAGGACGCTCACCGCCGCATCAGCACACGTGGCGCGCACTTCGAAGATGTCAGGCCAGCGTGAGTCCAGCCCGATGGTGGTGATGATGCGGTCGGCCAGGGTCAGGGCGCAGGAGTTGGTTTTGGCGGCCACGAAGTGCTGCCACAGCGCCGCAGCGGCACCGGATGCCGCCAGGGGAATGAGCAGCAGGGACAGCAGTTGGCGAGCCCATTTGACTGGGGCTGCAGCGGCCAGAAGGGCCAGCGACCCGATGGCCATGATCTGCATGCGCTGCAAGATGCACCAGGGACAAGGCTCCATGCCGAAACGGTGCTGTGCGACCAGGGCCAGTGCCACGGATGCAGCGCAGACCAGGCCCAAACCGAAGAGCCAAAGACGGGGGGCGCGCCAGTTGATCAGCATGATGACAATCAGGCCACTTCGGCGATCAGTTCGATTTCAACGCAAGCGCCCAGAGGGACCTGGGCGACGCCGAAGGCGCTGCGAGCGTGCACGCCTTTTTCGCCAAATACTTCGCCGAGCAGTTCGGAGCAGCCATTGGTGACCAGGTGGTGCTCAGTGAAGTCCTGGGTGCTATTGACCAAGCTCATGACCTTGACAATGCGCACGACGTTGTCGAGGCCCTTGGCAGCCACAGCCAGCGTGCCCAGCAGGTCGATGGCCACGGCGCGAGCCGCCAGCTTGCCTTCTTCGGTATTCATGTCCTGGCCGAGTTTGCCCACCCACACTTTTCCGTCTTTCTTGGCGATGTGGCCCGACAGAAAAATGGTCTTGCCAGTTTGTGCGTAAGGCACATACGAAGCGGCGGGAATGGCAACGGGCGGCAGGGTGATGCCGAGTTCTTGGAGTCGGGCGTTGATGGACATGATTTTGGGCGGCGCGCCTGAATGGGTTCGACAGTCGGCGACGGTGTCCCTCGCAGGAGGGGCAACCCACTTAGTGGGGGTCGCACGGCAATGGGCCGATCCTACACTGAGCTGATCAGTATCAGCAGTGCAGGGTTGTCATGGTGTGGTGGCTCGTGGCCATGTTGTCATGGTTGGCCGGGGTCGGGTGGCAGGTGAATCAGGCGCAGATCAGCTCCTGGGCCATGTCGGTGGCCGTGGTGGGTATGAGTCTGCTCGTGCTTGCGGCGGCCTGGTATGGCAGGGGGAGTGCCTGGGCGAAGTGGTCGAAGTGGGGTGTTTTGGCCTTTGCGGGCCTGGGTTGGGGCATGGCCCAATGGCGGGCGGCCGAACTATGGCATGAGCAACTGCCGCCCCATGGGGCGGACCAAAGCGTGGCGCTGCGAATTCAAGTCGACAGCATGGTGCAGCTTCAGGTGCCTCCAGCCGGACTAACCAGCCGGTTACGCGCAGGGAGCCGAGCGTCGTTTGAGGCCAGGGTGCTGGCGTATCGCCTGCCTGGGCAGGCCTGGATGACGCCCGATCAGATGCGCCCGAATGCCTGGCCCAGGCGCGTGCTGGTTCGGTGGCAAGGTCTGACCAGACCTGATCCGTCAGGAAGCGACGTCGCTGAGCACAGTTTGGTCCCCGGGCAACGCTGGGAAGTCACGGCGCGCCTGCATGCACCGGATGGTCAGTCCAACCCGGGCGGCTTCGATGCCGAGTTGATGCAGTGGGGGCGTGGTGTGCGCGCGCTGGCCAACGTGCGCGCCGCCGAGGCGCGTTGGGTGTCTGACTCTCCCGCTTGGTTCTGGCAGGGGCGTGTCGATCGGTTCCGTAGCGCGGTACGCGACCGCATCCATGCGCAGGTGTCTGACCCACGCCTGGCAGGGGTGCTGGCCGGTCTGGCTGTGGGCGATCAAGGGGCGATTGATCAGGCCGACTGGGAGGTGTTTCGGCAGACGGGAGTGGCGCACCTGGTCAGCATCAGCGGTGGGCATGTGGCTATGTTTGGCTGGCTGGCCGCCTGGTTGATTCAGCCTTTGTGGTTGCGAACAGGCAAGCTGGCCTGGCGCATTCCTTCGCCCAATGCAGCGCGGGTGGGCGGGGCTTTGGCGGCCTGGATGTATGCGGTCTTGGCTGGCTGGGGCGTGCCCGCACAGCGTACTGTGGTCATGCTGTTGGTGTTCACCGCCTTGCGGGTATCGGGGCGCCGTTGGCCCTGGCCCATGGTGTGGTTGTTGGCGGCGGTGGCTGTGTCTTGGTGGGATCCGTGGGCCTGCCTGCAGGCGGGATTCTGGTTGTCATTCGTGGCCGTGGGCATATTGATGTCAATGCCATCACCCGTGCGGCTGCAACCCGACCCCAAGGCTTCTGCGATGGCGCGTGTCTGGGGGCTGGGGCGGCAAGCCATGGGAGGCTTGTGGTCCACGCAGTGGCGGGTGTCCCTGGGGTTGGCGCCTTTGAGTCTGGTGTTTTTTCAGGCCACGTCGTGGGTCAGTCTGCCGGCCAACCTGATTGCCATTCCGGTGTTCACGGCGCTGATCACGCCATTGGCTCTGCTGGGTATGGCTTGGGCCCCATTGTGGACGCTGGGGGCCGCGGTGGTGCAGGCCAGTGTGGGCGGGTTGACCTGGTTGGCACAATCTGCTGGGGCGATGTGGCAGGTGCCCATGCTTCCCCTGTGGGCCGCTGCGGGGGCTGTGTGGGCCGGTGCCGTATGGGTCTGGCCCATGCGCATGGCCTGGCGCTTGTTGAGCTTGCCTTTGCTGCTGCCGCTGGTTTGGTTGCCGCAATCGTGGCGTGTCTGGCCCGTACCCGAGGTGGGCGAGTTCACGGTGTTGGCCGCTGACGTGGGGCAGGGTACCGCCGCCTTGGTGCAAACGCGCAGCCATACCCTGATGTTTGATACGGGGCCCGCGGTGGGCGCATCAGACGCGGGTAGGCGTGTGCTGGTGCCCTTGCTGCGAGGGTTGGGCGTGTCGAGCGTGGATGAGCTGCTGCTCAGCCATGGTGATGCGGACCATGTGGGCGGCGCCACTTCGGTGTTGCAGGCGGTGAAGGTGGTGCGCATGAGGTCGTCTCTGGATGATGCGCACCCCCTGCGGGAAGCCCGTGATCCTCGCGGTCACCGAATTGCCCAGCACACCTGTGTGGCAGGTCAGTCATGGAACTGGGATGGGGTGCAGTTCACCGTGTTGCACCCCACGGCAGATGATTTGGCGCAGCGGGAGCACCGCTCAGACAACGCCTTGTCATGTGTGCTGCAGGTGCGGTCGCAGTCGGGGAGGGTGGCCTTGTTGACCGGCGATATCGAGGCCAGGCAGGAAGCCGATCTGGTCGCGCATAGGACAGAGAGCTTGCGTGCAGACTTGCTGTTGGTGCCGCATCACGGCAGCCAAACATCTTCTACCCGCGAGTTTTTGGAAGCCGTGCAACCGCGTTTGTCGGTGATTCAGGTGGGGCGCCGCAACCGCTATGGTCATCCTGCGCCGAAGGTGCTCCAGCGCTATCGTGCCTCGGGTCTGACTTTACTGAGCACGCCAGACTGTGGGGCGGTCATGTGGCGAAGCAGTGGGCCCCAACAGCCTGAGGCGACCGACGTGTGCTGGCGGCTCAAAAGGCCGCATTACTGGCAAGCCAGCCCGACATCAGCCGATACGTCAGTCGCGGCTTTCGAGCAGTGAGGCCAGCACCTTGTCGATGCGCTTGCCATCCATGTCGACCACTTCGAAGCGCCAACCTTCCCACTCGACCACGTCGGTGGTTTGTGGCAGGCGGCCCAGCAGCAGCATCACCATGCCCGCCAGCGTGTTGTAGCGGCCCCGATCTTCGTCAGGCATGGTTTTGAGTTCCAGCCGGTCTTTCAGTTCAGGCACGGGAATCAGGCCATCAATCAACCAGGAGCCATCTTCGCGTTGGATCGCCCAAGCGTCTTCGGCTTCTGGTGGCGTGAATTCACCGGTGATGGCTTCCAGCACATCGCGCAGGGTGATCACGCCTTGGACTTCACCATACTCGTCCACCACGAACACCATTTGCGTGTCAGAGGCGCGGAAGTGTTCCAGCAGTTCCATGCCGGACAAGGTTTCCGGCACGAACACGGCGGGCAGCAGGCCGTCTGACAGGTCGTTGGCCTTTTTCTGGGTCAGTTGATGCAGCAACTGCTGCGCGGTGATGACCCCCAGCACGTCATCCAGGCCCCCCCGGCAAACGGGGTAGCGTGAATAGCCGTGTTCACCAATGATGGCGAGGCTATCTTCCAAAGGGGCATCGATGTTCAGCCACGCGATGTCGCTGCGCGGAATCATCATCGAACCGATCTGACGTTCGTCGAGGCGGAACACATTGCGCACCATCTGGTGCTCGTGTGCTTCGATCACGCCGGCGTCGAGGCCTTCCTCTAGCTGCGCTGCAATTTCCTCTTCAGTCACACTGCGGCTGCCGTTGTCACGGATGCCCAGGATTTTCAGAATGCCTTCGGTTGCGGCAGCCAGCAAGCGCACGAAGGGGCGCGTCAGTTGCGACAGCAGCAACATGGGCTTGGCCACCAGTCGAGCAACAGGCTCGGGGTACATCTGCCCAACCCGCTTGGGAACCAGCTCGCCAAAAATGATGGACACGAAGGTGATGATCATCACCACCAAGCCAGTGGCAGTGATCTCGGCTGCGTTTTCGGTGATGGGGAAATGCTGTTGCAGCCAAGTGGCCAAAGGAGGGGAGAACGCGGCTTCACCGACGATACCGTTGAGCACCCCGATGGAGGTGATGCCGATTTGCACGGTTGACAGGAACTGCGTGGGGTTGTCGTGCAGTGTCATGGCGGTTTGCGCGCCAGCGTCGCCGGTTTCGGCCATGACCTGCAGGCGTGCCTTGCGGCTGGCAGCCAGTGCCATTTCCGACATGGCGAAAATACCGTTCAAAAGAATCAGAAAGATCAGTAGAGCTAAGTCCATAAAAGGCGCCAGCCTCGCTGGGCCCAAAGTCGAGACCCGCGAAGCGTAGCAGAATCCATTCCATGAATTACCTCGTTGGAGACCTGCAAGGTTGCTGCCAGCCCCTGGCGCGCCTGCTGCAGACGATCGATTTCTCGCCCTCGCGTGACCATCTGTATGTGCTGGGCGACCTGGTCAACCGCGGCCCGGACTCGTTGGGCGTGTTGCGCCAATTGGCCGCCTTGGGCAACTCGGCCACCTGTTTGTTGGGGAACCACGATCTGCATTTGCTGGCGGTGGCGCATGGGGTGCGCCGACCGCATCGAAGCGACACCCTCGCCTCGATACTCGAAGCGCCCGATTGCCAGAACTGGCTGAGCTGGATGCGTCAGCAACGTCTTGCCGTATACGAGCATGGCTGGCTGATGGTGCACGCTGGGGTGGTGCCCCAATGGGATGCCGCCCAAACCGTGGCCCTGGCAGCGGAAGTGGAGGCCATGCTGCGCGGCCCCGAGTTGGGCGAGTTCCTCAACACCATGTACGGCAACGAGCCGGCTCGATGGGATGACAGCCTGCAAGGCGTGGACCGTTGGCGTTGCGTGGTCAACAGCCTGACTCGTCTGCGCTTTTGTTCGGTCGACGGCACCATGGAGTTCGCCACCAAGGAAGGCGCCGACGGCGCCCCTGCTGGCTACATGCCCTGGTTTGAGGTGCCTGGACGGCGCACGACCGGCACGCCGGTTGCATTCGGCCACTGGTCGACCCTGGGTTTGATCAACCGCGATGACTTGCTGGCGCTCGATACCGGTTGCGTGTGGGGCGGGCAACTGACTGCGGTTCGTGTGGATGGCGCCACGCGCGAGGTGATTCAGATCCCTTGCGAGCAGGCGCAGAAGCCCGGGCCGGCCTAGCCGCGCTACAATTCCCCGCATGGAAGCTTGGCCGAGTGGTTTAAGGCACCGGTCTTGAAAACCGGCGAGGGCTTATCCCCTCCGTGAGTTCGAATCTCACAGCTTCCGCCAAGCAAGGCCCCAAGTGATTGATTTCACTTGGGGTTTTTTGCATTCAGGCGACAAGTCTGACCTTGCCCAGACCCAGCTGTCGGTCCATGATTACAAGAATACGGACAAGCGAGGCAAGATCGATGGGACAGAAACTCTTGATAGCGGGTGCCAACGGTTTGGTCGGGCAAGGCGTACTCAAGGTGGCGTTGCACGATCCGTCTGTTGACCAAATCACATTGCTGGTTCGCAAGCCGATGCCCGTCGAAGACCCCCGCGTGCGTGTGTGCGTGGTCAGCGATTTTTCTTCCATTGAGCAGTCTGGCGCCGATCTCTCGGGCCTGGATGCCTGCCTCTACTGCGCTGGCGTGCTGCCGGTAGGGATGGGGGAGCAGGCTTATCGCAAGGTGACGGTCGATGTGACACTGGCAGTCGCCCGTGCTTATGCGCGCGCCAACCCAACTGGCCGATTCCTGTACGTCTCGGGCGCAGGGGCCGATGCCAGCAGCTGGATGATGCCGCTGAAAGTGAAGGGCGAGGCCGAAGAAGCGCTGAAACGACTTGGCATTGCGTGCTGCAACCTTCGCCCCGGCATCATTCGCCCGGTTCAAGACGAGGTCTCACCTCATGGCATGCGGCAAGTGGCCTACCGATTGAGTGCCCCGGTTCTTGGCTTGTTTGGCAAGCTGGTTCCATCGATGTTCACGACCACACGTGCATTGGGGCAAGCCATGGTGCAGCTCAGTCGAGCCGACTCGCTGCCTGCGAATCTGGAGAATGCCGCGATCAACCAGTTTGGCGCGTGAGGGTGGACCTGCAGCAATGAACTGGAAGCACGTTCTTTTGGGCCGGGTGCAGTTTGACGCAGCCGAAGAGTACCTGGCCTTCAAATACGCGTTCGCGCTGATTCTGATGTGGGCTGGGCTGCCCTTGCTGGCCTTGTTCATCGGGGGGGATCTGACCGGCGCCAACAGCATTGGTCTGCACCGGTGGACCGTGCGAGCCTATTTCCTGCTGAGTTGCTTATTGATCGCACTACTGCGTGGGCGCAAGCAGTGGTTTGCTCCGGCCGTGTGGGTGTTTGCTGTTGCCTCGCTGGGCGTGCATCTGTCGGGCTTCATGTTTGTGCCGCAAGATGAGTTGCGCCTGGTGTGGTTCTATTCGCTCATTGCTGGCGTCTACATCTTGCTCGGCCGCAGAGCGGGTGCCTTGTTTACCGTGGCGTCAGTGGCCCTTGTTCTGGCTTGCAATCCGCATCAGCCTGCCCCCATTTCCAGCAGAGGGCTGGGGACTTTCATCACCAGCCTGGTATCGCTGAGTGTGATCTTTCATGTCTTCACTCAGCAAACGACCTCGTTCTTTCTGGGCATGTTGAGGTCGAATGAACGTTTGCGGCAGCTATCGGAGCAGGACCCTTTGACCGGCTTGCTCAATGCCCGGGCCTTTGCGCAGGCCTGCGACCGACTGGTTCGTTTGGCTGAAAGACACGGAACCGGCTACGCCGTGCTGTTTGTCGATCTGGACCACTTCAAACGAGTCAATGACCAGTACGGGCACGATGCCGGCGACTGTGTGCTGAGAACCGTGGCGGAAGTGATGCGACAACGGCTGCGTCAAAGCGATGTGCTGGGCCGCGTGGGGGGCGAGGAGTTTGTGATTTTCCTGCCCGATACCGATGCCACTGGGGCTATGCGCCTGGCTGAGGACCTGCGTCGAGACATTGAGGCGAGCTGCCCACGAATTGGCCATGAGCAGCCCTTGCGTGTGACCGCCAGCATCGGTGTGGCACCGGGGCGTGCTGGCGGCAATCTCGAATCGCTGCAGAAACAGGCCGATCAGGCCATGTACCTGGCCAAGGCTGCGGGGCGCAATCGAGTCACTCTGTTCGAGTGAAGCCGGTCAGCCGGCAACTTGCGTGAGTTGGTCGTCGGTCACGAAGTCGGTATACCAGGCATCCAGCGGGCCGCTGATGCGAATGGATTCGACTTCGGGGCGTTGCTTGAGCCAATCAATGAGTGCTTGACGATCCTCTTCGGTCACGCTGCCGCGCCCGGCTTTGGACACGAAACCGCCAGCCGCCCAGCCGCCGAATTCCAGGCCGCGTGGGTCGATCAGCTCATCGAGCAGGGCATCGACAAACAGCACTTCATTGCTGCCCGCCTTGATGGCGGTTTTGTAGGCGAGACCGAACTCCTGAAATTCGCCAACGTGGAGCTTCTTGCGAAGGCGGCGGCTGCGTTGTTTGGCCATGGAGATTCTTTCCGTTCGTTGCTAAGACAGGGGACGCATTGTAGGCAGCAACTGCCTCGCTGTGGTGCATCGTGATAGGCTCGAATTTGTCACTTTCTCTGCAATGAAGGAACCCGACGTGGAGCTTTTGAGCGTGGCCCAGATGGGGCGGGCCGATGCCTTGACCATCGCCTCCGGCATTCCCGGCACCCAATTGATGGCGCGTGCAGGGCAGTCCGTGTTCGATGCCTTGGTGACGCGATGGTCTGTCAGACCAGTGCTGGTTCTGTGTGGGCCGGGCAACAACGGTGGCGATGGCTTTGTGGTGGCGCGTTTGCTTGCTCGGGCCGGGTGGCCGGTGCAAGTGGCGCTGTTCGGGCAGGTTTCGCTGCTCAAGGGCGATGCGCTTTGGGCTGCGCACGATTGGCTCGCTCATTGCCGTGGTCGAGGACTGAGTGAGCCTCAGGCGGTGCTGCCGTGGGCGGATCTGACACCGGCCCTGATTGCACAGGTGGGCCTGGTGGTTGATGCGGTGTTTGGCGCGGGGCTCGCTCGAGCACTGCCTGCCGACTGCGTGGCCGTGTTCAATCAAGTCAGGCAAACCGGGGTGCCAGTGGTGGCCATTGACGTGCCCAGTGGCGTGTGGGGCGACAGTGGTTGGAGTGATCCTGAGCCGCAGGGCGCGTTGGCCGCCGACCTGACGGTGACCTTCTTTCGCAAGAAGCCGGCCCATTGGCTTTACCCCGGGCGGGCTTTGTGTGGCTGGACCGTGGTCGCTGACATTGGCATTGCGCCAGCGGTCTTGCCTGAGTTGGCTGTACAGACCTTTGAGAACACGCCTGAGTTGTGGCGCTCGGCCTGGCCAGGACACGGTGCGCAGGCGCACAAATATCAGCGTGGGCATGCTGTGGTGGTGGGAGGCGCTCGCATGACCGGCGCAGCGCGCCTGGCGGCGAAAGCGGCAGCACGCATCGGCGCGGGGTTGACCACGGTGGCTGCCCCTCAAGTGGCTTGGCCTGTGTATGCCGCGTCGCTCGACTGCATCATGGTGCATGCCATCCAAGGACACTCGGCGCGTGCGCAGGCCGATGACCTGGCCGAATGGTTGACCGATCCTCGGCTGTCGTCTGTGTTGATTGGGCCCGGCGCAGGGGCCGAGGTTCGCCAAGCCGTGCTGGCCGTGTTGCGAAGCGGTCGGAATGTGGTGCTGGATGCGGATGCGCTGACAGCCTTCCAGGATCGTTCTGCCGAGCTGTTCGAGGCGATCAGTCGGTGTCAGGGTCGGGTGGTGCTGACACCACATGAAGGCGAGTTCCAAAGGCTGTTTGGTCGTGTCCTGCCCCAAGATCAAGGACTGGAGCAAGACAAGCTGGCGCGTGCGCGCTGGGCCGCACAGCGCAGTGGCGCGGTGGTGCTGCTCAAGGGGGCTGATACCGTGGTGGCCTCGCCAGACGGGCGTGCAGCCATCAATGGCAATGCGCCCCATTGGTTGGGAACCGCTGGGGCTGGCGACGTGCTGGCCGGCATCATCACGGGCTTGTTGGCCCAAGGCATGCCTGCGTGGGAGGCCGCTTGTGCAGCGGCCTGGGTGCACGGTGAAGCCGCGCGATTGTTTGGTCCCGGCCTGATTGCCGACGACTTGTCAGAGCAGCTGCCTGCCGTGCTGCGATCGCTACACGGCTGGGCCTGATCAGTTAGAGGTCACGCCGTGCAGGTTCGGTTCTTGCCGGTGCGCTTGGCTTCGTAAAGGGCAATGTCGGCCCGCTCCAGTGCGCCTTCGATCGGCTCGTCGGTACGGTACAAGGTGACGCCCGCGGAGAAAGTGATGAACACCTTCTTGTCTTCGTGGGTGAAGAATTCGGCGCTCAAGGTGCGCTGCAGTCGGGTCAAGATCTGCTGCCCCTCGTCTACAGAGGTCTCAGGCAGGATCACAACGAACTCTTCGCCGCCGTAGCGCGCCACCACATCACCGGGGCGCAACAACTCGCCCACGCGACGTGCCAGGAACTTCAAGGCCTCGTCGCCCGTCTGGTGGCCCATCTGGTCGTTGAGCTTCTTGAAGTTGTCGACATCGAGCAAGCCGATCGACAAGGTTCCGCCTGAGCGCTCCATGCGGGCCTTCTCGGTTTCGAAGGCACGCATCATGCCGCGGCGGTTGGCAATCTGCGTCAATGGGTCGGTTGAGACTTCGTCAGACAGGCGCCGAATTTCGTCTTCCAGTTGCTTGACGCGCTCAGTCAGTTCGGTGGCGCGCGAATGCTCGGTATTCAAGCGCGATTGGGTTTGGGCCACAACCGACTGCACCGCGCGGCTTTCCTCCACCATTTCGCGCACCACGCCAGCCAGGCTTTCGAGGCTGTCGGCGGCGCCAATGGTGTCGGCATAGCGCGTCAGATTCGATTGGAAGCGGTCGGTAGTCGATCCCAGTTCGGCGATCTCCTGAAGCATCTGGTGAATCAGTTGCTTCAGGGCGGTTCGCGCGGCAATGCGCTCTTGCTTCAATGCATGTTGACGCTCACGCGTGTCAGCCAGCATTTGCTGCACGTGGCGCACCCCGCGGCTGTTGAGGCCCTCGGTCAACTGGTGGCGCATGGTAGTGCATTGGCCTTGCACCCAGGAATCGTCCTCCGACAGGTCCACCAGGCTGTCGGTCAGTGAGTGACACAAGTCGGTGAGCTGATCGAGTAGATGATGGCGGTGCTCGATGATGCGCCGCACCTGGTGACAAGCGTCGGTGACCTCGCCGCGCACCAGCTCATAGCGGGTCATTGGCATGGGCACTTCCTGGCTGTGCTCCAGCGCACGGGTCAGGTCAAGTGAGGCTTCTGCGGCCTGAATGTTCTGGGTTGGTAGCGCCACAGAAATGGTGGCGTGCAGCTGTTTGAGTGCGTGGGTGGCGATTTCAGGCCATGCCGCAGCAGCCTGGGGCTGCGTGCTCGATGGTGCGGCAGTCGTCGAGGTTCCCGCATTTGCGCTGGGGCTGGCCGTGGTCGGACTACTGGCGCTGTGGGTGCCAGCTGAACCGACTGCCGCCGAAGAAGAAGGGGCATCGGGTGTCTCTGCCACCGCATCGATCAGGCTGGAGTCGAGGGTGTCGCTGTCCCAGCTGCTGACCAACTGGTTCAGGCGCTGGTGCAGCAATTCACCCGAGCTGCGACTGCTTTGCAACACACGCTGCAGGCTGTCTTTCTTGCGCGCTGCCGTCCACTGACGGCCACCGCGTTCCGAGCCCTTGAGGATCCGGGTAATGAGGCTGGACCACCGTTCGCCACTGATGGGCTCGTTGTGCTCGCCCGAGGCAGTCGTTGCCACGGGCTCTTTGGCGGGGGTATCGACCTCAGGTGCGGCGGGTGTTGCGGCTGGTGTGCTTGCCGGCGGTGTGGTCGCAGGTTCTTCGACGATGCCTGACTCGGCCTCATACGCCTTGCGGTAGTTTTCCGGCGTGGGTTCGAGTCTTTGCTCTGCCATGCGACGCAGGGCGGCCTTGGCATAGGCGGCTGGCGTGTTGGCGGCGGGTGCGACTGGCGCAACGGGTTTGACACCGTTGGGCGCTTTGTTGGCTGCTTGGGCTTGGGCCGGTGTTTTGACCGGGGGCGTGTGAATCGGAGATTTGCGCATGGCCCAGTCTGATGAACAGGAAGGCTTTTACAGATTCGTGTGTGAGGCCATCACGACAGTGTCGTCATGACCACCGATGCGGGGCAAGGCCAAGCCTGAGCGCGTATCGGCCAGCCATTGTTCCACTTGTGCCGGTGGCATGGGGCGCGCAAACAGGAATCCCTGGCAGATATGGCATCCCAGATTGAACAGAACTTCCATTTGCGAGATGTTTTCCACACCTTCTGCAATGACCCGCAAACCCAGCGCGCGGGCCAAGGCAATGATGGCCGACACCACCGCGGAGCTTTGTGGTGTGACACCGATGTCGCGAACGAACGAGCGGTCAATCTTGACCTCGCTGATGGGCAAGGTGGTCAGGTAGGCCAACGACGAATAGCCAGTGCCGAAGTCGTCAATCGAAATTTCGGTGCCCAACTGGTTGAGTCGGTGCAGCGAGGGCACGACGCCCTGCAAGTCCTTCATCAGGCCGGTTTCAGTGATTTCCAGCTCGATGGAGCGGGGAGCCACTCCCAGGTCGCTGAGGATGCCCTGTATCTTGTCAACCAGGTCGGGTTGTTCGAACAAACGGCTGGGCAGGTTGACGGCGATGGACGCATTGAAGCCAAAGCGCTGTTCCCAGATTTGGGCCTGGCGTGCGGCTTCGCCGATGGCCCACAGGCTCATCTCGTTGATCAGGCCAGTGGCTTCGGCCAAAGGAATGAAATCGTTAGGCGGAATGATCTGGCCATCGCGAACCCAGCGCATCAGGGCTTCGGCGCCCACCATCTTGCTGGTGCGAACGTCGATCTTGGGCTGGTAGTACAGCACCAGTTCCTTGCGCTCCAGCGCCTTGTGCAAGGCGGTGTCCAGGTCCAGTCGAACTCGGCCCTTGCTGGCTTGCAATGGGTCGTAGAGCAGGGCGGTGTTACGCCCTTGGGTTTTGGCCAGGTCCATCGCCACATCGGCATGCCGAAGCAAGTCGGCGACCGTCAGACCATGAGACGGGAACACCGCCACGCCCACGCTGGCCGTGATGAAACATTCCTGACCGGACGCGACCATGGGCGCGCGCAGCGCCTGCAGGATGCGTGCAGCCGTTTCCATGGCCTCGGCCTCGTTGGCCACTTCTGGCAGCAACACCACGAACTCGTCGGCACCCAGGCGCCCCACCGCTTCCAAGGTCCGGTGCACGCGCTGGCCATTCATGTCCAGGCTGCCTTCCATGACCTGTTCCGAGTGGCGAACGCAGTTGCGCAGGCGGCGAGACACTTCCACCAACAGTTCGTCGCCAGCGTGGTGGCCGAGGTTCTCGTTGATGATCTTGAAGCGATCCAGGCCGACTTGCAGCAAGGCCACGCAGTGATTCAAGCGTTTGGCGTGCTCAATGGCGCGCTCGCTGCGCCAGAACACCTGACGGCGATTGGGCAGGCCGGTGAGGGTGTCGAAATTGGCCAGGTGCTTGATCTTGTCTTCCGCGACGCGCCGGTCGGTCACGTCCTGCACGATGCCGGTGTAACCGATCAGATTCGCCAGTTCGTTGAATTCGGGCTCGGCCTCAATGTGCAGGATGCGCTGGCGGCCGTCAGGCAAGCTGATCTGGATGTCGTTGCACAGCACCGTACCGTGGTCAACCACCTCGCGCAAGATGCGCAGGAAACCACGTTGCTCTTCTTTTGGCATGAGGCGCACGATGCGGCGCAGCCCCATTTTTTCATTGGGGCGCAGGCCGAACACCCGCATGCCCTCGAGAGAAAACACCAGATCACCGGCGCCTCTGCGCCAGTCAAAGCTGCCCATGCGGGCCAGATCCTGGGCGCGAGCCAGTTTGGCCTTGCTGCGCTCCAGCTCGACGCGGGTGCGAGAGGCACGCAACAGATACCGCAGGCGACCGGCCAACAGGCTCCACTGATTGCACTTGACGAAAAAGTCGGTCGCGCCGACTTCATAAGCGCGGGTGATGGACGCCTCGTCGTCCAGACCTGTCAGCATCAACACGGGCACCGATTCATAGCCTGGCAACTGACGCAGCTCCAGGCAGGTGGCAAAGCCATCCAGGCCAGGCATGACCGCATCCAGCACCACCACATCGGGGGTGCATTCCGGAATCAGTCGCAAAGCCTGCTCACCTGAGCTGGCTTCCGTGATCGAGAAACCCCGCTCGCGCAAGGCGATGGAGGTCAGCAGCAAGTTCACCTCGTCGTCATCGACGAGAAGAACCCGAGGCTGTTGCTCGTTGATGTCGTCCAGGAATGGGTTGTCCAAAGTCATGCTTTGGGCTCCAGCAGCAGGCGCAAACCCGCCAGCACCCGGTTGACTTCAAGCGGGATGTCTCGAATGCGAGGGCTCAGGTCTTCGCCTGACTGACGACGGATCATGGTTTCCACTTCGGCACACTGCTGAGACAACTTGAGTGCCCCAATGCTGGCTGAAGACGATTTCAGAGTGTGGACGACGTGAAGAATGCCCGCATTGTCCTGTGCCTGGATCGATTCTTCGAGTTGTGGGATCAATCGGCCGACCGAGGTTTCAAACGCCTTGGCCACCCGTTCGATCAATTTGTTATCCCCCTTGGGGTCGAGTTCTCGCAGACGGCGCAGTGATTCGGTGTCAAAAATCGCTTCAACCGACACTTCCGGGGCCGCGGCGGTTGCCGCAGGCTGTTCAATGCCGCCAGCGGCTGCCGCTGCGGCTGTGACCGCAGGGGGAACAGGAAGGGTGGCAGGTGTTGGAGCCAAGGCCTTTGCCCCCGTTGCGGGCGCCGCGGTTGTGGCGGGCACGGGCACAGGCGCGGGATTGGCCGGGCCGGCGTGTTCCAACAAGACCTTCTGCAGTTGGCTCTGGCGGAAAGGCTTGGAGAGGTAGTCGTCAAAGCCTTGGTCCAGGAAACGTTGTTCATCGCCTTCCAGCGCGTTGGCTGTGACAGCGATCACCGGGGTGTGGGGTGGGGTGACAAAGGTGAAGCGGTTGTTCGAGCCTTTGCGGAACCACGTCAGAGCCTCGATGCCGTCCATGCCGGGCATCTGAATATCCATCAGGATCAGGTCGTAGCGCTGCTCGCCGAGGCGGCGCAGACCTTCCAGGGCCGAGTTGGCCACCTTCACCTCACAGCCCAGGCGACGCAGCATCTGGCTGCACACTTCCTGGTTGACCGCGTTGTCTTCCACAACCAGCACGTGCTTGTTCAGGCGAACCGACTCGTGCGGGGTGTCGCCCAATTCGGCGGAAATGCCCAAGATGGCCTGGCGAAGTTCACCCTTGCGCAAAGGCTTGGGCACGAAGCGCTGGAAACCGGCTTCCTGGGCGCGGCGCACATCGTCGGGCGAGGACACGGACGACAGCAGCACCATCTTCAGATTGGGGTAGCGACCGCTGGCTTTGAGGGCCTCGGCCAGCCCCTGGCCGTCCAGACGCGGCATGTTCATGTCGACCAAGGCGAGGTCGAAATCGGCGTCCTGACGCGGGTGGGCCATCAGAATGTCGAGGGCATCCTGGCCATCGTGGGCCAGCGTGACACGCATGCCCCAGGCCGACAGCATGTTTTCCAGCACCGTGCGGTTGGTTTCGTTGTCATCGACCACCAGCACGTTGAAAGAGGGCATCTCAGGCTCTTCCAGCATGGCCATGTCGGCTTGGGTCACGCCCACCGTCACGGGAATGCGGAACACGAACTCGGAGCCTACCCCTGGCGCACTGTGGGCTTCGATCTGACCGCCCATCAATTCGACCAACTGCTTGGAAATGGCCAGCCCCAGGCCGGTGCCGCCGTAGCGACGGGCCATGCCCACGTTCGCCTGCACGAAGGCGCTGAACAGGCGCGGAATCATGTCGGACGGGATGCCAATGCCCGTGTCGCGCACCATGAATTCCAGTTCCATTGATTCGGAGCCAGCCGAGCGCGTGTCAGAGGAACCAATGGCGCGACGGATGTCGACCACCACCTCACCATGCTCGGTGAACTTGATGGCGTTGGCCACCAGGTTGGTCAGAATCTGACGCAGGCGCAGCGGGTCGCCATGAATGACCGCAGGCAAGCCGGGCTGTTCGCGGAAGCTCAGCTCCAGGCCCTTTTCATGGGCGCGCGGAGCCATCAACTCCAGCGTGTCTTCAACCAGCGTGCGCAGAACGAAATCGCTGTTGGCCAGCTCGAGTCGACCGGCTTCGATCTTGGCAAAGTCGAGGATGTCGTTGATGATTTCCAGCAGGCTTTCGCCAGAGCGGTACACCGCCTGGGCGAAGCGTCGCTGTTTGTCATTCAGGGGCGTGCCCAACAGCAATTCGGTCATCCCCAGAATGCCGTTCATGGGGGTGCGGATTTCATGGCTCATATTGGCCATGAACTGGCTCTTGGCCTGGCTGGCGGCCTCGGCCATGTCGCGTGCGCGCTCCAGTTCCATGGCCTGCCGGTGTTCGTCTGTCACATCAGAGACCAGACCGTAGATGCGCGATTGACCATCGGCCAGGCGGCGCGCGCGGGTGCGATGACGCACCCAACGCAGCCCCTTGGTGGGGTGCTGCAGGCGCAGCAGCGCATCGGTGGGCTCGTTGTTGGCTTCCTTGATTTCCTGTTCGGCCAGCAACGGTTGGTCTTCTGGCACCAGGAGCGAACGAACCAGAGCAGGGTTGGACAGAATCTGATCGGGTGGCACCCCCCAAACCTCTTGCGTACGCGGGCTGAGGTAGTGGAAGTGGTTGCGATGCTCGCTGGCCACGTAGACACAGTCTTCCATCGACTCCACCAGTTCGCGGAATCGACGTTCAGATTCTTCCAGATCGGCCTGAGCCTGACGCGAAGCTGTGATGTCTCTCACCAGTGAAATGAGCAAGCGGGGGCGGCCATTGCTGTGTCGCAGCGCGAAGTGGCGCGCGTTGACGACACGGTTGCCTTGCTCATTTTGCCATGTGAAATCGTGTTCGATGGTCTGGCCAGATTCGACGGCTTGTTGCATATAAGGCTGTGTCATTCGTAACACATCATTGCCCAATGCATTCGCAATCGATTTGCCCACCACGCGGTCGCGCTTGATACTGAATTCCAGCTCGGTGTAGCGGTTGATCGCCACCACATTCAAGTTGACTGGGTCGAGCACGAACAAGCTGACGGGCAGGTTGCCCAGCAGGGCCTCCAGGAATTCTCGTTCCTGTTCGCGCACATGCTCCTGTGCCTTGCGCTTGGTGATGTCGGTGAACAGGCACACGTATTGGTTGCGCGAGCCCGTCTCGTCCAGCATCTGAATGGCATCGATCTCACCCCAGTAGCGGGTGATGACCTGACCATCCTGGCGCGACGCTTCATAGGGCAGACGGAACGGCACGCCCTTAGCGAATTGCTCCTCCAGCTCCTTGACCGCGCGGCCATCGGTCACTTCCTTGGACAGCAGTTCGGACAGCTTGCGGCCAATGACTTTTTCCTCAGGCCAGCCCGTCAGGGTGCTGAACGCGGTGTTGACCCATTCGACGGTGCCATCGCGATCGGTCAGGGCGACCCCGCTGCTGATGCGCGTTGCCACCAGGGTCAGGCGGCCCAGATGTTCGGCGCTGTGCGCCATGTGGGTGAGGTTTGCTTCGCGTTGTGCCACAAACCCCAATTGCACGGCGGCGATGTCGAGCACCGGTGTGATCTCGTGCGTGATCTGGGCTGGGTCATCAAACTCGAGCAGGGCCACGGGCCAGCCGTCTACCGAAACGGGCAGGGCCAGAACGCGGCGTGTGTTGGGCGCGCGCCAGGGGCAATTGGCCGAGGGCTGCGCCGGGACGGAACTGACCGTGGGGCGCAGAGATGACAGGGCCTGGCCCAGCGGGCGTTCGTCGCGTTGAGTCGCGGCCAGGGACGACACATCGATCAGGTCGCCGGTGGCGCTGGTGACGTCCAGCCAGGGGCGAAGCAAGGCCGCTTCCTTGTTCCATCCTTCGACGCGCAGACAAATCCAGGCGCGAGAGCCCAGATATTGATGCAAAACAGAGCCGACCTGGTTCAGGGCCTGCGCCAGCGAGGGCGCGTGCTGGGCCAGTTCGGCGATGTCACGGCTCAGCGTCAGCCATCTCTCGGTGGCAGCCAGTCGTTCGCGTGCCAGATCCTCTTCCGTTGACATCACCAAGGTGTTGTCAGGAGGATGCGTACTTCCGGGTTGATCCGGGGCCGGTTCGAACTGCTGTCTGGCTAAATACCCAATACCGGCAGATGCCCAACCTGACAAAGCCAGGCCCAGACCAGCCCAACCCCATAGCCAGTAAGACAGTGTGGTCATGACCAGTGCACCCAGGCCAAAAAATACAGGCCAGGGAGAGCGCGTCGAATTCAGATCCTGCGGCATTGCCTTGTCAATCCTTGGGAAGTTACCCGCACCGCCAGGATTACGGCGGGGCATACTTGAAACAATCGTCAGTTATTTCACGAACTTTACCGTGCCCGATAAAACTTTAACCAGCAGAACAAACCCCTTGCAGACGTCCTTACAATGATTTGGATGCGGAGCGACGAAGATTTTTCCTCCCTGTTTGGTCGATATTTCCAAGGGCATTTGGCAGCATGGGTCTGCTGGGTGCTGCTTGGAATAGGGGTGCTGGCGGGCGCGTCTGCGCTGGGCCTGGAGGCGTGGGTACTGGTGGCGATTGCCATGGTCTGGCTGGGCTTGGGTGGCTTGTGGCTGCAGCGCGACGCCGTGCATGCCGCTGAGCCTGAATCGTCGGCCCGCCATGATGCCGCACCTGTATTGCCGCCAGACACACTGCCGGTCTGGTCCGAATGGATAACAGGCTGGTATTGGCAAACCGACAGCAGTCATCGTTTGCAACTGCTGAAACCCGGGATGGGGCTGGATTCCGACTCGACCAATTGGGACGGGGCGCATCAATGGGTGATCGAAAACCCCAATTGGTTTGACTGCTGGCAGCATTGCGATGCGTTGCCCTGTGCGGCTTCGCTTGGGCGCATGCGTTTTGCCATGCAGCACCAGCAGCCCTTGGTCGAGGCCGTCGAATTGCAATTGCCTCAGCAATTGGGTTGCAGTCAGGGGCAATGCCTGGTCAAAGCGCATCCTCGTTGGAGCGCCGATGGTGCCTTTGCCGGATACCACGGTGTGATCGAGCCTGTCTCGGTGAAGGTGTCTGCTCCTGCCGTTTCGCAAGTCGAGGCCGACTCGCCGTCCAACGGAACGGTCGTGCCCACCCCCATGACCGAGTCGGACCAGGAAGTACTGCGCTATGCCTTGTCGCACGACCTGCGTGCGCCGCTGCGGGTGGTCGATGGCTTCACTCGCATCGTCAAGGAAGACTATGCCAAGGTGCTCGATCGAATGGGCATGGATCACCTGGATCGCGTCTTGTCGGCCGCGGCACGCATGAACGGGATGATCGATGCCATCCTGGCGCAAGCTCAGTTGGCCGGCGCGCCCCTTCAGCGCGAATACATTGATCTGACCGCGTTGTGCGAAGACATCGTCTCCGAGATGGGGGGCATGGCGGGAGGAGCTGGTGCAGCGAAATTTGACATTGCGCCAGGCCTGTCGGTCGAGGCCGATCCCATCCTGGTCAGGCGTGTGCTGGAAAACCTGCTGAGCAATGCCCTCAAATACAGCGCCAAGGTGGAGTCGCCCTTGATCGAAGTGGGCGTCATGCCAGCCACGAACCCCGCCGTGTTCTTCGTGCGAGACAACGGCGCAGGGTTCGACATGCAGCGGGCTGACAAACTATTCGGTTTGTTCCAACGCATGCACAGCGCCAAGGAATTTCCGGGAACGGGGGTGGGCTTGGCTGGCGTGCACAACATCATCCGACGTCACGGCGGCCAGGTGTGGGCTGAAGCCAGCCCTGGAAAAGGCGCTTGTTTCTATTTCACCTTGATGGGAACTGCGGAGGCTCAGCAGCGAGCAGCCCGCCAGGCTGCTTGACCTTGGTCAGCCCTCATGGGCTGGGTGAGGGCGGTTGATTCGCGCCGCCCTTACCACTCCGATCAAATCGATCCGAGTCCCGCCAGGACTTCTTGCGCGCCCAGTAGCCGATCGCACAAGGCATCGAGGGTGCGACCTTCCTGAGTGGCTTGTTGCGTGAGCTTGTCTAGCGCTGCTTGTCGCGTCAGCGAGTGGCGATGCATCACGATGCCCACTGCGAGCGCGACCGGTTGGTCCAGCGGGTTGTTGCTGGGCGTGGCAGGAGCGGGCACCGCAGGGGGCGTGGGGGCTTGCGCGACTGCGGGCTTGGGGGGCGCCGCGGTCACCACAACGGGTGCGGCAGGCGCAAGTAACTCAGCCTGAGTGGCAATCACAGGTGCGGATGGCGCGGGTGAGGCAGCCGGCGTCGCCGCGGCCACTTTCGCGTCAGCCCCGGAGGATTCGCTGCCACCGGTGGCGGGGACAGCCTGCAGAGAAGGGGCTTTGGCTCGGTTTGCAAAAGCCGCTTCGACCGCCGGGACGATTTGCTGAATGTCCAGCGGCTTGACCAGATAGGTCAAGGCCCCCAGCTTCTTGACTTGGTTGACGGTGGCCTCGTCGGTGAAAGCCGACAGGAACATGAACGGGATCTGGCAATACTCGCGCAGGTACGCGGCGACGTCGAAGCCGGACTTGCCTTCCATGCGGATGTCGAGCAGGGCCAGTTCAGGGCGGTGCTGACGTGCAAGCAAAATGGCGTCGTCCCCGTTATCGGCGTCGATGACCTCGTACCCTGCTTGGGACAGACCATGCGTCAGCGTAGCCAAGACCAGCCGATCATCGTCCACCACCAAAATTTTGCCTTTGTTCTCCACGCACACCCTCTGTGACTGCCCGTCCGCTGATTTTGCGGGCTGTTATTATCGCCGTTTAACGGATTGAATATTCGCGAGGTATTCCCTGTAACGCCTATTGTGGCCAAAGAGCGATCTGATGGCCAGAGGCTGCACCTGATGCGTGGGGGATTTGCGGTAAATGAATACCCGGTGGCGTCAATTCAATGTGGGTCAGAACGTGCTCGCCTTCCTGGCTCAGATTGAATTTGGAGCTGCGGCGAGGCAGCAGGGCGCGCACCAGGCCTAATCCCGACACACCTCCAGGCACCCTGGCAAGGTTGAACCCTTCGGGCAGTTTGCCTTGGTTGTGAATGTCAATGCTCACCTGGGATTCCTGGCTGTGAACATGGCAGACCAGCGGTGTGGCCTGGTTGCCGTGCTTGTGAGCGTTGGTCAGCAGTTCGTTCAAGCTCAAGGCGATCGGGATCGACTCGGCTTCGGGCAGCAGCCATTCCCCGACATGCTCACCTTCGAAGGTCAGTGAAATCGGGCGGCCGAAGGTGCGCTGCACGGAATTGGAGATCGCCTCGATCACGTTTTTCAGCCGCAGGGGGCCACCTGCGCCAACCTGCAGGCCGTAGACCTGGGCGATGGCCTGTACCTGCCCGACCACCTCGGAGATCACTGCCGCGACCTCAGGCTTGCGGGCGGCGATTTGCTGTAGCAACCCCGCGACACCCTGGAGGTTGTTCTTGATGCGGTGGTGCACTTCCTTGACCAGCATTTCGCGCTGAGCAATGGCGGCATCGAGTCGGGCCTGTTCAGCCTTGCGTTGTTCGGTGACATCGGTGGCCACCAGCAACAGCTGGTCAACGGCCTGCCCCTCGCGGTGGAGAGGTTGATAGTTCACGTCCCAGATCTGGTTGGCGGCTTTGCCCGCAACCACATACTCACGGTGCAAGGGCTGTCCGTTGTCGAGGCTGGCATGCATGTCGTCGCGCATCACGCGGGCACGGTTGGTCTCGAAGAGGTCTTCGGGACCCATGCCCAAGGCTTTGGACGAGTCCATTTGCAGGAACGCCGATGCCGCCTGATTGGTCTGAACGACTTTCAGGGTGCGGGCATCCATCAGGGTGATGGCCATGGGCGCCATCTCGATGATGCGCTGCAGGGTGGCCTGTGCTTCTGCCGTCTGGGCTTCGGCCTGGCGGCGACGATCAATGTCGAGCAGGGCGTAGGTGATCTGCCGCTGGTTGAACTCGCCCAGGGTCACAACGGCATTGCCCACCACCCAGAACACGCGGCCATCGCGGCCTACCACCTGGCATTCGAAGGTGTGGGTCTGACCGTCTTGCAGGTGCTCCAGATAGTCGGTCATCCGGAATGGATGGTCGATATCGGAGGTGGCGACCGTGCTCAGCGGCTGGCCCACGAAATCGGCCAGATCACCCGCAAACATGCGCCGGGCCGAGCGGTTCATCCAGGCAATGCCTTGGTTGTCGAGGGTCACGATGCCCACGAATACCGAGTCCAGAATCGCGCGGGTACGGTCAGCCTGCAAGGTCAGGTTCTGCTCAGCGCGGTGGCGGTCATCCACATTCACGAAAGAGGCGATGAAGCCTTCCTCGGCGCGGTTCTGGTTCACCAGCCGCAGCGCCACTTCCGCCCACAGCGGTGTGCCGCGGCGATGGCGCAGGGCGCGCTCGCCTTGCCAGTGGCCCAGGCTGCGCAGCACGCTCATGACGTCTGGCTCGGAGTTGGTGTCGACCTCGGTGGCATACAAGCCGGTGAGGTTGCGGCCCACCAGGCTGCCCGACTCGTCGCCGATCAGGTGCGACAAGGCGGGGTTGGCGCTCTGGATGATGCCGTCGCGCACGAAGGCAATGCCCACCCCGGAGAGCGAAAACATCAGGTCGCGGTCACGCCCCAAAGCTTGCAACTGGGCTTGCTGAGCGCGAATGCGGGTGATGTCGGACAAGACAGCGATGACTTCAAGCTGGGCGCGCGAATCACCAATACGGCGCAAGGACAGTCCGTACCAGCGCGGGTTTTGCCCGGGCACCACGATTTCGAGCTCGGTTTCATACTGCCCCCCGCTTCGCAGTTCGGATGTGGACTGCGTCATGACCCGGTTGATGCGGGGATCTTTGGTGACCAGGGTGTCGATGCGTTGCCCGGCTGTGGTGCCGGGCGTGAGCCCCAGCATGCGTTCGAAGCGGCGGTTACAGCGCAGCACCACATCGCCGCGCATGTAGGCAATGCCCGCGGGCGTGCTGTCCAGAATCGTGCTGAGTTCGTGCAGCAACTGTTCCTGGTTCAAGCCTTTGTCTGCCCCGCTTTGAATGGTCATGCTGGCCTGGCCCGAGGCGATGGAGGTAGAGCCCTGGGCTTCCTGGATTGCACACAGGTATCGGCGTGGGCGCGCCGGGTCAACCTGTGCCTGATTCCAGACCTGGCTGTTCACCGGTTTGCCCGGGCCTTGCCCCATTTGTCGGGGCAGCGTGGCCTGGCCTTTGAGGGGGCCATCCTCGGGGCCGAGGGCTAGCAGGGTCAAGGGGGCATCCCAGCCACAGAGCCGTTGCAGTGCGGGGCTGGCCTGTGCCAAGGTGGTCCCGGGCGGAACGGCATGACCCAGCAAACGGCTCAATGCCGCATTGCTGCGCTGCACCTGACCATGCTCGTTGAATTCAAGCATGGCCAAGGGCACCAGATCAAACCAGGCATCGTCGGCGTGCACTGCTGGGTTCATTGGTGCTCAGGGCTTGGGTTGAACGACAACACCAGGCATCTTGCCTGAATAGTCTTTGGGCAGGCGCGACAGGCCTGCGGCCAGACGCTGTGCCATGCCGCGGTAGAGCTGGGCCACGCGGCCATCGGGCTCTGTCACCATCGTGGGGCGGCCGCTGTCGGCCTGCACGCGAATGTTCAGATCCAATGGCATGGCACCCAAGGCGGGTACCCCGGTTTCCTGCGCCAGGCGCTTGCCGCCGTCTTCGCCAAAAATGTGAGCTTCGTGGCCACAGTTGGGGCAGTGGTACACCGCCATGTTTTCAATCACACCCAGAACGGGCACGCTGACTTTCTCGAACATGGTCAAGCCTTTGCGGGCGTCGAGCAGCGCGATGTCTTGTGGGGTGGTCACGATCACCGCGGCCGTCAGGGGCGCACGCTGGCTCAGCGACAGGTGGATGTCGCCCGTGCCGGGGGGCATGTCGACGATCAGGTAGTCGAGCGGGTGATTGGGCTGCCCCCAGTTGGACAGCCGCAGCAACTGATCCAGGGCCTGGGTGGCCATGGGGCCGCGCCAGATGGCCGGGGCGTTTTCGTCAATCAGCAGGCCGATCGACATCATCTGAATGCCGTGATTGACTGGTGGGTTGATGGTCTTGCCGTCGGGGCTTTCGGGTTTGCCGCTCAGGCCCAGCATCAGGGGCTGACTGGGGCCGTAGATGTCGGCATCCAGCAAGCCGACGCTGGCGCCCTCGGCGGCCAAAGCCAGGGCCAGGTTGACGGCGGTGGTGCTTTTGCCGACGCCGCCTTTGCCTGATGCCACCGCAATCACATTGCGTACGCCAGGCAGGGGGGCTTGCCCACGAGGCGCCGCGTGCGTTTGTACTTCGGTGCTCCAGCTGACTTCGACGGTACTGATGCCGGGGATCGACTTCAAAGCTTGTTCGATCAAGTCGGCGTACTCAGCCCAACGGGAACGAGCGGGATAGCCCAGGGTGATGTGAACCTGAGCCACGCCGTCGCTCACTTTCAGCGAGCGCAATTGCCGCCCACTGACCCAGTCCTGCCCTGTCAAAGGGTCGTTGACCGCGCGCAGGGCCTCGACTGCAGCGGTTTCCAGGGGGGAGGAGGGGGTAAAAGCGGTCGAATTCATGCAAAAAACAGAAAGCTGGTGTACGGCCAGCTCGTAAAACAAGGGCGAAGATGCAAGTTTGAGGCAAGTTGCCAGGGTAGTCAGTCTAGCGCGCCCTAAAATCAGGGTCTCCCCCCAAATTGCCGAACCATGCCACGCCAGCTTTTTGTCACCACCGCGCTGCCCTACGCCAACGGCCATTTCCACATTGGCCACATCATGGAATACATCCAGGCCGATATCTGGGTGCGTTTCCAGCGCATGCAGGGCAATCAGGTGCATTTTGTCGGCGCCGACGATGCGCACGGTGCCCCCATCATGATCGCCGCCGAGAAGGTTGGCAAAACCCCGCAGCAGTTCGTGGCTGATATTGCAGCGGGTCGCAAGCCCTATCTGGATGGGTTTCACATCAGTTTTGACCACTGGTCGAGCACCGACAGTGCCGAGAACCATGAACTGGCACAGAGCATTTACAGGGCATTGAAGGCCGAAGGCCTGATCGATGTGCGCCCGATCGAGCAATTCTTTGACCCAGAAAAGGGCATGTTCCTGGCCGATCGCTTCATCAAGGGCGAGTGCCCCAAGTGTGGTGCCAAGGACCAGTATGGCGATTCGTGCGAGGTGTGTGGTGCGGTGTATGCCCCCACCGAGTTGAAGAACCCGTTCTCGGCGCTGTCTGGCGCCACGCCTGTTCTGAAAACCTCGGATCACTACTTCTTCAAGTTGTCTGATCCCCGCTGCTTCGACTTCCTGCAAAGCTGGACACAAGACGGCAAGTTGCAGCCTGCTGTGGCCAAGAAGATTCGCGAGTGGTTCACCAAGGATGAAAACGGCGAAGGCGGCTTGGGCGACTGGGACATCAGCCGCGATGCGCCTTATTTCGGCATTGAGATCCCGGATGCGCCGGGCAAGTATTTCTATGTGTGGCTGGACGCGCCAATTGGCTACCTGGCCTCTTTGAAGAGCTACTTTGCCGCAGGGGGACCAAAAGCCAGGTATGGCGAGACCCGCAGTTTTGACGAGTTCATGGCTGACCCGAATGTGGAGCAGGTCCACTTCATCGGCAAAGACATCACCTACTTCCACACCCTGTTCTGGCCCGCGATGCTGAAGTTCAGCGGCCGCAAGCTGCCGAATCAGGTCAACGTGCACGGCTTCATGACCGTGAACAACGGTGAAAAGATGTCCAAGAGCCGTGGCACGGGTCTGGACCCCTTGAAGTACCTGAGCCTGGGCATGAACCCAGAATGGCTGCGCTACTACATTGCCGCCAAGTTGAATGCCAACGTGGAAGACGTGGACTTCAACAAAGACGACTTCATGGCCCGGGTCAATTCGGACCTGGTGGGCAAGTACATCAACATCGCCAGCCGCGCTGCAGGCTTCATTGCCAAGCGTTTTGCTGGGCAGTTGACGGCCGCCATTGGGGCCGATGGGCAAGCGCTGTTGAGCCAATTGCAGGCGGGTCGCACGGCCATTGCAGAGCAGTACGAGCAACGTGAACTGGGCAAGGTGCTGCGCGAGATCATGCTGCTGGCCGACCGTGTCAACGAATACGTTGACGCCAACAAGCCCTGGGAACTGGCCAAGCAAGAAGGTCAAGATGCCCGTTTGCAAGAGGTGTGCACGGTCTGTATTGAAGCCTTCCGCTTGTTGAGCATCTACCTCAAGCCGGTTTTGCCGGCATTGGCTGCCAATGTGGAAGCCTTCCTGAAGGTGGATGCCATGGGCTTTGATGATGCAGCCAAGTTGCTGGGCGCCCATGTGATTGGCGAATACAAGCACCTGATGCAGCGTGTGGACGTGAAGATGCTGGATGCGCTGTTCGAGCCGCCTCCTGCCCCGGTTGTTGAATTGCCGAAACCAGGCGGAGAGGACATTGCCCCGGTCATTACCATCGATGATTTTGTGAAGGTGGACTTGCGGGTGGCCAAGATCGTGAATGCCGAGCACGTGGAAGGCAGCACCAAGCTGTTGCGCCTGACCTTGGACGTGGGTGAGGGCCGTACACGCAATGTATTCAGCGGCATCAAGGAAGCCTATAAGCCTGAAGACCTGATCGGCAAGCTGACGGTCATGGTGGCCAACCTGGCTCCGCGCAAGATGAAGTTCGGCGTGTCGGAAGGCATGGTGCTGGCCGCGTCACATGCCGATGAAAAGGCCAACCCTGGGGTGTTTGTGCTTGAGCCTTTCCCTGGGGCACAACCAGGCATGCGCATTCGCTGATGGCGTGAATCTGTCGATTTCGCTTGCTTGCACACAAAAGCCCGGCCATGCCGGGCTTTTTTATTTGGGCAATGGCGAGTCGTCTTGAACAGGATCAAGTGTGCGGTTTGCAACATTTACCTGCATCAAGAAACCTGTACCTTGGCAGGGTTTGTCCCGTATCAAATCGTGAAAACTGGCCAGCCGGCATTCTGGCGCCTTTCGTCGATTGTGGCTGTTACGTGCAGTCGAACCAAGGTGATTCAACATGGCCATCGAGCTATACAAAGACGCCCATCACCAATGCCTGATGTTCACGGATCTCAGCCGTGAACACGGTGACGCGGTGCCGTCCAACCAGTTCCTGATCGTCAATCGCGATACGGGTGCCATCATCGATCCGGGTGGCAATGTGGCTTACAACGAGCTGTACATGGGCATGATGAAGTATTTCCCGCCCCAGAGACTGGCGGCGATCCTGGCCTCGCATGCTGACCCTGACATCATCGCTTCGCTGGATCGTTGGATGACTGGTACAGCCGCCCCGCTATACATCTCCAGGATCTGGGAGCGCTTTGCGCCGCATTTCTGCAAGCCCGGTAAAACGACCAACCGTGTGATTGGCATTCCCGACGAGGGCATGCGCATTCCCATTGGTGACAGTGTTTTGCTGGCGCTACCTGCTCACTTCCTGCATGCGGAAGGCAATTTCCAGTTTTACGATCCGATCAGCAAGATTCTGTTCTCGGGTGATCTGGCTGCGAACTTTGTCGGCCCGGATATGCCGGCCGGCACGGTGATTCCCTCTTTGCCACCCATGCTGGCCTCGATGGAGGGCTTCCACAAGCGCTACATGGTGTCCAACAAGATCCTGCGGTTGTGGGCCCGCATGGTCAAAAAGCTGGATATTCAGATGATCGTGCCCCAGCATGGCCGTCCGCTGGTGGGTTCAGCCGTGCCTGAGTTCATCGAGTGGGTGCAGGATCTGGAGTGCGGTATTGATCTGATGACGCAGGACCACTACGCGCTGGTCTGACGTTTTCTGCGGCGAAGTTGATTCAGGACCCTTGCTGCCAGCCGCCGCCAATGGCCTTGTACAGCAGTACGGTGGTCAGCGCGCGGGCGGTCTGGGTTTGAATCAGCTCGTCTTCCTTTTGCAGGGCTTGCAGCTTGGCTTCCAGCACGGGTTGCAGCAGGCCTGAACCCTCCTGGAACAGGTGGTCGGCGTGCTCGGCCCCTTCCTGCGCGATTTGCCAAGCCGATCGCAATTTGTCGGTGCGGTGGTCCAGCGCGCGTCGGGCACTGTAGGCGTTTTCAACGTCTTCCAGCGCACTGAGCACGGCTTGCTCATACTGAATGCCAGCAGCTTGCAGACGGGCATCGCTGGCAGCGATGTGGGCGCGAATGCGTCCAGCATCAAACAGCGGTAGCTTCACCCCGGCACTCAAACCCAGCAGATTGGGCGTGGTGGAAGGCAGGCCGGAAATCTCGATGTGCCCTTCCTGTGCCACAAACCCCATGTAGAAGCGGGGCAACAAGTCGGCTTTGGCGCTACCCAGTCGGGCAGCCTGGGCCCGAACCAGATTGGCTGTGCCGCGCACATCCGGGCGTCGCTCCAGTACCTCTGCGGGCAGGACTGTTGGCAGTGGATCAGGGATCAGGCTGCTGCCCGGGGCAGGCAGCGGAATTTGCGGAGGCAGGCGGTTGATCGATTCCGGGGTGCGACCAGTCAGCACGGCCAGGCGTCTGATGCGGGCCGAAAGCAGACTTTGCAGCGGGGCCTTGAGTGATTGCAGTGTTTCGACCTGGGTGCGAGCGCGGTCGACGTCAAAGCGTGTGGCATGGCCGGCGTCAAAGCGTCCTTGTGCGTATTGCTGGAGGCGTTGCGCCACGGCAATGCTGTTATCGAGCACCTGTTGCCGGCGCTCCAGGCTGCGTGCTTCGAAATAGTTGCTCGCAATGTCGGCGGCCACCAGCATCTGGGCACCATGCTGCTTCTCCTGCATACCCAGAACAGCCTGCCGGGCAGCATCTCGGTCGCTGCGCCGAGCACCGAACAGGTCGACCTCCCAGGCCGCACTCAGGCCGCCGGCAGACAGCGATGCGTATCGGGTGTCGGCCGGAACCGTGATGGGGCCGATAGGACCTGTTTCCGGGTAGTCCAGGCGATTGCGACTGGTCAGCCCGACCAGATCCACCGTGGGATACAAGGCCGATTCGGCCATGGTCACGGTGGCGCGAGCTTCCTTGACCCGCTCCATGGCAATCCGGATGTCTGCATTCGTGTGCAGACCTTGTTCGATCAGCTGGGTCAGATAGCTGTCGCCAATGCTTTCCCACCAACGCGCCAGGGCAACAGGGGCTTGGTCTCCCTGTGCCTGCTCGAAGGATGTGGGGGTATCTGGCCCCTGCGGCAAGGCCACTTCAACGGTGCTGCAGGCCGTGGTCAGGCTGGCAGCGAGGATCAAAGGCAAGTAGCGAAGTTGAAGGGGGGACTTGGCAGGGGAGAGCATGGGGTCCAGCGTGAATCAGGCCGCTGCGAGCGGGGCTGCAGCGGTGGAGGCGTTGGCCAGTACCAGCGCAATGGCAGCCGAAGCCACCCGGGTGCGCTCGCTGGCCGCGGCGTTGTTGAGGATGATGGGCACTTGGGCGCCGAGCAGAATTTCGGCAGCCACGGCACCAGCCATGAAGGTCAGTTGCTTGGCCAGCATGTCGCCCACCTCGATGTTGGGCACCACGAGCACATTGGCCTGGCCAGCGACATTCGACTTCAGGCCCTTGGCGTGGGCGGCGGCCGGGCTGATGGCCGAGTCAAACGACAGAGGACCATCGATGTCGCCACCCTGGATCTGGCCGCGCTCGGCCATCTTGCACAGAGCGGTGGCATCGGTCGACGACAGCAAGGCGCTGCTGATCGAATCGGCAGCCGACAGGATCGCGACCTTGGGCTTCATGCCCAGGGTGTTGACCAGATCGATGGCGTTTTGAACGATGTGGCGCTTGTCTTCCAGGGTGGGCTGAATGATGAGAGCCCCGTCGGTGATGACCAGAGGCTGGCTGTAGTCAGGCGAGTCCACCAGATAGACATGACTCATGCGGCGATCGGTGCGCAGGCCGGTGGTGCGATTGAGCACCGCATGCAAGGTTTCGTCCAAAGGCATGGCGCCTTGGAACAGCACCTTGGCGTCGCCGCTGCGGGCCAGTTGAATGGCTGCTTCGATCGAGGCCGAAGGGGTGGTGGCCTCCACCCAGGAGCAACCAGTCAGGTCGAGTTGGTTGTCTTCCGCGACGCGTTTGATCTGCTCGCTGGGGCCCACCAGAATGGGTTTGATCAGGCCAGCTTGCGCGGCTTGCAGGGCATTGGTCAGCGAGCTCACATCGCAGGGGAATGCGACCGCAGCGGGAATGGCCTCGTGCTGCTCGCAGTGGGTGAGCAGTTGATGGAAGTGCGGGTGGCGACGCAGTTGCAGGTCGGGCAAGGGGGCCGACTCGCGACGAACCTTGGTGGTGGGGGCCATCACTTCGGCCGAGCCGGAGATCACGGTCTTGCCCGCCTGGTTGGTGCACACGCAGTCCAGCGAAACCAGATTCTTTTCTGGGCTCTTGGCGGAGACGGTCACGGTGACCGTGATGACGTCGCCCAGGCAGACGGGGCGCTGGAATTTCAACTGCTGGCTCAGGTAGATGGTCCCAGGGCCAGGCAGCTTGGTGCCCAGCACAGTCGAGATCAAGGTGCCACCCCACATGCCGTGGGCAATCACTTTGTGAAATGGTGTCTGCGCTGCGTAGGCTTCGTCCAGGTGGGCGGGGTTGACGTCGCCACTGAGGATGGCGAACAGGTCAATGTCGTCCTTGTTCAGAACGCGGGTGATGGAAGCGGAATCGCCCACGGCGATTTCTTCGAAGGTCCGGTTCTCAAGCAGTTGGGGTTTGATGGTCAGCGTCATGTTCGTGTTGTCTGTTCAGACTGCAGGTTTTTTTAGTGCTCACGAACATAACTGCCTGGCGCGTCAGAAAGTATCATTTTGTTTCCGGGTTTTCCCGTCTTGGGGGGGGAAACCCGCCCAGACGAGTGGTCGGCCAACCATTGTTGCCAGGCCGGCCACCACGAGCCTTCGTGCGCGGGGGCCTGCTCCAACCAAGCCTCGGGTGACAGGTATTTGCCACCAGCGGGTCGATACCGAATCTGGTAGCTGCGATGGGGGTGTCCGGGTTCGCTGACGATGCCGGCGTTGTGGCCACCGTTGGTCAGCACAAAGGTCAGGTCAACCGGCAGCAGGTGCAGCTTGAAGACCGATTTCCAGGGGGCCACATGATCGGTCTTGGTGCCCACGGCAAAGCAGGGCACCTGGATGTCGGTGAACCAGATGGGGTGGCCATTGACCTCGTAACGCCCGGTGGCCAGATCGTTGTGCAGGAACAATCGGTGCAGGTACTCGGAGTGCATGCGATAGGGCATGCGCGTGGTGTCGGCATTCCAGGCCATCAAGTCGTTGGGCTGGTAGCGCTGGCCCAGCATGTACTCTTTGAGAATGCGAGACCAGATCAGGTCGTTGCTGTTGAGTAGCTGGAAGGTGCCGGCCATCTGCGCGCCTTTGAGGTAGCCCTGCTCCCACATCATGGCCTCTATCAGGTTCACCTCGCTTTCGTTGATGAACAGCAGCAACTCGCCCGCCTCAGTGAAGTCACCTTGTGCCGCAAACAGGCTCATGGAAGCCAGACGATCATCGCCATCGCGGCCCATGGTGGCAGCCGCGATCATCAAGATGGTGCCGCCCAGGCAGTAGCCGACCGCGTGAATTTTTCGCTTGGGAACGATCTCCGAGACCGTGTCGATGGCCGCCATCACGCCATCGCGGCGGTAGTCTTCCATGCCTTTGTCGCGCTCGTGGCTGGTGGGGTTCTTCCAGCTGATCATGAACACCGTGTGGCCTTGGTCAACCAGGTACTTGACCAGTGACTTCTGAGGCGACAGATCCAGAATGTAGTACTTCATGATCCATGCTGGCACGATGAGTATGGGTTCGGCGTGAACCTTCTCAGTCGTGGGCGTGTACTGGATCAGCTCGATCAGGTCGTTCTGGAACACCACCTTGCCTGGCGTGATGGCGACGTTCTCGCCCACTTTGAATCGGTCCACACCGGCTTCAGGCAAACCTCGAATCAGCCGCTGGTAGTCGTCGGCAAAATTCATGGCGCCGCGCACCCAGTTGAGACCGCCTTCCTGCATGGTGGCATTGAGCACTTCCGGATTCATCCACGGAATGTTCGACGGAGCCATGATGTCCAGCCAGTTTCGAGCGGCAAAGGAGGCGACATCTTCGGTCTTATGGCTCATGCCCGGGACATCATGGGTGGCACGTTCCCAGGCGCGCTCCAGAACAAGGAAGTTCTGGGCGTACAGGTTGAATGGCCACTGCGACCAGGCGGGCGCCTGGAAGCGTTTATCGCCGGGGTGACAGGAAATCGGACCTGTGGTGCCATCGTGATGTGCGGCCTGGAAGGGCAGAGCGTGGGTGGCGAGATCCGGGCAGACTTGCATCATGTCTTGCAGCATCTTCCACATGACATCCATTTGCTTGCCCGGCGAGAGGGTCAGGTGCGCGGCCCAATCGAGGTACACCAGGGCAGCCTGCACAGGCGACAGTCCCTTGAACATCTGACCGATTTGCGCGTGAACGGTGCGGTCCACATTGCGCAGCAATTCCGACACCAGGTCGGCTTGCGGTTCCGAAGGGGATGGGGTCGGTGTATCCATGAAACGAGTCTCCTGGTGTCAGCCCTGACGGGCGAGCATGGCTCGGAATCGAGCCAGGGCGATGACGAGAAAGAAAGCACCAGCGGCTGCCACAGCCAACAACTGAGGCCAGACGATGTCGATGCCAGCGCCCCGGTACAACACGGCTTGAGTCAGTTTGACGAACTGTGTGGTGGGTGAAATTTGAACCACATTCTGAATGCCCAGGGGCATGCTTTCGACCGGGGTGGCTGCACCAGACAAGAGGTATAGCACCACATACACCGGCGCCGCCAGTAAACCGAACTGTGGCATGGACGAGGCCATGGTGGCCAGGAAAATGCCCAATGCGGTGGCCGCAAACAAATACAGCGCGGTGCCCAGCAGGAACAAGCCTACCGATCCCGCCAGCGGCACTTGCAAAATGAGGTGCACCACCAACCACAACGACAAGGCTACGGCCACCAGGATCACGCCCCCATTGGCCAGAATCTTGGCCATGGCGATTTCGCTGGGGCGCACGGGCATGACCAGCAAGTGCTCAATGGTGCCGTGCTCGCGCTCGCGGATCACGGCGGCCCCCACGAGGATGATGGCCAGCACAGTGACATTGGTGATGATCTGCATCACCGCGGTGAACCAGTGCCCCTGGTTATTGGGATTGAACAGAATGTGGATGACAGGGCGCGTGGGCAACCACGATTCAATGCCCTTGGCATGGAAGAAGTCGAGCAGTTCACGCGTGAAGATGTCATTGAGATACAGCACGCCCAACCCCGCTTGGGTCATGGCCGTGGCATCGACCGTGAGCGACAAGGCTGGTGTGGTGCCGGCCAGCACGCTGGCTTCGAAGCGTGGAGGGATTTCAATGATGAAGATGAACTCGCCCCGGTCCAGGGCTGCTCGGGCGTCGCGCCGGTCGATGTCAACCGGGGGGGTGAAATAGGGCGGTTGAATGCCATCGCGCAAGCGCCGAGACAGCGCGGAATGGTCGGCATCGATGATGGCTACGGAGGCATGGGCTACCTCTGCCTTGACCCCTTTGGCCGTGCTGTAAATGGCCACCGAAAAGGCAAACAGAATCAGCGCCATCAAAGGCACGTCGCCAAAGAGGCTGCGCAACTCTTTCATGGACAGTCGCATCACATTGGCCAACCATTGCCGCATGCTTCAGCCCTCCTGCTTGCGCACCAGCCAGCGTGCGCCCATCAGGTACACCACCCCGAAGCTCACCAAGGCGGCGTACATGGGGCCAAAGCTCTCCACCCCCAGGCCTTTGGTGAAGGCACCCAGGCTGATGAGCTGAAACCACGACGATGGAAAGCCCTTCCCAACCCACAAGGCGGCGCCACTCAAGGTGGACACGGGGTACAGCAGGCCCGAGAAATTGATGGAAGGAATCAGGCAGATGATGGCGGTTGCAAACGTCGCGGCTACCTGGGAGTTCAGGAAAGCGGAAATCAGCAGGCCCAAGGCGGTGCCAGCGAACACGAAGGCCAGAGCCCCGATGGACAGGGCCAGAAAGCTGCCTTTCAAAGGCACACCCAAAGCCACCACACTGAGGAAGACCAGCGTGAGGTAACTCAGCATGGCCAGTCCGATGTAAGGCAATTGTTTGCCGATCAGAAACTGCCCCACGCTGGCGGGCGAGGCATACAGATTGATGATCGAGCCCATCTCTTTCTCTCGCACCACGCCCAGGGCGGTGAGCATGGTGGGAATGATGATGAGTGCCAGCATGATCAAGCCTGGTGTGAAGGCGTAGATGCTGCGGAAGTCCTGGTTGTAGGTGAAGCGGGGTTCGAGTGTGGCCGGCAGTTTGGGCAGGCTCAATCCGGGTTGCTCGCGCGCAAAACGCATGGCGTGTTCAAGCAAGATGCCGCGGGCATAGCCCCGAATGTTCTCGGCGGTGAAAGGTTGTGCGCCATCGATGAACAGGGCCACTTCAGGCCGTTGGCCAGCAATCAACTGGCGTCCGAAGCCAGACGGAATTTCGATGACGAGGCTCACGTCTTTCGTGCGCAAGCGGGCTTGAATGTCCGTGGTGTCTCTCAGTTCGGCTTTTTGCTTGAAGTAGCGCGAACCGTTGAAATGTTCGATCAACTGTCGGCTGTCGAACGTTTGGTCGTGGTCCAACACGGCGAAGTGAATGCGCTGAATGTCAAAGGAAATCGCCAGGGCGGCAGTCAGCAGCAAGATGATGGGGCCCAGCAGAGCAAAGGTCAGTCGAATGCGGTCACGCTTCAATTCAATCGCTTCGCGCCGTGCGAACGCCCACATGCGCGAGGCCCAGTCCATCCAGCCCGACTGGCTTGGCGTGTGGGATGGCTGACTGGCTGCCGAGGGGCCCTGACGGGGTGCTGCAGAGCTGGCCTGACGCGCCGCTTCGACGGTGTCATCGGCCGCTTCCAGGTAGGCGATGAAGGCGGTTTCCAATGAGTCGGCTCGCTGGCTTTCCCGCAAGGCGCGGGGTGCACCGACGGCCAGCACCTGACCGCGGTGCATGAGCGAGATGCGATCGCAGCGCTCGGCCTCGTTCATGAAGTGAGTTGACACGAAAATGGTGACCTGTTCCTGCCGAGACAGTCGGATCAACTGGCGCCAGAACAGATCGCGTGCAGCCGGGTCGACACCCGAGGTCGGCTCATCGAGGATCAGGACTTCTGGCTTGTGCAAGCACGCAGCGGCCAACTGCAAACGCTGGCGTATGCCCACAGACAGCTCGGAAGGCTTGGCCTCGGCATGGTCGAGCAGATCAAATCGTGTCAGTGCATCGTCAATGGCGGTACGGGCTGATTGGCCTTCCAGTCGGTACAGCTTGGCATGCAGGTCAAGGTTCTGTCTGACGCTGAGCTCGTCGTACAGGGAAAACGCTTGAGACATGTAGCCCACACGCATGCGTGTGGTCAGGTCCCGCGCGTCGATGGGCTGCCCAAGCAGGAAGGCTTCGCCTTCGCTGATGTCGAGCAAGCCAGTCAGCATCTTCATGGTGGTGGTCTTACCGCAGCCATTCGAGCCCAGAAAGCCGAAGATTTCACCGCGCTCGATGCGGAAGCTCACGTCTTGCACTGCCACGAAGTCGCCAAAGCGGCGTGTCAGTCCTTTGGCTTCGATGGCAGCCGGCCCGGTGCTGGGCTGAAACGGGGGGATGGTCAGCGCATCGCCGCTGCCGCGTTTGTCCGGGGGCAGCAACGCGATGTATGCGTCTTCCAGCAATCCGCTGGGTGTGCGTGCCAAGACCGATCGCGTCTCGTCATAGACCAGCACACGCCCCTCGTCCATGGCCACGAGGTAGTCGAAGCGTTGGGCTTCTTCCATGTAAGCCGTGGCCACAATCACCGTCATGTTGGGGCGTTCGGCCATCAGCGTTTCAACCAGCGACCAGAACTGCCGACGCGATAGCGGGTCCACCCCAGTCGTGGGCTCGTCGAGGATCAGCAGGTCAGGGTCGTGTACCAGAGAGCAGCACAGGCCCAGCTTCTGTTTCATCCCGCCAGACAGCTTGCCCGCGGGGCGATCGCGAAAGGGCGCCAGCCCCGTAGCCAGCAGCAAGCGGTCAATGCGTTGCTCGCGTTCGTGCGCGGCTTGACCGAACAGGCGTGCAAAGAAGTCGATGTTTTCAAACACCGACAGAGTGGGGTAGAGGTTCTTGCCCAGGCCCTGGGGCATGAAGGCCACGCGTGGTGCCAACTGCTGGCGCATGTCGGCCTCGGCCACATCGCAGCCCAGTACCTTGATGCGTCCACTTTGCAGTCGCTTGACGCCGGCAATCAAGGCCAGCAGGGTGGATTTGCCCACGCCATCAGGCCCCACTAGGCCAATGGTGCGACCCGCAGGGAGCTGCAAATGAACATCGCGCACAGCCACCACCTCGCCGTAGCGGTGGTTGAGTGACTGGATCTCGACCGCGTGCGTCACAGTTTGGGTAGCTTGATGTCGAAGGCGGCAGGCCAGGGCTTCTGTGTGTCGCTGCGCACATAGCCGTTGCCCGTCAGGCCAGCCTTCACGTATTGCGCATACCGGCTGGCAACTTCGGTGGGCACTTGCAGCTTCACGCGGTAAACCAGCTTGTCACGTTCAGTTGCGGTTTCCACGTATTTAGGGGTGAACTGAGCTTCGGCAGCGACGAAGGAAACGTGCGCAGGGATGACGAACTGTGGCGCAGCGTCTAACACCAGACGCGCCTCGTCGCCGACCTTCAAACGACCCGCGGCGGAGGTGGGCAGAAACACGGTCATGTACACGCTGGAGGTGTTGAGCAGTGTGGCCACCCGCCCACCTGAGGGGATGACCGAGCCCGGTTCCACCACACGGTATTCAATTCGCCCACTGACCGGGGCGCGCAAGCTCATGTCGGCAATGGCCACATCCAGGCGCTGAATCTGGGCTTGCGCCTCGGAGCGGGCTGCAGTGGCCTCGCCAATCGCAGCTTGTGCCACCGACACGCCAGCTCGCTCGCCATCGCGTTGGGCCTCGCGCCGTTCGACCTCGGCACGAGATACCAAGGTGTCTTGCCGCAGTTTCACAGTGTGGTCCAGCTCGAGTTGCGCGAGTCGGGCTTGTACCTGCCGCACCTGGGTTTCCGCCTTGGCGCGGGCAATCGCTTGTTGGGCGCGCTCCATGGCGGCGGCTACGGCGGCTTTCTGGGCGGTCAGCTCGGTGCTGTCCTGGCGGGCGATCAGGTCCCCGGCTTTGACAAGGTCTCCCTCTTGGACCGGCAGTTCAACAATGCGACCGGGGTACTTGGCCGCAATTTCAATGCGTTCCACTTCCAGGCGCCCATTTCCACGCACCAAGCCTTCCGGAGTGTCTTGGCGATGAGATTGGTTCCACATCAGCCAGCCGGCTGCGATCAATAGGGTCAGCCCAGCCAGGGGCCATGCAAGTTTCTTGGCGTTCATGGTGCGGGGTAATGCAACAACTGAGCCCGAATGGCCTGGCCAATCGTCTGCAGCAATGCGGTCATGTTCTCTGAGGTGATCTGATTCCACCCCATGCGATGCAAAAGCATCGAGTCGGCCAGACGAATGTACAAAGCTTGATGAATACCCAGGAAGGCCAGTGCGTGTGTCACCGCATCGTCACTGGGGCGGCCGATGATGCGGCCCACGATCTCGGTCAGCACCGACTGGCTGGGCTCGATCACCCGACGATACAGGCAGTCAAAGGCCGCGCCTTGTTCCGCTTGAGCCTTCAGAAAGAAGTGCATCCAGCTCGTAGGGATGTTTTCTGTCAGCACCGTTTGCGCTTGTCCCATCAGGAAGTCGATCACCAGGTCGCACAGTGCGACACGATCTTGTGTTTGAGAGGCAGCCTGACGTAGTGCCGTCAGCCGTTCGGCCTGCCTTGCCTCGATGAAGCCAGCAAGATAGTCAGCCGCTTGTGTGTACAGGTCTTCCTTGGAGCCGAAGTAGTAAGGAATGGCTCCCAGATTCATGTTGGCGGCTTGCGCCAGCATGCGGGTCGTGGCGCCGTCAAAGCCATGTTGGCCGAAGACCTCCAGGGCCGCCTGCAACATTTTTTCGCGCGCCAGGGCGCCTTTGCTGTGGTCGGATGTGTCCAGATCTGTGGGTAGGGCTGCGGCGTTCACGGTGGGGCTCACAACGGGCGATGGGACCGAGCATGCCGCGCCTTTTTAATTCAGTCAATCGTATGAATTGATCTGACTCAAGCTAGCCGCAATCATTCCTGAACTCGGCGCATCATGAACTCGGCGTCCGTTCCGAATGTCAGGAGTTTTGCCTTCAGTGCGGGGGAATCCGCTGGGGTCAGCGTAAAACCGAAGCGTTGCCAGAACGGGACCGAATCCTGCACGGCCACCAATGCCATCTGCCGCAATTGAATGGATTGAGCGAATTGCTGGGCGGTGGCGAACAAGGCCGGGGCAACGCCACAGCCTCGGTGCTGGGGCGCAATGGCCAGATCATGCAAATAGAAGCCAGTGGCGCGGTGGACGGCGGCAATCGGCTCGGTCGAGCCGAGCGCGGGAAGGCGAGGGGACGCGATCTCTTCGATTGGCAAGCCGATCAAGTAGCCCGCCGGGACGTCGTTCACCCAAGCCATCCAACTCCAGCCCGGCGCCGCTTCCAGCTTGCGCGTAAAAGCTTCAATCGGTTCCAGCCAGGCAGGGCCATAGCACGCAGACTGGATCTCACATACCGTTGAGAGATCGTCTGTTGTCAAATTCCTAATATGTGGGATTGTCATTCCGCTTGATTTACGAGATGCTGTGCGGCTTCGTGAACCCACCGTAAACAGGTCCGACTGTGCTGCCTCGTTTCTTGCCAACTCGATATTCTCGCTGCCTGCACGGTTGTCGTGCCGCGGTGTTGGTGGCTGCGGCCTCGGTTGCTGCCAGTCCCGCGCAAGCGGCACTCGATTCTTCGGTTCAGTTTGTGGATGGCGCCAGTCTGGCCTTGGGGTTGTATGACGAAATCGCCCAGCACGTTGATGCCGCCATGGCCACTTGGGGGCGCTATCTCGTAGGCGATGCCCACATCGACGTTGAAGTTCAAGTCACCGATTCCGTGCCCGCTGCAGCGGCGTCATCGCGCGCCAGCAGCTATGTGGGGCAAGTCGGCAGCGTGTACGTTTATGAAGCCGGCATGGCCGTGAAGATCAATCAGGGTCTAGACGTGAACGGCAGCACGCCCGATGTGGAGATCCTGTTCAACCCGAACTATTTGCGCAACGAGCTCTGGTTTGATCCTGATCCCTACCTGCGTCAGGCTTTGGTTCCGCAGGACAAGACCGATGCCATGTCCCTCTTCATTCACGAGATCGGTCATGCTTTGGGCTTCAATGGCTGGGGCGGGCATGTGGACGGTGCTCTGCCGGCCAACTACGCGTCGACGTGGGACATCCAGACTCGCTTCGATGGCAGCGAGCTGTTTTTCACCGGGGCCAACGCGCGGTCTATTTACGGTGATGACGTGCCCGTCACCATCGGCAACAACTACCACATCGGTAATGGATGGGGCGCAGGCGCTGACTTGCTTGACGACGTGATGAATGGGGTGTCGTTCGCACGCGGTGTGCGCTACAACATCTCGCCGCTCGACCTGGCCATCGCGAAAGACCTGGGGCTGCAGGTGCAGGCCGTTCCAGAGCCAGCAACCCTGTCGTTGATGTTGGCCGGGCTGCTGGCCGTGTGGGGCAGCGGCCTGGGCAGACGTCAGATCAATCCTGTTGCATGACCACCCGGGTGTCGACCTGGGTGCTGTCGTCAGGACATTCGGCACTCAGGTCCACGTCGACGTTTTCCATGCGCACCGTGTTGCGGTCGACCATGTAATACCGATAGGTCTCGGGTTTGTTGCCTGAGCCAGGCGTTTGCATGAACAAAGTCTGGTCGGCAGCCCACCACAGCCCCTTGATTTCGCTGACCTGCCGAGTTTGGGCCGCGTCGCTGAAATAGCTGATCACGAATCGGCCATCAGGCAAGCGCTTGATCGTGTGCGATTCAAATTTGCAGCCAGGCTTGGCGTCATGCTGGCCGCGCCATTCACCCACCAAGGCTTTGTCGATTGGCACCTCGTTGGCAGCCATGGAGGCCAGCGGAGACAAAACCAGTAGTACTGAGGCGGAGAGTTTGGCTGCGCGCATGAGAGCGTTCCCTGAATTGATGCGTTTGTAGTTCCGGACAGCTTAGGAAGCGGGATGAATGACGTCAATCCAACGTTCCCCGATCTCTGGTAACGATGTGTTACGGTTGCCCTCTTTGGCTGAGTTTGGTGTGCGATTGCGACAAATCCTGTCGGCGGGAACGAGACTTGCTGCGTTGAACCGAGCGAAAGGAGTGCACGGTGCAGGCGAGTGAAGCGTCCAACGATCCGGATCTGGATCGATTTCTCGATGCGGTTTGGCTGGAAGATGGGCTTAGCCAGAATACCTTGGCTGCCTATCGTCGCGACTTGAACGGGTTGGCGGTGTGGTTGCATGCTCAGCCGGGCGAACCAGGGTTGATTGATGCCACCGAACTGCATTTGCAGGGCTACATGGTCCACCGGCATGGGAGCTCTCAGCCCTCGTCTGTTGGGCGCCGGCTCAGTGTGTTCCGGCGGTTCTATCGCTGGGCGGTTCGTGAAGGCCGCATTCAGGCTGACCCCACCGTGCGTATGGATGCGCCCCGGCAGCGCCAGCGTTTGCCTCATTCGCTGACCGAGCAGCAGGTCGAAGCCTTGCTGGAAGCACCCGACGTGGACGAGCCCATTGGCCTTCGGGATCGGGCCATGCTGGAGTTGATCTATGCCAGCGGCTTGCGCGTGAGCGAACTGGTTTCGCTCAAGTCGGTATTCGTCAGCCTGTCAGACGGGGTGCTTCGCATCATCGGCAAAGGCTCGAAGGAACGTCTGGTGCCCTTTGGTGCCCAGGCAGCCGAATGGTTGACCCGCTACACCGCTTACGCACGTGGCGACATTCTCGATGGCCAGAGCAGCGATGCTTTGTTTGTGACCTCGCGCGGCGGACCCATGACACGCCAGATGTTCTGGAAGCTCATCAAGAAGTACGCGATCAAGGCGGGTATCACCCAACCCTTGTCGCCGCACACCTTGCGTCACGCATTTGCCACGCACTTGCTCAACCACGGTGCCGATTTGCGTGTGGTGCAGATGCTGTTGGGGCACTCTGATATTTCGACCACGCAGGTGTACACCCATGTGGCGCGAGAGCGCTTGCGGCAGTTGCACGAAAGGCATCACCCGCGAGCTTGACGGGGGGGAGGCCTCAGTCGGTTCCGAGCAGGAAGGCGAGTTCGTCTTCGGTGAAGCCTGCGGCCAGACGCGCGGCTTCGTTGAACGGAGGCTTCAATCGCGGCGCTTCATAACGCTTTACCAGTTCCGGATACAGCGTGCGGGCGTCGAGTCCGCGTTGCTGACACAGGTGGTGAAACCAGCGGTTGCCAATGGCGACATGGCCGACTTCCTCGCGCAAGATGATGTCCAGAATCTCGACCGCAGCGGTGTCGCCGGCTCGTGTCAGCTTGTTTTGAATCAGCGGGGTTGCATCGAGGCCACGTGCTTCGAGGGTGCGTGGCACCAGTGCCATGCGAGCCAGGATGTCCTCCTGCGTTTTTTCGCACATGGACCACAGCCCGTTGTGGGCCTCGAAGTCGCCGTAGTCATGTCCCAATGTCTGCAAGTGACCGCGCAGCAGGTTGAAATGCAAGGCTTCCTCCCGCGCCACTTGAATCCAGTCCAGATAGAAGGCGGCGGGCATTTCTGCAAATCGCCAGACCGCATCCAGCGCCAGATTGATGGCATTGAACTCGATGTGACAGATGGCATGCAACAAGGCTGCACGCCCCTCCAGCGTGAACGGCGAGCGGGTCGGTACCTGCTTGGCCTCAACGAGGCGAGGGCGTTCAGGCCGGCCAGGCAGTCGGGCCAGCTGGTCGGCTGTCAGCGTGATGTGCGCTTCGGTGTCGAGTTCACCATAGGCAGCCCCAGGCTCGGGTAGGGCCAGCGCAGCCGCAGCTTTGGCGCCCGGCTCTGCTTCCAGCAAAATGCGTAGGGCCTCATGCCGCAGATCTTGGTGCCCGTGCTGAGCGGCGCTGACCATCATTCCGCCCAGGTGATCGCGCCGGTGTACCAGGTGACCAGAATCAGCGCGCCGAAGGCCAGGCGGTACCAGGCAAAAGGCAGGAAGTTGTGACTGGATACATAGCGAATCAGCCAGCGCACGCACACCCATGCCGACAGGAAGGACAGCACCAGGCCCACGCTGAACAAGGGCACATCGGCCATCGACAGCAGCGCGCGTTCCTTGTAGAGGCTGTAGGCGCCCGCACCAATCAGGGTGGGAATGGCCAGGAAGAAACTGAACTCAGTGGCCGCTTGGCGTGACAGGCCCAGCATCATGCCGCCGATGATGGTGGCGCCCGATCGGCTGGTGCCTGGCACCAGGGCCAGGCATTGAACCAGGCCTACCTTCAATGCGTCGAGCACGGTCATGTCATCTACTGTTTCTACGCGGTAGCGTTGCACCCGGCTGGCCATGCGCTCGGCCCAGATGATGATGAACCCGCCCAGAATGAAGGTCGTGGCCACGACCACCGGGGTAAACAGGTGCGCCTTGATGGCTTTGCCGAACAGCAGGCCCATCACCACGGCAGGCAGGAAGCCCACGATCACGTTCAGGGCGAAGCGCTGAGACTTGGGTTCACTGGTCAGCCCGCTGAGCGTTTCGCGGATGCGTTGCATGTAGACCAGAATGACAGCGAAGATCGCGCCCGTTTGAATGGCAATGTCAAACACCTTGGCCTTGTCGGCCCCGATGTTGCTTGAAAAATCGAGCAGTGACCCGGCCAAGATCAGGTGACCCGTGCTGGAAATAGGCAGGAATTCGGTCAGGCCTTCCACGATGCCCATCAGGGCGGCTTTGATGAACAGCACAAGGTCCACGGTGTTGATCCAGGGTTAACTCGGAAGTCGGCATCTTAGGCCAGCTTTCAGCAGGGGCAATTTGGCGCAGGCCCCCTCAGCCGCAGGGGGCTGACTACACTGCGTCGCATGTTGGATGTACGCACCGAGCAAGCGCGGCTGAACGAAAGCCGCAAACCGGGTTCATGGCCCAACCGATTGGCCCATCTGCACCAGCAACTGGTGCAGAGAGGGCTGCCGGGCCTGGGGCAGCCCTGGCAGGGTGACCCTGTGCCTGCCCCCCACTGGGTGGCGTACAACGCTGCCTTGGCCCGCGAAATGGGATGGCCAGACGATTGGCATAGCCAGTCACACGAGGGCCAGGAGTCGGTACGGGTCTGGTCGGGCAATGGGCTCTGGCCGGGAATGCTGCCCATGGCGACGGTGTACAGCGGCCACCAGTTTGGCGTCTGGGCAGGACAGTTAGGCGATGGCCGCGCGCTGCTGTTGGGCGAGGTGCAAACCGATTTGGGGCCCCTCGAACTGCAACTCAAAGGGGCAGGTGCCACGCCGTACTCGCGCCGAGGTGATGGCCGCGCGGTGTTGCGTTCCTCCATTCGAGAATACCTGTGCAGCGAAGCCATGCACGGCCTGGGGATTCCCACCACGCGGGCGCTGGCGCTGACGGCTTCGCCGCTGCCCGTGCGTCGCGAAACCATGGAAACTGCTGCGGTGGTGACGCGGGTGGCCCCCAGCTTCATTCGCTTTGGCCACTTCGAGCACTTTGCCTACTGCGGCGACGAGGGGGCTGAGGCCACTTTGCAGGCGCTGGTTGACTTTGTGGTCACACACCATTACCCCGAGTTGATCGATGCACCCAACCGCCCATTGGCCTTGCTCGGCGCGGTGGTAGATCGAACGGCTGATTTGATGGCAGCCTGGCAGGCCGTCGGGTTCTGTCATGGCGTCATGAATACCGACAACATGTCGATTCTGGGCTTGACGATCGACTACGGCCCCTTCGGCTTCCTGGATGGGTTCAACCCTGATCACATCTGCAACCATTCTGATTCCCAGGGGCGCTACAGCTGGAACAACCAGCCGCAGATCGGGTACTGGAACCTGCGCGCCTTGGCCAATGCCCTCGTGCCGCTCTTGCCTGAGGTCAAGGAGGATCCAGCGCCAGTGCTCGAAGTGCTGCAGCGCTACGAAACCCGATTCCCTGATGCCATGCGCGCACGCTGGCGAGCGAAATTGGGCTTGCAAAGCGAGCAGGAGGGCGACGGCGCGCTGGCGATCGACTTCCTGCAGATGCTGGCCAAGCACCAGACCGACTTCACCATCGCGTTTCGCCGCCTGTGTGATTTCCGATCCGATGCGCCTGCACAGCATGAGGACAATGCCCCCCTGCGTGACCTGTTCCTCGACCGCGCCGAGTTTGACGCCTGGGCCCAGCGATATGCCCAGCGCCTGGGCCAGGAAAACAGCTCTGATTCTGAACGACGAGATCGCATGCGAGCTGTCAATCCGGTCTATGTCTTGCGCAACCACATGGCCGAAACGGCCATTCGCCGGGCACAATCGGGCGACTACTCCGAGGTTCACCGGCTCGAGCGTTTGCTGAGACAACCGTTTGTCGAGCAAGCGGGTGCCGAGGCCGATGCCGGTTTCCCGCCCGACTGGGCACAAGCCATTGAGGTGTCTTGTTCATCATGAGCGATTACCCCTTCAAGAAGACCGACGCCGAGTGGCGTGCCCAACTGGCACCACTCGATTACCAAGTCACCCGACAGGCCGCCACCGAGCATCCGTTCTCTGGGCGTTACTGGGATCACTTCGAGAAGGGGCGCTACCGCTGTGTGTGCTGCGGGATGGATCTGTTCCAGTCGGACACCAAGTTCGACGCCGGCTGTGGCTGGCCCAGCTTCTGGGAGTCGCTGGACCCGGATTGCATCGAGCGCCTGCGCGACACCAGCCACGGCATGATTCGAGTCGAAGTGCGCTGCAAGCAATGCGGGGCCCACCTGGGGCATGTGTTCGATGATGGCCCCCTGCCCACGGGGGAACGCTACTGCATCAACTCCGCCGCGCTAGACTTCACGCCGGAAGAAACCTGAGCCTTTCGGCCCTCAACATGAAATTCCTGCTTGACCTGCTGCCCGTTTTCCTGTTTTTCGTCAGCTTCAAATGGGCAGAAGGGCACAAAGCCCCCGTGGCCGATTGGATGACCCAGCACCTTGGCTTCCTGGTTTCCGGAGGCGTGGTCGGCGTCACTGAAGCGCCGGTGTTGCTGGCCTCCACCGTGGTCGTATTGGGCACGTTGCTGCAGATCATCATCATGAAGTCGATGCGCAAGCACATCGACAAGATGCTGTGGGCCAGTTTGGCCGTGGTGGTCATTCTCGGGGGCTTGACCCTGTGGTTCCACAGCGAGACCTTCATCAAGTGGAAGCCCACGATCGTCTATTGGATGATGGGCGGAGGCTTGCTGATCGGCGAAGTCTTCATGAAGCGAGATGTGTTGTCCCAGATGATGGGGGGGCAGATCGAGGTGCCCGAGGCAGTCTGGCGGCGCCTGACCTGGGCTTGGGTGACCTTCTTCCTGGCCATGGGCGTTCTCAACCTCTACGTGGCATTCAACTTCTCCACCGACACCTGGGTGACCTTCAAGATGTGGGGCACCATGGCTTTGCTGCTGGTGTTTGCCTTGCTGCAGGGGCTTTACCTGAGTCGTCACATGCAACCGGCCGCCGAGAGCCAGTCCTGATCGTCACCGCACACAACCTCATCGCGCCATGTCCAGTTCTTTTGTGACCGCCCAGCAGATTCAGTCTGCCCTGGAAGCCGCCCTCAAGCCAGCCTCGCTGGTGGTGGAAGACGACAGCCATCTGCATGCTGGCCACGAGGGGGCCAAGTATGGTCGGCACTTCAGTGTCACCGTTCGTGCCGAATGTTTCGCTGGGCTGTCACACGTTCAGCGACATCGCCTTGTGTATGATGCTCTGCGCGATTTGATTCCACAGGGCATTCACGCTCTGGCCATCAAAGCAGAGTCTGTCTGACTTAATCATTAGAAAGTTTTTTCGCTCATCATGAAGACTTCCCGTATCGCCAAGGCTGCTGTGCTGGCCGCCTCGCTGTCGCTGACTGCCCCCCTGGTGCTGGCTCAAAACGTGGCTGTGGTCAACGGCAAGGGTGTGCCGAAGGCCCGTGTGGACGCCATGGTTGACCAGATCCTGAAGCAAACCAAGGGACAGGGTCAGATTCAGGAAAAGACCCCGGATCTGGTTCAGAAGGTCAAGGACGAAGTCGTGCTGCGCGAAATCTACGTGCAGGAAGCGGAAAAGCGTGGTCTGCAGACCTCGGCTGACTACCGCACCCAGATGGAATTTGCTCGCCAGTCCATCCTGATTCGCTCGCTGTTCGCTGACTTCGAAAAGAAGAATGGCACCACCGAAGACGAAGCCCGTGCTGAATATGAAAAGTTCAAGGCCGGCAAGGGTGACAAGGAATACCGCGCTCGTCACATCCTGGTGGAAACCGAAGAGCAGGCCAAGGATCTGATCGCCCAACTGAACAAGGGCGCCAAGTTCGACGACCTGGCTCGCAAGCACTCCAAGGACCCCGGCTCCGCTGAAAACGGTGGCGATCTGGACTGGGCCAACCCCGAGAACTACGTGCCAGAGTTCTCCAAGGCGCTGACTCAGTTGGAAAAGGGCAAGTACACCACCGAGCCAGTGAAGTCGCAGTTCGGCTATCACATCATCGAGCTGGAAGACGTGCGCTCGGCTCAGTTCCCCTCGTTTGACGAAGTCAAGGCTCAGATCATGCAGCACCAGAATCAGGCCAAGCTGCAGAAGTTCCGTGAAGATCTGAAGAACAAGGCCAAGACCGACTACAAGTTCAGCGCCAACTGATCTTGATAGGGGCCGGCTCTCAGCTGGCCCCTTCTGTCAACAGCGCGGCATTGCCTCCGGCAGCTGTGGTGTTGACTGATACCACCTGCTCGGTGATGAACCGCAGCAGGTAGTGGGGGCCTCCGGCCTTGGGCCCGGTGCCGCTCCACCCTGATCCGCCAAAGGGCTGTACGCCCACCACGGCGCCTGTCATTCCCCGGTTCACGTACACATTGCCTGCGCGAGATTGCGAGGCCAGATTGGCTGCGCGTTCGTCCATGCGCGTGTGCACGCCAAATGTCAGACCAAAGCCGCTTGCATTGATTTGCGCCATCAGGCTGTCCAGGTCGGGCGCTGCGGTGTGTGGGCCCCAGCGCACCACATGCAAGATCGGCCCGAAGTGCTCGGCTTTCAGTTGAGAGACCTCGCGCAGGGTGTAGGCGCATGGCGGGATGTAGGTCTCGGAGTCGCCCGCGGGCACGGCTGCGTGGGCGATCTGGTGCACGCCACTGTTGGGGGCATGCGCGAGGTGATTGAGCTCATCCAGATGCGCATGCAGGCGAGCTTGTGCCGCCTGGTCAATGACCGGGCCGACATCGGTGTGCCAGTCGCAGGCGGGGCCCACGTGCAGTGTGGCCAGCGAGCCTGCCAGCAATTGTTCGACCGTGTCGGCGATGGCCGAGTGCACGCACAGCAGCCGCAGTGCGGAGCAGCGCTGGCCGGCACTGCCGAACGCACTGGACAGGACGGAATCGATCACCTGTTCGGGTAATGCGGTGCTGTCGATCACCATGGCGTTGAGTCCGCCGGTTTCCGCAATCAGCGGCAGAATGGGGCGGTCTGCCAGCGCCAGTTGACGCTGAATGCGCTTGGCTGTGGCCACCGAACCGGTGAAGGCCACGCCCGCACAATGCGGGCTGTCAATCAAGGCGGCGCCTGCTTCGGCGCCGGTTCCCGCCACGGCCTGAACTGCATGTGCTGGCACGCCGCAGGCATGTAGCAACCTGACGAAACGCAGGCCAATGCGAGGTGTGACTTCGGCCGGCTTGGCGGCCACCGTGTTGCCCGCCACCAGTGCGGCCATCACTTGTCCTCCAAAAATGGCCAGGGGGAAGTTCCAGGGGGCAATGCACACGAACACACCACGGCCGCGTGCGCGCCAGGTGTTGCGCTCACCGGTCGGGCCGGGGAGTTCGGTGTCGTTCAGGCTGAGGCGGGCTTGCTCAGCGTAGTAGCGGGCGTAGTCAATTGTCTCGCGTACCTCTGCGAGCGCGTCGGCTGCCGTTTTTTTGCCTTCCACCATGAGGTCGGCCATCCACGACACCAGATCCTGTTCCATGGCTTGCGCCGTTCGCTCGAGAATCTGGCATCGGGCCTCCAGTGGGGTGGATTCCCATTGCGGCCAGGCGGCATGCAGTTCAGCCATGATGGCACTCGCCTGAGCGCCAGACGTCATCGGGGCAGGGTGGCTGGTACCCAAGGCCTGATGGTGAGCCAAAGCGTGTTCCACCGCACTTCGATGAAGATGCGTGGACAGGTCCAGTCCGGCGGCATTCTGGCGGGTCGGGCCGTACAGGCGATGGGGGCTGGGCAGCGACTCAGCCTGGGCTTGCTTGTGCATGTGCGCCATGTGCGAGGGCGACATCAGCAGCATGTCGATCGAGACAGCCGGGTCGGCCAATTGGTGTACGAAGGAGGCGTTGGCGCCGTTTTCCAGCAGGCGTCTGACCAGGTAGGCCAAGAGGTCTCGGTGAGCTCCTACAGGGGCGTAGACCCTCAGCGCAGGGGCATGGGCTTCGTTGAGGCGCATGGCCTGGTAAATGCGCTCGCCCATGCCGTGCAGCCGTTGGAATTCGAACGCGTCTGGGGGAACTTGCGCTTGCTCGCTCAGGTGCAACACGGCGCCGATGGTGGCCGCGTTGTGGGTGGCGAATTGCGGGTAGATGAGGTCGGTGTGAGCCAGTAGTTGATGCGCGCAAGCCAGGTAGGACAGGTCGGTGTGGGCCTTGCGGGTGAACACGGGATAGCCGGGTAGACCCAGCTCCTGGGCTCGCTTGATTTCTGAGTCCCAGTAGGCGCCCTTGACCAGTCGAATGGTGAGTCGACGCTGATGACGTTGAGCCAGGTGCACCACTGCCTGGATCATGGCGCTGGCGCGCAACTGGTAGGCTTGGATAGCCACTCCCAGGCCAGACCATTCGCGCAAGGTGGTGTCGTGCTCCAGCGAGGTCTCCAGGGCACTCAGCACCGCCAGTTGCAGCTCGAGGCGATGCGATTCTTCCGCATCAATCGTGAGCATGATGTTTCGGCGTGCCGCCTCGGTGACCAGTGGCAGCAGGCGTGGCATGAGTTCTTGTAGAACCTGGTGCCGCCGAGGTGCCTCAAAGCGTGGGTGCAGCGCTGAGAGTTTGATCGACAAGCCGGGGCGTTCGCGTAGCGCAGGCGAGTCGGATGCGGGCCAGTCGACCTGACTGATTTGTTTCAGGGCGTCTTGGTAGGCCTGAAGGTAGCGGTCGGCATCGGCCCAGGTGCGGGCGCCTTCGCCCAGCATGTCGAAACTCCAGGTGGTCAGATGCCGCTCTTCGCGGTCGATGCGAGACTGTTTCAAGGCCAGGTCGGTGGCCTCTTCAATGGTTTGCCCCAGCACGAACTGTTGCCCTAGCGTTTGCAAGGCATGCAGGGTGGCAGACACCACGGTGCGTTGGCTCAGGCGCTGCAGGAACTGGGTCTGGTCTCCTTGCATGATCTGGCTGGCCAGATGCAGCAGGCGAGCGCTGAAGCCTTCCAGCAGGGGGTGAGTGGTGTGGTTGGCCTCACTGGCGTGCTGGCTGAAGTCAGCCTGCTTGAGCTGATCGGAGAGCAGCAAGGCCATCGTGTCCTGATCCGGAACCCTGAGCAGCGCTTCGGCCAGCCGCATCAAGGCCAAGCCCTCCTGGCTGGATAGCGGGAAGGCCTGTAGGAGCGACTCCATGGCCCAGAACGCTGGCGGCGATTGCCGCACGGCTTGTACCCAGTGGGCACATCGGGTGCGGATCAGTGGCCAATCGCCTTCGTGCAAGCCTTGAGCGGCCAGTTGGGCTACGACCTCGTCTTCGTCGTCCCAAGGCAGGGGAAGACGGTCGCTGTCATCAATCTGGTGGATTTCCGGGTGCGGCGCATTCACGGTGGGCTCCAGTCAGTGACTGAAGACAGCCTAGCGCCTTGCGGCGGCCAAGTCCACCAGAGAAATGCGGGGAGAGGGCGGCAGACTGTGTCAAACCGCGCAGTGTCGCGGCCGTCTGCCTCAGGCCCTGGGGGTCAGCGCTTCTTGAAAACCAGATCCCACACGCCGTGGCCGAGCTTCAGGCCGCGGTTCTCGAACTTGGTCAAGGGCCGGTAAGCGGGTTTTTCAGCAAACCCTTCGGCCGTGTTGACCAAATCTGGGTTGGCACTGAGCACCTCCAGAATTTGGTGAGCGTAGGGCTCCCAGTCGGTGGCGCAGTGAATGTAGCCGCCAGGGGCCAGTCGCTCTACCAATTTGGCCACCAGGGGTGCCTGAATCAGGCGGCGTTTGTGATGGCGCTTCTTGTGCCAGGGGTCGGGGAAAAAGATGTGGACGCCAGCCAGAGATGCGGGCGAGATCATGTTGTCCAGAACCTCGACGGCGTCGTGCTGGACGATGCGCAGATTGGTCAGGCCCTTTTCACCAATGTGCTTGAGTAGCGCACCCACGCCGGGTTCGTGTACTTCACAGCCGATGAAATCGGTGTCGGGCAGGGTTTGGGCAATCTTGGCCGTGGCATCGCCCATGCCGAAGCCGATTTCGAGTACCACGGGAGCCTGGCGGCCAAACACCGCTTGGGTGTCAAGCAGGGTGTTTTGGTAGGGCAGGCGGAAACGTGGGCCAAGTTCCGCCAGGGCGCGCGCCTGGCCCTCGGTGGTGCGGCCAGCCCGCATCACGTAGCTGCGAATGGTGCGGGGGTGCTCAGGCAAGCCGGCTTCGCCAGAGGTGGTATCGCCGGGCAGAGAGGGGTCAAGGGATTCAGAGGTCGACATGGGGAGAGATTGTCTCATCAGCTGCCCCCTTGTATGCAGGGGCGGAACATCCCTGTATCACGCCCCCGTAAACGGGGGTCGTGATATGTCGTGCCAAATTCCTTTTTGACTCCACCCTAGGGTCAATCCCGGGTGTTTTGTGTGCCGAATTTCTCGTGATGTCGGCATCATCAAGGGAACACATGACAATTCTTTCGAGGTGGGTGGATGGTGTCTTTCCTGTTCAGGGCGCGGGCTGCAGCGGTGGTGCTTGTCGCAGCAGGGGCCGCTTCGTCTGCTTCCGCACTGACGGTGTCGCTGCCCACGACCTTCGTCAAGGCTGATTCGGTTTTTCAGTTGTCGGAACTGGCTGTGGATGCGTTGGCCGCATCGGGTTCAACCATTTCCCCTTTGGGGAATGCTTTCGGGGTTGCCAGTGCAACGCAGGCCTTCGATTTGCCGGTGACCCACGTTGACGTGTCGGTAGGCCTGTTTCCTCCCTCGCTCAAGCCCTTGTCTGGCGAGGCGACGGGCTCGGCATTGCTGATCAGTCGGGGCAGTCGCAGCATGGCCTTGGCCAATTTCCAGATCGACTTTGCAGCGGAGAAGGTCAATGCCGACATCATCTCCAACGGCATCGTCACCAAAGGGGTCTCCATCTATGACTTCGATGTGGCCACACCCCTGACCATCGGCCTCAACGGTTTGACCCTGACCATGAAGGAGCAGTTGAACCATCTGGTGCTGACCTCTGATGCCTTGACTGCGATGGCGTCGGCACTGAACCTGAACAAGGTGCTGCAGGCTCCGCTGAAAACGCTGGATTTCGGCACCATCAACATCGACATTCAAGGTGCACTGCGCTGGCCCGTGAGCGACAAGCCTTTCACTGTGGCGAATATGCCTGCGGTGCCTGAGCCTTCCACCTGGGCCATGATGGCCTTGGGCCTGGTGGGCGTGGCGTGCGCGGCACGCAGGAAGATTGCGAACTGAGTCGGGTGGCTGGAACACGCTAGAATGCGCCGAGGTTGAGTTCACGACGAACTCGGCTTCACCCTCAGAGCGGGTGTAGTTCAATGGTAGAACGCCAGCTTCCCAAGCTTGATACGTGGGTTCGATTCCCATCACCCGCTCCACAGTTCCCCCGGCTGATGTCTCCTCTGATGTCGGCACCCAGGGGCTGCAGAGCGCCATTTGATTCCTGACAGACCATGGCCTCGCTGAACGCTTTTTCACCCTCCTTCAAAGTCTCTGCCCTTGCTGGCGCTGGTTTGTTGCTGGCTGCGATGCTGTCTGCCTGTGGCGGCGGTGGCGGAGACAAGAGTTCGCCGGCTTCGCCGACCAACTACACCGGCGCGGACAGCAGCGGACGCGTGGCTTACACCTGGGGTTTTGATAACGGCGCCAACGTGGCCCCCGGGCGGACGTTCTTGCCCACGCCGGGCGCCGAAGCGGTTCGTACTCTGACGACTTGCATCAGCACATCGCCTACCTGCCAAGTGCAGGAAGTGCCGGGCAAAGTCGGGACGGCGCTGCATTTCGACCCTGCTGCTGAGCAAAGTTATGCCTGGTTGGCGGGCGGGTCGTCGACCGCCGTTTGCTCGGGAAACGTGCTGCAGTTCAACCCCTTTGGATACTTCAATGCAGCCGGTCGCGCCGACTCGCGCATGACCGTGGCCATGTGGGTGCGAGCAGACAAGATTGACACGACATCGGTGTACCACCTGTTTGGTACGCAAGAGCCTGTTTACGAGGGGCGAGACGCCTCGTTCCATGTGCGCTTGGTCGATGGCAAGCCCACCCTGTCGATGTATCCGGACAGCGGTTTTGGTTGGGAACCCGATTTTGTCGTTCAGGCGCCCAATGCCATTTCGGCGGGTGAATGGCACCACATTGCCGTGACCTACAACGACATTCACGCCATGGTGTATGTGGACGGGTTGGTGGTGGCACAAGCCGATCGCCAACAGCCGGATGACAAGATCAAGCGCTCGGCAATCAATGAGTCGTGTCTGCCGTACTTCCTGGGCGGCATCACCACCTACGGTTTTACCTCTGGCACCACCAATGCGGTGAAGTCGAAAACCGGGCTCGGTTATGTGTTCCCGGGTGCGATTGACGAACTGGTGTTCAGCAACCGCACCTTTGACGGCAATGAAATTCTGAAACTGGCCGGCAAGGCCTCTTGATTTTCAGCAACAGCCTTCAGACGAACAGCCAGGCCAGCAGACCACCAATCAGCACCCATTTGCCCACGTAATAGGCGGTGCGGTTGGTCTGCTTGAGCGCCTTGGCTTTCAGGCGCACGGCGTAGAAATAGCCAAACAGCTTGTTCAGAGCCCCAATGCGCTCGCCTTCCACGTTCTGCGTGGCCGAAGCCGTCATCACCAAGCGGGCGAACAGGCGGTTGATCCAGCGCACCACAGGGGTGTAAACCGGGCGCTCCACGTCGGCAAACAAGATGATGCGTGGCGCCTGGGTGGCGTTTTCGGCGTGGTGGATGTAGGTTTCGTCAAACATCACCACTTCACCGTCTTTCCAGTGATAGCGCTGGCCGTCTACCTCGATGTAGCAGGCTGGGCTGTTCGGGGTGATCAGGCCCAGGTGGTAGCGCAACGAGCCCGCATAGGGATCGCGGTGGCGAACCAGGGTGGCGCCAGGGGGCAGCGAGGCAAACATGGCCGCTTTGATGCCGGGAATCTGGTTGAGCAAGGCCACGGTTTTGGGACACATCTGCTGAGCAGAGGGCATGTCGGTGCCGTACCACTTCAGGTAAAAGCGCTTCCAGCCAGTGCGGAAGAACGAGTTGAAGCCCATGTCGGTGTAGCCATCGGCGGCCTTGATGCGGCCGTGGCCATCGAGCTGAAGGGCTTCTTCCCGAATGACCTGCCAGTTTTCCTGAAGCACTTTCAGCTCGGGAAAGTCTTTCGGGTTCAGGTAGGGCTGGCTGCCGACCTTCGAAAACAACACCATCAGGGAGTTGAAAGGGGCAATCAGCACCGTGAAATCGGTCAGTGCGCGAACCCAGCCGAAGCGCACTTTGCCCCGCAAGTGGGCGTGCAGTGCCGAGGCAACGAAAATCATCAGCACCCAGTGGCGGGTCTCCAGGTGGGGTAGTGCAGAAAGCCAGTTCATATTGGGCACGCAGATCAGGGCATCACAGAGGCGTCAATGATAGAGGCCAATCCTATAATCGCAGGCTTCGCCTGACGCGTTGTGCGTCGAGCCCCAGTTTCGGAAACATTCATGAAAGCCGCAGACATCCGCAAGACCTTCCTGGAATTCTTCCAGTCCAAGGGCCACACCATCGTGGCGTCCAGCCCCGTGGTGCCGGGCGACGACCCCACGCTGCTGTTCACCAACGCGGGCATGAACCAGTTCAAGGACGTGTTCCTGGGCTTCGACAAGCGCCCCTACACCCGTGCCACCACCTCGCAAAAGTGCATTCGCGCGGGCGGCAAGCACAACGACCTGGACAACGTGGGCTACACCGCGCGTCACCACACCTTTTTCGAAATGCTGGGCAACTTCAGCTTCGGTGACTATTTCAAGCACGACGCCATCCAGTACGCCTGGGAGTTGCTGACCACCCAGTTCAAGCTGCCGAAGGAAAAGCTGTGGGTCACTGTCTATCAGGAAGACGACGAGGCGTACGAGATCTGGAACAAGATCGTGGGCGTGCCCGCTGAGCGCATTGTGCGCATTGGCGACAACAAGGGCGGCCGCTACATGTCCGACAACTTCTGGATGATGGGCGACACTGGTCCTTGCGGCCCCTGTACCGAAATCTTCTACGACCACGGCCCAGAAATTCCTGGCGGCCCTCCCGGCAGCCCCGATGAAGACGGCGATCGCTACATCGAAATCTGGAACAACGTCTTCATGCAGTTCAACCGCACGGAAGACGGCGTGATGCACCCGCTGCCCAAGCCTTCGGTGGACACCGGCATGGGCCTGGAGCGCATTGCCACGGTGCTGCAAGGCAAGCACAGCAATTACGAAATCGACATGTTCGCCAACCTGATTGAGGCGGTTCGTAATGAACTCTTCAAGGTCGCGGCAAACGACGAGTTCTTGGCTGTGATCACGGACCGCTCGCAGGTCGTTCCATCGATGAAGGTCATCGCCGACCACATCCGCGCCTGCTCTTTCACCGTCGCCGACGGCGTCATCCCCAGCAACGAAGGCCGTGGCTATGTACTGCGTCGCATCACCCGTCGAGCCATCCGCCACGGCTACAAGCTGGGCGCACGCACCCCGTTCTTCCACAAGCTGGTGACCGCACTGGTGGCCGAGATGGGCGACGCCTATCCTGAACTGCGCCAGAACGAAAAGCGCATCACCGATGTGCTGAAGACCGAAGAAGAACGCTTCTTCCAGACCATCGCCAACGGCATGGAAATCCTGGAAGGTGCTTTGGCTTCGGGTACCAAGCAGGTGGACGGCGAAACCGCCTTCAAGCTGCACGACACCTACGGCTTCCCTGTTGACCTGACTGCCGACGTATGCCGCGAGCGTGACGTGACCGTGGACCAGGCTGGCTTTGACGCCGCCATGGCACGCCAGCGCGAGCAAGCCCGTGCCGCAGGCAAGTTCAAGATGGCCGCAGGCCTGGAATACACCGGCACGGCCACCACCTTCCACGGCTACGAGCACCTGAGCGTGGAAGGCGCCAAGGTCACCGCCGTGTACGTGGACGGCGCTGCGGTGGAACAAGCCAATGCGGGCGACGATGCCGTCATCGTGCTGGACAACACCCCGTTCTACGCCGAGTCCGGCGGCCAATGTGGCGATGCCGGTGAACTGCGCAACAACACCAGCCGCTTCCTGGTGGAAGACACCCAGAAGATCCAAGCCGATGTGTTTGGTCACCATGGTCGCGTGGTCGAAGGCGCCATCAAGGTGGGCGATACCCTCGCTGCCAAGGTCAATGGCGACCTGCGCGCCAAGACCGTGCGCAACCACAGCGCCACCCACTTGATGCACAAGGCCCTGCGCGAAGTGCTGGGCGATCACGTGCAGCAAAAGGGCTCGCAAGTCACCGCTGACCGTACCCGTTTCGACTTTGCCCACAACGCCCCGATGACCGACGAGGAAATCCGCGAAGTGGAAGAAATCGTCAACGCTGAAATCCTGGCCAACGCCGATGCCCTGGCCCAAGTCATGGCACTGGAAGACGCGCAGAAGTCGGGCGCGATGATGCTGTTCGGTGAGAAGTACGGCGAAACCGTGCGCGTGCAGACCATCGGGTCATCCAAGGAACTGTGCGGTGGTACCCACGTCAAGCGCACCGGTGACATCGGTCTGTTCAAGATCGTGGCCGAAGGCGGCGTGGCCGCTGGCGTGCGCCGTGTCGAAGCCATCACGGGCTCCGCGGCGCTGGCCTACACCCAGAACCTGGAAACCACGCTCAACGGCGTGGCCGCCCTGATCAAGTCCACCACGCAGGAAGTGCCCGCTCGTGTGGCCGCGGCGATGGACCAGATCCGCGCACTGGAAAAGGAAATCGCCGCCCTCAAGGGCAAGCTGGCTTCCAGCCAGGGCGACGAGCTCATGGCCAAGGCTGTGGACGTGAACGGCATCAAGGTGCTGGCTGCCACGCTGGAAGGCGCGGACGCCAAGACCCTGCGCGAGACCATGGACAAGCTCAAGGACAAGCTCAAGACCGCTGCCATCGTGCTGGCCGCCGTGGACGGTGGCAAGGTGCAACTGGCTGCAGGCGTGACCGCCGACAGCACCGGCAAGGTCAAGGCCGGCGAGCTGGTGAACTTTGTGGCCCAGCAAGTGGGTGGCAAGGGCGGCGGCAAGCCCGACATGGCCATGGCCGGTGGCACCGATGCCTCCGGTTTGCCCGCGGCCCTGGCCAGCGTGCAAGCTTGGGTGGCCGAGCGCGTTTGATGCGGTGAACCTCAATCGCAGGCGGCACAGGGCCGCACTGTGTTTGCCAGCAGGGCCCTTCGGGGCCCTTTTTCATGTCGATTCGGGGTGAATGTGGCGAGGTGAAGCGGCTCGCTTAGTGTGAAGAAATAGCGCCTTTGGGCGTTTCACTTCACGCAATTATCGAGGTGGCGTGACTCCTAGACTGTGGCTAACTGTCTGGAGATACGTCCATGCCGCTGCGCTTGTCTTTGCCGAAATGGCCCGCTTCCCGCAAGAAGCGCGAGCCTAACCACCTGGGGGTGGTGTTCAGCCCCGGGCGGTTGGCAGTGGCGGTTGTGCGCGAAGGCTCGCAGGGCAAGCCCATCCTGGTGGCATACGAGTCGTTTGTTGATGATCCGAGCTTGTCCGAAGTCGGCAAATGGCTCAAGCGGGAAGGCTTGAGCATCGAGTCGGTCAATTTGACATTGCCGGGTGACGACTATCAGATGCTGTCGATGGACACCCCATCGGTGCCTGCGGCCGAGCGCGCCGACGCCATGCGCTGGCGCGTCAAGGACATGATCGACTTCCCGGTTGACGACGCTTGCGTTGACTGCCTGGTCTTGCCTTCGCCTGATGGCGAAGGTGAGGGGTCGCACGCCTGGGCGGTGGTGGCGCGCCGAGAGCGTGTGGGTGAGTGGATGAGCCGGGCTCGGAAAGCCCGTTTGCCGCTTGATTCGATCGACATCCCTGAGTTGGCGTTGCGTAACTTGCTGGTCTTGGCACCTCAAAGCCAGGCCACCGCGCTGTTGCGACTGAGTTCCACAGGGGGCGCGCTGATCGTGGCTTGGCGTGGCGAGTTGTGTTCATTCCGTCGCTTCAACGACCTCAACATCGCCCACTTCGCCGCGGCCGATCTGATGACCCGCCAGTCGCTGCTGGAGCGTCTGGCGCTGGAAATGCAGCGCACCGCCGATGCTTTCGAGCGCCAGTTCTATGGCACGTCGATCGAGCGCGTTTGGGTTGAGCAGTCCGTACCCGATCTGGATCTGGTTCAGCAACTGGCACCCCATGTGAGCATGCGACTGCACGCTTACGAGTTGCCTGAACAAATGGAACTGGGCCATCGTGCCGCAGCCACCATGAATCGCAGCAAGCCGCCTCGGCCGAGTCTGGTCGCCATAGGGGCGGCGCTGCGCCGGGTCATCGTCTCGCGTGACGGGGGCGCCGCATGACTCAGCAAATCAATCTGATTGACGAGACCCTCAAGCAAGGGCGCGACTGGGCCAATGGCGTGGTGGTGATCTCGACCTTGACCTTGGCGGCCTTGGCTGCGGGGGGGCACTGGGCCTATGAACAGTGGCTCTGGCAGCGCGCGAGTCAGGATGTGGCCGCTGCGGAAGCGGCCAAAGAGGCCAGCGGGCAGGTGATGCAGCAAGTCTCGGCTCAGGTGGCCGAGTTGCAGGCTCAGTTGGATGCTGATGAGCAAATTCGCAAAGCCGCGGCTGCCATGATCGATCCACCTCGTGAGGTGGTGGCGCGTTTCGATCGCCTCGTGGGAGGGCTGTCTTCTTCCATGTGGCTGCAGAGCGTGGAGTTCTCGGGCGCGCGCGGGGTGCATTTGACCGTCAGCGGCTTGCGCCAGGCTGATCTGGCGCGCTACGCCGATGGCTTGAGTGCCAGTCAGGCCTTCGAGGGCTTGCCCATTGCCATCCTCAGTGTGGAGCGCAAGCTGATGCAGGAGCCAGCTTCTCAAGTGGATGACCAAGCTGCACGCAAGGCGGTGCCGTATTACGTGTTTGAGCTCTCGGGGCAGGAAAACCTGCCAGCCCAGGAGGTTCAGCCATGAAGCAGCGTCTCGCACAGTTGTCGCGCGATTGGCTCGCCAAGGTGCCATGGAAGCGCTGGGTGGGTCGTGTCAACGCCTTGCCGCAACGCGACCGCATGGCTTTGTTGGCCGGTGGCCTGGCTCTGGTGGTTGGCTTTGTTTTTCAGGTCACGATGCCGGTGCACGACCGCCGTGTCGCGCTGCTGTTGACTCAGCCAGGCATTGATCCACTGCAGCAGCAGACCGATGCCATGGCCTTGCAGCAGAAACAGGCCGAATTGATGCGGCTGCAACAGGTGTTGGCCAAACGCACGCCAGCCCAGGCCGTCTCGACTCAAGGGGGGTCTCCGCGCGAGGTGTTTGCGGCCTTGCGCAAGGCCATGGCCTTGCAAGAGGTCGAGGTGGTGAGCCTGAAGGCCTTGCCCGATGATGCCCCGATCAAGCCTCCGGTGGCTGCGGCTGCAGCCAGTACCGCGGAGGTGGTGGATGTGCCTGCCGAAGCCGCCAGCGATGCCGGGCAAGTGGTGCCGCCACCCGCTCCGGTTCCGGAAGCAAAGGTGTATCGGCATCGAGCAGAGCTCCGTGTGGCTGGAAGTCTGGCGCAGGTCAATCTGGTGCTGAAGCAATTTGAATCGAGCGGGCAGCTGATGCAGCTCGAAAAAGTCAAGCTGGTGCCAGCGGAAGGCGATGCCCGGCAAGTTGAGGCCACGCTGTCTCTGGTGTTGATCAGTCAGGAGGCGACATGGCTGGCCATGTGATTGCTTCAATCGTTGGGGGCTATCGCGCCACGGTGCTGCCTGTGTGCCTGGTCCTGCTGGGCACGGTGTGCACTGCTTGGGCGGCTGGGCCGGGGGCACCGTTCGTGCCCCCGATGCTCGACCCGATCAGTTTGTCTCAGGGGGCCGATGGCGCATCCGCCGGGGCCAACGGAGCGGCCGCCAGTGGCCTGACCGGTGTCCGGCTGGGGCGTCAGGGCGGCGCTGTGATCGACGGCCAATGGGTACGCCTGGGGGCGCAGGTTCGAGGCGCCCGGCTCGTCAGCGTGCAGCGGAGCAAGGTTGTGCTCAAGCATCCTGACGGGCACAAGGAAATCATCGAGATGTATCCGCCACAAGGCGGACAAGCAGGTGCTTCGGCACCTGCATCAACTGAGGCGGTCAAACCATGAAGCCGATGCAAACCCCATCCCAGAAACATCGCCAGACCTGGCGTCTGACCCTGGTGGCTGCGGTCGCTGTGCTGCTGTCGGCCTGCGCAAGCAAGCCACCGGCACCCACAGTCACACAGGAGGCGATTGATGAGGCCATGAAGGCGGCAGCCGCAAAGCGCCCGGTGGCCAAAACGCCCGACAACGTGATGTCTGCCCTGGTGCCGCCGACGGTCGAGCGTCCGCGCGTGGCCAAGCGAGAGTCTCGATTTGATCTGGTGTTCAACAACGCCTCGATCAACCAGGTCTTTGAAGCGATTGCTGCGGGCTCTCGTTACAGCTTTGTGGTGCAGCCGGGTTTCACCAACACGGTGGCGGTGAACCTCAAGGATGTCACGGCCATTGAGGCCCTGGAAGTGCTGCGCGAGGTCTACGGATTCGAATACCGGGTGTCGGGAAATCGGGTCTTTGTTGAACCGCCTACTTTGCAGACCCGTATTTTCCAGGTGGCTTACCCCAGCTCGAAGCGCTCGGGGCGCAGCGACACCCGTGTGAGCTCCGGGTCGATCACCAACAACCTCAACAGCAGTGGCTCAGGTGGTGGCTCGGCTGGGGGCAGCACCACGGCCAACGAAGGCAGTCAGGTGTCCACATCGATCGACACCGACTTCTGGAAGGAACTCGATGCGGCGCTGAAGGCCATTGTGGGTGATGCCGAAGGGCGCCAGATCGTGCTGTCGCAGCACACCGGTGTGGTGGTGGTGCGTGGCATGCCACGCCAACTGCGCGAGGTGGAGTCGTTTCTGAAGTCGTCGAAGCTGTCGATCGAGCGTCAGGTCATGTTGGAAGCCAAGATCGTGGAAGTCACCCTCAAGGACGGCTACCAATCCGGCATCAACTGGACACAGCTCAATGGCGAGGGCAACCACCGCATCTCGGTTGGCAGTGACCCCAGCCGTGTCTGGGTGCCTGGGGCCTTGGGACGTAAATATGGCGTACCTGATGGCGCAATCAAGACCATTGTGGATCCGTCGACCACGCCGCCAACGGTGATACCGACGTCCATGGCCGATCTGGTGGCCACACCGTTGAGCCAGGCGACCAATGGTGTGTTGGGCCTGGCCTTTTCGACAGACAGCTTCTACGGCCTGCTGAGCTTCCTGGAAACCCAGGGCTCGGTGCAGGTTCTGTCTTCGCCACGGGTCGCCGCCATCAACAATCAGAAGGCGGTGTTGCGTGTGGGAACCGATGACTTCTTCGTTACCAACATTGCGACGACGACCACCACCAGCGCTTCAGGTACGGTGACGACACCGACCATCACCGCGCAGCCCTTCTTCTCGGGTATTTCTCTGGATGTGACACCGCAGATTGACGCCGAAGGCATGGTGACCATGCATGTGCGGCCCTCGGTCAGCAATGTGTCAGAGCGCGCTCACGTGATCAACCTGGGCACCCTGGGCAGCTTCAGCCTGCCGCTTGCCTCCAGCAGTGTCAACGAAACCGACACCATCGTGCGTGTGCAAGACGGCTACATCGTGGCCATTGGCGGCCTGATGCATCAAGAGCAGGACAACACGAAGAGCCAGGTGCCCTTCCTGGGCGACCTGCCTGTGGTGGGCAACCTCTTCAAGCAAAACAACCGCAATATGAAGAAGAGCGAGCTGGTGTTCCTGATCAAGCCCACGGTCATCAAGTCAGACGCCGACTGGCGCCAGGACCTGGCCGATGTGGGGGCGCGGCTGGAAGGCATGGTTTTGCCTTCACACAGCGTGCGCGAACGAGCAGGGGAGTGATGCGGCATGTACGCAGCTCACTTTGGCTTGTTCGAGCAGCCCTTCAATCTGACACCTGATCCCGACTTTGTGTATGTGGATCAGCAGCATCAGGCTGCGCTGGAAACCTTGGTGCAAGCCTTGGCGCAAGGTGAAGGCTTTGTCAAAGTGACAGGCGAGGTGGGCACGGGCAAGACCTTGTTGTGCCGTCGATTGATGGCGCATTTGCCCGCCAGTGTGGTGACCGCTTGCCTCTTCAATCCACGGCTGGAGCCGGTAGGGTTGTTGCGTGAACTGGCTGTGGAGTTGGGGTGCGTGCCGCCCGAGCAGGACGATGAACAGGCCTTGTATCGTCTGATCGAATCGGCTTTGCAAGACTTGGCGGCCCATGGGCACCGTGTGGTGTGCTGCATTGATGAAGCCCATGCCATGTCGTCAGCCAGCCTGGAGGCCTTGCGCTTGCTTTCCAACATCGAAACCGACAAGCGCAAGCTGATGCAGATTGTCCTCTTCGGGCAACCTGAGCTGGATCGATTGCTGGGGCAACCCGAGTTGCGATCACTGCGCAGCCGATTGGGTTGCGGGGTGCGCCTGGAGGGCTTGCCTCTGGCCGATTTCAGACGCTATCTCAAGCACCGCATGTCGGTTGCAGGATGGCATGGCCCCCGGGTGTTTTCCGAAGGGGCTTGCTGGCTTTTGTGGCGCATGAGCGGCGGTGTGCCTCGGCAAGCCAATGCCTTGGCCCATCAGTGCTTGGTGCAGGCGTGCCGCCGAGGTACCCACCGTGTGTGGTTCAAGGATGCCCTGACCGTTGGGTTGGAGCGCTGGCGTCTGGTGGGAAATCTGCTGCGCCCGAATCTGGCTGGCGTCTGGCAAGGAGACAGGACATGAGTGTCATTCGTGACTTGGGGCCGATATCGCCCATGTGGGCTTCACCCTGGATTCGGGGGGCTTTGCTGTCTACCGGCATGCTGGCGTCCTTGGCTGCTGGCATGGCACTTCAGACTGCCAACGTGCGTGTTCAGGAATTGCGACCCTCTGCTTTGGCCAAGGCCGCAGTGGCGACCACTCAGGGCGTGGCGCAAAGCAGGGCGGTCCAGGAATCGGCATGGCGCGTTTGGCAAATGGACACACGCTTGTCCTTGAGTTTGCTCAAACCCATTCTCCCTGGCGAGAGTGACCTGGCTGCGACGCGGGTCAGCTTGTCTTCCCCTTTCGATCCAAGCGACGAAGCGGTGTCTGATGCTGCCGGCCACCCCACTGATGAGCAGCCGCAAGCGTTGGCGGTGGCATCGTCTACGCCTGCGGCAGGCTTGCAGCAGCGCCCGCTGGCTGGGGCCAGCAGTGTTGCACCACTCATGATCGATCCACCTGCCGCAGGTCGTGCACAGACCTCGGCAATGCAGGCTGTAGAGTCTTACCGACATGCCCTGGACTTGCTGGACCAGGGCCGGGATGGGCAAGCGCTGGAGGCCTTGCAGAGCACCTTGCGGCTCGACCCGACACACAGTCAGGCACGCCGCCTGGCCGTGACTTTGGCGCTCGACGCGAAGCAAGCCGAACTGGCTTCCAGGCTCGTGGACGAAGGGCTCAAGGTCGACCCGCGCGACCCAGACTTGCAGTTCTTGCAGGCGCGTCGCCTGATGAGCGGGGGAGCGGCCGATCAGGCTTTGAAGGTACTGCAAGGCATGGAGCGCCCGACTGGCGAAGCCCTCGGCCTGAAGGCGGGCTTGTTGGCTCGAAGCGGCCAGTATGGCCCCGCGGCACAGGCCTACGAGCAGGCTCTCCGTACCCGACCAGACAACGCCACTTGGTGGCTGGGGTTGGGCGTGGCCTGGCAGGCTCAAGGGCAGGGGGCCCAAGCCAAAGAAGCTTTCTACAGAGCCTATCGACTGGGGCAGTTGAGCCCCGATGTACAGGCCTGGTTGGAACAACAATTGTGATGCGCGAGGAGCGATCGTGAACCAAGTTCGCAAATTCCGTCTCGGTGAAGTGCTGGTTCAGCAAGGCTTGCTGAGCTTGCACCAGCTGGAGCAGGCTCTGGCCGAGCAAAAGCGCACCGGGCGTAAGTTGGGGCGCGTTCTGTCTGACATGAATCTGGTGACGGATCAGGCCATCGGCCTGACGATTGCCGAGCAGATGAAGCTGCCTTTTCTGGATCTGGCCCGTCGTGAGCTGAGTCCGGAACTGGTGATGCGACTGCCCGAGTCGCTGGCGCGTCGACATCGCGCCTTGGTCATCGGGCAGCAGGACGATGGCCTGTTGGTGGCTTTTTCCGACCCCATGGACACCTTCGCGCAAGACGAGGTGGCTCGCGCGCTGCACAGCACCATCCATCCGGTTGTGGTCACAGAAAAGTCTCTGATGGATGTGGTCGACCGCATCTACCAGCGCCGCGAGCAGGTGTCTGGCCTGGCCGACGAAGTGGCTGCCGACCTGGGGCCGGCTGTGGCCTCCCTGGACATGCTGGCTGGCACCGAAGACGCGCCGATCGTCAAGCTGATTGCATCGATCTTTGAGACGGCGGTCGCGCAAGCGGTGTCCGACATCCACATCGAACCCCAAGAGCGCCAGACCATCATCCGTTTCCGGATCGACGGTGTGCTGCACCAGCACTCCACCTACGATCCCAAGGTCAGTACGGCCCTCATTCAGCGCTTGAAGCTGATGTCCAACCTGGACATCTCGGAAAAGCGTTTGCCCCAAGACGGCCGCTTCCAGACGGCCATCAACAACTCGCCCATCGACATTCGTATTTCGACACTGCCTACGCAGTACGGCGAATCGGTGGTGATGCGCTTGCTGATTCAAAGCAACCAGAAAGCGTCGCTGGACGCGCTGAAGATGCCGCAGGCCATCCTGTCGCGCCTGAAACTGGCCTTGAGCGCCCCATCGGGCCTCATCCTGGTCACAGGCCCGACGGGCTCGGGCAAGACCACCACGTTGTACGCGGCCCTGGCGGAGTTGAACGACTCGGAAACCAAGATCATCACCGTGGAAGACCCGGTCGAGTACCGCTTGCCCGGCTTGAACCAGGTTCAAGTTCACGACAAGATCGATCTGACCTTTGCGCGGGTGCTGCGGGCCTGTTTGCGGCAAGACCCGGACGTGCTGCTGGTGGGCGAAATGCGCGACCAGGAAACCGCTGAAATCGGTCTGCGCGCGGCCATGACGGGTCACTTGGTGGTGTCAACCTTGCACACCAACGATGCCGCGGGCGCGGTCCTGCGCCTGGCCGACATGGGGGTGCCGCCCTACATGTCGGCCCTGGGCTTGCGCCTGGTGCTGGCCCAACGTCTGGTTCGGGTGGTGTGCGACAGCTGCCGCATGCCCTACGAGCCCGCTGCTCATGAAATCGAGTGGCTGGACAAGGATCTGGCCGACATGCGCGGAGACGATGGCGCCCCCATGCAAAAGGGGACGTTCTTCAAGGGCGTGGGCTGCAACAACTGCCACCAGACTGGCTACCGAGGCCGCACCGGCATCTACGAAATGATCGAGATGACCCCTGAGATGACACATGCTGCGTCACAGGGCGACCACATCACGTTCAACCAGATTGCCCAGAAGCAATTTGCCAACTACACCCTCAAACGCGATGCGATTCGGCTGGTGTTGTCCGGCCGAACCACCGTGGCTGAGGCCATGCGTGCCAGCACACCGATCTGACCATGCCGCAATTCGCCTACTACGGCCGCAACGCCAACCGGGAGCCCGTTGAGGGGCGGATTGAGGCCGCCAGTGTGGCCAATGTGGTCGACACGCTGACCCAGACCGGCATCACGCCGGTGTCGATCACCGAGGTGCCGCAAGTGCAGCAGGCCTCGGAGGTCATCAGTCGACTGCTGGGCAGCGACAAGGTCTCGGCGCTGGAGTTGCTGATGTTCACGCGTCAGTTCTACACCCTCACCAAAGCGGGGGTGCCCATCATTCGGGCCCTGCGCAGCCTGGAGGTGTCGACCCAGCAGAAGGCCCTGAAAAAGCTGTACGCGGAGCTGGCACAAGCGCTGGAAAGCGGGGTGGAGCTGTCGCAGGCCATGAGCCGCCGCGAGGATGTGTTTGACCCGTTCTACATTGCCATGGTGCGCATCGGTGAATCCGCCGGTCGCATGGAAGAGGTGTTCCTGGGCTTGTTCGAGCACCTTGAGTTCCAGAAGTACATCAAGGAGCAGGTGAAGTCAGCCTTGCGCTATCCCACCTTCGTGGTTCTGGCGATGGTGGTGGCCATTGCGATCATCAACATTTTCGTGATTCCGGCATTTGCCAAGGTGTTCGAGAGCCTGCATGCCGAGTTGCCGTTGATGACGCGCATCTTGATGGCCACATCCCAGTTCACGCTGAAATGGTGGCCCGCTGTGGTCGGTGGAGCCGTACTCGCATGGTTGGGCTGGCGCCAATACCTCAAGACCACCTTGGGGCGCTTGCGCTGGGACCGCACCAAGCTGCGCATGCCCATCGTGGGGGATTTGGTGGAAAAAGGGGTGCTCGCGCAAGGCATGCGCAGCCTCGCCCTGGTGTTCCGCAGTGGTGTCCCGGTGGTGCAAGGTTTGAGTTTGTCGGCTCAGGTCATCGACAACGCCCACATTTCACAGGCTTTGGTGGTTATGCGTTCGCAGGTCGAGCGTGGCGATTCGCTGCTCACAGCCAGTCAGCGCTCCGGCGTCTTCCCCCCTTTGGTGCTGCAAATGATCATGGTGGGTGAAGAGTCTGGCACCTTGGGTGAAATGCTGGAAGAAATTGGCCAGATGTACCAGCGCGACATGGAATACGGCCTCAAGGGCCTGTCGCAGAAGATCGAGCCGATCTTGCTGGTGCTGATGGGGGCCATGGTGCTGGTATTGGCCCTGGGCGTGTTCCTGCCCATGTGGGACCTGGGCAAAGCCGCCATCAAGTAACAAAAAAAGTGTGAATTCTTGGCGTGAAGGATTCAAGTCTTTCTGCGTCGAGTCGATAAGCGAGACAGGACAGTCATGTTCGAGGTTCGGCGTGAAGCATTCACGTCATTGAGGCGCGAGGCGCCAGAAATGGAAATATCTGCCATGAAAACCAAGTTCCAACGCGGCTTCACGATGATCGAACTGATTGTGGTCATCGTCATCCTGGGCATTCTGGCCAGCGTGGCCTTGCCTCGCTTCACCAACATGCAGCGCGACGCACGCATTGCCAAGCTGAATGCGGCCCGTGGCGCCGTGTCGGCCGCTTCGGCCATGGTGTTTGGTTCGGCACTGACCCGTCAGGGCGTGAATCAGCCACCTTGCCCGGTGAATTTGGGCCCTGGTCCTGCAAATCCGCTGATCAATGCCACCACCGGTAACGGCAACCTGTGTACCGATAAGGGCCGTATCGCAGTGAACGCGCTGTATCCTGCTCCTGCGCTCAATGGCATCGTAGCTGCCGCCGGCTTGGCTCCCGGTGCCGGTGTGCCGAATGCGCAGGCTTTGCGCGACGAAGGCTACACCGTGAACGCAGCCGGCACCACCGTGACCGTCAGCATCGTGGGCGCGCCCAACCCCGCCACCTGCTTCTTCACCTACACCGCTCCGGCCGCCCTGGGCGCTGCCCCTGTGGTCAGCCCTGTCAACGCAGCCAACACCGCTGGTTGCTGATCTGAATGAAGCCATCCCGCCAGGCCGGCTTCACGCTGGTCGAACTGATCATGGTGATGGTGGTGATGGGCCTTCTGGCGGGAGTGGCCCTTCCCAGACTGACCAACCGTCAGTCACAGGACGAAGTCATCACCCGTGACGAACTCAAGGCCACCTTGCGTCTGGCACGCCAGGTGGCCACGTCACAAAATCAACGGGTCTGCTTCATGCGCACGCCCATTCAGTTCGTGCTGGTCTATGCCAACGCAGCCGGCGCTTGTCAGCTGGCTGGAACCCCTGTGGTCGAACCGGGCAGTGGCAGCGCAAAAGTTGTCGATTTGCCCGCTGGTGTGGTGCTGGGTGGCGCCAACACGGTGCAGTTCAACAGCCGCGGCCAACTGGTGCCCAATGCGGTGGACCAGACGATCACCGTCGGCACAGCGGCCGCTCCGCTCACCGTCACGATCAACCGGGAAACCGGTTTTGTCTACTGATGCGGCGGGCTCTGACTCCTGTGAGCCGCCAGCGGGGTTTCACCCTGGTCGAGCTGCTCATCATCATCGTGGTGCTGGGCATTGCCGGGGCCACCTTGACGGTGGTGTCCACCCGCAGCGCTGAGCTGTCTGCCGCCTCGTTGCGCGACCAGCAAGCCATGGCCCTGGCCAATGCCCTGCTGGAAGAGGTCAAGGCCATGCCTTTTACCTATTGCGACCCCAATGACGCGAATGCGGGTGTGGCTGTCAATGCCGCAGGCTGTGCTGGGCAACCTGAACTGATGGGCCCTGAACCCGGCGAGCAGCGCTTCAGTGCCAATGCCGCCACCCGCTTTGACAACATCAACGACTACAACGGCTTCACCATTGCGGCCGGCGCTTTGCGTGATGCGGCCAACAACCTGATTCAGCCCGTCCTGCCCACGGTGGCCAATTGCGGTCTGTCGGTGGCTGTGGCCAATCAGGCCATGGTCAATGTGAACGCCGGCGATGCGGTACGCATTACGGTGACCGTGCGATGCCCTGATCTGGCCAACACGCCGCCCGTCGTCGTGGAAGCGGTGCGCGTGCGCTATGCCCCGAACCGGTTCGAATTCTGAGAGCAAGCCATGCAGCCACGACACCTTGCCTGCTCATCAGATCAACAAGGCTTCACGCTGGTCGAAATGATCATCAGCCTGGCGGTGCTGGGCTTGTTGGCGGTGGTCATGCTGCCCCTGCTGAGTTTGCCCGCGCAGTCGTACGTGGATGCCCAGCGCCGCGTGGAACTCAATGAACAGATGAGTTTGATTCGTTCCAAGCTGGCTGATGACCTGCGCTTGGCCATGCCCGGCAGCCTGCGCCGAACCTGTGTTGGCACCACGTGCTATCTGGAATATCTGGAGTTGCGTGCCTCAGCGCGCTATAGAACCACCCCGGGGGGAACCGCCTACTGCCCGGCCACCACCCCGGCGTGCCCGGCAGCAACCAATGCGAACGCGTTTGCCCCCGCCTGCGCCGTCGAGAGCTGTTTCACCACACTGGGGCCGCTGAACTTGGCGGTAGCGGGCGTGAACCCCGTGGCCAATACCGACTACGTGGCCATCATGGGCCTGGGCATCGACCCCTACAACTTCGCGGTGAACGGGTCGATGTCGCGCCTGACGGCCTGGGCGAATCGGCCCAATGACGTGGGCTTGCGATTCAACCCCACCAGCTTTCCTGCGCCACCTGCCAGCGCCGCAAAGCGCGTGTACCTGGTGGCTCAACCCGTCACCTATCAATGCAATGAAGGCACGCGCCTGCTCACCAAGCACTGGGGCTATGGCGTGTTCGCCGCTCAGCCCGTTGCATTTGGCGCCCAGAATACAGCCCGCTTGTCTGACAGCGTGACGCGGTGCCGCATCGACCTGTACACCCAGGGCCTCAAACAAGTCGCCTCGATTCGCTTGACCTTGCAGCGCACCGTCGCGGGTCAACCCACGGAGCAGGTTGAAAGCCTGATCCAGATTGGCGTGAGGGAGCCCTGAATGCAGCAGCGCGGCATGTCATCGGTCTTGCTGATTGTGATCATAGTCATGCTGGCGGGCATGACCAGCTTTGCCCTGCGCTTTGTGGCGGGCATGCAGGGCGACCTGGCGGCGCAGGTTCAAGTGCAGCGAGCCCAAAGAGCCGCCGAAGCTGCGCTCGAGTGGCAGCGCTACCGCTTGCGCGCTACTGCTAACTGCGCAGCGGCCACCAATCTGCTGGTGCCGTTCGCCACGGGCAATGTCCAGACATCCATCAGCTGTGTTCGCACACCCGCTGCCGCACACAACGACGGCGGCACGGTATACACCTATGCCATCACCGTCACGGCGTGCTCGCCTGCTGCGGCTGGGGCGTGCCCAAACCCCGCGCGCCCGGCAAACTATGTGGAACGGCGCCTGACCGCGGTGGCCGCCTGCAATACGGCGGTACCAGCCGCTTGCACTTGGTAAGTACGTGCTAACCCGAGGGTGTCGCGCCCGATGCCTTGCTGTCATCCAGCATCCTGTTTCTAATGGGGGCCAGTTTCTAAAGTAGCGACCATGGCTACAAAAATTGGCTCTGTCATGAACACCCCCAACGCAAACCAACAGCACCCGATCATTCCCCGCGAGCGCCTGGATTTCGGCCTGGACGGAGACATTCCCAAATACTGGTTTGGCGGCGACCCCTTCAAAACCCGCTTCTTTGACGCGATGTCGATCATCTTCCCGCCCGGCGAGCGGTTTTTCATGACCTCGGTGCGCGACTTCCGTGACCGCATCCGAGACCCCAAGCTGCTGGCAGACATCCAGGGCTTCAACCGACAGGAAGCCCAGCACTCCATCGTCCACAACCAGTACAACGCGCGTTTGCGCGCCCAAGGCGTCGACGTGGACGGCATGACCGCCTGGCTGGAAAACCTCTTGTTCGACAAGTACCGATCACGCTTCAGCCGGGAATACACACTGGCCATCACCGCAGGACTCGAGCATTTCACCGCCATCAGCGCCCATGCCATGTTCGATAAGCGCGACATCATGGGCGAAGCCCACCCGAATGTTCGGGCCATGTATGCCTGGCACGCCATTGAAGAGGTTGAACACAAGGGCGTTGCCTACGACGTCATGATGGACTACGCCCACGTCGGATACTTCAAGCGGGTTGCGGCCTTGCTGCACTGCACCTACATGTTCCCGGCCGTGGTGCACCGCTTCGTTCACCAAATGCTCAAGCACGACGGCTTCAGCTTCACCGAGCGGCTCAAGATTTCGGCCAAGGGTTTCTGGTGGCTGCTCAAGCCCGGTGGTTTCATTGCCCCGGTCATCAAGCACTACCTGCCTTATTACAAACTCAACTATCACCCCTGGCAGGAAGTCGAGCAACCCGGCTACGAAGAGTGGCTGCAAGGGTTTGCCAAGGCCCGCAACCCGGTGGAAGCCAGCGAATTCATGCGCACCGTCATGGCGCGCTGATTCATCCCAAGCGACTCTCCTCCGTCATTGGGTAGACTGCGGCACGCTCATCGTGAGCGTGCCGTATTCTTTTATGTCCGTGTCGTCGCTCGTCCAGGGGGCCATAGGCCTCAGGCCCATTCCGCTGTTCATGCTGTCCAGCTGGATCAAGGCCGCCGCCAAATGTGGGTTCAACGTGCAGCCGCTCATCGAGCAGGCTGGAATTCAGGTCGACCTCATCAGACTGGAAGAGGCGCGCGTATCGCCATTGCAGCTCATCTCCTTGCTTGAGCAGAGTGTGGCCCTGTCGCCCGACAAGCACTTTCCCTTCGTGCTGGGCGACACCTTCGCATTCGAATCCCTACCGGAGTTTGAAACCCTCCTCACCACCAGCCCCAGCCTGCGTGACGCCCTGCGTGTGGCCCAACTGGCTGCCAAGGTCATCTTGCCTTGGTTGCGAATCGAGCTGATAGAGCAGGGCGACGTCGCCCGTATCCAGCTCGGCTTTGAGTTGGCCTTGCCCGCTTCCATGACGGCAAAGCTGCCTCTGCATCTGGTGTTGGAGGCGGCGCTGGCCAGCGTCCGCAAGTTCGGGCGATCTCTTCAAGGCTCAGAAGAAGGATTCATCGCGGTGGAGGTACCGGGTGAGCGGCCCAGCTATGGCGACCACTTCCAGGCCTTCTTTGGTGTGCCCATTCATTTTGGCCGGCCTGCCTACGCCATGCTCGTCGAGAGTCGCATGCTCGATTTGCCACTCGAAGGCGCTTTTCCTGTCTTGCACGAACAGGCGCAACGACTCGCCGAGCAGCGGCTGGACAAGGAAGCACGTCGCCAAGGCATGGCGTTTGAGCTGGAGGAGTGGATCAGCCGAGATCCAGGCTTGCTCGAACTGGGCATCGAAGACATGGCCGAACGTCTCGGCCTGCACCCCCGCACGCTTCAGCGCCGCTTGAAGGACGAGGACGACAGCTACCTCAACGTCCAGGCTCGCATGCGCCATCGACTGGCTTGCGAATGGCTCCGACAGGGGGCCTTGTCCATTGACGACATCAGCGCCAAGCTGGGGTTTTCGGATCGACGGGCCTTCACGGCCGCTTTCAAGCGTTGGGAAGGGCTCACCCCCAGCGCTTGGCGTGATCAGGCCTGATCGAGACTCATTCGTCTTTGGGTTGAATTGGGAAACAAGTGTTTTCCGTTTTGTTTTGTTTTTTCAGTCCGCTAATCGTTTCTCGTATCTCGTTCGGGTGATGCATGCATCACGCGTGTCAGGCAAATCTGGGGGTGAATTTACGCCACGAAACGCGTGTGCAGGAATGTGTCGTGCAAGCCGCCCTTTTTTGTGTGAAACATCTGTAACAGATTGATTCTCCTTGGGAATGCGTGTCGTGCCTTAGTCCAAGAAGGGGGGGCTTATAGGGTAAGCACTCGGTCTTGTGCGTGACAAGCCCCCCCTTAATGAGGTGGTTTGTTCGCGTTTTATTCCTTTTGTGGGTGTATTTCAGGACGACTGTCTCGTCCCGAAAGACTAGATTTATCACTTGAGAACGTTGAATGAATGTTTGACCGTAAACGGAAGCTGTTTAAGTGAGTACGCGCGTTTCCTGTTTACGTTTCAAAACGACCTTCACTTGTTTCGAGTGGTGCCCATATGACGAAACCTGAAGCCCTGACCGCCGTCCCACTTCCCTCCATCAGCAGCTGGACGCAAGCCGCAAACATTTGCGGATTTGCGCTCGACCCTGTCATGCGCGAGGCAGGCATTTCTGCCAAGACGCCGAGCAGCGTGTCGCCGTTTGGCCTGCACAAGGCGCTGCAACTGTGCGTGGAAAAATCTACAGGGCGTTACTTTCCCTTCGTCCTGGGTGAGGTATTTGTCTTCGAGGCTTTCGGCGAGTTCGAGACTTTCATCAACTCCGCATCGACCTTGCGCGAGGCTCTGGAGGCCGCCAGCTGGGCGCATGACCTCATTGCCCCGTGGATGATGCTGCGTCTCGACGAATTTGGCACCGAGGCCCACCTGCGCGTCGAGTTGCCATTCCCTGGAGGGCACTTGCCGATGTTCTCCCCCGTGCGCGAGGTCATTCTGGCTGTCTTGCACCAGTTGGTTCGCCGGGTCACCCAGCAAACCAACTGGCTGATCTCGGTGCGCTTGAGCCAGCCGCGCCCCGAAGGCCGCCTGCCTCAGGAGTTCGAGGCGCACTTTGGTGTGCCCGTCTCCTTTAACGAAGGCGTGGATGCGCTGGTCGTTGACCGCCGTTGGCTCGACATGCCTCTCAAGGGTGCGGTTCCCGACATCGTCGGCCAGGCTCGTCAGCAAATCGAAAAACGTTTGGCTGTTGCGGTGGGGGGCCGCCGCATCGTTGACGACGTGCGCTGGGCTCTGGAGCGCCGTCCTGAACTGCTGCGCGAGGGCCTGGAAGCCACCGCAGCCGCGCTGGGCTTGCATCCACGCACGCTGCAGCGCCGCCTCCAGACCGAAGGCGTTCGCTTCGTCGACATTCAATCTGAAGCCAAGCTCTATCGCGCCAAGACCATGCTGCGCCGACGCGCCATGAGCATGGAGTCCATCAGTGACGAACTGGGCTTCAGCGACCGTCGGGCCTTCACCTTTGCTTTCAAGCGCTGGACGGGCGTCTCCCCCAGCGTTTTCCGTAATCAGCTGGCTAGCAACAACGGCAGCTCGGCCGCTGCGGCCTGACCCTCTGATGGGATGGCAATTGGCTGGTAGAGTTGCCAGCCATGTCTGAACGCAAAGATCTCCATGGCAGGCACGTCCTGCTCGGTCTGACTGGCGGCATTGCCTGCTACAAGTCCGCCGAGCTGGTTCGCCTGCTGACCAAGGCTGGGGCCACGGTGCAGGTCATCATGACCGAAGCTGCGGCAGCCTTCATCACCCCTGTGACCATGCAGGCCCTGTCGGGGCGCCCGGTTCTCATGAGCCAGTGGGACGCCCGCGAGCCCAACAACATGGCCCATATCAACGCCGGCCGCGAAGCCGACGTGATCGTGATCGCGCCCGCCAGTGCCGATTTCATGGCCAAGCTGGCGCAGGGCAGGGCAGACGAGCTCCTCAGCCTGACCTGTCTGGCCCGACCACGTGAAACCTGCGCACTGTTGGTGGCGCCGGCCATGAACCGCGAAATGTGGGCCCATCCGGCCACCCAGCGCAACGTGGCTCAACTGCAGGCTGACGGCACTGTCATCCTGGGGCCCGGTGCCGGTGACCAGGCCTGTGGCGAAGTGGGCGATGGCCGCATGCTTGAACCCGAGGAATTGCTCGAAGACATCGTGGCTGCCTTGGCGCCCAAGGTGTTGCAAGGCAAGCGGCTTCTGATCACAGCGGGTCCCACTTTCGAGCCCATCGACCCGGTGCGCGGCATCACCAACCACTCCAGCGGCAAAATGGGCTTCGCCCTGGCACGCGCCGCGCGGGAAGCGGGTGCCCAGGTTGAACTCATTGCTGGTCCGGTGCACTTGCCCACCCCTCGTGGGGTGAGGCGTACCAACGTCATGACTGCGCGTGAGATGCACGACGCCGTGCTGCCGTTGGCAGCGCAAAGCGACGTGTTCATTGCGACCGCGGCGGTAGCCGATTGGCGACCCGCGACACTGGCCGAACACAAGATCAAAAAAGAGGGCAAGAAGGTCGCTCCCACCTTCGAACTCACCGAAAACCCCGACATCCTGGCCGCAGTCGCGCAGCGGGCCAATGCAGCCGGCGGTACGCCGTACTGCGTGGGCTTTGCCGCCGAAAGTGAGCAACTGCTGGCGCACGCACGTGCCAAGCTGCAGCGCAAGCAAATCCCGCTCATCATCGGCAACCTGGGGCCGGCCACCTTTGGCCGAGACGATAACGCCTTGCTCGTTGTCGATGCCCAGTCGCATCATGCTTTGCCCAATGACGGCAAGGCCACTGACAAACTCACGCTCGCGCGTGCCCTGATGCTGGAGTTGGCCAAGCGCCTGGCCGGCCACCCTCAAGTCAACCCATCATGACCACTGTAGACATCAAAGTGCTGGACGCCCGCATGGCCGACAGCTTGCCCGCCTATGCCACGCCCGGCAGTGCCGGTCTCGATCTACGTGCCTGCCTGGACGAGCCGCTGGTGCTTGAGCCGGGGCAGGCTCAGCTGATTCCCACAGGGCTGTCAATGCACCTGGGGGATCCGGGCCTGGCGGCCATGATCCTGCCGCGCTCTGGGCTCGGGCATAAACACGGCATCGTGTTGGGCAACCTGGTCGGCTTGATTGACTCTGACTACCAGGGTCCTCTGATGGTCAGTTGCTGGAACCGTGGCAACGCCGCCTTCACCGTGCAGCCCATGGAGCGCATTGCGCAACTGGTGATCGTGCCGGTGGTGCAGGCCACATTCCGTCAGGTCGACTCGTTCGAAGCCTCTGAGCGAGGCGAAGGCGGCTTCGGCTCAACGGGGCGCGGCTGAACGAGCCGCGGGGCACCCCGCGGCACAGCAGGTTCTGATTTCAGTGCAGGGTTTCGTTGGGTGGTGCACCCATGCCCAGCACGAACGGGGCTTCGCCCACCGAGCCCTGTTCCACCTCTTCGGTGGTGGCTGTGCGCACATCCAGCACCTTGAACGACAGACGCAGGCCAATGCCGGCCAGCGGGTGGTTGCCGTCCAGCACCACGTGGCTGTCGTACACCTCAGTGACGGTGTAGATCACGTCCTTGGGCATATCGGGTGTGGCTGCGCCCTCGGGGGGGCCTTCGAATTGCATGCCCTCTGACACCTCTTCGGGAAACAGAGTGCGCGCCTCAAAGAACACCAACTGGGCGTCGTAATCGCCAAAAGCCTCTTCGGGCTCCAGCTTCAATTGCGCTTCGAAACCGGTGGTCTGACCCATCAGTGTGGATTCCACCTTGGGCAGCAAGTCTTCGCCACCCACCAGGAATTCCATCGGCTCGGTCAGTTCGTCAATCAGGACGCCTTGAGCGTCCTCGAGTCGCCAGGTCAGGCTGACGACGCAGGGAGAGGAGATCATCATGATGGGCGAATCATCTCATGAGCTGCGCTCCTTGAGCCCCATCATGTTCATGTTCATGTGCATCGCAGTGGCCCCACAATGGCGGCATGAAATCCGCACCCCGAAACAAGAACAGTTCGGCTGGCGCTTCGCGTGCAGCCTCGTCGTCAGTCATGCCCGAGCTGGATCAGCCATGGGCTCTGCTTGGCGGCCTCTCGCCACAAACCTTCATGCGCAAGCATTGGCAGAAAAAGCCGTTGCTCATTCGCCAGGCCGTGCCGGGTGTGCAGCCACCGCTCAGTCGGCCTGCCTTGTTTGATCTGGCCGGGCAAGACGATGTGGAGTCGCGCCTGATCGTGCAAGGTGGTACCGGTAAGAAAGCGCCCGCATGGGCTTTGCATCATGGTCCGATTGCACGCACTCGCATTCCCAAGCTGGCTCAGCCTCGCTGGACTTTGCTGGTGCAGGGGCTGGACTTGCATGTGCCCGCTGCGCACGAGTTGCTTAAACAGTTTCGCTTCGTACCCGATGCGCGCCTGGACGATCTGATGATTTCCTATGCCAGCGATGGCGGTGGCGTCGGCCCGCATTACGACTCGTATGACGTATTTCTGCTGCAGGTGCATGGCAAGCGCCGCTGGCGTATCGGTCCGATCGATGACCCCACCTTGCTGCCTGATATGCCGGTGAAGATTCTGGCGAACTTCCAGCCAACCGAAGAGTACGTGCTGGAGCCAGGCGACATGCTGTACCTGCCTCCTCGCTGGGGGCACGACGGCATTGCCGAGGGCGAGTGCATGACCTGCTCGGTTGGTTTCCGTGTGCCGGAGACCAGCGAACTGACCCGCGATGTGCTCATTCGCGTGGGTGAGACGCTGGAGTGTGAAGACCCGCCGCGTCTCTACAAAGACCCCAAGCAGTTGGCCACAGCGGAGCCAGGGCGTATCCCCCCCGGCTTGCAGGCGTTTGCGGCTGAGGCCGTGGCGCGTGCCTTGAAAGATCCGCAATCGCTGAACACGGCGCTGGGTGAAATGCTGACGGAACCGAAGCCTCGCGTCTGGTTCGACCTGGGGGCTGAGCCGCTTGCTGATGGGGTTGGGGTGGTTCTGGATGCCAAAACCCGGATGATGTACGACGATCACTGCATCTATGCCAATGGCGAGTCGTGGCGCGCCGCAGGCGCCGACGCCCGTGTCTTGCGCGAACTGGCTGATCAACGCCGGCTGTCCGCGGCTCGCGTGGCCAAGGTCAGTGATGCGGTGCGTGGTCTGCTCGAGCAGTGGGTCGACGATGGTTGGTTGCACCCCGAGGGGTGATGCGAGGCAAGAGTAGGGCAGGAGGGCAGAAATGACAGAGGCGTTGTCGGGTCGATTTGATGGATGGCTGTCGTTTCAAGACCGCCTGGCGGCCGGTATGGCCATGGCGGCGGTCGATCCTGCCGATCTGTGTTTCTGTGATGTCGACTTTGCCCACTGGCCTCTGAGTTCGGCCAGCATGGTCGAGGCTTTTCATCAATGGGTCATGGCCAGCAGTGCCACGCAGTGCCTCATGCTGGCGGTGCACTTCGACGCCATGCCAAGGCTGCATTCCCGGTGGCTCAAATGGCGTCAGCCCTGGGGGCACCGGGTCAAATGCCGTGTGGTCCCAGAGGACTCCGTGGCGGGTATGTTGCCAACCTTCATCTTGAAGGGACGGTTGGGCATTCGGGTCATGGACCTGAAGTCTGGTGCGGGAGTCTGGACACGAGACCCCGCCACGTTGCGCGAATGGTTGTCAGAAATTGACGTAATTTCGCAACGATCTCACGAAGCGCTACCGGTCACCACTCTGGGCTTATAGGGATATGCCCGCGGTGTTGTACAATCGATGGCTGAATGTGGAGCAACCCATAAAAAGTTGCTATGCATCCTCTGCCCTCGTCTCGTATCACTTATGGGACTGTGGGCTTTGCACATAGTTCCATATACCCCGGTTTTTTGACACTCCTTTTGAGGACACAAGCATGAAAAAGTCGCTCCTGCTGGCTTCGCTGATCGCTGCCATGGCCCTGGCCGCTTGCGGTAAGAAAGAAGAACCCGCTGCTGAACCCGCATCCGCCGCTTCGGAAGCTGCTTCCGCCGCTCCTGCTGCTTCGGAAGCTGCTCCTGCCGCTTCGGAAGCTGCTTCGGCCGCTTCGGACGCTGCTCCTGCTGCTTCGGAAGCCGCTTCGAAGTAATCTTCGATCGCAGCTTAGCGAAAAGGCCGCCCTCTGGGGCGGCTTTTTTTATGCCCTGACGCGAGGTCCCTGCGCTTTGTGTGTCTTAGTGTGCAGTCAGGCCCGATTCTCGCTGACCGCGAGCGGGAACGCGATGAAAAAACCCGGCCTGAGCCGGGTTTTGTTTTTGGAAGCCGATCGGGCTTACATCAATTCGTTGAACAGGTCTTTGGCAATGCGCTGGGCCACAGCCGAACTTTGTACCTGGCCTTGCTGATCGACGATCTTGATGGCGGTCTGGGTGCCGCTACCCTGAACCAGGACGCGATGCTTGATGGGGGCTGTGTCAGCCGGTTTGGCGCCGAACAAGCCAGCCCAGAACCCAACCTTTGGTTTTTCGCCGGTATCGCCAGGCAGACGCACTTCGTACTGGCCCTGGGTGCGGTCGCGGTTTTCAATGGTGTAGCCTGCGCGGTCCAATGCCAGGCCGACCCGACGCCAGACGGTGTCGAAGTCGTCGTCAACTGACAAGCCGGCCTGGTTGTCGGTCAGTCGCACGGGTGCGTAGGCCGAACCACGTGATTTGGTGTCTGGTGCAGCCACTTGGCGAGCTTGGTCAGCATCGTCCTTGCTGGCGCCCAGGCGCAGCATCAAACGCGCGATCATTTCCGATTCCAGCGCCTTGTCGGTGCGGGGCATCCAACGAGTCTGGTCTTTGCGGTTGTCCACGTACTCTTCCACCACGCCGCGGTGGGTCACGTAGATTTCGCTGCCCTTGCTGCTGCGCTCGATGCGCACCTTGTACTGGTCGCGTTCACCGGTGTCGTACAGCGAACCGACAACCGAACCCAGGGTCCGGCGGACGATGTCTTGAGGCAGCTTGGCACGGTTCTCAGCCCAGTTGGTTTCCATCAAGCCAGCGGCAGGCTGATCAACCTCAAGGGTGAAGCCCGCATCGATCCAGAACTGGCGCACGGCGTCCCAGATCTGATCGGGCGACGCCGAAACAGACAGCCAGCGGGTTTGTCCATCACGTTCCAGTTTGACGTTGCCCAGCTGGCCCGGCGCCACCGCAGCGTTGCTTTGTGCCGCGACTGGCGAGTTGAGGCTGTTGGCCGACACGATTGCGGGCGAAATCTGGCCATAACGCGACTGGCCCGGCAGTTTGCTCAGGTCAGGCGGAACGTCGAGCGACACCACTTTGGAGCCCGCGGTGCGGTAGTCCACCTTCTCGCCCAGGATAGAGGGGCCGGTGGAGGAGCAGCCTGCCAGCAGGGTGCTGCCGACGGTGAGTGCGCTCAGAACTGCGCTGGTCTGGCGACGAGACTTGATCGACATGGGTATTGAATCCGAACGCGAGAGGCGGAATGAGCGATAAGGGTGCAGCGTGGCAGCCAGGGCTGCCACGTCCACAGAAGGCGAGATCAGAGAACGCCGGTTTCGCGCAGCGCGTTTTCCACAACGCTTTGCGCCGACTCTGACAATGGAGTCAGAGGCAGGCGCAAGGTTCCGCCTGCTTTGCCCATGCGTGCCAGGGCCCACTTGACGGGGATCGGGTTGGGCTCGACGAACAACTGCTTGTGCAGAGGCAACAGGTGCATGTGCAGGTCGATTGCGCGGCGAGCGTCTTTTTCCAGGGCTGCGGCACACATGTCGGCCATGGCCTTGGGCGCCACGTTGGCGGTGACGCTGACGTTGCCGTGGCCACCCATCATGATCAGATGAACCGCAGTGGGGTCGTCACCCGAGTAGATGTGGAAGCCCTTGGGCGCTTGCTTGATCAGCCAGGCTGCGCGGTCAAGGTTGCCGGTGGCTTCCTTGATGCCGATGATGCCGGGCAACTGGGCCAGACGCAGGGCGGTTTCCGGGGTCATGTCGGCCACGGTACGCCCAGGCACGTTGTACAGCACCATAGGGATGTCTACCGCTTCGGCGATGGCTTTGAAGTGCTGGTAGATGCCTTCTTGGGTGGGCTTGTTGTAGTAGGGCACAACCTGCAGGGTGCAGTCGGCGCCGACTTTCTTGGCGTATTCGGTCAGCTCGATGGCTTCACGGGTGCAGTTGGCGCCGCAGCCGGCCATGATGGGGACGCGGCCAGCGGCCTGTTCAACCGCGACGCGGATGATTTCGCAATGTTCCTCGACCGAGACGGTGGGCGATTCACCGGTGGTGCCAACCACGCCAATGCAGTTGGTGCCTTCGGCGATGTGCCAGTCAACCAGCTTGCGCAGGGTGTCGTAATCGACGCTGCCGTCTGGGTGGAGGGGGGTGATCAGTGCAACGATGCTGCCAAGAATAGGTTTCATCTTGATTCCTTCAATCTGTCAATTCTACCCAGTCAGGCGCAGCGCCACAGGAAGTTGGCGAGATCCAGAATGAGTCCGGCCTGAAAGTACGCCAGGAAAACCACGGTCAACACCACGGTGGCAGCCAGATACAGCCAGATTTTGCGATGTGGGCGGGGCGTGCGGCTCATGTGCGTTGAGGGAGAAGGTGGTGAGGTTCACGCTGAGCCTGGTCTTCTCGCACCGGCAGGTTCAGCAAGGCCGCCACCACGCCGAGTGCGGCAGCCAGCCACCAAACGGGCATGTAGCTGCCTGAGAGGTCATACAGATAGCCACCCAGCCAGACGCCTGTGAACGAGCCGATCTGGTGGGAGAAGAAGACCAGTCCACCCAGCATCGACAGGTGTCGGACACCCATGAGTTGCGCCACGATGGCGTTGGTGGGCGGCACGGTAGACAGCCATAAAGCGCCCATGACCGAGGCAAACACCGCCACTGACCAAGGCGACGCAGGGACGAGCACAAACAGCGCAATGGCCAGGGCGCGCAGGGCATAGATGGCGGAGAGGATCCACGATTTACGCCAGCGTTGACCCAGGGCCCCGGTGGCGTAGGTGCCGATGACGTTGAACAGACCGATCAGCGCCAGGGCGGTGGTGGCGCTGTCTGGGGGCAATTGGATGTCGCGCAGGTAGCTGGGCAGGTGAATGCCGATGAAGGCCAGTTGGAAGCCGCAGACGAAGTAGCCCGCCATCAACAACAGGTATCCACGATGCGAAAACGCATGTCGCAGAGCTTGTGAGGTGTTAAGCGGGTTGACCTCTCCATTTGACGGAGGTGATGCCTGAGGTCGATCATGCAGTCCGAAAGCCACTGGCAGCATCAGCAAAGCTGAGGTGGCCAGAGCCAACAGGGCGAGGCTCCAGCCGAGGTGCTGGATCAGCCAACTGGCCAGAGGCACCATCAGGAACTGTCCGAACGAGCCGGCCGCCCCGGTGATGCCCATGGCCATGGATCGCTTTTCAGGGGCGATGTGGCGCCCGAGCACGCCGTAGATGACCGAGTAGGTGCTGCAAGCCTGCGCCAGGCCGATGGTCAGCCCGGTCGACAGTGTGAACACCAGAGGGGATGACGACAGGGCCATGCCGACCAGCCCGAGTGCATACAGCAGCCCACCGGTCCAGATGACTTTGAGGGCACCTTGGCGGTCGGCCCACCAGCCAATGAGCGGACCTGATGCCCCCCAGACCAGGTTCTGAATGGCCAGGGCGATGGAATAGGTTTCCCGGCTCCAGCCATGGGCGCTGGTGATCGGTTGCAGCCACAGACCAAAGCCATGGCGAATGCCCATGGACAGGGTGACGATGAGGGCACCGCAAAGCAGCAGCTGCCCAGTGGGCAGGACACGGTCGGAATGGGGCATGAGGCGGGTGGGCGCGTGGCCCGTCATGAATGCAGTTCAGATCTGCATGTTCATGATATCGGTGTATGCCTGAACCAGCTTGTTGCGGACTTGAACAGCCGACTGGAAGCCCAGCTGCGCCTTTTGCATGGCGATCATGGTTTCTTCCAGGCTGACGGTGGGGTTGTCGAACTGGACTTCCCGTTGCATCACGGTGGCCTTTTGCTGAGCGGCGCTGATGGACCCCAGGGCATTGGCAAAAGACGACTGGAAGCTGGGTTTTTCGACTGCACCCGAGTTGCCGACACCTTCCTGGCGGATCTTGGCCTGAACGCGCTGGGCGACATCGGCCATGCCAGCCTTGGCGGCGGCTTGGGCGAAATCAAAGGGCTTCAGTTTGACATCCATGGTGACGATATCCCGTCGGGCCGTGATTCAGTTCATCACGTTGCCAACTCTACGGACTTCCGCCTGACTCATAGGCGGAAAGAAGGCGGCATTTCAGTCGCTGTTCCCGGCATTTTTCCCCGACTCCCTTCCGAATAATGAGGACGTTACCGCGGGTTTGCGGCATCGTGTCATATCGGTGCGCGGCCCTACGCACCGAACGCCCATGGAAGTCACTGTCGCACAACCTCAAAATGTCGCCGTCGCCCCCGCTAACGGGGTGGCCGAAAGCCAGCCCCAGGGTTTTGTCCAGCGGCTGAACGCGTTGCCTGCGCAACGGAAGGTGATGCTGGGCGGCGGCATCGCAGCCCTGATCGCCATCTTCGTGGCCATGATGATGTGGGGGCGTGAAGGCGATTACCGGGTGCTGTACGCCAACCTGTCCGACAAGGATGGCGGCGCGATTCTGGCTCAACTGCAGCAAATGAATGTGCCTTACAAGCACACCGATGGCGGGGCGGCCATCATGGTGCCGGCTGACAAGGTGCACGATATTCGTCTGAAGCTGGCGGCGGCCGGCCTGCCCAAGGGGTCTGTGACCGGTTTCGAGTTGATGGAGAACCAGAAGTTCGGCGTGACTCAGTTTCAGGAGCGCTTGAACTTCCAGCGGGGTCTGGAAGGCGAATTGACTCGTTCGATTCAAACTTTGGCCGGCGTGCAGAGCGCTCGCGTCCATTTGGCCTTGCCCAATCAGAACGGGTTCTTCCGCGAACAGCAGAAAGCGTCTGCCTCGGTGGTGCTGTCCTTGTACCCTGGCCGCACATTGGACCGCGCACAAATTGCCGGCATCGTGCACCTGGTGTCGTCCAGCGTGCCCGAGATGTCGCCCAAGGCTGTGAGCGTGCTGGACCAAAGCGGCGCTTTGCTGTCTGGTCAGGCTGAGGGGACAGACCAGAGCGGCCTGGATGCGCAACAGCTTCAATATGTGCGCCAGATCGAATCCAGCTATTTGCAACGCATTCGCGACATTCTGGAGCCGGTGGTGGGCAAGGACAACTTCCGTGCCCAGATCAATGCCGACGTGGATTTCAATCAGACTGAGTCCACCGCTGAGGAATACAAGCCCAATCAGGGGCAGAACCCGGCTGCCGTGCGCAGCATGCAGAGTTCGGAGCAGTCCGGCCCCGGTAGCACTCAGCCTTCGGGCATTCCGGGTGCCATGAGCAACCAGCCCCCTGTACCGGCTACGGCGCCCATCAATGGCGCGTCGCAGCCGCTGCAAGCTGCACAGGGCACCACCACAGGCGGTTCAAATCGCCGCGAGGCCGTGACCAATTTCGAGGTGGACAAGACCGTGCGGGTGACCCGCAATGCCACCGGCACCATCAAGCGCATCAATGCCGCCGTGGTGATCAACCACCGGACCACCACCGATGCCAAGGGCAAGACCACCACCCAGCCCATTCCTCAGGAAGAGCTCGACAAGCTGACCGCCCTGGTTCAGGAGACGGTGGGCTTCGACCAGCAGCGGGGGGATTCGGTCAAGGTGGTGAACACGCCCTTCCAAGTGGTCAAGGAAGAGCCTGACAACACCCCGATCTGGCAGCGTCCGGAAACGATGGATGTGCTGCGGACCCTGGCCGTGCCTGGCGCCCTGACGCTGGCGGCTTTGATCGTGGTGTTTGGCGCCATTCGCCCTGCGATCAAGGCGGCTCGCCCCGAGCCTCAGGCTGAACCCGAGGTAGCCAAGCTGAGCGCCGTGGTGGATGATGACAATGAGTTGCCATCCATGGATGAACTGCCGCCCGGCATGGTGCGTGGGCCAGATGGCCGCGCGGTGCCGGCCCTGGAGGCACCGATGTCGGACGCCCGCCTGGAAAGCGCCAAGAACCTGGCCAAGGAAAACCCCGCAGCCATGGCGACCCTGGTGCGTAGCTGGATGACGGAGGCCTGATCATGCCCAGTTCCGTAGCAAATCTCGAAGACAAGAACATTGAGGACGCAGCCATCTTGCTGATGTCCATCGGTGAAGAAGAAGCGGCCGAGGTGTTCAAGCACCTGGAGCCCAAGGAAGTGCAGGCCCTGGGCGAAACGATTGCCCGACTGAAGTCGGTGCCACGTGATCGTGTGGAAGGGGTGCTGAGTCGCTACGCCAACGATTCGACCGACCTGGGCATTCTGGTGCCCGATACCGACGAGTACATCAAGGCGGTGTTGCGCAAGGCACTGGGCGAAGACAAGGCCAACCTGCTGATCGACCGCATCATTCAGGGCAGCGATGTCACCGGCATCGAAAGCCTGAAGTGGATGGATCCCACCTCGATTGCCGAGCTGCTGCGCAACGAACACCCGCAGATTGTGGCGGCCATTCTGGTTCACCTCGATCCCGATCTGTCGTCGTCGGTACTCAAGTCCTTCACCGAGCGTCACCGTAATGAGGTGATGGTGCGGATTGCGACCCTCGACGGCATTCAGCCCGCCGCACTGAAGGACCTGAACGAAGTCTTGTCTCGCGTGCTGGCGGGTGGGGCCCAGGTACGCAAGGCCTCGCTGGGCGGTGTCAAGCCTGCGGCGGAAATCATCAACTTGATGGGAACCAGCCTGGAAACCTCGGTGCTGGACTACATCCGCGAAGCCGATTCCGATCTGGCGCAGAAGATCATGGACAACATGTTCACCTTCGACGACCTGATCAAGCTGGACGACAAGGGCTTCCAGACCATGCTCAAGGAAGTGCAGACCGAGTCGCTCATCATCGCGCTCAAGGGCGGTTCCCCCGAAATTCGCGAGAAGGTGTTCAAGAACATGTCCAGTCGTGCGGCCGAAACGTTGCGCGAAGATCTGGAGTCGCGTGGCCCGGTCAAGCTGTCCGAAGTGGAAGCCGAGCAGAAGGAATTGCTCAAGATCGTGCGTCGTCTGGCAGACGAAGGTCAGATCGTGTTGAGCAGCGGAGGCGACGATGAGTACGTCTAAGCCAGGCCAGCCTCCCGGCGGGCAGGGTGGAGGAGGGGGCAGCAACCCCTACTCGCGCTTCATTCCCAAGGAAGAACTGGGGCGGGTGCAAGCCTGGAACCCAGAGACCTTTGTGGCACCAAGCAACCGCGCCGTTCCGGAAGGAGCCGGTGGTGTGCGCAAGCCCACTTTGGCCGAGCGCGCCGCTGCCGAAGTCAACCCTTTCGGTCGACCTGGACCCGCTGCCACTCAGCCTCCAGCTCAGCCCCAACCCCAAGCAGCCCCAGCGGCAGCCAAGCGTGCTCGCCCAGAGGCGCCCACGGCCGCGCAGCAGCCGCCACGCCCAGTGCCTCGACGCCCGGTTGTGGGTGGCGTGCCTGGAGAGGAGCCGGAGCCCGCAGCTCAGGCGGAGCCCGCTGTGCCAGCAGGCCCCAGCGTGGACGAGTTGATTCACGAGGCTCGGCAATCGGGTTACCAAGATGGCTATCGCAATGGCCTGGCGGCTTTGGAAAGCTACAAGCAGACCCAGGCCGCCCAGATCGCCGTTTACATGAATGACCATGTGGGGGCGCTGGCCAGCGATTTTCACAAGCGGCTGGATGCGCTGGAGCAGCAATTGGCTGGCCGCATTGCCGGTGTGGCGCTGGAGTTGGCCCGACAGGTGGTTCGCGCCGAATTGCACCAGAACCCCGAGGTGGTGGTGGATGTGGCCGAGCAGGCTTTGAGCGCCTTGCTGACCTCGGCGCGCCAGATCGTGCTTCGCTTGCATCCAGAGGATTTCGCCTTGTCTCAAGGACAACTGGCGGAAGTGCTGGAAGCGCGCGGAGCGCGTGTGGTGGCGGATCCAGCCATCACACGTGGTGGCTGTCTGGTCGAGTCTGACATCGCCGTGGTCGACGCCACGGTGGAGGCGCGTTGGGAGCGCGCCGCCGCTGCCATGGGGCATCAAGCCCCCTGGAACGACGGCCGTGAGCCCGCCACGCCCACGCCCATGGTTGAGTTGGAAGACGAAGACGACGAACCCATCGTTGGCATTGATACGCACAAGGGTGAAGCAGTATGAACATGCCCATTCAAGCCCGTGAAACGGTAACCGGCGCGGATCGTTGGAGCCGCTTCCTCGATGACATGGACACCTGCGCTGGCACGGTCATGCCGCTGGAAAGCCAAGGCAAGCTGATCAAGGTCGCTGGCCTGGTTCTGGAGGCCGCAGGCTTGCGCCTGCCGGTGGGCGCCGTGTGCGAGATCCATTCCGAGACCCGAATGGAGTCCACGCCAGTGCTGGCTGAGGTGGTGGGCTTCACCGGCGATCGTGCCTTTCTGATGCCCACGGCCGAGGTGCATGGTCTGTCGAGCGGCGCCCGTGTGGTGCCTCGCACCATTCCCATCAATCCGCCCATTCTGGGTCGCCCCAACCACCCCTGGCGTCGCAGCGAAGACCGCACCCGCCATTTGCCGATTGGCAGCGGGTTGCTGGGCCGCGTCATCAATGCCGAAGGTCAGCCCATGGACCGCGGTGGTCCTTTGCACCATGTGAGAAATGAGCCGCTGGTGCGGCGCTCCATCAACGCGATGGACCGTGACCCTGTGCGCATGCCCCTGGATACCGGGGTGCGGGCCATCAACTCGATGCTGACGGTGGGCCGTGGACAGCGAATTGGTTTGTTTGCCGGTTCGGGTGTCGGTAAATCGGTGTTGCTGGGCATGATGGCCCGCTACACCCAGGCCGACGTGATCGTGGTGGGCCTGATTGGCGAACGGGGCCGCGAAGTCAAGGAATTCATTGAAGACATCCTGGGTGAGGAAGGCCTGGCCCGCTCGGTGGTGGTGGCTGCGCCTGCCGATGCGCCCCCACTGACCCGGATGCAAGGCGCCAACTACGCCACGGCCATTGCCGAGCACTTCCGCGATCAGGGGCTGCATGTGCTGCTGCTGATGGACTCGCTGACCCGCTATGCCATGGCCCAACGTGAAATTGCCCTGGCCATTGGCGAGCCGCCTGCCACCAAAGGGTATCCACCTTCATGCTTTGCCAAGCTGCCTCAACTGGTCGAGCGCAGTGGCAACGGCCTCAATGGCCATGGTTCGATCACTGCGTTCTACACCGTGCTGTCGGAAGGCGATGACCAGCAGGACCCGATCGCCGATGCGGCGCGCGCCATTCTGGACGGTCACATCGTGCTGTCACGCGAACTGGCCGAATCGGGCCATTTCCCCGCCATCGACATCGAGCGCTCGGCTTCCCGTGTCATGCACAACGTGGCCGAGCAGCGCCATATTGAAGACTCGCGTCGCTTCCGCCAGCTGTGGTCGAAGTACAGCAAGGCCAAGGATCTGATTCAGCTGGGCGCCTACGTTCCGGGCCACGATGGCGAGCTCGATCAGGCTGTTCGAATCCATCCTGAGATGGTTCGATTGCTTCAACAAGACATGCATACACCCGCTCATCTCGCTGACAGCGTCGATCAGTTGAGCCACATTGTCCATCAATGATGGCCACGAATCACCCCAGTCAGGAGTAGTCAGACATGAGTGCATTGCAGCCACTGTTGTTGGTTCTCGAAGGTGCCGAGAAGGCGCGCGACGATGCCAAGTCCGAAATGGAAGCCGCGCGTCGTACCCACGAGGCCGCACGCCAGCAGGCGCAATCGCTGCATGACTGGCGCCAGGAATACCAGACCCGCTGGCAGTCGCAGTTCCGACAGTCGGGCGGGATGGAAATCATTCGTTGCTATCAGGAATTCATGCAGAGACTGGCAGATGCCGTCTCGGAGCAAGACCGCAAGGTCGAGCAAACCCGCCAGTACATGGAACGCTGCCGGGAGTTGCTGATTGAGCGGGAGCGAAAGGTCATCGCCGTGGGGCAACTCATCGAGCGACGTCAGCAGGAGGCGGCTCTGATTCAGCGCCGTCAGGAACAGAAGGCCACCGATGAGATGGCTTCACGTGCCGGCCGCGGCAATGTCCATGGGCTGTCTGCGGGTGGGCATCCAGCCTCGCCCAACTCGATTTGATAAGGAGTCGCCATGAACGCGCAACTCAAACCGACCGCGATGAATGTTCTGACCACAGGCTCCAACGCCAGCGCCACCATCATCAACGACCTTGTGTCGCGCATGAATGGTCAGGAAGGCGGCGCCATGAAGGAGGAGCAGAAAGCGGCTTTCTCCAAATGGCTGGAGCGTCACTCGAACTCGACGGCGTCGGCCGACTCGCTCAACCAGTCGACGAAGGTCGTGCCGGCTCAGGTCAAGGCCTCGGTCGCTGCTCAACAGATGACGCAACGGGCTCACGTTGAGGCGCACCACGCCGACAAACCAGCCAATCCGGCCGGGGCTCGTCGCAGTGAGCAACCCGCTGCCAAGCCACAGGTCGCGAAAGCGCCGAATAAGGATCAGACCTCTGCAGCCAGCAAGGCCGACCGTGCCGAGGAAGCCCCGCGGGAGGAAGCCGATTCCGACGAGGTGCATTTCGCCACGGCGATGGGCGAGGGCTCTGCCGTGGTTCGGGAGTTGCAGCCTCCGCAGGATATTCAACGCGGCGACCCCGCCTCGATGATGGCCTGGCTCAATGGCCTGGCGCAGTCGGATGCGAAGTTGGCGCTGGCGCAAGCCGATGCCAAGGAAGCAGGCCTGGGAAAATCTGAGGGCCGTGACGGCAACAACGCCAGCGTGGCGGCCCTTCAAGCGTTCCTGTCGGGACGCGGTGGCGTAGACGCGGCCCATCTGGGGCAAGGCAAAGCAGAAGCCAACGGTGGCATTGACATTGGTGGCTGGCAAGCCGCCCAAAGCATGGCGCAGTTGTCCTTGCAGAGTGCCTTGCAGGGCGAGGCCAGGACGGAGGGGCTGGGTACGGACCCGCTGGCCGGCCTGGCTGCAGCCCAGACTCAGCAGTTGACCCGGTCCGAGGGGGGCGCGAACGTCGGCAAGCATGTCACCGAAACGTTGTCGACCCCGGTGACTTCCCCCCAATTCGCCGATGAGCTGGCTGACAAGGTACGCCTGTTCGTCAGCAAGGCGCAAGACGACGGCCCCATGACCGCCGAGTTGCACTTGAACCCCGCGGAGATGGGCCCGATCAACGTGCGCATTGCGATAGACGGGCAGACTGCCCAGGTTGATTTTGCGGCAGCCGCACAGGAAACCCGCAAGGCGATCGAGGCCAGTTTGTCGATGCTCTCCAGCAAGCTCGACGAAGTCGGTCTGAGCCTGACCGGCGGTGGCGTGTCTTCCCAGACAGCGCAGCACGGTTTCAACCAGTCGTTTGGCCAATCAGACGGTTCCAGCCGTGGGGCTGGGGAAACCCGCATCAATCGAGTCGGTGAAATGTCCGAAGAACCTATGGGTCGCCCCATTTCGGTCGCCAGGTTGACCCAAAAGGGTGGTTTGGACCTGTACGCCTGAGGCCACTCGTGCCCGGACGAAGAATCACGTGTGTTTCACCCGGTTTATTGATTCTTCGTCTTTCGCCTGACTTCGAATAATCCTCTCATGGGGATCAACCTGGCAAAGCCGGGTCGACCCCGAGAAATTTAGGAGAAAGCGAATGTCAGCAGCTCCCGCCGCACCCGCTGAAGGCGAAGCCCCCAAGAAGGGGCCCAAGAAGCTCATCATCATCATTGCCGCGGCCGTCCTGGTGTTGTTGCTGGGCGGTGGCGGTGCGGCTTACTTCATCATGAAGAAAAAGTCGCACGACGCGGCAGCCGAGGGAGACGGCGAGGCTGTGGCCGAAGAGGTCAAGAAGCCTGAAAAGCCGCATCGCGACCCCAAACACCCACCCACCTTCGTCCCCCTTGACCCATTCGTGGTCAACCTGGCCGACAAGGACACCGAACGCTATGCCCAGGTGGGCATCAGCCTGCAGGTGGATGACCCCAAGATCGCTGACGAGATGAAGGCCTACATGCCTGCCATCAAGGACAGCATCATCCTGATCCTGTCGCACAAGACCTCGGAAGAGCTGCTGAGCCTGGAAGGCAAGCAAAAGATGGCCGAGGAAATTCAGCGCGCTGCCGCTCGTGCCATGGGCTACGAGGTGGAAGAGCCCGAGGAAGACTTGCCGGAAGACGCCGCCAATCCGCCCAAGAAAAAGAAGAAGAAAAAGAAGAAGGTGGAGTCTTACAACCCCATCGAGCGAGTCGTTTACTCCAGCTTCATCGTGCAGTGATTTGTCTCTGCTTTTCCTCGGTCCTAGAAGTCTGACAGGCCATGAACCAGCAAATTCTTTCGCAAGACGAAGTTGATGCCCTCTTGCAAGGCATCACTGGCGAAAGCCAGAAGTTGGAAGCGGACGACGAGCCGATAGAGGGCATTCGCGACTACAACATCGCGAACCAGGAGCGGATCGTCCGTGGGCGCATGCCCACCATGGAAATCATCAACGAGCGGTTTGCGCGCAACATTCGCGTGGGCCTGTTCAACTTCATTCGCAAGTCGCCCGAAGTCTCGGTGGGTGGCATCAAGGTGCAGAAATACAGCGCCTTCCTGCGTGAAATCGTGGTGCCCACGAACTTCAACATCATGTCGATCAGGCCGCTGCGCGGCTCGGGCCTGGTGGTGTGTGACCCGACCTTGGTGTTTGCGGTGATCGACGCCTTGTTTGGTGGCGCTGGCAAGTACCATACTCGTATCGAAGGTCGCGATTTCTCCGCGACGGAGCAACGCATCATCACCCGTCTGATCGAGGTGATTGCGGCTGAATACAAGCGCGCCTGGCACGGCATCTACCCGGTTGAGCTGGATTACCAGCGTTCGGAAATGCAGCCCCAGTTCGCCACGGTGGCCACGCCGAGCGAAATCGTGGTGTGCTGCTCATTCACCCTGGAAATTGGTGACACCAGCGGCACCATTCACTTCTGTATTCCTTACTCGACCCTCGAGCCGATTCGCGATGTGTTGTTCTCGACCATTCAGGGCGATTCGGCTGAGCCCGATCACCGTTGGGTCAAGTTGCTGACACAGCAAATCCAGTCTGCCGAGGTCAATCTGGTGGCGGAGTTGGCGCATGCGCCCGCCACGGTAGAGCAGCTCCTGGCATTCAAGCCAGGTGATTTCATTGAGCTCGATCTGGAAAAAATCATTCAGGCCAAAGTCGATGGAGTGCCTGTTTTCGACTGCTATTACGGCAACTCGAACGGTCGCTACGCGCTAAAAATAGACAAGCTGTTGACGACCGGACACACCGGTTGGCTTGGAGACCAAAATGTCTGATCCCGCAGAATTTCCCCCAGAAGGCGGTGGAGCCGATGAACAAGACGCCATGGCGGCAGAGTGGGAAGCCGCTCTGGCGCAGCAGGCGTCCTCCGCTGCTCCCGAGTCCAGTGCTGGGTCGGCCAGCCAGCTCAGCGACCAGATGATGCCGGCGTCGTTTGCCAATTTCGGTCCTTCCAATGCGACCGGTGCGGGCAACGACATCAACATGATTCTCGACATCCCGGTTCAGTTGACCGTGGAGTTGGGGCGCACGCGCATCCCCATCAAGAACATCCTGCAACTGGCGCAAGGTTCGGTGGTGGAACTCGATGCCATGGCCGGCGAGCCGATGGATGTGCTGGTCAATGGCTTCCTGATTGCTCAGGGCGAAGTCGTGGTGGTGAACGACAAGTTCGGTATCCGCCTGACCGACATCGTCACGCCGTCCGAGCGCATGCGTCGCCTCAGCCGCGGCGGTTGATCGGGGGCGCCATGCACTCAACTGGTCTGACCGTGGTCTGGTTCCTGGTCATCATTGCTCTGATTCCCTTGTCGCTGTGGATGCTCAAGCGTTCCGGCATCGTGACAGGGGGGGGCGCTGGCGTGCTGTCGAACGTGCGTCCGGTCAGCCAGTTCAATCTGGGGCCGGGGCAACGTGTGGTGACCGTGGAAGTGGGCACCGGCGAACAACGTACCTGGCTGGTGTTGGGCGTGACAGCGCAAAGCATCACCACCTTGCACACCATGGCGCCTGAGGCCGATTTGCCTGCCCCCGTGGCCGGTCCGGCAACCGCCTTTGCTTCTCTGCTGCGTCGCAGTGGAACGGGAGCGTCCTGATCATGCGTGCGACCACTCTTGCTCGCCACGCCCTGTGGATGGGTGCCTTGTTGACCAGTTCACTGGCCATGGCTCAGGCGGCTCCCGGCGGCAGCAACCTGCCGTTGTTGATCGGGCAGGGGGCTGGCGGCACCAGCTACTCGGTGCCCATTCAAACCCTGCTGTTCTTCACGGCGCTGAGCTTCTTGCCCGCTGTGCTGCTGATGATGACGGGCTTCACCCGGATTGTCATCGTGCTCAGTTTGATGCGCCAGGCCATCGGTGCGCAGTCTGCTCCCCCTAATCAGGTTATCGTCGGACTTTCTTTATTCTTGACCCTGTTCGTCATGGGGCCCACCCTCGACAAGGTCTACAAGCAAGCTTACGAGCCCTTTGCTGCCAACCAGATCACCTTCACTGAAGCGCTGGATCGCGGTCAGGCCCCTTTGCGCCAGTTCATGCTCAAGCAAACTCGTCAGTCTGACTTGGGCTTGTTCACCCGTTTGGCCAAGCTCGAAGGCGAGGTCAAACCAGAGACCGTGCCGTTCCGCGTGCTGGTGCCGGCTTTCGTGACCAGCGAGTTGAAGTCGGCCTTCCAGATCGGCTTTCTGATCTTCATTCCCTTCCTGGTCATCGACATGATTGTGGCCAGTGTGCTGATGAGCCTGGGCATGATGATGCTGTCGCCTGTCATGGTGGCGCTGCCGTTCAAGCTGATGCTGTTCGTGTTGGCCGATGGCTGGAACATGTTGCTGGGCTCGCTGGCAGCCAGCTTCGTGCAATAAGGCTGAGAAAGGCGAGTCATGGATCCTCAACAAGTCCTCACCATCAGCCGCGATGGCTTGCTGACGCTGCTGACCGTGTGTGCCCCCATCTTGCTGGTGGTGCTGGCAGTCGGCATTCTGGTCAGTGTGTTTCAGGCCGCCACCCAAATTCATGAATCGACCTTGTCGTTCGTGCCCAAGCTGTTGGCCGCGTTCGCCACCTTGGCCGTGGCCGGCCCCTGGATGCTGAGCACCCTGGTGGACTACATCCAGCAGGTCTTGCAGTCCATTCCCAACGTCGTGGGCTGATCCACCGTGGTCAGTTTTTCCGAAGCCGAAGTTCTGGCCTGGATCTCCACCTGGCTGTGGCCCTTCTTTCGGGTCATGGGTTTGTTCACGGCGGCCCCTGTGCTGTCGCAAAAGTCGATTCCTCGCCGCGTGCGCCTGGCTTTGTCGCTGCTCATTGTCCTGGCGGCACAGCCCTCATTGCCAGCCATGCCCGATGTGGCCGTGAACTCGCCCGACGCGTTCATGGTCATTGCCCAGCAAGTGCTCATTGGCCTGACCATGGGCTTTGCTGCCCGCGTGGTGTTCGCGGCCATCGAGTTCGCCGGTGAAATCGTGGGCCTGCAGATGGGCTTGAACTTCGCCAGCTTTTTCGACCCCATGAGCGGTACGCAATCGACCGCTGTCAGCCGTTTCTACGGCACCTGCGCCGCTTGGTTGTTTGTGGTCATGAATGGGCATTTGTTGCTCACAGCCGCCCTGGTGCAAAGCTTCACCAGCTTTCCCGTTTCCAATCAGCCGCTGGCCTTCTTGTCGGTGGTGCAGCCTCAGGTCTGGGGGGCTGAGATTTTCAAGCTGGGCTTGTGGGTGTCCATGCCCGTGGTGGCCATGCTGGCGCTGGTCAACCTGGTCATGGGCCTGATTTCACGCGTGGCCTCGCAAATGAACATCTTTTCTGTGGGCTTTCCCGTCACGCTGGGCGTGGGGCTGACCGGTCTGTGGCTGACCCTGCCCATGATGCAGATGCCATTGACCATGGCGCTGGAGCGTATGCTGGGCTATTTCCAGTGACAAGCCGGGCTTCAAGCAAGCCGGTCAGACCTTGAACACACTCACCAGGTCAGCCAGTTTGGCTGCTTGATGTTTCAGGCTTTCAGCGGCAGCAGCAGATTCTTCTACCAACGCCGCATTCTGTTGAGTGACTTGATCCAGCTGGCTGACTGCCTCGCTCACTTGGCCGATGCCCAGAGTTTGCTCGTGTGTGGCCGAGCCGATCTCGCTGATGAGTTCGGTCACGCGTTCGACCTGATTCATGATGTCGTCCATGGTCGATCCGGCCTCTTGCACAAACTGTGCGCCTGATTCGACCTTGTCCACGCTTTGACTGATGAGGGTTTTGATTTCGCGAGCCGCTTCCGCACTGCGTTGAGCCAGGCTGCGAACCTCTCCCGCCACGACGGCAAATCCACGACCATGCTCGCCGGCTCGCGCAGATTCGACCGCTGCGTTCAGCGCCAGGATGTTGGTCTGAAAGGCGATGCCATCGATGACGCTGATGATTTCGGCGATTTTCCGAGAGCTGGAAGTGATGTCATCCATTGTCGATATGACACGGGACACCACCTCACCGCCCTTGCTGGCGGCCGCACTGGCCGATTGGGCCAGCTGATTGGCCGTTTGCGCCGTGTCCGCGTTGTGCTTGACGGTCACATTGATCTGTTCCATCGATGCCGCAGTCTGCTGCAGATTCGATGCTTGCTCTTCGGTTCGTTGCGAGAGGTCGGCATTGCCCATGGCAATTTGAGTCGAGCCCGTTGCGATTGAATCGGAGCTCAATCGGACCTGCGAAACGATGTCTGTCAGACTTTGTGCCATGGTCTGCAATGACAGCAACAGTTGCGTGGTCTCGTCATCGCCCCGGGCGTCGACTGCCACTCTGAGATTGCCTGAAGCGACCGATTGGGCCATGGCGACAGCCTGATTCAAGGGTTGAACGATGCTGCGGGTGATCAGCCAGGCGAATACCGCCCCCAGGCCGAGCGCGGCAACGGTGAGCGCAACCGATATCGCGACGGCCTTGTCCTTGGCTTGGTTGGCCGAGGCATATTCCTGCTTGGCTACCTCGATTTGCAGGGTGCGCAAGCGGTTGAGCGATTCTTCGGCTTTGTCTTCCAGCGGGGCCAGCGTGCGTTGATACGCGGCGTTGGCTTCCTCGTATTTGCCCGCCAGAACCAGATCGCGCGTGGGAGCAAGCCCCTCCTTCACGAACTGCTGGCGTCTTTCGGCGAATTCCTTCGCAATCTGCGCTTCATCCGGTGTCAGGTAGGTGGCCTCGTACTCGCTCCAAAGCTTGGAGACCGCATCAATATTGGATGCCAGGGAGCGTAGGCGCTCGGGGTTCTGTGGTTCGGCATTCGGGGAGAGCATCTCCTTGACCAGAATCCGGTTGTGCAGCATGAGTCGGTTGATTTCGCTGAGCTGACCCAAAGCCACGGTGCGGTCTTCGTAGACGGTTTTGAGGCCCGCCTGTACTGTATTGACCCCAAGCCAACCTGCTACGGCAATGATGGCCATCAGAATGAGCAGACAACCGAAAGCCAAGGCGAGTCGAGGCCCAATCTTGATCTGATTCAGCATATTCATGGGTTCTTGTACCTTGGGTTGTTTTGAACGCTGATCGTCTTATCGGAAAACTCCGTTCAGAATTGAGTCGCTTTTGCAGATTTTTCAGGATTGCGCATGCGACTATTTCAGATTCGCACCATCACGGTCGGTCTATCTGTCTTGATCTCGGGCTCCTTGATGTGCTCCGGCATCAGCTTGGCCAGCGAAGCCCCGGTCTGGCGGCCCGATCACACGGTGATCGTGGTGCTGGAGAACCTGTCGGCCCACGAAGCCACGCCGGCGCAGCGCTCCGACGGCAACGCCCCGGTCTATCACCCGCGGTCGAACTGGTCGTTTTTCAACCAGATGGCCGCCAAGGGGGCCCGGTTCACGCAGTCGCATTTCGGGCGCACGCCTTATGGCTCCAATCTGCCAACGCGCCCGAGTCAGCCCAACTACTTGTTTCTGTTTTCAGCTCATCATCAAGGGGTGCTGCCCTCGTGGTTTGTGGACGAGCGTTCGCCTTACAGCGGCAATGCCTTGCGTGACCGGCAGGGGCGGTTGCTGGGGGTGCCTCGCGCAGGCAAGGTCGGTGTCGCTAACAACAACGTTCCCAATCGCTGGCTGCCCTTCACGTCACCCAATCTGGGCGCGGCCATCATGAAGACGGGCGGCACGTTCGCCAGCTTCAGCGAATCCTTGCCCTACCCAAGCTGGAACTGTGGCACCGACAGCTCGCTGGTGCCCTGTGAGCAGAGTTGGGCCTTGACCGACTTGTATCGCCGCAAGCACAACCCGGCCATCAACTGGACAGACCAGAATGCCCCCGCCAGCGAGCGTGGCCTCAAGGGCGATCTGGCCAATAACGTGCTGCCAGTCAGCGTGAACCTGGGCTTCGACCCGACGCAAGACCCGATTCTCAAGCGAGCCTTCCGGGGGTTTGTGAAAGACGAGCAGGGGCGCCCGTTGGGGTTTGATCAGCTGCCGTCGGTGTCGATCGTGGTGCCCAACGAGCAAAACGACGCCCACAGCAACAGCGCTGAAGCCGCAGACGGTTGGCTACAGCGTAATCTGGGGGCTTATGCGCAATGGGCCCTGACGCATAACAGCTTGCTCATCCTCACCTTCGATGAGGATGGTTCCACCGACAAGGCTCAAGGCGACCCCTATTTGGTCGGTACCCACCGCATTGCGACGGTGTTTGTGGGGGAGGGGGTCAAGCCGGGCGTGTATGACCAGCGCATTGACCATCTCAATGTACTGAGTACCGTGCTGTGGTTGCATGGCGCACTCGACAACTTTCGCGCCGATTTTCGCCAATACCATCAGGTTCGGGAGGGCTCAGGCAGCGAGGCGGAACTGGAGGCCTTGAACCTCAAGCCCATCACCGAGGTGTTTCGCAAGCCAGCTCCCTGAGGCGAATGTCAGCCAAAAATGGTCGTGGCGTCCATGCTGCTCTGGAAGGAACGCATGGCGGCCATTTGCCCGAACTCGGTTTGCGGCACCGCACTGACTTGAGGTGCGTTGCCGGGAATCCAGTTTTCCAGCAAGGCATGGAACTCTTCAATGGGGACCGGTTTAGCGATCAGATAGCCCTGAATCACATGGCAGCCGGCGCGTTCCAGCACCACCAGTTGAGCGGGCTCTTCCACGCCCTCGGCAACGGTGTCCATGCCCAGGGTGCGAGCCAGATCGATGATGGTGCGCACAATGGCGCGCGCGTCGGGCCGGCTCAAGAGTTCGCACACAAATGCCCGGTCGATCTTGAGCGTGTCGAAGGGGAACTTACGCAGATAGGCCAGTGACGAGTAACCCGTGCCGAAATCGTCCAGTGCCACGCGGACGCCACGCTTGTGCAAGGCGCGCAGGTTACGCAGGGCCACGGGCGACGCGTCCATGAACAAGGACTCGGTGATCTCGATTTCCAGGTTTTCGGGCGGCAGCTTGGCGTTGCTCAACGCTGTATCGACGTGCGCAATGAAGTCGGTGCGCAGCAGTTGCGCGGGTGAGGCATTGATCGAAATGGTCAGCCCAGGCAAGTCGCGCGCAGCGACTCGGCAGGCCTCGTGCATGACCCAGTTGCCAATGTCGGTGATCAGGCCGGCAGACTCGGCCACAGGAATGAACTCGCTGGGAGGAATTTGCCCCAACGTGGGGTGGTTCCAGCGCAGCAGCGCTTCGGCGCCACAAACGTACCAATCTTCGGTTTGAACCTTGGGCTGCCAGTACAGCGTGAACTGGTTGTTTCGCAAGGCTCGACGCAACTCATGCTCCAGCGTGAGCTTGCGGCGGTTGCGTTCGCCCAGGCTGCGGGCGAAGACTTCGGCGCGCCCTCGACCGTTGGCCTTGGCTGCCATCAAGGCCAGGTCGGCATTGGCCAGCAATTCATCCAGGTTCTCGCCATGTTCGGGAATCAGGCCCACGCCAATGCTGATGCCCATGTTCACGGTGTGCTCGCCCACCACAATCGGCTCTTTCATGCCGTCGAGCAGGTCCATGGCCACGGCCATGGCATCGCGGTCCTGTTCGATGGGGTGCAGCACAATGGCAAATTCATCACCGCCCAATCGGGCCACGGTGCGATCCCGGCAAATCTGTCTGATGCGGTGAGCCAGGGCCTGCAGAACCTGGTCGCCCACCGTGTGACCCAGGGCATCGTTGATGCCCTTGAAGTTATCCACGTCCAGGCACAGCAGCGCCCCGTGGGTGCCTCGGGTTACGGCACTGTCCAGCGCGGCAGCCAGCTGTTCGCGCAGATAGCCTCGGTTGTGTGAGCCAGTCAACACATCGAACTGGGCCATGTCCTGCAGGCGCATTTGCGCCTGGTGCTCCTGGGTGACGTCGGAGATCACACCGCGCCAGCCAAAGCAGTGTCCGCCCTCATCAAACAGGGGGCGGGCTGTGAGCGACCAGAACTGGTTTTCTCCGTCCAGCTGAATTGGTAGCAGCAGCTTCCTGAAGGGCTTGCCGGCCCGCATGGCTTGCTTCAGCGGCGTCAGGTCGGAGCAGTGCTCCTTGAACCAGTTCTGCAAAGTGGTCTGGGCCAGTTGCGCGGGGCGTTGGTTCATCAGCGCCGCGAGCTTGTGCGTCACGTGCGTGAACTGACCCGTCATGTTGATTTCCCACAGCACGTCGGCCGTCTGCTCCTCGAAGTCACGCAGCAGCAAGGACACCATCTGGCTTTGCCGTTCGGCTTCCCGCTCGGACTTCAGTCGGGCATTGGCAGCCTTGGCCGCATTCCAGACCCACACTGTCACCACCATGGCGTAGACCAGCAGCAGTCCGCCCACCACGTTGAACCAGATGTTCTGCATGCTGAGCACCGCAAACAGGCTGGGCAGGGTGATGACCCACAGGTAAGCCAGTGCCGCTTGGGGAATGGGCGACAGGATGAAGGCGCCTCCGCACATCATGCCCGGAATGATTGACGCAATCAGAACCTGTTGGCTGGCCGAGGCCTGGGGAAACAAGAGGGCCGGCATCAGGCCCCAGATGGCAGCCAGGTAGGTGGAGTTCCAGACGGCGCGCCGCATGGCGTGGGGCGATGCGGTCTTGATCTGCTTCTTGCGCCCGATCCACCAGGCGCGCATTCCCAGGCCGGCGATCACCGTGAGCGAAAACAACCAGCACAGCACGGGCAGTAGCAAAGACGTGTCCGCAAATGCAACACAGATCAGGATGCCGTTGGCGAGGTTGGCCCCAAGCGTAAAGGGGGCCAGACGGAGGATGCTGCTGAGGTGTTTCCCGCGAATTTCGGCCGACACGGGATCGAGCGCCGTGTAGACCGAGAAATTCTGTTGCCAGGCGCGTACCAGGCGGGCGAAGGGTGTAGGCATGGTGTCCGGGAGAAGGCTGCCAGACAGATTCGGCTGTTTCCTTACGAACTTGAGGGTCAGGGCGTGCCTACAATCCGACCCCATGGCGACCAAATCCAATTCTCCCTCTCAATCGAAGAACTCCCAGCCCAACGCGACGTATGGCGAAGGCTCTATCCGCGTCCTGAAAGGACTGGAGCCCGTTAAACAGCGTCCGGGTATGTACACCCGTACCGACAACCCCCTGCACATCATTCAGGAGGTCATCGACAACGCGGCCGATGAGGCCTTGGCCGGATTTGGCAAGCGCATTGCTGTCACTTTGCATTCCGATGGGTCCATCAGCGTTGAAGACGATGGTCGCGGCATTCCCTTCGGTCTCCATCCCGAAGAGCAGGTTCCCGTGGTGGAAATCGTGTTCACGCGCTTGCATGCAGGCGGCAAGTTCGACAAGGGCTCTGGCGGTGCTTACAGCTTCTCGGGCGGTTTGCACGGCGTGGGGGTCAGCGTGACCAACGCCTTGTCCACCCGCCTGCAGGTCACGGTATGCCGCGACAAGCAGGTCGCCCAGTTGGCTTTCAGTGGGGGCGACGTGATTGAGCCGGTGGCGGTGCGTCCGGCCGGCAGCGGTGACCGGAAAAATGGCACGACCGTTCGTGCCTGGCCGGATGCCAAGTATTTCGAAAGCGCTGAATTGCCCAAGGGCGAGTTGGTGCACATGCTGCGCAGCAAAGCTGTGCTCATGCCGGGCGTCACCATCACCTTGACCCACGAAAAGTCGGGCGAGACCCAAACCTGGCTCTACAAAGGTGGCCTGCGCGATTACCTGAGCCAGACCTTGGCTGCGGACCCCATCATTCCGATGTTCGAAGGCGAGCAATACGCCAGCGGCAACGAATCGGAGAACTTCGCCGAAGGCGAGGGCGCCGCTTGGTGCGTGGCCTTCACCGAAGAAGGCGCGCCCATGCGCGAAAGCTACGTCAACCTGATTCCCACGGTGGCCGGCGGCACGCATGAAGCTGGCCTGAAAGACGGTTTGTTCAATGCCGTCAAGGGCTTCATTGAATTGCACTCCTTGTTGCCCAAGGGTGTGAAACTCATGCCCGACGATGTCTTCAGCCGCGCCAGCTTTGTGCTGAGCGCCAAGGTGCTCGACCCGCAGTTCCAGGGCCAGACCAAAGAGCGCCTGAACAGCCGCGATGCCCTGCGCCTGGTCAGCACCTATGTCAAGCCCACCATGGAGTTGTGGCTGAACCAGCATGTCGAGTTCGGCAAGAAATTGGCTGAACTGGTCATCAAGCAAGCGCAAGCTCGCCAGCGTGCCGGCCAGAAGGTTGAAAAGAAGAAGAGTTCGGGCGTGGCGGTGTTGCCCGGTAAGCTGACCGACTGTGAAAGCCGTGACATCGCTTTCAACGAAGTGTTTCTGGTGGAGGGCGATTCGGCCGGTGGCAGTGCCAAGATGGGCCGCGACAAGGAAACCCAGGCCATCTTGCCTTTGCGCGGCAAGGTGCTCAATGCGTGGGAAGTCGAACGTGATCGCCTCTTTGCCAACAACGAAATCCACGACATCTCGGTGGCGATTGGGGTGGACCCCCATGGCCCGAACGATTCGCCGGACTTGAGTGGGTTGCGCTACGGCAAGATCTGCATCCTGTCTGATGCGGATGTGGACGGTTCGCACATCCAGGTGCTGCTGCTGACCCTGTTCTTCCGCCATTTCCCCAAGCTGATCGAAGCGGGCCATATCTACGTGGCACGCCCGCCGTTGTTCCGGGTCGATGCGCCGGCACGCGGCAAGAAGCCCGCAGCCAAGCTTTACGCGCTGGACGAAGGCGAGCTGACCGCCATTCTGGACAAACTGCGCAAGGAAGGCTGCCGCGAGGGCGCCTGGACCATCAGCCGCTTCAAGGGCTTGGGCGAAATGAACGCCGAGCAACTGTGGGACACCACGCTGAACCCCGATACCCGCCGTTTGTTGCCAGTCGCCTACGGCGAAACGGGGTTCGAGTCCACCGAAGGTTCTTTCAACAAGTTGATGGGCAAAGGCGAAGCCGCTGCCCGTCGCGAGTTGATGGAAATCTACGGGGATCAAGTCGAAGTCGACATCTGATCGCGGCGCACCCATGAACTCGTCTCGCCCAACCCGACCCGGCTTGCCTAGCGAGCGAGCCGAACGGTACGAGCCCGAGTCATGGGGCATTGCACCTGAGCGACCTGCCGCACCCACGGGGCCGAAGCAGGACAATCTGGCCAGCCAGGTCATTCAGGCTGATGCCACGATCGGCCGTGATGCAGGGCACAACACCTGGGAACTGCTGGTGTCATGCCTGCCTGCCGATGCCCTGGTTCAGCAGTTCGAGTTGCGTTCGCCCTTCTTCATGGTGCTGCACGACCTGCATGGCGGGGCGGGGCGGCGCATGATGATGGATCTGGCAGCCAGGTTGCGCGTGCCGGTTCAGCGGCTGGTCATTCGCCGTCAAGGCTTTGGTACCGAATTGGCCTCGCTGTATTTCATCGAGATGCGTGCCAGCAATGGACAGGTGGTTCGGCTGTATGCCAGCGAAGCCAAAGCCGATGAACTGACGCGTACGCAGCTCAGGCGGGTGTTGTTGGAACGATGCCGGCTGGGCATCATCATTGCGCCGGTGCTGTCTCAGGCCGAGCAAGATTCCTCGCTGACTGCCTTGGCTCAAACCCTGCAAGAAGGGCACACACGTGCCCGCAGGCTGGTGTTTCTGCCCTTGGTGGATGCCGCGCCGCTGGCGGCAGGTCTGGCCGGCTTTGCGCGCCGGGTGCTGGTGCCGGTGTCGATCGCGCCGGCGCACATGCGGCCGCTGGAGAATTGGCTGTTTGTGGCGGCCTGCTGGAACAAGCTTCATGCTCTGGCCGACAAGCCTTTGCAGCAGCAATGGCTGCTCGAAGCAGAGTGGCCGGAGGAGCCGGTACTGGCCAGCCCCTCTCAGCCCGGGGCTTTGCACACCCTGGTGGGTTTGAGTGAGTCGCAACTCAACACGCTCGGGCATTACGCGCGAGACATGTCCATGCTCAAGGGGGTTGAATCGGTGGCCATTTTCAATGTGGCCACCCTGCAGATGGCAGCCCGCGCCGGTCGCATGACGCCAGACGACGAGACCCTCATGAAGCAGGCGCGTAGCCTGGTGGCCTCGCTGCAGGGCTTGGGCGGCACCATGGAAACCGGCAAGGCCTTGTACGAGTGTGCTGTGCGCTACGCTCAGCATCACGTCTGGATCCGCCCCATGCGTGGCGTGGCCAACATGCTCATGATGGTGCTGGTCAACGTGGATGCACCCACTGACCCGGCTGGCCTCAAAGCCGAGGCCGATCGTCTCGATCGGCAACTGGCCGCAGTACGCTCAGCTTGATCAGGCGCGAGGGTGCCGGTTCACCTCGGTCTCGTCTTTTACCCACTGCTCGAATGGGGCGTAGATCAGGTCTAAGGGTGTGGCGTAGATGGCCGGAAGTTCATAAGGGTGCAATTCCGTCAGCGCATGTTCAACCTGGCGATACAGGTCGGCGGTGGTTTTGCAGGTCAGTTTGAACTCTTGTCCTTGCTCGACCTGGCCTTGCCATCGGTACACGCTGGTGATCGGGTGAATCTGCACGCAGGCGGCGAGTTGGCGCTCGATCAGCGTGCGGGCCATGCTCTGAGCCACAGGCTCGGAGTCGACTGTGGTACACACCAGAATGACTTGCATGGCCACCTCCCATCCAATGAAACACTAAAGCTCGTTCATATTGGACAACAACTGATGGGCTTGCTGTTCGAGTTGTTGCTGCTGCGTCTCACTCATCATGACCAGTTGCTTGTAGACAAAGCCCAGCCTCGGGTTGCCGCCCAGCCTGGCCTGGTGGCGCAGATGGAAATGCCAGTACAAGGCGTTGAATGGGCAGGCTGTTTCGCCAAGACGCTCTCTCGGGTTGTAGCGGCAGGTGCGGCACTCGTCTCCCATTCGCTGCAAGTAGGCCGCGCTGGCGGTGTAGGGTTTGGTGGCAAGCAGGCCGCCATCGGCAAACTGGCTCATGCCCAAGGTGTTGGGCAGCTCGACCCATTCGAACGCATCGATGTAGATGCCGAGATACCATCGGTGTACCGCCTGGGGTGACAAGCCTGCCAGCAAGGCAAAGTTGCCGATCACCATGAGTCGCTGAATGTGGTGTGCATAGGCGTGATCCAGCGATTGGCCGATGGCGTGTGCCATGCAGGCCATGTGCGTTTGCCCTGTCCAGAACCATTCGGGCAGATCGCGCTGGTGACCCAGTTCATTGCGGGTGTCATAGCCGGGCATCTGAGCCCAGTACACGCCCCGTACATATTCACGCCATCCCAGAATCTGGCGCACGAAACCTTCCACTGCGGCCAGCGGCGCATGGCCCTGCTCGAAAGCCTGCACGGCGGCATCGATCACCTCGCGCGGGTTCAGCATCTTGGTGTTCAGGGCAAATGACAACAGCGAGTGAAACAGGCGCCAGCCCTGGGTGGTGCGAGCGTCTTGGTAGTCGCCAAAGTGGGGTAGGGCGTGGGTCACGAACTCTGTCAGATCGTTCAGCGCCTCGGCGCGGTTCAAGGGCCACCGGAACTCAGCGGCTTGGGGCTGTCCGAAGCTTTCGATTCCGCCCGCTTGAATCGCTTGCCAGAGTTCGGCGTGGTCGTGCGGGGTTCGCCAGTCGGCCGGCAGAGCGGGGGCGCCCTTCCAAGGCTTGCGGTTGTCCTGATCGAAATTCCATTGCTCGCCCACGGGCCGGGTTGCCGATGCCATCAAGATGCGATGCTTTTTGCGCATGTGGCGATAGAAGTGCTCCATCAGCCAGGCTTTGCGGCCTGCAAACAGCCTGGCCACTTCATCGCGTTCGGTCAGGAAGTGCTCGCTTGGAACCATTGAGCACGACACGGCTCCTGTGCCGTTGAGCCTCTGGCGCCAGGCTGCCAGCAGCTGATCGACTCGGTATTCATCGGGCGCCTGATATTCCACGCGCGTGGCCTGATAGTGCGCGATCAGGGCGTCGAGGTTGTCGGTCAAAGCCTGCCGGTTGTGGGCATCGTCGATGCGCACATAGCGAACCCGGTGTCCCGCCTCTTTCAGCTGCCTGGCCAGATCGCGCATGGCTGCAAAGATGCCGATGACCTTCTGCGCATGGTGCAAGACGTAGTCAGTTTCCTGGCGCACCTCCATCAGCACGTAGACCACGTCGGGTTGAAGGGCCTGGAACCAGCTATGGGTGGGGTTGAGTTGGTCGCCCAGAATCAGGCGCAGGGTGCTCATGCGCTCGTCTTTCGTTGGTGGCGGCAGCGGTCGGAGCAGTATTTCACTTCGTCCCAGACCTTCTCCCATTTTTTACGCCAGCTAAACGGGCGGCCGCAGCACAGGCAGACCTTGCTGGGCAAATCAGACTTTTTGCGCATGCGCATTCAGTCAAACTCCAGTGTCAATTGTTGGGTCGCAGCGGGGGCCAGAGCGGCAGAAACCTGCTTTGCGTTTACGTGGGTAGAGCGTGAGCGGCCACGAGGGCATGGCCGTGCGCCGTGTTTGTCCACAATCGCCGCCTTGGCGGCCCGAACCTCGGGTTGGGCTCGCAGCGCATGCAGGCGGGCCTTCGATTCACGCAAAGCGCTGCTGAGATCAACCCGTGGCAGGGGGATGTCGGCCTCGAGGTCGCCCCCCACCCGCAAGCCCAGGCGCGATTGCAGATCGGGTGGCATTCGCCAGGGCTCCCACAACCAAGTGTCCGGCACGCGCCGCATGGCGGGCAGCCAACGGCGAACGAACACGCCTTTCGGATCTTGGTCCTGAGCCTGCTTGATCGGGTTGTACACCCGAGTGGTGTTGATGCCCGTGGTGCCAGCTTGCATCTGCATCTGACTCCAGTGAATGCCGGGTTCGTAGTCCAGGAAATGTCGAGCCAGCCACAGCCCCACCGGACGCCAATGCAACCACAGGGGGTAGGCTGCCGCGGATACCAGCATGGCTCGCATGCGGAAGTTCAGCCAGCCGGTTTCCTTCAACATGGCCACACAGGCGTCAACCAGGGGCCAGCCGGTACGCCCTAGGGTCAAGGCCTCGAAGTGGTGGGCATTCCAATCCGCCTCGCGCAGCCCGTCATAGCCTCTGTGCAAGTTACGCCATTCCAGCTCGGGTTCGCTTTCCAGTTTCTGGATGAAGTGGCAGTGCCAGTACAGTCGGCTGGTGAAAGCCGTGAGGCCCTTTCGCCGACGTTCTTCTCCCTGGGTGGCCGGCTCAGAGAGCTCCTTCAGCTGCGCCCGAGTCGCTTGCACCACTTGCCGCATGCTCACATTCCCCCAAGCCAGGTAGGGTGACAGGCGTGAACAGGCATGGCTGGCACTGAGTGGCGACGAAATGCCGCCCCGATAGTGGGCGCTGCGGTCGGCCAGAAAGTCGGCCAGCACCATCAGGCCCAAGGTTTCGCCGCCCCGCTGGCGTTGAGGTGGATTCAATTCCGCAATGCCGAGGTCTACCGCGCCAGGTGGGGCTGGCTCTTGCCAGGGCAGGGGCTGAGGGCGCAAGGGCGGCAGAGTCCAGGTCTGGGCAGACATGTGGGCTTCCCAGGCGGCTTGCCAGGTGTCTCGGTTGGCCAGGCGTCGCACCACCCCGAATTGCGCATATTCGTGCCAGGCCACTCCCTGCGCGCGGCACCAACGCCCGACCGCCCGGTCGCGCTGGTAGGTCAGGTCATTGCCGGTTTCTTCATGGGCGTACAGCCCTTCGAAGGGGGCGAGGTGGTGCAGGCGGGCCAACACATCGACCACTTCTCCAGTGACCACATGGAGCGTGACGCCCTCACGCCGCAACTGGCGGTACAGATCGCGCAGGCTTTCCAGCACGAACTCGTAATGCTGCGAAGCAACGTCTTCCTGACGCCAGTAGCTTGGCTCGATGATGTAGACGCATAGCACCGGGCGTTGTCTGGCGGCATGGCACAGCGCCGCGTGGTCGTGCACGCGCAAATCTCGCTTGAACCAGACAACGTTGTAGGACATGGCTGGCAAGCATAGGAATTCCGGAGGTTCCGGGTGCGCAGGGGGCCGATTAACCCATCCCGCTCAAGGGATTGTCAGGGGGCGGCGGTGCCCAGTTTCACCCAATCGTCTTTCAGCCAGCCCACGGTGGTGACCTGGGTGATGGGGTGGGTGTAACTGACTTGCGCCCAACCCGCGATGCGAGCGAGGATGCTGACCTTGTCCCCTCGCACGATGAACTTGCCGATGTAGCAAGACAGGCTTGGGGCACTGTGTAGCGCACTGCGGCCGGGCTTGGTGATCCGGCCTGTGCCGGTGCTGTCTTTGGAGGCGCCGCCAGGGGGCTTGGCGTCGCAGATTGCGTCGGGGGCGGCGGGCCGTTTGCTGGCAGTGCCCGCAGCGGGGGGATTCGATTCCAGCTCCCGCAACGCCGCCAGCATGGTCGGTTCGTTGCGCTTCATGCTGCAGGCCAGATCAATTCGTTCGTGCATCGACACGTCCACCTGGTCCGCGCGCTCGACCTGCCATTGGCTTCCATGTTTGCGGAACAACACCCGCTTGAGTTGGAGATGGCCGTCGGTGATGACTGGGGCGCCATGTGCGTCAGCCCGTACGCCGCAGGCATAGGCCTGCGAGCCATCGACCCAGACTCGGTTCATGGCCAGCCGCGCGTCCGATGGCACGCCTTTCACCGGGGTCGAGCGGGCTTGCGACACCATGGCGATCCGCATGGGGTCATCGGCTTTGAGCTGGCGGGCTTCGCAGGCGACGTGACCGGCCCCAAGCAGGCCGATCATCAACGTGATGAGCAGTCGTGACATGCGAGTCAGGCGGAGCGTCAGGCTACGCATCCAGAGTCATGGAGACTCCAAGATAGCGAAATCCGGACAAAGCAAAGGCCCGAACAAAGGGGCAAACCACCCCAGTCCTGCCCTTCAGGTTCGCCGAACGCGGAGGGGGGCCAAGGCCGACCGGTCTGATGCGACTAAACTGCGGCCTGCGATTTTGTGCACGTTCCCAGCCCACGATGTCCCAACAAACCATCGATTTCTCTGCTCCCGCCTCGTCCGAAGGTGGTGACTCCCTGACTTTGGCCCAGTACGCCGAGCGCGCCTACCTTGAATACGCTCTGAGTGTGGTCAAGGGCCGAGCCCTGCCCGACGTGTGTGACGGCCAGAAGCCGGTTCAGCGCCGCATCCTGTATGCAATGGACCGGATGGGGTTGAGCTTCTCGGGCAGCAATGCCGGCGCGAAGCCGGTCAAGAGTGCGCGGGTGGTGGGTGACGTGCTGGGCCGCTACCACCCCCACGGGGACACGGCAGCCTACGACGCCATGGTGCGCATGGCGCAAGATTTTTCCCTGCGCTACCCGCTGATCGACGGGCAGGGCAACTTCGGCTCGCGCGATGGCGACGGTGCTGCCGCGATGCGGTACACCGAAGCCCGACTGGCCCCGATCGCTCGCCTGCTGCTCGACGAAATCGACATGGGCACCGTCGATTTCATTCCCAATTACGACGGTTCGACCGAAGAGCCCAAGCAGTTGCCGGCGCGTTTGCCGTTCGTGCTGCTCAATGGCGCCAGCGGCATTGCAGTGGGCTTGGCTACCGAAATTCCAAGCCACAATCTGCGCGAGGTGGCCACGGCCACCGTGGCCTTGATCAAGAACAACGCCTTGCCTGACGCTGAGCTGTTCGAGATGCTGCAAGGTCCGGACTTTCCCGGCGGCGGCCAGATCATCTCCAGCCCGCAAGACATTCAAGACGCCTACCGCACAGGCCGCGGCAGCCTGAAGGTCCGTGCCCGCTGGAAGATCGAGGACCTGGCACGTGGCCAGTGGCAATTGGTCGTGACCGAGCTGCCTCCCGGCACCAGCGCGGCCAAGGTGCTGGAGGAAATCGAAGAGCTGACCAACCCCAAGGTCAAGGCTGGCAAGAAGGCCCTGACGGCGGAACAGACCCAGCTCAAGACCACAGTGCTGTCGGTGTTGGATACGGTGCGTGACGAGTCGAGCAAAGACGCGCCCGTGCGCCTGGTGTTCGAGCCCAAGAGCCGCACGGTCGAACAGCAAGAGTTGATCACCACACTGCTGGCGCACACCAGCCTGGAGTGCTCGGCCTCGGTCAACCTCACCATGGTCGGCGCCGACGGCAAGCCCACGCAAAAGAGCTTGCGCCAGATCCTGACGGAGTGGATCGGTTTCCGCATGGAGACCGTGACCCGCCGTACCCAGCACCGCCTCAACAAGGTGCTCGACCGTATCCACATCCTGGAAGGTCGTCAGCTGGTCTTGCTGAATATCGACGAGGTCATCGCCATCATTCGCAACAGCGACGAGCCCAAGGCCGCGCTGATCGAGCGATTCAAGCTCAGCGAGCGTCAGGCGGAAGACATCCTGGAAATCCGCTTGCGTCAATTGGCGCGACTGGAAGCCATCAAGATCGAGCAGGAACTGGCCGAGCTGCGCGAAGAGCAAGCCAAGCTGGAAGACATCCTGGGCAACCCCGCCACGCTCAAGCGCACGGTGATCAAAGAAATCGAAGCCGACGCCAAGCAATATGGCGACGAGCGACGCACCCTGATCCAGGCCGAAAAGCGTGCAGTGGCCGAAGTGAAGGTGATCGATGAGCCCGTCACCGTGGTCATCAGCCTGAAGGGCTGGGTGCGTGCCCGTACCGGTCATGGCCATGATCCGGCAGGCTTTGCCTTCAAGGCGGGCGATGGCCTGTATGGCACCTTCGAGTGTCGTACGGTCGACCCCATGATCGTGGTGGGCAACAACGGTCGCGTCTACAGCGTGCCGGTCAGTGCCTTACCGGGCGCGCGAGGCGATGGAGCCCCCATCACCACCATGATCGACCTCGAATCGGGTACACAGCCGCAGCACTACCTGGCGGGCAACGTGGATCAGACCGTGTTGTTTGCGAACTCCGGTGGCTTTGGTTTGCTGGCCAAGCTGGGTGACTTGATCACACGCCAGAAGGCGGGCAAGTCGTTCTTGTCTCTGGACGAGGGCGATGTGATCTTGCCGCCCGTGCTGGTGCAGGCCGACCACAACCAAGTGGCGTGTCTGGCCAAGGGCGGTCGATTGCTGGTGTTCGGGCTGGATGAGCTGAAACTGCAGCCCAATGGGGGCCGCGGCTTGACCCTGATGGATGTGGACGCCAAGACCGATCCGCTGATCTCGGTGGCCAGCGTGGTCCATGGCGTTCGGGTCATCGGGACCACCCGTGGCGCCAAGCCCAAGGAAGACGATATCCGCAACTCAGCCTATGTGGCGCACATTGGCAAACGGGCACGCAAGGGCAAGCCCGTGGATGCCTTCCAGTCGGTGATTCGCGTGGTGCCGGTGCCCAAGGCCGAGTAAGGCAGGGCGCCTCTGGCCTGTCAGTGAAAAATCGCGGCCAGGGCTTTGAACTGGCGGCCCTGCTCAGGGCCGGTGATGCTGATCAAGGTTTGCTCAGGTGAGTCGACCTTGAATCCGGCCTGCTGCAACGCCGTGATCAACTCCTCCGGTTTCTGATGTGCCAAAGGCGCAATCTGGCTGATGGGCGCCTGGACCACGGCCTGACTGGCGCGGCGCGCCGGGTTGCCGCCTTTGCCTTCCTCCTCTTCCTGGAGGAAGAACGAGGCGACCAGAATCGCCACAAAGACCCCGATGATGCCCAGTGCGGCAGGTTTGCTCAGGTACCGCTTGAACGAACTCAGGTTGGCGGTCACATGGGTGGCGACCCCGGCCACCAAGGCCCAGCCCAGCCATTCATGCACTTCCTTGTTCAGCCCTGTGTCCAGGTGAAAGAACATCAAGATGCCGGTGGAGGCCATCAAGGTGAACGACCCGATGGTCAGGGGCGTGGCCCAGTCGCGAGAAATGTTCATGGTTTTGCGTGTGCGTGAAGGAGGCAACCTGTTCAGTCTGCCTCTTGTTGAGCGCCGAATCGTTGAGGGGTATCAAGCGTGAGAACCGTTAAACGGCCACAGGTGGCGGTGGCGCAGCTTCTCCCTTTGTGACATTCGGACGCACTTTTCCGGATCACTGCTGATTGTCTCTGCCGGGGCGGGCCCTTAGGCTGGCGGCCCGAAGGTTGGGTCTTTGCAGGCCCCCTTATTAGATATTCAGGAGTGATGCATGACAAGCGTGGCCCAACGGAAGCTATCGCTGGATGACTATCGTCTTTTCTACCAGCGCAATGGCTATGTGGTGTTGCCTGGCCAGATCAGTGCCCCGCTGATCGATGCCTTCTTGGCCTATTTCAAGCGCGACATCAAGTCCTCCAGGGCGAAGTTCTTTCGGCAACGCAGTGGCACTTACGAGCGCAACCGGTTCAACGAACACGGCCATGTGGCGCAGAGCTTTCTGGATGTGCATCACTACAAACGACATCCGGATTTTCGCCAGGCGGCCCTGGATATTCTGTTTTCGCCTGCTTTGCAGCAGGGTTTGGCACAGACCAGTGGCCACGGGCGGCATCACCTCATGCGCAGCATGTTGTTTGACGCCAATCCTGCCACCGGGCCTCATCAGGATTGGTGGCATCTCGACTCGGTACCTCATGGTCACTTGATGGGCGTGTGTCTGGCGCTGGAAGACATCCGGGAGGAGGCGGGTCGCTTCTATGTTTTGCCGGGCAGCCACAACGTCAAACTGCATGACTCTGGCATGACCCATGTGGCCTGGTTGGCGAAGATGCAGGCGTTTCTGGATCGCAACCGCGACATGGTGCATGCGCCTGCCCTGAGAAAAGGGGACGTGCTGATCTGGAACTCGCGCACCATTCATGGGTCACTGGAAGCCACCGATTCGCGCTTTTCTCGCAAAACCCTGACTGCACATTTCCTGCCCTCCACCATGACCTTTGGCAACCTGTTCACCGCCAAGCCATGGGTGCAGTACGAGCAATATGGCGAGTACCGCTACATTGCGAACCAGCCGGAGCATTCCTTCAAGGCGGAGCTCGTGTCCCGGCTGAAGAGGGTCTTTTCGGATCACCCGAAGCTGATGCAACTGATGCGGCCGTTTCAGAGCAAATCCGTAGCCGACGCGTGATGGGTGTCGGTTAACCTTGATCGATGTGCCCGGGGGGCGGGCGCGCTTTCAAGGATTGACTGCATGACCTCATTGTCCGGACGGACCCTGTTCATCACTGGTGCCAGCCGTGGCATTGGCAAAGCCATCGCTTTGCGTGCCGCCCGCGATGGCGCCAACATCGTGGTGGCCGCCAAAACTTCCGAGCCTGACCCACGTCTGCCCGGCACCATTCATACTGCAGCGGCCGAAATCGAGGCAGCGGGCGGGCGGGCCTTGCCCCTGGTGGTCGATGTGCGCGATGAAGAGCAAGTCAAGCGGGCGGTGGCGGAGGCCGTCGCGCATTTTGGTGGCATCGACATCCTCGTCAACAATGCCAGCGCCATCCATCTGGCTACGGCAGCCAATGTGCCGGCGAAGCGCTACGACCTGATGATGGACATCAATGTGCGGGGCACCTTCATGTGCACCCAGGCATGTCTGCCTTTTCTGGAAAAGGCCGCCAACCCTCATGTACTGGTCCTGTCTCCCCCGATCGATCTGGCGCCCAAGTGGTTCGAGTCGCACGCGGCCTACACCGTTTCGAAGTACAGCATGAGCCTGATGGCCATGGGCTTGGCGGCCGAATTCAGCCGCAAGGGCATCGCCGTCAATGCGCTTTGGCCGCGCACCATCATCGCCACTTCGGCGCTCAACATTGCCGGTAGCACCCTGGGGACGCTGGGAAGAAAGCCCGACATCATGGCCGATGCTGCTCACGTCATTCTGACCCGCCCCAGCCGTGAAGCTACGGGCCAGTTTTTCATCGATGAAACGGTCTTGCGTGAGGCCGGCGTGACCGATTTCGACCCTTACCTGGTCACACCTGGAACAGAACCCATGCTCGACCTGTACGTCAATCCCTGACGTCTGTGCCCCCGATTGGGGGGCTGCCAATGGCGGAGTTTCTCCCTTGACACCCCTCGGTTTGTCGGGCATCGTCCAACGCTGGTTGTGACAAAAATCACGGAGACAGCAGTGAGACAGCTGCGACTGAAGTTCTGGGTTGAGCTGGCTATGGCCTTGGGAGGGGCTATGGCATTGACTTCCTGTGGAGGCGGGAGCCGTGAGGCCCCTGAGCCCCAAGGGGTGCCCAAGATCCACTCTGACTCCTCGGTGGTTCAGGCCTATCCGGTTGATGCGCCCGTGGTCGTCACCATGTCGCAAACCGAGCCCAAGGAGGTCAAGATCTCCGCCGGCCAGACTCTGACCTTGATGGTCGAGGCCACGGGCTCTGACATCCTGGTCTACACCTGGCGGTTCAAGGGGAACATCGTCAATGGTGCCGAAACCCCTGTCTTGAAAATCGCCAATGTTCAGGCTGCCAACGAAGGCAAGTACACCGTTGCGGTGTCCAATTCATTTGGCGTGGCGATCAGTCAGTTTGTCAACGTGACGCTCAACAAGCCCTGAGTGCGGGTTTCGCCTGGCCTCTGCATCAGGCACGCACCACGGTGACCGAGCATTCCGCTTCGGCCACCACCTGCGCGCTCACGCTGCCCAGGTAGCGTCGAATGGCCGAGTGGCCCCGGGCTCCCATCACGATGTGGTCCACCTGGTTCTTGTTGGCAAACTCCACGATGGCCTGTGCCGCGTCGGGTGCTTCCAGCACGTGAAACGTCAGGCGCTGGTCATCCAGCCCCAATTGCTGTTCCAGGGGGCGAGCCCAATGTTTCAGGTCGACCAACTGTTTCACATGCAGGCTGTTGCCGTGCCGGTCGGTCAGCTTGTCCATGCCCACCCGGTTCGTCTTCATCACGCTGACGCAAGCCAGTCTGGCGCCAGGCTCGATTTGCAGAATGCGACGCACGGTGGCCAGGAGCTTGCGCTGTAGTTCGGGCGCGGCGCCACGGGTGTCGACCGCGGCCAGAATGATGGGGCTTTGCTCGACCTGCTCACTCGCCGTGGCGTCGGTTTTGGGCTCGGCGCCCATGGCCGCAAACCAGCGTTTCAGGGTTTTGATCTTGCCGGCCGTGCCGCGCTTCTCGGCTCGGGCTGTCAGTTGGATCTGGCTGGGGTTTTGCAGATCAGATGCCAACTGGGCGGCGGTCTGGTAGCGCCTTTCCGGTTGAACTTCCAGGCACCTCAGAATGACTTCCTGCAGCCACGGGGGGGTGTCTTCCCGGATCTGCCTGGGGGGGATGGGTTCGGTATAGAGCCGCTTGCGCAGGCCCGCCACAGTCGTAGGTTGGCCGAATGGCCGTTCGCCGGTGGTGAAGTGGTAGAGCATGACCCCCAATGCAAACAGGTCGCTGCGCGGGTCATTGCGTACAAACTGGACCTGTTCGGGTGACATGTAGGGCCCTGTTCCCATAGGGAGGTTGAACTCTTCCTCTAGCAAGTCGGGCAGTCGATCGTGTCGCGACAGGCCAAAGTCGACCAGCACCGCCTCTCCGGTGGGGCGGAACATGATGTTGCTCGGCTTGACATCGAGGTGCACGAGGTGTTGCTTGTGAAGCGAGTGAAGGGCGAACGCCACCTTGTGGCCGATGCTGGCGACATCGTCGATGGGCAGGGGTGCTTGATCCAGGCGAGGGCGCAATGATTCACCCTGGATCAGTTCCATCACGATGTAGGGCTGTTTGGTGAAATCACCCCGGGCGACAAAGCGCGGCACATGGGGGCCCTGCAACATGGGCATCACCATCTGCTCGACTTCAAATCCGACGATGGTGGCCGGGTCCTGTCCGCCCTTGATGCGCGGCACCTTCATGATCAGCTCTGGCCCGGTTTCCTGCCCCTGGGCGTCGAGCTGCACCACGCCCCACAAGGTGGCCATGCCGCCTTGATGCAGCCGCTCTCGAATGCGGAACTGGTCAATGACATCGCCTGCCTGCAAGGGGGTTCTAGCGTCCATGAATCAATCTTTCTGCAAGGGCTTGGGCCACCGGGGCGGGCATGCCGGAGGTCAGGACACGGTGGGCCGCCATTTCCTGGTCGTATGGAACTCGGAAGTAGGTGAGGATCGCTTGCTCGGTATCAAAGGTGGCATAGCAAGCCGCCGGGTTGCCATCGCGCGGTTGGCCCAGCGAGCCGGGAATGGCCAGCCAGCGACGAGCCGGCGACAAGGGCATGGGCGTGGCGTCTACCGGCGAAAACTCGCCCGATTTGCCTGTGGGTGACAGGTGATAGAGGCAAGGTTCATGCACGTGGCCGCAAAACACATAGCGGTGATGGGTGGCAAACAGGCTGCGGCTGGCTTCCATGCGGCCGTGCAGGTATTCCCAATGTGCTGGATCGTGGACATTGGCATGGGCGAACAGACAGTCGCCCAGTTCGGCAGTCAGGGGCAGGTCGCGTAGCCAGGCCAGTTGGTCCGGCGAGAGTTGAGACTCGGTCCATTGCAGTGTGGGCAGCACATGGTCCGACATGCGGCTGGTGGTTTCCGGGCTCAGCGCATCATCGTGATTGCCGCGCACGGCAATCGCGCCCTGGCGTACCAGATCGCGACAGAAATCGACCACCCAGGCCGGGTCGCCGCCGTAGTCCACGTAGTCGCCCAGCAGAATCACCTGGTTGATGCCTTGCTCTTGTGCGTGTTCCCACACCGCTTCGGTGGCTTGGCGGTTGGCGTGCAGGTCGGACAGCAAGGCGAGTTTCATGAAAGGGCAGATTGAATGCGTCTGTTGTGATCCATTTTCCTCCGCTCTCTCGACACTCGGCAGAATTTCGAATCCTGAATATCCCCAAAATGGCCGCAGTTTGAGTTTGCTAACATTGGCCTAAAACAAACGGTGCTGTTTTCGGTGCCCGAACAAGAATCATGAACTTGACCGCAGAACAACAGGCCGTACTGCGTTCGATTCGGCAGCTGGTGGATTTCTGGCAGATTTCTGCGCACGAACTGGCGTCAGACGACGAAGCAGTGCGTCTCGTTGCCCAGCCTGAACTGCCTCCCAAAGGCCCGAAATACCGCCATCCTGTTTCCGGTGAGACCTGGGATGGCGAAGGTTCTCAGCCGCAATGGCTTCGCGATGCCCTGATCCGCGAAGGTTATCTGGTCGAAGAATTACGTATCGCGACCTGATGTCAGGCTGAAAAAACCCATTGGGTTTCTGAAAATCCGGTCCATTTCGGTGGATTCGGTTTGGCGCATGCCGTCAACAATCGACGTTGTAGTTCGAATTTCGTCTTCTGCAACCAGATTGCCAAAAGGGTGTCGCCATGCGTACCAACCTGCCTGTGACCGACAAAGAGCTGCCGCTGCGCGAAGGCGCTTGCATCGTGTCACGTACCGATCTCAAGGGTCGCATCACCTATGTGAACCAGGACTTCCTGGAGTACAGCGGGTTTCAGGAAGACGAGTTGATCGGCAAGGCCCACAACATCGTGCGCCACCCTGACATGCCCCCTGAGGCTTTTCAGGATCTTTGGGATACCTTGAGTTCAGGTCGCCCTTGGACCGGCATGGTCAAGAATCGCTGCAAGAACGGCGACTATTACTGGGTGGTGGCCAACGCCACCCCTTTGCTCGAGGGCAAGGAGATCGTCGGTTACCTGTCGGTCAGAACGAAACCCACGCGCGAACAGATTGCCGAGCATGAACAGCTGTACCGGCAGATTCGGGCCGGGCAGGCGCAAGGGGTGTCCATTGTCGAAGGCCGGGCCGTGATGGATGGCGGCTGGCTGGAAAACAACTTTGTGTCACGCTGGTTGCGGCATGCCTCTTTGCCAGCCCGAGGGAAGGCTGTGGCCCTGGCTGCATTGGCCTCCACCTCTGTGGCGGCGGCCGGCGCCTGGTTCCACCAGCCAGGCATCGTGGCGGCGGCGGCGGCGGCCACTTGCGGCCTGGGGTGGTGGCTGTCTCGTGAAACCAGGACCATGGCCACCAAGCTTCAGCAGGCCGCGGTGCACCTCGATCGCTTTGCGCAAGGCAAGTTTGATGGTGTGGTCGAAGCCTGGGGGCACGATGAACTGGCCGGCATGCTGTTGGCCATCAAGCGTGTCCAGACCCGACTGGGCTTCGAGTTTGCCGAAACCGTTCGGCGAGCCAACGAAAGCGAGCGCATGCGCCAGATCAGCGAGCGCATCAAGCAGGCACTCGATGTCGCGGCCGCGAATGTGATGTTGGCAGACCCCCAAGGCAAAGTCATTTATGCCAACCAGTCTTGCTTGAAGATGCTGGCGACAGCCCAGGCAGCCTTGCGCCAGCGGGTGCCCGCCTTCGATCCGGCTGAGTTGATGGGGGCCGATGCCTGCCAATTCCATGCCGATCCGGTGGGGCAGCGTCGCTTGATGGAGCAGCTGTCTCAGCCGCATTCGGAGCGCATGGAAATAGGTGGCCGCACGTTCAATCTGGGCTTCAACCCTGTGATCGATGCCAGTGGCGCACGCCTGGGTACCGTCATCGAATGGCGTGATCTGACTGACGAACTCGCGGCTGCGGCCGAGGAGCGCCGCGTTGCCGCCGTCAATGCGCAAGTCAAGCAGGCGCTCGATAGCTGTTCGACCAACGTCATGATCGCCGACGCCAACAACGTCATCGTCTACACAAACAAGTCGGCGGACGACATGATGCTGCGCAACGAGTCACGCTTGCGCCAGGCCTTGCCGCACTTTGATGCGCGACAGATCAAGGGTAAGAGTTTTGATGTCTTCCACAAGAACCCGGCGCACCAGCAGCGCTTGCTGGCTGCCTTGCAAGGCGAGTACAAGACTCAGGTGAAGGTGGCGGGGTTGACCTTCTCTCTGACCGCCAACCCGATTCTGGGAGCCGATGGTCAACGTCTGGGCTCGGTGGTGGAGTGGAAAGACCGCACAGCAGAGGTTGAGGCCGAAGCTGAAGTCAGCCGTCTGGTCGAGGGCGCCACCCAGGGAGATTTTAGCCATCGCATGGCGGCTTCCAGTGAAAGTGGCAGCTTCTTCGGCATGCTGGCCAGCAGCTTCAATGTGCTGATGGACACCATCAGCAACACCATTCGCGACGTGCGTGCGGCGGCAGAGCAGTTGACGTCGGCTTCCGAGCAGGTGTCTGCCACCTCCATGTCCTTGTCTCAATCTGCGTCTGGGCAGGCGGCCAGCGTCGAGCAGACCAGCGCAGCGCTGGAGCAGATGAGTTCGTCGATTCGCAAGAATTCAGACAACGCTGTGCAGACCGACGAAATGGCTCAGAAGTCAGCCCATGAGGCGCACGAAGGCGGCGAAGCCGTTTCGCGCACCGTTGAGGCCATGCGCAGCATCGCGGCCAAGATTGCCATCATTGACGACATTGCCTACCAGACCAACCTGCTGGCTCTCAATGCGGCCATTGAAGCCAGTCGTGCTGGTGAGCACGGTCGTGGTTTCGCGGTGGTGGCGGCTGAGGTCAGAAAACTCGCCGAGCGCAGTCAGTCTGCTTCCATGGAAATCCGTGATCTGGCCGCCAACAGCGTTGACATGGCCGAGAAGGCCGGGCAGATGCTGACCCAGATGATGCCGTCGATTAACGAGACGTCCGAGTTGGTGCGAAGCATTGCAGCCGCCTCGGGCGAGCAAGCCGAAGGGGTCAGCCAGATCAACTCGGCCATGAGCCTGCTGAACTCGACCACGCAACAAAACGCATCGGCTTCCGAGCAGCTGTCGGCGACTGCTGAAGAGCTGTCTGCACAGGCCACACAGCTGCAGGAGCTGATGGCCTTCTTCCGAGTGGCCTAAGCCGGTGTCGGTCTGATCTGACACGGGTTTTCCGGTCACATTTCCATTTCGCGATCCGATAGTCCTCAGCACAATCGCGGTATGAACAAGTTGCTCTGCATCGTGCCTTTGCTCGCCTCGTTGGCGTGCGCGGGCGGTCTGGCCCGCGCCGAAACTGGCGCAGGGCAACAGTCGCCGTTGCGTCTCAACGGGTTCGGCACCTTCGGTTTCACCCAGACCTTTGCTCCGGATGGGTGGTACCTGCGGCGCGATGCCGCGCAGTATCCCGAGCCCCGTTCGTTTGCCTGGGACACCGATGCCCGCCTGGGCCTGCAAGCGCACTACGAAGTCAACCCAAAGCTGGAGCTGGCGTCGCAATTGGTGCTCAAGCGTCGCTTGCCTGGCAGCAAGCCCATTGAATCGGTTGAGTGGCTTTTTGCCGCATACAAGCCCGTTGGGGATGTGACGGTTCGTGTCGGTCGAACCAGCCCCGACCTGTTTCTCCTGTCTGACTATCGAAACGTGGGCGTGGCCTACCCCTGGGTGCGTCCCAACATCGAGTTGTATGCCGGTCTGCCCTTGTATTCGATCGATGGCGCCGATGTCAGCTACGTCTGGAACCAGAGTGATGCGCGCTGGCGCCTGAAGGCCTTTGCCGGCTCGGTAGACGCGCGTGCCACCTTGGCTGTCAGTCCTGACCAGATCACTTTCAAGCTGCGCTCCGCTGGTGGCATGACGCTGACCCGAGAGGTTGATGGTCTGTTGTTCCGAGCCACCTTGGGCGGCGCACGGATGACGGCTGCGGCGCCTGCTTCGGCCTATGCCGCGTTGGGCCTGCTGCGTGGGCTGGAGCGCGACCCCGATCCTGCCGTGTCGGATAAAGCGGCCGAACTGGATCGCAAATGGGGCCTGGATACCGATACCGCCTTGTTCAGCGAAATCGGTGTGAGCTATGACCGAGACGACTGGCTCTGGAGTGCCGAATACAGCCGTGTCAGTGTGAATACGGGAACCCGTGCGGCTCAATCAGGCTATGTGTCGGTTGGGCGGCGTTTTGGTGATGTGACCTTGTTTGGGATGGCTGGTCGGACCCTGTCTCGTTTGGGCGTGGTCTCTTCGCCTGACTGGTCTGCCCTGGGTGGGGTCTACCAGGCGTTGGGTGACCGCCTGGCCTACGGTATCAATGGCTCGCGTGCGCGCCAGACCTCCTTGTCCCTGGGCGCTCGTTGGGACTTTCACGACCAGGCAGCGCTGAAGGTCCAATGGGATCACTTCTGGGTTTCTGCCAATGGGGGCGGTTTGTGGGTGGGGCCTAGCCTCGGAGCCGCACAGCCGCATGCCGTTTCGGCCACCGTGGACTTCACGTTCTGAGGACACGGGCATGGTGAACCTCATCGGAAAACTGGCTTGTTCTGCAGCGCTCGTTCTGGCGTGTGGGCTGGCTCGTGCCGATATTTATGTGGTGGTGAATGCCAGCAATGGCATCAGGCCGCTGACCCACAAAGAGGCGGTGGATCTGTTCATGGGACGTACTCGCACCTACCCCAATGGCGACTATGTGCTGGCTTGCGACCTGCCTCGCGACAACCCCGTGCGCGTGATGTTCTACCAGGCGCTGACCGGCATGAGTCAAGCCCAGTTGAACAGCTATTGGTCACGTTTGATGTTCACCGGGCAGGTGATGCCACCGCAGTTGCTGCAGTCTGAGCAAGCCGTGATGGACATGGTCAAGCGCAACCCCGGGGCCATTGGCTACGTGGCGCAGGAACCGGCCGACAAAGGCTTGCGGGTCGTGATGACGATCAAGGAAGGGCGATAAGTGGTGATGCGTCGGCACGGATTGCAGGTTCGCTTCATGATGGCTGTGGTGCTGATCACCACCGTGCTGGCGATTGTCGCAGCCGTGGTGTCGTATGGCTTGGGCTATGAGCGTGCTTTGGCGGCCGGTCGTGGCACCGTCAACGGTCTGATCACCGCAGTCGAGAAGTCGGCCTCGATCGGGGCTTATGCGCAAGACCGTGTACTGCTTCAGGAAGTCATTGATGGGATTGCCCAGCACGAACTGGTCGCTCAGGTCGAGGTGCTTGACACAACAGGCCATCCGCTGGTGACCCGTCGTTCTGTGCGGGACGGCGTGCAGAAAATGGCTGGCGAGGTTGTTTCGCGCGACCTGCTTTCGCCATTCGATCGCAGTGAGAAGGTCGGGCGGATTCGTGTGACAGCGGACAACGTGCATATGGAGAACTCCGCGCGCGCCGATGCGAAGGCACTGGCATGGATGTTCGTGACCCAAAGCGTGGTGCTTGCCTTGCTGATTTTCGGGTTGGGCAACCAACTGGTGTCCAAGCCCATTGTGCGACTGGCCAGCTTGCTGCGCACGATGAAGCCGGGTACTTCCGAGGAACTGGGGCAGCTGCCAGGACATGAGCACGACGAAATCGGCTCGCTGGTAGATGGCGCCAACGCCTTGTTGAGATCCAACCATCTGGCTCTGAACAAGGAGCGCGAGTTGCGTGCCGAAATCGAAGAGATGGAAGCCCAATATCGTCAGATCTTTGACTCCAGCAGCGCGGGCATTTTCGTGCTAGGCAGGGATGGTCACCTCATCAATTGCAACCCGACCGCTCTGAGGGTTCTGGGGGTCAAACTTGATGAAATGCAGCGCCTCAAGGCGAAGGATTTCGTTCGTCAGGTGTTTGCGCGGCCTGACCGGGCGCTCAACCTGATTGATGAGGCGGCCCGCTGCGGCGAAACCGTGTCTGATGATCTCGAGTTGATACACCACGGCGATTTGCCGCGATGGGTGCATTGCCTGATTTCTGTGCAGGGTGATTCCCATTGGATCGAGGGCGTGATGTACGACATCACCGAGCGCAAACGCGCCGAGGCCCACACTCAGCATCAGGCCGAACATGACAGCCTCACCGGACTGCGTAACCGTGCTGCCTGCGATGTCGCGCTAGATCACTTCATGGCCGAAGCCACGGTGAACCATGTGCCGGTCAGCGTGCTGTACATCGACCTTGACGGCTTCAAGCAAGTCAATGATCGCCTCGGCCACAAAGCGGGCGATCTGGTCTTGATTGAATGTGCCAACCGGCTTCGTTCGGCGCTGCGTCGCTCGTCTGACCTGGTGGGGCGCATTGGGGGCGACGAGTTCGTGGCCGGTCTGTATGGTGTTGGCCCCGCTGACCCGGTGCTCAGCCAGATTGCGTCCGACATTGTCGAGTCTTTGTGCCAGCCCATCATCCTGGACGACGGGCAGGTGGCTTATGTGGGGGCCAGCGTGGGCATTGCCTGCTACCCGATCCACGGCCCCAACCGAAAGCAGATTCTGTCTGCGGCAGACGAGGCCATGTACGGCGTCAAGCACTCAGGCAAAAACGCCTACGCGCTGGCTTATTCGCCGCAGGGCTGATCCTCAGCGCGGGATCACAAAGGTGCTCTTCTCGAGCACACGGATCGACTGACCATAGTGTCCGAGCTGCTCGATACCCAGTTGAATTGGCAGGATCTGACCCGAGCGGCTGGCTGCCACCTGGCCTGCCAGTCGGACCCGCACTGACACATCGCGGCTTTCTGCCGGTCCCAGCTTCACATCCTGCGCGTCTTCGATGCGCAATCCGTTGACGCCGTGCAGTGCAGAGACATCAATCCGATAGGTCTGCGGGTTTTCCATGGCATTCATGATGTGCAGTCGGTAGATGTTCTCCACGTCGCCATCGTCCACCATGCGCGCCATCACGCCACGGTCGCGAATCACGCTGACTCGGAACGGATCGCGGGTGGCCAGGCTGGCGGCCAGCAATCCCACGCCGACCAGCAGCGCCAGACCATAGACCAGGGTGCGGGCGCGCAGTACCCGCTGGAACAGTTCGGGGCGCTTCCAACCATGCTGCAGTCCGTTCTGTGTGGTGAACCGGATCAGACCGCGCGGATAGTTCATCTTGTCCATCACTGTGTCACAGGCATCGATGCAGGCGCCGCAGCCAATGCATTCCATCTGAAAGCCGTTGCGAATGTCGATGCCGACAGGGCAGACCTGGACGCACATCGTGCAGTCCACGCAGTCGCCCAGGCCCAGCTTGGCACGGTCGGCCGACTTGGAGCGCGAGCCACGGTTTTCACCCCGAGTGGTGTCGTAGCCCACGATCAAGGAGTCGCCGTCGATCATCACACCCTGAAAGCGGGCATAGGGGCACATGTACTTGCAGACTTGCTCGCGCAGGAAGCCTGCATTGCCGTAGGTCGCCATGCCGTAGAACACGATCCAGAAGGCTTCCCAGGGCCCCAGTGCCAAGCTGGTGGTCTCTGCCACCAGAGCTTGAATGGGGGTGAAGTAACCCACAAAGGTCAGCCCGGTCCACAGGCTGAACACGGCCCAGGCCAGATGCTTGCCGCCTTTGCGCCAGGCCTTGTCAAAGGACCAGGGGGCTGCGTCCAGCTTGATGCGTGCCAGTCGCTCGCCTTCGAAGCGCTTTTCGATCCACATGAAGATTTCGGTGTAGACCGTTTGCGGACAGGCAAAGCCGCACCACAGGCGTCCCGCTACCGCAGTGAAGAAGAAAAGCGCCAGGGCACTGAGCACCAGCAAGGCCGCCAGGTAGATGAAGTCTTGTGGGTAGAGAACCAGGTCAAATAGGTAAAAGCGGCGGGTGTTCAGATCGAACAACACCGACTGGCGGCCATTCCAGCTCAACCAGGGCAGACCGTAGTAAACGATCTGAGTCAGCCAAACGAATACCCAACGCCAACTTGAAAAGAGCCCTTGAGCTGTACGTGGATGGATCGTTTTGTGCGCCTGAAAGAGCGAAACCCCTTGGGCATGGGAGCCTACCGGCTGAATGGGGATGACGCGATTCGGTTTGGCGCTCATGTGTGGTCGACTGTCAAGGGGCGGCAAGGCGCAGAACCATAACATTTATTTTCAGCACATGTTCATGGCCCACAGTTCATAGGGAATTGGCCTTTGCGGCATCTCAGATCATGGCTTGTGTAACTGACCCTACGGGTGTATGTTGAAACGGCTTCAAGGACCTCTCCGTGCCCAATTCGCCCAACACTGTCGGTGGTCTTGCCAGCCTAGGGGATGCCTTGGCTGCGGTCACGCAAGACTTGCAAGGGCGAGCCTCTCAGCAGGGCTCGACGCTTTATTTTGACTATCAGGGGCTGACGATGTTTCCGGACAAGGATGTTCGGAACTTGACGCAATGTGTGAATGACATCGTGTGGGGCGGACTGGGGCAAGCCGGTTACGGACACGGATCCTTGTTTCTGTCCGTCCACTGCTGGTCACTTTCTATTGATCAGGCCAGGGTGACAGTACAGTTTGCCTACACGGCTACATCCGGTCCGACCGATCTTAGTAGGCTGTCGGGCATGCTGAAGACCTCTTCGGAGGCCTCATCCAATCAAGAGGACGCAACAGTCAGCTTGTGTTCGCCACGAATCCTGTCGTACTTTGATAAGGGCACTGACGCGGACTGCCACGTTCACCTTTCATCCGGAGAGGGGGCCGTCGTTGAACTCAGTTTGACTTTGCCCCATGACGGGCCCGAGATTGAGCCCGCTTACCTCAACGAGTTGGCCACGGTCTCCGCCTGGTTGATTGGCGAGCTTTCGGAAGAGGAAGCGCTGCTGGCGACCCGCCTTCAAAGAGACGGTTGGTATGTGCGCCAGTTCGCCAACCTGGACGATGCCCTGGCCTTTTGGGCTGGGAGCAAAAACAGGTTAGAGCCCGCTTTGGTGATGGCGACCGAACAGAAGGAGATGAGTCCGCACATGTTGTCGGAGGTACGGCGTGCATGGAGTCCGCAGTGCCGAGTCATCTATGGTGTTCACGACGAGTCTTCTGGAGTTGGCCCCCAAGCTGCCCCGGGTATCGAGATCAGGAAGGTTCCGTTCAGCCCAGCCGACCTTCGGGAGATCAAGGAGCTTGCAGCCACATTGGAAGCGACCCGTAACAGGGCCTCGCAGCGAGAGCGACGCGACGACTCTCGGACCATGCCAACCGCGTTGGTTGTCGACGACAACCTCATCAATCGCATCCTCGCGGCAGAAATGCTGCACGTTCTGGGATTCGAATCCGATATGGCGGAAAACGGGCGCGAAGCTGTTGAGTACTTCGAACGGTATCGACCCGACGTGGTTCTGATGGACGTGGACATGCCGGTCATGGATGGCATGGAGGCCACCGAGAGGATTCGCCGCTACGAAGCGCACGATGGGGGAATGTGCACGCCTGTTCCCATCATTGCGACCACCGCGCGTGACGAACCCGACATATCAAAGGCCTGCGAAGCCATTGGAATGACCGCATTTGTGCCCAAACCACTGATGATGGCGCAGTTGGCTGCCGCGTTGCCGCATCCCGATGTGCCCGCTATGGCGTCAACGCGCCTTGAAACAGATGGCTTCGGGCCCATTGAGGTCGATTCTGCGGCGCTGTGGGGGGCGCAGACGGAGCGAAGCCGGCGCCATTTTTCAATCGGGCATGAGCTGATGCCGCTCGAAATCATTCATGCGCTCGCAGAGATCAAGCAAGCGGCGGCGCAGGTTCATGGTGAGCTCGGGTTGCTCGAAGCCGCCAAGGCCGACGCCGTGGCTGCAGCAGCAGCCCGCGTGGCTGCCGGGGAGTTTGATGCGCAGTTTCCCCTGGTCGTCTGGCAGACGGGCTCAGGCACACAGACGAATATGAACGTGAATGAGGTGATCGCCAGCATCGCGTCCCTCTCGCTGGGCGGGGGCTTGGGTGCTGCGCGTTGCGTACATCCGAACGATGACGTGAATCTGGGGCAGTCATCCAACGATGTCTTTCCGACGGCGATGCACGTCGCTGCGGTGAGGCAGAGTCGCATTTTGTTGGCAGCCCTCACGCGATTGCGCTCGGCCTTGCAGGCCAAAGAGCAGGCGTTTGCAGACCTGATCAAGATTGGCCGTACCCACTTGCAGGATGCCACGCCCATGACCTTTGGCCAGGAGTTTGGTGGCTACGATGCTCAGCTTGCCATCGCAGAGGCGGCAGTGCGAAGCGCCTTGCCAGCGGTCCATGCCCTTGCCATTGGGGGCACCGCTGTGGGCACGGGGCTGAACACCCATCCGGAATTTGGCGAGCGGGTTGCGGCCCGATTGGCGCAACGGCTGGGCGAGCCCTTCACTGTTGCGAGCAACCTGTTTGCCGCCTTGGCGGGGCATGAGCCTCTGGTTGGCTTGCACAGTGCGCTCAAGATGCTCGCCATCGCCCTCAACAAAATTGCCAACGACATTCGCTTGATGGCCAGCGGGCCCCGGGCCGGCCTGGGTGAATTGCACTTGCCTGCCAACGAACCGGGCAGTTCAATCATGCCCGGCAAGGTCAACCCGACGCAGATTGAAGCTCTGACAATGGTTTGCGCTCAGGTGATGGGGCACGACGTGGCAATCGGCATTGCAGCAAGCCAGGGGCAACTGGAGCTGAATGTTTACAAGCCGCTGATTGCTCATAACGTCTTGCACAGCCTGCGCTTGCTGAGTGATGTCATGGCCAGCCTTACCGAGCACTGCATTGGCGGAATCGAGGTCAATGCAGAGCATGCTCAGTGGCTGCTTGCGCAATCGCTGATGCTGGTCACCGCGCTAACCCCTCATATTGGCTACGATCGTGCCGCGACGATTGCCAAGCACGCCCTCAAGGCCGGGCTGCCTCTGCGCAATGCTGCCCTCGAAGTGGGGGGCATCACGGGCGCAGAGTACGACGCTTGGGTTGATCCGCGACGCATGCTCAAGCCCGGCATCGTTCCATGATGAACAGGCGTTAAACTGGCGGGCTGAGTCTCCCAGTCGTCTAATGGATAAGACAGGCCCCTCCTAAGGGTCAAATCCTGGTTCGATTCCGGGCTGGGGGACCACCGGTGAGCCCTGAATCAGATCAAGCCTTGAGCATGCCTTTTTCTTCGATGAAGGCAATGACCTGATCCAGTCCTGAACGGGTCTTCAGGTTGGTCATCACAAAAGGTCGGGTGGGGCGCATGCGCTTGGTATCGGCTTCCATGATTTCCAGGTTGGCGCCCACATGGGGTGCCAGGTCGGTCTTGTTGATCACGAACAGGTCGCTCTTGGTGATGCCTGGGCCACCTTTGCGCGGAATCTTTTCACCTGCAGCCACGTCAATCACGTAGATGGTCAGGTCGCTCAACTCGGGGCTGAACGTGGCGGCCAGGTTGTCGCCCCCCGATTCGATGAACACGATGTCGGCGTTAGGGTACTTGGCCAACATGCGGTCCACCGCCTCCAGGTTGATGGAGGCATCTTCTCGGATCGCGGTGTGCGGGCAGCCACCGGTTTCTACGCCCATGATGCGGTCGGGGTCGAGCGCACCAGCGACGGTTAGCAGCCGCTGGTCTTCCTTGGTGTAGATGTCGTTGGTGATGACGACCAGGTCGTACTGCTCGCGCATGGTCTTGCACAGCATTTCGAGCAGGGTGGTTTTGCCGGAGCCAACGGGCCCGCCCACGCCCACGCGCAAGGGGGGCAGTTTCTTGGTTCGGCCTGGAATGTGATGCAGAGCGGTCATGATCGGAACAGTCGAGAGTATTGGGATTCGTGCTGGGCGCTGAGAATGGCCAGCATGGGGGTGAAGGCCTGCCGTTGGCTGTCGGTCACTTGGCAGGCTGATTCAATCAGCGAGGGAATGGCCTGGGTGAGGGCTTGCAGAATGCGTTGCCCGGCGCTTTGGCCCAATGGCACGGCCTTGATGGCGGTCTGCACCATGTTTTCAGCCCATCCGAAGGCGTAGGCCAGCAAGGCTTCCTCCACCAATTGAGGTGGGGGTGGCATGCCCTTGGGGATGCATTGCGCCACCGCCAAAGCAAAGGCCACGGGCCATGTGGGGGCGGGCTTCAGGCTGGCGCAGGCAGCGGTGCGTTCGTCTTGTTGCCCATTGTTGCGCAGCCATTCCACCAGGGAGCGCCCCATCTGCTCGGTTTGCAGACGCAGCTCGCTGGTTTCACGGGTCTGGGTCACCCATTCGTTGAGTTCACTGATGCGCGCCAGATCGCCGCGCAGCCAGGCCGGCACGGCCCGAGCCACAACCGGCATGTCAGAGCGAGCCAGGCTGAGTTGAAGCTGATACAACAGCCAGTGGGCAGCTTGTGCCTCCGTCTGGACTCGGCCGGTATCCACAGCGGCTTCCAGCCCTTCGGAATAGCTGAAGCCGCCAACGGGAAGGGCAGGCGAGGCCAGCCACATCAACTGCAGGCGGATGCTGGGGCTCAGGGGAATGGGGGCGGAACGGACCTTGGGCATCAGAACCAATCAGTGGTCGTGTCCGCAGCCAGGGCCATGTACATGTGGCTTGGCTTCGGATTTGATGGCTATGCCAAGCGGTTTGCCGCGTGTGGTCGGCTGGGGGGCCGCGGCGTGTTCATGCCCATGATGATGCTCACCATGGTCGTGCCCGCAGCCGGGTCCATGCACGTGGCCTGCATCGGCGCCGTGCGAGTGCTCGGCCGCGTGGGGATGATGATCGTGTCCATGCCCGTGGCTGTGGCCACCTGCAGCATAGGCGCCACCCTCAGGCTCGAATGCGGCCACTTCCTCGCTGACCGTCAGGTGCATGGCGCGGAGCATGTCAGCCAGCACATGATCAGGTTCGATCTTGAGGTGGTCGGGCTGCAACTCGATCTGCACATGCCGATTGCCCAAGTGGTAGGCGGCACGCGTCAGGTCGAAGGGGCTGCCGTGTTCTGCGCAAGCGGTGATGCGCAGCACCGGCTGAGCGGCGGCTTCCACGCGAATCAGGGAGCCGTCTTCGGCCACCAGCACGTCGCCACCCCGCACCACGGTGCCTCGGGGCAGGAACACCCCCAGGGTTCGGCCCTGGGAGTCGGTGGCGTCGAAACGGCTTTTCTGGCGGACGTCCCAGTCCAGCGCCACGGTGGCGGCTCGGCGAACGAGCACGGAGGCCAAGCCCCGGCCTTGAGGAATGAGTTTGTTGATGGTCAGCATGGTGGTCAAAATGCGCTGGTTCAGGACAAGCACAAAGTGTACCCACGCAGCGAAATGGCGTTGCTCTGCTAGACTCCGCGCCCGTGAAACCTTCGATTTACCTGGTCGACGTTGACCGCCCTGATACCTGGAGTCGATACCGCAACGGCATGTGTGACCGCTGCGTGGCGTCTTGCTGCACCATGCCGCTGGAGGTCAAGCTGTCGGACCTGGTTCGCATGGAATTGGTCGATCCCTTTGAAGCGGAACACGAAGACATCAAGCAGATTGCCAAGCGCCTGATCAAGTCTGGTGTGGTCGCACGCTTTCACAACAAATACAACCTGTTCACGCTGGCGCGCCGAGCCAGTGGCGATTGCCACTTTCTCGATGCCAAGACCCGGCGGTGCACGATCTACGACAAGCGCCCTCATACCTGTCGCAGCCACCCACAGGTGGGTCCGCGTCCGGGCTATTGCGCGTTTCGGGCCAAAGAGGGCGTCTGATCGGTTTGGCAGCTCAGGCCGGCACGCTTGTCGGTGTTTCAAAAGCCGCCACGGCAGTCAGCAGTTGGCCAGCTTGTTCCTTCATGCTGGCGGCGGCCTGGGTGCTCTGAGTCATCAACGCCATGTTGCTTTGCGTGGCTGAGTCCAGCCGCTGCACGGTCTGCTTCACATGGCTGATGCCTTGGGCATGCTGCACGCTGGTCTGGCTGAGGGTTTCCATCAAACTGGCCACCTGGGTGATGGTGCTGCGCAATGATTCGATGGTGGTGCCGGTGCGGTTGACCAGATCGGTGCCCTGGCCCACACGTTCCACGCTGTCGGTGATGAGTTGCTTGATTTCCCTCGCTGCGTGAGCCGAACGCTGGGCCAGCGACCTGACTTCGGTCGCGACCACGGCAAAACCACGACCCTGTTCGCCGGCACGGGCGGCCTCGACGGCGGCGTTCAGAGCGAGGATATTGGTTTGAAAGGCAATGCTGTCGATCACGGCAATGATGTCTGCAACACGTTGGCTTGACGCATGAATGCCGCGCATGGTGTCAATGACCTCACTCATGGCCTGGCGGCTTTGCTGGGCCACGTCTCGGGCGGTCAGGGCCAGGTCGCTGGCTTCGTGGGTTTGCGTCAGGCTGGTCGAAATTTCAGCTTCGATCTGATGCAAGACCTGGCTGGATTCTGACAACACGGCGGCATGGTGGGTCGAGCTGCGTGCGAGGGCCTCGGCGCCCGAGGCGACCTGCACCGAGGTTTGAGCCAGTTGTTCTGATTGCGCGCGAACTTCGCTGGTCAAGTTCACCAGACCGTCGCGCATTTTTCGCATGGACTGCAGCATGCGCCCCATCTCGTCGCGGGCATTCACTTCGCGGACATGCTGGGTCAAGCGCCCTTGGGCAATGGCCTCACTGATGCGCATGGCGGTTTGCACTGGGCGGCTGATGGAGCGGGCAATGAGCCAGGCCCAGAACATGCCACCGATCAGTGTCATCACGGTCAGAATCACGATGAGGGTGCGAGAGGTGGCCGTGGTCTGCAGGAAATGCGCTTGTGTCTGGCGGGTATGGTCCGACACCAGTTGCATCAAGGTGTCGGCGTCGCGTTGAACCGATTGGGCCAGAGGAGCCAGTGCAGTTTGTTCTCGCTCGTTGGCTTCAATCGTTTGCCCCAGCTCTACGAGGTGGAGCACTTCGTCTCGCCGCTGGCGGTACAGCTGATGGTGCTGCGCGAGTTTCCGCGTCGCCAGTTCAACCTGGGCGTGGGGTTGATTGGACATGGCCTCCAGCAGGTTGCCAATCGTTTGATCGGCGCGGGCCATTTCTGGTTTGAAACGGTCGGCCACCTCTGGCATGCCCACCGATCGAATGATGGCCTGGCTGCGCGTCAGGTCGAGGGCCAGCTGTTCTTGCAGGGCGTCGCTTTGGCTGCGCAATACCATCGCGCGTTCGAAGGTTTCGTGCAGCGCACGAGCTTGGTGAATGGCTGTGAACCCAAGGATGGCCACGACCATCAACAGGGTCAGGATCAGACCAAAGCCAACGGTCAGGCGGGTGCCGACCTTCCAGTCACGAAGTTGCAGGGAGAAATGCACGATGAACCTACTGCTAGAGAAAAGGGGCTGACGGCCGGGAGGTCATTGAATGGCAATCCAATGACCCCCGCAGCCCCTTATCGGTGCAGGGTTCGTGTGAATTCAGTCTCACATTGGCGTCAATGGCCAATTGCGTGAGCTGCCGACAGTTTCGGTTCAATGACTCGAAACTGTCATCAGCTTGTCATCGTTTGTTGGGTGCAATCAGAAGAGGAAATAGCGTTGCGCCATCGGCAACGACGTGGCGGGCTCACAGGTCAACAGTTGGCCGTCAGCCCGCACGTGGTAAGTCTGCGCATCGATTTCCATGACCGGCATGTAATGGTTGTGAATCATGTCGGCCTTTTTGACCGTGCGACAGCCACGCACAGTTGCAATGCGCTTTTTGAGGCCCAACTGGTCCGCCACACCGGCGCGGGTTGCAGCCTGGCTCAGGAAGGTCAGGGAGGTCCGTGCCACCGCGCCACCGAATGCGCCAAACATGGGGCGATAGTGAACCGGTTGCGGCGTGGGAATGGATGCATTCGGGTCGCCCATCGCCGCCGCAGCAATGAAGCCACCCTTGAGAATCAGACTGGGTTTGACCCCGAAAAAGCCCGGGCGCCACAAGACCAGATCGGCCCATTTGCCTTCCTCGATGCTGCCCACTTCGTGTGCGACACCATGGGCCAGTGCGGGGTTGATGGTGTATTTGGCCACGTATCGCTTGATGCGGGCATTGTCGTTGCGGTCGGTGTCGCCTGGCAGCTTGCCGCGTTGCGCCTTCATTTTGTGGGCGGTTTGCCAGCAGCGCAGAATGACTTCACCCACTCGGCCCATGGCCTGCGAGTCAGAGCTGAACATGCTGATGGCGCCAAGGTCATGCAGGATGTCTTCTGCTGCGATGGTCTCGCGCCGAATACGGCTTTCTGCAAAGGCCAGATCTTCGGCAATCGACGCATCCAGATGGTGGCACACCATCAGCATGTCGAGATGCTCGTCAATGGTGTTGACCGTGAAGGGGCGGGTGGGGTTGGTGGAGGAGGGCAGCACATTGGCTTCGCCCACGACCTTCATGATGTCTGGTGCGTGTCCGCCGCCTGCGCCTTCGGTATGAAAACTGTGAATGGTGCGCCCCTTGAAGGCCGCAATGGTGTCCTCCACAAAGCCAGACTCGTTGAGCGTGTCTGAGTGAATCGCGACTTGGATGTCGCTTTCCTCCGCCACGCTCAGGCACGTGTCGATGGCGGCGGGCGTGGTGCCCCAGTCTTCGTGTAGCTTCAGACCGATCACCCCGGCATCAATTTGCTGACGCAGCGCTTGAGGCTGGCTGGCATTGCCTTTGCCCAGAAAGCCCAGGTTCATCGGGAAGGCTTCGGCGGCTCGCAGCATCATCGCGATGTTGTCGGGGCCGGGGGTGCAGGTGGTGGCAAAGGTGCCAGTGGCTGGGCCCGTGCCGCCACCAATCATGGTGGTCACGCCGCTGTTGAGCGCCTCTTCGATCTGTTGCGGGCAGATGAAGTGAATGTGGGTGTCGATGCCTCCGGCTGTGACGATCATGCCCTCGGCTGCGATGATCTCGGTGCCAGGGCCAATCACGATGTCAATGCTAGGCTGAACGTCGGGGTTGCCGGCTTTGCCAATCTTGAAAATGCGGCCCGATTTGATGCCGATGTCGGCTTTGACAATGCCCCAGTGATCCAGGATCAAGGCGTTGGTCAGCACGCAGTCAGCCGCCTCCATGGGGCCGGGGCCGTTGGGGACCTGGCTTTGCCCCATGCCATCGCGAATGGTCTTGCCTCCTCCGAACTTGGCTTCCTCTCCGTATCCGCCAGCTCGGAGTGTCAGGTCCTGTTCCACTTCGAGGACCAGGTTGGTGTCGGCCAGGCGGACGCGGTCGCCGACTGTGGGGCCGAACATTTCAGAATAGGCGCGTCGATCAATGCTTGCCATGTGGGTCAATCCTTGGTGGCTCAGAGCGATCCCTGGGTCAGGCCCCGGAAACCGTAAACAATGCGTTGGCCAGCGTAGTCAACCAACTCCACGGTGCGCTGCTGGCCGGGTTCAAAGCGAACGGCGGTACCAGAAGCAATGTTCAGTCGCATGCCTTGAGCGGCAGCGCGATCGAATCGCAAGGCACCGTTGGTCTCGGCAAAGTGGTAGTGCGAGCCAACCTGAATGGGCCGGTCGCCGGTGTTCTCCACGGTCAGGGTGAGGGTGCGTCGGCCCGGGTTCAGCACCAGATCGGGGCCGTCGGTGAGGATCTCGCCTGGAATCATTGGGGGCTCCTATGCTGCGCAAATTGGTGAACAGTTGGTCACAGCACGGCTGCTACGGCAGGCGCCAGCAGGCTCAGACCGAACAGGGCCACGGCTGCGCCAACCGCACGGCTCATCCAGCGGCGAACGGGGTGGGCCGCGTCGCGCATAGCCCAGCCTGCACCCATGCCGGCCACATGCAGGCACGCGGTAGACAGCACCATGCCAGCGAGCGTGGCCAGCGCGTCGCCATGCAATTCCTGGCCGTGGGCAAGACCATGAAAGAAGGCAAAGCCAGCCACCAGGGCGACCGAGGCTTGGGCTGGCCACGACGATCGGGCAGCCACCATCAGGCCCAGCACCAGAAGGGATGCCGCAATCATGGGCTCGATGCCTGGCAGGTTCAAACCTGCCATCCCCGCGATGGCGCCCACGAGCAATGTCAGGGCGAAAGCGACAGGCTGTTGCCAGGTGGCCGACCACGTGGCGCTGGAGTTGGCCCGCGCTGGCGAGCCGAGCACGCTCCACAACCCCACGCTGACCATGGCAGCCAGGTGGTCAAAGCCAGAAAATGGATGGGCCCAACCGCTCACGAAGCTGTCCAGGGTGTCGTGCGCGACGTGGCTGCCATCGGCTGCGCCCAGATGCGCCAAAGCGGGGGTGCTCAGGGCCGCAGCCAAGGCGGTGGCTACAACACGTTGAATCAGAGGCTTGTTCATCTCGATCTCCTGTTGCTGGCTTGATTCAAACCAGCCCAATGTGGGGGTGAATGAGGAATGGCAGTGGGTTTGCACCAAATCGGTGATCAATTTGGCTGCGCGCCGCACTCACGCAATGGGTTGGTGCACAGTCACCAATTTGGTGCCATCCGGGAAAGTGGCTTCGATCTGGATTTCCGGAATCATCTCGGCCACGCCGTCCATGACGTCGTCCCGTGTGAGCACCGTTTTGCCCTCGCTCATCAGGGCCGCAACGGTCTTGCCATCGCGTGCCCCCTCCATGATGGCGGCAGAAATCAGCGCCACCGCTTCCGGGTAGTTCAGCTTCAGGCCACGCGCTTTGCGTCGCTCCGCCAGCAAGGCGGCGGTGAAGATGAGCAGCTTGTCTTTTTCTCTGGGCGTCAGGTCCATGGTGTGGCCGGGTCCGGGGTGGACCGCTCATTGCTTATGGAAGTAGGTTGAGGCCACACCATGCAAAACCCAGACCCGATTCGTCAAGCCCCCAGCGCAGACCCTGTCGCTTCGGCGCACCCGCCATTGCAGCGGGTCGTCAAGGTGCGCCGTGACTACAACAGTTGGGTGGCCAAGGAAACGCTGGAAGACTATGCCCTGCGGTTCACGCCTCGCTCGGCACGCAAGTGGAGTCGCTTTCGGGTGGCCAATATGGCCTTCGGGGCGGCGTCCTTTCTGGTGCTGGAAGCCGTGGGGGCCACCTTGCTGGTCGACTTCGGTTTCATCAATGCCTTCTGGGCCATCGTCGTCACCGGGTTGATCATCTTGTTGGCTGGCTGGCCTATCAGCGTTTATGCTGCGCGCTATGGGCTGGACATGGACCTGCTGACGCGTGGCGCAGGCTTTGGGTACATCGGCTCTACCATCACGTCGCTGATCTACGCCTCGTTCACCTTCATCTTCTTCGCGCTTGAAGCGGCTGTGATGGCCTATGCCCTGGACTTGGCCTTTGACATTCCGCCTTCGTGGGGCTATTTGCTGTGCGCCTTGGTGGTGGTGCCACTGGTTACCCACGGGGTCAGCATCATCAGTCGCTTGCAGTGGATCACCCAGCCCATCTGGTTGGTGCTGCTGGTGCTGCCCTATGTGTTCGTGTTTCAGGCGCACCCGGGCATCGTGTCGGAACTGATGGGCTATGCCGGCGTAAATGGCGATCGGGGCCAATTTGACCTGATCGGATTCGGTTCGGCCCTGACGGTGGGCATAGCCTTGATCACGCAAATGGGTGAGCAAGCGGACTACCTGCGTTTCATGCCCGAACCTCGTCAAGGCGAGGGCCTGCGTTGGCGCTTGTCGGTGTTCATGGGCGGGCCCGGCTGGGTGATACCCGGGGTGTTGAAGATGTTGGGCGGGGCTTTGCTTGCCTATCTGGCTTTGCGCCACTTCTTGCCAGTCGAACGTGCATTGGATCCGAATCAGATGTATCTGGGGGCGTGGGAGTCGGTGCTGCATCAACCCACCTGGGCGGTGGCAGTGACCGCATTTTTTGTGGTGATTTCCCAGCTCAAGATCAATGTGACCAACGCCTACGCTGGCTCGCTGGCCTGGTCGAACTTCTTTGCACGCGTCACCCACAGCCACCCGGGGCGTGTGGTGTGGGTGGTCTTCAATGCTCTCATCGCCTTGATGCTGATGGAGTTGAATCTCTTTCAGGCTTTGGGCAAGGTGTTGGGCTTGTACTCGAACATTGCCATTGCCTGGATGATGGCGGTGGTAGCCGACCTGGTCATCAACAAGCCCATGGGCTGGTCGCCCCCCGGCATCGAATTCAAACGGGCCTATCTGTATGACATCAACCCAGTGGGAGTAGGGGCCATGGGCGCGGCTTCGCTCTTGTCCGTGCTGGCCTATGTGGGGTGGATGGGAGAGGTTGCACAAGCGTTTTCTGCCGTCATTGCCTTGGTGACGGCTTTGATTGTGTCGCCTTTGATTGCCTGGGCCACGCAAGGGCGTTACTACCTGGCACGAGAGCCATTCGGTCGGCACCTGGAAGACGATGGCAAGCCCCTGGGTAAGGTCATTCGCCTGCGTGCTTTGCATACCTGTACGGTGTGCGAGCGTGAGTACGAAACCGACGACATGGCCCATTGCCCGGCCTATCAGGGGTTCATTTGCTCGCTGTGTTGTTCTCTGGATGCCCGATGCCAGGATCTGTGCAAGCCCGAGGCGAGGCTGTCGCACCAGTGGCAGGAGGTGGCCCAAAGGATCTTGCCCGCTGTGATCTGGCGCCGCCTGGACACCGAGTTGGGCCAGTTTCTGCTGTTGATCGGGGTGCTGGCGCCGGCCATGGCGCTGTTATTCGGCATGGTTTACCAGCAGCATCTGCGCGATCTGGATGTGTTTGCTCTGCAATCGCTTGATGCTCTGGCCACTGCTTTGCAGCACGGCTTCGTCAAAATCTATGTGGTCTTGCTGCTGGTGTCGGGTGTGGTCGGCTGGTGGCTGGTGCTGACGCACAAGAGCCGCAAGGTGGCGCAGGAAGAGTCAAATCGGCAGACGCATCTGCTGGTGCAGGAAATCGAGTCGCACCGTGTGACCGACCAGAAGCTGCAACAGGCCAAGCAGCAGGCCGATCAGGCCAATCAGGCCAAGACGCGCTACATCAGCAACATCAGCCATGAGTTACGCACCCCGCTCAACAGCATCCTGGGTTACGCCCAATTGCTGGATGAGGACCAGAACTTGCCCGAGCACGTGCGCCATGCCGTTGGCGTCATCAAGCGTGGAGGGGATCACCTGCTCTCGCTGATCGAGGGGACGCTTGATCTGGCCCGTATTGAAAGCGGGAAGCTGACCCTGGCGCCCAAGCCGGTCCGCTTGAAAGAGCTGCTGGATCAGATCGTCGCCGTGGTGGAGCCACAGGCCCGTCAGAAGGGGCTGCGGTTTGTGAATGATCTGGGCAGCGATCTGCCTGAAGTCGTGAAAGCCGATGAGCGACGCGTGCGGCAGATTCTCATCAACGTACTGGGCAATGCCGTGAAGTTCACGCACACAGGGCAGGTGACCTTCAAGGTGCGGCATGCCCGAGAGATGGCGCGCATCGAAATTGTGGACACGGGCCCTGGCATTGCCGCCGATGAACTGGCGCGCATCTTTGAGCCATTCGAGCGGGGTTCGTCGGCTGCGGGCCAGTCTGCGGGTGGCACAGGCTTGGGTTTGACCATCAGCAAGATGCTGACCGACCTGATGGGGGGCGAAATGAATGTGTCCAGCCAAGCCGGCTTGGGCACCACGTTCGAAATTCGCTTGTTCTTGCCGCAGGTTCGCCAGACGCACCTGGCGCCATCACCTGTCAAAGGCGTGCGCACGGGATATGCAGGGCCGCGAAGGCGAATCTGGGTGGTTGACAACGAGGAAGCCGACCGGGGGCTTCTGGTTCGCATCCTTGAGCCCATGGGCTTTGATGTGATGCCGTTCGAGTCGGGGCTGGCCTGTCTGGCCATGTTGCGGCATGGGCCTTCATCCATGAAGCCCGATGCGTTCTTCATGGACCTGGCCATGCCGGGGCTCGACGGCTGGGGCACGGTGGAGGCCATTCGCGCCGAGGCTTTGAGTGATGCGCCCGTTGCCATCGTGTCGGCCAATGCGTTTGAAAAAGGCGCCGAGAACAACGTCGGGATCAGTGCCGATGACTTCATGGTCAAGCCCGTCCGGGTGACGGAGTTGCTCGACTGGCTGGGCCGGCGCCTGCAGTTGGAATGGATCGAAGTGCAGCGAGCCGACGCGGCAGACCCTGGGCTCATGCCCTCAGCTGCGGCATTGCGCCATCTGGACGAACAAATTCAGTCGGGCTATGTGCGCGGCGTGCACCGTGTGCTCGACCAGATCGCCCAATCGGAACCCCATTGCGACGGCTTTGTGCAGCGCATGCGCGACATGGCCCGACAATTTCAACTGGATGCCATGGCGGTGGTCATTCGCAATGCGATGACGCCCCCAGCCTCCAACCAGGACCTTGCTACATGACTCCCATGCTCGATCACCTCGATCGCAGTCGAACCGATGTGGTTCTGATCGTCGACGACGTGCCGGACAACCTGTCCTTGCTGCACGATGCCCTGGACGACGCCGGCTATACCGTGCTGGTGGCCACCCATGGTGAAGCTGCCCTGCAAAGAGCCAGTCAGGCAGTTCCCGACATCATCTTGCTCGACGCCTTGATGCCCGGCATGGACGGTTTTGAGGTGGCCCGTCGGCTCAAGGCCCAGGGTGAAACCAGCCACATTCCCATCGTGTTCATGACCGGCCTGACTGACACCGAGCACGTGGTCAGCGCGTTTGATGCGGGCGGCATTGACTATGTGACCAAACCGATCAGGCCCAAGGAAGTGCTGGTGCGAATTCAGGCGCACATGCAGGGAGCTCGACAGGCCAGACAGGCGCGCAATGCCCTGGATGCATTCGGTCATGCTTCGGTCACCATCAGCCTGAAGGACGGCCGGCTGCCCTGGCAAACGCCTTTGGCGAGGCAATTGCTGGCGCGTTACTTCGATGCCCCGGACGGGGTGGCGCCTCAAGAATTGCTCGGGTGGGTGCGTCAGGCCGCGTCGGATCGGCTGGGCAAGGCGCAGGGCGGTACGCCCCCGAGTTGGTTCGTGAACCAGGCCGGGGCGCGATTGACTTTCGCGCTGCATCAGCCCACCGGGGAAGAGGAGTGGCTGTTGGTGATGACCGAAACCTCCGACCGGGTTCTGATTGAAGCGATCACGCAGGAGTTTCGCCTGACCGCTCGCGAGGGTGAGGTGCTGTACTGGGTGGTGCGTGGCAAAACCAACCGTGACATTGGTGACATCCTGGGTTCGAGCCCGGCGACCGTCAAAAAACAGCTGGAGCACATTTTTCCGAAACTGGGTGTGGAGACCCGAACCGCAGCGGCCGGGTTGGCGCTGAGCCGCGTGGCGCAGTTGAAAATGCGCTGAATCGGGCCTGTCGCCATCGACTACGATGTGGTCTGATTTGACCTATTCGTTGAGACTGACATGGCTGATAACGAGATCGACTACGGCCCGCTCACCGGGCTGATTGGCACCTGGCAGGGCGACAAGGGCCTCGATGTGGCGCCTGAGCCCGATGGCAAAGAGGAAAGTCCGTATTTCGAAACCATCACCTTCACGCCGATTGGCGACGTGACCAACGCCGAAGAGCAGGTGCTGGTGGGGCTGCGGTACCACCAGACAGTCAGCCGCAAGTCGAACAACAAGGTGTTCCATGACCAGTGCGGCTACTGGATGTGGGACCAGGCTACGGGCACCATCTCTCATTCGCTGTTGATTCCACGTGCGGTGGGCGTGATCGCTGGCGGCGTGGCCAAGGCCGAGGCGGGTTCTTCCGTAGTGACCTTCGAAGTGAAGGCCGGTTTGCACAACCCAGACTGGACCATCGTGCAGCAGCCCTTCATGCGCGACAAGGCCAAGACGGTGGCTTTCAACGCCAAGTTCATGGTCGATGGCGACACCTTGACCTATTCCGAGACCACCGTGCTCGACATCTACGGCAAGAAGTTCCAGCACACCGATGGGAACACGCTCAAGCGCGTGAGCTGAGACTGACGTCGATCAGTTTGCGGGCTCCTGCAGGCGAAGCAGAGCCCGCTCGAAACGGCTGGAGCAGACAGACAACGTTTCTCTGTGCACCTTGTCCAGCCGCTCCCAACGGCGAGTGAAGTCAGCGCGTGCAGCCATGAAGGTGTCGAACTCGCCTGCCGTCACGATTTCATTGCCACCCTCGTCTGACTCGACCGAGATCACTGCGCGATCAAACGCCTTCTGGATGCGTTTGACCACCGTGCGTGTTTCCTGGGTGTCGGCCTGAACGTTCGCCACCATGATGCCGCCTGGCTTCAATGCTGCCTTGCAGGCACGGTAAAACGCGTCTGAGCTCAGCGCGGGCGGAAGCCCCTCACCGGTGAACCCGTCAACCAATATCAGATCGTATGTGCGACGGTGTTGTGCCACATGAAGGGCACCGTCCTCGCACAACACCCGCAGGCGTTCGTCATCGGGGGGGATGCAGAACTCCTGCCGCATGTCGATCACGCCTTGGTTGATCTCCACCGCCGTGATACGCGCCTGGGGCACATAGTGATACAGATACTTCACCATGGAGCCGCCGCCCAGGCCAATCATCAAGACATGGCCTGGCTGGCTGTCGAACAGCAGTGCCCCCATCATGGTGCGGGTGTAGTCCAGCACCAGTTCATTGGGGTCTGCGCGGCGCATGCTGCTTTGAATCAGCGTGGACTCGAAACTCAAAGAAACCGTCTGCTTGTTCAGATGCAGGCGAGGGGGTTCTGTCGGCGTACTCATGGGTGAGAGTCTCTCATGCGATACGCCACATGGCGTATTCACCACTTTGGGGCACGTGGGCACACTGAACTCATCCGATCACGAATCGGACTTTGAAAAAGAGTTCAGCGTTCAACCCATCTCCCACAGGAGCAAGCCCTCATGAACATTTCTCGTCGCGCCGCCACCCAAACCCTGTCTGCTGTCGCCCTGGGCGTGGCAGGCCTGGCCTTCAGCACCATGGCCCAAGCGGCTGACACCATCAAAGTGGGCGTGCTGCATTCGCTGTCGGGCACCATGGCCATTTCCGAAACCGTTCTGAAGGACACCGTCCTGATGGCGATTGACGAAATCAACGCCAAGGGCGGCTTGCTGGGCAAGAAGCTGGAGCCCGTGGTGGTCGACCCCGCTTCGAACTGGCCTCTGTTTGCTGAAAAGGCCAAGCAACTGCTGACCCAGGACAAGGTTGCCGTGACCTTTGGTTGCTGGACTTCCGTGTCTCGCAAGTCGGTACTGCCCGTCTACAAGGAAAACAACGGCCTGCTGTTCTACCCCGTGCAATACGAAGGTGAAGAACTCGAGAAGAACGTGTTCTACACCGGTGCGGCGCCCAACCAGCAAGCCATTCCCGCTGTGGAATACCTGATGAGCAAGGACGGTGGTTCGGCCAAGCGCTTCGTGCTGCTGGGCACCGACTATGTGTACCCTCGCACCACCAACAAGATCCTGCGCGCGTTCCTGAAGTCCAAGGGTGTGGCTGAGGCCGACATCATGGAAGAGTACACCCCCTTCGGTCACTCCGACTATCAGACCATCATCGCCAAGATCAAGAAGTTCGCTTCTGAAGGCAAGAAGACTGCGGTGGTGTCCACCATCAACGGTGACTCCAACGTGCCTTTCTACAAGGAACTGGGCAATCAGGGCTTGAAGGCCAAGGACGTGCCCGTGGTCGCTTTCTCGGTGGGTGAAGAGGAACTGCGTGGTGTGGACACCAAGCCACTGGTTGGCCACCTGGCTGCCTGGAATTACTTCATGTCCATCAAGAACCCGACCAACGCCGAGTTCATCAAGAAGTGGTCTGCATACGCCAAGGCCAAGAACATCGCTGGCCACAAGGACAAGCCCCTGACCAACGACCCAATGGAAGCCACTTATATCGGCATCAACATGTGGGCGCAAGCGGTAAAGAAGGCCGGCACCACCGATACCGACAAGGTGATTGCCGCAATGGCCGGCCAAACCTTCCCTGCACCTGGCGGCTTCATGTCCAAGATGGACGAGAAGAACCACCACCTGCACAAGCCGGTGTTCATTGGCGAAGTCAAGGCTGATGGCCAGTTCAAGGTGGTCTGGAAGACCCCAGGTCCCGTCAAGGCCCAACCTTGGAGCCCCTTCATTGCCGGCAACGACAAGAAGAAGGACGAACCCGACACCAAGTGATCTGACCCCTTGATTGTTTGACTTGAGGCAGAGCGATTGGCCCCGTCGGGGGATTCCCCGCGGGGCCTTTTTTTGCCCCTCTTTCCAGTCTGGATGCAGGACATGCCCACTAAAAGAAGAACCTGGAACAGCGTGATGCGCTTGGCCGCAACCTGGGTGATCGGCACCATAGGGCTCTCGGCGCACGCCTTGACTGCCGATGAAGCCTATTCGGTCACTGCGGGCGACAACGATGCGCGCATTGCCGCGCTGCAACAGTTGGCACCCAAAGGCGACCCCGCATTGACGCCTCTACTGCAGGCGATGTTGAACGATTCCGTCAAGCTGGCCGGGCGTCAAGTGTTGATCGTGGGCGAAGATGGTCAAGCGAAAGACGCTACAACTGGCCAGCCCGCAACCGTTCCCGATGACGCCGAAGATGTCATCAACAACAACCGCATGAGCAGCGAGATTGAAGCAGTCCTCGCCGCCGCGTCACCTGATCCGGCCGTACGCCAGCGGGCCTTGCTGGCCTCCGCAGACCCGGCCAAACGGCTTGAAGCAGCCAAAGCCTTGGGTGAGATGGCCAGCCCGGAAACGCGGGCTCGCCTGATGGAACGCTTGCAAGACGAGTCCGAAACCGATGCCGCAGTGAAAGGCGCCATGCAGGCGGCATTGGACAAGGTCAACCGCCAGTTGGCCTGGGGTGAGTATGCCGGGGTGCTGTTCACCGGGGTGAGTCTCGGCTCGATTTTGTTGCTGGCCGCACTGGGCTTGGCCATCACCTATGGCCTGATGGGCGTGATCAACATGGCCCATGGTGAGCTGATGATGATCGGGGCCTATGCCACCTTTGTCATCCAGAACCTGTTCCGGCAGTACCTGCCCGATGCGTTTGACTACTACCTGCTGTTGGCGGTGCCTGCATCCTTCTTGGCCGCTGCGTTGGTGGGCGCTGTGCTGGAACGCACCGTGTTCCGATTCCTGTACGGCCGACCACTGGAGACACTGCTGGCCTCCTGGGGTGTCAGCCTGGTGTTGATGCAGTTGGTGCGCACCGTGTTTGGGGCGCAGAACGTGCAGGTGGAAAACCCCGCCTGGATGTCGGGTGGCTTCAACGTGTTGAGCAACCTGACCCTGCCTTACAACCGCCTGGTCATCATTGCCTTTGCTGCGGCGGTGCTGGTTGGCATGACCCTGTTGATTGCCAAGACCCGAATGGGCTTGTTTGTGCGCAGCGTGACCCAGAACCGCCCGATGGCTTCTTGCATGGGTGTGAACACGGCCAAGGTCGACACCATGGCGTTCTCCTTGGGCGCCGGCATTGCCGGCCTGGCAGGCTGCGCCTTGTCTCAGATCGGTAACGTGGGCCCCGACCTCGGCCAGAGCTACATTGTGGATTCGTTCATGGTGGTGGTGCTGGGGGGCGTTGGCCAGATCGCTGGCACGGTGTATGCCGCTCTGGGGCTGGGTTTGATCAACAAGTTCATCGAGGGCTGGGCGGGCGCTGTGCTGGCCAAGATCATGGTGTTGGTCATCGTGGTGATCTTCATTCAGAAGCGTCCACAGGGCTTGTTTGCTATGAAAGGTCGTGAGGTATGACCGATATGTTGAAACCCAAGGGCGGGCTGATGCTTGGCACCAAGGGCTGGGCAGCCGTGATGGCCGCTGTGGTGGTGGTGACCGTGATGGCGCCCATCTTGAACTTGATGGTGCCTGCTGACTCGGTGTTTCACCTGTCTGATTACGCCGTCGGCTTGATCGGCAAGATCATGTGCTACGCCATCTGTGCCTTGGCCATGGATTTGATCTGGGGCTACACCGGCATCTTGTCGCTGGGACACGGCTTGTTCTTCGCCCTGGGCGGCTATGCCATGGGCATGTACTTGATGCGTCAGATCGGCCGCGATGGCAGCTATGGTGCCGACATCCCAGACTTCATGGTCTTCCTGGACTGGAAGACTGTGCCGTGGCACTGGACCTTATCCGAGTCCTTCATCGGTCAGATGCTGCTGGTGGTGTTGGTGCCTGGCTTGCTCGCGTTCGTGTTTGGCTTCTTTGCCTTCCGCTCGCGTATCAAGGGGGTGTACTTCTCCATCATCACCCAGGCCATGACCTTTGCGGCCATGCTCCTGTTCTTCCGCAACGAGACAGGCTTCGGTGGCAACAACGGTTTCACCGACTTCAAGCGCATCCTGGACATCCCGATCGCGCAGCAGTCCACCCGCATGGTCTTGTTTGTGTTGACCGGCTTGACCCTGTTGGGATTCTTCCTGATGGCGCGTTGGCTGGTCCACACCAAGTTTGGCCGTGTCTTGCAAGCCATTCGTGATGCAGAAAACCGCGTCATGTTCTGTGGCTACAACCCATTGGCGTACAAGCTGGCCATCTGGACCTTGTCGGCCGTGATGTGTGGCATTGCCGGAGCTTTGTACGTGCCACAAGTCGGCATCATCAACCCCAGTGAAATGTCTGCAGCAGCCGGCATTGAGATCGCCATCTGGACCGCTGTGGGGGGGCGCGCCACCTTGATCGGGCCGATCATCGGCGCCTTCTTTGTCAACGGTGCCAAGAGCTGGTTCACCGTGGCGTTTCCTGAGTTCTGGCTGTACTTCCTGGGGGCGCTGTTCATCCTGGTTACCCTGTTTTTACCCGACGGCATCGTCGGTGGGGTGAAGAAGCTGTTCAACAAGAATACAGAGGTAAAAGCATGACTCCGGACCTCATGGAAGCGGGCACAGCCGCCTTGAACAAGGCCAAAGGCGTCAGCCCCACGGCTGGCGAATCGGGAGGGCGCGAGGCGGCGTATGGCCGCGTGGTCGAGCCAGGCCAACTCGACGTCACTCACGGATCGATCCTGTATCTGGATGACATCGAGGTCAGCTTCGATGGATTCAAAGCACTCAACAAGCTCAGCCTCGACATTGCGGTGGGCGAGATGCGTTGCATCATCGGTCCCAACGGTGCAGGGAAGACCACGATGATGGATGTCATCACCGGCAAGACACGACCTGACAGTGGTACGGCCTATTTCGGCTCGACCATTGACTTGCTCAAGATGCGCGAGAGCGAGATCGCCCAGATTGGCATTGGTCGCAAGTTTCAAAAGCCCACGGTGTTCGAACACCTCAGCGTGTTTGAAAACCTGGAGTTGGCGCTCAAGGCTGATCGCCGGGCGCGGTCCTCGGTGTTCTTCAAGCTCAACAGCGAGCAGTTGGACCGGATTGGCGCCATGCTTCAGCTCATTCATCTCAAGAGCCAGGCCCAGCGTACGGCCGGTTTGCTGTCGCACGGGCAGAAGCAATGGCTGGAGATTGGCATGTTGCTGATGCAGGACCCCAAGCTCTTGCTGCTGGATGAACCCGTGGCGGGCATGACCGACGAAGAAACCGAGCGCACGGCCGAGTTGTTCCTGTCGCTGGAGGGCGCTCATTCCCTGGTGGTGGTTGAGCACGACATGAAGTTCATTGGTGAGCTGACCACCCAGGGGGTGAATGCCGCCAAGAAGAAGGTGACCGTGCTGCACGAAGGCTCGGTGCTGGCAGAGGGGACCTTGGCCGAAGTACAGGCCAATGACAAGGTTGTCGAAGTTTATTTGGGACGCTGACCATGCTGACAGTTGAAGCCGTCAACCAATATTACGGGGGCTCGCACATCTTGCGCGGGCTTGATTTCGAAGCCAAGGTGGGCGAAGTGACCGTGGTGCTTGGGCGAAATGGGGTGGGCAAGACCACCTTGCTCAAGAGCCTGATGGGCCTGGTGCCCATCAAGTCCGGGGCCATCAAGCTGGACGGGCAGGGCATCGACAAGCTCAAGCCCTACGAACGGGTGCGCATGGGCGTTGGCTATGTGCCGCAAGGCCGCGAGATCTTCGGGCGCCTGACCGTGGCCGAGAACCTGCAGATGGGGCTGGCCAGCAAGCCGGGCAGCACGCCGTTTCCTGAGCAGTTGTTCGACCTGTTTCCTGTTCTCAAACAGATGATGCACCGCCGTGGCGGTGACTTGTCTGGGGGCCAACAGCAGCAACTGGCCATTGCGCGCGCACTGGCTGCCGGGCCCAAGCTCTTGATTCTCGACGAGCCGACCGAGGGCATTCAACCCAGCATCATCAAAGACATTGGCCGCGCCATCCGCAAACTGGCCGATGAGGGTTTGAACGGCCAGAAAATGGCCGTGGTGCTCGTCGAGCAGTTCTATGACTTCGCCGCGGAACTGGCAGATCAGTATCTGGTGATGGAACGCGGTGAGATCATTCAGCGAGGCCGAGGGACCAACATGGAAGCCGAAGGGGTTCGGCAACTCATGTCGATCTGACCTCACCTGGAGATCACGGTGTGGCTTGCTCGCTGGCCTGACCTTGGCGGACCGCTTCTTCCGTCATGATGCTGAACTCAATGCGGCGGTTCTTCGCGCGTCCTTCTGCCGTCGCATTGCTGGCAATCGGGTGTGAATCGGCGTAGCCCACGGCGGCAATCTTGTCGTTCGGAACGCCTTGCCCCAGCAGGTACAAGACCACGTTGGTGGCTCGCATGGACGACAGCTCCCAGTTGTTGGAGAACCCGCCGGCTTTCTTGCTCAGCGGTTGGTCGTCGGTATGGCCTTCGACCCGGGCTTCCACGTAGTTCATTTCCTTCAGGGTCTGAGACAGGATCTTGATCCACTCCAGGCCTTGCTTGGACATGCTGGCGCTACCGCTGGCAAACAGGTTCTCGACGGGAATCACCACCCGGATGCGATTGCCTTCGTTGTTGACCTGGATGTTCTTGTTGGCAGCGAATGAGGCGGTCAGTTGGTTATAGCCATAGCTGACCGCGTCTTCCAGGTACAGCCCGACCATCGCGCCTTTCAGACTACGGCGATAGAAGGTGTAGGTGTTGTCAACGATCTTCCAGTCGCCCGTGCGCTGCTCCAGCCATTTGCCGTCCACCTTGGCAAAGTAGTTCAGCACCTTGAATCGGGTCGGCACATTCACGGAAATGATGCTTTCGTCCTGCATGCAAGTCGCTCCCATGCAGGTCGAGCCGTCCACCGTCAGGTAGTAGCGGTTGGGGTTGTCCTTGTCTTTCTCCAGAAAATCGTCGCGGTTGGTGATGCGTTCGAGATAGGCATAGGAAGACGTGCCCGGAAATCGCAGGGCCTTGTACCGCGTACCGTCTTCGGTCGTGTTTTCCCAACGGTAATTGCTGGGGCGGGCATAGGTGATCAGATTGGGGTTGAAGTTGGCGCCAAACAAGAACGAGTAGGTGCCTTGGCCATCTGCTCGCTTGCTGAAGTACTTGTTCGCGCTTTTCATGTCGTCTGACAGGCTGAACACGGTTTCAGTGGTGTTGAACGCCATCACGGCGGTCGGCAATGCCGTCAAAGCGCACAGAGACAGGGTGGTGCGCAGCATGCTATTTGTTTTCAAAATCTCTCCCTTGGGGTAAGGCAATCCATCAGTCTAGCCAAACGCATCGGCCCGCACCGGTTAGACTTCGCCCCTCAACTGAAAGGATTCGACATGCCCGTCATCACCACCACCTCTGGTCTGCAATACGAAGACACCGTTGAAGGCTCTGGCGAAGTTGCCAAGGCCGGTCAGTACGTTTCCGTGCACTACACCGGCTGGTTGTACGAAGGCGGCGTCAAGGGTGCCAAGTTCGATTCGAGCAAGGATCGTGGCCAGCCTTTTGAATTCCCCCTGGCTGCCGGTCACGTCATCCGTGGTTGGGACGAAGGCGTTCAAGGCATGAAGGTGGGCGGCACTCGTATTCTGGTCATCCCGCCTCAACTGGGCTACGGTGCACGCGGTGCCGGTGGTGTCATTCCTCCCAACGCCACCTTGATGTTCGAAGTGGATCTGCTGGGCGTTTGATCGCCGGGCCGAGTTCATGTTTGCTCCGAGCCAGGAACAAGTGCGTCGCTTCTTTTGCGACGCCTGGTCCAAGCACCGAAACAGTTTGCCGCTGACGCCTCTGGAGGCGCAGGCGGTGGACTGGATCGTGCTGCACCCGGAATACCACGACGACCTCAGTGACGCGGATGCGGCTGTGGCCCGGCAGTATTCCGTGGAAGGGGGGCAAACCAACCCCTTCCTGCATTTGTCCATGCACCTGTCCATTACCGAGCAGGTCAGCATCGACCAGCCTCGTGGCATCAAGGCTGCGGTGGAAAAGCTCGTCCAGCGCCGCCCCTCTTTGCACGATGCGCACCATGAGGTCATGGAAGCCTTGGGCGAGATGGTCTGGGAATCGCAGCGGTCGGGCAAGCCCTTTGATGGGCAGTCCTACATCGACCGCGTGATGATGCGCGCCACTCGCTGATCGGGTCTGTAGGCTGGCCTTAGGGTTGGCCTGCCTGCTTGGGGCGAATTCCCGCCGCTAAACTCTCGGCATTCAGTGTGAGTAGCGCAGGGGAGTCCATGCCGATTTTGTCGATGTCTGCCGGTCGTGTGACCGCGGTCTGGGGCCAAGCCTGGTTCCGTCAGCCAGATGGCTCGCTCAAGGCCGTTCGTGTTGGCGATGAGTTGACCACGGGTCAGCAGGTTCTGACCGATCAAAAGGGCATTGTCGAAATCATGCCCGCGGCGCTTTCTCCTCGCATCCTTCAATACATCCAGTCGGCCAACGAGGTGGACCGATCGATCAAGGCGATCGAGTCGAGGGAGCCTGAATTCGAGCCGGCCTCTGGTTTGAACGCAAGCGGCAGTGGCAGCTTGTTGCCGGGGCTGCGGGTTGAGCGCATTGACGAATCCTTGCAGCCCACCCGTTTCACGCAAGCCGTGGCGCCTGTGCGTCCAGCAGCCTCCGCGCCAGACGTCTTTCTTGCTCAGACACCTCGTGGCTCGGGTGAGGATGCCGCCGCGCCCATGGCATCGGGTGGTCTGCCCGACCCCACCGTGGGCCCGGACAAGGGCGCCGTGCTGCCTCCGGCTGACGGTAGCCTGCCTGATGTCGGGCGTGCCACCCAACTGTTCAACCTTTCCTTGTCAGAGGGGGATGTTGCGGGGCGAGTCGGCCCGGTGGTGGGTGCGGTGAAGCAGGTACAGATTGACTTGACCTTGGTCGACGCCGCCGACAACTTGGCTCTGGTTGCTCCGTCAACCCCTTTGTATGCCAGCAATGGCTCGCCCTTGGTGTGGGTGTCGGATGGCCAAGGCGGGCTGAAAGCTTTTGCTGCCGATGCACTCAATGGCACGCCGGTGCTGGAGGCCCATTGGTTGTCCGCGACAGGCGAAATCGCGGTTACCCTGAACGCAGGGCTCAGTCATGCGAACCCGTTGGCGCAAGACGTCCTGTCCCTGGATCTGGCTTTGCGCTCAAGCGCTCCCGATGCCAAAGACGTGGCCTTGGTTCAGCTCTCGGTGCAAGATGGGGGCCCTGCGCAAGCGCACGATCTCATCGCCGCCGCGTCTCGATTGGACGAGTCGTCCATCAAGGGCTCACTGCTGGACGGCGCCACCTTTGGCCTGGATGGCTTTGGTGGGGTGCATCAAGTCATGGTCGGTGCCCAGACCCATTTGGCTGACCCCACGCTGCCGAACATGACAGTCCAGACACAGCACGGTGGGGCGCTCACCATCAACGTGCTGACAGGCGACTACAGCTATGTGCCGCCCGAAGATGTTCGCGACTTCACCCTGGATCCGGTTCGCGTCACCCTGCTTGACGGCGATGGGGATGCGGTGGATATCTCACTGGACCTTGTCATCAATCACCCCGTGTGGGTCGACAGCACGCCTGGCTTTGATTTGATGAACGGTCACCGCGGCACGGATGTGTTCAGATGGCACCTCGGTGAGGCGCATTTGCCTAGCTCGGCCATGGTGAATTCGGTCGATATGGTCAAAGGCTTCGAACTCGGTTCGCCGCGTTTCCAGGGCGCAGATGTGCTTGACCTGCGTGATCTGCTTCAGGGTGAGCACGCCGCAGGTGGCGGCGATGCGTTGTCGCACTATCTGGCTGTGGAAACGCTGCCCACCATGTCGACCGTGCTGCACATCAGCTCGACGGGCCGCTTTGATGGAGAGCATCCCCAACCCGAGTTGCAGGACCATGCCATCATTTTGTCTGGCGTGAACCTGCGGGCCGGTCTGGGGCTGGGGGCGTCGGCCTCGTCAAGCGAGGTGATCAACGCATTGTTGAAGCAGGGGAACCTGCTGGTTGACCCCTGATCTTCTCAGGCTTACTTGCGAACGGGCGGCTGAGGAACGGTCTTCAGATCGCCTGGCAGCGAACCAATGTGGTTAGCTAGTACTTTGAGTTCAGCCAATGTGAACTGCTTGACCTGGCCTGCCATGATGGGGTTGCCGCGGCCGATCTTGCTGTTGTTGGTGGTCTGGTAAGACTTCAGTGCCACGTACAGGTAGTCGCCATGCTGGCCGGCCAGCTTGGGGTAAGACGGATCGATGGGTTTGTTCAAGCCTTCGCCGTGACAGCTCAAGCAGGCGCCTTTCTGAATCAGGGCTTCAGCCTGCGCCGCCTGGCTTGAGGCCTTGCCCTTGGATGCGGGGAGGTCTTTGCCCGATTGCTCATAGTAGGCCGCCAGATCGGCGATGTCCTGATCGCTCAGCGACGTGGCAATGCCACGCATGGTGGGGTGTTTGCGATCGCCCTTTTTGTATGCCTGCAACGCGGCTTCGATGTATTTTGCGTTTTGTCCCGAAATCATGGGTACCCGATGAATTTCAGGGAAACTCGATTGGTAACCCACAATGCCGTGGCACCCAATGCACATGGCGATCTTGTTCTGTGCGGCGGCGGGGTCTCCGGGCTTTGCTTCCTGCGCCAGAGCGAGGGGGGCTGCAGAGAGCCCAACCAGGGCGGCAATGCCCCACTGCAAAATGGACAGGTGGCGTACGGCGTTTGAAGGTGTTTTCATGGATCTGGCTAAAAATGGCAGCGAAGGAAAAACACACGGTTCAAACCAATATAAGGCGCCCCGCCTATACTCGAACACAGTAACAACCCGGTTGAGTTTTGTCATGAAATTTCAAGGAACTGACCAGTACGTGGCCACCGACGACCTCAAGCTGGCCGTCAATGCTGCACTGAAGCTTCAGCGCCCTTTGCTGGTCAAGGGCGAGCCTGGCACCGGCAAGACCATGCTGGCCGAGCAAGTCTCCGAAGCGTTGGGCATGCCACTGTTGCAGTGGCACATCAAGTCGACCACCAAGGCGCAACAAGGTCTGTACGAATACGATGCCGTCAGCCGTCTGCGCGACAGCCAGTTGGGCGATGAAAAGGTCAAGGACATCCACAACTACATCGTCAAGGGCGTGCTGTGGCAAGCCTTCGAGGCCGAGCAGCCTGTGGCTTTGTTGATTGACGAAATCGACAAGGCCGACATCGAGTTCCCCAACGATCTGTTGCGTGAACTTGATCGCATGGAGTTCTACGTTTACGAGACCCGCCAGATGGTCAAGGCCAAGAACCGGCCCTTGGTCATCATCACCTCGAACAACGAGAAAGATCTGCCTGACGCCTTCCTGCGCCGCTGCTTCTTCCACTACATTCGCTTCCCTGATGCGGACACCATGAAGCAGATTGTTGAGGTGCACTTCCCCGGCATCAAGAAAGAGCTGTTGGCGGCGGCCATGCGCCACTTCTACGAAGTGCGCAACTTGCCTGGGTTGAAGAAGAAGCCCAGCACCTCCGAGTTGATTGACTGGCTGAAGCTTCTGCTGGCGGAAGACATCCCCGTCGAGGCGCTGCAAAGCAAGGACGAAAAAGTCAGCGTGCCCCCCATGGTGGGCGCCTTGCTCAAGAACGAGCAGGACCTCAGCCTGTTCGAACGCCTGGTCTACATGGCCCGGCAGAACCGCTGAGCAGAGGCGCTTGGCAGCAGGGCTGAGCCTGCGCGCGGCCTGCTGAGTCAGGCCGCTGCGCGAACCTCGTTGCACACCACCACGCGGTTGCGGCCTTCCGCCTTGGCCCGGTAGAGCGCCGCATCTGCGCGATGCAGCAAAGAGTTGAGGTCTTCTTTGGTGTCGCGGGCGCATGCCATGCCTGTGCTCACGGTCGCGGTCAGGGTTTCGTTTTCCCACGGGATGCTGATCTGGCTGACCGCCGCGCGCAGTCGTTCGGCAGCCTGCACGGCCCCCTCGTGTTCGGTGTGCGGCAGCAAGACGCAGAACTCCTCGCCGCCATAGCGGGCCACGCGGTCGACTTCACGCGCGTGCGCCTTCAGTGCTTCGGCAACCTTGCACAACACCATGTCGCCAGCCGCGTGGCCATAGCGATCGTTGATGCGCTTGAAGTGATCGATGTCGACCATCAGAACGGCAAACCGTTGGCCGAATCGTTGAAGACGCTGAACTTCGCGCCCGAGCATCATTTCAATGGCGCGCCGGTTGAGCAGGCCGGTGAGGGCATCGTGCTGTGACATGTACTCGAGCTTGTGCACCAGGCGCATGACCACGAAGTACAGAAGCAGCACGCTGCTGAGAATGGCCAGAGAAACGCAGGTGAACACCAGAGCAAATTGACCGGCTTGCGGGCTGAAGTGGTACCAGGGCCAGCGAACGTCGGGCAAAACGGCGGTGAGGGTGACGCCACCAAACACGGATGCGCTGGAAGCCATGATCACATTGTGGGCGTGCGCCATGCCCCGGCTGTACTCCCTCGCGATCGGGTTGAATGTCTCTCGGGCACAGGCCAGCAGCACGGAGCAGGCCACCACGCCTCCGGCCAGCATGCCGGCTACCAACCAGTTTTGAGGAATGCACACGCCGAAATTGAAGATGCACAACCCGAGCCCCAGCACGATATGGCTTCGGTCGGTGTGCCGGATGCGCAAGAACGCCTGCATGCCGCGACGGATGGAGATGCAGCCCAGTACCGCGATGGCCGCGGCGGTCAGCATCTGGGGGGTGTTTTGCAAGCCGCCGTTGACGACGGTCAGCGTCAGGCTGATCCCGTTGGCCAGCCCGGCGACGACCCAGTGGCGCGCAGCCCGGCGCGACAGGCCCAGCCAAGTGCCAGCTCCCCACCAGATGGCCGTGGTGAGTGCCTGGTTGAGGAAAACGAAGGCCAATAACTGCAAGGACGCGTCCATCGTCGGTGCTTCAGGCCAAAATAGACGCTAATTCGAAGGACTTCATATGCTCATCGACTTCTTCTTCGCTTTGCGCTCGGCTCGGCTGCCGGTGACTATTCCCGAGTACCTCAGCCTGCTCGAAGCCATCAAGCAGGACCTGATCGGTCCGTCGGTGGACGAGTTCTATCACCTGGCCCGTATGACCCTGGTGAAGAACGAAACGCATTTCGATAAATTCGACAGAGCATTCTCCACTTATTTCGGGGGGGTGGCGGGCCAGATCGACCTCACTAAGGATATACCCCTAGAGTGGCTGCGCAAGCATTTCGAGCGTGAGCTGAGCCCAGAAGACCGGGCCAAGATCGAAGCCATGGGCTGGGACAAGCTCATGGATCGCCTCAAAGAACTGCTGGAAGAGCAGAAAGAGCGCCACGAGGGCGGCAACAAATGGATCGGCACCGGCGGTACTTCGCCGTTCGGGGCCTACGGTTACAACCCGGAAGGCATCCGCATCGGTCAAGACCGCTCGCGCAACCGCAGCGCCGTCAAGGTGTGGGACAAGCGCGAGTTCAAGGACTACGACGACACCATCGAGCTGGACACCCGCAACATCAAGGTGGCCCTGCGTCGTCTGCGTAAGTTCGCCCGTCAGGGCGCAGCCGAGGTGCTCGATCTGGATGACACCATCCACAGCACGGCCGCGAATGCGGGCATGCTGGACATCAAGATGGTGCCCGAGCGCCACAACACGGTCAAAGTGCTCTTGCTGATGGACGTGGGCGGTTCGATGGACGATCACGTCCATCGGGTGGAAGAGTTGTTCTCGGCCGCCAAATCCGAGTTCAAGCACCTGGAGTTTTATTACTTCCACAACTGCGTCTACGACTTCATGTGGAAGAACAACCATCGGCGCTTCACGGAAAAAATCCCCACCTACGACATCCTGCGCAAGTACAACAAGGACTACAAACTGATCTTTGTGGGGGATGCGACCATGAGCCCTTACGAGATCC
>NZ_DASUIN010000020.1:0-25057 GCF_036273115.1 Aquabacterium sp.
TCTGGCGGAGAGGGCGGGATTCGAACCCGCGGTAGGCTATTAACCTACACACGCTTTCCAGGCGTGCGACTTAAACCGCTCATCCACCTCTCCAGAGCCATCGAGTATAACCCGAATTCGGCTTAGTTCAGCGGAACTTTCTTGCCGTCCTTGTAGACATACAACGTCATGGCCGGGTTCTTCAGTTCGCCATTGGGCTCAAACACCACTTTGGCGGTCACGCCCTGGTAGTCGGCCGCAGCCAGTTTCGGGCCATACACCTTGGGGTCGGCCGAGTTGGCTCGCTTCATGGCATCCACCAGCACCATGGTCGCATCGTAGGTGTAGGGCGCGTACACCTGGAACTGACCAGGGAACTTGGCGTCGTAACGCGAACGCCAGGTCTTGCCATTGGGCAGCTTGTCCAACGAAGCGCCCCCCACTGCACACACCACGTTGGCCAGGGTTCTGGCGCCGCTGGACAGGTCCATCAACTTGTCGGTGCAGATGCCATCGCCACCAAACATGTACACCTTGGTCATGCCCAACTGCTGCATCTGACGCAGCATGGGGCCGGCTTGAGGATCCATGCCACCGAAGAAAATGCCGTCGGGCTTCTTGTTCTTGATGGCCGTGAGAATGGCCATGAAGTCCACCGCCTTGTCATTGGTGTATTGCTGGCTGACCACATCCATACCCAGCTCTTTGGCGGTCTTGGCAAACACCTCGGCCACGCCCTTACCGTAGGCCGTGCGGTCATCAATGATCGCGACCTTCTTGAGCTTGAGGGTGCCTTGGGCATAGCGAGCCAAACCTGCGCCCAAAGCGTTGTCGTTGGCCAGCATGCGGTACACGTTCTTGTAGCCCAGGGTGGTCAACTCAGGATTGGTGGCCGATGGGGTGATCATCGGTAGTCCGCAGGCGTTGTAGATCTTGGCGGCAGGCAAGGTGGTACCCGAGTTCAAATGGCCGATCACGCCATTGACCTTGGCATCGCACAGCTTTTGGGCGGCGGCCGTGCCTTGCTTGGGGTCGGCGGCGTCGTCTTCGGCCACCAGTTCGAACTTGACCTTCTTGCCACCAATCGTCACGCCTTGGGCGTTGAGTTCCTCGACAGCCAGGCGTGCGCCATTTTCGTTGTCACGGCCAAAGTGAGCCTGCGGCCCCGACACGGGCGCCACATGACCAATGCGAACCACGGTCTGGGCTTGTGCATGGGCAACAAAACCCATTGACGCCACACAGGCCAAGGCTGACAGGGACAGGCAAACCTGAGTATTTTTCATATACGGTAAGAAGGAGCTGAATGAGAAAAAGGCCCAGAACGCCCCGCCGTCAAGACGGACGGCGCTTACTGAGTTCTTGCGCCACAGCCTGTGACACCAGATGACGCAGGCGATGACTCAGTTCGCTTTGCAAATCTTGCACCAGTTGCTGAGCCAACTGGTCAAGCACAGGCGCCATGCTGGACATCACGTGCTCGGTGATTTGATCGGTGAGATCGTCACCGAGATCGGCGGTCAGATCGGCCGATTCGGCGACCTCGACCATTCTGGCCTCATCTGATGAGGCATGATCGTCCAGCAAGGCGTCGACAGACGGCAGCACCTCTGACTCGGGCACCACTTCTGTCAACACCGCAATGTCTTGCGGAGCGGGCACCAACGGCGCAACAGGCTCGACGGCCACGGCATCGGCGAGATCAATGTCGGACACATCCGCATACCGCGGCTCAGGAATGGGCGTGTCTTCCACCACCTCGGTCAAGGTGGGGACGTGTGCCGGGAAGGGACGCGTGGCGCTCAATCTTTCACCTCGTGCGGCTGGATCTGCCAACCCATCGTTTCATACTGCTTCCAACGACGGCGCCCTTGCTGACGGTCGTCGGCTTGTAAAGAGACGACCTCGAACAGCCGCTCGTACCGGTCCAGATTGGCTGGAATGTCGCCACCCAGATTGATCAGAATCTGACGCTCGCCCGGCGCAGAGGCAGGGTCGGCCGTCAACCAGATCGGGGTCGACCACATGCGCTCCGGCACGACTTTGCCCGCAGCGGCATGCACGTGCGGCACAAACTCGAACTCGTCAAATACCCAGAGTTGTTTATCCAGGGTTTTGAGCGTGGCGTCATCAGCAGTTACCACCACCCGGGTTCCACTGCGGTAGGCCTTGCGCAACAAACGGCACGCGTAGGCGATCTTGTCTGACGTGCCGTGATGAAACTCGACCTTACCCATTGACCTTGTACACCCAATGATCAGGCCGCTGAGCCGGCGCTCTTGGCGCCAGCTTTACGCGCCACGGTACGTGCGGCCGCCTTACGTGGCGCAGTCTTGCCGGCTGCCGATTTGCGGGTTGCCACGGCCTTGCGAGTGGACGTTTTGCCTGCGGCTTCCTTGGCTGACTGCTCAGGCAGGGGCGCGAGCGCATCCTGACCTGCCGCAGCCTGATTCAGCACGAATTGCGTCAGCAAAGACACCGGACGACCGGTACCCGACTTGGCTGCGCCGGACTTCCAGGCCGTGCCCGCGATGTCGAGGTGGGCCCAACGGTAGGCCTTGGCGAACTTGCTCAGGAACACGGCCGCGGTAATGGCACCGCCTTCGCGTCCGCCCACGTTGGCCAGATCGGCGAAATTGCTCTTGAGTGACTCGGCATACTCGTCGTCAATGGGCATGCGCCAAGCGGTGTCACCCGCCTGCTTGCCGGCCTCCAGCAGCGCTTCGGCCAGCGCGTCGTCTTTTGAAAACAGGCCACTGTGCTGGTTGCCCAAAGCGATCACACAGGCACCGGTCAAGGTGGCAATGTCAACGACCACGGCCGGCTTGAGTCGTTCGGCGTAGGTCAAGGCATCGCACAAGATCAAACGGCCCTCAGCGTCGGTGTTGAGGATTTCGATGGTCTGCCCCGACATGCTGGTGACCACGTCGCCAGGCTTGGTGGCAGTGCCGCTGGGCATGTTTTCGCACGTGGGAATGAGCCCGATCAGGTTGACCTTGGGCTTGAGTTCGGCCACGGCTCGGAAGGTACCCAGCACGCTGGCTGCGCCGCCCATGTCGTACTTCATTTCATCCATGCCGGCACCGGGCTTGAGCGAAATGCCACCCGAGTCGAACGTGATGCCCTTGCCCACCAGCACGATGGGGGCCTGCGCCTTGGGTGCACCGTTGTAGCGCAAGATGATGAACTTCGGCGGCTGCGCTGTTCCAGCGGTGACCGACAGGAACGACCCCATACCCAACTTGGCAATGGCGGCACGCTCCAACACCTCGGCTTGGAGGTTCTTGAATTCCTTGGCCAGACGCTTGGCTTCCTGCCCCAGGTAGGTGGGCGTGCAGTGGTTGCCTGGCAGGTTGGCGCATTCGCGCGCCAGCGCCACACCCGCTGCCACGCCCTGCCCTTGCTGCACACCGTCTTTGACGGCTGCGGCATCTGGCTCGGTGCAAGCCAGGGTGACCTTGCTCAGGCGAGCCGCCTTGGGCGCGCTGGGCTTGGTCTGCCGGTACACATAGGTCAGATCACTTGCTGCCACCACCAGCGCTTGAGCATGAGCAGCGGTCAAGGCATAGCCTTGGGCCGGTGCCACCACCACCTGGCTGGTGCCCAGTTCCTTGAGCACGCCCAAGCCCTTGGCCACAGCAGCTTTGAAGGCTTTGGCTGACGTGTCGGCCGCCACGGCCAGCACCACACGAGCCGACTTCACGCCCTGGGGGCGGTGAACATACAGTGTGCGGCCGGTCTTGAGCTCGAAATCGTTACCAGAGCGGGCGTCCTTGATCAGGCTGTCCAGCGCGGGGTCTTTGGTTTCTGTGAGCTCTGGGGTCAGGATCAGAAGCAAAGAATCGGTGGTGGCCTGTGCCAGGGCCGAACCCTGGGCAACGATCGAGCGAAAGTCCATGTCATGCACGTCCATAATGGACGGGTAGATTAGATCCAGACAATGTTATTCGATTCCTCTGTTCGCAAAGAGCTCTGGCGCAGTTTTATGGGCACCCTTGTGGTGCTTTTGACTGTGGTGCTGACGATGGTGCTGATTCGCGTCCTGAGTCAGGCCACGGTGGGCGCGTTCGCCCCGGCCGATGTGGGCCTGATCCTGAGCTACACCCTGATTGGCCAGATGCCGGTGATGGTGGCCCTGTCGCTGTTCGTGTCGGTCATCATGGTGCTCAACCGCCTGTGGCGTGAGAGCGAAATGGTGGTTTGGCAAAGCAGTGGCGCGCGTCAGTTCACCTTCTTGCGCCCCTTGCTGCGCATGGCCTGGCCTGTGCTAGTTGGCGTGGCCGTCCTGACCCTGATTGCCCGCCCTTGGGCCCAGGGACAGAGCCAGCAATTGAAGGACCGCTTCGAGCGTCGCTCGGACATTTCCCGCGTGGCGCCTGGTCAGTTCCAGGCCTCGGCCGATGGGCGGCGGGTGTTCTTCATTGACAGCCACAGCGACGGCGAGCGCACCGGCAAGAACGTTTTCATGGTGATGTCCGAAAACGGGCGGGAAGCCGTGGTGACCGCCAAGGAAGGCCAGATCACCGTTGAGAAGAACTTGCGCTATCTCGTGTTAAGCCGGGGCGAACGCACCCAAACCGACCTGGAAACCGGTGAAAAGGTGCTGTCACGCTTCACGCAGGCCAAGATTCTGGTGGGAGAAACACCCGATGCCCAGTCAGCCGCGCCCGATGCGCGCTCCATGCCCACGCTCGACCTGATCCTGTCACATCAGCTGCCACACAAGGCCGAACTGGTCTGGCGGCTGGGCCTGATCTGGGCCGCCTTCAACATGGTGCTTTCGGGCCTGAGCCTGGCTGCAGGCAGTGCACGACGCAACAGCAATTGGTCGATGGTGTTTGCCTTGCTCGTCTTCGTGGTCTATTTCAACCTGCTGACCTTGACCCAGACCTGGGTATCGAAAGGCAAATTACCCTGGCTTTCTGCTTTGCTGGTGGTTCACGGTGGTCTGACTTTGGCCGCCCTGGGCGTGACCTGGTGGCGAGATGGTGCCGCTGTGGGGCGCAAACCGTTCATCCGCAAGGCCGGACCGGTTCTGACCAGCTTGCTCAAGCGCTCTGACGGAGGTCGCGCATGAAGACCGTTCGTCGTCTGATTTACCGCCAGATCATCACCCATGTGCTGATGGTGGCCGCGGGCTTTTCTGCGCTGGCCTTTTTCATTGACTTTGTGGATGAGATGCAGCGCGTCGGCAAGAAGGGCTACACCCTGCTCGACGCAGTCTGGGCCTGCACCCTGCTGCAAGGCTTTCACCTGTACGACCTGTTTCCGATTGCCTTGCTGATCGGCTCGATCATGGCCCTGGCCCGCATGGCCCAGACCTCCGAGTTCACCATCTTGCGCACAGGGGGGCTGGGACCAGGTCGGGCCCTGACCTTGCTGGCCGTCTTGGGGTTGGCTGGAGCGGCCATGGTAGCCGTGCTGGGTGACTGGGTGGTGCCTCGCACCGAGCAGCGCCTGACCCTGCACCGCGCCAAGGTCGGAAGCCAGAAAGGCCTGGACCTGGGCCACGGCGGCGCCTGGCTGCGTGAGCGCCGAGACGATGCCAAGACCGGCGCACACAACATCACGGTCAATGTCGGCCAAGCCGATGGTCACGGGCAACTGGGACTGATCCGCATTTTCGAATTCGATGGCCAAGGTCGTTTGCTGCGTCGCATCAGTGCACAGTCTGGCGAAATTGAATCCATCAAGGACAGTCAGGGCATCAAGGGCTCGATCTGGCACCTCAAAGGCGTGACTGATGCCGTCTGGCACAACGAGGAAATGTTGTCCGAAGAGGCCGTTTTCAAAGCCGACCAGTTGGTGACCGAAACCGAGCGCCCTTCCCTGCAGTGGTACAGCAGCCTGACGCCCATGGTCGTGGCCGCTTCCGTTCTCCCTCCGGAGACCATGTCCACCATGGCACTGTGGCGCTATACCGAACACTTGGCCAACAACGCTCAGGCTGCACAGCGCTATGAAATGCAGTTCTGGAAGAAGGTGTTCTACCCACTGGTGTGTTTCGTGATGGTGGGGCTGGCCTTGCCCTTTGCCTACCTCCATGCACGCAGTGGGGGCATGAGCCTGAAGATTTTTGGCGGCATCATGCTGGGCATCAGTTTCGTGCTGGTCAACCACATCAGCAGTCACCTGGGCTTGTTGCACCACTGGCAGCCCTGGATTGCGGCGGTGGTGCCCAGCATCATTTACTTGTCCTTGTCGCTGGGCGCCTTCGTCTGGCTGGTTCGGTACCGTTAACCCACTCATGCCTACATGACTACCTCCGGCATCTTGTTGTTCGCCCATGGCGCCCGCGACCCGGCCTGGGCGCGCCCTTTTCAAGCCGTTGCGACACGCCTGTCGCTGCGGCAACCTGGCGCACCGATTCGGCTGGCTTTTCTGGAATTCATGACGCCCGACATCGTGCAAGCGGGGGCCGAACTCGCGGCTGAGGGCTGTCAGCAGGTGACCGTGGTGCCCTTGTTTCTGGGCGCTGGCGGCCATGTGCGCAAGGACCTTCCGGCCTTGCTCGAAACATTGCGTGGGCAATATCCGCATATCACCTGGCGACTCAGTGCCGCAGTGGGAGAAACCGATTTGCTGATCGACGCCTTGGCCGATTCTGCGTTGGCCTTGGCGCAAGGCACCGCCAGCCTGTTGAGTACCCCACCAGCCGCTCCTTGAGCTTGACACCATGAACCTGCACCAGTTCCGGTTCGTTCAGGAAGCGGCCCGCCGTAACCTGAACCTCACAGAAACGGCCAAGGCCCTGCACACATCGCAGCCCGGCATTTCCAAGGCCATCCTGGAACTGGAAGAAGAGCTCGGCATCGACATTTTCGTGCGGCATGGCAAACGCCTGCGTCGCATCACCGAGCCCGGTCTGAAGGTACTGGAATCGATCGACATCATCTTGCGCGAGGTAGGCAACCTCAAGCGCATCGGCGACGAATACGCCATGCAAGATGCCGGCACCCTGTCGATTGCCACCACCCACACACAAGCACGCTACGTGCTGCCAGAGCCCGTAGCGGCCTTGCGCAAGAAGTATCCCAAGGTCTCGATCAGCCTTCACCAAGGCACGCCCGAGCAGGTGGCCCAGATGGTGTTGGACGAAGTGGCCGACATTGGTCTGGCCACCGAATCACTCAGCGACTTTCCCGACCTCGTGACCTTGCCAGCCTACGAATGGCATCACGTGGTGGTCATGCCGGCTCACCACCCGCTGGCGCAAGTCCCCCGCCTCACGCTGGAGCAATTGGCGGCCGAGCCACTGATTTCGTATCACCCATCGTTTACGGGCCGAAAGCGCATTGACCAAGCTTTCGCGCAGCGCGGGCTGCACCCCAACGTGGCGCTGGAAGCCATCGATGCGGACGTGATCAAGACCTACACCCGCCTGGGCTTGGGCATTGGCCTGGTGGCCGAAATGGCCGTGAAAGACGACCCCACCATGCAGAACCAGACGCAAAGCGACTTGGTCTGGCGCCCAGTTGGGCACCTGTTTGGCCCCAACATTGCCCGCATTGCGTTCAAGCGAGGGGCCTACCTGCGCCAGTTTGTGCTGGCATTTGCCGAACTGATTTCAGACCGATTGACCCGCGCCATGATCTTGCAGGCCATTCGCAACCCGGACGACTCTGGCGCCACCAGTGGTACCGATTACGGCTTGTGAGTCAAATTCAAATCGGGCGGATCGATATAGAGGTCGTCCAACTCCAGATCGAGACTGAGCACCGGCGCCATTTCAGGCAAAGCCTTCATCGGCAAGGTGGCCATCAGGGGACGACCATCGTCTGTTGTCGCTCGATGTGAGGGAGACGATGCCACCATGACATGACCGTGATGCACACCGCTGCCATGGTCCTCGGTCAGGTCGCGCAAGATGGCGTACAGGAATAGCAACTCGCGGTAGGCTGGCAAGTCGAAGGTATAGGACTCGGCATCCTGCCGCATGAGTGAGCGCTCCAGCACTTCAAGAGCCTGGTCCGGGTTGGGCCACAGGGCCTGCAGGCGCTCGATGATGCCGGGGTAATCCTTCAATTCATGACCATGAGTGGGATCGGCATCCCACAAAGGTGCATGTGCGTTGAACCGCAGATTGAAGTTCATGCGGGTGCGCTCGTAGTCGGTCCGCATGCCCTGGCGGCGATAAATTTCCAACAACTTGAGGAAAGGCATCGGGCTGCTGGCACTGGTGGTGCGGATGTAGCCTTCCAGCACCTCAATGGCCGACTCGTCCTGACCGAGAACCAGGAAGAACTCTGCCTGCTGTTCAAGATCGATCAGCTCATCAACCGACACATCGCGCAGACGTTCCTTGGGCGCGTCGCGGCGGGGTGGCGGGGCTGAGCCCGCTTCAGTCGACACGGGGACCTCTGTCGAGGTCATGACAGGCGAGGTCACATTCGCCACGACCGGCACGGCGGCCAGAGGAGGCTCCGCATCAACCTCGGCCACAACGTCATGGATATCGGACAGCAAGATGGCAGTGTCACCTTCATGCCGCGACATCTCTTCCAGCTCTTCCGGCGTGCGCGAGGGCAACCAGCCAGACTGCTCGGCCAAGGCGCGGCGCAAAGCCCGCTCGCGCCAGGCAAGCACCCCAGCAAGAAAGACCACCAAAGCACCCAGTCCATAGACCACGACCTGATTGTCATCAGGCCGGGCCAACCTGCCCTGCAGACCCGCTACAGCCTCACTGGCACGCTGGTTGTCACGCGTCAAGGCATCCAGTCTGCGCTCCACCTCTTCCAGACGATCGCGCTCTCGCGCCAACTCCTCAGGGCTTGCGTTCATGGCCTGCCAGATGGCCGATGCTGCACGGCGACGTTGCAGCAACTCCGGCGACGAGGCCTCATCCTGCGGCGGAGGCACCGTCAAGCCCTGAGCCATCTGCAAGCCGGGCAACACCGCCGCTTCGGTTGCCACCGGGTCGAGTTCAAGCCGCGGGGCTTCTCGCACTGGCGCTGCTGCTCGCTTGGGCGCGGCCGCCGCAGCCTTGCGTGCGCTGGATTGCTTGCGCGCCGACTTGTTCTGATCTGCAGCCCTAGGTTCGCCCCCAGCGAGAGAAAAACTGGGCGCCTTGTGCCCCAGCCCACTGGTGCGAGAGATCGGATCGCGAACCGCCTTCAGTGGCTGGGTCATCCCTGCATCCGGCTCCGCCTGCGCCGACGTCGCTGCCGAAGTGGTCGCGGACGCCGGCTCGCCAATCGCCGGCATCTGCACGTCAGGCGGGTCGACCAGGCTGACCCATTTGCGTGTGATCCGCGCCTGACAGCCTACGGTCAAGGTCACCGTGACCACGGGCTCGTTGATCAAGGCCGAGGTCCGAACCTGCACCATCGGGGTGGCGGTTCGGCCTACCGGCGCCACACTGTCGCGGACCGACACCTGTACCGCCGAAGCAGCCAGCTTGTCATCACCAAACTGCACCTCGGCGCGCACACACTCGGCTGCCAGCTCCTCGCCAGGCTCAAGGCGCACGGGGACAGACACCGCCAGTGTGTCGCCCAGGATGGCGCGGGTAATGGGACGCCCGAGCCCCATGCCGCTGGCTGGAGCAGACCATGCCCAGAGTGCCAGCGCGGCCGGAACCGCCAGTACGCCCCGCTTGAACTTATTCATGTGGGAGCTTCATTGACCTTTGATTTTGACTCTAGCATGTGGACCTTGTATTCCATTGGACGGGAAGCCCCCGGGAAACCCGCCAATTTGTGTTGGATTCACCACCTTCTGGCATGACCACTGAACTGTTGACCGAACGCCATGGCGCGACCCTGCTGATCACACTGTCCGGCCCTGCGACCCGCAACGCCCTGGCCCGTCAGGTTTTCGCCGCCGGCATTGAAACACTGAACATGGCCGAGTCCAACCCGGATGTGGCGGCTGTGGTACTGACCGGCGCCGGCGAGCATTTCTGCAGTGGCGCCGACTTGCAGCATTTGAAGCAACAACGCCAGAACCTGGCCGCTCAAGGTGCACAGATTGAAGATTTCCACCAGTGGATCGAGGCCCTGCGCAGCTTCCCCAAGCCGGTGATTGCCGCAGTGGAAGGTGTAGCAGCCGGCGGCGGCATGGCCCTGGCTTTGGCCTGCGATCTGGTGGTGGCATCAGAAACCGCGCGCTTTTGCGCCCACCCCGCCTCGGCAGCCATGCCACCGGAAGGCGGTTTGAGCCATACGCTGGCTCGCACTGTGGGGCGCGCTCGTGCGCTTGAAATCATGTGGCACACCGGCAATCTGCCCACCCAGCAACTTCAGCAGTGGGGCCTGGTGCAACGCCTGACACCGACAGGCCAGGCCTTGACTCAAGCCTTGAACTGGGCGGAGGAACTGGGGCGACTGCCCCCCAGCGTGATGGCCAGCATCAAAGAGTTGGCCAACGACGCCGCCAATTCGGCTTTGCGCGCCCAGATGAACGCGGAAAAACAGCATGCCTTGATCAATCTGGCCCAGGGTCAGATCCCGGGCCTGATTCCAGACTGAACTGCTTTAGCGCCCCATCAGGCCGCCGTTTGCAAGGCGGTTTCGCGCAAGCGGCGGGCGGCCAGGTCGAACAGATCGGCTGCCTGCTTGAGCACCTCGGGGTCGATATCGTCGCCCGCCATGCGCACTGTGAGCATGCCCCGGTTGACCGTCAGCACCAGCATCAACTCATCCGTCCACCACGAGTTGGCGGCCTCTTCAAACGCTGCAATCAGGCTTGAATCGAGCCACAACTGCGAGACTTCGACGGCATTGGACAGAATGACGAAGCGCTTGGCCAGGGTGGGCGATTGAGGTGTATCGACCTGCGGATGCATGGCCAACCAGCGCATTTCATCGGGCAGACTGGTGTCGATCTGGGTCTGCATGTCGTTGGTAAACCGACTGAAGACATCGGTTTCCAAGGTCTGCGCCAGCGCTCGGGTCAGCATGACCACCTGCACATCGTGAGGCATGCTGGTTTCGCTGCGAAAGCGCAACTCTTTACCGGGTATGTAGACGCGACGCTGAGAGTCGCCCCACTCGACGCGCCAGCCGCGCGTGGTTTCCACCACATAGCCCGACACCCGCCCCGACACATGCTTGAAGGCATGGCCTTCCGCCTTGGCCCAGGCTGACAGCACGCCGCCTTGGTCCACCCCTTTCGAGGAGGACCCCATCCATTTCTTGATCGAAGCAAACATGGTGTGCAGCCCCTGGTTCAGTTCGTTATGGAAAGATCATAGTGGACTTCCCTCTGGCTGGCAGCCCTTCTGTAGGCACCGGGTGTCTGCCCGAACCAACGCCGGAAAGCCTGACAGAACGTGGAAGCATCGGCAAAGCCCAGCTGCTCGGCCACATCTGACACGGTGAGCGTCGTCGAAGTCAGAAGAGACTGGGCTCGGGCCTGGAGAACACGCTCGCGCACATCGCGAAAGGAGGTTCCTTCGTTGGCCAGACGCCTGCGCAAGGTGCGCTCCGAGGCCCCCAGCATGGATGCCACTTCCTCATGAGCCAGCAATCGGCCCGGATGCTGGTGCAGCATCGATTCGACGCGAACCGAAGAGTCTCGCGACTGGCTGCGCTGGGCAAGAGGCTGCAAAGCGGCCAATTGCGCGTCGCATGCGGCAAGACACAAAGCATGCGCCGTGACCGAATGATGTCGGTTCGCCCGCAGCAACAGGTCGGCGGGAAGCGTCAGTGCAGACGTCCCACGGGTATGCGCCACCGGGCATCCCAGGTAGGCTTGTAATCCGTCGGCCTGCGTGATGTCGGCCAGATTCAACGCCACCCGAACAAACTTCATCTCATCTCCGGCCAAGTCACGCAACATGGCACCGACTGCAGCCACATCGCGGCACAACAGAAAGTCGCGAAGGTCGAGCGGAGCCTGGCCTGTATCCAGAGTGATGCACACCTCCGGCTCGGCACCGGCAGACGCCTGTGGCTGCATGGTCCCATCGAAGCGCAACCAGGAAAAGCTCAAGCCCTGATAGCGCAGCGCAGCTTGCAAGCTGTCGGCCACCGTGGGAGCCGACAACATCGCCATCCCCAATGAACCCAATGTGGCCAAACGATAGCGCTGACCCAGCCGAACAGCCAAACCTGGCATGCATTGAGCGGCTTCCCGCAAGCGTCTCAACACCGCCAACTCGGCGGGCGCCCCCACCCGCAAGGTCGGGTCGGCCAGGTTCTGATTCGTCGCCAAACCCGCCGCATCGAGCAAGACAGAACCATCCAATCCGTGCTCGCGCAGGAGGTCGCACATCAGACGCAGGCTCTCCACACTGAAATAACGCATGGCCGGTTGACTAAATGAATTGGTCCGTGGCACCCATTCTCAACACGCTGCGGTCTTGCTGAAATGGCGCAAACCCCAACGAGGAGTGTGCTCATGAAGATCGCCATCATTGGCGCCGGCCCCAGCGGCATCACGGCTGCCAAGAATCTGTTTGACCAAGGTCTGACCGACGTCACCCTTTTTGACCGCGGCGACGAGGTCGGAGGGAACTGGGTGTTCGATTCACGCTCGGGGCATTCCAGCGTATTCGAGACCACACACATCATCTCGTCGCGACAGTACTCGCAGTACCACGACTACCCGATGCCCGAGTCCTACCCGGACTACCCCAACCATCGTCTGCTGAAAGACTATTTCCAGAGCTACGCGCAGCACTTCGGCGTCACCGGCAAGGTCCGGTTTCGTACGCTGGTGGAGCAATGCCGACCTCTTGGTGATGGCCGCTGGGAAATCCACAGCCGCCACGAGCCCGATGGCGCCACGGCCACCGAAGTATTTGACTACCTCGTGGTGTGCAATGGTCACCACTGGAAACCTCGCTGGCCGAGCTACCCAGGCACATTCACGGGCGAGATGCTGCACAGCCACGACTTCAAGCGGGCTGCTCCGTTTGCGGGCAAACGCGTGCTGGTTGTGGGCGCCGGCAACAGCGCGTGCGACGTGGCCGTCGAGACGGCGCGCGTCTCAGCCCGCACCGACATCTCCATGCGTCGAGGTTACTGGATCGTGCCGAAATTCATTTTCGGGCGCCCGGCTGACGTGCTTCACAACCGCATGGCACACCGCGCGCGCTGGCTGCCACGCCGACTGCGCACTTGGGCACTCGAAGCCTTGCTGACCTTCATCAATGGCCGCAACGAGTCGTTCGGCATGCAAGCCCCCGACCACCACGTACTGGAAACCCACCCCACATCGAATTCCGAACTGATCTACTTCATTCGCCACGGGGAGATCGGCGTCAAACGCGACGTCGCCAGACTGGATGGGCAGACTGTTCACTTCGTCGACGGCAGTCAGGCCGACTACGATGCACTCATCTGCTGCACGGGCTTCTGGATAGACCATCCCTTCTTCGACAAGCGCTTGATCGACTACTCATCCGGGCAGCCGCCTCTGTACCTGAAGATGCTGCCTGCCGACGTGCCCAATCTGGCCTTCATCGGCCTGTTCCAACCCTTTGGCTGCATCTGGCCCGCCGCCGAACTGCAGGCCAAGATACTGGCACGCATGCTGGTAGGCAAATGGGCACCGCCACGAGATCTGGCTGGCGCCATTCGCGAAGAACTGGCTCATCCAGATCAACCGCAGCTCGATACCCCGCGGCACACCATCACGGTTGACTACCCTGTGTTCAGGGAACGGCTGCTGAAGGAATTGCCCTCGGACTACGTTTCGACATCGGTGGCAAGCGCTGTAGCATCGGCACACCGCCCCCCTTCGACTTGGCCTCATGCAGCCTGAACACTCCCCCTCCAGACGCGCGCCGGTGGTGCTGATTCACGGCATGTGGAGTAATCGGCACACCTGGGGGGATACGGCCGCGCACATCCAAGCACAGGGCTATGAGGTGCTTGACTACGAACTACCAGAGCATGGCCTGCGCTACCAAGACCCGAAACAGCTCGGCCGCCTGGGCCTGCAAGACTATGTGGCCGACCTGGTCGCGTGGATCAGCACCCAACCCACCCGACCGATCTTGATCGGACACTCCATGGGCGGGCTCATTGCATTACAGGCCGCCGCCCAACTGCACCAAAGCGGTCTGGATGTGCCTGGCGTCATCGCGGTCACTCCGGCCATTCCGTCGGGTGCCTGGGCGATTTCCTGGTCGAACTTCCGCGTGTTCCTGCGCCCATGCCTGACTCAGATGATGGGTCTCCGTGCATTCAGGCTGACAGCATCAGAAGCTCGCTTCGGGCTGTATCACGACACGCCCGCCGTGCTGCAGGAAGCCAAGATTGACGCCCTGCAAGCAGAGAGCGGACGCGCTTTGATGCAGGTGGCCTGGTGGTTCCTCGACCGCACCCAGGCGTCGAAAGTGCCATGGCAGGATCTGACCTGCCCTGTCCGGGTCTACCTGGGAGGCAAAGACCGCATCGTGCCAGCCTGGGCTGGCCACGTGTTTCGCCAACTGCGCCAGGGTGAAGTCCACATTCACCCTCAGTCGTCGCACATGGTGTTCGACGACACAGCCAGAGCACATTTCTTTCAGTGGCTGAGCCAGACTTTGCGCGAAATCGCTCCCTGAAATGAACAACACCGGCACGAGGCCGGTGTTGTCATTCAGATCAGCAAGCTGACCGGGGCATCAGTGAGCCCACAGCCACATCTTGGTGCCTTGCATGTCGATGTTCTTGATTTCCAGCGAGCCGTAGGACTTGTTGCTGTTACCGTTCTTGATCGAGTCGATCTTCACGGTAGGAGTCAGGCGACGGTCCAGCTTGGCGTTGGGGAAAGCGAACTGAACTGCATCAGCGCCACCATCGGTGGGGTCATACACAGGCACGCCGGTCGAGGTACCAAAAGCGTCGTAGGTGTCGTACAGCAGCTTGTTGGCTTCAGTGATGGCCTTGGCGCCGGTGCCCACATACTGCTTCATGGCAGTGATGGTGGAGTTCACGAGCGTTTCGCCGTTGATCACGTCGATGGTCTGCACGAACATGCCGGTGATGTGGATGCCGTTGAACGACACGGAACCGCCGTTGGTGTCGGTATCGGTCCAGGTGAAGGCTCCGATGTTGATGTTCAGGTCGCCACCGATGGTCACGCCGTCCTGACCAGTCACGCTGCTCAGTTCGGAATCATCAACCACGGCTGCGGCATGAACCGACAGACCCAACAGGGACAAGGCAGCTGCAGCCACAGCGCTTTTGATCTTTTGCATGCTTCTCTCCACTCAATCTTGAAAGGCCACTTTTTTGGAACCGCCTGGCAGGCCATCGTTGAGAGTCTTGCGACTGCCGGGCTTGTCAAGCTGATGTGAACTGTAGAGAACGAGGGTCTGACGACTTCATCTGGTTTACCTTAGGCCGCGAAAGGCCAGGGCATATTTCACGCAAGCTTTTCACGCAAAAACAGCAGGTCAGCCACAAAAAAACAAAAGCCGCAAGAGTGGCTTTACCCAACTTGCGGCTTTCCGAGACACCCAATTTGTGGGGTGGTACAGATAATCACCCCAGACGAGTGAAATCTGCAATGCGAGTCATCTGGCCTGTCCGGAGGGACTCGAACCCCCGACCTACTGCTTAGAAGGCAGTTGCTCTATCCAGTTGAGCTACGGACAGCCGAAGCGCGAAGTTTACCGCGAGCGCCACCTCGACAGCAGCAAGGCGTTGCTGACCACACTCACTGAACTGAATGCCATGGCTGCTCCCGCCACCATCGGATTCAACCCACCCAGCGCCGCCAGGGGGATGCCCAACACGTTGTAGGCAAACGCCCAGAAAAGATTCTGGTGAATCTTGCGAGTGGTTCGTCGAGAAATATCGAGCGCTGCGGCGATCAGCAATGGGTCACCCCGCATCAAGGTGATGCCCGCCGCCTGAAGGGCCACGTCTGCCCCACCCTCGGGGTTGGCCATGGCCATACCCACATCTGCAGCAGCCAGCGCTGGCGCATCATTGAGCCCATCGCCGACCATGGCCACAACCCGATGCTCGCCACCAGGACCTTGCTGCAACTCGCGCACCCGGTCGGCTTTTTCATTGGGCAAGACTTCCGCCACAACCCGACTGATACCGAGCTGGCGCCCAACAGCCTCGGCCGCACTGCGGTTATCCCCGGAAATCATGACGGTATCGATGCCCAAATCGTGCAGCGCGGCCACGGCTTGAGCTGCCCCCGGTTTGATTTCATCGCCAAACGACAGCCCCGCTCGCACTGATCCCGCGCCCGAGGCATCCAGCGCCATGAGCCACGACACCGTCGCCCCCTTGCCCTGCTGAGTGGCCGCCCAAGACTGCCATTGAGGAGACAAGCCACCACGACAAAGCTCCCCCATCCAGCGCGTGCTACCCAATGCCCAGACTTCGGGACGCCCTTCCGCCCCCAAGATGCCGCGAACACCCCGCCCCGGTACGGCCTGCACCTCTCTCGCTGCGGACACAGAGCCCCCTGCGGCATGAATGACCGCGTGAGCCAGCGGATGCTCGCTGCCGGCTTGCAGTGCAGCTGCCACCCGCAACAGTTCCGCTTGCGCCCCAGCATCGGCTTCGTCCGCAACATGCAGATCGAGCAACTTGGGGCGCCCTACCGTGAGGGTGCCGGTTTTATCAAAGGCAAGCACCTTGACGCGATGCGCCGTCTCAAGCGCCTCAGGATCCTTGATGAGGATGCCGCTGCGGGCGGCGGCCCCCGTTCCCGCCATGATGGCGGCAGGCGTAGCCAACCCCAACGCACACGGACAGGCAATCACGAGCACCGCGACGGCACGAATCACGGCTTGATCCACCGACGCCCCAGCCAGCACCCAGCCCAGCCAGGTCACCAGGGCCACAACCAGCACAGTGGGAACGAAAACGGCAGAAACCCGGTCGACTACCCGCTGAATCGGGGCCTTGGTGGCCTGCGCCTCGATCACCCTCCGGATGATCTGCGCCAGCATGGTTTGCGCCCCCACAGCCGACACCTTCATCAGCAGTCGCCCTTCGCCGTTGATGGAGCCCCCGGTGACCTTGTCGCCCTCCGCCTTGCTGACCGGCAAAGGCTCCCCCGTCAGCATGGCCTCGTCGACATGGCTGCTTCCCTCAGTCACAACCCCATCGACGGGAATGCGCTCGCCAGGCCGAACCGCAAGCACATCTCCCACCACCACCTGAGCAACCGGCACCTCGACTTCTCCCTGCGGGCCCAGTCGCCGAACGGTATTCGGGCGCAACGCCTGCAGAGCCCGAATGGCCAGCGTGGTCTGGCGTTTAGCTCTGGCCTCGAGCGCCTTGCCCAGCAGCACCAGGGTGATCACCACTGCAGCCGACTCAAAATAAAGCGGAGGCTGGGCATGCTGCCCTGGATGCACCGAGTCATGCCCACTGCCCCCAGCCACATCATGACCGTGGCGCCACCATAGCCAGACCGACAATCCCCATGCGGCAGTGGTGCCCAAGGCCACCAACTGATCCATGTTGCCACTACGGTCTTTGAGGGCTGACCAGCCAGCCTTGTAAAAGCGCCACCCCAGCACGAACTGCACAGGGGTTGCCAGCACGAACTGAACCCAGGCCGGCCAGAAGTCATGCCGCCCCCAAAACATGGGCAAGACCAGGGGGACACTGGCCAACAATCCGAGGCTGACCGCCCCCCACACATCCCACCAACTCTGCGCTTCTTCCTCCAAAGGCTCGTCCTGCGACTGGAGATGCGCCTCGTAGCCCGCGTCTTGCACAGCCGCAACGAGGGACTCGGGATCGAACTCGCGCGCCTCAGCACTGGTCGAAATCGCCGCTGTCTCAGTTGCAAAGTTGACTTGCGCCTGCACGACCCCGGGCACTTTGCGCAACGCCCGTTCCACCCGATTCACGCACGCCGCACAGGTCATGCCACGCACGGCCATCTGGAAATCAGTGCGATTCTGGGGACGCTCAGGAAGTAAAGATGATTCAGACATGGCAAAACCCGGAATTTCGGATAACAATCGGCTCAAGTATCACCCTTGCCATGATGTCAAGGTCAAGTGATTGACTCTGACACGATGTCAGGCCGGATACTGCGATGTACGTCCAAACGGCCATCGAACAAAGGATCATCCATGAGCTCGACTCAAACCCATCAGCTGCAAGTCAAGGGCATGAGCTGCCAGCACTGCGTCAAAGCCGTGACCAAAGCCATACAGCATCAAGACCCCGAGGCTTCGGTGACTGTCGATCTACCGCAAGGTCAGGTCGTTGTTCAATCTACGCTCACGCGCGATGCCGTCGCGCAAGCGATTGCGGAAGAAGGCTATGAAGTCCAAAACTGAAACCGTCGCAGACGTGAACATTGGTGAAGCATCTCGCATCACCGGCATCTCGCAAAAAATGATTCGCCATTACGAGAGCCTGGGGCTGATGGCCAATCTGCCTCGCACCGAATCGGGCTACCGACTCTACGGCGAAGACGCGATCAACACGCTGCACTTCATTCGCCGCGCCCGAGATCTGGGCTTCGGTATTCCTGAAATCGGCCAACTGGTCGATCTGTGGCAAAACCGCCGCCGCAGCAGCGCCACAGTCAAGAAAATGACCGAAACCCGCATTGATGAGTTGCAGCAACGCATTGATGCGCTGGAAACCATGAAGCGCAGCCTGCAACAGTTGGTCAAGCAATGCAACGGCGACAACCGCGCTGCTTGCCCCATATTGGAAGACCTGGCCAGCGACAGCAAAAAAGGCAAAGGCAAGAAGGCCGCGAAAAAGGCTTGATCAGGCCTTCATCCAGGTTTCGGCGCACTGGCTGAGTTCGGTCAGTGCGGCGTAGAACTTGGCCACGTGAACACCATCAACCACCCCGTGGTGCACCTGCACGGCCACGGGCATGGTGCCGCCCCCCTGCGTTTCTCGATATTGCCCCAAGGTGATGACCGGGATGTAGCCATACAAGGGGTCATAAGGGTGATGGAACGCTGTGAAGCGAAACCAGGGAATGCTGGTGATGAAGAACATCTGGTGCTTGTCGCCCACACCCAGGTCAGGCTGCACCCGCACGGCCTCCATGCTCGATCGGGCCAGATCACGGTAGGTGGGATAGTGCGCATCGAAGCGTGAATCGCAAAACGAGAAGAGCTCGTCTTCGCGTGCGACGGTGTAGCCCGGGTGCACACACTCGTATTCGTACAGCACACCATCGATGACACGATGCCGAAATTCGGGTACCGCATTGACCGCCCGCGATACGGCATAGCTCATCGCGATGAAAAACGATTCCCCCGTTTCTTCAGCCACGCGCTTGATACCGGAGACGTCCACCTCAGAGGTGGTGCTGAATTGCGGCATGAGGCGATCGTTGAACGCCAGGAAAATGTCTCGCCGCTTGTAGGACGCCAGATCGATGGCGCGTTTGCCCGACATGTTGCTGATTCCTGAAAAACAAAGCGGGTTAACTTCAGCAGCATCAAGCAGCCAGAAAATCAACCCGACAAATCAGCAGATTAGCAGACGCCACTCACGGCCGTTCCATCATGGCGGGGGGCCGAGGTCATGCCCCTCTGCTGACAGGTACATATAGCTGCGGTTGAAGGGGTACGCACAAGCCCTGTTGTCATCCTCTCTTACCCCAAGAACCTGGAAGAGCGACAACCAACCTTGCTCGAACCCCATGGCCGAGCCCGCCAGATACAGCCTGTATGCGCGGATCACGGACTCAGACCGAGCCCCCAGAACCCGCCTTGCCTGATCCAGATGCGCATCCAACGCATCGGCCCAATGCCATAGGGTCCGGGCATAGTGCGGGCGCAAGCACTCTGCATCCACAGCTTCGAGTTTGCTCTTGCCCATGGCGGCCAACATGACGCTCACATGCACCAGCTGACCACCCGGAAAGATATATTTCTCAATGAAGTCGCCCAATCCGCCCCCCAGTTGAGCTGCTTCGGTGCTGCCGCTGGTGATGGCTTGATTGAGCAGCAAACCTCCCGGCCTCAAAATGCGCCGAATCTTGGCGAAGTAAGCCGTCAAATTTTTCGCGCCCACGTGCTCGCACATCCCAATCGATGCCACCTTGTCAAAGGGGTGAGATTCATCGATATCACGGTAGTCCTGCAACAACATGCGCACACGTCCCTGGAGCTTTCTTGCATCAATGAGACGATTGACATAGGCGTACTGATTCTTCGACAGCGTGATGCCCGTGGCGTTGACCTCGTAGTGCTCTGCCGCCCACAGCAGCAACCCACCCCAGCCTGCACCGATGTCAATGAATCGATCACGCGGCGACAGCATGAGCTTCTTGCAGATGTGATCAAGCTTGGATTCCTGCGCTTGCGACAGCGTCATCGTGGGCTCGGAAAAATACGCGCACGAGTAAATGCGTCGAGGATCAAGCCAGAGCGCATAAAAATCGTCGGAGACGTCGTAGTGCTGTTGAACCTGCCTGGCGTCGCGGTCACGACTGTGACTGCCGAATGATCTGATGGCCAATCGGGTGTTCTGCCATGCCCGGTGGCGCCATGTCGATGGCACCTGCGTCGGATCGATGCCCAGTAAGGCTGGCGCAATGGTCATCAGGTCACGCAGTTGCCCCTCGATTTGCAAGCTCCCCTCGACATAGTCTTCAGCCAACCGGCCGATGACACCTTGAGCCAAATGCATGAGCGTGCGCACATCGCGCACCATCAACTGCAACATCGGTTGAGAGGCCCCGATGCGCAGCCCACCAGGAAGCTGGACGGCGCATGGCAATGGCAAAGCTGCCAAACGCCGCTCGGCCTGCCGCAAGAAGAATCGGTCAGAAAGGTTCATTGCCCCCTCACGAGAGCCAACAGTCCACAACGGCGGAATATCGATGCACCCCGCCTCGACCCTGAACGATCACAAAGGCCCAGGGTTCAAGGTGCATGTTTGCAGGAAGGTATCGTCTTTGCGAACTCCCATCACTCCCTAGAACCATCGGAAATGGGATGGCATGGCTGGAGCGGACAAGCGCAACACTGACGTCGGGACGGCATCAATGCGCCAACGCAAACGCCAACGCCAACGCATTTGCGACACCAAAACAAAACGGGTTAGCACCAGAAGTGCTAACCCGTCAGTTTTTTTGGTCGGGGCGGTGGGATTCGAACTCACGACCCTCTGCTCCCAAAGCAGATGCGCTACCAGGCTGCGCTACGCCCCGAAGAAGCAAGAGTATAGCGCACTTTTGACCTTATGACGAAATTTGTGCCCAAGCTTTTTCAAGTCGCTTGATGCTGACAGGCTGCGGCGTGCGCAACTCTTGCGCAAACAGGCTCACACGCAGTTCCTCCAACAGCCAACGGAACTCGTCGGTGCGGGCATCCAGGACACCCTTGAGTTCTGCCAGACGCCTCGTGTAGCGCTGATCCAGGGGGCGCAATTCGGTCATGCGCTGAGCATCGCGCGCGGGGTCTCCCTTGAGCTTGTCCAGACGCAGTGTGATGGCCTTGAGGTAGCGAGGGAAGTGCTGCAGCTGCACATAAGGTGTCTGCGTGACGAAACGCTTGGGCATCAGACGTTGCAGTTGCCCGGCAATGTCGTCGGCCACATCCTTGGGCGGCCTGGCGTCTTTGAGTTTGCGGGTGGCCGCTGCGTATTCCACCAGAATGGAGCCAGCCAGACGCGCCACTTCTTGCGCGATCAGGTTCAGGCGCGTACGTCCCTCCTCCACTCGCGCCTTGAAGCTGGCGGCATCCGTGGGCAGAGGATCAGCCAGGTAGGCTCGGTCCAGTGCGACATCGATGATCTGATCACGCAATTCATACGCCGTGCCCAGGCTCATATAGGCCATGGCCATCTTCTGCAGATCAGGGATGTTCTTTTCCAGATACTTGAGCGGCTCTTTGATCTGCAAAGCCACCAGGCGGCGCAAGCCCGCACGGTGCTTGGCAGCGGCCACATCGGGTTCGTCAAAGATGTCGATCTCAACGTGTTGCCCCTTGTCGATCAGGGCAGGAAAGCCAATGAGGGTATGGCCGCCCCGCTGAATTTCCATCAACTCAGGCAACTCGCCAAAAGTCCAGTCGGTGAAGGTCTGGCTGGCGGTGGCTTGCTTGGCTTGTGGGCCCGGGACACACTGTGGCCCTGCGCCGGGCTTGCCTTCGGTCTTGGGAGGTGCACCGTTGCCTTTGCCGGATCCAGCCTGATCTGCACGGGCAACGCTGCTCGCGCCCTCCGGGCTGTCACCCTGCGCGGGCTGCGCCACGGCTTGCGCCTTGAGCGAAGCCAGTGCCTGGAAGGCCCCGCGCGCCAAGGCACCCAGATCCGCCTTCAAGGCGGCCAGGTTGCGCCCCATGCCGAGTTGGCGCCCATGTTCATCCACCACGCGGTAGTTCATGAACAGGTGGGGCGAGAGCATGTCGAGCTTGAAGTCATTGCGCTTGACGTCCAACTGGGTCTTGTCGCGCACGGCCTTGAGCAAGGCTTCCATCAAGCTGCCCTGCCCGAACTCCACCGCCTGCACAAAGGCCTCGGCGTAGTCGGGTAGCGGCACCAGTCGGGCACGCGGCTTTTGATGCAGGCTCTTGACCAGCGCCAATACCTTGTCTTTCAACATGCCAGGCACCAGCCACTCACCCCGCTCTTCGCTGACCTGATTGAGCGCATAAATGGGCACGGTCACCGTCACGCCATCGCGGGCGTCACCCGGTTCGTGCAGATAGGTAGCGGCACAGTCCACGCCGCCCATGCGCACGTATTTCGGGAAGGCGGCGCTGGTGATGCCGGCAGCCTCGTGGCGCATCAGCTCTTCACGGCTGAGGTAGAGCAGCTTGGGGTTCTCTCGGCTGGCCTGTTTGTACCAGCGCTCGAAGCTGTGGCCGCTCATCACATCAGGCGGAATCTGCGCGTCGTAGAAAGCGTAGATCAGCTCATCGTCCACCAGCACGTCTTGCCGGCGCGACTTGTGCTCCAGTTGCTCAACCTGACTGATGAGCTTGCGGTTGTGTGCGAGGAAAGGCAAACGCGTTTCCCATTCCTGGCCAACCAGGGCTTCGCGAATGAAGATCTCGCGCGCCTCGCGGGCGTTGACCAAGCCGAAGTTGACACGCTTGTTGTTGTAGACCACCAGGCCATACAAGGTGGCACGCTCCAGCGCCACGACCTCACCCGCCTTCTTTTCCCAATGCGGTTCGAGCAACTGCTTTTTGAGCAAATGGCCGCCCATCTGCACCAGCCAGGGCTGGTCGATGTTGGCAATGCCACGGCCGTAGAGCTTGGTGGTCTCCACCAATTCGGCCGCCAAAATCCAGCGACCCGGCTTTTTGCTCAGATTGGCACCAGGGTGCTTCCAGAACTTGATGCCGCGAGCGCCCAGGTACCACTCGTCTTCATCGCTCTTGCAGCCAATGTTGCCCAGCAAGCCTGACAGCAAGGACAGGTGCACTTGCTCGTAAGTGGCGGGGGCCGTGTTCAGACGCCAGTTGTGTTCGGCCACCACGGTGTGCAGTTGGGTGTAGACGTCTTTCCACTCTCGCACGCGGCGCGGGTTGATGAAGTTGTCGCGCAGCAGGGCTTCGTATTTGCGGTGGCTGAGCTTGTGCTTTTCTGGCTGACCGGGCTCGTGGTGGCCGTGCCCACCCCGCGATTCATCCAGCCACCTCCACAGCTTGATGGTGCCCATGAACTCGGACTTCTCGTCATCAAACTGCTTGTGCTTCTGGTCGGCCTGCTGTTGCTGGTCAATCGGGCGGTCACGCACATCCTGCACGCTCAGGCTCGCGGCAATCACCAGCACTTCGGCCAAGGCTTGGCGGTCTTTCGCCTCCAGGATCATGCGGCCCACGCGAGGGTCCAGCGGCAACTTGGCCAAGGTCTGCCCCAAGGGGGTGATCTCGTTGTTGTCGTCGACCGCGCCCAGCTCATTGAGCAGCTGATAGCCGTCGGCGATCGCCTTGCGCAGCGGCGGCTCAATGAAAGGGAAATCCTCCACATGCCCCAGGTGCAGGGACTTCATCCGCAGAATCACACCAGCCAGCGAGCTTCGCAGGATTTCGGGGTCGGTGAAGCGCGGGCGGGCGTTGAAATCTTTCTCGTCGTACAGCCGGATGCAGATGCCGTTAGCCACCCGGCCGCATCGGCCCGCACGCTGGTTGGCCGCCGCTTGGCTGATGGGCTCGACCTGCAGTTGCTCGACCTTGTTGCGGAAGCTGTAGCGCTTGACCCGCGCTTGGCCGGCGTCGATCACGTAGCGAATGCCCGGCACGGTTAGCGAGGTTTCAGCCACGTTGGTGGCCAGCACGATGCGCTTGGGCCCGCCGGTCTGGAAGACGCGGTCTTGCTCTTGCTGGCTCAAGCGCGCAAACAAGGGCAGCACTTCGGCCACCGTGCGGTGCTCGGCCAGGCGCTTGCGCAGGTGGTCAGAGGCTTCGCGGATTTCGCGCTCACCGGGCAAGAAGACCAGGATGTCGCCAGTGCCTTCGCGCCACAGTTCGTCCACGCCATCGGCAATGGCTTCGTTCAGGCCGTACTCGCGGCTTTCTTCAAAAGGGCGGTAGCGCTGCTCAACCGGGAACAGTCGGCCCGACACCATGATGACCGGCGCCGGCCCCTTGGCCGATTCGAAGTGCTTGGCAAACCGGTCGGCATCAATCGTGGCCGAGGTGACGATGATCTTGAGATCTGGACGACGCGGCAACAACTGGCGCAAGTAACCCAGCAGGAAGTCGATGTTCAGGCTGCGTTCGTGGGCCTCGTCAATGATGAGGGTGTCGTAGGCCAGCAGATCCGGGTCGCCCTGGGTTTCGGCCAGCAAGATGCCGTCGGTCATCAGCTTGACGCTGGCGCCCGGTTGAAGCCGATCCTGGAAGCGCACCTTGTAACCCACCACCTCACCCAGCGGGGTGTTCAGCTCTTCAGCAATGCGCTTGGCCACGCTGGAGGCGGCAATGCGGCGCGGTTGCGTGTGGCCGATCAGCTTGGGTCGCAGGTGGCGGGGTGTTTTCTGCCCTGGCTGTGCTTGAGGCGCGCGAGGCTGGCCCCAACCGCCCCGGCCCATGGCCAACGCGATCTTGGGCAACTGTGTGGTCTTGCCCGAACCCGTTTCACCACAGACGATGATGACCTGATGCTCGCGCAAGGCGGCTTCGATCTCGTCGCGTTTGCCGCTGACGGGCAGCGATTCGGGGAAGGTGATGGGGGGGAAGGTGGCAGACATGGCTCAAGCATCAGGCAAGAGCGCGATTATCCCC
>NZ_DASUIN010000021.1:0-26442 GCF_036273115.1 Aquabacterium sp.
AACGGAATTGAAGTGAACTTCACTACAAGTGAATTTCATTTCGTCTATCCGTGAGCATTTGGTCCAAGGACCTGGTCTTGCGACCTGCCTCTTGCCACCCAAACACCCACGCTTATCGGCTGTTAATTTTTAAAGAACTTGATCTGTTTGCCGCCTTGTTTGCGACGTCGTGATCAGCGAAGAACGCAATTATGGCACCAATTTGACCGGGCGCGCAAGTGTTTGTTGCGTTTTTTTGAAAAAGAGTTGATTACCCCAGGAAAAGAGCCCCCAGACGGGATGCAAAAGGGGCGCAGTTAGAAGGCACACTGTCGGTTGACGGAGCGGCTTCCCCCCTGAAGCCCCCTGCCGTGTTGATTCAAATAGACAGAAAGAGTGACGTTGTGCTGCCGCGTTTGTATGTGCGCCTGGATGCTCCACTAGGCAGTGGGCTTGAATTGGAGTTGCCTGAGGCCGTGAGTCGGCATATTCAGGTCTTGCGGATGCAACCCGGAGAGCAGGTGTCGGTGTTTGATGGCCGGGGCGGGGAGTGGGCTTCGACTATCTTGGCCATGGGGCGCAAGGTGGTGAGTATTCGGGTGGAGACGCACGTGGCGTCTGCAAGGGAATTGCCCCATCGCGTGACACTGGCCGTGGGGATGCCGACCAATGATCGAATGGACGCCTTGGTGGAAAAAGCCACGGAGTTGGGGGCGAGCGCCATTCAGCCACTGATGCTGGATCGATCGGTGCTGAGACTGGATGGGGAGCGTGCACTGAAGAAGGTGGCGCACTGGCAAGGCGTGGCCGTGGCGGCAGCCGAGCAATCGGGCCGCACTTGCGTGCCGGAAATTCATCCGGTTCGCACCCTTGGCCAATGGCTGCAAATGCCCCGAGCAGAGAACGCACGGTGCGGACTGTTGAGCCTGGGAGAAGGCACTCTGCCGATTCACCGATGGGCCACCTCACTGACCCAAGCGACAGTCGCGACGTCGGTTTATTTTTTGAGTGGGCCGGAAGGCGGCTTGTCACCACAAGAAGAGCAGATGGCTCGGGCAGCAGGCTGGCAAGGCGTGTCTCTGGGCGCTCGTGTGTTGCGAGCCGATACGGCACCGCTGTCGGCACTGAGTGTGCTGGCCGCGCAGTGGGAGGCTTGAGGAAAGCTGAGCTAAAGCGCAACAGGCGATAAAGCCAAGTGGCCCGACCGGGTGTGGGCGCACATTCTGGTCTGACTGCATAGATGCGCGCCCCACTTCGCAGGCTCATGAAGCCATACGTGATGCCCGATCCGGCGAACGAGGAACGCACGCCGGACAGGCAAGCCTGCGTTGCTTCCAGAGCGCTATGCCCGACTGGTCGATACGCCGCCCATACCGACGCTCATGCCCGGGCGCCGGCCTCGGGGCTTGCGGCGTCATCAGCATCACCGCCAGTTGACGATGTCGTGGAGCCCCCCGCCGAGGTGGCTTTTTTGTGGCTGCCTGCGGTAAGGTCAAAGCGGAACAAACGGCACTCGATGGGGCCGTTGAACAATACGACTCGCCGGCTTTCTTTGAGGCGCATGGCGCCTGGCAATTTCATATCTGGCGAGAGAACCCAAGCGGTCCAGCCAGCAAAGTGGCGCTTCCAATGAGCCGAGAGTCTCAGGAAGAAGTCGTTGGCTTCGTCGTCCTGGAACTGCTCTCGGCCAGCACGAGGGGCCGGCATGAGGTCCGGATCATCGAGCTGATCGCCACGGCCTGAGCGGTGCTTGACGGAGCCTTTGGGGTCGATGCGCTCACCGTAGGGTGGATTGAACATCATGATGCCTCGCTCGCAGGGCACCGGACGCTGGAGAGCGTCGGCCGTTTTGAATTCGATGGCATGAAGCACCCCGGCACGCTGGGCGTTGCGGGTGGCGAAGTCGGTCATTCGGAAGGCGACGTCGCCCGCATAGATGGCCACCTGCGGGGGATGTTGGCGCTGCTTGGCTTGCTGACGCATGGCTTGCCAAGCGGCGAGGTGATCACGGAAGGGCAAGAGTCGCTCGAACGCAAAGCGACGCAGCAGCCCGGGTGCGATGCCGCAGGCGATCTGGGCGGCTTCGATGGGGATGGTGCCTGCGCCGCAGCAGGGGTCAAGCAAGGCGCCATCCTCTGGGCGGCCTTGCCAATCTGCTGCAGCCAGCATGGCCGCCGCGAGGGTTTCTTTCAGCGGGGCCTCGCCTTTGTCTTCGCGCCAGCCGCGCTTGAAGAGGGCTTCGCCGGAAGTGTCAACGTAGAGTGTGGCCACCATGTCATCGACATGCAGGTAGAGACCGAGGTCAGGATGACGGGTGTCGACATCGGGCCGATCACCTGTGCGCTCGCGCAGGTCGTCGCAGACGGCATCTTTGATGCGCAACGCAGCGAAGTTGAGGCTGCGCAGAGGGCTGTTGCGGGAGGTGACGTCGACGCGGAGGGTGTGGCGCGGGGTGATCCAGTCGGTCCAGCGGATGGTACGCCCCAGCGCATAGATGTCGTCTTCGTGCCGGTAGACCCGGGACGCGACGCGCCAGAGGACGCGCTGAGCCAGGCGACTCTCCAGATTGAGGCGCATGGCGCACTCGATGAGATCAGCTGGCAGGCGAGTCTGAACTTCAACACCACCACGCCCGGCGGTCACGTGCACATCGGGCCCCAGGATGCGAGCGGCTTCGGCTTGCAAGAGGGCTTCGACGCCGACGGGACAGGGCAGGTACAGGCCAGTTGGTCGATCCGCAGTGAGCGCTGGCGAATGGCCTGCGGCTTGGGGGGCCGCAACACGACGCGGAACAGGCCGCTCGTGATGTCCCCGCTCATGGCGCTCGCCTTGCACTCGATGCGAATCGGCGCTGACTCGACGCACGCCATGGGATGAGCCGGCGGAGGCCTGATCTCCCGAGGGGCGCCCCGTGGTAGCGGAGACGACAGGGCGACGAGGAGGCTTGATGGGCATGGCGATGTGGGAGAAAAGAGTCGAAAGCGGGACCGCGACGGCGAACAGATGACCGCGAACTCAGGCGCGCAGGACTTCTGAGACGTCGGAGCGGAATTCGCGGCGATAGAGGATCCACAGCACGGCCAGGGTCCCGAGAGCAAACAAGATGGGCGAAACAAACCAGCCGATGACGGCAAACGACATGTAGTACGCACGCAAACCGTCGGCAAAGCTTTCGGCGGCCATGCCCATGAGTTTGCCTGCGCGGGCGGCAAATTCCTTGCGATCGGCATCACCCCGGTCGAAAACTTCCACGTTGGGCGCAGAGCCCACGAGGATGGCGCCGAAAGAGTAGACGCGCATGGACCAGGTGAATCGGAAGAAGGCATACACGTAGACGGCCAGCAAGACGATGATCTTGATGTCGAAAACGAGCATGGAGGTGCGCGCGGCGAAAGGCAGGTCTTTGACGAGTTCGGACGCACGCTCGTTGGTGCCCAGCACCGCCAGCAAACCACCCAAAACCAGGATGGTGGTGGAGGCCCAGAAGCTGGGGCTGCTGGCCAGGTTCTGGGTGATGGCCGCGTCGACGATGCGTTGGTCGCGGTAGGTGACCTGCTCCATCCACTTGCGGCGGAAGTAGTTTGTACTGGACAGCAAGGTGCGCTCGACTTTGGCGCGCTGACGCGCAAAAGCGGCGTAGCCCATCCAGCCAAAGATGAAAAGGGCCAATGCGGCCCAATCTTCACCGGGCAGGACCGTGACGACGCGCTGAATGAGAGCGGTAAGGTTGTTCATGACCTGCGTGAATCAGAGCGCTTTGCGCAGATTGGCCGGAGCGATCTTGAGGGCCTCGCGGTATTTGGCCACCGTGCGCCGAGCGACCTGGATGCCCTGCTCCTCCAGCATGGTGGAGAGTTGGCTGTCGGACAAGGGCTTTTTGGGGTCTTCTGCCGCGACGAGCTGTTTGATGAGAGCCCGCACTGCGGTGCTGGACGCATTGCCGCCGGCCTCGGTGTTGAGCGAGGAGCCGAAGAAGTACTTGAGTTCGAACGTACCAAAAGGCGTGTTCATGTACTTGGCCGTTGTGACGCGCGAGATGGTGGATTCGTGCAGGCCAAGCTCGTCGGCGATTTCACGCAAAACCAGGGGTTTCATGGCGATTTCGCCATGGGTGAAGAAGTTCTTCTGCCGGTCAACGATGGCCGTGGAGACACGCAAGATGGTGTCAAAGCGCTGCTGGATGTTTTTGACGAACCAGCGTGCCTCTTGTAACCGGGAGCTGAGGTTGGCGTGCCCCTCGGCATTGCTGCCCCGAGGCGCACGCGACTGCTTCAGCGCTTGCGCGTACAGGTCGTTGATGCGCAGCTTGGGCATGACATCGGGGTTGAGGACCACTTTCCAACCCCGACCCGATTTCTGCACGATGACGTCGGGCACGATGATGTTGGCTTCGGCCCGAGTGAAGGCGCGCCCAGGTTTCGGCTCCAGCGCCACGATGAGGGCCTGGGCCTGTTTGATCAGGTCTTCGTCGGCACCCGTGACAGCCATCAGCTTTTTGATGTCGCGACGAGCCAGCAACTCGAGATGCTGCCGGCAGATGATGATGGCAATCATCTGGGCTTCGCTGCGAGGTAGGGCCTTGAGTTGCAGGATGAGGCATTCAGACAGGTTGGCTGCGCCTACGCCGATAGGCTCAAGGCTTTGCAACCACCCCAGGCCACAGCGCAAGCGAGACAACACCTCATCGCGCGTGTCTTCGTCGGCGTCTTCCGGCAAGAGGCTGGCAGCGATGTCTTCGAGGGGATCGGCGAGGTAGCCGTCTTCGTTGAGCGACTCGATCAGGATGTCGACGACGGCCATGTCGGCCTCGCTGAGGCGCGTACCGAGAAGCTGCTGCCGAAGGTGATCCTGCAGGCTGATGGCAACCGTGTTGCGCTCAAGGGGATCGAAGTCGTCGTCATCGTTTTGGCGACTCGGGGTTTCGCGAATGCCATCGAAGTCATCGCGCTCGGTGCCGTTTTCCCAGTCGTCGCGCTCGGTAGCGCCCGATTCAATGCTTTCCAGACCGCCACCCGAGTCGGCTTCAGGCGCGTCGGACCCCGGCCCTTCGGATTCGCTGCTTTGCCGCTCGTTGCGCTGGCGCTCGAACTCAAGGCTGGCGGCCGTTTCCAGCGAGGCAAATTCCTCGTCGTGCTCGAGGAACGGGTTTTGCTCGAGCATTTGCTCGATTTCCTGATTCAACTCGAGCGTGGACAACTGCAACAGCCGGATGGACTGCTGCAGTTGCGGCGTGAGCGCCAAATGTTGAGACAGCCGAAACTGCAAAGAGGCTTTCATGGCTGCCGGGGGTGCTTACATGCGGAAGTGCTCGCCGAGGTAGACCTTGCGGACTTCGGCGTTGTTGATGATGTCGGCCGGACGGCCTTCGGCCAGCACCCGACCTTCGCTGATGATGTAGGCGCGATCGCAGATGCCCAAGGTTTCGCGCACGTTGTGATCGGTGATGAGGACACCAATGCCGCGAGCCTTGAGGAAGCTGATGATGCGCTGGATTTCGATGACGGCGATCGGGTCCACGCCGGCGAAGGGTTCATCGAGCAGGATGAAGCGAGGCTGAGTGGCCAAGGCACGGGCGATTTCGACGCGGCGACGCTCGCCCCCGGACAGCGCCAGAGACGGACTGGTGCGCAGTTTTTCGATGCTGAGGTCGTGCAGGAGGGCGTTGAGCCGCTCGTTGATGACGGTCTCGGTCAGGCGCTTGCCTTGCTCGTCGTACTGCAATTCGAGGACGGCACGGATGTTGTCCTCGACATTGAGTTGCCGAAAGATGGATGCCTCTTGCGGCAAGTAGCTCAGTCCACGGCGAGAACGCTCATGAATAGGCAGACGCTCCACGCGCTCGCCGTCGATGTCGATCAAGCCGGCATCTGCCGGGACCAGGCCTACGATCATGTAGAAGCTGGTGGTTTTGCCTGCGCCGTTCGGACCCAGGAGCCCGACGACTTCCCCGGCCCCCACCGCCACGTGGACGTCATGGACCACGGTACGGGCGCCATAGCGTTTTTTGAGGCCCTCGGCCTTGAGCATGCTGATGGGCGCGTCGCCAGACGCGACGGCAGTGGCCTCGTCACTCATGGGCGAGCCCCTTCGGAAGACTTGGCAGGCTTGGCTGCCGGGCCGGATGCCGCGGCAGGCGCAGACGCCACGGGCTCCGCTGGACGAGGGGTGATCACCCCACGCACCCGACCGCCGGAGGAGGCGCCAGAACCTGAGACACTGCCCAGAACCTGGAACACCGAGGTTTTGTTGTCATACACGATGACCTGGCCGGCAACCTCGTCAGAGACTTTCGGCCCCCTCAGCCGGCGCATGACGGACTTGCCGGTGAAGCGCACCGTGTCAATGCGGCCGTCGTAATCAATCCGCTCGGCCTCGCCTTCGATGGATTCATCGACGCCTTCGCGCTGCTGGCGGAAATAGGCTCTCCCGCCCGAGGCGCCGAAGGCCGACGCCGACTGGGTGCCGTCAGGGTTCTGGCGAATTTCGACGCGATCAGCGCGCACGACCATCGTCCCTTTGGTGATCTCGACGTTGCCGCTGAGGATGTTGAGCTTCTGCGCTTCATCGACTCGAGCGGAATCGGCGGCGAAGGCCAAGGGCTCATCTCGGTCGGCCTTGACGGCCCAGGCCGATCCAGCCCCCCCAGCGAACACCCCCATCAAGGCCAGCGACAACGCCCCAGCCTGCCAGCGAGACCGCTGGGACAGGCGCTTGAAAGCACGACTGAAACGAGATTGGGGGAAAACGAGCATCATCAAAGGCATGGAATTTGCATTGATTCTAGCCGTGCTCGCACCCGCCACGCAGAGGCAACGGTGTGATTTCCGCACCGCCTGGATGAGTTTGCAGCGGTGATACGTCGGCCACCGGCAACAGATCAACAAGGGAGCCTGAAGCAGAGCGACGCTCGTCGCCCTGCGAACCGGATCAATCAGCGGCCGGTACGGGCCCGGTTGACCAGGTAATCGACGGTCGCCAAGGTGTTCTTTTCGTTGCCATTGAGGCCGACGTTGGTGAAGAACTGCCCCGCGATGCCCAGGGCGGGCACGCCGTCAATTTTGTAGGCATCAGCCAAGGCGCGAGCCTGGTTCGCCTTGGTCTTGACGCCAAAGGATTCCATGGTGGCCATGAACTTGGCCGCATCCACTCCCTGCTTGGCCACGAAGTCCTGAATCAGTTCAGGCTTGTCGAGCTTGAGCTGGTCTTCGTGGATGGCGCGGAAGATCTTGGGGTGCAAGGTGTTGAGCAGGCCCATGGCTTCCACCGCGAAATACATGCGCTGATGGATGCCGAAGGGATTTTCACGGAAGGCCACAGGCACGCGACGGAAGGACACGTCAGCGGGCAGCTTGGCCAGCCAGGCAGCCAGGTAGGGCTCGAAGTGGTTGCAGTGCGGGCAGCCGTACCAGAAGAACTCGACCACTTCCACCTTGCCGGCGGGCGCAGACGTGGGGGCACGCTGCGACAGCTTGACGTAATTGGTGCCTTCGACCGGGGCGCCTTGTGCGAGGCTGAGCCCAGGCAGCGCCAGGGTCAGGCCGACGGTGCTCAGGGCCTGGATCGAGAAATCGCGGCGATTCATGCAGTTTCCTTTTCGTACGAATTACTTCTGCACGCGCACCAGAGCGGAGTCCACCCCGGCGGCGCTGAGCTTGGATCGGACCTCATCAGCTTGATCACGCTGAGGGAAGGGGCCCAACCGCACTCGGTACATGGTGCGACCGTTGACTTCGCGCTCGGACACTTTGGGCTCGAGTCCCATCATGGACAACTTGGCGCGTTGCTGCTCGGCCTCGGCCTGGCTGCCATAAGCGCCGGCCTGCACCAGATAACTGAACGCATCAGCGGCACTGGCGGTGGACACGGGCTCACCCGCCAAGATGGCCGCCGGGTTACGGGAGCTGGACGCAGCCGAGGCGGCGGGCTTGGCTGCGCTGGCCACAGAAGCAGGCGCCATAGGCGACTCGGCGGGGGCCGAGGCACCCCCCTCCGACTGAATGGGCTGAGTGATGGGCTTGGGCTTGGCCGGATTTCTACCGTAGAGCGGGCTGTTGGGGTCCCAGTTCTTGTTCTTTTCCGCCTCGGCCGCATCTTGCTCAGCGGTGCGCTGCGGCACCTTGTCGATGAACGGCAGGGGCACCTTGGTGATGTACAGCGCGACCCCAAGGGCGAGCGCCAACCCGATCAACAGGCCGACGATCAGCCCCAAGAAAAAACCGCCTCGTTGGGAATTCATGCGAGAAAACCTTCTGATTACATCTTCTCAGGCGCACTGACGCCCAAGAGGGACAGGCCGTTGCGTAGCACCTGCGCGGTGGCCGACAGCAGTGCCACGCGGGCCCGGCTGAGTTCGACATCATCCACGAGAAAACGTTCCGCAGCGTAGTAACTGTGGAAGGCACTGGCCAGGTCGCGCAGATAAAACGCCACATCGTGAGGTGCAAGGCTCTCGGCCGCCTGGGTCAGCATGCCGGGGAATTCCGCCAGCTTGGTCATCAAGGCCAGTTCGGTGTCAGCCACCAGCAAGTTGAGCTTGGCTTCGCCGATGGCACTCAGATCACCACCTTTTTCAGCGTATTGCGCACGCACCGAGTGGATGCGCGCGTGGGCGTACTGGACGTAGAACACAGGGTTCTCGTCGTTCTGCTTGAGCGCCAGATCGACGTCGAAGGTGAACTCGGTGTCGGCCTTGCGGCTGATGAGGAAGAAGCGAACGGCGTCTTTGCTGGTCCACTCGATGAGGTCGCGCAAGGTGACGTAGGAGCCGGCACGCTTGGAGATCTTGACCTCTTCGCCGTTCTTCATCACAGTGACCATCTTGTGAAGCACGTAGTCGGGCCAGCCTTGGGGGATGCCGACACCGGCCGCCTGCAGGCCAGCGCGAACGCGGGCAATGGTTCCGTGGTGGTCAGAGCCCTGGATGTTGACGCATTGCTCGAAGCCGCGCTCCCATTTGGCGATGTGATAGGCCACATCAGGGACAAAGTAGGTATAGCCACCATCGGTTTTGCGCATGACGCGGTCTTTGTCGTCACCGTAGTCGGTGGAGCGCAACCACAGGGCGCCGCCCTCTTCGTAGGTCTTGCCGGCGTCGACCAGGCGTTGGACGGCGTTTTCAACGCGACCGTCGGTGTAGAGACTGGACTCGAGGTAGTAGTTGTCGAAGCGAACGCCGAAGGCCTTCAAGTCGAGATCTTGCTCGTGGCGCAGGTAAGCCACAGCGAACTGGCGGATGCCGTCGAGGTCTTCCGGGTCACCGGAGGCGGTGAATTCGCGGTCGTCGGCCTTGACGGTCTTCTTGGCCAGGAAATCGGCGGCGATGTCGGCAATGTAGTCGCCGTTGTAGGCGGACTCGGGCCAGTGGTCGTCGCCAGGCTTCAGGCCTTTGATGCGAGCGTGGGTCGACCAGGCCAGGGTGCTGATTTGCACGCCGGCGTCGTTGTAGTAAAACTCACGGGTGACTTGTTGACCCTGGGTTTCAAAGAGGTTGCACAGGGCATCGCCCAATGCGCCCTGGCGGCCGTGCCCCACATGCAAGGGGCCGGTGGGGTTGGCGGACACGAATTCGACGAGCACCTTGCGTTGGGTGGGGTGCTGCCAGCCAAAACGGTCGCCGGCCACCAGCACGTCGGTGACGATGGACTGTTTGGCTTCGGGCTTGAGGCGCAGGTTGATGAAACCCGGCCCGGCGATTTCCACGGCCGAGACCCATTGCTGCACCGCAGGCTGAGCTTGCAGAGCCGCGACCAAGGCGGTGGCCAGTTCGCGGGGGTTTTTTTTCAGGGGCTTGGCCAGTTGCATGGCCGCCGTGACGGCCAGGTCGCCGTGGGCAGCTTGCTTGGGGGCTTCAAAGGCCGGAGTGAAGGTGTCGGGCGCTTCAGGCGCAACTTGACGCAGGGCTTCACCCAGGGCGGAAAGGAGGGCACGCTTGGCTTGAATCATGCAGGGATTCTACGAGGCTACAGGCTGCCAAGAAATGCACAGTGGCGACAGTGCTTTTCCGCACGCAGAAATTGCCATCTCGTGGAAAGATGGGGGTCATTCATATAAGTGGGCAGGCATGGACGGCATTGACATTGACCTCGATGCAGGGATGATCGGCAAGTACCGGATCGTCAAGAAGCTGGGCGAAGGCGCCACCAGCGAGGTGTTTCTTTGCCGAGATGACTTCCATGACCGCGACGTGGCCATCAAACGCGTGCGGGCTTTGGCCTTGGGTGATGCGGTTGACGGCCCGGTGTATGCCCGCTTTTTCGCGGCTGAAGCGGCCCTGGTGGGGCGACTTCAGCACCCCAATGTGGTTCAGATTTTTGATGCGGTACCGGATCCGACCTCGCCCTATGTGGTGATGGAGTATGTGCCGGGCACCACCTTGCGCACCTTCTGCCGCGCCGACCACCTGCTGCCGCTGGAGTTGGTGATCGAAGTGGGCTTCAAGCTGGCGATGGCGCTGGGCTATGTGTACCGTCAAGGCCTGATCCACCGGGATGTGAAGCCAGCCAACATCATGGCCATCACCAACGCGGCGGGCGTGGTGACGGATGTGAAGATCACCGACTTTGGCAGCGCGCTGAACCTGGCGGCCGAATCGACCCAGATTCACCAGGTGGGCTCGCTGGCTTACATGTCACCCGAACAACTGGACGGCCAGGTGCTGGACAGCCGGGCCGACATCTATGCACTGGGCGCGGTGCTGTACCACCTGATCGCAGGGCGCCCGCCCTTCGACGCGCCATCGCAGGCTGTGATGATGAACCAGATTTACAACCAGGCCCCGGCCCCGCTGGCGGGCTTGCGCTCCGGCGTGAACGAGGCAGTGGACGAGGTCGTGCTCAAAGCGCTGGCCAAGGACCCTAAAGACCGTTATCCGAACTGGGACGCTTTCGCGCAAGCCCTGTCGGGCCTGATCGCCGACCACAAGGTGCCGCGTGGCCACTTGCAGGGCGTGCTGGACTCAGAGCGCTTCAACCTGCTTCGCTCGCTGGACTTTTTCAATTCGTTTGGCGATGTGGAACTGTGGGAAGTGGTGCACCGCGCCAAGTGGCAGCGCTTCCCGTTTGGCCATGCGCTGTACCGCCGTGGCGAGGAAGGGCGCACCTTTCACATCATTGCCCAAGGCAGCGTGGAGGTGTACCGCAACAGCAAGCGCGTGGCACTGCTGGGGGCGGGCACCTCGGTGGGGGAGATGGCTTACCTGGCCCCAAGCCCGGAATTGCGCCGCCACAGCACCGACGTGGTGGTGACCGAGCCCGCGACCACCATTTCCTTCACCCCGGAAGCGATGCAGCAACTCAGCCCGGCTTGCCGACACCTGTTTGACGAAGCGTTCATTCGGGTGCTGGTGCGGCGACTGCATGCCGCGCACGAGGCCTTGGCCCACCCACGGCGAATCATGTAACGCCACCCACGTTGGCCCGACCTACCTCAGCGCCGCAAGACTTCCTGAGCATGCTGCTCATACACGTCTTTGTCAGGCCAGTCTGAACCACAGGGCTTGATGTCGATTCGCTGGATGCGCCCTGCAGTCAGTCGCACATCCGCATCGGTCGTGCGCTCATGGTTGGCTCGAACCACCCAGACGCATTCCTGCCCCACCGGCGGATGGGTCAGAGGATTGTCGAAGCGCACCAGCAAACCCGCCTGAGTTGCGGCCTCCAGCCACAACAAGCATGCCTCGTGCGGGACGCAAGACACCTCGCGCAACCCAGATTCGTTTTTGAGCTGAATCAGGCGACGCAGCACCGAATCGGTTTGCTCAACATTGCCCGCCAAGGGGGCGTCTTTCAAGTGAATGCGACCACCGTGCCACCCCAAGACCAGGGTCGAGGCCGCGAACAGGCCCGACAGCCCCACCGCCGCAGCCATCAGCCCGACCCTCCCGGAACGGACCTGAGAAACTGAATTTGAATCGGCGAGCGCATCCTGACTGAGTCGGGTCTCGGGACCAGCAGCCGGCAACAGGGCGAGCACGATCCAGGTGAAGCCAAGGATGTACCCAGGCGAATACCAAAGCTCCTGCCCGAGCAGGCGGCTCACGATCAAGCTGGAGCCGATCGCCACCAGCACCCGCTTTTCATGCGCCCCCAGGCGGAGCGCAGCCCATGCGCCAGCCGCCATCGCGCCCAAGGAAACCAGCGTCAAGGGCGCCGTCCAGGCAATGCCTCGGGCTTTGCGCTGCAGTTGATACCCCATGTCGGCCACGAAGCTGGAATAGGACTGCCACTCGTACCAGACATAGGCTGCGCCCGCGACCAAGGCCAAAGCCACCCAGGCCACATCGGCGCCGTTGATGCGGCGCGCCGCAGCCGGACGCGCCTCGAACCCTTGCCACACCGCCAACGACAGGACGGCCAGCAAGACGTAGGCGCCATTGGGATGCACCAAGCCCGACAGCACGGCCAAGGCGATTGCAGCCACCGGGCGCTGACGCAGCAGGAACCACGCGCTCAGCAGGGCCAGCAGCAGATAGGGGGCTTCCATGCGCGCGATGCGAGACAAGGTGAGCAGCGGCAAAGTGAGGAACGGCGCATACAAAACGACGAACTGCAGACGATTGAATCGGCGTCCGATGCCGGCCAGCACCAACAAGATCAACCCGAAGGCCACCGTTGAAAACAGTCGCGCCCCCCACAGCCCTGAGATGCCCGTGGCTTTCATGAACAGCCCACACAGCACCGCGTAGCCTGGGGGCATCCAGTGCAGGGCACGCTGAGGATCGAGGCTGGGCGAAAACAGGGTGAAGGCTTGCGCGAAGGCTTGTGCGGGCGGCACAAAGAAGGCTTCGTCTACGTAAGGATTCGGGTAATCAAACCAGGCTCGCCACAAAAAGAAGGCATACAGCAGCAAGCTGGTGAGGGCTACCCCGCAACGGAAAGGCAGATCGGCTGGCGCCAGCAAGGACCGAATCACTCGGCCCGAAACGGTGTTTCTCATCCCCGTCATGGGGTCTCCCTCATTGATTCCTATCTTGATGCCAGCGAGTATGGCAGCTGCCATCGCGTGAGCCAGGCGCCTGTCATCCGTCCTGTCATCCAAAGGGCGAGGCCATGCGTTGAGCATGAACGATGCGGCCAGCCGGCCAGCCATTCGACATCACCCCACCTGGAGATCTGACATGCGCGCTTTGATTGCTTCCATTTCCCTGGCCCTTTTGTCTACCCTGGCCCATGCCGGCGAAGCCTGTGAAGCCAAGGCCATTGACAAGAACGGCAAGCCCCTGGCTGGCGCCGCCAAAACCAGCTTCATCAAGAAATGCGAGAAGGAAGCCGGTGGTGCCGCCTGCGCGGCCAAGGCGGTTGACAAGAACGGCAAGCCCCTGGCTGGCGCCGCCAAGAACAGCTTCATGAAGAAGTGCGAGAAGGAAGCGGCGGCTCAGTAAGCCCCCCGCCAATGGCAGACAGGCCCTTCGGGGCCTGTTTTTTTTGGTGCGCTTTATCGGGTCCAGACACCCCGCGCCAGCAGGCTGGCCGCCAGAGGTATCAGCACCAGCAGGTGGGCTTCGATCATGACCAGGCGACGCACCGAGCGGATCTCATCGGCAGCCGGCAGGGTGCCATCGGCATCCAACTGACGCCGCCAGCGCAAGAAGCTCAAAGTGGGCTTGATGGACAACACCCCGATGAGCACAAACAAGGTGACCTTGATGTGCAACAGTGGCTGCTGCCAATACCAGCCCATGCCTTTGACACCCCAGTAAGTGCGCGCCAGCCCCGTGGCCAGCACAGCAATGGCGGCAAACAGATAAATCAGGTCCAGTCTGGCCAGGCGGCGCACCACGGCCGCGTTCATCCACTCGGCCCGACACAAGGCCGCTTCACTGGTCAGAAAGACCACCACACTGAAGATGGCCAGGAAGTGCGCGTAGGCCAACACCGATTCCAGCAACATGCGAAACACTCCGTCTGCGTTCATCCAATAAGGGATTTGAAGCGCAGTGTCACAGAAAACGGCATTCAGCCGGCCGCGCCGCGCCAATAAGCCGGATCGCCGTAGGCCTGCTTGACGAAGTCGATCCACAGTCGCAAGCGCAAAGGCAAGTGCTTGCGCTGAGCAAACACGGCATAGATGCCGTTGGGCGGCGCAATGAAGTCGTCGAGCACGCTGACCAGCTTGCCACTGCGCACATCGGCTTCGACTTCCCACAGGGACCGCCAGGCCAGCCCAAGCCCTTCAAGGCACCAGGCGTGCAGGACCTGGCCATCCGAGCAATCAAGCCGGGTGGCGGGGCGCACATAGTGCAACTGCCCGTCTATCGTGAAGGCCCACCCGCGGGTCTGGCCGGCTTCCGAACTCAGCGTCAGGCAATCGTGACGGGTGATGTCTTGCGGGTGCATGGGCTGCCCGCGCCGAGCCAGGTAGGCCGGGCTGGCCACACACAGCCGGCGGTTGTCGGCCAGACGCACGCTGACCAGGCTGGAATCGGGCAGGTCCCCCACCCGAATGGCGCAATCAAACCCCTCATTGACCAGGTCGACGACCCGGTCTGACAGATTCAAGGAGATGGAGACTTCCGGATGCTCGGCCACGAAGCGCGGCACCAAGGGCGCCACATGGCGGCGGCCGAAACCGGCCGGCGCGGTCACCCGCAGGTGCCCACTGGCTTTGACCCCCCCTGCGCTCACACTGGCTTCGGCGTTGGCCAGATCGGCCAGCAAGCGCTGGGCGTCCTCCAGAAAAGCCGCCCCCTCATGTGTGAGGCTGATGCGCCGGGTGGTGCGAACCAGCAGCTTCACGCCCAGGCGCTCCTCCAGTGCATCAATGCGCCGCCCAATGACCGCCGGCGCAATGCCCTCGGCCAGCGCCGCCGCCGTCAGGCTACCCTTGGTGGCCACGGCCACAAAGGTTTCAATCTGCTTGAGTCGATCCATGGCCCCTCGTTGATTGATCTGGACTGCGCCGCCACCCATCTCGAACCTGCATGGTGTCGGGGCGACTCCCGGCGGGCAATCGGGGCTCGCCCGATCCGCCTCCCTGAGACAGCGCTTGATTTTTGCCTAAAAGTCATCAATCAATCACTTTTTGCTCTATTAATGTTTACACAGGTATCGAATACACTGCCGCCTGTCATCAAGGCGAGGTGCGTTCGTCTGCCGTTTTTTCCCCTGAAAAGACCACGACGCGCGACAATCGACCCTTTGTTTTTTCGCCCGTTTTCTCTGTTCATCCAGACGAGGTTTTCATGACCGCACGCACCACCGTCCACGGCCTGCAAGTGGCCACCGAGCTGTTCCGCTTTGTTGAAGACAAGGTTCTGCCCGGTACCGGCATCGACAGCGCCAAGTTCTGGGCTGGCTTCGACGCCATCGTCAACGACCTGGCCCCCAAGAACGCCGCCCTGCTGGCCGAGCGTGACCGCATCCAGACTGAAATGGATGCCTGGCACACCGCCAACCCCGGCCCCATCAAGAACATGGACGCCTACAAGGCCCATCTGGAAAAGATTGGCTACCTGGTGCCCGTGCCTGCCGACGTGAAGGCCACCACCACCAATGTGGACGCCGAACTGGCTCTGCAAGCCGGCCCGCAGCTGGTGGTGCCCATCCTGAACGCCCGCTACGCCCTGAACGCCGCCAACGCCCGCTGGGGTAGCCTGTACGACGCCCTGTACGGCACCGATGCCATCTCTGAAGAAGGCGGCGCCACCAAGGGCCCCGGCTATAACGAAGTGCGCGGCAACAAGGTCATCGCCTGGGCCCGCAACTTCCTGGACACCGCTGCTCCGCTGGAAGGTGCATCGCACAAGGATTCCACCGGCTACGCCATCGTCAACGGCCAACTGGCTGTGACCGTGGGCGGCAAGACCGTGGGCCTGAAGAACCCCGCTCAACTGGTGGGCTACCAAGGCGACGCCGCCGCGCCCTCCAGCGTGCTGCTGGTGAACAACGGCATGCACGTTGACATCCAGATCAACCGCAACACCAACATCGGCAAGACCGACCCCGCCGGCGTGGCCGACGTGGTGCTGGAATCCGCCGTGTCCACCATCCTGGACTTGGAAGACTCGGTGGCCGCCGTGGACGCCGAAGACAAGGTGCTGGGCTACAGCAACTGGCTGGGCATCCAATTGGGCACCCTGACCGAAGAAGTGGCCAAGGGCGGCAAGACCTTCACTCGCGCCCTGAACGGCGACCGCGTGTACACCGCCCCCAACGGCGGCGAAGTCAAGCTGCACGGCCGCTCGCTGATGTTCGTGCGTAACGTGGGCCACCTGATGACCAACCCTGCCATCCTGTGGGGCGCTGAGGGCAAAGAGATCCCCGAAGGCATCATGGACGCCGTGATCACCACCACCATCGCCCTGCACGACCTGCAAGGCCACGGCAAGATCAACGGCCAGCCCATCCGCAACTCGCGCACGGGCTCCGTCTACATCGTGAAGCCCAAGATGCACGGCCCTGCGGAAGTGGCTTTCGCCGCTGAACTGTTCACCCGCGTGGAACAGCTGCTGGGCTTGCCTGACAGCACCGTGAAGCTGGGCATCATGGACGAAGAGCGCCGCACCTCGGCCAACCTGAAGGCCTGTATTGCCGCCGCTTCGAGCCGCGTGGCCTTCATCAACACCGGCTTCCTGGACCGCACCGGCGACGAAATGCACACCGCCATGCTGGCTGGCCCCATGATGCGCAAGGGCGACATCAAGAACAGCGCCTGGATTGCCGCTTACGAGCGTCGCAACGTGCTGATCGGTCTGCAAACCGGCCTGCGTGGTCGCGCCCAGATCGGCAAGGGCATGTGGGCCATGCCCGACCTGATGGCCGGCATGCTGGAACAGAAGATCGCTCACCCCAAGGCTGGCGCCAACACCGCCTGGACCCCTTCGCCCACCGCTGCGACCCTGCACGCGACCCACTATCACCAAGTGAGCGTGGCCGCCATCCAGGCCGACATCGAGAAGAACGGCGAAGATCCTCAATCGCTGCTGGACAAGCTGCTGACCATCCCCGTGGTGGAAGCCGCCAATTGGTCCGACGCCGAGAAGCAACAAGAGCTGGACAACAACATCCAAGGTATCTTGGGTTATGTGGTGCGCTGGATTGACCAGGGCGTGGGCTGCTCCAAGGTGCCCGACATCCACAACGTGGGCCTGATGGAAGACCGCGCCACCCTGCGTATCTCGAGCCAGCACGTGGCCAACTGGCTGCACCATGGTGTGGTGACCGAAGCCCAGGTGCGTGAAACTTTCGCCCGCATGGCTGCGGTGGTGGACCAGCAGAACGCTGGCGATCCTCTGTACCAATCGCTGGTGGCCAACCCCAATGGCGCTGCGTTCCAAGCCGCTCTGGACCTGGTCTTCAAGGGCAAGGAACAGCCTTCTGGCTACACCGAGCCTCTGCTGCACGCATGGCGCTTGAAGAAGAAGGCTCAGGCCTGATCAGTCATTCCTGACAGACTTTTTCGCCTGTCCTGAAGCGGCACCCCACGGGGTGCCGTTTTTCATTTGAGTTGGACAACACAACCGTCATGAACGGGGATTTCTTGGCTTATTTCAAGAAATGTCGACATCCCCAACTCCTGACAATCAGCGCAACCAGATTCGCTTCGTGCGAATCGCCCAGGAGTACCCCCCATGCGCAACAACCAGCCGGTCACACAACGAGAGCACGACTACGACGCTCACACCACGCTGATGTCGTCCACCGACACAAAGGGTCGCATCACTTATGCCAATCAGGCCTTTGTCGATGTCAGTGGCTACGACCGGGATGCCCTGATGGGCGTGGCCCACAACATCATCCGCCACCCCGACATGCCGCCAGCCGCGTTCGCGGACATGTGGAAATCGATTCAGGCTGGCGAGCCCTGGACCGGGATCGTCAAGAACCGCCGAGCCAACGGCGACCACTACTGGGTGCGGGCCAATGTGGTGCCCATTCAAGCGCAAGGACAGGTGGCCGGCTACATTTCGGTCCGCACCAAACCCACCCGGGAAGAAGCCCAGCAAGCCGAAGCCCTGTATGGCGACATGCGCGCCGGTCGCGCCAACCACCTGAGGCTACATCGCGGTATTTTGCTGCGCAAGGGTCTGGCCTCCGTCTTGACCGCCCACAAGGTATGGCCTGTGCGCTGGCGCATTCGTGCCGGCTTTGGCCTCAGCGCGATTCTGGGGCTAGGCGGGTTGGCACTCAGCGGCCTACCTGTGGCTGCCCTGTGGCCTGCAGGCTTGAGCTTGCTGGTGGCTTTGCTGATTGGCCAAGCCGTTTTGCAGCACCAGGTGGCCCGTCCGCTGGAGGAGATCAAACAGCACGCGCTGGACGTGGTCTCCGGCCGCACACGCGAACACCTGACGCTGGACAGGGTCGACGAAATCGGCATGACCCTGCGCAGCGTGAACCAAATGGGTTTGATGTTCCGTTGGATCATCGACGACGTGGCCAAGCAGGTGCAGCAGGTTCGCGCCGACATCGAACGCATCGCGCAGGGCAATCAACAGCTCAACCGTCGCACGGAACAATCGGCCGCCGCGGTTCAACAGACTGCGTCGTCGATGGGGCAGATGATTGGCGCCATTCAACAAAACGCCGACACATCGCGTCAGGCCAGTTCGCTGGCAGCGCAAGCGCGACACTCGGCAACGGAAGGCGGCGATGCCGTGTCCGACGTGATTCGGACAATGAATGACATCACCGGCAGCTCACACCGCATTGCCGACATCACGGGCGTGATCGACGGCATCGCGTTTCAGACCAACATCCTGGCCTTGAATGCCTCGGTAGAGGCGGCCCGTGCGGGCGAACAGGGCAAGGGCTTTGCCGTGGTGGCTGGCGAGGTGCGGCAACTGGCGCAACGAACTGCTCACGCGGCACGCGAGATCAAATCGCTGATTGCCGCGAGCGTGGAAAACGTGAACCAGGGCGCGGACAAGGTCAACGACGCGAGCAACACCATTCGCACCATCGTGGAACAAGTCCAACAAGTGGCGCAGTTGATCGACGAAGTCAATCAGGCCACGCAGCAGCAGGAGCAGGGCATCAGCCAAGTCAACGGGGCGGTTCAACACATGGACGAGATCACCCAACAAAACGCGGCCCTGGTGGAGCAAACCGCAGCGGCCTCCAACAACCTGCGCCGACAGGCCGAACAACTGGTTCAGGCTCTTTCAGCCTTTCAGCACTGACCCGTTCATCGCCGCCCCCACGACAGGGGCGGCCAAGCGCGCTCAGAACGCGTACTGCAGGCCCACGCCAACCATGCGCAAAGAGCCCGACTCGTCAACGATTTCGCCCTGGGTGAAATCAGCCGACAGCACGCCCTTGAGTTTCTGACTGAAGCTGTACTCCAGGCCCACGCCCACATAAGGCTTGGTCGTCGTCTGGTTCTCGTCCGGGGCCGAGAATGCGCTGGTGTAGACCTTGCCCGTCATCTTCACCTGGGCCATACCCAGGCGCCCGACCACCGAGAGGTCACGCGCAATGGGGCCGCGCAAGGCCAACGCTGCCGTGACCGCAGTGGCCTGCAGATCAACATGCAGCAACACGGGCGTGCCGTACACATTGACCCAGCCGGACGATTTGACTTTGCCAAAGTCCAGATAGCCGAGCTCGACCGCCACGTTGGGGTTCAGGGCGAACCCACCGTAGAACTTCCCACCCATGCTGGTGGTTTCACAGGTTTCCGTGCCGGAGCAGTCTTGCTCGAAGTGGGTGACGCCGCCACCGACGCCGGCGTAAACCTGTGCGCCCGCAGCCGATGCCAGCAAAGCCAAGGCCCCACCTACCAAAATGGTCTGAATCTTCATGTACGACCTCTCTCTTGATTCAACTCATCAGAACAGGAACTCGACGCCGAGACCCGTCATGTGCATGGAAGCCGACTTCCCCTTGTACTTGCCCTTGGTCCAATCTGCATAGGCCATCAGCTTGACGTTCTCGACGAGACCAAAGTCCATGCCAAAGCTGTAATAGGGGCGCATGATCGACTCGCTGGGGGAAGAATTCTGCCCGGCATCGGTATACCAGCTGGCGCTGGTGGACACCTGGGCCGCACCCAGCTTGGCGTGCAGCCAGAAGTTGGGTGTGAGCGACGCACGCAGCACCATGGCCGCGGCGACCCCTGAGGCCTCGACATTGGTGACCACGTTGGAGGTGGTCTTGGCCTTGCCAAGCTGCAGATAGGCGATCTCGGCGCCGACGCCCGAGCCCTTGGGTACATAGCCCGCGTAGACCTTGCCGCCGCCGGCATCGGTTTTGCACTGAACCATGCCGGTGCAATCGAGGTTGATGCGGTTCACGGTCAAACCGGCACCGACATACACCTGGGCATGAGCCACGCCCATGGCCAAGGTGGCCACTGCACCCAAAATCAGCTTTTTCATCGTCATTCCCCCAACAAACATGCACCGCAGTGCTCTGGGGGAACTGTAAACCGATTCAGCCTGAATCCAGGTTGCGATGCCTCAACGCAGCGGACGCGCCACGGCGTTGCGAATCCAGTTGGCGATGTTGTTCAGCGACACGATCTCGTCGGCCGCCCCCATCTTGATGGCCACCGCAGGCATGCCAAACACCACACAGCTGGCTTCGTCTTGTGCGCCGGTGTAGGCGCCGGCATCGTGCATTTCCTTGAGGCCACGCGCACCGTCGTCTCCCATGCCGGTCATGATCAGCCCGACGGCGTTGCGCCCGGCACAGGCGGCCACGGAACGGAACAGCACGTCAACCGAAGGACGGTGATGGTTGATCAGGGGCCCGTCTTTGACTTCGACCACATACTGTGCCCCGCTGCGCTTGAGTTGCATGTGCCGCCCGCCCGGGGCAATGAGCACGCGACCATTGATGAGGCGATCACCATCTTTGGCCTCCAGCACCTCCATGTCGCAGATGGTGTTGAGTCGAGCAGCAAAAGAGGCCGTGAATGCGGCAGGCATGTGCTGCACGATGACAATGCCCGGGCAGGTGCGATCCAGCTGGCGCAGCACGACTTCGATCGACTGTACGCCGCCGGTGGAAATGCCGATGGCGACCACACGATCGGTCGTTTCAGACATGGCGCCCTGCATCACCGGTGCGCGCGACCCGACGGGCGCAGCGCTCGACAAAGGAGCCGCCACAGGCGCCGCGGCGACGGTGCGCAACTGGGCCCCCATGGCTCGCAAGTTGGCCCGCGAGGCGGCCTTCACCGCCTCAACCAGGCCATTGCTGCGGTCTTCCAGAAAGTCTTTCAGACCCATTTTCGGCTTGGTGACGAAACTCACCGCCCCCGCTGCGAGAGCCTGCATCGTGGTCTGGCAGCCCTTCTCGGTCAGCGTCGAACACATGACCACCGGCGTGGGCCGCTCCGTCATGAGCTTCTTGAGGAAGGAAATGCCATCCATGCGAGGCATCTCGACGTCGAGCACGATCACATCGGGCCACTGAGATTGCAGCTTGGGCCAGGCGAACAGCGGATCCGCCGCGCTGCCTAACACCTGAATACCGCCGGCAGTCAGGGTTTCACTGAGGTACTTGCGCACCACAGCAGAGTCATCAATCACAAAGGCCGTGATCGCCATGCTCACCTCGTTTTCATCGATTTGCCACGTCGCATCTGGACCTGACCGTCATGGAAGGTCATCGACACATTGCGCGGCACATGATCGCCCACATCCACGTCCTGCAGGACGAAGCCGTAGTGATCAATCAGGGTCCAGCCCTGTTCAATATTTCGCTCACCCACGTTGAACTTGTGGCCGTTCATATCGGGCAAGGTGTCGGCCCCGCCATACAAGTTGACCTGATAGTCCTGCGGGCGGGTCCCAGCTTTGAGAAGGGCTTCAACCAGCATCTCGAGTGACTCGTTGCCAAAACGACCATCACGACCGCTTCCCGGCGGGCGATGTCGACTGGGCAACAAGAAATGGCACATCCCCCCGAGGCGCCGCGTCGGGTTCCACAACGTCACCGCCACACACGACCCCAGCAACGTGTGCACCCGCGCCGCCGTGTTGCCGAAATACAGCTGCCCCGCTAGCAAATGCAGATGCTGGCCGGGATGAGCCACCACCACGCCGACATCGGCCGCGTTCACAGCCGGTTTGGCTGGCGGCTTAACGAACGGCGTAGATGGCCGGGGCAATGGCTTTGAGTGGGACATTCAGATTGGCCAGCGATTCAGCGTGCCCGGTGAACAGATACCCACCTGGCTTGAGTCGCGTGATGACGCGGTTAACGATATCCTGTTTGCCAGGGTTGTCGAAATAAATCAGCACATTGCGCAGGAAGATGACGTCAAACCTACCGATTTCAGGCAAGTCTTGCGTCAGGTTCGCGCCCTGAAAGTGCACATGCGAGCGCAGCGCCTTGTCGATCAGCAGGTAGCCGTCGTACTGGCCCTCACCTTTGAGGCACCACTGCTTCAGATAGGGCTTGGGAACGTTGCGAGCCCGCTCAAGCGTGTAGAGCGCGCGGCGTGCCGAGTCAACCATCTGGGTGGACAGATCCGTGCCCATGACCTCCCAGCCGCGCAAACCCAGCTTGTCGGCCAGCAACATGGCAATGCTGTAAGCCTCTTCGCCAGATGAACTGGCCGCGCTCCAGACGCGGAAATCACCCGCAGCCGGACGGCCCTGGGTGAGCATGTGCGCCAGAAAGTCGAAGTGCTGAGGCTCGCGAAAGAAGTAAGTTTCGTTGGTGGTGAGCTTGTCGACCACTTTCACCACTTCCAGCGGGTCGGCCTGCTGCAGCAGCACATCAACGTACTGATCGAGCGTGGCACAACCCTTTTCCTGCGCAAGCTTTTGCAAGCGACTGACCACCAGCGGCCGTTTGTGCTCGCCCAGGCGAATGCCCGAGACATCGAAAAACAACTGCGTGACGGCTTCAAACCGCTGCGGCGACAGCATCGACCCCTCCCTTGTTCAAATGGGCGGAGATCAACTCAGACAGGGCCTGCTGAGCCAGCGAGCGCTCGAAATCCAGTGCCGGAATGACCTGCCCGCGCACACGCACCATGCCCGCGATCAAGGACGGGTCAATGCGGGTGCCCATACGGGGGACCGGTTCCACGCCCCCTTCCTCGATGTCAAAGACCTCGTGCACGGCGTCGACCAGCACCCCCAGGCTTTGATGCCCCAGCCCCTCGGGCAGGACCATGTCGACCATGATGACGCAGGATCGCCGGCCAATCTCGGTGGCACTCATGCCCAACCGAGCCGCCAGATCGACCACCGGCACGACGGCACCGCGCAGGTTCATGACCCCGCGAACGAAGGCGGGCATCAGCGGCAGCGGCGTCATCTGCGACACCTCCAGTATTTCTCGCACCAACTCGATGCGCACCGCATATGCCTCGGCGCCGAGCGAGAAACGCAGGAACTGCAGCACCGGACGGTCGGACGCCTGCTCGTCACCGGCATCGAAGCCCAGCGGCAATTCGGGTGCAGTCACGTGCATGATCAGACCTCCGTATCAGAAGCGCGAGAAGCTGGACTCGTCGACCGAGCTGGGCGCCTCGGCATGCGCGGAAGGGCGCTGCCAGGACGATGCGGCACCAGAAGCGGGCCGGCTGGCTGGACGACCGACAGCGCGTTCGTAGGCGCCCCGATCAGAGGCTGGCTTGTCCATCCCTGCGGGGCGGGCCGAACGCCCCCCCATGGGCGAGCCTCCGAAATGCCCGGCCTGCTGGGCCAACTGGAAGAAAGCCATCATCTCGCGCAACTGACCAGCCTGCGCCGACAACTCTTCGGCCGTGGCCGAGAGCTCTTGCGAAGCCGACGCGTTTTGCTGGGTGGCGGTATTGAGCTGATCCATGGCCTGGTTGATCTGCGACACGCTCTGGGCCTGTTCGCCCGAGGAGGCCGCAATCTCCTGCACCAGATCGGAGGTCTTGTTGATCGACGGCACCATCTGGTTGAGCAAAGCGCCGGCTTGTTCGGCCAGGTTCACGCTGGAACCGGCCAGCTGGCCGATTTCCTGTGCTGCCACTTGACTGCGCTCAGCCAGCTTGCGCACCTCGGCGGCCACCACGGCAAAGCCCTTGCCATGCTCGCCTGCACGCGCCGCCTCGATGGCCGCATTGAGCGCCAGCAGATTGGTCTGATAGGCGATGTCATCGATGATCGAAATCTTGGTGGCGATCGACTTCATCGCCGCCACCGTGCGGGTCACGGCCTCACCGCCTTCCAGTGCTTCCTTCGAGGCCTTGGAGGCCATGCCATCGGTGACGGTGGCGTTATCGCTGTTCTGCTTCACCGACGATGCCATTTCCTGCAAGGACGCGGTGGTTTCCTCGACGCTGGCGGCCTGTTCGGACGCCGATTGCGACAGCGACTGCGAGGTCATCGACACCTGCCCAGCTGCGGCGGTCAAGGCCTCTGCAGCCGAGATCACATCCGAAATGGTGCTGACAAGCTGGCCCGTCATCTTGTTCACATCGCTTTGCAGCTGAGCGAAGATGCCTTGGTAGTTGCCATTCAGGGTTTGTGACAGGTCGCCTTGAGCCACTCGGTTCAGACAAGCACTGACCTCGTTGAGGTTGGTTTCGGTGGCCGACAGCAGTTCGTTGACCCCATCGCACAGCACCCGGAAGAAGCCCTCGGCGCCATTCACCTGCAAGCGGCGCGAGAACTCGCCCTGCGCTGCTGCTTGCACCACGGCAGTCACCTCGGACTCGACGCGCACTTCCTGCGTGCGGTCAACCCACTCCAGCACCGAGCCCAGACGCTGGCCATTGCTGTCAAACATCGGGGTGGCAATGAGCCGGACGGTGGACGATGCAAACTTCACATCGGCACGATGCGGCTTGCTCAGCTTGTCGACAATGCCGCGTTGGTGCGCCGGGTTGCGGTGGAACACGTCGAAGTTCTGCCCCACGATCTTGCGGTGATCAAAATTGGGCACCACGGTACGCAAGTCGGATTCGATGCGGCCCAACAGCGCGGTGACCGCGGTGTTGGCATAGCGAATCACGCCCTGGGCGTCGGCCACCATCACGGAGCTGGGCACCACATCGAGCGCCTGACGAACGCGCAGGTTGTCGGCGGCCTCGGCTGCGGCCTGCTTCAACAGGGCGCGCACACGCTCGATGGTGTCATTGATGAAGGCCTTTTTGCCGGGCAGCTGCTCGATGGTGGCGTCGTAATTGCCACGACCAAACTCGGCCACCACATGCATGGCCTTCTTCTTGACCGCAATGTGGGCGGCCACCATGTCGTTGACACCTTGCGCGACTGAGCGGAACTCACCTTGGAAGCGGCCGGCGTCGACCACCACATCGATGTCTCCACGTTCGTGCTCGGCCGACATGTGGCTCATGTCCTGGATCAGACTGCGAACGGTCGATTGAACGGTGGCCAATGCCTTGGCCGCAACCGCAAACTCATCGCGCCCGTCCACCAGGACTGGGACCTCGAGGTTGCCCTGAGCCAAGCCCTCAGCAGCCTGAACCACCGCCGTCGACGCGCGACGAATGGAGGCGGCCACAGCAAAGTACAGATAGCCGGCCAGCAACAGACCCGCCAGGGCACCGATCAGAACGGTGTTGCGCAACTGGGTTGCACGGTCAATGCGCTCCACGAGCAACTGATTCATGCGGGTGTAAGCAGCATTGTGGAATTGGTCAACGGCCGCCATGACCTTTTGCCCTTGACGGAACACCTCTATGGCGTCACCGCTAAGACGGGTTTTGGCCGCCAAAGCCTTGGCACTCAGCGACAGCAACTCATCACGATAGGCATTGACCGCCGCTTGCGCTTCTTTCCATTCCTTGAGTTCGCCTTCACCCTGGCGCCCCAGTGCATCGACACGAATGCCCAACTGGCTCGCCGCTTGCTCCAGCCCCTGCGCCTGAAAGCGCAACAAAGCGGCATCGGCCTCGGTCCACTCGCCACGCTGCAAGCCCGAGACCACCACCCCGCGCATGCGGGTCAGTGCGTCCAGATACGGACCGGTTCGAGAGAACACAATGTCCATGTACATGTAGGTAGCCGGATCCGAGTCAAACAGCAAACCGCTGCGCTCGGCCGCCTGGTCAACCACCGCAAAGTCTTTCTGAATCAGCTGGGTGTGCGCTTCCATCGCTTGCCGAGCGTTTTCGAACTTCGCCGCCTGCAACTGGCTCAGATCGGCCTTCCAGCCCTGCCACAACTTGTCGATGCCGACGGCGGGCGCCAAGGCCACATCGTCATCGACCTGCTTGATGGCTGCCACCAGTTTCTGATCGACCTCGCGAATCAAGGCATCTACATCAGCGCCCGAAGCGCGCATGGCAGACAAACCACGCCGGTCCTGCAATTGGGCCACCACATCAAGCACGGCATGTCCGACAGGGGCCGCGGCTTGCTCCAGCTGAATGCCATTGCGTTCAGCTTCGATCTTCTTCACCCCCAGCCCAACCAGGGCCACCAGTGGGACGATGAGGAGGCCACCAATCAAGCCCAGCTTGCCGCTGAGCTTGAGGGGCCGCAGCAATGGGGCGGCCAAGGCAAACACACCGTGAGAGGAATCTTTTGAATTGCGGGCCATGATCAGGCTCCTTGAGACAGTCAATAGG
>NZ_DASUIN010000022.1:0-179555 GCF_036273115.1 Aquabacterium sp.
CACAAGATCCTGGACGCCATTGGCGACCTGTATGTGATCGGCCACCCCTTGCTGGCGTCCTACAGCGCCTACAAATCGGGCCACGCGCTCAACAACAAGCTGCTGCGCGTCTTGTTGGAGCAGCCCGATGCCTATGAGATCGTCACCTTTGCTGACGAGGCCAAGGCCCCCAAGGGCCTGAACGAACTGGCTCCGGCCTGGTAACCCCACCCGATCTCGACCATGGCCCTCGTTCGATTGCTGGTGATGGCCATGGGCCTGGGCTTTTTGCTCTGCATGGGCATGTTCACCCTCAGCGGTGAGCCCATCTGGCGCCAGCGCGCCATCCAAATCCTCAAATGGGGCGTGGTGCTGGGCCTGTGTTTTGTTGGCCTGTTTGTGCTGCGTCGCGCGGCGGTTTTCATCTAGATCAAGCTTTTTCTGGCTCAGCTTTTTCTGACCCGCAAACATGGGGTAACCCCCCTACATGCGGGATGTTTGACGTCCCTAGTATGACAACAAACATCGCATCAGACGCTTGGCCAAGACCGGCGCTAGAGGAGACCCCGCACCATGGATTACGCCGCTGTGTATCGGCGCTCTGTCGCCGACCGTGACGCTTTTTGGCGCGATCAGGCCTACCGCATTGACTGGCATCGCCCGTTCGATCAGGTGTGCGATTACAGCCAGCCACCGATGGCAAAGTGGTTCGTGGGCGGACAGACCAATCTGTGCCACAACGCGGTCGACCGCCATGTGCCCGCCCGCCCCGATCAGCCCGCGCTGATCCATGTGTCGACCGAAACCGGTGAGGAACAAGTCCTGAGCTTTGGCCAGTTGCACGTCGAAGTGCAACGCATGGCCGCCGTGCTGCAAAGCATGGGCGTCAGCAAGGGCGATCGCGTCCTGATCTACATGCCGATGATCCCGCAAGCCGTGATCGCCATGCTGGCGACCGTGCGCATCGGGGCCATCCACTGTGTCGTGTTCGGCGGCTTTGCCTCTCAGGCATTGGCCAGCCGCATCGATGATGCCAGCCCCACCGTGATCGTCACCGCCGATGCGGGATCACGTGGCGGCAAGGTCATCCCCTACAAGCCTTTGCTGGACGAGGCCCTCAAGCTGTCCACGCACAAGGTATCGCATGTGGTGTTGGTCAACCGCGGGCTTGCGCCGGCCGAGATGATCACCCCCCGAGATGTGGACTACGCCCTGGCCCGCAAGCTACATATGGACGCCATGGTGCCTTGCGAATGGGTGGAGTCCACGCACCCTAGCTACATCCTCTACACCAGCGGCACAACCGGAAAGCCCAAAGGGGTGCAGCGGGACTCGGGGGGTTATGCTGTGGCGCTGGCCGCGTCGATGGAACACATCTACCAAGGCCGCCCCGGCGAAACGTTCTTTTGCGCCAGCGACATTGGCTGGGTGGTGGGGCACAGCTACATCGTCTACGGCCCGCTGCTGGCCGGCATGAGCACCATCCTGTACGAAGGCCTGCCCGTGCGCCCCGATGCCGCCATCTGGTGGTCGCTGGTCGAGAAGTACAAGGTCAGCGTGATGTTCTCGGCACCCACCGCCATTCGGGTGCTGAAGAAGCAAGACCCGGATTGCCTCAAGCGGCATGACCTTTCCAGCCTGAAGCACCTGTTCCTGGCGGGCGAACCGCTCGATGAACCGACCGCCAAGTGGATTGGCGACGCCATCGACAAACCCATCGTTGACAACTATTGGCAAACCGAAACCGGTTGGCCCATTCTCAGCCTGGCGCGCGGCATTCAGGCTCAGCAAGCGACCAAACTGGGCTCACCCGGCATTCCCATGCTGGGCTACAACGTGAAGTTGCTGAGCGACCAGACAGGCGAAGAACTGAACGAACCGAACCAGAAAGGCGTGCTGACCATCGAAGGCCCCCTGCCCCCAGGCTGCATGCAAACGGTGTGGGGTGACGACCAACGCTTCGTCAACACCTACTGGAAGAGCTTTGGCGACCGCCTGATCTACAACACCTTCGATTGGGCCATCCGCGATGAAGACGGCTATTACTTCATCCTGGGCCGCACTGACGATGTGATCAATGTGGCCGGACACCGGCTGGGCACCCGCGAAATCGAGGAAGCCATCAGTCGCCATGCGGCCGTCACCGAAGTGGCGGTGGTGGGCGTGGCCGATGCCCTCAAAGGCCAGGTTGCCCGCGCCTTTGTCGTGTCCAACAACCCTGCCGTGCTGCAGGACGAAACCTTGCGCCAACGTCTCGAAGCCGAGATCATGCAAACCGTTGACCAGCAACTGGGCGCTGTGGCTCGCCCAGCCCGGGTGCTGTTCGTCGGAGCCCTGCCCAAAACCCGATCGGGCAAGCTATTGAGACGCGTGGTGCAAGCCATTTGTGAAGGCCGCGAACCTGGTGACCTGAGCACCCTGGAAGACGCCCAGACCATTCAGCAGCTGAAAGACGCGGTCAGCGCCATTGCATGTGGTTGACGCTCAACCGGACTCCGGCACAATGGGGTCTTTGATACGAACCGTGTTCCCATAATGAAGACCCCTGCCCCGCTTTCCGACGCCGACATCAACGACATCGACATGCTGCTGGGTGCCGTACCCGAGCCCTTTGAGACCGTTGATGCCGTGATCCTGGACGGCTACCTGGCCGGGGTGCTGGTGCAGCCCGTCATGCTGACGCCTGAGCAATACCTGCCGCCCATCTTCGGCACCGAAGGCATGCCTGAGCCCGGCATTCCTGGCTGGACCGAAGAACAGCACAACAAGCTGATCAGCCTGATCGAACGCCGCAAGGACGAAATCTTGCGTGGCATTCTGGAACAGGGTTGGTTCGACCCGATCATCCCGATGATCGAGGAAGAAGATGGCCAGCCAGCAGAAGGCAAGGCCGCCATGGAAGGTCTGGGCTACTGGGCCGCCGGCTTTGAATGGGCTCTGGCCAACTTCCCGCAATTGGAAGAAGCGGGCCTGCCCGGCGTGCCCGACCTGCTCGACTCCATCTGGCGCCACCTGCCCGAACAAGACGAAACCCAGCGCGAAATGACCAAGGCGCTGGACCAGGAACACCCCCTGCGCAACCTCGACGAAGGCATTGAGCAACTGGTGTTCGACGTGGTGGACCTGGCCGAAATCGGCATTGCCGAGCGCCACAAGGTGGAAACCGTGGTGCGCGACCAACCCAAGGTGGGCCGCAACGACCCCTGCCCCTGTGGCAGCGGCCGCAAGTACAAGCAGTGTCACGGCGCAAACTGATCGCCGCACCGCTCCCCCAGACAAGGCGCTTCGGCGCCTTTTTTCATATCGCGAACTTCCCTTGATTTCCGGACAAGGCTGCCGAAATCCTTCCGTTGTGCGGCGCTCAAGCGCCTCCCTGAAGATGCCTTTGTTCTGATTAAGGAAATTTGCATGAACGGTTTGCTCAGCAGCTTTCGAGCACGCTTGCTCAGTATCTTGGTCGTGATCAATGTATGCGTCCTGGCTCTCGGCACGAGCTCCTACTTTCTGCTAGGTCAGGTTGGGGAAAAGCTCGATGAATTCACGGGGGGCATTTACTACCGCCTGGAAATCAGCAACCGACTGCGAACCGCCGCGCAAGACCGAGCCATTGCCCTGCGCAACCTCGCTCTGATCGACACCCCCGACGAGCGGGCCAAGAGTCTGGCCAACTACCAACGCCGTCAGCAGGAAACCACTGAATCGCTCGCCGAGTTGCAGCGCCTGGTCTCGCAACCCGACATGCCGGCAGAGGTGCAGACTCGCGTCGCGGCCATCACCGCGGTCGAGAAGAAGTACGCCCCAGCCGCCGCCGCCATCGTCGAACTGCTGAAGAACGGTCAACGCGAAGCCGCCATCCAACAAATCGCGGCGATCTGCAACCCGACCTTGGCTGAGCTGAATGAAGCGATTCAGGCTTACACCAGCCTCACGGAAAAACGCACCCGCGCCTATGTGGCCGCAGCCAACGCCAGCAGCCGCAGCCAGCGCCAATTCCTGCTGGGCTTCGTGCTGGTGTCGCTGAGTGTGGTGGCGACGCTGGGCTACTTGCTGCGACGCAATGTGGAAAACACCCTGGGCACCGAACCGGAAACGCTGCGGTCGATGCTGGCCCGCATGGCGGATGGAGACCTGGCGACCTCAACCGGTTCAGCCAACGCCCGCCCCGATAGCGTGTTGGCGGCGCTGGGTCGCATGCGACTGCAGATGAGCCAGATCGTGGGCCAGGTTCGCCAGGCCAGTGAATCGATTGCCACCGGATCGACCGAAATCGCCATGGGCAACTCTGACCTGTCGGTGCGCACCGAGGAGCAAGCCTCCAACCTGCAATACGCCTCGGCCTCGATGCTGGAAATCCGGGCCATGGTGGAACGCAATGCCGATACCGCACGGCAAGCCTCCCATCTGGCCAGCACCGCCAGCGAGGCCGCTCAAAACGGTGGCGCCGTGATGCGAGAGGTGGTGGAGACGATGCAGGAAATCGCCGCGAGCTCGCAAAAGGTCACCGACATCATTTCAGTGATTGATGGCATCGCGTTTCAGACGAATATTCTGGCCCTGAACGCCGCGGTTGAGGCGGCCCGCGCCGGTGAGCAGGGCCGTGGCTTTGCTGTGGTCGCCGGTGAGGTGCGTTCGCTGGCCCAGCGCAGCGCCGAGGCGGCCAAGGAAATCAAGAGCCTGATTGGCAGCAGCACCGAGAAGGTCGACAACGGCAAACAACTGGTTCACGATGCAGGCAGCTCGATCGAGGACATCGTCAACCAGGTCAGCAAGGTGGCGCATTTCATCGAAGAGATCAGCTCGTCGGCGCTGGAACAGAAGTCTTCCATCGGTCAGGTGTCTGACTCGGTTGCCAACCTGGACCAGGTCACACAACAGAACGCCGCTCTGGTCGAACAAAGTGCCGCCGCAGCAGAGAGCCTGAAGCACCAGGCAGCCAAGCTCGCCGAGTTGGTTAACCAGTTTCAGGTGTCTGGCATGCAGCCAGCCTGAGTGCGCATGCCGGAAGTCACCGTGGCCCGATTGGGCTCCGGTAGACTTTGCACATGCGCATCCAGGTGTTATCTGACCTGCACCTCGAAACCGAGGATTTTTCGCCCCAGCCAGCCCCTGGGGCGAATTTATTGGTATTGGCCGGCGACATCGACACCACCTGGACCAGTCTGAGCCTGTTTGCCAACTGGCCTGTGCCGGTGGTGTTCGTGCCTGGCAACCACGAATTCGATGGTCGTGACCTAGACGAAGCCCTGACCGGCCTGCGCGATCAATGTCGCCATCTCGGCATTCGGCTGCTTGAAAAGGACAGCTGGATTGCCACCGCACCGGACGGCCGCCGCATTCGTTTTGTGGGCACCACACGCTGGTCTGATTTCGACCTCTTCGGCGAAGCCCAACGTGCCCGCGCCATGCGCGCGGCCAGCTACTACGTCAAGGTGATGCGCGCCACACGTCAGGGGCAGGTCTTCGACCCCGAGGCCGTTCGTCAGGAGGCCTTGCAGTGTCGCGACTGGCTGGCCCATGCGATCAAGCAGACGCCCAGCGCCGATGCCCACAGTGAATCACGCTGGGACACGACCGTGGTCATCACCCACTACGGCCCCAGCCTGCAAAGCGCCGACCCGCGCTATGGCAAACAGCCTGGCACCGCCAGCTTCTGCAATGCCGATGAAGACCTGATGCCCGGCGTGGCCCTTTGGATTCACGGCCACCTGCATTGCCGCCATGACTACGTGGTCCATCATGCACAGGGTCAGACCCATGTGGTGAGCAACGCACGCGGACATGGCTACAAAGGCGAAGCAGAGCACTATGATGGGCTGAGATGCATCTCAGTCTGACCTCTGGAAGGAGACCCCATGAAAATCTTGTTGGCCGTTGACGGCAGTTCCTACACCAAGCGCATGCTGGCTTGGCTGACCACCCATGAAGAGTGGTTGAGTGCCCCCCACGAATTCACCGTGTTGACCGTGGTGCCCGCGATTCCGCCCCACGCTGCATCGATGTTCACCGCCGAGCAACTCAAGTCGTATTACGACGACACCGCCGAAGGCATCTTCAAGCCCATTCGCAAATTCACCGCCAAGCACGACCTGGCCACCAACTTTGTCAGCAAGGTCGGTCACGCCCCTGAAGTCATTGCCAAGGTGGCCGACAAGGGCAAGCACGACATGATCATGATGGGCTCGCACGGCCACGGCAACCTGCTCAACCTGATCACCGGCTCGGTGACCACGCAGGTGCTGGCACGCAGCAAGCTGCCCGTCTTGCTGGTGCGCTGAAGCGGAAATCAGCTGCCCAGGAGTTGCCGCGCCTGATCAGGCTCAAGAGGCTTGGTCAGGAAGCCACTGACCCCTGAGGTCGAAGCGGCCAAGGCCTTGTCCTCAGGGCTGGCCGATGAGGTCAGCATGTAAATGCGCATGTCAGGCCAGCGCGGCAGGCTGCTTTGCAACGCCTGCAAAACAGCCCAGCCATCGATGGCCGGCATGTTGATGTCAAGCAGCACGAGGTCAACGGGGCCATCTGGCTGCTGCAAGAGGTAATCGATGCCCGCCTGGGGCGAATCAAAGCTCTTGACGTCGCCCTCAAAGTCGGCAGTCGCCAAGACCATCTCGTGGAAGACGTTGTCTGGCTCGCTGTCGTCAATCAACACGATGCGCTGAACTCGATTCACGTGGCCCCCTTGACTGCAGGCAATTCAAACCAGAAACAGCTGCCCTGACCGGGCTGCGACTCGACCCCGATTCGGCCCCCATGCATGTCGATGATGCGTCGACAGGTGGCCAAACCCATTCCGACTCCATCGTACTGCTTTCGGTTGTTCAGACGGCGGAACAGCTGAAACAGTTGGGCATGGTGCTCTGGGGCAATGCCAATCCCATTGTCATGCACAGACAGACGCACACCTGCGGCCACGGCCTCGGCCTGTACGCGAATGTGCGGCACCACGCCTGGCGCGACAAACTTGATGCCGTTGGAAACGAAGTTCTGAATCACCACTCGCAACAGGTGCGGATCGCCCTGAACTTCGGCCTGCGCTTCGCATTCAACGACCGCACCGGTTCGCTGGATGGCATCGCCCAAGTCCGCCACCACGCTGTCGACCAGACTGCATAGCTTGACGGGTTCCTGCCGAATGGTCTGGTGCTCCAGGCGCACGTACTCGAGCAGATCGTCAAGCAAGGCCTTGAGGCGCGTGCCGCCCCCATGCACGAACTCTGCGAAGCGGCGCACGTCAGCCTCGCCGGTCTGGCTCAGCCGGGTCTTCAACACACCCGAGAAGTTGATGATGGTGTTGATGGGCTCGCGCAGGTCATGCGAGAGCATGTAGATGAACTTCTGTTGGGCCAGGGTCTTCTTTTCCAGGGCGGCAATCGTGTCACGCAGCTTCTGCGCGGCTTCGGCCAGCTCTTGAATGTCGTGCTCATCGATGACCACGCCCACGATGTCACCTGCAGCCGAACGGACCGGCACGAAGGTGACCTGCATGCGGCGCAAGCCTTGCGCAGGGTAGATCACATTGGTTTCAAACGAGGTTTGCTCGCCCGCCAAGGCCAGGTCAATGTGCGGCTTGAGTTGCTCCAGAAACACACTTTGCCCACGCACCTCGGCAACGGTTCTGTCTTGCACATCAGCGAGGTCGCGGCCCCAGTAGCGCAGGTAGGCGGTGTTGACCGCACGGTAACAATACTGGCGGTCCACAAACACCTTCAGGTCCAGATCGACCACCGCAAACGACATCAGGCGCATGGCTTCCTGGGCCTGAGCCTGAAGCTGTTGCTCGACAGCGCGAACACGATCCAACGAAGCGCGACGGAAAGTGAGCAAACGTGCGACCTGACGCGACAGGGCTTGCAAGCTCTGCAGCTGACCCGGAGTCAACTGCCGTGGTTCGCGGTCAATGGCACACACCGTGCCCAACGGATAGCCTTCGGTGCTGACGATGGCTGCACCCGCATAGAAGCGGATGTGCGGATCGTCGGTGACCAAGGGATTGGTGGCAAAACGCTGATCGTCGAGGGCGTTGCCGACCACGAACACCTGGTCGGGTTGCAAGATGGCGTGGGCGCAAAAGGCCAGCTCGCGCGGCGTTTCGGGCGCATCCAAGCCCACCCTCGCCTTGAACCACTGACGCCCTTCATCCACCAGAGAAATCAAGGCAATCGGGGTGCCGCAGATTTGCGCCGCCAGCTGCGCGATGTCATCGAACATGGGCTCTGCCAGGGTGTCCAGCACATCGAGTTCATGCAGCGCTTTCAGACGCAAGGACTCCTGGGGATGGGGGGCGGCAGGACAGGCGCCATTAGGCAGCTTCGGGCTCACAGACAGACCTCACTCATCAGATGCTGAACAGATGCCGACGCCCCAGGATCAGGGCGCCGAGGCAGCGCTTTCGGGTGCCGATGCCGGGGTGGTGTGCACGACCACGCCCGGGGTCAGGGTGATGTCATCCACCGCGACCACCTTGGTGACGAAATAACGGGTGTCGCCAAAGCAGCTGGTGGGCAAGCCCACCTTTTCTTCGTAGCGCAAAGCCACTCGCTTGCCCATCAACCGGTTGACCTCTTCGGCCACGGCGTCGTCATGGATGGTGAAGAGGAACTTTTCTGCCACCGCCCCGGGCTGCGAAACCAGGGCCTGCTCGCCCTCCCAGGTCTTGCAGATCCACCCCTTCTTGGAGAGCTTTTGCACCCAGCCCGCACGCTCGCCCATGGAGTAGCTCCAGTTCAGCACCACGGCGAAATAGGCCACCACCAGGCCCACGATGATCACAACCGGAAGAACAAGACGCTTGAAAGACATGGCTATCGGTACGCGAAGACGTCACAGCCATCATGTTGACACGTTTTCGGTACGAACCACGTCGCAGCCGCGGCCGGCATTTTTGGCTTCGTACAACGCCAGATCGGCCCGGTGAATCGCGTGCAGGGGAGGCTCGCCAGCACACAGCAAGGTCACCCCGGCTGAGAAGCCCACCCGCAACTCAGGCACCCCTGCAACCACCTCGACCTGGGCCAGCCCCGAGCGCAGCCGCTCCAGCGCCACCAAGGCACCCGCCTGGGAGGTGTCGGGCAAGACCAGCAAGAACTCTTCCCCGCCCCATCTCGCGATCAGCTCGGAGCCTCTGAGCACCTCCTGCGCCTGACGCGCAAAGCACTTCAGAACCTCATCGCCCACGGCGTGACCATATCGATCATTCACCTGCTTGAAATGATCCAGATCGATCAGCACCAGAGCACAAGGGGTGATGGCACGGGCCTGGCGCTTGAGCAGATGGTCCAGCATCTCCAGGGCATGTCGGCGGTTGTACAAACCGGTCAGAACATCGCGGCTGGCCAACTCTTGAATACGAAGGACCGCTGCCTGAAGTTCCTTGCGATGCCTCATCAACTGCTGACGCAAAGCACTGAACTGACTACCCAGCACCACCAGGCTGGGCTGCAGCATGAGCAAGATCATGAAATGAACCCACTCGGCGCCCCTGGGAAAGCGCTGTGGATCTTGATGGCTCATGAAGTACATGACGCCCCCCATCGAGACCAGCACGTACACGCAGAACCCCCACAGCGCTCGCTGCCGCAAGTTGAATGTGCCAAATACCACCACAGCCAATTGCACGCATATCAGCGCGCCACGCATTTCCGGGAATTGGGAGTACGCGAAGGTGGCAAAACTGGAGGCAAACACCATTTGCCATAGGGTCAAGGCAGGATCGGCAGAGCGATTCGCCAAGCCAAAGCGCACGACGACATACCAGCCGACCGTCGCCAGCAGCGCTATGCCATCGTAAAGACGGACTTTGTCCACATCAGCAAGGCCATGGAAGCGCCCGACCTCCATGATGATGCAGCCCCCGACGTAACCAAAAATGGCCAACAGGGTGCGAAGCACGTAGCGCTGCTGCTTGGGATCTGCCCCCAGCAACGCCCCCCTCAAATGAAACATCAGTGTGCGCAAGTCGTCATGGCACGGCGTGTGCCCAGAAACGTTCACCAAAAGGTTGATTCTGCGCCGCAATCGGCCTGCGTGGGGTAGGAATTTTCCACGACATTTGTCAGTCTGCACGCAAGACCACACCCGCCCCGGCCCCGGCTTTCCCACCCTAGAATGTTTGCGCCCCGCAATTTGGCATCCTCCTGTAGCGGGCGCTAGCTTCAAGGTGTCTCATGTCTGTGATCCGCATTCGCGGTGCCCGCCAGCACAACCTCAAGAACCTGGACCTCGACATCCAGACCGGCGAATTGACCGTCGTGACCGGCCCCAGTGGCTCGGGCAAGTCGTCGCTGGTGTTCGACACCCTCTACGCCGAAGGTCAGCGCCGCTATGTGGAGACATTCAGCGCCTACGCCCGACAGTTCCTGGACCGCATGGACCGCCCGGCGGTCGATCGCGTCGAAGGCGTACCTCCCGCCATTGCGATTGACCAGACCAACCCAGTTCGCACCTCGCGCTCCACCGTGGGCACGATGACCGAGCTGAACGACCACCTGAAACTGCTCTACGCCCGCGCCGCCCAGTTGTTCGACCAGGACACCGGCCGCCTGGTGCGCGAAGACTCCCCCCAATCGGTGTTTGACGACCTGCTGGCCCGCTGTGCCGCCACGCCCGGCGGCCGCCGCGTGGTCATCACCTTTGGGGCCGAGCTGCCGGCCAACACCACGCCCGAGCAGATGGAAGAGTGGCTGTCGGCCAGCGGTTTTTCGCGCATCCAGGCGCAGCGGGTGGTCAAGGCCAGTGAGCTGCCCTCCGCCGCGTTGACGTCCAACCAGACCAGTGCATCGCTGGATGACCCTGATGCCGCAGGCGCAAAGCCTGCCAAGAAAAAGCCTGCCGCCAAGAAGGCCAGCAAAGCCGCGGGCAAGAAGGGCCAAGACACCACCGCCGTGGCCGCCGACGAACGCCTGGTGCTCGACGTGGTGGCCGACCGCTTCCGCATAGGCGCGGACCCCACCGGCGCCGATCTGGACCGCCCCCGCGTGATGGAGGCCCTGGAAGTGGCCTTCAAACGCGGCAGTGGCCACATCACCGTGTACGCCTTGCCTGAAGGGGATGGCGAGCCCGATCTGTGGCGCTTCTCTGCCGGCCTGCATTGCCCAGAAAGCCACCGCCGCTACAGCGCGCCTACACCCGGCATGTTCTCGTTCAACTCGGCGGCGGGGGCTTGCCCCACCTGCCGAGGCTTTGGCCGCGTCATTGGCGTGGACTGGGGCCTGGTCATCCCCGATGGGAAGAAGACCCTGCGGGGCGGCGCTGTCAAACCCTTGCAAACCCCGGCCTGGGAAGACAGCCAGAAAGACCTCATCAAGTACGCCGGTGATGCCGGTGTGCCACGCGATACCGCCTGGTCGCAACTGAGCCCCGAGCACAAGCAATGGGTGATCGATGGCGACCCCGCCTGGAAAGGCAACTGGACCACGCAGTGGTATGGCCTGAAGCGCTTCTTCGAATACCTGGAGAGCAAGGCTTACAAGATGCACATCCGGGTGCTGCTGTCGAAATACCGCAGCTACACACCCTGCCCGACGTGTGAAGGTGCCCGCCTGCAACTGGAAAGCCTGTTGTGGCGCCTGGGCAGCCGCGAGGACGCCGATGCCGTTTTGCCCGCCGCCAAGCGTTTCAAGCCCGTCGGCGCAGCGCTGAGCCGCGAGGTGCTGGAAACACTGCCCGGCCTCAGCCTGCACGACCTCATGCTGCTGCCCATCAAGGACATGCAGCGCTTCTTCAGCTTTGTCACGCTGGCGAACCGGGGTGACAACGAAGCCCTGTCTTTGCTGCTCGACGAAATCCGCACCCGCCTGAAATACCTGGTGGACGTGGGCCTGGGCTATCTGACACTGGACCGTCAAAGCCGCACCCTGTCGGGCGGCGAAGTCCAACGCATCAACCTGACCACGGCCCTGGGCACCTCGCTGGTCAACACCTTGTTTGTGCTGGATGAGCCCAGCATCGGCCTGCACCCGCGCGACATGGATCGCATCAACGTGGCCATGCAACGCCTGGTGGATGCCGGCAACACCCTGGTGGTGGTCGAGCACGACCCCGCCGTGATGCTGGCCGCCGACCGCATCATCGACCTGGGCCCCGGCCCGGGCCACCAAGGCGGCCGCATCGTGTTCGACGGCACCCCCGAAGACCTGAAGCACGCCGAGACCTTGACGGGTGCTTACCTGGGCGCCCGCCGCACCATTGGTTTGGGCCTGCGCCGCCCGGTGGAAGACAACACGCCCAAGCTCATCTTGCAAGGCGCGCGTCAGCACAACCTCAAGAACCTGAACATCGAATTCCCGCTGCAACGCCTGGTGGGTGTGACCGGCGTGAGCGGCTCGGGCAAGTCCACCCTGATCCAAGACATCCTCTACCCGGCCCTGCTGCGCCACTTTGGTCAGGCCACAGAAAGCCCCGGTGAGCACGATGACCTGCTGGGAGCCGATTGGCTGTCCAGCGTCAACTTTGTGGACCAGTCGCCCATTGGCAAGACGGCGCGATCCAACCCTGCCAGTTATGTCGGGGCTTTCGATGCCGTGCGTGCCTTGTTTGCCGTGACCCCACTGGCGCGCGAACGCAAGTACACGGCCGGCACCTTCAGCTTCAACGCGGGCACCGGCCGTTGCGCCACCTGCGGCGGCTCGGGCTTCGAGCACGTGGAGATGCAGTTCTTGAGCGACGTTTACCTGCGTTGCCCCGACTGCGATGGCACCCGCTTCCGTGCCGAGGTGCGCGAAGTGAAGATCGAACGCGGCAACCGCCAGCTCAGCATCTCCGACGTGTTGGAGCTGACCGTGGCCGAAGCCGTGCGCCTATTCCAGCACGATGTGGACGTGGTGCGTGCCCTGCAACCCCTGGCCGATGTGGGCCTGGACTACGTCAAGTTAGGCCAACCCGTGCCCACCTTGTCAGGTGGTGAAGCGCAGCGCTTGAAGCTGGCGGGCCACTTGGTGGAAGCCGCCCAGCAAGCCAGCAAGACGGGGCAGCGCGTGGCACGCAAAGGCACGCTCTTCATGTTTGACGAACCCACCACGGGTCTGCACTTTGACGACATTGCCAAGCTGATGCGTGCCTTTGGCAAGCTACTGGATGCGGGCAACTCCATCATCCTGATCGAACACAACCTGGACGTGATCCGGGCTTGCGATTGGTTGATCGAACTGGGCCCCGAAGGCGGCGATGCGGGCGGCACCCTGGTGGCCTATGGCCCGCCCGAACAGGTGCGCCTGGGCAGCAGCCACACGGCCATTGCCTTGCGTGAGTACGAACAGGCCTTGGGCCTGGACGTGCCCGTGCTGCAAGCTGCCGAACGTGCGGCCACCTACCAAGTCCAGGTGGATGAGGCCGCACTCGCACCCCACATCGGCCCTGATCACAGCGCCGAAGAAGGCGCGTCCTTACAAGCCCTCATCAAAGCCCGCCGAGACAAGCGCCGCGAGCTGGCCGCCAAGGCGCCTGGTCACAGTGCCATCGAAGTCGTCAATGCCCACGAGAACAACCTCAAGGGCATGAGCGTGAACATCCCGCGCGGCAAGTTCAACGTCATCACCGGGGTGTCGGGCTCAGGCAAGTCCACCCTGGCGTTTGACATCTTGTTCAACGAAGGCCAGCGCCGCTATCTGGAATCGCTCAATGCCTACGCGCGCTCGCTGGTGCAGCCCGCAGGCCGCCCCGAAGTGGATGCGGTGTACGGCATCCCCCCCACCGTGGCCATTGAGCAGCGGCTGTCACGTGGCGGCCGCAAGAGCACGGTGGGCACCACCACCGAAGTGCACCACTTCCTGCGCCTGCTGTACGTGAAACTGGGCGTGCAGCACTGCACCCAGTGTGTGGACGAAGACGGGCACCCGATGCCCGTGCTACCCCAAACACCCGAAGCCATTGCGGCCCAATGGGTGCGCGAGTACCGAGGCCAGCACATCGGCCTGCTGGCACCCTTGGTCGTGAACCGCAAGGGCCTCTACACTGAGCTGGCCAAATGGGCCTCCAGCAAAGGCTATCCGTATCTGCGGGTCGATGGGGAATTCATTCCATCCGCCGGCTGGGGCACGTCCAAGGGACCGAAGATCGATCGCTACCGCGAGCACACCATCGAGCTGCCTGTGGGCGACGTGCTGGTCACGCCTGAAAACGAAGGCCGCTTGCGCGAACTGCTGGCCCAAGCGCTGGAACATGGCAAGGGCGTGGTGCACCTGCTTTCGCCATTGGACAAACTGGCCGAGGCATTGGAAAAAGGCCAATCGACCCTGCACATGGGCCGCGTCAAGGTGTTCTCGACCGAACGCGCCTGCCCCGCCTGCGGCACCAGTTATCCCGAACTCGACCCACGCCTGTTCTCCTACAACAGCAAACACGGCTGGTGCGAAGACTGCGTGGGCACCGGCTTGGCCTTGACCCGCGACCAACGCAAGGTGCTGGACGACTCCGACCCCGACGAGAAGCGTGGCCGCGAACAGACCTTTGCCGAACCCGATGTGGAAGACGTCAGCGACGACGCCTGCCCCAGCTGCCACGGTGCGCGCCTGAACCCGATTGCACGGGCCGTGAAGTTGGGCGGTACCGGCCCGGGGCGCAACTTGTCGATTGCCGAGTTGTCCGCCTACTCGGTGAAGGAATCCAAGCGTTGGGCTGAACAACTCAAGCTCGATGGCCGCGAAGCCACCATCGCCCGCGACATCGTCACCGAAATCAAAGGCCGCTTGAGCTTCATGGAACAAGTCGGCCTGGGTTACCTCAGCCTGGATCGCGCCGCGCCCACCTTGTCGGGTGGCGAAGCGCAGCGCATTCGCCTGGCGGCCCAATTGGGCTCGAACCTGCAAGGCGTGTGCTACGTATTGGACGAGCCCACCATCGGCCTGCACCCGCGTGACAACCAACTGCTGCTCAATGCGCTGCATACGCTGGGTCAAGAGGGCAACACCCTGGTGGTGGTGGAGCACGACGAAGACACCATCCGTCGCGCCGAACACGTCATCGACATCGGCCCCGGTGCGGGCCAACGTGGCGGCACCGTGGTGGCCGAAGGCACGGTGCAAGACATCATGGCGTCGCCCGACTCGATCACCGGCCGCTGCCTGCGTGAACCCATGCAGCACCCGCTGGGCCAACGCCGCGAGATCACGCCCGACTTGGAACAACTGACGCTGCACGGCGCCAAGTTGCACAACCTGCAGAATGTGACCGTGAAGGTGCCACTCAAGCGCCTGGTGGCCGTCACCGGCGTGAGTGGCTCGGGCAAATCGACCCTGGCGCGTGATGTGCTGCTGGCCAATGTGCAGCACGCCGTCGGCATCCCACCGAAAGAGCGCGACACCACGCGCCCCCAATGGCATGGCTGCACCCAACTGGACGGCTGGGGCGCCGTCGACCGCGTGCTGGAAGTGGACCAAACCCCCATTGGCAAGACACCGCGCTCCTGCCCTGCCACCTACATTGGCTTCTGGGACACGATTCGCAAACTGTTTGCCGACACCCTGGAAGCCCGCGCACGTGGCTGGGCCGCCGGCCGCTTCAGCTTCAACACGGGCGAAGGACGTTGCCACGCGTGTGAAGGCCAAGGCATTCGCACGATTGAAATGGCCTTCCTGCCCGATGTGAAGGTGCATTGCGATGCCTGTAACGGCTTGCGCTTCAACCCCGAAACACTGGCCGCCACTTGGCGTGGCAAGTCCATTGGCGATGTGCTGAAAATGGAGGTGGACGAAGCGGTGGAGTTCTTCGCGTCCATGCCCGCCATTTCACACCCGCTGAAGTTGCTGCAAGACGTAGGCTTGGGTTACCTGACCCTGGGGCAGCCCTCGCCCACTTTGTCAGGCGGCGAAGCCCAGCGCATCAAGCTGGTGACCGAATTGAGCAAGGTGCGCGACGACGTCACCAAGCGCGGCAACAAGGCCCCGCACACCCTGTATGTGCTCGATGAACCCACCGTGGGCCTGCACCTGGCCGACGTAGCGCGATTGATCAAAGTCCTGCACCGCCTGGTCGATGGCGGCCACAGCGTGGTGGTCATCGAACACGATCTGGACGTGATCGCCGAAGCCGACTGGATCATCGACATGGGGCCTGAAGGCGGCACTGGGGGTGGCAAGGTGGCCGCGCAAGGCACGCCTGAAGCGGTCATCAAAGCCAAAACCCATACAGGGATTGCCCTGGCGCGTTTGTTTTCGAATTGACGCCCGAAGTCAAGAAAGATACACAAACGAATCCTACGATATTGCCCTCAGCTTGAGGGCAGTACTTTTTCCGGAGCACGCAATGGATCGTCGGCAGTTCATCAAATTCAGCAGTCTCTTCACCACGACCGCGCTGGCCTCTGGCCTGACGACCACCCTGTCGGGCTGCAACAGCAGTCTGCCCCCCACCGCCACTGGCACCGCTTGGAAATTCCCGCAATCGGTCGCCTCGGCTGACCCTCGCCCCGACAGCATCGTGCTGTGGACCCGGGTTGTGCCCACCTCTCTGGACGACGTGACCGCCGTGCCAGCAGGCTCTGACATCACCATCAGCCTGCTGATCAGCACCACCACAAGCAACCAAAGTTTGCTCGGCAGCAACGAACCGCTGCGTGGGCAGATGATCGTGCCGCTGTCTGTGCCAGCCTATGCCGACTTTGACGGCACGGTTCGTCACAAGGTCACCGGCCTGCAAGCGGGCAAGACCTACTACTACCAATTCATGGCTGGCAGCGTTCGCTCCAAGGTGGGTCGATTCAAGACCGCCCCGGCCAAACAGGCCGATGTGCAGCAAATGAAGTTCGCCTTCATTTCCTGCCAGGACTGGAGCATCAACCACTGGGGAGGCTATTCGGAACTGGTCAAGCAAGACGATCTGGATTTCTTCATCCACCTGGGCGACTACATCTACGAGACTGTGGGCGAGGCCTTTCAGACCGGCCTGGTCGAAAGCCGACACACCGCCTTGAACCTGCCCAACGGCACCTTCAAGAACGGATCGTCTGGTGCGAAATACGCCACCACCCTGAACGACTACCGCTACCTCTACAAGCAGTACCGTACCGACCCGCGCCTGCAAGCCATGCACGAGCGCTTCCCCATGATCGCCATCTGGGACGATCACGAGTTCTCTGACGATTGCTGGCAAGACGCCGAAACCTACGACAACGGCACCTTCAACGGCCTCGTGGGCGACAACACCCGCCAGACCTCACGCCGCCTGAGCGCCAACCAGGCCTGGTACGAGTTCATGCCCGCAGACATCCAGTACGACGAAAAGGGCACTGACATCCATGGCATCCGCATCTACAGAGACTTCCAGTTCGGCAAGCTCGCTCACCTGGTGATGACCGATGAGCGCCTCTACCGTGCCGACCACCTGATCCCAGAGGCCGCGACCAACCCCTCCACCGGCCAGCCCTTGGGCAGCATTGGTTCGCGCTACATGGTGCCGGCCAACACCTTGGCTACCGTCGAAGCTGCCAAGATGGCCGCCCTCGGTGGAGACCTGAGCCTGGTCTCCATGCTGGGTGCCACCCAGCGCGACTGGTGGAAGACCACCATGAGCCAGGCCACCTCAACCTGGAAGCTGTGGGGCAATGAAGTGTCCCTGCTGCGCATGGGCTTGAGCGGCACCGACGCCATCGCCACCTTGATTGCCCTGAACTCGATCGCCAGCACCACGACCAACATCGTCTCGGCATCGGCCAGTACCAGCGGCAACATCCCGGCCGCAGCGGCCATCGTCGCTGCCGTCGCGGCTGGTGCAGGCCAAAGCACTGCCGCCAATGCAGCCACCGCCATCGCCACCGCCGATGCATCCTCAGGCGATTTGCAGGCCGCCGCAACGGGTGCGGGCTTGACCACCGCCCAAGCGAGCATTGCAGTGGCTTGCTACAACGGCGCCAAGGCCCAAGCCGCCAGTGGCAGCACACAACAAGCCACCGTGGCCGCCCAGATTCTGGCCTTCGGCTACATCAAGCCCGACATCCAGGCGAACAAGGCCAATTCGCCATTCGTCATTGCCTCGGGCAAGCAAGCTGAACTGAGCCCCTACTTCACTCAGTTCTTGCTCAACGCCGACCAATGGGACGGCTACAACGCCGAGCGCAAGGCCTTGATGCAGCACCTGCGCAGCCAGAACATCAAGAACGTGGTGGCCCTGACAGGCGACATCCACTCGTTCTTCGCGGGCACGGTCAGCGACGACTTCGATGCGGCACAGGGTGGCACCCCCACCATGGTCGATCTGGTGACAGCCGGCATGAGCTCCGACTCATTCTTCTCGTATCTGCGCGACGCAGTAGGCAGCCTCTCAGCCGATCTCGCCACCTTGGTGTACTACCCCATCAGCATCCCGACCGGGACCGCGCTGGGCACTTTGAACATCAATTTCAATCTGCTCGACTACACCTTGGGCCAAGCGGTGCCCGATGTGAACGCCTTGGCCGAGCAAGCCCGAGTTCAGGTGCGTGCCGCCTTGGCCCAGGCTGGCGCGCCGGAAGCCCAACTGGACGCCTGGACCGAACTGGTCTTGACTGGTCTGAAGTCGACCGCCAGTTTCAACACCACCCTGCTGGGACTGGCTCAGGTGCTGTCGGGCCTGCAATCCAACCCTTGGCTGAAATACGCCCGCACGGATGCGCAAGGTTTCGCCGTGGTCACCCTGACCCCTGCGAAATTGAGCTGCGAGTTCAAGCAGGTGAACCGGCTGGTGGGCAACAGCGCCCCCAGCACCTCGGTCATTGCGCGCACGACCACGGCCACCGTCGTCAAGGACGTGGTCGACGTGACCATCAGCTGACTTACTTGTCAGCCCTTGTGCTGAAAAATCTTCATCGTCGTCAAACGACGGGCTGCGTCGATGTTGTAGTGATCGCGCAGCTTGTCGCAAAAATCCTTCTCCTGGGCCACAAAGTCATCGAATTTCTTGATGATGTCCGGGCGCTTGAAGGACGACAGACGGTAATCACTCTGGATCATGGGCAGGTCAGGCGCGAACACCACATCTTTGATCTTCGCCGTGCGAGCGTAGTACAAGGCGACGTCCACGTTGTGATAAATCGCGTCGACCTTGCCTGAGCGCAGCGCCTCCACCAACTCTTGCGTGGAGTTGAACTCAAGAACCTTTAACCCTGCTTCGATGGCACTGCTGTAGGGGGGCGTAAAAAATCCTGCCGGTTTACCCAACACCTTGATCTTGCCTGCCACCAAGTCTTGGTTGGAAGCCAGCTTGAGCGTGCCATCAACATACCCGACAGAAGGTTTGCTGTAAGCCACCTTCAAGCCCTTGCGAGCATCTGCGCGCCAGGCCGCGTCATCGGGGTACTTGAAATCGACCTGTCCCTTGAAAAAGGCGGCGTACAGGTCATCAATGTCCATCGGTTTATAGATGACCTTCAAGCCTTCCTTTTTGGCAAAGGCATCCATCAGGTCTCGAAAGTACCCGGTGTATTCCCCATTTTGCGTACCGTAATGGGGCTGAAACGCCAGGTTCTCCACCCCCACCGTGATGGTTTTGGGGTCAGCCGCCCAGGCGGCATGGGCCAGCCCCAAACCGGCCAGCGAAACTACGAGTGAACGCCGAAGACGGTCCATGTGCGCTCCATTGCAAGTCGAAATGCCCTCTCGGCGGGCATACGTCTTGTCTTTCGGCAGCGGTTACCTGATCTGAAGCCCGTGGGCCCAAGCCGTGATGGAAACCAAAGCGGCAGCCGTGGTCCACAAAATGATACGGGCCACCAAGGCCGTGTTGGCGCCTTCTCGCTCGGCCAGCATCGACACATTGCTCGCACTAGGCAAGGCAGCAGCCAACATCAAGGTGATCAAGCCGTCGGTGGGCACGGCCACCCCCCAGGCGGACAAGCCCTGCGCGAACAGCCACACAGCCGCCGGATGGGCGGCCAGCTTCAGAACAGCCCACAACGCAATCCGCCCTCCTGGCAAACTTGCATGCGGCGAGGGCACCATCTGAGCCCGCGCCAGAATGGCACCCAAGGTAAACAAGGCGGCTGGCGAGGCCGACAAGCTCAACAAGCGCAAGGTTTCATCGACCGCGTGAGGCATAGTCATACCAGCGACCGAGGCCAGCAGGCCCAGTGCCATCGACCACAGCAGCGGGTTGCGCAGGGCCCCCATCAGCGAGGCACGAAGCGCATGCCAGGCATCATCGTGGGCGCCGTTTTCGGCACGAGAATGCGCCCAAGCCAGGCACAGGGAACTCAACACCAGCACATCAATGACCAAGGTGGCCGCCACCGGCCCTGCTGCTTTGGCCCCCAGCAAGCTGGTCAGGAGCGGCAGCCCGAGAAAGCCGGTATTGGGAAACGCCGTCACCAAGGCCACCAGCCCCCCATCGCGCCGCGACAGACCTGCGTGCACGGCCCAGGCCAAAGCCAATACCACCATCAGGCCGCCAGCCAAACCATAGGCCAACAGCAAGCTGAGTAAACCGCTTTGCTGCAAGGCCCCGCTCGCACTGAGTCGAAACACCATGGCCGGCAAGCCAAAAAACAGCACAAAGGTATTGAGCGCCCCAATGCCCTCCAGCGGCAACAAGCCCCGGCGGGCGGCCCCCCAGCCCATCAGAACCAGAGCGAAAAAAGGCACAAACAACAAGACCAGGTCGAGCATTTCAGCGGACCTGCCACAGGGCCTTGAATCCACCCTTGCGCATGACGCGCCAGCCCAATAGCACCGCCAGAATCAGGGCGTAGACCATCACTTCGCTGATGTCGTTCTTGGCTGCTTTCTTCCAATAAAAATGCAACAAACCAAGCAGCGCCACCAGATAGACCAGCTTATGCAACTGCTGCCAGGCGCGCCCTCCCATGGCGCGAATGGCACCATTGAATGAGGTCAGGGCCAAAGGCAGCATGAACAGCAAGCCAGCCACGCCCACGAAAATGAAGTTGCGCTTGAAGACGTCCTTGATGATGTCGTCCACCACCAGGCCCTTGTCGAGCCAGGCATACGCCACAAAATGCAGCAGCGCATAGACGAAGGTGGTCACCCCCAGACTGCGCCGATACCGCAGCAATGCGGGCAAGGACGCCACCTCGCGCAAAGGCGAAATGGCCAGAGTCAACCACAGCCAGCGCAAAGTCCACTCGCCGGTTTCACGCACCAACTTCTCTGCCGGGTTGGCACCCAGTCGGTCGGTGAAAGCCGCCACCAGCAGCCCCACCAGCGGCAAGGCACACACACACCACAGCACTGGCTTGCCCCAAGGACGAAGCAGCCATTGATTCACACGAGACAGTTGCATCAGTAATACTTTTTCAAATCCATGCCAGCATACAACTGGCCGACCTGGGCTTCGTAGCCATTGAACATCAAGGTGGGGCGGCGCGGGCTGAACAAACCGCCCTCACCCAGTCGGCGCTCGGTGGCCTGACTCCAGCGGGGGTGGTCCACCTGCGGGTTCACATTCGAGAAGAACCCATATTCACGCGCATTGGCCTTGGTCCAAGACGACACCGGCTGCTGCTCCACCAGGCGAATCTTCACGATCGACTTGGCACTCTTGAACCCATATTTCCATGGCACCACCAGGCGCATCGGCGCACCGTTCTGATTCGGCAGCACCTCGCCATACAAACCAAAGGCCAAGAGGGTCAAAGGGTGCATGGCCTCATCCATGCGCAAGCCCTCGACATACGGCCAATCGAGCACCTGGCTGCGCACGCCAGGCATTTGCTGCGGGTCAGCCAGAGTCGTGAACTCGACGTAGCGAGCTCGGCTATTGGGTTCCACTTTCTTGAGCAAGGTCGACAAGGAATACCCAACCCAGGGAATCACCATGGACCAGCCCTCTACACAGCGCAAGCGGTAAATGCGCTCTTCCATCGCACCCAGCTTGATCAGGCTGTCGAGGTCGAAGCGCTGCGGGCGGTTCACCTCACCCTCCACCACCACTGACCAAGGGCGAGGCTTCAGCGTATGGGCTCGCTGCGCCGGGTCATCCTTGTCGGTGCCGAACTCGTAGAAGTTGTTGTAGTGGGTCACATCCTCGTAGGGCGTGACTTTGTCGGGCACCACGGCACCCGCCACCCCCGAACGGGAGGCAGGCAAAGCCGCGAGCTTGCCCGGGCGCTGGACAGGCGGCACTGCCGAGCCCTGCGCCCACAACCCCGGCGTCGCCGACAACCCCAAGCCGCCCAAACCTGCCGCTTTCAGCCACTGACGCCGCGCTTCGTAAACCGCTGCGGGGGTGATCTCGCTAGGGTGCGGGTGAACCATCCCGCTGTCGGGATGGAAGGGGTGACGAGGGGTGCGTAGCCAGACCATGGGGCGCTCCTGTGTGACGTGGGCGTAACCTTACACCCACCCCCAAGAGCGCGTCAGCCCCAGGGTCATGCAGCCTTCTTGGCCACCTTGCGGGCAGGTGCCTTCTTGGCTGCGGGAGACTTGGCTGCACGGGGCTCGAACTCGAAACCCACCTTACCGGCCTTGGCATCCCAAGACAGAAACGCCTTGAACTTGCGCCGGGTCTTGTTGGACACAAAATTCTCCAGCAGATCGGTCTTGCCGGTTTCCAGCAGTTTGCCCATCTGCTCAGGGGCGATGGGCTGCTGCAAGATGATCTTGCCGCTCTTGAAATCGCAAGTGACCTGGCCGACCGCATTCTCGCAAACGTAGTTGGCGCCATGCTCATAGACATGGCCCTTGCATTTCGGGCAAGTACCCAAGCTGGTCTGGCCGCTGAAGTCCACGGCCTCGCCAGCCTCCTCGTCCTTCTTGGCGTCTTCGCCGAAGTCGAACTCCATCTTCCAGTTGTTCAACTCGTCGTCACGCACCAGCTTGAGCTCGGCCGTGAAAGGCCAACCGGCTTTCGAGCGGAAGCCCTCCAGAGGCCCCAGTTTGTGATCACGCAGCAGCTGCTCCACCTCGTGCAACTCGAAGCTGCGGCCCGCGGGAATCTTGGTCATGCTGAAGCCGCAACCGGTACCGCCCTCGGCATCGCCGCCGTGCTTGCCCGTGCAGGTAAAGCGCCGGTAGTTTTCTTTCACCACGCCACCGCAGTTCGGGCAGGGTGTGCTCAGGGTGGCGTAGTCACCCGGAATGGTGTCGCGGTCGTACTCTTTGGCCTTTTGCACCACGCGCTGCGTCATGGCTGCAATCTCGTCCATGAAGGCTTCACGGCTCAGGCGGCCCTTCTCCATTTCAGACAGCTTGAATTCCCAGTTGCCGGTCAACTCGGGCTTGGTCAGGTCTTCCACCCCCAGGCCACGCAGCAGCGTCATCAACTGGAATGCCTTGGCCGTCGGAATCAGCTCGCGCCCTTCACGGAAAATGTACTTTTCAGTGATCAAACCTTCAATGATGGCCGCGCGGGTGGCTGGGGTACCCAGCCCTTTCTCGGTCATGGCCGCCTTCAGTTCCTCATCGTCAATCAGCTTGCCGGCGCCTTCCATGGCACTCAGCAGCGTCGCTTCGGTGTAGCGTGCTGGGGGCTTGGTCTTGAGGGCATTGACAGCAATGTCATCGGCCGTGACCGGCTCATTGGGCTTGACCGCCACCAGATTGGCACCCGACTCATCGTCTTGCGCCTCTTTGCCATACACCGCCATCCAACCCGGCTTGACCAGCACCTTGCCGTTGGTCTGGAAGCAGTGTTCCGCGCCGGGCACCGCCACCTTGGTGATGCGGGTGGTGACCATGAACTCTGCCGGCGGGAAGAACACCGCCAGGAAGCGCTTGACGACCATGTCATACAGCTTGGCCTCGGCCTCCGTCAGGCTCTTGGGGGCCTGCAGGGTCGGAATGATGGCAAAGTGATCCGAAATCTTGCTGTTGTCGAACACCCGCTTGTTGGGCTTCACATAGCCTTCGTTCAGCGCCACGCGGGCGTGCTGCGCCAGATCACGCAAGGGCCCAGGCATGTCCTCATCGGCAATCATGCCCATGGTTTGCTTGACCACGCCAAGGTAGTCTTCTGGCAGCGCGCGTGAATCAGTACGGGGGTAGGTCAGCACCTTGTGCTTTTCATACAAGGCTTGCGCCAGCCCCAGGGTGGTTTTGGCACTGAAGCCAAAGCGCGAGTTCGCCTCACGCTGCAGCGTGGTCAAGTCATACAGCAAGGGGCTGGACTGCGTGCTGGGCTTGGCTTCTTCGGTGACCGTGCCGGTCTGGCCCTCTACCGCCTTGGCAATGGCGTCGGCATCGGCTTTCGACCAGATGCGATCGGCCTTGGCCTCAGGGTCGTGCTCACTCTTCTTCCACTTGGGGTCGAACCACTTGCCTTCATACGCACCTTGCGCGGCACCGAAGCTGGCCCGAATTTCCCAATAGTCGCGATAGACGTGCTTGCGAATCTTCTCTTCGCGCTCCACCACGATCGACAAGGTGGGCGTCTGCACCCGACCCACGGTGGTCAGGAAGAAACCACCATCGCGTGAGTTGAACGCTGTCATGGCCCGCGTGCCGTTGATGCCCACCAGCCAGTCGGCCTCAGAGCGACAACGCGCGGCGTTGGCCAGCGGTTGCATCTGCTCGTCGCTGCGTAGCTTCTCGAAGCCGTCGCGAATGGCCTGCGGCGTCATGCTCTGCATCCACAAGCGCTGCACAGCCTTGCCCAAGCCCTTGGCCTTGGTGGTCGCGGTGCTGTCCTGCGCGTACTGCACGATCAAGCGGAAAATCAGTTCCCCTTCACGCCCCGCGTCACATGCGTTGATCAGGGTGTCAACGTCCTTGCGCTTGATGAGCTTGACCAGGGCATTCAGGCGCCCCTTGCTCTTGTCAATCGGGTTCAGATCGAAATGGGGGGGAATGACGGGCAGATTGGCAAAACTCCATTTGCCACGCTTGACATCAAACTCGTCGGGCGCCTTGATTTCAACCAGGTGGCCCACAGCGGAGCTGACCACATAGTGTTCGCTCTCGAAATAATCGTCGTGCTTGTCGAACTTGCCATCGACCGGCGTCAGGGCCCGCACGATGTCTTGCGCAACAGAGGGCTTCTCAGCGATGACCAGGGCTTTGCTCATGGGTTCTGTGTTTTTGTTGACTAGAATCGGGCCTCGCGCGCACGTACGCATGCGCACACACGCACACGCGCGCGCCCACTCATTTCAATGTACATAAAGTTGTCGATGACGCAAGCACCCTCTTCCACTTCCGGATCCGGCCGTCGTATTCAGGTGCGCCAGTCGGGCATTCATGGCAAGGGCGTGTATGCGGTCCAGCCGATCTCGGCCGGCGACACCGTCATCGAGTACAAGGGTGAAATCATCACCTGGGAAGAAGCCCTCGACCGCCACCCGCACGACCCCGAGCAGCCCAACCACACGTTCTACTTTCACCTCGACGACGGTCACGTCATCGACGGCAAGTACAACGGCAACTCGGCTCGCTGGATCAACCACTCCTGCGACCCGAACCTCGAAGCCGAGCAAGATGGCAACCGCGTCTTCCTGAAGGCCCTGCGCGACATCGCCCCGGGTGAAGAGTTGTTCTTTGACTACGGCCTGGTCATCGATGCCCGCCTGACGCCCAAGCTCAAGAAGGAATATGCCTGCTGGTGCGGTGCAAAGAACTGCCGAGGCACCATGCTGGCGCCCAAGCGCGGCCGTCGCTGAAGCACGCAGGGGCCCTGTCCACGACCATGTCGAAGCCTGCCACCGAAGCCGGATTCAGCGCCTCCCTGGAAGAGTCCTTGGCCGACTTGCATGCCGCAGCCGAAGCCATCTGGGTCGACACCCAGGCAGACTGCCCCGGCCTGAGCATTGACGTGGTTCCCGAACTGGCCTCGACCAACGCCACGCTGATGCAGCAGGCGCGCCAGGGCCTGTGCACGCCCACGCTGCTCACCACCGCCCATCAAACCGCCGGTCGCGGGCGTCTGGGCCGGCAATGGGTGGCGCAACCGGGCGACTGCCTCACGTTTTCTCTGGGCATGCCCTTGCGGCTGGACCAGATTCCGGGCGGCGGCAGCGCCCTGGCACTGGCGGTGGGCCTGTCTTTGGCGCAATCGATTGACGCTGCCTTCACACGGCAGGGTCTGGCCAGCCCAGGCACCCGATTGAAGTGGCCCAACGACCTCTGGTGGCACGAACGCAAACTGGGCGGCATCCTGATCGAGGCCACCCAAGCGGTCGGCCAGCCCGTCGACCAACGCTGGGTGGTCATTGGCGTGGGGCTGAACCTGCGCCCCGCGCCTGGACAAATCCAAGCTGCCTGCCTTCAGGAACACTGGCCGGACACGGCCCCTCGCTTGCTACCGGGCCAGGTATGGCGCTGGGTGGCCCCGGAGCTGATTCGCGCAGTCCAGCGATTCGAACAGACCGGCTTTGCCCCACTGGCCGACGCCTTTCGGCAACGCGATGCCCTTCTGGGACGCGAAGTCCTGCTTTGGCAACGCGCCAGCATGCCGGGCGATCAAGCCCCCAGTGGCCGCGGCATGGCACAGGGCGTGAACGAACAAGGCGGGCTGCTCGTGCATACTGACGGGCAAGTCCAGACTTGGACATCCGGCGACGTCACCGTTCGCCTGCAAACCCCTTAACCGATCGAGTCTTTCATGCTGCGTTCCCTGGTGCTTGTTCTGCTACTGGTCAATGCGGGCTTTTATGCCTGGACCCATGGCTGGCTCAACAGTGTCGTCGGCGTACAGGCTGATGCTCAGCATGAGCCTCAAAGGCTGAACCAGCAGGTCCACCCCGAGCGGCTCATCGTGTTGCCGCAGGGGGCCGCCTCCCGGGCCGAAGCGGCCAGCGCGGTCGCGGCTGCCAATGCCCCGATCTGCCTCGAAGCCGGTCCCTTCGATTCAGCCGAAACCGCGCAAGCCACTGGCTCACTGGCCAGCGTCTTGCCCGCCGGGAGCTGGACCAACAACACCGTCTCGTTGCCGGGCGAATACCTGGTCTACATGGGCCCATACCCTGACCCAGAAATGTACGCGCGCAAGATCATGGAAATCAAACGCATGCGCAATGTCACCCTGGAAGAGGTTCAGAGCCCTCCCGCTTTGGCGCGGGGCCTGTCCTTGGGGCGTTTCAATCGACAGGACGAAGCCGTGGCTGCGCTTGAGGCCTGGAAGGCCCGCGGCATCCGCACGGCACGTGTTGTGACCGCCCGCCCCCCAATGGAACTGCAGATGGTACGTGTGCCTCAGGCCGATGCACGCACCCAAACCGCATTGGGCTCGGTCAAACTGCCGGCAGGCAAGTCGTTCAGCGTCTGCCAGTCGTCGCCATGAGTGTCAGGGCCATCAGCAAGCCCAACACAGCCAGGCTGACCGAATCGGTTGCCCCACCACCGCCAGAGTTCGAGCTGGAGTCCGGTGACGGCGCGGCGACCTGTGCTCTTGATGGCGAAAAATAGTCCACTCGGCTGGGACCAGCCAGACCACCGGTCCCGGCGGGGTGAAGAAGCAACTCATTGAGCGCGTACTGAATGGCCCCCTCGGCATCCAGTCGCCCCGCCCCACAGGTAGACGCCGTGCAGTAGCAGCGGCCCATGTTGCGCCCAGCTTCACAGGTCGGCAGATCAGGCATCCCCAGGCTCGCCGCCTCTTGCGCGGTGATGTGCGGCAGGGCCGTTCGGGTCAGGCCGGCCACCACTTCGTCCACACTCAGGTTGGGATCCACCGCCCACATCAGGGCCGCGACACCAGCCGCTGCAGGCGCCGCGAAGCTGGTCCCCACCATCGACTGAATGACGTAGCCCTGTGGATCGGGTGAACGTTGCCCCGTATTGGACACCGTCACGATGCCGGCTGGCTCTTCCATGGGGTCGAGCGGCACATCCCCCCCATGAGTGGCCAGGCTCGGATAGGCCGCTGCGTCAACCAGATTCGCGTAACTGGACTTGAACCCCTGCGGGTGCAAGGCCGTCACAGCCAACACCCCTGGGCAGTTTGCCGGCCGAGAAGGCTGCGCCTGAGGACCGAGGTCATTGCCATTGCCAGCTGACGCCACCACCAGGGTGCCTTTGGCTTTCAAGGCCGCAACGGTCTGCCGATACAGCCAGGCCGCATCTTGCTGCCCTGTGACCGCACAAGACCCATCGCCACCAAAACTGAGGTTGATCACGCGAGCGGGATGAGGATTCAAGGCCGGCGAACCTTGGTAGGCAATACCGGCCGCCCAGAGCATGCCCTCGACGATGTCGCTCACTTCGGCACCACATGCCCCCGCCACCCGCACCGGCAACAGCACAGGGCCAGCCAGCGGTGCCAGGATGCCGCCGCCATCCAGACCGTTATAGGTTTGTGCCGCCAGCATGCTGGCAATCGAGAGACCATGCCAGGAACTGTCATGGTCTGGGCAGACCCCATACAAAGCGGGGTTGGCTGCCCGCTCGCTTGCCGTCAGCCAGTTGCCCGGATCGCTCGGGTCTGGGTCGACGCCATTGCCATCGCGGGCAAACTCAACTTCAGACACAAAGTCATAGCCAGGCCAGGTGCGGCCCGCCAGATCCGCATAAGGCAGGATCCCCGAATCGAGTACCGCGATCACCACCGGACTCAAGGAACGCGAGGCCATGGCCTGCCAGGCTTTGGGCACATTCGCGACCCCACGCAAGCCTGTATCGCGCGCGCGCAACCAGGTCTGCCAATAGAGCCACGGGTCGTTTGCCACCATGGCGGTGGCTGGCCGCTCGATGACGTTGGGAATAGCCCAGGCCACATTCGGATCCAGCATCAAGCGGGCCGCCTGCGCTTGCGCTTGCGCCAAGGGCACCGGTCGCGCAGCCCGCAGTACGTGGGCTGCAAACGCGGTCTGCTTGTGGGCCACAAAGGGCACTTGGTACCGCCACGACAGGCTGGTCAACCGCTCTTGCACACGTGTGGTCGACTCGAAGGCCAGCGCGGAAGGGCGCACCGCCCCGTTACCCCCACTGCCCGGCTGCTTGAGTTTGACGATGATGCCACTGGCCATGGGCTGCCCTTGGGCCCAGGCACACGGTGCCAGGCAGATTGCCAGGCACACACCCCATAGCCAATTCGCCCCCAACAGGCATGAAATCACGCGCGCCAACTCAACCCTCTTGCTCGCACTTTGAACCCGGCGCGACCGTGAACTTCTCGCACCATGTGAAACCCGCGATTATCGAGGTAAGGCCACACCTCTCAACCGAGGCCGCGGCGCCAAAAGCCACCCTAGATGAGGGACAGAGTTCCCTGAACACTCGCACCACACGGCACATGAAAAAAGCCCTCAGGACACTCGTCCCGAGGGCTTTCATTTCGAACCCGGCACCCAGAAGGGTGCGCTCGGTCAGATTACTTGGCGATGACGCGAGCCATTTCCAGGCACTTGTTGGAATAGCCCCACTCGTTGTCGTACCAGGCCACAACCTTCACGAAGGTCTTGTCCAGAGCGATACCGGCTTCGGCGTCGAACACGGAAGTGCATGGCTCACCACGGAAGTCGGTAGCCACAACCTTGTCTTCGGTGTAACCCAGCACGCCCTTCATGGCGCCTTGCGAGGCGGCCTTCATGGCATTGCAGATGTCTTCGTAAGAAGCTTCCTTGTTCAGCTCCACGGTCAGGTCCACCACCGACACGTCAGAGGTGGGCACGCGGAACGACATGCCGGTCAGCTTCTTGTTCAGCTCAGGAATCACCACGCCCACGGCCTTGGCAGCGCCGGTGCTGGAAGGAATGATGTTTTCCAGAATGCCACGGCCGCCGCGCCAGTCTTTGTTCGAAGGACCGTCCACGGTCTTCTGTGTGGCGGTGGCAGCGTGCACGGTGGTCATCAGGCCACGCTTGATGCCAAAGGTGTCGTTCAGCACCTTGGCCACAGGGGCCAAGCAGTTGGTGGTGCACGAAGCGTTGGAAATGATGGCTTGACCTGCGTAGGTGGTGTGGTTCACGCCATAGACGAACATGGGGGTGTCGTCCTTGGAGGGAGCCGACATGATCACCTTCTTGGCGCCAGCCTTGATGTGAGCTTCAGCGGTTTCCTTGGTCAGGAACAGGCCGGTCGACTCGATCACGACGTCAGCACCGACTTCATCCCACTTCAGTTCAGCGGGGTTCTTCACGGCGGTCAGGCGGATCTTCTTGCCGTTGACAACCAAGGTGTTGCCGTCGACAGCCACGTCGCCCTTGAAGCGGCCGTGCACGCTGTCGTACTTCAGCATGTAAGCCAGGTAGTCAGGCTCCAGCAGATCGTTGATGCCGACGATTTCGATGTCGTTGGCGAAGTTTTGCACAGCAGCGCGGAACACCATGCGACCGATGCGGCCAAAGCCGTTGATACCAACCTTGATGGTCATGACGAGATCCTCAGTGAGACAAGAAACAACGTGAACACAAATTCAATGCTAGGCGTCAGCGGCGATCAACGACGCTTGGCCAGACCCAGAGCCACCTTCACGGTGTCGACCACGTTCTGCGTGGTGAAACCGAAGTGCTTGAACAGGTCGCCAGCCGGTGCCGATTCGCCGTAGGAGTCGATGCCCACCACGGCCGCAACGCCATACTTCCACCAGAAGTCTGTGACGCCGGCTTCCACCGCAATGCGGGGCACACCCACCGGCAACACACTCTTCTTGTAGTCCAGCGGCTGACGGTCGAACACGTTGGTCGATGGCATGGACACCACGCGCACCGGCACACCGGCCTTGGCCAGTTCAGCCTGGGCATGCAGCGCCAGCTGGACTTCGGAACCGGTCGCGATGATCACGGCAACGGCCTTTTTCTTCAACCCCACCTCTGAGGGTTCAGCCAAAACATAGCCACCTTGCGTGATGACATCCGCATCTTGCTTGGGGGCGTAAGGCAGGTTCTGACGCGACAACAGCAGCGCCGAGGGGCGATTCTTGTTGGCCAGCGCCATGGACCAGGCCACTGCGGTTTCGGTGGTGTCAGCAGGACGCCAGACATCCAGGCCAGGGATCAAGCGCAGGCTGGCTGCATGCTCGATGGACTGGTGAGTCGGGCCGTCTTCGCCCAGACCGATGGAGTCGTGGGTGAACACATGGATCACGCGCTGCTTCATCAGCGCTGCCATGCGAATGGCGTTGCGGCTGTAGTCCGAGAAGGTCAGGAAGGTGCCAGCGTAGGGGATGTAGCCACCGTGCAGGGCCACGCCGTTCATGATGGCGGCCATGCCGAACTCGCGCACACCGTAGTTGATGTGGCGGCCAGGCTTGCCTTCGGACAAGACCACTTGGCCTTCGTCATCGAAGCGCAGTGCAGGTGTGCTCTTGGTGTTGGTCAGGTTCGAGCCGGTCAAGTCAGCCGAACCACCCAGCATTTCAGGCAAGGCTGCGGTGAAGAACTCCAGCGCAATCTGGCTGGCCTTGCGGCTGGCCACGGTCTCGGCCTTGTCATGCGCAGCAGCCACGGCTTGCACGCACACTTCAGCGAAGTTGGCAGGCAAGTCGCCAGCCATGCGGCGCTTGAACTCGGCGGCCAGCTCGGGATAAGCCCTTTCATATGCAGCAAAGCGCTGGTTCCAATCGGCCACCAGTTGCTCGCCTTCGGCCTTCGCGTCCCAATCGGCATAGACCTCTTCAGGAATCACGAAGGGATCATGCGACCAGCCAATGGCTTCGCGCGTCAGCTTGATCTCGTCGCCACCCAGCGGCTCGCCGTGGGCCTTGGCGGTGTTGGCGCGGTTGGGCGAACCCTTGCCGATGCTGGTCTTACAGACGATCAGCGTGGGCTTATCGGTGCTCAACTTGGCCTTGGCAATGGCGCCGTCCACGTCGTCCACATCGTGGCCGTCGATCATGTCGATCACGTTCCAGCCGTAGGCCTCGAAGCGCTTGGGGGTGTCGTCAATGAACCAGGGCGCAACCTGACCATCGATGGAAATGCCGTTGTCATCGTAGAGGGCGATCAGCTTGTTCAGCTTCCAGGCGCCAGCCAGCGCGGCGGCTTCGTGGCTGATGCCTTCCATCAAACAACCATCGCCCAGGAAGGCATAGGTGTAATGATTCACGATGGTGTGGCCATCGCGGTTGAACTCAGCAGCCAACATCTTCTCGGCCAGCGCAAAGCCCACGGCATTGGTGATGCCCTGACCCAATGGGCCAGTGGTGGTTTCCACGCCTGGGGTGATGCCCACTTCGGGGTGACCTGGCGTCTTGCTGTGCAGCTTGCGGAAGTTCTTCAGATCGTCGATAGACAGGTCATAGCCCGACAGATGCAGCAAGGCATAGATCAGCATCGAGGCATGACCGTTGGACAACACGAAACGATCACGATCGGCCCACTGAGGCTGCGCAGGATGATGGCGCAGGTGGCGCCCCCACAGGGCCACAGCCATGTCCGCCATGCCCATCGGGGCACCGGGGTGACCGGAATTGGCTTGTTGGACGGCATCCATAGCCAGCGCGCGAATGGCGTTGGCCATGGCGGTGATGTTCTTGGTGGTGTCGGACATGGTGGGAGGGGCTGTTGCGGGGAAACGCTGATTTTAGCGCGCCACAGCAGGCTCCTCACGTGCTAAGTGTCACTTTGATCGCGGTTCATCGACATGAGTCAACCCGTCAAAACCACCCCTTGCGCCAGAACCTTGGGCGGTCGAGGGAACCAATGTTCGGCGGCGGCGTGACTCCCAACATGGTGGTTTGCGAGCCTTTGAACTCACCCCATGACTGTATAAAAAACCACCCCTGCACCACCACAATCGAAACCAGCACCACTCGCCATACCAGTTGAGGGGCGGCCATGCGCAAACCCATGGCGTATGGTTCTCGCGTGATGTTGAGAAGCAGTCCGAACGAGAGCGCAAGCCATAGCTGAGAGTTCGGCATGACGAAATTTCCAGAGAACAGGCCGTCAACAAGTGCTCCCGCACACGCGACGAATACGGCCATCGGGAAACACCCCTCGTCTCGCTTGTGTATCACCCTAGCAGCACGCCACATGACCGACAGCAAGAGCACAATCGCAACCAGACCACAAAATATGCCCCATTCGGCAATCATCTGGATGTAGATATTGTGCGGATGAGCTCCTGCCCGATTGGGAAAATGTGCAAGGTGCATCGGCCCGACACCCCAAAAAGGCGACTTCGAAAAATGAGCGAACGCCTCGCGCCACAAAAATATTCTCGAATGGTCCGAAAAAACCTCGACGGGTTCAGTTTGTCCACCTGCGGCGGCCCCAGCAACTCGAGGTCCGACACACATGAAGAGGACGTATAGCAGCGCACCTACCGCTACCCCCTTCAAAAGGCCGCGCAGGAACGAATCGACCTGTCGCCCAAACAATATCCTGGCAACAACCGCAGCGATCGCCAGTGCGACGCCTGCAGATCGACCAAAGGTGACCGCGACGATGCAGAACTGGCCGCCAATTGCAAACCACGACAGTAAAGACCAAAGCCGAGTCAAGGCGCCTAGCTCCTTGAGTCGCGCAATTGAGCCAACCAGGATCGGAATCAAGAGAACTTGAACGTGATTGAGTAGGCGTGGGTTATCAAACCCCATGACCAGATCCCAAGGGCGCAGTTCATCACCACGAAGCAACACCGAGAGCAACAGCACAAAGAAGCTGCATGCATGCAGAAAGCCACCCAATAGCAGCAATTTGATGAAGGCGAGCTGTTGCGAAGCATCGCGCCAGAAAGCGCATCTGGAAATCACCAAGACCAGAACACCGGAGCCCAAAATCAGCGCCCATTCCCGAAACGCAACGATCGGCACATCAGCGACACCGCAACTGATTGCTCCGCCCAAGATCAGCACAGCCACCGCGATCGAATGGAAATGCCAGCCTTCTGAAGGGCCAGACCAGGCAAGCCGCGCCCAAACCACACTGCCGCAACACAGCACGAACAACTGCAGCAGCCGGTTGAAATTGTGAGGACTTTCTGCATAGCCCCCGACAAAGGGCATGGCTGCCAACAGTATGCCTAGGGCGAACAGGGGGTTCGCCAAAATACGAAGCATTGGACAGATCCGATCCATAGCTGTTGAGTCCATTTCGATCTACCAAAAAAGAAAGGGGCCGAAGCCCCTCTCTTGGTTTGAACCGAACCCGGTTGTATTAGGTACCTGCCGAGCAACCCTTAGGCAGCAAGTCGGCCTTGGTCACCGCGGTCGTGCAGGTCCAAGCACCAGCGTTGTCACGCGTCCAGGTGATCAGCTTGCCATCCACGTCAGGGCCACCCTTCATCTTGCAGTTGATCGAGCCGGTGCCATCTGTGCCAACCGCAGAGTTGTACTCGGAGCAACGAGCCGAATCGATACCAGTAATACCTACCAGCTTCAAGGCAGCCGCAGTTTTACCCGTCATGGCGGTCGAGTCGGCCGCAGTCACGCCGGCGCCAATCTTCTCGTCAATGTTCACCTTCGCACCAGTGATTTCCGACAGAGCACCGGCAACCTGCGCCTTCTGGGTGTAGTTCTGATATGCGGGCAGCGCCACAGCAGCCAAAATACCAATGATCGCCACCACGATCATCAGTTCGATCAGGGTAAAACCTTTTTGAATCGCCTTCATGTTGAACTCCTTGGGGCTGTGCCCGCTGGTCAATGAACTTGTCTTGGGGAAGACCGGTTTTCGCCGGCCGCACGTTCTATTAGGCAGGTGGCGTGCCAGGTTTCAAGCCTTGAAAAAGCGTGATTTTCTGCCCGGTTTCTGAGGATGGGCTGCCGCGATTGGTCACATCGGTATCGGGTGTTGCATTTGCTGCTGACAATTTTTGTCAGCTCACCCGCATCTGACGCAAAGCGTCACCCCTGTTCAGACCCAATCAGACCTCGGAAGGGGCGTGGAAACGCTGCCCCTCGCGCAGGGGCTCAATGCGATGGCGACTGTCCAGCGCGCGAATCTGCGACAACACGGCAGGCACCTCACCCGGCTTCGGGTGGGTGATGTAGACGCTGACTTCACCATCCAACTGCGCCAACTCTTGCGCCAGGCTTTGCGGAGACAGGTGACCGCTGATGTTGGCAAGGTGCGCCTCGTCATTGCCAAAAGCGGTTTCAATGACCAGTTGTGCGATGCGCTGCCCTTGCAGAGCCTGCCACAACGCAGGGTTAGGGCCCGTGTCGCCTGTGAACACCCACCACCCCTGAAACGTTTCAACCGCATAACCCACGGCGGGCACGGTGTGCGCGGCCGGCAGCACGCGAATGAGGCGATCAGGCGCTCCCCCTCTGGCCTGGAAGCTGATCAACTGACCCACCTGAAGCTCGTGAAAGCGAATGATGGGATGTGCCGCACTGGGAAGACGAGTGAAGTCAGGCCAGATCACGCCATTGAAAATGTGCTGGCGCAAGGCCTCCAACGTTTCCGGCAAAGCATGAACGTGAATGGGCCGGAGATCCGAGAGCCCGCCGGGGCCCTGGCGCAGGCGAATGACACTGTCTGCCAGAAGCGGAATGCTCAGGACATGGTCCAGATGGCTGTGAGACAGCAAGATGTGGTCGATGCGAGCCAACTCGTCGAGCCGCAATTCGCCCACGCCACTGCCTGCGTCGATGAGGATGTCGTCGTCAAGCAGGAAGGACGTGGTGTGACACCGGGCGGCGATGGAGCCCGAACAGCCAAGGACTCGAATCATGTGGGGCCCGGTCTGAGGTAGAGCGTCAGCCCTGGACGAATTGCATCTGAGTGCCAGCCAGCTCGATCACGTCACCGGTCTTGAGGTGAATAGGCTCGTTGCCCACCTGCGCGCCGTTGACGGTGGGGCGCGCCGCGCCCTCAACGTGGGCAAACACGTAGCCACCGGGCCGCTTGGTGATGGAAGCCACCTGTACGCCAGGCTTGCCGACCGTGGTCACCACCTTGGTCAAGGCCACTTCGCGACCAGCCGCAGCGCCATTGAGCACCTTGATGGACGCCGGCTGTTGCGGTGCCAGGCCACCAAACCCGCTGGGCAGTCCGCCGGTGAGCGTGCTGCCAAAACTGGGGGCGGCGGGCGCACCCAGACCACCCGGCGACGTGCTAGGTCCGGTATGGGGTACAGAAGGGTTGTGCCCCACGATGGGCGAGACAACCATGCCTGGACGCATGATCATCGTCTTTTCGTAGTCGTGCCCCTCATCGGCCAGGAACTTGATCTTGTACTTGCCAATCTCGACCGTGTCGTTGTGATTGAGCAGCTGCTTCTTCACGGCCTTGCCGTTGATGTAGGTGCCGTTGGTGCTGTTGAGGTCTTCAATGAACACATCAGAGCCAACCAACTGCATCACGGCGTGCTCACCGCTAACCGCCAGGTTATCGATCACGATATCGTTATACGGGCGGCGTCCGAGCGTGGTCTTGTCCTTGGTAATCTGGACTTCTTTGATCACGACTCCGTCAAGTGAGACGACCAACTTTCCCATGAAAAAACCTCTCGGGTATTGTCTTAACGTTTAAACGGCCACCAGGAACGAGCAGGGGGCGGTGCCACACCCTGCGCCCGAACCAAAACCACGGCAATGTTATCCCGCCCACCTGCTTCACAAGCGGCAGCAATCAACGCGGCGCCCATTTCAGGGAGTGAAGAATGCTCGGACATGACAGCCGCAATTTGCGGATCTCGCAACATATCGGACAAACCGTCCGAGCACATGAGATAAATGTCGCCCGACTGGATGTCGTGAATATGGGTTTCCAGCAAGACCAGGTCTTCCACACCCAAGGCACGGGTGACCAGATTCTTGTTGGCGGAATAAGCCGCTTGCTCAGGCGTCAGAATGCCAGCGTCGATCTGCTCCTGCAGTAACGAATGGTCTTTGGTGATCTGCTGGAGCTGACCGCCGCGAAGCCGGTAGGCGCGCGAGTCTCCAATATGCCCCATTAACAGGCGCCCGGATCGAAACACCCCGAGAACGAGGGTCGTGCCCATGCCCGCAAATGTAGGGTTCGAGTTCGCTGCGTTAAATATGGCGCGGTTGGCGTTATCAACGCAGATGTCCATAGCACGCTTGACATCGTTGTCGCTGGCATTTTGTGCCGCTTCCAACAACCAACGGCCCAGCTCGGCCTTGATGAAATCACAAGCCATGCCGCTGGCCACTTCGCCGGCGTTGTACCCGCCCATGCCGTCGGCCAGCACGGCCACGCCGCAGGCCTCGTCCACGGCGATCGAATCTTCGTTGTTCGATCGCACACGGCCGGTGTCTGTCTGGCTGTAGTACTCAAATTCCATACCGAATTGTCGCTGTGTTTTTGGGTTGGAATGCTCGGGATTGTCAGCAGCATTTGTGCGCTGCAACAGGATATTTTGTCAAACAGAGACGAAATCCATCAAATTGACCGTAAATCTTCTGCCATTTGATGCCCATTCGAATACCGCGTGTTCGGGTGTTTCTGTAATGCGAGCGCCACAATATCGTCAAGCGTGACAGGCAACTCTGGCCGAATCGACGACACGGGGGGCGGAACCTCCTGGGCAATCGCCCGCATCAAGGTCGCCATCGAGGTGTGCTGGTAGGGTAGCTTGCCCGTCAACAGTTGGAAAAGCGAGACGCCTAGGGAATAGAGATCGCTGCGCCCATCAACGGGCTGCCCCGCCAACTGCTCCGGCGACATATAGGTTGGGGTTCCCAGAACCACACCGGTGCGAGTGCGCGCAGCATCGGCCACCCGTGCCACGCCGAAATCCATCACCTTCACCACCCCCTTATCCAGATCAACCATGATGTTGGCGGGCTTGACGTCGCGGTGCGTGACGCCCTGAGTGTGCGCATAAGCCAGCGCCTCGGCAACGCGTGCGATGATGGACAGCAGTTGCCTGACCGGCAGGAGATGCCCTGCGCGGGTGAAGAATCCCAAGTCGGTCCCATCAACAAACTCCATGGCGATATAGGCCAGGCCTTTGTCTTCCCCGGATTCGATGATGCGCACGATGTCAGGATGATTCAGCCGCCCTGCCATCTCGGCCTCACGCTGAAAGCGCGCCCGCGCGTCGGCCAGCCCATCGCCTTCGAATTCCTGGCTCAGGGCCATGGTCTTGAGTGCCACCTTGTCACCTGTGCTTGGGTCAGTGGCGAGGTAAACCGCCCCCATGGCACCGCGACCAATTTCGCCACGCACCAGAAACCGACCAATGGTGGTTTGCCCCGCAGGCGCCTCGGCTGAGGTCAACGGCACAGCAGACGTCCGCTCGCGGGCCAGGTCTAGGGCTTTTTCTCGGGCAAGCGTCAAACGCGGCTTGATGTCGGGCCAGTTGGGGTCCAGATCTGCCAGATGCTCGTAGACATCACGAGCCAGATCAAAGCGTTGCATGACTTCGAAATCAAGGCCCAGGCGATCCAGCGTCTGCAATACCATCAAGCGCTGCCCTGGCAAGGGTTGGAGTTGCTTGAGCGTGCCCCAGGTGCGCTCCAGTGCATCCAGGTCGCCACTGAGCGAGCGATGAAGTCGGGCCAAGCCATCCTGCGCACCAGCTTGCAGCGGCGTCGCTCCGACACCCGATTGCACCCCCAGCGGCACGGTCGAACCCAGTGCATCCAGAGCCACCATGCGGGATGCAACTGGCTGATTGCGCGGCGCGTCAATGTATGGCGCCTCGTCGTCAGGTTCTGACACAGGCACGGACTGCCCCGCTTTGCCGACGGGTACCCGTATAGGTGGCCGAGCAGACTCAGAATTCGCCGGCCCCCGTGAGCGGCGCCAGGCCCAAAGCCCACCAACCAGCACCAGGACCAGCGCCAAGGCTGACCACCAGAACAGGTTGGACGAACTCGTCATGACTCAATCTGCTTGCGAAGTTTGCCGCTTGGCCAGAAGGGTTCCCAGAGCCAAGACCAGAATCGCGCCCCCCACGGCCGCGGCGTAATGGTTGAAGCCCGTGTCGGCCACATAAGGTCGAATAGCGGGATCTCCCAGCGCCAGGGTACCGGCAATCCAGCCCAGCAACATGGCTCCCACCGTGATGATGATGGGGAATCGATCCATGAGCTTGAGCACGAAACCGCTGCCCCAAACGATGATCGGGATGCTGACGAGCAAACCAAAGATGACCAAAGGCATTTGATGCCCCTCATGACCGGCCCCTTGGGCTGCGCCGGCAATGCCGATCACGTTGTCGATGCTCATGACCAAATCGGCCACGATGATGGTCTTGATCGCACCCAGCAATTTGTCGCTGGCCTGGAGATCGCCGTGCCCTTCGTCGTCAGGTGCCAGCAACTTCACACCGATCCACAGCAGAAGCGCCGCCCCCACCAGCTTCAGATAGGGCAAGCCCAACAAGGACATGGCAAAGAAGATTAGCACCACACGCAAGGCAATCGCGCCCAGGGTGCCCCAGATGATGCCCTTCTTGCGTAAGTCAGGCGGCAGATTGCGGCAGGCCAGGGCAATCACCACGGCGTTGTCGCCACCCAGGAGGATGTCGATCATCACGATCTGGCCGACAGCGAGCCAGAATTCAGGGGTCAGTAGAGCTTCCATGTATCCAAAATGAAATCAGCCCCTGAGTGTAGGGGCTGATCGTGTCAGGTGCACAGGTGGTTTACAGCAGCGCCTTCAGCAGCTTACCCATCTCGGACGGGTTGCGCGTAACCTTGAAGCCACACTCTTCCATGATGGCGAGCTTGGCATCGGCCGTGTCAGCACCACCAGAGATCAAGGCGCCAGCATGCCCCATGCGCTTACCCGGAGGCGCGGTGACACCCGCGATGAAGCCCACGATGGGTTTCTTCATATTGGCCTTGCACCATTGAGCAGCTTCGGCCTCATCAGGGCCACCGATCTCGCCAATCATGATGACGGCATCGGTATCGGGGTCGTCGTTGAAAGCTTTCATCACGTCGATGTGCTTCAGGCCGTTGATGGGATCGCCCCCAATGCCAACAGCACTTGACTGACCCAGGCCCAATTCCGTGAGCTGAGCCACGGCTTCATAGGTCAGCGTGCCTGAGCGCGAGACCACGCCGATGCGGCCCTTGCGGTGAATGTGGCCGGGCATGATGCCGATCTTGATTTCTTCAGGCGTGATCAGGCCGGGGCAGTTCGGGCCCAGCAGCAAAGTCTTCTTGCCGCCAGCCGCTTCCTTGGCCTTCATCTTGTTGCGCACCATCAGCATGTCGCGCACAGGAATGCCTTCGGTGATGGCCACAACCAAGTCAAGGTCAGCCTCAACGGCTTCCCAGATGGCATCGGCAGCGCCGGCTGGCGGCACGTAGATGACCGACACGGTGGCGCCGGTTTCCTTGGCGGCTTCCTTGACGCTGGCGTAGATGGGAATGTCGGAAAACTTCTCGCCTGCCTTTTTGGGGTTCACGCCAGCCACAAAGGCATTCTTGCCGTTGGCGTAGGCCTGGCAGCCGAGGGTGTGGAATTGACCGGTCTTACCCGTGATGCCTTGGGTGATGACCTTGGTGTCCTTGTTGATCAGGATGCTCATGATGGTTCTCGATTCCTAGGCAATTACTTGACGGCAGCCACGATCTTGGTGGCCGCTTCGGCCATCGTGTCCACGCTGATGATGGGCAGACCGGAGTCGGCCAGCATCTTCTTACCCAGGTCTTCGTTGGTGCCCTTCATGCGCACCACCAACGGCACATTCAGATTCACGGCCTTGCAGGCGGTGATGACGCCATCGGCAATGGTGTCGCACTTCATGATGCCGCCGAAGATGTTGACCAGGATGCCCTTGACCTTGGGGCTCTTGAGCATGATCTTGAACGCTTCGGTGACCTTTTCTGCGGTGGCGCCGCCACCCACGTCGAGGAAGTTGGCGGGCTCGCCACCGAACAGCTTGATGGTGTCCATGGTGGCCATGGCCAGACCGGCGCCGTTGACCAGACAGCCGATGTTGCCATCGAGCTGGATATAGGCCAGATCGAACTTGGAAGCCTCGATCTCAGCAGGATCTTCTTCGTCCAGGTCTCGCAGCGCCACGATTTCAGGGTGGCGGAACAGTGCGTTGCTGTCGAAGTTGAACTTGGCGTCGAGCGCGATCAGGTTGCCCTTGGAGTCGCGATTGAGCGGATTGATTTCAACCAGACTCGCATCGGTTTCCATGTAGCACTGGTACAGCTTCTTGAACAGGTCGATGGCCTGCGCGGTGGAATCGGCCGGCAAGCCAATGCCATCCGCCAATTCCTTGGCTTGCGCGTCGGTCAGCCCGGCCAGCGGGTCAACAAAGATCTTTTTGATCTTGTCAGGCGTGCTGTGAGCGACCTCTTCGATGTCCATGCCGCCTTCGCTGGAAGCAATGAACGCCACTTTCTGGGTGCCACGGTCGGTGACGACCGAAACGTAGTATTCCTTTTGAATGTCTGCACCGTCTTCAATGTACAGACGCCGCACCTTCTGCCCCTCAGGGCCAGTTTGATGCGTTTTCAATTGCATGCCGAGAATTTCGCCTGCGAGACGCTTGACATCGTCCAGCGACTTGGCAACCTTCACGCCACCGCCCTTGCCTCGCCCCCCGGCATGAATCTGGGCCTTCACCACCCAGACCGGCCCACCCAGCTTCTGGGCAGCCGCCACGGCCTCATCGACAGAAAACGCCGGGATACCTCTTGGGACCGGCACGCCAAATCGGCTCAGGATCTCTTTGCCTTGGTACTCATGAATCTTCATCGCGCTCTCGCTTCAGATGTTGTGTTCTTGTCGAACATGACAGAGCCCACCAGGACCGATCAGGCCTTGGCGAGCGCACGCTTCCAGGGAGACACCGTGGTGTGCAGTGCAGCAATCAGCATAGCACCGCACCCTGAGCAAACAGTAAGTAATTCCCGCAAGCAACTGATGGTGATCAGGATTTCACGGCGAATTCGGAACTTTGGCGTTGGGATGACACATCAGTCGTGGTCAGCTGACCCTTTGACCACGCGGCGGATGACATCGCCAGAGAAACCGCGCCCCGCCAGAAACCGCATCTGGCGGGCCAGCTCCGCCGGGGTCTGAGCCACCTCGCCAAAACGCTTGGACCACAGCGCCTGGGCACGTTCCAGCTCGGTTTCTTTCAGCGACTGGGTGACAGCCCGAGTCACATCTTCAGGGAGTTTGTGCTGTGACAACTCCGCCTTGACCCGGGCAGCGCCGTAACGGGCGGCCTTGCGGTGCACAACCGACTCGGCAAACCGCTCGGCAGAGAGGAAGCCGCGAGACTCAAGTTCGTCGAGCACTTTCTCGACTTCTTCCTGAGACTCGGCATGCGGTGCCAGTTTACGCACTAGCTCCACACGCGAGTGCTCCCGCGCCGCCAGGTATTTCAGAGCTCGCCCTTTGAGGGACAGCGTGGCGGCGCGCATGGACTTCTACGAGCAGGTGATGCTCAGGCTGCCTCATCAGCCGCGGCAGCCGGAGGCATTTGTGCAATGCCCAGCGATTCGCGGATCTTGTTTTCGATTTCTCGGGCCAGATCGGGGTTCTCGCGCAGGAATTCGCGGGCGTTGTCCTTGCCTTGGCCAATTTTTTCGCCGTTGTAGGCATACCAAGCACCGGACTTGTCCACGATCTTGGCGTTGACGCCCATGTCGATGATTTCGCCTTCGCGCGAAATGCCTTCCCCGTACAGGATGTCGAACTCAGCCGTCTTGAAGGGAGGCGAGACCTTGTTCTTGACCACTTTGACCTTGGTCTCGTTGCCGATGATGTCGTCGCCCTTCTTGATGGAGCCGACCCGACGGATGTCCAGGCGCACCGAAGCGTAGAACTTCAGAGCATTACCACCGGTGGTGGTTTCGGGCGAACCGAACATCACACCGATCTTCATGCGGATCTGGTTGATGAAGATGACCATGCAATTGGTCTTCTTGATGGTGGCAGTGAGCTTGCGCAGGGCCTGGCTCATGAGACGGGCTTGCAAACCTGGCAGCGCATCGCCCATTTCGCCTTCGAGTTCGGCCTTCGGGGTCAACGCAGCCACCGAGTCCACGATGATCAGATCAACCGAGCCGGAACGCACCAGGGCATCAACGATTTCGAGGGCCTGTTCGCCGGTGTCAGGCTGCGAAATCAGCAGGTCTTGCAGGTTCACGCCCAGCTTTTGTGCGTACTGAATATCCAAGGCGTGCTCGGCATCAATGAAGGCAGCCACACCGCCTTGCTTTTGCATTTCAGCCACCACTTGCAGGGTCAGAGTGGTTTTACCGGACGACTCCGGGCCGTAGATTTCAACCACGCGACCACGAGGCAAACCGCCCACACCCAAGGCCACATCGAGACCGAGCGAACCGGTCGACACCACCTGAATGTCTTCAATGACTTCGCCCTCGCCCAGGCGCATGATGGAGCCCTTGCCGAATTGCTTTTCGATCTGGGCCAAGGCAGCCTGCAGGGCTTTGGCTTTTTCGGTGCTGAGGGTGGACTTGGCGGTGGCTTCCATGCGAGTGACTCCGATGCGACGGCTGATGAATTGGTCGCCATTATGTCAAAGACTGGATGCCTGTACAGTACTTTTGCAAAAAAACTCACATCACTCTGATTGGGGGCATGCTTGATGTGTCTCAAAGTCATTCGAGCGAATCAGTCGCAACATGAAGCCCTGAGATAGCTGACTTTCATAGAGAAAGAGGACACGAATGGTTCAAGATCATCACCCGCTGGCCAAAGACTTCCCTGAGTTGAAGGACAAGATCCACACACTGAAGACGACGAATGCGCACTTTGCCAAGCTGGAACGTGATTACGAAGAGCTCGACAAAGCCATCGTGCGGTTGGAGACCGGCATTGAACACGGCTCTTCCGCCGAACTGGAACAAAAGAAGTTGCAGCGCGTTTCGATGAAAGACGAGCTGTACTCCATGCTCAAAGCCTGAGCTGGCTGACAAGTTAAGGCAATCGCTGCACATCGGCTGACCGGCTGATGTCGACAGCGCCTCGGGGCTCGGCGCCACAAGCGTCGCGCCCTTTCCTTTTTTTGGATCAATATGCCTGCGGCGCCTCGTAAAATGCGGGGTTATGACCGAGTCTGCACGCCCCAACGCAGTCGCCAGCAGCGACACCCCCCGCCCCACCTTGGCTGAAGTCCCCCCCATGCGCCTGTCAGGCCTGGAGCCGGTGAACATTGGCGAGGGCTCGTTGTTCGTCAACGTGGGCGAGCGCACCAACGTGACGGGCTCGAAAGCCTTTGCCCGCATGATCCTGGAAGGCCGCTTCGAAGATGCGCTGTCGGTTGCACGCCAGCAGGTCGAAAACGGCGCCCAGGTCATCGACATCAACATGGACGAAGCCATGCTCGACAGCAAGGCCGCCATGGTGCGTTTCCTGAACCTGATCGCCGGCGAGCCTGAAATCGCGCGTGTGCCGATCATGATCGACTCGTCCAAGTGGGACGTGATCGAAGCAGGCCTGAAGTGCATTCAGGGCAAGGGCATCGTCAACTCCATCTCCTTGAAGGAAGGCGTTGAGAACTTCGTTCACCAGGCCAAGCTGATCAAGCGCTATGGCGCGGCCGCCGTGGTCATGGCGTTTGACGAAGTCGGTCAAGCAGACACCTATCAGCGCAAGATCGAGATCTGCGAGCGCGCCTACCGCATCCTGGTCGACGATGTGGGCTTCGCGCCCGAAGACATCATCTTCGACCCCAATATCTTCGCCATTGCCACCGGCATTGAAGAACACGACAACTACGCGGTCGACTTCATTGAGGCCACCCGCTGGATCAAGCAGAACCTGCCTGGCGCCAAGGTGTCGGGTGGTGTGTCGAACGTGTCGTTCAGCTTCCGCGGCAACGAGCCCATGCGCGAAGCCATCCACACCGTGTTCCTGTACCACGCCATTCAGGCGGGCATGGACATGGGCATTGTCAACGCCGGCATGATCGGTGTGTACGACCAGTTGGAAGCCCATCTGCGCGAACTGGTCGAAGACGTGGTGCTGAACCGCAAGTCGGTGTTCAAGGATGGCGAAGACACCAGCCTGACCCCGACCGAGCGCTTGCTGGCCGTGGCCGAGCAGGTCAAGGGTGCGGCCAAGGATGACAGCGCCAAACTGGCCTGGCGTGGCACCCCTGAGAACCCCGTCTCCGTTGAGCAGCGTTTGAGCCACGCCCTGGTTCAAGGCATCACTGAATTCATCACGGCCGACACGGAAGAGTGCTACCAAGCCATCAAGGCCAAGGGCGGCCGCCCGCTGCACGTGATCGAAGGCCCGCTGATGGCCGGCATGAACACCGTGGGCGACCTGTTTGGCGCTGGCAAGATGTTCCTGCCGCAAGTGGTGAAATCCGCCCGCGTGATGAAGCAGGCTGTGGCCCATCTGGTGCCCTACATCGAAGAAGAAAAGCGTCAGCTGGAAGCGTCGGGCGCCGATGTGCGCAGCAAAGGCAAGATCGTGATCGCCACCGTGAAGGGCGACGTGCATGACATCGGCAAGAACATCGTGACCGTGGTCTTGCAGTGCAACAACTTCGAAGTTGTGAACATGGGCGTGATGGTGCCGTGCAAGGACATCCTCGACAAAGCCAAGGAAGTTGGCGCCGACATCATTGGCTTGTCTGGCCTGATCACCCCCTCGCTGGAGGAAATGCAATACGTGGCCGCCGAGATGGAGCGCGACGAATACTTCCGCTCGCGCCAGATTCCCTTGCTGATCGGCGGGGCCACTTGCTCGCGCGTTCACACGGCCGTCAAGATCGCGCCCAACTACAGCGGCCCCGTGGTCTATGTGCCCGACGCTTCGCGTGCCGTGGGCGTGTGCTCCGAGTTGCTGAGCCCCGAGCGCCAGGATGCCTACATTGCCGAACTGAACGCCGATTACGAGCGCGTACGCCAGCAACATGCCAACAAGAAGGCCACGCCCATGGTGTCTTTGGCCGAAGCCCGCGCCAACAAGCACCAGGCCGACTTTGCCACCTACACCCCCGAGAAGCCCAAGTTCATTGGCCGCCGCGTATTCCAGAACTACGACTTGGGTGAGTTGGCTGCCTACATTGACTGGGGTCCCTTCTTCCAGACCTGGGACTTGGCTGGACCCTTCCCCGCCATCCTCGACGACGAGATCGTGGGCGTGGAAGCGCGCAAGGTGTACGCCGATGCGCAAGCCATGCTCAAGAAGATCGTGGAAGGCCGCTGGCTGACCGCCAACGGCGTGATCGGGCTGTACCCAGCCAACACGGTGCAAGACGACACCATTGAGATCTACAAGGACGAGTCACGTACAGACGTGCTGATGAGTTGGGACCCGCTGCGCATGCAGACCGAGCGCCCTGTGGTAGACGGAGTGAAGCGCCCGAACCGCTCACTGGCTGACTTCATTGCGCCCCGCGAAGCCAAGGCTGACTACATCGGCATGTTCGCGGTCACGGCCGGCTTGAACATTGAAAAGAAAGAGGCCGAGTTCCTGGCGCAGCACGACGACTACTCGGCCATCATGCTCAAGGCGCTGGCAGACCGCCTGGCCGAAGCCTTTGCCGAGCGGATGCATGAGCGTGTGCGCAAGGAGTTCTGGGGCTACGGCGCCGAGGAAAAGCTGGACAACGCCGAACTGATCAAGGAACAGTACCGCGGCATTCGCCCCGCTCCGGGCTACCCCGCCTGCCCGGATCACACTGTCAAGCGCGAGATGTTCCGGGTGCTGGATGCCCACGAAATTCACATGCACCTGACAGAAAGCCTGGCGATGATGCCTGCGGCCAGCGTCAGTGGTTTTTACATGGCCCACCCCGAATCGACGTATTTCAACGTCGGCAAGATCGGGCGTGATCAGATGGAAGATTGGGCGCTACGCACAGGGCATTCCCTGAGTGACGCCGAGCGCGCATTGGCACCCAACTTGTGATCAAAGCACGCTAACTGCTGGCATCTCGCAACACGCTTGCGACTGCTTACAACTGAGGCAGGCTTGCTGCACAGCCGTGCAACATGACATGGCATTCTTCGGCCACATTTTCTGGCCGAGGCCCGCCATGTCCATCCAGCTGTCCCGCCCCTCCTCCCCGTCTCAGCGCCGCCTTTGGCCAGCGCTGGCGCTGATCGCGCTGGGTTCACTCAGCGCATGCGGCAGTGACGAGGAAGCGCGCCCCGAGCCCATCACCGAAGCACAAGCTGTACGGTTCCTGGAACAAGCCAGCTTCGGCCCGACACCGGAAGACGTGGCTCGCCTGCAATCGCTCGGCTACGGGAAGTGGATCGACGAACAGTTCGCACAAGCCAGCACATTGCCCACCCATCTGCAAATGGCCGAGGCCACGGCTCAGGCCCGCAGTGTCAGCAAGCCCGATGGCAACGACGTTACCTACAGCTGGTGGACCCACGCGATCAAGGACAACGCCCAGTTACGCCAGCGCGTTGCCTTCGCCTTGTCTGAAATTTTCGTCATCTCAACCGCCAGCGACAACCTCGCCATGCAGGGACGCATGGTGGCCAGCTTCATGGACATGCTGGCCCGCAACAGCAGCACAACATACCGGCAGTTGCTGGAGGAGGTCGCGCTCCATCCGGCCATGGGCGCCTATCTGTCCCACCGCGGCAACCGCAAAGAAGACGCCAGCAGTGGCCGCGTCCCCGACGAGAACTTTGCACGCGAGGTGATGCAGCTGTTTTCGATCGGCCTGTATGAACTGAACCCCGATGGCAGCCTGCGTCTGAATAACGGTCAGCCCATCGAAACCTATACGGCCAACGACGTCAAAGGTCTGGCCAAGGTATTCACAGGATTCAGCTGGAACTGGCCCTCGACCAAATCGGCGCTGGTGTGGTGGAAGTGCTTCTGGCGCACGGCAGAGTGCACCGAGACACTGCAGGAAACCACCAGCATGTCGGGGTATGCACAGGAACACTCCACCAGCGTCAAACAGTTCCTGGGAACCACGATCGACGCCCAGACAACCGCCAACCCTCAGCAAAGCTTGCAGACCGCGCTGGACCGCCTGGCGAATCACCCCAATACCGCGCCGTTCATCAGCCGACAGCTGATTCAGCGGCTGGTCACCAGCAACCCTAGCCCTTCCTATGTGCAAGACGTGGCCAGCACCTTCCGCAGCTCGCGAGGCAACCTCAAAGAGGTAGTCCGCGCCATCTTGCTTCACGCCGAAGCGCGCAAGCCCTCTGATCCGGAGACAAGCGGCAAGTTGCGCGAACCTGTGCTTCGGCTCGCCCACCTGATGCGCTCGCTGCCCCACACCTCTGACACCTACAGCGCACAAGCGGCCGCCGGTGGTGTGGCCTACTACCCTTTGGGTGAAACCGACAACCCAGGCACGTCGCTGAGCCAGACGCCCATGCGCGCCCCCTCTGTGTTCAACTTCTTCCGCCCTGGCTACATTCCGCCGCAGACTGAATTAGGGGCCCGCGGCATGATGGCCCCCGAAATGCAGCTGACCACCGAAACCACCGTGGTTGGCTACGCGAACTTCATCGCTTCGATCCTCAATGACGGGTTGGGCAAATGGGACAGCAACAAACGTCTCAATGACATCCGGTTTGACCTCACGTCCTTTGAAGCCCTGGCAGATCAACCGGCCCAGATGGTGTCAGCGGTACATCGGCGCCTGCTTGGCACCGAGCCCCCGGCAGAGCTGATGTCGGAAGCCGTCGCAGCCATCGAGAGCATGCCCAACCGAAACGTCGGGGAACGTCGCAAGCGCGCCCAGGCCGCCGTGTTGCTGGTTGCGGTGTCGCCTTCTTTCCTCGTTCAGCAGTGAGGCTTTCATGAGTCAAGCCAGCCGTCGCGCATTCCTCCAACAAGCCGCCACCCTGTCCAGTTTGGGCGCAGCGGGCCCCTTGGGGCTGAGTCTGTTGTCCATGAACGAGGCCGCCGCCCAGTCCAGCCCCAATGACTACAAGGCACTGGTGTGCATCTTCCTGTACGGAGGCAACGATGCCTACAACACCGTACTGGCAACAGACACCGATTCGTGGACACACTATGTGAACCACCGCAACCCGGCATCGCGCAACGCTGCCGACACCAGCACATCGATCGCCCTGATGCCTGCAGGAACCACGCCGGTCTCTGGCGCAGCAGGAGGGAGCCCAGCCCGCTTTGGCGGCGTTCTGCCGATCAACCATGCGGGGCGCGCGGTTCACAGTGGCCGCCAGTTCGCGCTGCACCCGGCCTTGCCTCAGATTCAGCAACTGCATCAGAGCGGTCGTGTGGCGGTGCTGGCCAACGTGGGCCCGCTGACCCGCCCTTTGACCAAGGCCGATTACAGCGACGTCCGCATTCGCAAGCCGGCCAAACTGTTCTCGCACAACGACCAGCAATCGACCTGGCAGTCTTTCCAACCCGAGGGGGCAGGAAACGGCTGGGGCGGACGCATGGGCGATCTGCTGATGGGCCTCAACAGCAGCAATTCGGCAAGCAATGTCGACATCATTCGTCGCTCCTTCACCTGCATGACGCCGAGCTCGACGTCGGTGTGGCTGTCTGGCCAATCGGTCATGCAGTACCAAACGGGCACGAGCTCAATTGCCGGCCTCGGCAGCGGCGGCAAGGTCTACGGCAACGCACGGCTGTTCACGGCCATGGGCAATGTCATGGCCAACCACAGTGCAGACAATCTGTACGCGCGCGATCACCAGCGTTTTGTACGCCGAGCAATGGACGCCAGCAGCCTGTTGATTGAAAAGATCCCGGTCATCGGCGCGCCGCCTTGGGGCAACCCCGGCGTGACCAATGTCTACAACGAGCCACTGCTGCAGATGACGGTGCCGTCAACCGGCACCACCAGCACCAACCCGCTGGCCATTCAGCTGCAGATGGTGGCGCGCCTGATCGAAACCAATCGCCTGGGTGGCTTTGGCATTCGACGTCAATTGTTCATGGTCAGCCTGGGAGGCTTTGACACGCATGACAACCAGAACCAGGTGCACGGCGACCGGCTGGCTCAACTGAACCATGCCATGGCCTATTTCGACATGGTGCTGGGCAATATGCCAGGAGGCGACATGCGCTCGCAGGTCACCACCTTCACCGCATCCGACTTTGGCCGCACCTTCACCAACAACGGCGATGGCACCGATCACGGCTGGGGGGCACACCACTTCATCATGGGTGGAGCAGTGCGAGGCACCGAGGTCTACGGCACCTTCCCTCAATACAGCACAGCCAATGCCCAGGGCGTATTCGGCAGTCCAGACCAGTTGCAAAACGGGGTGATGTTGCCCACCACGTCGGTGGACCAATACGCCTACACCCTGGGTCGCTGGATGGGGGTGCCGCAATCAGATCTGCTGACCATCCTGCCCAACCTGAACCAATTCAACGAATCGGCCTACGACCTGGGCTTCATGAGCTGAAGCGGCGGGCGATGCCGCCCAGCTTTCAGGCCCGGGCCTTGGCTTGCAACAGCGGTTTGAGGTAACGCCCGGTGAAGCTGGCTTCACATTCGGCCAGCGCCTCGGGTGTGCCCGCCATCAGCATGGTGCCGCCACCTGAGCCGCCTTCGGGGCCCATGTCGATCAACCAGTCAGCGGTTTTGATCACGTCGAGGTTGTGTTCGATGATGACGATGGTGTTGCCGGCATCGCGCAGCTGGTGCAGCACTTTCAGCAGCAAGGCAATGTCGTGGAAGTGCAGCCCTGTGGTCGGCTCATCCAGGATGTAAAGCGTGCGCCCGGTATCGCGCTTGGACAACTCGAGCGCCAGCTTCACCCGCTGGGCTTCACCGCCTGACAAGGTCGTGGCACTTTGGCCCAGGCGGATGTAGCCCAAGCCCACATCCATCAAGGTTTGCAGCTTGCGCGCAATCGAGGGCACCGCACTGAAGAAAGCCAAGGCGTCTTCCACCGTCAGGTTCAGCACCTCGTGGATGTTCTTGCCCTTGTACTGCACGTCGAGGGTTTCGCGGTTGTAGCGCTTGCCATGGCACACGTCGCAAGGCACGTACACATCAGGCAGAAAGTGCATCTCGACCTTGATGACGCCATCACCCTGGCAGGCCTCGCAACGACCACCGGCCACGTTGAACGAGAAGCGCCCAGCCCCATAACCCCGCTCGCGCGCCGTGGGCACATCGGCAAACAGCTCGCGAATCGGCGTGAACAGCCCGGTGTAAGTGGCAGGGTTGCTGCGCGGGGTGCGCCCAATGGGCGACTGATCCACATTGATGACCTTGTCGAACAACTCCAGGCCTTCGATCTCGTCGTGCGGCTCGGGCTCGGTATGGCTCTGGTAGAGCTTCTTGGCAACAGCGGCATACAGGGTGTCATTCACCAGGGTGCTCTTGCCTGAACCGGACACGCCGGTCACACAGGTCAACAAGCCCACCGGGAACTCGGCCGTGACCCCCTTGAGGTTGTGTCCACGGGCATTCACCACGCGCAAGCGCCGCGTCTCATCCGTGAAGGGGTGACGTTGGACAGGCAAATCGATGCGCAGGGCCCCAGCCAGGTATTTGCCGGTGATGCTGTCGGGGTTGGACTCCACGTCTTGTGGCGTGCCTTGCGCCAGCACACGGCCCCCATGCACCCCCGCGCCCGGCCCCATATCGACCACGTAATCCGCGGCGCGGATCATGTCCTCATCGTGTTCAACCACGATGACGCTGTTGCCCAGATCACGCAAGTGCTTGAGGGTTCCGATCAGACGGTCGTTGTCGCGCTGGTGCAAACCAATCGAGGGCTCATCAAGCACATACATCACACCCGTCAAGCCCGAGCCGATTTGGCTGGCCAGTCGAATGCGCTGTGCCTCCCCACCCGACAAGGTGTCGGCACTGCGATCCAGGCTCAGGTAGTTCAAGCCCACATCATTGAGGAAGCGCAGACGCGAACGGATTTCCGTGACGACCTTACCCGCGATCTCGGCCTTGGCGCCTTGCAGTTGCAAACCGTCGAAATAGCGATGCGCCTCGGCCAGCGTGGCATGCGCAATCTCGTAAATGGCTTTCGTGTCTCCCGTGACGGCATCCAACAGCTTCACATGGCGAGCTTCGGTGCGCAGGCGGGTGCCGTGGCAGTCGGGGCAAGCCTTGGGCTGCTGGTAGCGCCCAAGCTCTTCGCGCACGGCTGCCGAGTCGGTTTCTTTGAAGCGACGCTCGAAGTTGGGAATGATGCCCTCAAAGGGGTGCTGGCGCTTGACTTTGCGCTTCTTGCCACCGGCACCATCGGCTTCGTAGGTGAACTCGATTTCTTCGATGCCAGAACCGTACAACACGATGTGCTGGATGTTGGCTGGCAGTTCTTCGAAGGGCTGCTCCATGTCCACGCCATAGTGCTTGCCCAAGCATTCGATCAAGGAATAGGTGTAGGGGTTGCGACGATCCCAACCCTTCACGGCCCCACTGGCCAGACTCAAGCTGGGGAAGGCCACCACGCGCTGCGGATCGAAAGCGATGACATGCCCCAAACCATCACACGTAGGGCAAGCCCCTTGCGGCGAGTTGAAGGAGAACAGGCGCGGCTCCAGCTCCGCCAGCGAGTAACTGCACACCGGGCAGGCAAACTTGGCCGAAAACAGATGCTCTTGCTGCGTGTCCATTTCCAAGGCCAGAGCCCGGCCCTCTGCCAGGTTCAACGCCGCTTCAAAGCTTTCGGCCAAGCGTTGGCCCATGTCGGCACGCACCTTCAGGCGGTCCACCACCACGTCCACATCGTGTTTTTCGTTCTTGGCCAGTGGCTTGAGGTCGGCCGCTTCCACCACTTGCCCGTCGATCCGAAAACGCACATAGCCCTTGGCCTGCATTTCGGCAAACAACTCGGCGTGCTCGCCCTTGCGATCACGCAGCACCGGCGCCAGGATCATCAGCTTGGTCTCTTCTGGCATGGCCAACACGGCATCCACCATCTGGCTCACGCTTTGCGCTTGCAGGGGCTGGTGGTGATCAGGGCAGAACGGCGTGCCGGCACGCGCAAACAGCAGGCGCAGGTAGTCGTGAATCTCGGTCACCGTACCCACGGTGGAGCGCGGGTTGTGGCTGGTGGCCTTTTGTTCAATCGAGATCGCTGGCGACAAGCCTTCGATCACATCGACATCGGGCTTGTCCATCAACTGCAGAAACTGGCGCGCGTAGGCGCTCAAGCTTTCCACATAGCGACGCTGGCCTTCGGCGTAGAGCGTGTCAAACGCCAGGCTTGACTTGCCGGACCCTGACAGGCCGGTGATGACCACCAACTCGTGCTTGGGCAGGTCGAGGTCGATGTTTTTCAGATTGTGGGTACGAGCCCCGCGAATCTGAATGGATCGCTGGATTTCATAGGGCACACGAGGCGCATCTGACTTGGTAGAGGAGCGAGACATCGACGAACACGACAGGGGTCAAGGCAACCGACCATGATACGTCGAGATTCGGGTTTATGCCTAGCTCCCGCCCTTTCGTCAGACTTGTTCCTGCACGCAGCGCGATTCGATGTGACCCAGCTTGTCGATCTCGACCCGCACCACATCGCCCTCACGCAAGAACTTGGGCGGATTGAAGGCCGCGCCCACTCCGCTGCAAGTGCCGGTGTAAATCACATCACCGGGCTCCAGGGTCATGGCTTGGCTCAGGTGGGCGATCTGATCCCACAAATTGAAAATCATCAAACGTGTGTTGCTGCTTTGGCGCAGTTCGCCATTCACCCAGCATCGCAGATCCAGCGCGTGCGGATCCCCCACCTCGTCGGCGGTGGTGATGCAAGGGCCAAACGGGGCGTGGGTGTCGAATGACTTGCCCAGCGTCCATTGCGGGGTGCGCTTTTGCCAGTCGCGCACCGACACGTCGTTGCCCACGCAGTAACCGAACACCACCTCATGGGCTCGCTCACGGGACACATGTTTGCAGCGCTGGCCAATGATGGCGACCATTTCGCCCTCGTAATCAGTGGCTTGCGACACGCTGGGCAACACGATCGGGTCATAGGGCCCGTTGATGGCATGCCCCAGCTTGGTGAACCAGATCTGGTGCTGCGGCACATCTCGGGTTTCGCCCACGATCTGCTCTTGCACATGTTCCAGGTAGTTCAGGCCAATGGCCAGCAACTTGCCGGGCTTGGGCACCGGAGCGAGCAGGTGGACCTGGTCCAGACGCCAATCGGGCTGTCGTTGCGCCAACACCGCCTCGACCCATGGCTTGTTTTCAGCCCAATGGGCAATCAGGTCCACCATGGGCTGGTGAGTCGACAACACATTCGGCGGGGCAGACTGCATTTGAGCCTGGCTCAAGGACACGATGCGCTCGCCTTGAAGGACACCTATTTCATGGCGTCCGTCCACTTCAAATGTCACCAGTTTCATCTTGGCGCCCCTTCGAGCCTCACCCCTGCCATCCGTCAGGGGCGCGATGGTTTGAAATCAACGGCGAGCGGCGTTGAGGGTCTGACGCGTTTCCAGTGCCACCTTGCGCGCAGCACTGGCAAAGTCATCCCCACTGCTGGCATACAGCACCGCACGCGAGCTGTTGACGATGATGGGGCCGGTCACGGCGCCATCGGCCGCCACACGCAAGCCAGCCTTGACCGTGGCATCGGCATCGCCACCTTGCGCACCCACACCGGGAATCAACAAAGGCAGCGTAGGGGCCAGTTCGCGCACCCGCGCGATTTCCTGCGGGAAGGTGGCCCCGACCACCAGGCCCATCTGGCCGTTGGTGTTCCACTTGGTCTGAGCTTGCGCCGCAATGTGTTCATACACGCGAGGCTGACCTTCGATGTCAGCCAGTCGCAGGTTCTGCAAGTCAGAGCCACCTGGGTTGGAGGTGCGGCACAGCAGAATCACCCCCTTGCCGGGGTACTTCAGGAAGGGCTCGAGGGTGTCAAAGCCCATGAAGGGCGACAGCGTCACGGCATCGGCCTGATAGCGGTCAAACGCTTCACGGGCGTATTGCTCGGCGGTGCTGCCGATGTCGCCACGCTTGGAGTCCAGAATGACCGGCACATGCGGCGCCACGCGGCGAATGTGCGCCATGAGACGTTCGAGTTGCTCTTCCGCACGGTTGCCCGCGAAGTAGGCAATTTGCGGCTTGTACGCGCAAACCAGATCCTTGGTGGCATCGACGATCGCAGCACAGAAGTCGTAAATGCGATCGGGGTTGCCCTTCCAGCTACCGGGGAGCTTGGACGTTTCCGGGTCCAGCCCCACACAGAGCATGGAGTCGTTCTGGCGCTGAGCGTAAGCGAGCTGATCGATGAAGTTCATGGCGCGGCCGTCACTTTCAGCCGATGCGCTTGGCCAGGTCCACCGCCTTGCCAATGTAGTTGCCGGGGGTCATTTCCATCAGGCGCGCCTTTTCAGACTCAGGCAACTCCAAGGTCTGGATGAAGGCCTGGATGGACTCACGGGTGATGGCTTTGCCGCGGGTCAGCTCCTTCAGACGCTCATAGGGGTTAGGCAAGGCGTAACGGCGCATCACGGTCTGGATGGGCTCAGCCAGCACTTCCCAGGCGTTGTCGAGGTCGTCGGCCAACATCTGTGGGTTGACTTCGAGCTTGCCCAAGCCACGTGCCAGGCTGTCGTAAGCCAGGATGGCGTAACCGATGGCCACACCCATGTTGCGCAACACGGTGGAATCGGTCAGGTCACGCTGCCAGCGGCTGATGGGCAGCTTCTGGCTCAGGTGGGTCAACACGGCGTTGGCCAGGCCCAGGTTGCCTTCGGCGTTTTCGAAGTCAATGGGGTTGACCTTGTGCGGCATGGTCGACGAACCGATTTCGCCGGCCTTGGTCTTTTGCTTGAAGTAACCCAGGCTGATGTAGCCCCACACATCGCGCGACCAGTCGATCAAGATGGTGTTGGTGCGGGTGATGGCATCAAACAGTTCGGCCATGTAGTCATGGGGCTCGATCTGGATGGTGTAGGGGTTGAAGGTCAGGCCCAGCTGGTTTTCGATGACCGACTGGCTGAAGGCTTCCCAGTCCTTGTCTGGGTAGGCAGACAGGTGGGCGTTGTAGTTGCCCACAGCACCGTTCATCTTGGCCAGCAGCTTGACATCGGCAATGCGGGCGCGGGCGTTTTGCAGGCGGGCCACCACGTTGGCCACTTCCTTACCCACGGTGGTGGGCGAAGCGGTCTGGCCGTGTGTGCGGCTCAGCATGGGGATCTCGGCCAGCGACTTGGCCAGCTCGGTCATCGTGGCGATCAGGCCATCCACAGCGGGCAGCAGCACTTGCTCGCGCGCGGCCTTCAGCATCAAACCATGGCTGGTGTTGTTGATGTCTTCGGAGGTGCAGGCAAAGTGCACGAACTCACCAGCCTTCTCCAGATCGGTATGGCCAGCAAACTTCGACTTGATCCAGTACTCGACTGCTTTCACATCGTGGTTGGTGGTCTTTTCGATGTCCTTGATCGCTTGCGCATCGGCTTCAGAGAAGCGCGCGACCAGACCACGCAGGTAGCCACGGGTGGCTTCCGACAGAGGCGCCACTTCAGGCAAGCCGGCGTCCGACAGGGCGATGAACCACTCGATTTCGACCTGCACCCGGCGGTGCATCAGGCCGAATTCAGACAGCAAGGGGCGCAAAGCGGCAACCTTGGAGGCGTAACGGCCGTCGAGCGGCGACAAGGCGGTGAGAGCAGACAAGGACATGGCGGTAAGGGGGCTTGCAGACCCCGATCTTGGGATTAACCCGCCATTTTAGTTCGGTCGGCGCGTTTGCGGGGCGCCCAATTGGCTTTCAGAACGTCAGTTTCCACACGCGCCCACACTTGCAGGGCCTCGGTGCGCATGCGACGGGCAGCCACCTCCGCCCAGGGCCAATAGACCCCGAGGGTCAAGACAACCAGCACAGCGTGGCGCAAACGCAGCCACACATAAGCCTGTACATCCAACTGACAGCGAAAGCGCAGATAGCGGTTGCCTGTTTTGCTCCACACCAGGTTCTGCAGGCGCGCCTGCAGGTATGGCACCACGGCCGCCAGGACGCAAGCTGCCACCGCCACCCACACGCCGAACAGCACTTGGGTGCTGACCCGACCGCGCAGCAACATCACCCCAGCCAGCACCACGGCGGCCACACCCACCACCATCATGCTCGCCAGGACAAACCAGGCCAGCGCACGCACAAACAGCATCGCCATGGCCACCCGCTGGGCTTTCCACATCAAACGCACAGGGCCCAGCACCAGATGATGCTGGCGATACTGGAAGTAGCCCCAGACAAAGGCTGGTACCGCCATCGCCCACAGTGCGGCCACCGCCCCCCATGCCATCCAGCCCCCCGGTCGATTCCAGGCCAGTGTGGCCATCAGCAACCAAGCCACCAGACAAGCGCTGGCCAAAGGGGCCCACATCGCACGGTATACGCCCTGGTAACGGCCATCGAAATGCAGGCGTCGGCCGGCCCAACTCATGTGCGCCACCCGATAGCTCAGGTTCATGTAAGCCAGCAAGGGCAAGACCGCCAGTGCCAGAGACAAAGCCACCATGCCCGCCAGGCGGGAGCCCACCCAGGCCCCCACCACCCCGGCCACCAAGCCCCACACCATGAGATGACGCGGCAGCAAAAGCCAGGGGTTGGCATGGTCATCCAGCGCCTCGCCCGCCACCAGGGTACGCCGCAGGAAATACCGCCGCGTTCGTACCTGGGCCCAGGGCGCATACAAACCCAAGGTCAGCAACAGCCACATCAAGTTGCGCAAGCACAGGCCCGCAAACTCCAAAGGGCGCGCCGACAGCGTCACCGGCAAAGTGACCACCTGCCCCTGTGGCAAGCGAGGCAAAGGCCCGTGCACCTTCAATCGCACTTGTACCTGGGGGGCAGGCGCCTCATCCTGCGGCGCAGGACCAGAGCCAATCGGCGCCGGCCAGATCACCGGCTCGACCGCTCCAGACGCCATCGGATCGGAGACCACCCGCAGCACGGGAGCCTCATCCACAGGCGGCATGCTCCCCGCCGAAGCCTGGAGGGACTCCAGGTCGACCAGGCGAAACGCACGCACGGACGAACGGACTGCTGAGGAGTTCATGTCGCGTTAACTGTAACCCGGCATTTGGCGTCGGCACATGACCACAATCCCCACCCGAAACCCAGCCCTTTTTGACACAAGCCCCTCGGCCGCTAGAATCGTTCCAAACATTGCATCTGATCAAGAATGAAACTCATCGGATCGCTGACCAGCCCCTTCGTTCGCAAAGTACGGGTGGTGCTGGCAGAAAAAAAACTGGACTACAAGTTCGAAGTGGAGGACGTCTGGGCCGCGGACACCCGGATCATGGATGCCAACCCCCTGGGGAAGGTGCCCTGTCTGGTCATGGAAGGCGGCGAGGCGATTTTTGACTCACGGGTCATCGTCGAATACGTCGACACCCTGTCGCCTGTGGGCAAGCTCATTCCTCTGGGTGGACGCGAGCGCGTGGAAATTCGCACCTGGGAAGCCCTGGCGGACGGCTTGCTCGATGCCGCCGTGCTGGCGCGCATGGAACAAACCTGGCCAGGCCGCACCGATGCCCAGCGCTGTCCGGCCTGGATCGACCGGCAACTGGAGAAGGTGCACGCCAGCCTGAAGGCCATGAGCCTGGGCTTGGGCGATCGTCCCTGGTGTGCCGCCGGCAACAACCACCACACTCTGGCGGACATCGCCGTCGGTTGCGCCCTGGGCTACCTCGACTTCCGCTTTCCGCAAATCGACTGGCGAGAAGACTATCCCAATCTGGGCAAGCTGTTTGAGAAGCTCTCGCAGCGCCAGAGCTTCATCGACACCGCGCCACCCAAGGCCTGAAGTCTTCCAGATCTAGAGCGAGAAGGAATCGGCTCGGGCCCGGTTCCAATATTGCTCAAACGCTGGCTGCAACCAGGGTCCCTGCCCCTGTTCAGCCAACAACAATTCGCCCGGCTTGGCGTACCGCATCAAGTTTGACAGCCGGCGGGTATCGCAGCCCGACACGCGCCTCAAGATGTGGTCGGCCGTGATTTCGTTGGGGTGATGCAGCCCTGCGGCCTGCACCAACTCCTTGAGCGCAAACATCGTGTTGTGGTGGTAGCGGTACACCCGCTCGGTCTTGTCAGGCACCACCAGGGCACGCATGCGCGCCGGGTCTTGCGTCGTCACCCCCGTTGGGCAGTGGCCCGTGTGGCAGCTTTGCGCCTGGATGCAACCCAGCGCAAACATGAACCCGCGCGCCGAGTTGCACCAGTCGGCCCCCAGGGCCATCATGCGCGCGATGTCGAACGCGCTGATCACCTTGCCCGCGCAACCCAGTTTGACGCGGTGACGCTCATTGAGACCCACCAAGGTGTTGTGCACCATCAGCAAACCTTCCTGCAGTGGGGCACCCACGTGGTCCGTGAACTCCAGCGGTGCCGCCCCGGTGCCGCCTTCAGCCCCATCGACCACGATGAAGTCAGGCCAGATGCCGGTTTCGCGCATGGCCTTGACCATGGCAAACCACTCCCACACATGGCCCATGCAGAACTTGAAGCCCACCGGCTTGCCGCCCGAGAGTTGTCGCAACTGCTCAATGAAGCGCATCATTTCCACGGGGGTGGAAAACGCACTGTGCGTGGCCGGCGACACGCAATCTTGCCCCACCGTCACGCCACGCGCTTCGGCAATTTCCGGCGTCACCTTGGGGCCTGGCAACACGCCGCCATGGCCTGGTTTGGCGCCCTGGCTCAACTTCAACTCGATCATCTTGACCTGAGGGTCTAGCGCATTGCGGCTGAACTGCTCGGGGTCAAACTGGCCTTGGGCGTTGCGGCAACCAAAATAGCCCGAGCCAATTTCCCAGATCAGGTCGCCCCCTTGCTGGCGGTGGTAACGACTGATCGAGCCCTCTCCCGTGTCATGGGCAAAGCCCCCCTTCTTGGCCCCGCCGTTGAGCGCCAGAATGGCATTCGCACTCAGGGCACCAAAGCTCATGGCCGACACATTGAACAGACTGGCGCTATACGGTTGGGTGCAGGAACTGCCCCCGGCCCCGATGAGGATACGGAAGTCCTGCGAGGCAATGTGCGTGGGCGCAATGGAATGGCTGATCCACTCGTATCCGGTGGCGTTAACGTCTTTCTGGGTCCCGAACGGACGCTTGTCTGGCTCGCCCTTGGCTCGCTGGTAGACCAGTGAACGCTGCTGCCGAGAAAAGGGGGCCGCCTCGCCGTCGCTTTCAATGAAGTACTGGCGCAACTCCGGGCGGACAAATTCCAGCAGATAGCGCAAGTGCCCGATAACCGGATAGTTGCGCAGAACCGCCCGGGACGATTGGGTCATGTCACTCACACCCAGGCCGACCAGTCCCGCCGTCAGGCCGACAACCCACCAGGCTTGATCGGTCAGCGCCGAGTAAGACAGCGCGGCAGCAAAGCCCACGACCGCAAAAAACCAGGCACCGTATCGAATCGGCACATGCTCATTGAGTCGAATCAACCAGCGTGGCATGGAACACTCCTTGCGGTTTACTCGCGAGACGCGTCACCCCTACTAGGCCAGCACCCGCGAGTGTCCATCCTAAGAGCACACCCCCTGATCCATTCACATCATGAAAGGGATCATTCACAGCTTGATCACCCTCATATTGGCACAAGGCTTTGGTGCGCATGCGGAACTTTGCCGCTACACTGTCGACCACAGCGCCGATTTGTCCGGCTTGCGGGCGCTTTAAAAAAATACCGCTAAAGAGGGCGCTGCTGACCGGCCCCTGCTTCCATGCGCGGCCGGTTTTTTGTTTTGAGTTTCAAGCGTCATGTCCTCTCTCGGAGTTGTCACGCCAGCGTCCATGCACTTTGGTACGCCGCTTTGCTTGCAAAGCGGTGCGGTACTGAACGACTACACGCTGGTCTATGAAACCTACGGTCGCCTCAATGCCGACCGCAGCAACGCCGTGCTCGTGTGCCACGCCCTGAACGCCTCGCACCACGTTGCCGGCTTGCATGCCGACGAAAACGGCCACCCCAAGCCCAAGAGCGAAGGCTGGTGGGACAACATGATCGGCCCCGGCAAGCCATTGGACACCGACAAGTTCTTCGTCATCGGCATCAACAACCCGGGCTCGTGCTTTGGCTCGACCGGCCCCATGCATACCAACCCGGACACCGGCAAACTCTACGGTGCAGACTTCCCCGTGGTCACGGTCGAAGACTGGGTGAACGCGCAGGCCCGGGTGCTCGATCGACTCGGTATCGACAAGCTGGCGGCCGTGCTCGGCGGCAGCCTCGGCGGCATGCAAGCCCTGAGCTGGACCTTGCAATACCCAGACCGCGTCGGCCATTGCGTGGCCGTGGCCACCGCCCCCAACCTCTCGGCGCAAAACATCGCATTCAACGAGGTGGCCCGCCGCGCCATCATCACCGACCCCGACTTCCACCAGGGCCATTTCTACGAACATGGCGTGGTGCCCCGCCGCGGGCTGCGCGTCGCGCGCATGATCGGCCACATCACCTACCTGTCTGACGACGTGATGGAAGAGAAGTTCGGCCGCGAGATGGTCGGGCGCGAACCCGGCCAGGAGCCTCGCTACAGCACGCAAGACATCGAATTCCAGGTGGAAAGCTACCTGCGCTACCAAGGCGACAAGTTCAGCGACTACTTCGATGCCAACACCTACCTGCTGATCACCCGCGCCCTCGACTACTTCGACCCCGCCCGCGCGCATGGCGGCAGCCTGTCGGCCGCCCTGGCACGTGCGCTGGCCAAGTTCCTGGTCATCAGCTTCACCACCGACTGGCGCTTCTCGCCTGCTCGTTCACGCGAAATCGTCAAGGCCCTGGTCGACAACCGCCATGACGTCAGCTACGCCGAAATCGATGCCCCCCATGGACACGATGCCTTCCTGCTCGACGACCCGCGTTACCACGCTGTGGTACGCGCCTACTTCGAACGCATCCACCAGGAACTGGGAGGGGCAGCATGAGTGACCGCTTCCTGCACAACGTGGTGGCGCAAATGGTGCCACCGGGCTCTCGCGTGCTTGACCTGGGTTGCGGCAATGGCGAGCTGCTGGCGCGCCTGCGCGACGAACGCCAATGCACCGGTTACGGCATCGAGCTGGATGACAGCAAGGTGCTGGAATGCGTCAAGCGCGGTGTGAACGTGATCCAGCGCAACCTGGAAGAAGGTCTGAGCCTGTTCGAGGACAACAGCTTCGACGTGGTGCTGCAACTCGACACCCTGCAACACCTGCGCAACACCGAAGCCATGCTGCGCGAGACCGCCCGAGTCGGCCGCACCGGCATCGTCAGCTTCCCCAATTTTGCGCACTGGCCGCACCGCCTGGCGGTGCTGCGTGGACACATGCCCGTCACCAAGTCACTGCCCTATCAGTGGTACGACACCCCGAACATCCGGGTGGCCACCTTCAGGGACTTCGAAGTGCTGGCGCGCAAGAATGGTTTGAACATCACCGACTCATTCGGCTTGCATGGCGCCAAAACGGTGCGACAGTGGCCCAACTTGATGGCCAGCTCAGCCGTATTCCTGTTCGAGCGGCAATGAAAAAAGCGCCCCGAGGGGCGCTTTGTGCTTCAGTCTGAGGAAACTCAGATCAGAAGTTGTGCTTGATACCGGCAGCGATGGTTTGACCGGAAGTCAGGCCAGTTTGCGTGTTGTTGACAAAAGCCACGTACACGTCGGTGCGCTTGGACAGCAGGTAGTCGGCACCCACAGAGAACACACGGTCGGTACCAGACTCGTCGGTATCGTTGTCGGTGGCCTTGTTGGAACCGAACGAAGCCATCACCGACAGCTTGTCATTCAGAGGCACGCTCACGCCGACCTGATAGATCACGTTCTTGACATCCACGTCGCCTGCGGCAACCTTGGAGGTCTTCAGGTTGGTGTACTGACCAAACAGCTTGGCCACGCCCAGGTCATAGCTGGCGCCCAGGTTCAGAACCTTCTGGTCAGCCAGGTAAGCCTTGCTGCCATCAACCAAGCCAGCCTTTTCATAGGTCAGCATGGCGCTGATCGGGCCATTGTTGTAGCCACCTGCGACGGTGTAGCTGTCGCTGCTACCGGTTGCCTTTTCCTTGGGGGCAAACTGCAGCACGGCATTGAAGCCTTGAACCACAGGCGACTCATAGGTGACCGAGTTCACCCAACCGGTGTCAAAGCCCAGCGAAGCGGTCTTGCTGTAGAAGTGGCGCATGGTGGGCGACACCAGCATGGAGCTACCGAAGGGGTTGTAGGTGTAGCCGGAGGTGAACAGTGGGTTGTCATATTGACCCAGAGCCACGCGACCGAAATTGCCGGACAGACCCACCCACGAGCCACGGCCCCAGAAGCCGCCAGCCATGTTTGTCAGGGTGGCCCCGGTGTCGGGAGCCATGAAGGTTTCCAGAGCAAATTCGGCCTTCAAACCGCTGCCCAGGTCTTCGCTGCCAGCAAAGCCCAGGTAGCTGGTCATCATGCCACCACTGGTCACCTGGGTGGTGCGAGTCTTGTCGTCCTTGGCATGGGCGTCTTCAACCGAGCCCATACCCACGTCCAGCGTGCCATACACCTTCACGTCAGCCTGGGCTGCGCCAGCGATCGCCAACAGGGCGGCCGCAGCCACCAGGTTCTTCTTTGCAAACATCGAGTTCTCCTAGCAATAAGTGAACAGATTCCGATCCATGTCAGGCACATGAAAACTGCCTTCCGTCTCGAAACCAATACGGGACGGTGTGTCCACGTTAACAGCTCAGCAAAAAGCGGGCCAACCCTTTTCCATGCCTGAGCAAACAGCTCGTCGTTACCTCACAACAGAGCACCAGATGCGTGCCAGACAGGCACCACAAGCGCTCCGCTTTCCGGCTCCAAGCACTCTTATTGCGCACAAACCGGCGGCGCCATGCACCAGTTTGGTTACCGTTCAGGCAGCCAGAACGGACAGGATTTGCGCACCATAAGCTTGCAATTTCTTGCTGCCCACACCGCTGATGGTGCCCAGCTCGGCCAGGCTCTGCGGCCCGAGTCGCGCCATGTCAGCCAAAGTGGCGTCGTGAAACACCACATAGGCCGGCAAGTTGTGCTCGCGCGCCACCTCGGCACGCCAGGCCTTCAGGGCCTGATATCGCTCAAGCGCCATGGGGTCGAGGTCCTGAGGCGCGGCCGCTTTTCCGCCAGCTCGCGTTGAACGCGTTCGCTTGACCGCATCAGGCGCCTCACGCAAGGTCAAGGTCACTTCGCCGCGCAACACGGCGCGTGCGGTATCGGCCAAGGTCAGCGTATTGAACTCGCCTTCGGCAAACACATAGCCCAAGGCAACCAACTGCCTGAGCACCGCTCGCCACTGGTTTTCCGACAGATCCGCCCCCACGCCAAAGGTCGACAGCGTCTGGTGGCCATACTGTCGAACCTTGTCGGTGTCTTTGCCCCGCAAGACATCAATGAGGTGCCCTGCACCAAAGCGCTGCTGACCATGTTGCCAGAAACGATAGATGCAGCTGAGCAGCTTGCGCGCGGCTTCGGTGCCATCCCAGGTCGCCGGGGGGTTAAGGCAATTGTCGCAATTGCCGCAGGGCTGGCTGCTTTCACCGAAATAAGCCAGCAAGCGCACCCGCCTGCAATCGCAGGCCTCAGCCAAGGCCAGCAGGGCATCAAGCTTGGCCCGTTGAATGCGCTTGAACTCTTCGTGGGCGGGGCTTTCGTCGATCATGCGCCGCTGGTTCACCACATCGGCCAGACCATAAGTCAACCAGGCGTCAGCCTCACGACCATCGCGACCGGCGCGCCCTGTCTCCTGGTAATAGCTTTCGATGTTCTTGGGCAAATCGAGGTGTGCCACGAAGCGCACGTCCGGCTTGTCGATGCCCATGCCAAAGGCAATGGTGGCCACCATCACCAAGCCCTCTTCGCGCAAGAAGCGATCTTGATGTCGCTGCCGCACCGACGCATCCAGACCCGCGTGGTAGGGCAAGGCCTCGATGCCCTGCTCTGATAGCCACTGCGCGGTGTCTTCCACTTTGCGGCGACTTTGGCAGTAGACGATGCCCGCATCGCCCTCATGCTCATCGCGAATGAAGCGCAGCAACTGAGCCCGGGGGTTGTCTTTTTCAACCAGGGTGTAGCGAATATTGGGACGATCGAAGCTGCTGATGAAGACACGCGCGTCTTGCAACTGCAGGCGCTCGATCATGTCCGCGCGGGTGTGGTCATCGGCCGTAGCCGTCAAAGCCAGGCGCGGCACGTCGGGGAAGCGTTCGTGCAGCATGTTGAGCTGCAGATACTCTTCACGGAAATCATGCCCCCACTGACTGACGCAGTGGGCTTCGTCAATCGCAAACAAGCTCAGCAAGCCACGCTCGTACAAGCTCAGCAACTGCGCCTGAAAACGCGGGTGGGTGATGCGCTCGGGCGCCGCGTAGAGCAACACCAGCTTGCCCGACATCATGTCGCGTTCGACCTGCTGTGCCTCTTCTGAAGACAGCGAGCTATTCAAATAGGCAGCGTGAACGCCGACCTCTTCCAGTGCCCCCACCTGGTCGTGCATCAAGGCGATCAGGGGTGACACCACAATCGTGACGCCCCGGCCGGCACGGTGTCGCGCAATGGCTGGCACCTGATAGCACAGGCTTTTTCCCCCGCCAGTGGGCATCAGCACCAAGGCATCGCCACCCTCGATGACGTGCTCCACGATGGCTTGCTGCTGACCGCGAAAGGCCGCATAGCCAAAAACGTCTTGCAGGATGGGGAGAGCAGAAACAGGCAGCACGGCGCAGATTGTGGCACTTGCCAGCACGGTGGCCAGCCCCTCCCACAGGGGAGCAACAAATAAAAAACCCGCAGGCTTGCGCCAGCGGGTTTTGGGGTTCAAGGCGGTCAGACCGCCTTGATAGATCGCGTCAGGATCAGAAAGCGTGACGCAGACCCACAGCAGCGCTCAGGCCGGACTTGCTGTCGCCGCCTTCAGGCTTGATTTGGGTGTACATCAGGCCAGCGTAAGCACCAGTGCGCTTGCTCAGAGCGTAGTCATAAGCCACGTTCAGCTGATCAGCCTTCCAGGTGTTTTCTTCGGTGGTGTGAGTCCACGAAGCCAGAGCGGTGCCATTGGCGCCCACAGGAGCCGACACGCCCAAGTGGAAGCTGTTCACGTCATCCTTGGTGGTGTAGTCGTTGGCTTGAGCGTACTGAGCGAACAGCTTGGCAGCGCCCAGGTCGAAGCTACCGCCGAATTGCCACAGCGACTGCTTTTCACCTTCGGTGTAGGTCACGCCAGCAGCCAGAGGGCCTTGAGCGTAGTTACCTTGCAGAGCGATGATCGAGTCTTGACCGCGGGTTTCCGAAGCGCCGTACTGAGCTGCACCCGAGAAGCCAGAGTAGCTCTTGGAGGTGTAGGTCACCGAGTTAGCTTGGAAGGGGTTGAAGTTCAGAGCGCCGCCCAGACCCATTTGACCCAGCACGCTGAAGGGGCTTTGAGTGTGGTTAGCCAGAGCCGACAGAGACAGCGAGTTACCGACGGTCACGGTGCCGAAGCTACCAACCAGACCGATTTCGCTGGTGCGCTGCCACAGCTTGGAATCGGTGGTGCCGGCGTCAACGCCAATGGCGCTTTCCAGCTTGAAGACAGCCTTCAGGCCGCCACCCAGGTCTTCCTGGCCCTTGAAGCCCAGGAAGGAACCGTCCAGAACACCGGACTCAACCTTGGTCACGCGGTTGGTCAGGTCGTCTTCGAAAGAACCGACGGCGACGTCCAGGTTGCCGTACACGGAAACGGATTGGGCTTGAGCAGCCACGGAAACCACGAGGGCAGCAGCAGCCACCAGAGCGTTCTTAGCAAACATGCATTTCTCCTTTTTGAGACTTGAGGCTTTGCCCGAGCCGGACAAACCCTTGGCGACCATTCTGGTGCGCAAAGCACCGAAACTGAACACTCCCCCCCCACAACTAACCCGCTAGAGGGACCAAATTGGGTCTTTTTTGTTGCCACAGCACAACAAAAACGGGGTTCAAGCTGCCGGAAATGGGGATCCGGGAGCGCGTGAAATCTTTCTAGACTGGCCATAACAAACGCGAAATCGCGCGTCTTTTTCAAGGAATGAAAATGGAACTGAGCAAACGGGTCTGGCTGATCACTGGCGGCGCGTCGGGACTGGGCGCAGCCGCCGCGCGCATGGCACTGGAAGCTGGGGGGCGCGTGGTGCTGGCCGACCTGGGCTCTCCCAGGGAAAACTGGGCCCAGGCGAGCTGGGCGGGGCGCTGGGTCCACGTCAAAACCGACGTGAGCGACGCTGCCAGCGGGCAAGCAGCGGTCCAAGCAGCGCTGGATCACTTCGGTCGTCTGGACGTGCTGGTGAACGCTGCCGGCATTGCCTCGGCAGAAAAAATCCTGACGCGCAATGGCCCCGCGTCGTTAGAGGGATTCACACGCACCATCTTGGTGAATTTGGTGGGCACTTTCAACATGATGCGTTTAGCGGTGCCAGCCTTTGTGAGCTCCGGCGCGCCGGAGGATGGCGCCTCCAAAGGGGTCGTCATCAACACAGCATCGGTTGCCGCTTTCGATGGGCAGATGGGGCAAGCCGCCTACGCCGCATCCAAAGGCGGAGTCGTTTCCATGACGTTGCCTGCAGCGAGAGATCTTGCACGCGAACATGTCAGGGTGATGACGATTGCCCCCGGCATTTTCGAAACCCCCATGTTGATGGGGCTGCCACAGGAAGTTCAGGACTCGCTGGCGGCCACGGTTCCGCACCCCGCCCGCTTGGGCAAACCGGCTGAATACGCCGCCCTCGTACGCCACATCGTTGAAAACGAATACCTGAACGGTGAGGTCATTCGCCTTGACGGCGCCCTGCGCATGGCCGCCAAATAAGCGCGCTGAGCGCATTCAACTCAACGCGGCGCACCGACCGCAACAGGAGGCCGAACATGTCCACATCTGACGCCATCGTGATTTTGTCGGCCCGCCGCACGCCGATCGGGGGGTTTTTAGGGGCCCTGTCCTCCCTACCCTCACCCAGCTTGGGTGCTGCGGCCATTCGCGCTGCAGTGCATGACAGCGGAGTCAAACCCGAGCAGATCAACGAGGTCTATATGGGTTGCTGCCTGATGGCTGGGCTGGGACAAGCTCCCGCACGCCAAGCCGCTCTCGGCGGCGGTCTACCCGAATCAGTCGGCGCCACCACGCTGACGAAAATGTGCGGTTCAGGCATGAAGACCGTCATGCTCGCGCACGATTTGCTGAAAGCGGGCGCCGCGGACTATCTCGTCGCTGGCGGTATGGAGTCGATGAGCAACGCCCCCTATCTGCTACCGGCAGAACGCAAGGGACAGCGTCTGGGGCATGGGCGAACCATCGACCACATGTTCTTCGATGGCCTACAAGACGCCTATGGGGGCGAATTGATGGGCCACTACGCCGAATTGATGGCACATGAAGCAGGCCTGACCCGGACCGAGCAAGACCACTACGCCCTGGAGTCGATTCGACGGGCGCAAACCGCGGTCGACTCGGGCTGGTTTGTTCACGAGATCACACCGGTCGAGGTTCACATCAAAGGGTTGACCACGGCGGTCGATGTCGATGAAACGCCCGGCTTGTGTCAGCCAGAAAAGGTGGCTCGCTTGAAGCCCGCTTTCGCCACGCCCGGACAGGAAGGCACGATCACCCCGGCCAGTTCGTCGTCGATCGCGGATGGCGCCGCCGCGCTGGTGCTGACCCGAGCCAGTGTGGCCAGCGAGGCTGGCTTGCGGCCGCTGGCTCATATCGTGGCCCAAAGCACCCACGCAGATACCCCCGCGAGATTTCCGTCGGCCCCCATCCAAGCGATTGAAACGGTCATGAGAAAGGCTGGATGGTCGGTGGCCGATGTGGACCTTTTTGAAATCAACGAGGCCTTTGCCATGGTGACCATGCTGGCGATGCGAGCCCTGCACTTGCCGCATGACAAGGTGAATGTGAACGGGGGAGCTTGCGCGTTGGGACACCCCATTGGCGCAACAGGGGCTCGCATTCTGGTGACGCTCATCCACGCACTGAAGCAGCGGGGCGGCAAACGTGGGGTGGCCAGCCTGTGCATTGGTGGGGGCGAAGCCACCGCGATGGCCATTGAACTGCTTTAAAAACTGAGCACCACTCACTTTCTCGGTAAAAACACTCAGAAAACGCTAACAGCAAAGGCGGTGATTTCGGAAAATAATTGAGTGCCACTCAATTATTGATGTCATGACGGCTTTGCAACGGGTTGCGCCACGGCGCGCCAAGTCTCAACTTCGCATCACCGAGCTGCTGCGCGCCGCTCGCGAAGTCTTTTCTGAGCACGGCTTTCAGCACGCCACCACGGCGCTGATTGCCGAGCGGGCGGGCGTGTCTGAAGCCACGGTGTTCACTTACTTCGCTGGCAAGCGCGAGTTGTGCATCCAGGTCATCAAAGACTGGTACGACGAGATCAGCACCGAGGTCGAGCGCGAAATGCCGCACCTGCAAGGCGTCTACGCCCGGCTGAGCTTCGTCATTCGCCACCACCTCATCACCTTGTTGGCCGACGGCTCGGGCATGTGCGCCCTCGTGCTGGGCGAAGGTCGCGCCACGGGCCCCGATCTGGCTGATGTCATCACCGAGTGCAAGCGCCGCTACACCGCGCCTTTGATGGACTGCCTCGCGCAAGGTCAAAAACAAGGCGAGATCCGCACCGATGTGCCCCTGCGCCTGATGCGCGAGCTGATCTACGGCTCGATGGAGCATGTGCTGTGGGACTCGATCACGAATCAAAAGCGCCCCGCCATCGACAAGACCGCCGAGCAACTCACCGCGCTGATCTGGAGCGCCATCACCCCCCCGAATGCCTCGCTGGAAGCCCTGACCCGCTTCCGCGATGAGGTGCGGCAAGCCCTGCAGCAAAGTCTGCAAGTGGCCCCGCCCTCTGGCAACGACACCCCTTGATTCAACCGAATCCGAAGACCGCCATGCCCGTCATCGAATCACAAATCAACCCACGCAGCGAAGCCTTCAAGGCCAGCGAGCAAGCCATGTTGGCCTTGGTGCAAGACCTGGAAGCCAAGCTGGCGCAGATCGCCCTGGGTGGCGGCGAAGGCCCACGCGCCAAGCACCTGGCCCGCGGCAAGTTGCTGCCGCGTGATCGTGTGGAAATGCTGCTGGACCCCGGCTCGCCGTTTCTGGAAATCGGCCCGCTGGCGGCCTTGAATGTGTACGACAACGCCGCGCCCTGTGCGGGTGTGGTGGCCGGCGTGGGCCGCGTATCGGGCGTGGAATGCATGATCGTGTGCAACGACGCCACCGTGAAGGGCGGCACTTACTACCCGCTCACAGTCAAGAAGCACCTGCGCGCGCAAGAGATCGCGATGCAGAACCGCCTGCCCTGCATCTATCTGGTGGACTCGGGTGGCGCGAACTTGCCCAATCAGGATGAGGTCTTCCCCGACCGTGATCACTTTGGCCGCATTTTCTACAACCAGGCCAATATGAGCGCGGCGGGCATTCCGCAAATCGCCGTGGTCATGGGCTCGTGCACGGCGGGTGGCGCCTATGTGCCCGCCATGAGCGACGAGACCATCATCGTCAAGAACCAAGGCACCATCTTCCTCGGAGGCCCGCCCTTGGTGAAAGCCGCCACGGGTGAAGTGGTCACCACCGAAGACCTGGGCGGCGGCGATGTGCACACCCGCTTTTCTGGCGTGGCCGACCATCTGGCCAATGACGACACCCATGCGCTGGCGCTGGCGCGGCGTTGTGTGGCGCAGTTGAACTGGCGCAAAGAGCCCGCCATCCAGATGATCGAGCCGCGTGCCCCCCGCTATGCCGCGTCTGAACTGAACGGCATCATCCCCACCGACACCCGCAAGCCCTTTGATGTGCGCGAGGTCATCGCCCGCATCGTGGACAACTCCGAGTTTGACGAGTTCAAGGCCCGCTACGGCAACACCCTGGTCACCGGCTTTGCGCATATCGAAGGCATGCCGGTGGGCATCATTGCCAACAACGGCATCTTGTTCTCGGAAAGCGCCAACAAGGGCGCGCACTTCATCGAGCTGTGCTGCCAGCGCAAGATCCCCTTGGTGTTCTTGCAGAACATCACCGGCTTCATGGTGGGCCGCAAATACGAAAACGAAGGCATTGCCCGCGCGGGCGCCAAGATGGTGACGGCCGTGTCGTGCGCCCAGGTGCCCAAGTTCACCGTGGTCATTGGGGGCTCGTTTGGGGCCGGCAACTACGGCATGTGCGGCCGCGCCTTCAACCCACGCTTCCTGTGGATGTGGCCCAACGCGCGCATCAGCGTGATGGGTGGCGAACAAGCCGCGAGTGTGCTGGCCACCGTCAAGCGCGATGGCATCGAAGCCAAAGGGGGCCAATGGTCGCCCCAGGAAGAAAAAGCCTTCAAGGCCCCAATTCGCCAGCAGTATGAAGACCAAGGCCACCCGTATTACGCCAGCGCCCGCTTGTGGGACGACGGCGTGATTCGCCCGGCCGACACCCGCCGCGTGCTGGCCCTGGCTTTGAGCGCCAGCCTGAACGCACCCATTCCGGACACACGCTTTGGCGTGTTCCGCATGTAAGAGGGGCCGCCATGAGCACCTTGGACATTCGCAAGCAAGCGCACCCCAACGGCACCGTGGGCCACATCTGGCTGAACCGCCCGGAACTGCGCAACGCTTTCAACGACACCACCATTCAGGAAATCACCCACGCCTTCCAATCCATGGGAAGCGACCCGACTATCAAAGCGATTGTGATGGGCGCCCATGGCAAGGCTTTCAGCGCTGGGGGCGACTTGAACTGGATGCGCGCCATGGCCGACTACAGCTGGGCTGAAAACCATGCCGACGCCACGGGCCTGGCTCAGATGCTGTGGGCCATTTACAGCTGCCCGGTACCCGTCATTGCCCGTGTGCAGGGCGACTGCTATGGCGGTGGCGTGGGTTTGGTGGCCGCCTGCGACATGGCGGTGGCGGCTGACACGGTTCACTTCAGCCTGTCGGAAGTGAAGCTGGGCCTGATCCCCGCCACCATCAGCCCCTATGTGATTCGCGCCATGGGCGAACGCGCGGCCCGCCGCTATTTCGTGACCGCCGAGCGCTTCAACGCCACCCAAGCGCATCACATCGGCTTGGTGCATGAAGCCGTTCATGTGGACGCCCTGGATGATACGGTGGACGGCTTGGTCAAAGCCATCCTCAGCAACGGCCCAGCCGCCGTGCGTGCCAGCAAGGAACTGATTGGCTACGTGGCCCAGCAGCCCATCACGCCCGAACTGCGCGACCGCACCGCCCGCCACATTGCCGACATCCGCGCCAGCGACGAAGGCCGCGCGGGCCTGCAGGCCTTTTTGAACAAAACCAACCCGCCCTGGCTGGCGGGTGACAAGCAGTGAAGGTCGACTGATGTTCACCAAGATCCTCATCGCCAACCGTGGCGAAATCGCCTGCCGAGTGGCAGCCACCGCGCGCCGCATGGGCATCCGCACCGTGGCCGTCTATTCCGATGCCGACGCTCACGCCGCCCACGTGCAGGCCTGCGACGAAGCCGTTCACATTGGTGGCCCTGCCCCACGCGACAGCTATCTGCAAGCCGACCGCATCCTGGCGGCAGCCCTGGCCACGGGCGCGCAAGCCGTGCACCCGGGCTATGGCTTCATGAGCGAAAACGAAGACTTCGCTCAGGCCTGCGCCAAAGCGGGCGTGGTCTTCATCGGCCCACCCGCCTCCGCCATTGCCGCCATGGGCAGCAAGTCGGCCGCCAAGGCCTTGATGGAAAAGGCCAACGTACCTTTGGTGCCGGGCTACCACGGCGACAAGCAAGACCCTGCCTTCCTGAAAGAGCAAGCTGACCGCATGGGCTACCCCGTGCTGATCAAGGCCAGCGCGGGCGGTGGCGGCAAGGGCATGCGGGCCGTGCAAGCTTCGGCCGACTTCGAAGCGGCGCTGGCGTCTTGCAAGCGCGAAGCCTTGGCCAGCTTTGGCGATGACCATGTGCTGGTGGAACGCTATGTGACCCGGCCGCGCCACATCGAAATCCAGGTGTTTGGTGACACCCATGGCAACTACGTCCATCTGTTCGAGCGCGACTGCTCGGTGCAGCGCCGCCACCAGAAGGTACTGGAAGAAGCCCCAGCCCCCGGCATGACCGCCGAGCGCCGCGCCGAGATGGGTGCCGCTGCCATTGCCGCCGCCCGCAGCGTGGGCTATGTGGGTGCGGGGACAGTGGAGTTCATTGCCGAGCAAGACGGCAAGTTTTACTTCATGGAAATGAACACCCGCCTGCAGGTCGAGCACCCCGTGACCGAAGCCATCACCGGCCTCGATCTGGTGGAATGGCAACTGCGCGTGGCGGCGGGCGAGCCGCTGCCCAAACAGCAGCACGAACTGGCCATTCGTGGCCACGCCATCGAGGCCCGCATTTGCGCTGAAAACCCAGCCAACCAGTTCCTGCCTGCAACCGGCAAGATGAATGTGTATCGCACGCCCACCAGCAACGCCTTCCACGTCGCCCCGGTGCGGGTGGACAGCGGTGTGCGCGAAGGCGATGAGATCACGCCCTATTACGACTCGATGATCGCCAAACTCATCGTATGGGGTCACAACCGCGAGCAAGCCCTGGCCCAGTTGGATGCCGCTTTGAGCGAGATGCACATCACCGGCCTGGCCAACAACGTGGCCTTCTTGCGCCGCATTGTGAGCAGTCAGGCTTTCTCGCAAGCCGATCTGGACACCGCTTTGATCGAGCGCGAACGCGAGCACCTCTTCGCTGCCCCCGATCAAGGCCCTGCCGCCACCAGTTGGACCGTGGCCGCCATCATGGCCCGCCAGATGGCCGACGAAGCCCAGCACACATCCGGTCAACAAGACCCATGGAACCAACATGACGGCTGGCGCGTGCACGGCATCGCACGTCGACATCTACAACTGGACATCGAAGGCCAACGCACCTCGGCTGTATTGAGCTACGGTGCGGCCGGGCAGTTCGAACTGCAAGTGGGGCAGACTGAATCGGCTCAACCCCTGCGCGTTCACCGCCTCAGCGCCGATCGATTCGACATCAACCTGGGCCAACACCGTCGCACTGTGTCGGTGTACCGCGATGGCGAGCAATTCCACGTATTTGCACCTCAAGGCCAGGTTCAAGCCCGCTTGATCGACCCCTTGGCCCATGCGGGTGACGACCACAGCGGCAGCGGGAAGCTGGCCGCGCTAATGCCAGGTCGGGTCGTCGCACTGTTGGTGCAAGCCGGTCAAGCAGTGAAGGCCGGCCAGCCCGTGGCCGTGACCGAAGCCATGAAAATGGAACACACGCTCAACGCCCCCGTCGATGGCATCGTGACCGAGGTCTTGTGCGCTGTGGGCGATCAGGTGCCGGAAGGTGCCGAGTTGCTCCGCATCGAAGCCCAGGCTACCCCAGGAGACGCATGATGTTGCCCACTCAAGTCAAACTCGTGGATGTGGGCCCGCGCGACGGCCTGCAAAACGAAGCGCAACCCATTGCCACCGAATACAAGATAGAGCTGATTCACCGATTGCAAGCGGCTGGCCTGCGCGAGATCGAAGCCACCAGCTTTGTCAGCCCCAAATGGGTGCCGCAAATGGGGGACAACAGTGACGTGATGGCGGGCATTCAGCGCCAAGCGGGCGTGCGTTATTCGGTACTCACGCCCAATATGAAGGGCTTTGAAGGCGCACTCGAATCCAAGGCAGACGAGGTCGTCATCTTCGCGGCCGCCAGCGAGGCTTTCAGCCAACGCAATATCAACTGCTCGATTGCCGAATCGATTGAACGCTTCCGGCCTGTCGTGGAAGCCGCACACGCGAACCAGATGAAAGTGCGCGCCGCCGTATCCTGCGCACTGGGCTGTCCGTATCAGGGCGAGGTCTCCGTGGATGCAGTCAGCGACGTCGTCCGCCGCTTGCTCGACATCGGCACCGATCACATCGGCATTGCCGACACCATTGGCGTGGGCACCGCGGGCCGAGTCAAACAAGTGATGGAAAGCGCCATGAAGCTGGTGCCGTTGGCCGAACTCAGCGGCCACTTCCACGACACCTATGGCCAAGCCCTGACCAACATCTACGCTTGCCTGGAGTTGGGCATTCACACCTTTGACGCCAGCGTGGCCGGCTTGGGTGGCTGCCCCTACGCCAAGGGTGCCACCGGCAACGTGGCCACCGAAGACGTGGTTTACCTGCTGCACGGCCTGGGCATTCAAACCGGCATTGATCTGGACAAGTTGGTCGATGCGGGCGCCTACATCTCGCAAGTGCTGGGCCACAAGCCCGCCTCGCGTGTGGCCAACGCCATCTTGTCCAAACGCCCAGCTACCCTGTAAGACATCACACCCAACAAACCATCCATAGCCTGTCAAGGATATCGAGGAGACAAACATGAGCAACATGCCCGGACTGAACTACCAACTCGGTGAAGACGTTGATGCCCTGCGCGAAGCCGTTCGCAGCTTTGTCGACAAGGAACTTGCCCCCCGCGCGGCAGACATCGACCGCGAAAACTTCTTCCCCGCCGACATGTGGAAGAAGCTGGGCGACCTGGGCGTGCATGGCCTGACCGTGTCGGAAGAATACGGTGGCACCAACATGGGCTACGTGGCCCACATGGTGGCCATGGAGGAAATCAGCCGTGGCAGCGCATCGGTGGGTTTGAGCTATGGCGCACACTCCAACCTGTGCGTGAACCAGATTCACCGCAACGGCACCGAAGCCCAAAAGAAGAAGTACCTGCCCAAACTCATCAGCGGCGAGCACATCGGCGCCCTGGCCATGAGCGAACCCAATGCGGGCTCCGATGTGGTCAGCATGAAGCTGCGCGCCGACAAGAAGGGCGACCGCTATGTGCTGAACGGCAGCAAGATGTGGATCACCAACGGTGGCGATGCCGATACCCTGGTGGTGTACGCCAAGACCGACCTCGAAGCCGGCCCTCGCGGCATGACCGCCTTCCTGATCGAAAAGGGCATGAAGGGCTTCAGCAAAGGCCAGCACCTGGACAAGCTGGGCATGCGTGGCTCGAACACCTACCCGCTGTTCTTTGAAGACTGCGAAGTGCCCGAAGAAAACATCCTGGGTGGCGTGGGCAACGGCGCCAAGGTGCTGATGAGCGGACTGGACTACGAGCGCGCGATTCTGTCTGGCGGCCCCTTGGGCATCATGCAAGCCGTGATGGACAACGTCATCCCCTACATCCACGACCGCAAGCAGTTTGGTCAGTCCATTGGCGAGTTCCAACTCATCCAAGGCAAGGTGGCTGACATGTACACCATGATGCAGGCGGTGCGCTCGTATGCCTACATGGTCGCCAAGAACCTGGATGCCCTGGGCAACCAGCATGCACGCCACGTGCGCAAAGACTGCGCTTCGCTGATCTTGATGGCCGCCGAAAAGGCCACCTGGATGGCTGGCGAAGGCATCCAGATCTTTGGTGGCAACGGCTACATCAACGACTACCCGTTGGGCCGCCTGTGGCGCGACGCCAAGCTGTATGAGATTGGCGCCGGCACGTCTGAGATCCGCCGCATGCTGATCGGCCGCGAGTTGTTTGCAGAAACGCTGTAAACCCGCATGTGGCGCCCGCCCCCATGCACCGCGAAAGGTGCATCAAGGGGCCGGTGTGCCGCCCACAAACGAGATGAGCTGCCCCGGCTGAAACGCCACCCAAGGCTCGTCCACGGTGAGAGGCTCGGTCGCGATCACGGCAACCCGATCATCCGGCTTGGCCAGTTCGGCAAAGTTCAGGGCCATGTCTTCGTCTTGCAGACGCGCCAGGCCAAACGGGTGCTGACGTACCAGGTAATGCAGCTTGGTCGAACAATGGGCCCACAAGGCATCGCCTTGGCTCAACACAAAGTTGAATGTGCCGTGTCTGGCGATCTGGGGGACCAACTCGCGCAGCGTCACGTTCAACTCTGACACGCTGGGCAAATTGGCATGGCTTTTTGCCAGCTCTTGCATCAACCAGCAAAAGGCCAGCTCGCTGTCGGTGTCACCCACCGGCTTGAAAGAAGCATGCAGCTTGGGTGCAAAGTCTTTCAGGTTGCCGTTGTGGGCAAAGACCCAGTAGCGCCCCCACAGTTCACGCACGAAGGGGTGGCAGTTTTCCAGCGCCACCCGGCCCTGCGTGGCCTTGCGGATGTGGGCAATGACATTGCGGCTTTGAATCGGGTAGCGCTTGATCAGCTCCGCCACGGGAGACTGGCTGGCAGCCTGGTGGTCCACAAAGAGCCGGACCCCTCGGTCTTCAAAGAAGGCAATGCCGAACCCATCGGCGTGCTCACGCGATCGGGTGGCAAAGCCTGTGAAGCTGAAAACAATGTCGGTGGGCGTGTTGCAGTTCATGCCCAACAGCTGGCACATGGCACATCTCCTTCTTGGGCTCAGTGTAGATCACCGAGCCCCCCACCAAAGACCTCAAGACGGCAGGAAATCAAGCGGATACTTTTCCGTCGTCACGTCGACATCCTTGGCGCCAAAGTCGATCATGCGGATGCGCGCCACCAATTTGGCCTCCAAGGCAGGCGAATGCAGATCGCTGAACACGACCTTGCACGACAACACCTCGCCCGTCGGGGCCACCTTGATTTCGAACACCACCTTGCCTTGCAGCGTGGGGTCTTCGCGCAGGGCGCGGTTGTAGATCGCGTCCAAAGCGCCCTTGTTGCGGGCCAGCACCATGCGGATGTCTTCCGGCGAACGCGGTGCCTTCGCCGCAGCCGATGCAGCCGCACGCTTGGCGGCACCTGCTGCCGCACGGGCGGCGGTGTCATCCACCACCACGGTGGTGGCGCGCCCAGCCAAGCCCCCACTGCTCACTGAGCGACTGGCTGGTCCGGTATTGAGGCTGCCGCTGCCACCTGATGCGTTCGAGGTGATCATGGCGCGAGCCAAGGCCGAACCATCAGAGGGCCCCGCCACCGGCGCACCCGCTACCCCTTGCCCACTGCCCTGCCGGATGTCGGTCTTGATTTGCACGCCGGCAGAGCCACCCCGCACCTGGGCAATGTCATCGCTGGCAGCCAGCAAACCCATGCCAGCCACACGCTTGCGCGCAGCCTCGACCACAGCCGCCTGGTTGCTTTCAGCCACCGGGGCGCCTGTGGAGACCACGGCAGGCCGCGTCGCATCAGGAGCGGGTGCCGCTTTGCGTGGGGCTTGAGCCTGTGCCGGCTTGGGCTGCGCGGTCGTTTCTGGCTGCGCCTTCGCTGGGGCCTCAGGCACCTCGGGCGCCTTGGGCTTTTCCACAGGCGGCGGTGGCGTGTGCTCCAACAGCAGCTTGGCCATGGGTGCAGGCAAAGGCTGGTTGGCGACCGTTTCGGCCTTGCGTACGGGCGACAGCAGCAGGCTCAAACACAGCCCGGTCGTCACCAGCAGCACCGCGCCGGTCACCCGCCTGAACAACCGTTGATCGTCAGGCGAGTCGGTCCACGCCAGATCGGAGGAACGGAAAGACACCAAAGTCGCCGCACTCACGATGCGCTCCTTTGGCGAACGGCAAATGACACATCAGCGTAGTTGGCGCTGGCACCGGTGGCCATGATCTTGCGCAGCAGGCTGTAAGGAATGTCCTTGTCGCCCATGATGGTCAGGCGCCGAGCCTGCGATGCCTTTTCCTGGCGAACCACCTGGCGCGCGGCCACCTGCTCCAACTCAGCCTTCAGTGACGCAATGACCGGCGCGTCAGCCCGCATCACATCGCTGACAGAGGCCACCAGCCGACCATCGACCAGGATGTCCGTGGCACTGACTGTGACCACCACCGACTCACGCGGCACGGTCTGCGATTCCGATGCAGGCAGCTTCACCGATTTCGGGCTGATCAAGGTCTCCACCCCGCCAGCACTCGACAGCAGGAAGAAGATCAGGATCGTGAACACGTCGATCAGCGAAACCAGATTCATGTCAACGGCGTTCTCGTGGCGCGAACGCCGCTCGGCTCGTCGTTGGCGGGGAGTGAGTTCCATCTCTCTCTACCCTTCAGCGAGAAACAACCGGTGCATCACCGATCGAAATATTGGGAAAGAGCTCGCCACGCACCAGCTTGCCGTTGTGAACCTGGTGCCCTTCACGCAGGGCATCCATGACCTGCACCATCGTGTCGTAGGCCGTGTCAGGCTGAGCCAGCAAGGTGACTGCCGACTGGTTGGGGAAACGGCTCTTGATCTGTTGAATCAAGCGCGACAGCGTAGCCACATCGGGCCGCCCTTTCTGGTTGGGCACACGCTCGATCAAACCACCGACGCGGTCGCCCACCTCGACGGCGTCAGGCCGAATGGTGACCTCCAACTGCAGGTCATCGACCTTGAGTTGGGCCACGCCAGAGCTTTGGGCCGGCAGCGTCAAGTCGATGACCGCCAGGCGCGAGAACACCGCGGTGGACAACAGGAATGGCACCAGCACCACGATCAAATTGATGAACGCGGTGATTTCCAGGTGCGCTGCGTGCTTCTTTCGCAGCCTTCGGTTGCGAACGGCCATGTCAGCGAACCGAGGCTTGTTGGTCAGGGCGCAGACGCGTCACCAGGTTCAGGAAGCTCATCTTCGACGCTTCGAGCCCGTCAATGATTTCGCTGGTCTTGGACTGCAGGAAGGCGTGGATCAGCAGGAAGGGAATGGCCACCATCAGCGCGAACGCGGTGTTGTTCATGGCAATCGAAATACTGGCCGACAGCATTTCAGACTTTTCGGCTGGGTTGACCTGAGCCACGGCCGTGAAGCCCTTGATCAGACCAATGATGGTGCCCAGCAGACCGACCAGCGTGATCACGTTGGCGAAGGTGGCGATGTAGTGGGTGCGCTTTTCCAGACGCGGCACGATTTCCATCATGCCCTCTTCCATGGCCGCGTCGAAGTCTTCACGGCGGCCAGGGCTTTGCATGCGCTCCAGGCCGTAGCTGATGATCTTGCCCACTGCGGCGTCAGACTTCTCGGCCAAGGCGTGCGCCTCTTTCAACTGCCCTTGCTTGAGCAGGGGGTGCAGTTGCGACCAGGCCTTGCTGTTGTCCTTGCGGGCGCGCGACAGGTACACGAAGCGCTCAATGGCAATGGCCAGGCCCAAGGCCATGATCAGAATGCTGGGGTAAATGAACAGGCCGCAATCCTGAAAGAACTTCACGGCAGTTTGAAAGGCATTCATGGGGGAACTCTCCGATGACTGATGCTGATAAGACTGAAAAGGCAAAAACGACTGGAACCGGCTCCTGACCCGTCGCGACTCAGCGAGGGGCGGGCTCGGTTGAAGCCCCGGGCCGTGGCGTTGTTGCCTGTGAGGATGAATATTGAATCTGACGGCGCAGCGCCTCTCGGGTGAGCGGTGCGGGTTCGTCGTTGAGCACGCTGACCAAGGGCCGCCCGGCGATCACCTCGCCCTGAGTGGCTTTCTTCCAGGGCACGATGTAGAGCACCTTGGGCAGCTCCTGGTTGCCGGGCTCGGGCTTGGTGCGCTCTTGCGCTTGCACGGTCGAAGCGACACCCAAGCAGCTCAGGCACACAAGCCCCGAGGACACGAGACGAGATGGCTTCATGTGGCCTCCTTGCCTGCAGGTTTGGCGGCCGCTGGCTTGCGGCGCTTGATGTCGGTGACCCACTTGGCCACCGCCGCATCGCCTTGCGGGGTCAAGGCCAGATAGCGCTCGTACAAGGGCAAGGCAGTCGCCGCATCACCACGATACAGGTCGGCCAAGATACCCAGATTCAGCGCAGCAGGCGCGTAGCTGGCATCGGCCGCCATGGCTTTTTCATAGGCCGCACGGGCCTTGTCAAATTGGCCCAGCTGTCGATAGACCACCCCCAACTGGTTCCACTGAACAGCCTGACGCGGCGCCTGCTTCACGGCGGCTTCGAGCGAGGCGACTTGCTCTTTCAGGCGTTCCGGTGTGGCGGCCAGATCAAGGCCCTCACCCTTTTCGCGCTTGCCATAGCGCACGGGCAGCATTTCGGCCAGGGCATCGAAACTGCGCTGCACCCAGGCGTCATACACCCCAGATGCGGCACGACGGGCATTGACCTCGTGCATGTCGCTGGCCTTTTCCTCGAAGGGCAAGGCTTGCTCTTCCAGCAGCACGTTGTATTGCTCCAGCTCGACCTCGGACAGCTTCTTCGGCCGCTGCGAGCCCAGAATCGCCTTGCCAAAGTCGCGGTACAGCGAGGCCACGTGATAGGTGACGGCGGTGCTGACATCGGCCACGCCTGGCTCAGAAGCCAAGGCATAAGCCTGCAGCGCTTCTTCCAGCCGCGCCTTCTTGACCTTGAGCTGCTTTTGCAGCGGCTCAACCAGGGCCACGCTGCGATAAGCCTTGACCGCCGGCTCGGCCAATTGCAGGGCCGCATGGGCGCCCAGGTACCGGGTGCGATCGGTGCGCGCAGCGCCGCCCTTCAGGTCGGCGTCATAGATCTCTTTGAGCAGCGCCATTTCGCGCTTCGTGTTGCCCTCTTCGCGCGCCAGGGTCACGAGCTTGTCTCGCACCTCGAGGGTTTGCGCCAAAGGCACGGGGCGCATGGCTTGAAGCTGCGCCAGGTAGCGTTCATAGGCACGTGCGGCAGCGGCTTTCTCGCCCGCCTTTTCGCGGTAAGTGGCCACCTGCCAGATCAGGTCGCGTGTCAGGTTCGCATCCTTGGTGCCCGCGGCCAGCATGCGCTCCATTTCATTGGCGGCCAAAGACCATTTGCCTTGCTCGCCATAGGCCAGCGCCAACTTGGGCGCCACATCGGCTTGGAGGGCATGCTTGGGGTAGCGCTGGCGGAAATCTTCCAGCAAAGGCTGGGCGTTGCCCCAGTCTTTGACATCGATGTAAGCCGCCGCCGCATCGAATTGGGCATTGGCTCGCACCGAAGGCTGAGCCGCGGTTTCAGACACCCGCTTGAAGTGAACGGCCGCGTCCTTCAAATTGCCGGCTGCACGCTCCTGCTCTGCCAGCTTGTACAGCGCAGACAGTTGGTTGTCGGCCAGATCTTTGTAGGCCGGGTCTTGCGGCGAACTGAGTTCCATCAGGCGCGTGTAGGCCTGCTCCGCAAGCAAGTAGGCTTTGCGCTCGTAAGCGGTATGAGCCAGGATGGTCCAGGCCACCCGACGCTGCGCCTCAGTGGCAGGCGGCTGCAGATCGATGATCTTCATGGCCACACGGCCCGCTTGGTCTCCATCTTTCAAGGCATACAACTGCTCGGCCGCATCGGTGAGGATCTGCGGCGTGTGCTCGTTGCCTGGGAACGCTTTGGTAAAGCGCAAAGCACTGCTGACCGAGGCGCGCTGCAGGCGCGACAAGGTCAAGGGGTCGGCGCCCTGGCGCAAACGGGCATGGCTGAGCAAAGCCGCATAACCGGCCTCGGCGGCCTTGTCATGCCAAGGGTAGTCATAGGCCACGCGCTCGTATTCAGTGGCCGCCTCACCGTACACCCCCGACTCGAACAAGGCTTCGGCCAACAGGAAGTTGGTGCGAACGACTTGGCTGTCTTTGGGGAAGGTGTTGAGCAACTCGCGATACCAGTTCACCGCCTCGCGATAGTCTTGCTGGCTCTTGCTGCTTTGCGCCTGGGCGTGATAGTGGCGCGCCAGGTCGTTCAAGCAGGTTTGCACGCGTGGCTGGGCCTGACGCCAGGTTTTGGCATTGCCCATGCGCAAGCCGCTTTCACGGCCAAACAGGTTCACAAACTGCTTCTTGGCTTCCAGTGCCAAGGCGGGTTGGTCGGCCCGCTCATAGGCATCGATGGCCAAGCCCTGAATGCGAGGCGCCTGAGTATCCAGCGGGTTCAGTTTGACAAACAGGCTGTAGGTATCGGCCGCTTCCTTGTGGCGATCTTGCTTGGCGTAGAACTCACCCAGCTGCTCGTACACAAACAAGGCATAAGCCTGGCGCAAGGGCTTGGACGCCGGCGTGTAAGCCGCAATGCTTTCGGCCCCTCGCAGGTTCGACAGACTCAGGCTGACGCCGCGGAAGGTGTCAGACAAGAGCTCGCGGTCGGCTCGATTGAAGCGGTCAGGCGTGGTCAGCTTTTGCGAGCCCGGTGCCGCAGCCAGCTTGGTGTCGAGCACGGTGAAGAAGGTTTGCAAGGCGCTGTCGAACTGGCCCTGCTTGAAGCGAGACCAACCCAGCATGTACAGCGCACGATCCCGGAAGGCGTTGGGATGATCCGGGCCCACCAGCGATTGATAGGCCTGGTCAGCCACAGCGTACTGCCCCAGGCTGAACGACAGCTCACCCCGGCGGAACTCGACTTCATCGCGGTTGCTGGTTTGCGGGTACTGGCGCGCCAGATCGGTCAGCGTTTGCAATGCACCTTCCAGATCGCCCGCCTGTTCTTGGGCGCGTGCCAGCTGGTACATGACCTGATCACGATTGGGCGCATTCGGATGGGTGGCCAATTGCTCTTGATAGCGGGCAATGACCAGACGATAACCGGCCGCCGCATCCTGCCCCGCATCGGCATTGACCTTGTCTGCGCGATCGAGCTCCATGTCGGCCATGCGGCGCAGAGCTTCGGCGCGCAAGGTGGCATCTGGCGCGCCCCCTTCCAGCAGCTGGCTATAGGCCTTCATGGCCTGCGCTTCGCCAATGGTTTCGACATCGTCGGGCTGAACCGCCACTTGGGCTTTCGCCAGGGTTTGCAGGGTGGCGGGTTGCTTGCCTCCCATGAAACCACAGGCACTGAGCATGCTGGCTGCCGCCAGCAAGGTAAGGCTATGGCTTGGGCGCATGGGCCGCCTCCTTGTTATCGCCGCCTTGATCGGCGCCACCTGCGCGTCGCACGGCCACCGCCTCGTCGTACAACCTCGCCACGGCAAATCGAGCCTGCGCCAGATGAGAGGTCAAGGTGTCTTTCTGCCGGTTCAGTTCAGCCGTGGCCAGGGTTTGAAGGGCCGCCTCCTGATCGAGGCGCCACGCCTTCAGCGTGCGACGCTGGGCCTCCAGGCGCTGAGCCATGGCCTGCACGCGGGTGGCCACTTGGTCGAGGCGACTTGTTCCGTCACGCAGCAGTCGGGCAAGCGCTGCCTCGTGCGCCTGCGCCTGGGCCAGCTCGTCTTGCGCCGACGTCACGGTTTGCTTGGCCGCAGCCAAACGTGCAGGCGCGTCTTGCGCCACCTGCCAGCTCAAGACCCCGGCGGCCAGGCGCGCGCGATCGCGCAAGCGTGCCCACTCGGGGCCTGCTGGCGGCTTTTGAACCACAGAAAGCAAACGGTTGGCCCGGCCCAGCAGATCGCGCTGCTTGGCATCGGCAAAAGCCACCCCATCGAGGCGCGTTTCAGCCAGCCCAACTTCTTGCGCCAGAGCGGCAATGCGTTGGCGCGAATCGGCCAGCTTGCGGGCGCTGTTGAGGGCCTGGAGTCGATCTTGAACCCCCGCCAGGCGCTGCTGGCGGAAGGACAGGGCCACGCGCAGGTCATCGAGCCGCTTCTGGTCTTCGTTCAGGCTGGCATCCAAACCACGCAGATCGCTCAGGTTGCGAACGCCCTGCTGGAAAGCCTCCTGGGCCACGGCGGCAGACAAATAGGCCCAATGCGGTTCGTTTGTGGGCAGCACGAGATCAGCCTCAGCTGCCAGGCCCGCATTGGCGCCCAGCAGCCCATCGATCAGGCGACCGCTTTTGACAAAGGCCAGCGCGGCATCGAGGCTGTTGCGCTCGCGCTCGAAGGTTTCGACGGCATCGAGGTAAGTTTGCAGCGCCTTGCCCTTGGCGCCCAGTTGTTCGTAGGCGTAGGGCACGGCCAGGCGTGCCTCAAGGGCGGCGGGGTCTTTCGCGTCACGCTGGCTGAGGGTGAGCCAGGGCACCAGCGCCGACTGCGGGTTTTGCTGATCCATGGCGGCCCAGCCGTAGCCCAGCAAGGCCTTGTTGCTGGCGCTGCCCTGCAAGGGCACACGCTCCAGATAGGTTCGGGCCTGCGCAGGCTGCCCAGCCTTCAAGGCGGCAAAGCCCAAAGCCACATTGGCGCGGTCGCGCAGCGCTTTGTGCTCATCGGTACGCGCGGGCTCTTGCCCCAGGACGTTGAGCGTGGCGGCGCCCTCGGCCACATCGCCTGCGCGCTGTTGCGCCACACCCAGGTTGTAGCGAACCAGGGGCGAGCCCGACGCGGCCGCCCAACGCAGCACCTGCGCGGCACCACGGTAATCGGCTCGCGCCATGAGCAATTGCGCCTTCAACAAGGTCTGAGCCTCTTGCTGTGCCTCGGGCAACACACCGCGAACTTGCGACAAGGCGGCCTCGGCCTGAGCGCTTTGCCCTTGCCGCTGCAGCTTCTGCGCCAGTTTGAGCCAAGCCTGATCGCGCGCGTCACCGGCCCCAGCTTGGTTGCCGGCAGCCGACAGCACATCAGCGGCTTCGCGGTCCAGCCCGAAGCGGATCAACAGGTCCACCTGTTCAAGAGGCGCCAGGGCCGACGGGGCGGATGGCGAGGCCCGGTTGATCATCCATTGGGTGACGGCAGCCAGGTCCTGGTCTTGCCAGTAGTGAAAGGCCACTTGCCCGGCCCGCACCGCGGCGTCGGGCTGGGCATGTGCCCCGGCCACCATCCCACACGACAGCAGGACCAAGCCCCGCAGCAAACAGGCTCGCATGACCACTTACTGCCAGACCTTGACGTTGAAACCGGGCTGCATCTTGGCGCCTGCGTCTTCAATGCGCAGCTGGATGAACTTGGCATCGGCCGCCTTGTCAAAACGCTGCGTGACAGTGCGCTTGTAGCTGGCATCAGAAGGGCTGGTGCCGGTCAGGGTGGCCACCAGTTCGTGCTCGCCCGCCGTCAGGTTGCCCAGGTACAGGCGCTGAACACCGCCGCGCTGCAGGGCAGCCAATTCGGAAGCCGAGTACAGGTAGTTGGCCACGACCTTGTCGTCCAGCTTGACCTGCACCGAATCGAGCTTGAAAGCCTTGCCCACATCAAGCGACACGAACACCGCCACCTGACTGCTGGCTGGGTAGAGCAGGTCTTCTTCCAGGAGCTGCAGGTCGCGTTTGAACTGCACCAGGTCGCGCTTGGCCTCTTGCAGCCGCTCGTTGAGCGGCGCCGCACCAGCAGCGCCCGACGTAGAGGATGCGGCGGCCCGCGCGGGTTGTTCGGCCGCAAAGCCAACTTGAACCATCGCCAACGAGGCTGCCAGCGCCCCAAAAACAAAGACGCCGCAGCGGGACTTCATTTTCAGCTCCCAAAGATCCGTATTCTTGAAGCGAATGAGGGTATCTCATCCGACAAGCCGGAGCCATTGGGGATTCAATCGAGTGTGTAACAACCCGCACCAGAGGGAAAGCCACTGTCTACAGGCCCCTCGCAAGGGGGAGGCACTGTGAATCCATCCAGCACCAACCCCGGTCATAATGTCGACGCTAACTAACGGCACCTCTTTTAACTAACCATCTCTAGGAGCGCTCCATGGCGTCCATCAACAAAGTCATCCTCATCGGCAATCTGGGTCGCGATCCCGAAGTTCGCTACACACCCAGCGGCGCAGCTGTTTGCAATGTGTCCGTGGCCACCACTCGCAACTGGAAAGACAAGAACAGTGGCGACAAGGTTGAGGAAACCGAATGGCACCGTGTGGTGTTTTATGACCGCCTGGCTGAAATCGCTGGCGAGTACCTGAAAAAGGGTCGCCCCGTGTACGTGGAAGGCCGCCTGAAGACCCGCAAGTGGCAAGACAAGGACGGCAAGGACAACTACACCACCGAAATCGTGGCCGAGCAAATGCAATTGCTGGGCGGCCGTGAAGGCGGCGGCGGTGGTGGTTACGGCGGCGGCCAAGGCGGCCCCGAAGACTACAGTCAGGAAGCCCCCTCGGCACCCAGCCGCCCCGCTGCGCGCCCAGCCCCCGCTCCGGCACCGCGCCCCGCACCGAAGTCGTCTACCGGCTTCGACGACATGGACGACGACATTCCGTTCTGAACGCGCTGCGTTCAAATTCGAAAGACCCAACCCAGCTTGGGCACCCCCAAAGCCCCGAGTGCATGCCGCTTGGGGCTTTTTACTTGGGGACGCTTACTGAGGTCGGCGACAATCGTGCATCTGATCTCACCGCTTCCCTGCCCCCTCGGACATGATGCTTGACCTTGCGACCTTGCTGGCGGCCAGTGCCACGGCCACCCTTTCGCTCGCAATCCCTGTCTTGTTCGTGGCCTGGCGTGTTCGGGTGCACCACGGTCTGGCCCTGTGGGGATTGGGCCTGGTGCTGATCACCCTCTCATACCCCGCCTTTGGTCTGCGCGCCCTGGGTTGGACCAGTGGCTCCATTCTGGTCACCAATCTGCTGACCGGCTTGACGCTGGTGGTGCACACCTTGGCCGTCAGAGCGTTTCAGCATGAGCGAATCTGGCGTTTTCCGAATTGGGTCGTGTGGCTGCCGCTGGTGCTGAACATGGCTGCGGTGATCGTGTTTCTGCGTGATGACCATTGGCGCAACATTCTGGTGGCCGCCACCCAGGCCACCATGGGTTTCATGTTGCTGCACGAAGCCTGGGCACCCGGCTTGACCGAGCGGCGCCTGACGGGGCGCTGGGTGTTGATCGGTGGGGCCAGCATCTTGTGCGTGACCCTGGTGTGTCGCACCGTGTTCATGGCTCTGGCATCAGACTGGGACGCACGCTACAACGTGCCCACCCATGTGCAGGCCAGCACCTACTTCGTGGCTATGGCGGTGGTGCTGATCAACAGCATGGGCTTTGTGCTGATGCAGATGGAGCGCTCCATTGACCAGCAACGCTCCCTGGCCACCCACGACGCGCTGACCGGCTTGTACAACCGCAGCGCCCTGCAAGACCTGCTGCCCCTGTGCGCGGCACAAGCGCGACGCCACCAAGCTCCCTTGGCCTGCCTGATGCTCGACATCGATCACTTCAAGCACGTGAACGATGCCCATGGCCACCTGGCTGGCGACACGGTGCTGCAAGAGGTGGCCAGGCGTGTGCGCGCGCGCATGCGGCAGTCAGACATCCTGGCGCGCTTTGGCGGCGAGGAGTTCCTGGCCATCTTGCCCGCCACCGACCAAGCCGGGGCAATGCACCTGGCCGAAGACGTTCGCCAAGCCATCGCCACCCAGCCGATCGGGCTTTCTGATAACGGGGAATGCATCACCGTGACCATCAGCATTGGGGTCCACGTTGGCATTCCTGATGAAGACCAGAACGCCGTGGAACGAATGATTGATCTGAGCGACCAGGCTTTGTACGAAGCCAAGGAAGCAGGCCGTGATCGTGTGATGTACCGGTGACTGCGGCTGGAGAGTCAATTCAACGAGCCAGATGGGGGCAGCCCTCTCATCACAGCCAATAGCGGGGATAGCCGTTCTTGCGACCGCGATTGTTCACGCACCACGCCACCAAGACAACAATCAGAGAGCCAGCCAGAACCGGCGACAGCAAATAGCTGATCGGGGCGTGCGAAGTCATCACGATGAGCGGATCAGCTCCAGCTGGTGCATGGACGGTCCGCGTGAGTTGCATCGCTGCCAGCGCAAGTCCGACGGCAACTGCACAAGCGATCCAGTCGCTTCCAAAGCATGCGCCAATGATCAGCCCCACTGCAGTGGAGATCAGGTGTCCACCAATGATGGATCGGGGCTGAGCCAAGGGCGATTCGGGCACACCGAATGCCAATACACAGCTCGCGCCGAAGGGTGCCATCAACCACGGGATACCAGAGTGCGAACTGAGCCAACCAGTCAGACCAATGGCCACGATTGCGCCCAAGGCTGACCAGAGAACGAATTTCATGGGTGGCGCGGGTGGCGCACCTGAACTAGGCAAATAGCGTTCGAGCATGTCGTACCGTCTTTCGTTGAAATGCGCAAAGTATACCGATCTGTATACCCCAGTCAACTGATCGGTATACTTGCTGCATGACGACTGCCGCCCACATCACGCGCACAGCGCTGAATCTGTTTTACCGCCACGGCTTCCACGCCTCAGGCGTGGATCTGTTGAGCCAAGAGGCCGGCGTCACCAAGCGAACGCTCTATCGCCACTTCCCGACGAAGGATGCTTTGATTGCAGCTGCGCTGGATCTGCGTCACGAGCAGTTCATGAGCGGCATGCAAGCGTTCGTGGAATCGGCCCCGGCGCAGCAGCGCCCGTTGGCTTACATCGAATTCATCGCGCGATGGGCTGCGAGCCATGACTTCCATGGCTGTGCCTTTATCAATGCAGCAGCAGAGTTCTCGCAAGCCACAGCGGCACCACATATGCAGGCGGCTCGGCACAAAAGCGAGGTGCAAGGCTATTTGATGACGCTCTGCGAAACAGCTGCCGTCCAGAACCCCGAGTTGATTTCAATGCAGCTCTTTCTGATTGGTGAAGGCGTCATCGTTTCAAGCCAAGTCAATGGATTCAACTCCGCTGTAGGCGAGGCTGCTCTTGAAACTGCGAAGACCTTGCTCAAGGTGCGTCCACGGCGCGCGCCAAGCGGCGCGTGAATCTTGATCCGGTTCACTGCAACCCCTCTGACAACAAGACCTTGGCCTCTGCAACCACCTCCACCAACAGGTCGGCCATCAACCGCACTCGCGGTGAGCGTTTGACATCGGCATGCATGACCAGCCAGATCGGTCGCACCGTGGGGCAGATTGGGTCGGAAATGAGCGACAAAGCGTCGTCACCTGCGGCCAGAAAATGAGGCAACACGGCAATACCCAGGCCGACGCGAGCGGCGTTGAACAAGGCGGTGAGGTCATTGCTTCGAAACACAAAGCGACGGTGCGCGGCCACCTGGTTCAGCCACCGTTGCTGCGGCACCTGGACCAGACTGTCGTCATAGCCTAGAAACTCCCAGCGATCGCTGGGGCGCTGCGTATAGCCATGTGCTGCGTAGAGGCCATAGCCCATATCGCCAATGCTGCGGGCGGTCAGGCCTGGTGCGGTGGGCCGTGACATTCTGATGGCCAGATCAGCCTCGCCACGTGCAAGATTGGCTTCGCGCGACTCGCCAATCATCTCCAACTGAATGTTCTGCCAGCGATCATGAATGGCTGCCAGACGCGGCACCAGAAAATGCCCCGCCATCACGGGGGGCGCTGACACCCGCACCGTGCCCTGCAAGGAAGACACGCCTAACGCCGCGCGCGAGAACGCCTGAGCCTCGTCATCAATGCGGCCAGCCTGGGCAACCAGGGTTTCACCCTCGGCCGTCAGTGACCAGGCCTTGGGCAGTCGATCAAACAACTTCAACCCCAGCGATTGCTCGAGTGACTCTACGCGCCGCGCCACGGTCGAATGCTCAACCTGCAGTCGACGAGCCGCACCAGAAAGACTGCCTGTTCGCGCCAGTTCCAGAAAGTAGCGGATGTCATCCCATTGAGGGGCTCGCCTATCGGGGGGCGGGTTATCTGATCTTTTTTGCACAGATGATGTCGACATTTTGAGAATTGTGGTGCGATTTTGAACAACGTAAGCTGAGCCTGCAAGTTCAATTTCAGGAGAACACCATGGGCCAGCGTGACCCCTTCATCGCGGCAACTGCCACCTCTCAAATGAGCATTCGCCAGCACGGCGATGCGTCTGTGCTGGTCGCCACCGAGGCGGTGCTGCCACCGCCAGCGGCTGGCGAAATCCGGGTGCGTCACACAGCCATTGGCGTGAACTATGTCGACGTCTATCACCGCACGGGGTTGTACGCGCTGCCGTCATTACCCGCCGTGCTGGGCGTGGAAGCCGCCGGAGTGGTGGAGGCACTGGGCCCCGACATCACCACCCTTCAGGTGGGCCAGCGCATTGCCTATGCAGGCCCACCGGCAGGCAGCTATGCCAGCGCACGCAACCTGCCTGCTGCCAGGGCCATTGCCCTGCCCGACGATGTCGCTGACGATGCTGTGGCCAGCTTACTGCTGCGCGGGATCACCACCCACATGCTGCTGACCTATGTCTACCGCCTCCAGGCGGGCGATACCGTGCTGGTGCAGGCTGCAGCGGGTGGCCTGGGGCTGGTGATCGTGCAGTGGGCCAAGGCGATGGGCGCTCGGGTCATTGGCACCGTGAGCACCCCCGCCAAAGCCGAGTTGGCCCAGGCCCACGGGCTGGACCACGCCATCCTCTACCGTGACGAGGACGTCGTTGCCGCCGTCATGCGGCTGACCGATGGCAAGGGGGTGGACTACGCAATTGACGGCATTGGCGGCAAGACCTTGCTGGACACCCTGGGCTGTGTGCGCCCTTACGGCATGGTCGCCAGCGTGGGTCAGGTGGCGGGTGAATCGGGCCCGCTGGACTTGTCTCTGCTGGGGCCGGCGCGCTCGGTGGCGCTGTCTCGGCCAGGCGTCTTCCGTTTCATGACTGACCTGAGTCGGTATCAGGAAGGGGCCGCCGCCACGCTGAGGCAGTTGCAAGCAGGGCTGCAACCCACCATTGGTGCCGTTCTGCCGCTGGCGCAGGCTGCCGAAGCGCATCGCCTGCTGGAATCAGGGGCCACCGTGGGCTCGGTTCTCTTGCGCCCTTGATGGGGGCGATGCGAGGCATTCATGCTGTTTCTCATCTTGCTTGACTACTTGCGCCCACTGCCCGAGGTAGATACCCACCTCGAAGCACATCGCGCCTTCTTGAGCCGTCATTACGCGCAAGGTCACTTCTTGCTGTCGGGCCGCAAGTCGCCTCGAACCGGAGGCGTGATCCTGGCCAAAGCCGATGCGTTGCACGAAGTGACGCAATGGATTGCAGAAGACCCGTTCTGCCAAGCGCGGGTCGCGAGCTATCAGGTCGTGGCGTGGGAGCCAACGATGGTGGCAGCAGACCTGACCCCCGACGTCATCGCGGCTCAAGCGCAGCGCAAGGCCGTGCCATCTCTTATGGACGAATGAACATGACCCACAGACAAAAGCCGGTTGCCATCGTCACAGGCGGCGCCACCGGCATCGGCCGGGCCACCAGTGAACTGCTGGCATCCATGGGGTGCTCGGTGGCCGTGGTCTACTCCCGCAGTGAAGGCGAGGCCGCCGATACGGTGGCGAGCATTCGCGCTCGCGGGCAAGATGCCATGGCCGTTCGTGCGGATGTTGTCCAAGCCGACCAAGTAGCCCGCATGGTGGAAGAGGTGGTCAAGCGCCATGGTGGCATTGACTATGTGGTCAACAACGCAGGGGCCACACGTCAACTACCGTTCGCTGACCTCGAACAGGTCACCGACGACATCTGGGATGAACTGTTTGCAGTGAATGTCAAGGGTGCATTCAACTGCAGTCGGGCTGCGGCGCCCTACCTTCGCCTTCGCCCTGGCAGTGCCATCGTCAATGTTGGCAGCATTGCAGGCGAAACTGGCTATGGCTCGTCACTGCCCTATGCCGTGTCCAAGGCGGCATTGCACGGGCTGACCCGGTCACTGGCCCGCGCGCTGGCCCCCAGCATCCGTGTCAACTGCATTGCCCCGGGGGCGGTGGAAACACGCTGGTGGAACGGCTATGAAAACAAGATGCGGCAACTGGCGGGCGAGCTGGCTCTTCAGCGAATCTCGACCGCTGAAGACATCGCCGAAAGCATCTGGTGGTTGCTGACAGCCCGCTCGATAACAGGACAAGTCGTGAAGGCTGAGAATGGACAGACGCTTTGACGTCCAGGGCCCATGAAGGGCACCGTTGGGGAAACTTCAATGAATGGCATCGACAGTGGAAGAAGCCATAGGGCTTGAACAGCACGGCGCTGATGCAATCATTGCCCAAGGTCTTGAGGCTGGCTGCGAGAAACCCATCCCAGCGTCAACGGGTTCGGCAATGCTAGGATGAAACGCCCAACATCACCCCGCACACCGCCGCACGATGCCGACCCACACCCAAGTCCCGCAGGTATCTGCCCGCATTGGTGCTTTGGTTGTGCAGGTGGCAGCGGCTCGCGGTGTTGAGGCGCAGCGCCTGATGACCGATTCGGGCTTCGCGCCTGACTGGCTGAGCGACGCCGAGGCACGCATGCCATTGGCCGTTGAGGAACGGCTGTGGAACCGCGCAGCCGAATTGACAGCAGACCCTCTGTTCGGATTGCATGCGGCGCTGGCGATCCGCCCGGGAGCCTTTGACGTGCTGGACTATGCCGTTCGCACCGCGGCCAATCTGCGTACTGCACTGCATCGGTTGGCGCGCTACAACCGCCTGGTACATGATCTGGCCACGTTCGAGATCGTGGCGCAAGATGACATCGTCCGCATCGAGCATCGTTTCGATGGCGCTGGTACACGGCCCTGCCGCCAGGCTGCCGAGTTCACGCTGGCCTCTTTGGTGGTGGTGGCCTCGCAAATGGCGGAGCAACCGGTTCACCCGCTCGCTGTTGAGTTTGCTCATGCGCCTGCGGATGACAGCGCCGCTACCCAAGATGCTTACCGCGCGGTCTTCGGGATCGCCCCGCGCTTTGGTGCGCCGATCTCTTGCGTGGTTTTTTCAGCCGAGATGCTGGAGCGCCCCGTTCCGGCTGCAGACCCAACGCTGTCGCGCATCGTGACGGCCCATGCCGAGCAATTGCTCGCCGCCCACGCGCCAGCACAAGAAGGCATCGCCGAACAAGTGCGGCGCCTGCTGGCCGAGGGCATGTCGAACGGCCCCATGTCGCTTGCGCAAACTGCCCAGCGACTGCACATGAGCGAGCGCAGCCTGCAACGCAGGCTGGACGATGAAGGCACCCGCTTTGCCGACCTCATGGATGAAGTACGACGCGAATTGGCCTTGCGTTACATCTCGGATGCGCGCCTGTCTTTGGGCGAGGTGGCTTTCCTGCTGGGCTTTGCCGAGCCCAGCCCCTTTCATCGCGCGTTCAAGCGATGGACTGGCATGACCCCGAGCGCCGCCCGCCGCGCCCGCCAAACCGGGTAGTTCAGCGCGGCTCGCTTCGCTGCTGTTCAACCTCGCTTGCAAGAAAGTGCAGCAACGCCGCTTCGACACGTTCCGGCATTTCCAGGTGTGGATAGTGGCCCGCATCATCGACCAAGACAGGCTGTGTGCCGAGAGCCTGCCCCAGCCAACGTGCCTCGGCAGCCGCATCCGGAAAGTCCGGGTCTCGTGTGCCCATCACGACCAGCGCCGGCACACGGCTTAGCGGAACGATGGCTTCCGTGTCGGCCTTAGACAAACCCACCATGGTTCGCAGCGCATCCATGCGACCAGGTTCGCTCAGGTTGGCTGCCAAGGCGGCCCGGGCTGCTTCGTGGTCAGCCGGCTTTTGCGTGGGAAACAGGCTATTCCAATAAGCCATCCAAAACGCCAAACGCCAAGGGCCGCCAAAGCCCACAGCGACCGCCGTCTTTGCGATCCAAGATGGGGAGCCATCTCGCACGATGGGCCCGAGCAGCACCACAGCCCGCACCTGCTTGGGCGAATCGTGTGCGGCCCACAGGGCAGAGCCTGCGGCAAATGAATTGCCGAGGATGACAGCCGGCCCCGCATTCAAGTGCTTGATCAGTGCCAACGCGTCACGGCCCACCGCATGCGCTGAATAGTCACGCCAAAGGGCGGAAGTTTCACCGTGGCCGCGCACATCCATGGTCACCACCCGATAGCCTGCCCTGGTGAGCAGTGGACGCAAGGCTCGGTACTCCGATCGCAAGTCGCCCATGCCCGGAATGGCCAACACCAGCGGGCCAGCCCCACCTGTGTCGTCGTATGCAATGCGCCCCTCGTCCACCTGCAGTAGGTGCGTGGCAGTTTCAGGCCGGCTCACATCTGGCGCCGCTTGTGCGAATGATGCGCTGGCAACGAGCGATGCGGCGACAAGAAGCTGCGTCATGGTCTTCATCTGTTCACTTTGCGACTGCGAAAGGTTGATGAAGTGACTTTGACGCATCAATGGCATCAAAGCCATGACATCTGGCGCCGATGTATTGACCGCAGGCGTCAGGGTGCAGAACGCCAGCGTAGATGTACTCGCTGGGGGGTGTCATTAGAAAATTCTGTTTTGGTTGACGCGGGTTGGTAGCTGAGCCAAATGGACTGACTTGGGCAGTAGCGTGGCAACTGAGTGACTGAATGTGGTTAGCTCTGATGGATCAATGGGAAGGTCCGCTTCAGGCTGACAGCTGTCTTTCGGCAAGCTGTCCTAGAGGGGCTGCTCTCGGCCAGGAGCAGTCATAGTCGAATGGTTGCTATCAAGCCGCTTGATTCGATAGGGCATCGAGCGGGGTTCGCACAGCTCCGCCGCCAAGCTTTAGCACATGGGTGTAGACCATCGTTGTGACCACACCGGCATGCCCGAGAAGTTCCTGAACCGTGCGTATGTTGCTGCCGCTTTGGAGCAAGTGAGTGGCGAAACAGTGCCGAAGCATGTGAGGCGATGCCGGGTTGGCAATGCCGGCCTGAGCCAGGGCCCGCTTGCAAGCCCGCCGGAAGGTCTGGTCGAGCAGATGGTGGCGGTGAACTACGCCACTGCGCGGATCGGTGGACAAGGACGACTGCTTGCAGCGCGACCACCTGGCGGCATGGCTTTCGGCCGTTCGGCAGATTCAGATCCCTGTGATCGGCGCCTACGGGCGCTCTGCAGCCTGAAGCCAGTCATTGACGCCGTTTACACCCAAAGCTAGCAAAGCATCCTGAATAGCAACCACGCGCCGGAGCATTTCTCCGGCGTCTGTCGCTTCTTGCTCTTCGGCTTGCGCGAAAAGTCGAGTCAGCAACTGCGTAAAGTTGTTTTCGTGGTCATACAAGGGAACCTTTGTCCGCTGAGCAAACTCAACGTAGAGCTCGGTTGCATCCAGTGCGAAGCTTGGATCCCGGTTCGAAAATGCGTTCAGCCAACTATCGAAGCCATACACGTCATGGCGCTTTGGCTGCGCATCGCTTTCAAGCAAAGCAAACCAGCGTTGGACGAGAGCTATCGGCACTGAAACTAGCGGCGTCGTGTCTCTGAAGACTTGAGAGACTCTTTGGGTCAATGAGGAGGCATGCGGGTTCTTTGCACTCAGCGCCTCGGCAAGGCCGCTAAGGCATTCCTCACGGTGCTGCTGCATGTTGCCGGTGTTTGCCCAAACGCTCGTCGCGCCTTCCCACGCTTCAGCGCTGTTCTTCGATTTCAGTTCGGCGAGAAGTGTAGAGAACTCTATACGTCGCGATAGTGAAGCGAGGGCAGAGATCCGCCCCCACACTTCCAAGTCCTTGCCGGTTCCGTCGCGACCCAGCCGTAGCAGCCGTGGCGCGACGGTTTCAAAATGTCGGTGATAGGCGTAGTAGAGGCAGGGCTCTGCCATGAGCCAGAGCCCCTCTGACTCCGGTTGGATTGCAAGATCAAACAATGCCCAACCAAACTCAAAATGACGGCTTTGCAAATAGGGAAGGCGTCGTAGCATCAACGCGCGAATGGCAGGATGCTCGTCTGCAGCAAATCGGCGCAACGCTGATGCGAGCAGCGGGTTCACTGACGCGTTGACCTCAACAAGCTTGTTGGCGGCGATCATCAGCGCTTCTGCAGCATGGCCTCTTGCCATGTTGATCCCTGTGGTGAGTAGATCAACGGAGTCGCCCGAAATAGAGCTCTGTTCCCGCAATGATGAAAAACCGATTGCCAAGAGAACCAGGCGTTCGGTCTCTTCTGCATCGCACACCACATGCGCACAGGATTGCAGTGCATTCGATGCCGAACGATTGTGGTGCCAGTGGCTGGGATGCCGCTCCAGCTCGTCTAGGACCAGCTTTGCCAAAAAATGGGCATTCGGCTCTTCAACGGGTACCCAAGGACCATTCTGCTGGAGGTTGCCGTACCGATGCGCGAGGTAGGTAGCGACGCCGTCCATGATGTCATTGCAAAAGCGATCACTGATGTGCGCCCAATGCCCCGGCAAGAACTTCAAGAAACGCGTTGGATGCCGTGAAGCGGCCTCTTTCAGCTGCCAACCAACCTCTCGCTCGCCCCCGACCAGAAATTCATCAAAAGAATTCCGCGTGTGCCCGTTGTAATGAGCTAGGAGACGTAGTACGGCGCTGTCGCTTGCGGCAAGAAATACTTCGAAGGAAAACGGTGCTCCAACGGTGCCGCCTCGCGTATGGATGGTAGGTTGACGTTCCAGCGGCCAAGTTGACTGGCTGCATTTATCCAGCACCCCAAGCGAGGCAGGCGAACGCAGGTGGCAAGGGATGGCGAGAATCAGCTGCGACTGCGCGATGAGCACCCAGTGCCGGTGCTTTGCATCAACCTCGATTTCCTGATGCAGGTTCAGTATTGAAGTTTGAATCGCGTCTTGCGTGGCGGGGCTAAGCCCTGCGAATGCCACTTGCATCAAGGCGCCCAATTCATGCGACAGGTTGGATGCCAGCAGCGCGCTGTCGATCAGCATGCGGCCGATGAGATCTAGATTGGCTTCCGGCACCGCTGTGCAAGCCAATACGGCGAAATAGCGCAGCGCGCCTTCGCCGCTGAAGCAAATGTGCTCGCGGTTCTCTTGCCACCAGGCTGACTCAGACCTCGCGTGATGCACTATTGCTGCCTCGACGGCATCGAGCAAGATCCGTTCGTTACTTATGTGCCGATGATCGCTCTGACTGTGCGCATCGCTATGTGATGTGTCGCTTAAGAAGCCATCCCAGAGGTCTGTGGAGGTCACGCCGTAACGGACCCTTTTAACTTGGCTCCATCGTTCAATCGAAGAGATTGCCAAGTCCAACAGCGCGACGGATTGCCGCATTCGATCGCCCAAGAATGAACTGTTGCTGCTGCCAAATTCATGCGGCGCGCAGCGCAACTTCTTGTCAAAGTTGTAGGCGAGTAGATCTTCTTCGCGGATGTCGCCCGCGATGAAATTCCATAGCGCTGCATCATCGATACCGTCGGCTGCAACGCAGCGTGCGAGGACATGACCAAGGAAGCTGTGATCTTGTCGCGGGAGTTGGAGCAAAGTATCAAGCAAGGGCGCTATCAGCGCCGAATGCTCTTGGTCGATGTCCAAGAGTGCGTGCGATAGCGGCCACGCGGATTGCTCCTTGTCCAGCCAATCCAACGCAAGCGCCTCTCTCCAGAAAGCAATCACGCCGGGCGCATCCTCGTTTTTCCAGCAAGAGACCCGATGTATGTGCGCCTTCACGCCTTCTGCATCGCGCTCGTCTTTCAGCACAGGGACCAAATGCCTAGACCAGAAATGATGCCAACCTCGGTGCGTCGCTTGCGTGTAGATCACTTGGAACACTTCACGATGCTGGTTCCGCAAGTCGCGAAGCAAAGGCCAATCCTCGTCCAGAGGAATTTGCTCCGCCAAGCATTCCGCCACCAAGCGGCGAACGTGGAAGGCATGGGCTCCCATCAGAACCTTGCGCAGTTGTTTCCGAAACTCTCGACGATCTCCAGTCGCCAGCTGACTGACGAAACTGCGGATGCTTGGCCGCACAAAGGGCACTGGGGGCAAGTTCTGAATGAACGCTTCCAAAGCCAAGCGCTGACGCATCGCACCATGAATCACCAAGACGTCTAATAGCGTCTGGTGTCCAAATGCCAGTCGCCCGTCTGCAGTCTCGTGCAGGACGTTTTGGCTAAGCAGCATTCGCCGGATGTCGGCTGATACCGCAAACGCCTGACTCGGTACCGACAAGCTCCTTTGTAGCAACATCTCGGTAGCTATGGACTCAATTGCTTGCATCGCGCTGTCGCCCAATGCGCTGTCGTCTTGAACGATGGTAGTTAGGTATCGTTGCGCTAGCGCCTGACTGGTCACTACGTTGAAGCTGCCACCGCGTTGTGCCAGCTCGGCGAAGAGTGACAATTCGCGCGGGTTGCGAATCAATGTGCGGGTAGTGGAATCAATGGTGGTCGCATCTATGCCAAGTCTTGCTAGAAGTGGAGCGATGTCAGCCTCCCAGTTCAACGGCTGGCAAGCAAATTCCTTGGCCCAAGTTCGCTGCGCAATGCGTCGGTCGTAATGCCGATCAAAGTCACGGCAAGCAGTGACAACGGTTACGTTCGAGATCAGTAGCAGCCGATCAATCTGCGCAAGAAAGTACGTGAGTACGACATGTTCACGCGCGATGGAAAGCACATCCAGCGAGTCAATGATCACTACGACGTGTGAATCTTCGGCCATGCGCGCAACGCTTTCCACCCACAGCTCGGACAGCCCTTGCGTCTGACGGTCTTGCGCTGTGGTCATATCAGCGAACTCACGCGCCTGAATGAACAGCGGCAAAAGGTCAGAGCTGGCTTGAGCCCGTCGCTCCAGCTCCTCCTGCACGGCGAGCATTACACAGGTCTTTCCCGATCCTGGCAGGCCTGAGAGCAATATGGATTGCTCTTTGGCCTCGATAGCAGCTAGCAGGTCCTTGACTACGGGGCTCGAAATACGCTCGTTTCCAACGTCCCTGCGCCATGTTCGCCCAATGGCGGAAGTACTCTTGAACGAAGTACGGACTTCCACAGCATTCATGGGCGGCGTCAGCATTGCGCCCGCTTGAGCTAGAAGGCCTTTGAGATCCGCGTTATCAAGCCGATGCCGCACGGCGGTGCTTAGACCCTGGGTACTAGTGCGCATCCCAAGGTGGTCCAGTCGCGTCCATAAGGCGTCGAATGCGGCTTTTGGTTTGCTTGCCAAGATGCGCAAACGCTCATGAAGCAATGCAATCATTTGGTCCAGCTCTGGACTGACTTCAAACGTCGTGCGGCACAGAAATTCGTATGTTGAGAGGGGTTCACGCGTTTGCTCAATCAGTCGCTTTAACGCGACGTCGCTGCTCTTGTGCCTGATTCCGAGATTCAGTTGATATGCGGCCTCGTCGGCGTAGTTGACGCTGAGTTCTTTTAGTGCGGACAGATCGCCAAAAGCGCTACGCGAATAGAAGCGAACTTCAGCAGTACTGTCTTTTGCAAGCAATGCGATTGCCTTTGCCAGCTCGTCAGCAAGGTCGGCTATCGACCAGGCTTTGTGATCGGCCTGGTTCTTCTTGCATTGGCAGCAAATCTTGCTGCCATCCGCCCGTCCGATCACTACATCGTCCACTGACCACTTCACTGAATCAACTTCGATCCATTGATAGTCGGGGTCAGAAAGAACGGATAGGGCCCAACCAAAGGCCACCAAAGTCTGGTAGCCATCGCCTCGGTTTGACTGGATGCCTGCCTTGCTCACCGCTCCTCCATGCAAATATCTGACCTTGGCTATGCCCGGTCATGGGCTTGAACCAGATTGGGCATTGCGCAGTTTGATTGGGCTGGATAGTCTATGCTGATTAAATCGCTAGGATCAGCAATTGCCGGCGCGGATCGGCAATGTCACTGGGTGCAAGCGGTTAGCGGCGGTGCATTTGTCGGCATGATCTTGCCAAGTTTTGGAACGGACGCGATCCAGCAGGTCTAGCTGCTGGGCGTATGGCAGCGCAGCACATTCCGTAACGAGTGCGGCATATTGATGCTTGGAGTCAGCTCAGATCTGTACGGCGCGCTCGCTGTCTTGGGGGAAAGGTGATGTTCAACCTTTCGTTCCAGCGTCCGGCTTCGTCGCTTGCTGAGCTTGTACGTTGAAGGACCGCATTCCGGCGCTCCAGTTCCTGTAGACGACAGACCGCTATGGGTCGGTAGCTGCCAGTCACTGAGCACAAGCCGACCGACCGTACCCGCTGCTAACCCGACGTTCATTTGGACTAAACCAAAGTCCAACGCAAACCTCAATCGATCTGTCTGAAGAGACGTGACTCGGCCACGAGTCGACGCTAAGGTGGTACGTTAAGCTGCACACCGGTCGCTTGTCGGCCCAGCGTGAACAACACCTCACCGTAGATACAGCGCTCTGCGGGGATTGAGTTTGAAAGCCGTCATGTCACGATATTTCTTGCAACTTTTGGGCTGGGCTCTTGTATTCATTCTGGCCGCCGCACCCAGTCACGCTACCCCTGTCACCGATCTCAAGAAAATCGTCATTGGCAAGCACCATGGCTGTGGCATGACCCAGGCTGGCGCCTTGCGCTGCTTTGGCAACAACGGGCACGGACAAATTGGCACCGACCAGCGTCTGCCCTATTCCTTCGCCAGGCGCGCCTTGACCGTGCTGCCTTCCGGCGTCACAGACGTGGCCGTCAGCGATGAACATACTTGCGCGGTGGTTGATGGCGCGCTGTTTTGTTGGGGCAGCAATGAGCATGGGCAGCTGGGCCTGGGCAAGGCCGGCAGCGACGTCAAGACGCCAACCAAAGCAAGCGCCGTGTCCGGGGTGGTGACCTCGGTGGCCACTGGGTGGGGCACGACTTGCGTCATCCTGGCCCCGAACGGCACCTTGCAATGTTGGGGGCGCAACGACATGGGCCAGGTTGGCATCGGCTCTGCGGAACAGATGGTTCCGCAGCCAAGCACGGTGATTCGGTCGGGCGTGACCGCGGTGGCCGTGGGGGGCCAGCACACGTGCGCGGTCGTGAACGGCGGCCTGCAATGCTGGGGCTTTCTTTTGTTCAAGGATGAGGCATTCCAGACCCTGCGCAGCCCCCTGCCCATCATCCCTGCAGGACAGGGTGTGACCGCCGTCGCGGCCGCTCTGCACACCTGCGCCATCGTCAAGTCATCCTTGCAATGTTGGGGGCGCAACTTCCACAACCAGGTGGGTGTGCCTGAAGGCGCGCGGGTGGCGCCCAAGGTGCCCACCACCATCATCGCTTCCGACGTTGTGGCAATGGCGCTGAGCGATGAAAACACCTGTGCCGTGTCAAAGAGCGGTTTGATGTGCTGGGGCTGGAACAACCAAGCGCAAATGGGCACCCCCACTTCATCTGGCAGCACTACGCCCATGTCATTGTCGGTACCTGGCGTGCCGCCCGCGCGCATTCACGGGGTGGCGATTGGGATGCATCAGACCTGCGTGCTGGCCGGCACAGCGTCGCAGCCCGATGCCAGCCTTTTGCAATGCACCAACCGCGCCCCCCTGCCGGAAGAAGTGGATGACAACGAACCCGCTCCGCCCAACAACCCATGGGTGCCTTTCGGGACCGAGGGGGTCAGCCTGTCGGAGCCCCCGCCCGTTCTGCCGCGCATGGCACGCTATGGGCTGTGGCAAGGGGCCATCGGCACCCAGAACGTGATGGTGTTGCTGGCCCCGACGGGTTGCGACGCACGCTACTACTACCGCAAGCACCTCTGGCCTATTCTCCTGGAAGAGAAAGATCGCCGCCAAGGCAAGGTGTGGCATGAGCCGCAGGGCGAGGCCGGAGAGGCCAGCTGGACGTTCACCGCACTCTCGCCCGATGCCCGGGTTCTGACGGGCGAATGGCGCAGCCATGATGGCCAGCGCCATGTGCCGATTCGCCTCAATCTGTTGGCGCCCATGCCATCCACCGATGGGGAAGACGGCCAGCCGCGTTACGACTGCAGCGCCCACAACAAGGCGTTCGATGCGCCACGCGTTGCCCGCGCACGGCAAGAGCGCACTGTGGCCGCGAATGACACGCTGTTCAAGGGTGCTGAGGCCGCCTACCGCTATCGACGCGTGTCGGTGTTGGGCGAGCACATTCAGGGCTTTGCGCTGCCAGACATGAGCCCCGTGCCGCGCCTGCGGCGCGCGCTGGACGATTGGGAGAATGACGGTGTCTCGCAGTTCTACGACTGCGCTTTCGGCATGAGCGGGCGTTCGGACATGCCCGACACGGACTTCTACCTCGAACTGACCCCGCAGTTCTGGAACAACAAGCTGCTGGTGTTGCGCGAAACCTATTCGAACTATTGCGGTGGGGCGCACCCAAGCGGCGGCATATCGGGCCACCTGTTGTGGGACTTGGCCGCCGACCGGCCGGTGGATGTGTGGAAGTGGATGAAGGGCTCGGACCAGCCCAAGCACATTGTCTCGAAGAGGCTGCTTGATGTGCTGGCGTCCCACTACGGTCGGCGCAATGAAACAGGGGAAAGCAGTTGCGCCGACGCGTTAGAGGGCACAACCTTCTTTGACATGTACCCCAGTACCGGCGGGATGGTGTTTTCTCCCAGCCTGCCGCATGTCATTCAAGCGTGCGCAGAAGACATTGAAATTCCCTGGGGAAAAATGCGCCCCTTCCTGACGCCCGCCGGGCAAAAGGCGGTGACGGATCTACTGGGGGTTCGCTGATGGAGACCTGTCGCCATGGATAAATTCTTGCTGCAACAACAGGTGCTGGAACGGCTCGCCGACGACCTGCTGCAAGTCGAACAGGCAGCACGTGTGGCCCATGAAACGGCAACGCACGAAGAAAACATCGCCGAAAACAAGTACGACACCTTGGGCCTCGAAGCCGCCTACCTGGCCACCGGCCAGGCTCGCCGGGCTGAAGCCATTCGCCAGGCCATGGCCCATTGGCGCCAGTTCCGCCCGCGGCCCTACGACGCCACCCTTGGCATACAACTCGGTGCACTGGTCTGCCTGGTCGATTCCGATGGCGAAGAGCAATTGCTTTTTCTGGGCCCGGCTGGCGGGAGCATGAAGTTGATCCGTGGCGACCAGCACGTTCAAGTCATCAGCAGCGAATCGCCTTTGGGCAGGGCCATGCTGGGCAAATGCGAGGGCGATGAAGTGTCCATACAGGGCTCGCCAATCCGACAGCCGTTTGAGGTGCTGCGAGTTCTTTAGGCGACAACAGGCTCGCCCCGCTCGTCAGGTCTGAGGCCGAGTAGACTTTCTCGAAAAACCAGCCTCAATATGGACCTGCTCAAAGACATTGACAGCGGCGCATATAGCGAGTTGCTCCGCATTGCCTCTCGCAATGCCAAGCGCAGCGTGTCAGGCATGTGCATTGCTGCCACCTACATTGCTTATTTGGGGTGGGCGCACGGCAATCGGCTAGAAGCAACGGCTGTTTTTTTGATTGGCTGGGTAGTCGCTGTCTGGCGCTACATCGTGGCGGTGCAGCACGAGCGGCGAACTCACCCCACGGTCGAGCAACTTGATCTGGTCGCGCGTCGGCTGGAAGCCAATACCGTTGTTTCTGGGCTGATGTGGGTGTGTGCCACCCTGTCGATCTTTCCGGATCTGGTTGGCGATGAACGGACGATCTACTTGTGCCTGATTTGCGGCTCGGTGGCCATTGGGGCCTTCTTCATGGGGCTGGTCAGGCGGGCCTTTGGCATCTTGTGCTTGATGCACGTTGTATCGGTGGCGGCGGTTTCACTGTGGCGCCCTGAAGTCAGTTCGCCGTCTGTTTCCTTGTTGATGGCGTTTTACTGTTGGGTCGCGTATCGCTCTTCGAGTGACTTTGCCAATGCCACGCGTGAAGCGGTCGTGCAGCGCATCCGCGCCGATGCTGCCGATCGCGCCAAGTCGCGCTTCTTGGCGGTCATCAGCCACGAGTTGAGGACACCCATGCACGCTGTCATGGGTTCACTGGAGCTGCTGAAGGGCCATGCCCTGCCAACTGAGAGCCGACAGTTGATCGAAACCGCAGCATCGTCTGGCACGCTGCTGGTTTCCTTGTTGAATGACGTGTTGGACGTCACCAAAGCGCAAGAGGCCAAAATTCAGTTGGCGCATACGCCCGTGTCGTTGGCGGCATCCATTGACTCGGTGGTGAGCTTACTGAGGCCCGGCGCGGGTCAGCGTGGACTTGATCTGCGCGTGATGGTTGACGCGGAGCTGCCTCGCGGGGTGCTGTCAGACCGTCGGCGCCTTGAGCAGGTTTTGTTCAACCTGCTGGGCAATTCGATCAAGTTCACAGACGTTGGATATGTCCAATTGGTGGTCCGTGTGACACGCCTATCGGCGGATCAGGCTCAGGTTTATTTTGAAATCAGCGACACAGGCATTGGCATGAGTCAAGACGTGTTGGATCGCCTGTTCTCGCCCTTTTTTCAGTCCACCGACGTATTGCCCCGAAAGGTGGAAGGCACGGGTTTGGGTCTGTTCATCAGCCGCAGCATTGTGGAGGCCATGGGCGCTACCTTGAAGGTAGAAAGCCATGAGGGGCAAGGTTCTTGTTTCAGTTTCGAAGTGACCTTCGATGTCACCACCGAAGAGCCTGTCACGCAACAAGCCACCCCGCTTGTCACGCCAGAGGCGAAAGATGTGACGGTCTTGGTCGTGGATGACTTGCCGGTCAATCGACTGTTGGCTTCGGAAATGCTGAAACGATTAGGCGCCAAGGTGATTGAAGCGGAGAGCGGCCTTGCAGCCTTGGAGACTTTGGCGCACACCACAGTTGATCTTGTGCTGATGGACGGCCAAATGCCAGTTTTGGACGGGTATCAAACCACTCTCCAAATCAGGCAACGGGAAGCTGATCGTGGCCTGAAGCGCACGCCAGTGATTGCGCTGAGTGCCAGCGCGTATGCCGACGATGTTCAGCGCTCATTGGATGCTGGCATGGATGGCCATTTGTCCAAGCCATACCGACTTGAAGAGCTGGAACAGATACTCAAGAAATGGACACAGCCCCCAATCGGCGGCTGAATCTGAACGCAAGGGGGCTCATTGGCTTTCACTCCCCGAACGAAAGCTGCCCCGACAGCTGCGCCATGACCTGCTGAAGGCGGAGCGCGTGTTGCGGATCGTCGCTAGGGGCCCCCTGCAACAACATCAACTTGGCCAAGGCCGCGCTGGTCTGGCCGATCTTGCCGGCAGCCTCTCTGGCCTCGACCTTCACCATCAACGCACTGGCGTCGGCCCAGCGTTGCGCCAAAGAGGTTTCTTCTCGGTGGTCGTACCACCGCTGCAGTTCGGCGCGCAGGGCCACGTTCTCGGGCTTTTGCCAGTCTTCCATTCCGGTGTCGAGCGCAGAGCTGGTGTGCTCAGCGCCCTCAATGTGAACGCCCCCCTGCCCCGCCGCTTCGCTTGATCGGATGGCGGCTGCCGTGGCTCCCGTGCTGGCCTCGCCATGAATGAGTTGCCCAAACCCGTCTTGGCGATTAGCGGCTGGTACTGCGGGGCCACGCTCGGATTCGTAGAACAGATGCCCGATGAACACAACCACCAGACCAGCAGCCATGACATAAAGCCACCGATGAACCAAAGGAGTGGGATGAATCTTGATCATGGCGTACCTTGTGGAATCAACAATTTCTGCCCGCCCGATTCGATCAGGTAGCCCACACAGCCCGGTGTCGACCCAGACAGGGGCAGAACCTTCAAGCCGGGCACGAGCGCAATACCCTCATCTACCGCCTGCAACTTGCCAGCTTGCACATAGGGCATCACGCTGGTGATGGTGGTGGCAAACGCCACCTTCTGGTCATCAGGGGCCTGCACATAGCTGTAGTCAGCCAACCAATATTGCATGGCCGCAGCCGATGCAAACAGCTGTGCATTCTTGTACTGGCGTTGTGCGTTGGGTGCCAGCAGCCCGCCCACCAGGTCGGCGTGCATGCTGGTCAGAAACACCGCAGACACCTCGTCTGGCGCAATGCCGACAGACTTCAGGTTTTCAGCGACCAGGCCCAGGTCATGCCCTTGCCTGGCGCCCCGCCCCGCATTGATCAACACCACAGTGCGGCCTTTGCGAATGGCGTAGGCCACCCCACTTTGCTGAGTGGGGTCAGGTTGGGGCAAGCGCGTGTCAGGCAAGGCAAATACTTCGAATTCACCCACCTGCCACTGCGCCTTGGATTCAAGCGCCCAACCAGACCCCGCCAAGGCAAGGGTCGCACCGACAGCGAGAAGCGCATGCCTGCAGTACACCCACATCGCGATCAGTTCTTCAAGTTGTCGATGACGGCAGCTGGCACGGTGGCCAGGCGGCTGCGCTGTGGGTACTTGCCCACCGGCACGCGCGCCACTTCGGTGGCCGATTCGAAGTCGATCACCGACAGATCGTTGCTTTCGCTGTTGGACACGTAGCAGCGCTTGCCATCGGAACTGGTGCTGACCCAGTAGGGCTTGGAGCCAGAAGGCAGGATGCGGTCGGTTGTCATCGCAGGCACGGAGGCAATGACGATGTAGTTGTCAATGGTGCCGGCCATGCACAGCTTGGTCTCGGCGCCGTTGATGGCCATGCCGTGGAAGGCCGAGTTCAGCGGATAGTCGTCCTTGGTCTTGAAGTGTTCCTTGGCGTAGTCGCTCATGGGAATCTCGACCTGCTTGAGCACCTTGCCTGTGGCCATGTCGACCTTGGCATAGCCGTTCAGATACGACATCTGCACGTAGGTTGTCTTGCCATCGCGGGTGACCACGTTGGGGCGAATGCCATAGGGCAAGGTCCACTTGTTGACGACTTCAAAGGTCTTGGCGTCGACCACGGTCATCTGCTTTTTACCCTTGATGCCATTCAAGGCATAAGGCAGGGGAATGACGCCAATGCTGGTGTTGTAGATGTACTTGCCGTCGGGCGAGTAATCGTTCTGGTGCGGGAAGCTGCCTGTGGGCACCTTGGTGACTTGCTTGCCGGTGGCGGTGTCGATCACGAAGAAATGGCCATCGCTGGTGGCCGACACGGCAATGTGCTTGCCATCAGGGCTGAAGCCCATGTGATCGGCATTGATGCCTGGAATGGGAAAGCGCCAGAGGATGCGGTGATCGGGCGAGCTCAGGTCAATGGCCACCACATCAGACAGGTTCGAGCGGGAGATGTAAACGGTCTTGCCGTCGAGCGACACGGCGATGTCATCCACAAAGCGGTCGCCGCCCTTGGTGGACTTGGCAACCTCGTACGTGGCACGACGGATGATGTCCATTTCGGCCAGACGTTCTTTCAGGTCGGGAATGGCGTTCACGTACCCCAACTTGGTCAGCGAGGCTTCGTCGACAAAGCTCAAGGTGCCCCCTGCGGAGTCACCCACAACCAGAACCTTCTTGCTCGCTTGAGCCCATGCAGAACTCGATGCGGCGCCCACGAACAATGCGGCACAGGCCAGGGCGATGCGGCCCGCTGCGACAAACTGGTTTGCGTGTTTCATTGCTTGTTTCCTCGTTCAAATGGTTGCGAAGAGCCCCGGCACCAGGCGCGAGATGCGCCATGGCTTGCGGCCGAAGCGCATGGTCGCCACACGAGGAAAACAAGATCGTTAAGTGATTAACAATGACCGGGTTACCGATAGGACATTACGCGCGACACCCCTCATTCAAGGGGATCGCCATAGGGGCCTTGATCCCCATCAGGTCTGCAGCCTGTCGTTGTCGGCATGCAGCGAGTTGGGCGGATACTCGCCATCAATCTTGGCGGCGTCGCACAAGCGAGCCCAGTCGGTCACTCTGACCCGGCGGTATTCCAGTCGCAAGATCCCTTGGTCTTGCAAGGCCTTCAGGCCCGCAGCAACCGTCTGGCGGGTCATGGCCAACATCTCAGCCAGCGACCCCTGATTCAGCGGCACGCTGCTGTTGGCGGGGTCAGGCACCGAGGCCCAACCCTGGGTCAGGGTCATGACGATGGCGCGAGCGAGCTTGGCTTGCCTGTCAAGGCGTGAACTGGCTTCCAGGGCAAAAAACAGCAAACGGGTTTTTTGCGCCATCAACACCGCCAGCCGAAACGCCCACTGGGGATCGTCGTTGACCAAACCCGTCAGCCGCGTTGGCGACACATGCAGCAGCAACGTCGACCCGACCGCTTGCGCATCGTGTGTGCGAGGCAGGCCATCGAAGAAGGCAATTTCGCCAAACCAGGTGGGCGGTGAGATCACACTGAAGAGGTTTTCTTGCCCGTCGAGCGCAATGCCAGTGAGACGGATGCCCCCTTCCAGCACGCAGTAAATCCCATCAAAGCTGTCCCCACGCAAGAAGAGTTGCTGCCCTCCACGCAGAGGCAGAAAAGTGGCATCGCTCAACAAACGCTGCGCAGCAGCAGGCGGCAAGCTGTTGAACCACAGGCTTTTCTGTAATACCGGCAGGTAATGCTTAGGGTCTGACACGGTCAAGACAGGCACCTCTTGTATGGGGCGACAGAGACTCGGCAGCCGCTGCGCTGCCGACGAAAAGACCCGACTATGACAGGTCCATATTCAATGTGCAAAACTGCTTCCTACGCCAGGGAATGTCTGCCGCCCACCATGCACCTTCACGCCGATTTCTCCAAACGAGCCATCGTTGCCGCGCACCAGTACCAGTGGGTTGCATCGCCCCAGGCGGGGGTAGAGCGGGTCATGCTTGACCGCATCGGCGAGGAAAAGGCCCGCGCGACCAGCATCGTTCGCTACGCCGAGGGCTCGTTCTTCCCCGCCCATTCGCACCCTGGCGGCGAGGAGATTCTGGTGCTGTCGGGCACGTTTTCGGAAGACGACCGCCACTACCCGGCAGGCTGGTATTTGCGCAACCCGCCGGGCAGCGCCCATCAACCCGCCAGCGAGGAAGGTGCGGTCATTTTCGTGAAGCTACGGCAAATGCCGGAGAGCGAACAAGCCCCTGTTCGCATTGACACGCGCAGCCCCGCCAACTGGGTTCAGCAAGGCACGATCCAGGTCTGCCCCTTGTTTACGTCGGAAGCCGAGCACGTGCGTTTGCTGCGCTTGCCGGCGCAAGAACCATTGGCATGGCCACCAACAGGTGGCGCGGAGTTGCTGGTGATCGAGGGAACGCTGGTGGCCGACGGGCAGAACTATGCCGGCGGCAGCTGGCTGCGCTTCCCTTCTGAAGACTCGCCTCAAGTCCATGCCGGACCGGAGGGCGTGACGGTCTATGTGAAGACGGGGCACCTGCCTCCAGACGGCCCCGGCGCATGACAACGCACAAGACCCGCATTGCCATCGTCGGCGCAGGGTTGAGTGGGCTGTACGCAGCGCATCGCCTCGCTGGCCTGGGCATGACCGACTTCGTGGTGCTGGAAGCGCGAGCCCGAATAGGCGGCCGCATTGAGCCGTTCCAGCCCCAAGGCATGAACCCAGCACAGGCCCCTGATCCACTCACCTCGCTCGACCTGGGGCCGACCTGGTTCTGGCCCGACCATCAAGCGCAGTTGGATCAGCTGGTCGCCAGCTTGGGCTTGCAGCGCTTTGCCCAGCACGAAGCCGGTGACATGGTGATCGAACGCGGGCCACACACCCCGCTGTGGCGAGGACCGGGCTACGCCAGCGCCCCCACGTCGATGCGCTTGGTGGGGGGCATGAATGCCCTGGTTCAAGCCTTGCGCGCATCCGTACCCCACGAGCGCGTGATCACGGGCATGTCCGTTCAGAGGCTGCAGGCAGACGAGTCTGGCGTAAAGCTGCACTGCGAGGCTGAAAGCGGCCATGTGGTCACCTGGCGCGTCGAGCAGGTTCTGCTGGCCGTGCCGCCACGCCTGGCCATCGAGCGCATCGATTTCAGCCCGGCCCTGCCGGCCGCTTTGGCTCGGCAGTGGCAAGCCACCGCCACCTGGATGGCCCCGCATGCCAAATACCTCGCGGTGTACGACACCCCGTTCTGGCGAGAACAGGGCTTGTCAGGCGAGGCGCGCAGCACACATGGCCCCATGGGCGAAATCCACGATGCGTCGATACCCGGCGGTCATGCCGCCCTGTTCGGCTTCCTGGGCGTGCCTGCCCAGGCCAGACGCAGTGTGGGCGACGCCGCCCTGCGCGCCGCATGCCGAGCCCAACTGGTACGCCTGTTCGGCCCCCAGGCGGCTCACCCGATGAACGAGATGATCAAGGACTGGGCACAAGACCCACACACGGCCACCGAATCTGACCTTGACGCCATCGGCCACCACCCTCCCACGCCTGTCAACCGCGTGGGCTCTGGCCCATGGGCGGATCGCCTGACGGGAATTGCCAGCGAATGGTCGCCTCAGTTTCCGGGTTACGTGGCCGGCGCAATCGAAGCGGCAGAGCTGGGATTGGCGGGTTTCCGGGGTTAGTTCGCAGACACCGACCAACTGATCAAAGCCCAGCGATGCGACAAGGCCGCATTGACACGGCTGATCGAACCCCTCTGCTGCACCCATGCATGCAAGCGGCCAAGCTCTTCGGAACTCAGGGGCCCCAAGCCCGATTCAACCGCCGCCACAAACGCATCCAGGCTGGTCGCCCCGCTGTAGGGGCTGGCGCAATCGATGTAGCTGAGCTCGGGCTGGCACCCCATTTGCGCCAGGATGTTGATGATGTAGGGGTAGTCAGGCCAGGGTGCTTTACGCCCTCGCCCCAGAATGCCTTGCAGCCTGGATTCAGCAAATTCACCCCCCACCAGACTGGTGAGGTAGACACGCTGGCGCGCGTGGTCGTGGAGCTTCTTCAAGGCTGCGGCCATGTCCCTCACGGCGGTGGAGCGTGACGCCAGCACCACGTCGCACACGGGCACGTCGTGCCAGTCGTCGTCCCACGATTTGAGCAAGGCCTGGACATGGGTTTGCCCGCTGGCCTGGGCCTGGCGCTGCAAACACGCCAACATGCCAGGGCTGAAGTCCATGCCATATACCTGGGGCACATGGCGGGCCAGTTCCAGCGTGATGGGCCCGGCCCCACACCCCACATCAAGTACCGACTGGCAGCCTGCCAAATCGAGCCGGCGCATCAGTTCTTGCCCATAGTCACCCAGGCGGGTGTCGGCCCCCAGCTTTGCGGCGCGCGCGTCCCACATCTCGGGCGTTTTCGGGCGACCGACTGCCGCCATGTGCTGGCGATACAAGGCAGCGAAGTCAATGTCGTTCAGCCACATGGGCTCACTCTCCAATCTTTCAGGCCGGCACGCCCAGAATGACGCTGGAAGCCTTGAACAAGGCCGTGGCGGGTTGGCCTTCGGCCAGGGCCAATTGATCGGCACTGTCATTGGTGACCACGGCGGCCACGCTCAAGCCGTGCCCCAGATCAATCACCACCTCGGTGTTGACTGCGCCTGCCTGCACCCGTGCGATGGTGCCGCTGAGTGCGTTGCGTGCCGAAACCTTGGCGCCGTTCAGATCGGTGGCAACCATGATCGACGAGGACTTGACCAAGGCAAACGCCTGGACTCCCACCGCCAGCCCGAGGCTGTGCGTGCTTTCGTGGGTCACGATGGCCACCAGCTTGCTGCCTGAACCCAAGGTGAGTTCAACTTCGTCGTTGACGGCACCGGACTGGATCGCGGTCACAGTGCCCAGGTACTGGTTGCGCGCGCTGGTCTTCATGCCCATGCTCCGGATCAAACGGTAGTCTTCGCTGAGGTCGCCACCCAGTGCGCCACCGAGTTCACCACCCAGTGCGCCCCCTGCGTCGCTCAAGTGCTGACTGAGTCGTGCCATGAATTGCTGGTGTGCTTGCTCAATGACACGGTAGTGGTGGACCAATTGCCGGCCGCGCTCGGTCAAGCGCGTACCGCCGCCGCCCTTGCCACCGGCCATGCGCTCCACCAAAGGTTCACCCGCGAGATTGTTCATGGTGTCGATGGCGTCCCACGCGCCCTTGTAGCTCATGCCCACGGCCTTGGCCGCCTGGGTAATCGAGCCACTTTCGGCGATCTGGGCCAGCAGATTCATGCGTGTCGGGCCCCCGAGGTTTTCGCCGCCTACCGCCCACCAGACCGAGCCTTGCAGGTCAATGGTCTTGTCTTGTTGATGCATGGGGTGCCCTGTTCAAGCCGCACTCAAGCCGAAGCCAGGCGACCATCTTTCATGTGGAAGACCTCATCACCAAAGGCCCGGATGTCATCGGGGTCGTGGGTGATGAGGACCAAGGGAAGATTCAGTTGGCGCAGCAGGCGGTCAAGCTCCTGGCGCAACTGCGCACGCAGCGCCAGATCGAGTGCGGCAAAGGGTTCATCGAGCAGGAGCAAGCGCGGCTGAGTGATCAAGGTTCGGGCCAAGGCCGTGCGCTGGCGTTGTCCGCCCGACAGCATGGCCGGCAGTTGCTGCTCCAAGCCGCCCAGGCCCAGGGCTTCGATCCAGTAATCGACCTGCTGGTTGGGGAAGGACCGGCTGGGGTTGAACCAGCTTCGGGTCAAGCCGAAGGCGATGTTCTGCCGCACGGTCAGGTGCGGGAACAGAGCGTAGTCTTGAAACAGATAGCCCACATGCCGGTCTTGGGGGCGCAGACAGGTGTTTTGGTCGGCATGAAACCAAGGCTGCCCACCCACCACAATGGAACCCGAGTCGGGTCGATCGAGCCCGGCGATGAGCTTGAGCGTGGCGCTCTTGCCCGCACCCGACGGGCCATGAATGACCACCCGGCGTGCGTCTGACTGAAGTTGAATGCTCAGCGAAAACTCGCGCTGATCAGAGCGAAGCGTTTTCCGGATCTGCACATCCAGCAGCGGGGAAGTGGTGTTCATGCCTGCCCCCGTCGATGCACCTGGTGGCCTGGGGCCAGTCGATTGGCCAGCAACAAGACCGCCACACACACAGCCGAGATGACCAGCACCAAGGTGTTGGCCAGCCCGTCGTCGCCCGCCTGCACGGCTTCGTACACCGCCACCGACAAGGTCTGGGTGCGACCGGGAATGCTGCCGGCCACCATCAGCGTGGCCCCGAACTCGCCCAAGGAACGCGCGAACCCCAGCAAGATGCCGGCAAGGATGCCGCGCCAGGCCAGCGGCAAGGTCACCCGAAAGAACACGGCCATGGCGGGCAAGCCCAGCACGCGCGCCGCGTCTTCCAGTTGCGCATCGACCGCCTCGAAAGCCGCCCGCGCCGGCTTGACGATCAACGGCAAGGCCACCACCGAGGCGGCCACCACGGCGCCTTGCCAGGTGAAGATCAGGTTCACACCCCAGGTGTCGGCCAGCCATTGCCCGACCACGCCCTTGCGCCCCAACAAAACCAGCAGGTAGTAACCCACCACCGTGGGCGGCAGCACCATGGGCAGGGTGAGCAAGGTGTCGAGCAAGTCACGCCCCACGAAGCGGCCCCGTGCCAGGGCATAGCCCAAGCCCACCCCCAGCAGGCCGGTGATGGCCGTGGCCCAGCAGGCCACTTTCAAGGACAAGGCCAGCGCGGGCCAGGCAGACTCCATCAGAACCAGCATCGCGTGCATCCCGCCTTCAGGGCTTCAGAAAGCCGTGGCGAGCCAAGGTGGCCTGCCCTTCGGCAGACAACACATAGGCCACAAAGCGGCGGGCTTCGGCCGAATGGGCCGAGTTCGTCAACGGGGCAATGGGGTACTGAATGGCTTGTTTCAGGGGCACGGAAAAAGCCACCTTGACCTTGTCTTTCATCACACTGGCGTCGGTGGCGTAAACAAAGCCGGCATCGACCTCCCCCCGGGCGACATAGTCCAGCGACTGGCGCACGTTCTGCGTTTGAACCGCTTTGGCTTGCACCACAGGCCACAGTCTGGCGGCCTCCAGCGCACGCTGGGTATAACGCCCCACGGGCACGCTGGCGGGGTTGCCAATGGCCACGCGCTGCACGCGGGCCTGCCCCAGGTCCTTCAAGCCCTGGAATGCCTGGGGGGCATCGACAGGCTGAATCAGCACCAGGGTGTTGCTGACGAAGTTGCGCCGCCCGCTGCTGAGGACGAGACCCAACTGCTCGGCTTGATCCATGGTGTCCTGATCGGCCGAGGCCAACACATCGACCGGCGCGCCTTTGGCAATTTGCTGCAGCAAGGCGCCCGATGCGCCGAAATTCAGCAGCACCTTGGTGCCCGGGTTCTGCTTCTCGAAACCCTGAGCCACGTCCTTGAACGCGTTGGTCAGGCTGGAGGCCGCGGACACGGTCAACTCACCCGCAGCGGCCAAACCACAGGCCCCCAAACAGATCACACCGATCAAGGTGCGGAAATGGCTCGGCAAGCATCGCATGGTGCAGTTTTCCGTCGTGAAACCATGCGAAATATACTTGACTACATAGCGCTAGACCATCCTTCTGATGGTCTAGTCCTCAAGGGCTTCAAGCCGCGCCAAGCCAGTCGACGGAGGGCTGGGTGTCGGCCTCCGCCCCGCGGGCCACATCGGCCTGAGCCCGCTGCTGTGCCTGCGCCGCAAAGTGCAAGGTCAACCACAAGTTGCGCTCTTCGATCTGATCGCACCGGGCATCGGTCAACAGGGCGGCGCGATCGGCTCGCGAGGTCCAGACATCCAGATGCGCCGACTCCACCAGCAGTTCGGTCACTTCGTCGCTCTGAACCAAGGGCGCAAAGGGGTGATACGAGGCCCCCTGGGTTTGATCTGGCAGGCGGTTGTAGGTGAACTCGGCCAGGGGTGCCCACAGCCGCTCGGTCGAGTCGGCATGGAAACGATTGCCCTGCTTGAATGGGCGGCCCATGGCCGCGGTGGCACGCATCCACGGTGCGTCCAGAAAGGGTGAACGGGGTGAGCCGTGCGCCGCGTAGCAAGCCAGGCCGCCGCCAATGAAGTGGCGCACGCGTTGCTCGGCATAGAAGGCATCGAGCGCAGGCAGGAAGCGGCGCGCGCCCCACTTGCGTCCGGCGCCGGCCTGCGCCGCCAACTCCGCCACGGGCCAGGGGTTGCGCCCCACGATGGGGTTGGCCTGCGAGAACTTCATCTGGCGGCGCACACAGCGAGCAAACCAATACGCGTTCATGCCCAGGGCAGGCGCATGCCTGGCCACCGGGTCGAACCGCGGTTGGTCGAAAAAGAAGCTGCGAGCGAATTCGCCGTTGCTACCGACCAGGTGCACGCCACGAGAAAAATCTTTGCCCAAGTGGTAGAGGTAGGTGTGCCAGTTCACTGCGGTTTTCACACCCGAGGTGGCTGCCGCAATGGCGGCACCATGCCGCAGGTAGTCGGCCGGGTCCAGCGTGATGACCTGCAAGCGCAAACCCACGCGCTGGCAAATGGCACGAGCCATGATGACATCGGTGCTGTTGTCGTAGCCCATGACCGACACCCGTGGTTTGATGCCGCGGTCCAGACACAAGGCCAACAGCAAGCGGCTGTCATAGCCGGCAGACAAGGACAGATGGACTTCGCCCACCCCACCGGAGGCATCAGCCAGACAGCCCTCAAAACTGCGCTTGAGCAAGCCGAAAGCGCGCTCTTGCGATGGGTCTTCATCCCACAGGAAGCGACGCACCGGCAAAGCCTCAATCTGCAGTTGCCCGTTCTTCACCGACACGCGCGAAGCCGAAGGCATCCTGTAGACACCTTCACACAAGGTGTCGTCGTTGATGGCGTGCCCGTACAGCGCCAGGCTGCGGATGGTGCGCTCGTTCCAGCGCCAGCTCAGGCCCGCGCGGGCGGCCACTTCAAAAGCACTGGCCCCGGTCACCAGGTACCCTTGGGTAGACAGCGCGTAGTAGTAGGGCTGGGCCGACAAGAACGACGAGATCGCAAACCCATCCACCGGCGAGGGGTTGACCAACACAAAGTCGCCCGCCAGATCGCTGACATCGCCGCCGCCCTGAATGAAGCGCAACAGATCGTGGGCCGCCATCGGGCTGTAGCCGTGCAGAAAAAGCGCCTGATCCCCACGGAAGGCGGCTGAGGTCACTGTCATCGCGAATTTCCCCGTCTGCTCATTGCTGCACAAATGTGCAGTTGAGGTTTTGTTCAGATGACGACATTAGTGACGCATTCGGACAGGAATATGACAGCCTGTCCCCCTTTCACCGGGGTCTGTGGCCGGCATAATCTGCGGCATCACTGATCCATTCCGAGACCCTCATGAGCGACCTGGTTTCCTACCAACTGCAAGACGGCATCGCCACCCTGACCCTGAACAACGGCAAGGTCAATGCCATTTCCCCCGCTGTGATCGATGCGTTCAACCAGGCGCTCGACCAGGCCACCCAGGACAAAGCGGTGGTGATCATCACCGGTCAGCCCGGCATCTTGTCGGGTGGCTATGACCTCAAGGAAATGATGAAGGGCCCGCAAAACGCGCTGGACCTGGTCGCCAAGGGCAGCACCATGGCGCGCCGCATGCTGTCGCACCCCTTCCCCATCATCGTGGCCTGCCCGGGTCATGCGGTGGCCAAGGGCGCATTCATCCTGCTGTCGGCCGACTACCGCATCGGCGTGGATGGCCCCTTCAATCTGGGCCTCAATGAAGTGCAGATCGGCATGACCATGCACCACGTGGGCATTGAACTGGCGCGTGACCGCCTGACCAAGGCTGTGTTCCAGCGCTCGGTCATCAACGGTGAAATGTTCAACCCGCAAGGCGCCAAGGAAGCCGGCTTCCTCGACGCCGTGGTGGCCACCCCAGAAGAGTTGATGCCCGCCGCCTTGGCCATGGCCCAGCAGCTGAAGAAGATCAACATGACCGCCCACGCCAAGACCAAGCTGAAGTCCCGTCAAGCCCTGCTTGACACGCTGGACAAGGCCATCGAAGTGGACAAGCAGACTGCGCTGAACTGATCCCATCGGTCCGTCTCTCCTGCGAGAGAGACCGCCATGCAACCCTCGCTCGGGTCAAACCGGCGAGGGTTTTTTGTGGGCGGAACCGGTCAGCCAGCTTGCCAAGGTGCCGTAAAAATCATCTACCTGAAATGGCTTGGCAATGTGATCGTTCATGCCCGCTTCCAACGCCCGCTCGCGGGCGCCAACCATGACGTCGGCCGTCATGGCAATGATGGGCAAGTCACGCAGCCCCAACTCGTCCCGAGCCAGGCGGGTGGCTGCATAGCCGTCCATCACGGGCATCTGGCAGTCCATCAAGACCGCATCAAACGACTGCGCTTTGAGGCAGTCCAGGGCGGCACGACCATCTGGCGCCACCGTCACCAACGCGCCGGCCCGATGGAGCAACGCGGCGGCCAGTTCCTGATTGATCAGGTTGTCTTCAACGAGGAGAATGCGTCGCCCTTCGATGACGCGCATCAGCACATCGCGATCCCGCAATGGCACAGCGTCATGGGTCGGCAGCCTGGGCTGGGCAACCCCATCTGTCGGCAAGGCAAAGGCCAGCATAAACTCGAACGTGCTGCCCTGCCCTTCCACACTCTGCACCTGGATTTGCCCCCCCATCTTGTTGACCAGTTGCTGGCTGATGGCCAGCCCCAGACCCGTTCCACCGAAGCGTCGGGTGGTTGAACTGTCACCCTGAGTAAAGGGGGCGAACAGACGCGTGACTTGAGCAGCAGTCATCCCAATGCCGGTGTCTTGCACCTGAAAACGCAGAGAGACCCGATCGGCCTGGTGCGAAGCGACTTGCACCGACAGACGCACCTGCCCCTGGTCTGTGAACTTCACCGCGTTGGACAACAGGTTGAGCAGCACCTGATGAAGGCGCAGCGCATCGCCCACCAGCAAGGTGGGCAGGGCCTGGTCGATGTCCACCAACAGACTCAAGCCCTTTTCTGCCGCCTTGACCCGAGCAAGATCCACCACCGACCGGACGGTTTCAGCCAACCGAAACGGCTGTGCTTCAATGTCCATCTTGCCGGCCTCGATCTTCGAGAAGTCAAGGATGTCATTGATGATGCCCAGCAAAAGCTCGGCTGAAGCCTGCACCGTTTCGATGTAATTGCGCTGGCGCGCATCCAGCGGTGTCATGAGCACCAACTGCGACATGCCCATGATGGCGTTCATGGGGGTTCGGATCTCATGGCTCATGGTGGCCAGGAAGGCGCTCTTGGCCGCATTGGCAATTTCGGCGGCTTCCTTTTCAACCAGCAGTTTCTGACTGCGGTGCTCGGTTTCCAGCCGCCGATTGATCTCCTCTCGCAACGATTCACGCATCGCATTGATGGCCGACGCCAGCGCCTGCATTTCATCGGGTCGATCAACCCGGCGAGACAAGGTCAATGACTGATCCAGATTACCCAAGCGCAAGCCCGAGGCAAAGCGCACGACCTGGTCCAGCGGCCTGAGCACCAACAAACGCATGCCGACCACGATGGCGGCCGCCAGCGCGAGGGCTCGCACCAGCTCGGCAATCAAAATGCCTTGGGCCATGACCGTCAGACGCCGATACAGCCCGGCCAACGACACCACCACGCGCAACTGTGCAACGGTCTGCGGAGGCTCTGCGGTGCCGGGTTCCGAGTACACCAACTCATACACACGGCTCACACTCGGAACCCGCGTCTCCCCATCCACCCCTTCGGGTGTCCAGCCATGCTGACCTCCGGGACGAATGGGAAACGGCAGATCCCCCGTGACACCGGCATAGACCACACCAGGAATCTGGGCAATGCCTTGCAGCTGGTTCTCGATCTGATCACGATCAAGGTTCCAGACACTGGCGGTCAAAGTGGGCACGTGGCTGCTGCGAATCAGCGTCAATCGCTCTTCGACAGAGGCGAGCCCGTTACGCCAGGCCGAGTAAATCTGATAGCCAGCGGCCAGCGCCGCGATCAACAGGCTGATGCCCAGCACCTGCAGGGTCATGCGTCGAGAGATCGAATCACCCATCTGTTGAACTCACGCACTACCCAACGCCATAATGGCGCAGGAGGAAAGTATGCGGCGGCTTGTTGTGTGTCTGGCCATGATATGCGCAAACGTTTGGGCCAAAGAGTTCATCGTTTACCCGCAGCCTGAAGCCCCGGATGACCGCCGCGGCGAATACGCCGTCAAGCTGCTGCAACTTGCACTGAACGAGGCGGGCTCAACAAAGGAATTGAAACCCGCCAGCACCCGCATGATGCAGGACCGCACCTTCGCCGAACTCAAGCGCGGGGGGCAAATCGATGTGATGTGGACGATGACCACACCGCAGCGTGAAGCCGACGCCTTGCCCATTCGTATTCCGATTTACAAGGGCTTGATTGGCTGGCGGGTACCTTTGGTTCATGTCGAACACAGCGACATGCTGGCGCAGGTGACCAACCTCACTCAGCTGTCGAACCTGACGGCAGGGCAAGCCAGCGACTGGCCTGACGCCGACATCCTGCGCGCCAACGGGCTACCCGTCAGCACCACGGCGCTGTACAGCAACCTGTTTCAAATGCTGGGCAAGCAGCGTTTCGACTACATGCCCAGATCGGTGGTGGAGGTTTGGCAAGAAGCCGAGAGCCATCGCTCCGATGGCTTGATTGTGGATCAGCACATCGTGCTGCACTACCCTGCGGCGGTGTACTTCTTCGTCAACAAAAACAACAAAGGCCTGGCTGACACGATCAGCACAGGCCTGGAACGAGCGATTGCAAACGGCAAGTTCAACCAGCTTTTCTACAGCCACCACGCACGCTTCATAGAGCAAGCACGCTTGTCACACCGGGTGGTCATTGAGCTGCACAACCCCCTGCTGCCCAAGGAAACCCCCTTGAACCGCAAAGAGTTGTGGCTGACCTTCCCCTCGGTCAAATCAACGCGCCCGGATCGGTAGCCACGAATTCGGCCTGCCCGGTGCCGCTTCCCGCTGTCGCAATGAACCGGCGAATGCGGCGCGGCTTGAGGTGAACCATGGCGCCACTTTGCAGCACGCCGCTGTCGCGCAACGCGGTGTACTCGCTGCGAGGCAGCTCGACATCGACTTCACCCTGGCCATCGACACGCTTGAACTCCAGGCGGGTGTTGGGGCCCACGGTCAAGGTGTGAACCAGATTCACAGCCAGGCTACCGGGCTCGGGATGCGCCAGCACCTGAATTTCATGCGGGCGCACATAGCTCACGTCGGCCTGCGATGCCTCGGCAGACGCCGAGGTGCCCGGCGCGTGGTCGCGTCCATGGAACAGGTTCACGTCACCCAGGAATTGCAGCACGAAGGGGCTGGCGGGATGGTCGTACACCTCATCAGGCGTGCCTTGCTGTTCAATGCGGCCTTGGTTCATGACCACAATGCGGTCAGCCACTTCCATGGCTTCTTCCTGATCGTGGGTCACGAACACGCTGGTGATGTGCATTTCGTCGTGCAGGCGGCGCAGCCAGCGGCGCAGTTCCTTGCGCACCTTGGCATCGAGCGCACCAAAGGGCTCGTCCAGCAGCAAGACTTTGGGCTCCACGGCCAGAGCACGGGCCAGGGCAATGCGTTGGCGTTGGCCGCCCGACAGCTGGTGCGGATACCGGTCGGCAATCCAGTCGAGCTGGACCAGCTTGAGCAACTCAGTGACCTTGGCGCGAATGGCGGCTTCCGAAGGGCGGGTGGCCTTGGGGCGCACACGCAAGCCAAAAGCCACGTTTTCGAAAATGGTCATGTGCCCGAACAGCGCGTAGTGCTGGAACACGAAGCCCACATTGCGATCGCGAACGGCCACATGAGTGGTGTCTTCCCCATTGAACAGCACGGTGCCCGCATCGGGCTGCTCCAGGCCCGCAATGATGCGCAGCAGCGAGGTCTTGCCCGAGCCGGAGGGGCCCAGCAAGGCCACCAGTTCACCCGAGGGAATGTCGAGGTTCAGGTTGTCACACACGGTGACCTGACCAAAGCGTTTGACGAGGTTTCTGACTTCAATACTCATGCACTTGCTCCAGCATCTTTGGCCTGCGCCAGCTCACGCTGCACCTGACGCTCGACGATGAATTTCAACACCAGGGTCACCAGGGCCAGACCGGCCAGCAGGGAGGCCACCGCAAACGAGGCCGCAAACTGGTATTCGTTGTAGAGGATTTCGATATGCAGGGGCAAGGTGTTGGTCTGACCTCGAATGTGGCCCGACACCACCGACACCGCCCCGAACTCGCCCATGGCTCGGGCATTGCACAAGATCACACCATACAGCAGGGCCCACTTCACATTGGGCAGGGTCACCTTCCAGAAGGTTTGCCAGCCCGATGCACCCAGCACCCGTGCGGCTTCTTCCTGCTCCTGCCCCTGAGCCTGCATCAGCGGAATCAGTTCACGCGCCACGAAGGGGAAGGTCACGAAGATGGTGGCCAACACAATGCCGGGCACCGCAAAGATCACCTTCAGATCGTGGTCGCGCAGCCATTCGCCAAACCAGCCTTGCAGGCCAAAGACCAGCACGTAGATCAAGCCGGCAATGACGGGCGACACAGAGAAGGGCAAGTCGATCAGGGTCAGCAGCACGCTCTTGCCGCGGAAGTCGAACTTGGCAATGGCCCAGGCCGCCGCCACACCAAACACCAGGTTCAGCGGCACCGAAATGGCCGCAGCGATCAAGGTGAGTTTGACTGCCGACAGCGCATCGGGCTCGGTGACGGAGGCGATGTAGACGTCCCACCCCTTCTTGAAGGCTTCGACGAACACCGACACCAGCGGCACAAACAGGAACAAGGAAAGGAAGGCCAAGGCCACCGTGATCAGGGTCCAGCGAACCCAGATGGGCTCCTGCGTGGCCTTGCCGTGGTTGGGAGGAGAAATAGACGACATGATTTACCGCCCTTGACGCTTGCGAGACCAGGCTTGCAAGCCGTTGATGGCCAGCAGCAGGATGAAGGACATCACCAGCATGACCACGGCAATGGCGGTGGCGCCCGCGTAGTCGTACTGCTCCAGCTTGGTGATGATGAGCAGCGGCGTGATCTCCGAGATCATCGGCATGTTGCCGGCAATGAAGATGATGGAACCGTATTCACCCAAAGCCCGAGCAAACGCCAGCGCAAAGCCGGTCAGCAAAGCCGGGGTCAGAATAGGCAGGATGACACGGCTGAAGGTTTGCCAGCGGTTTGCTCCCAGCGTGGCCGAGGCCTCTTCCAGTTCCGAAGCCAGGTCTTCCAGAATGGGCTGCACGGTGCGCACCACGAAAGGCAAACCAATGAAGGTCATGGCCACAAACACCCCCACGGGCGTGAACGCCACCTTCAGCCCCAGCGGCTCAAGCCATTGCCCGATCCAGCCATTGCCAGAATACAAGCCCGTCAGGGTGATGCCGGCCACCGCCGTGGGCAGGGCAAAGGGCAAGTCCACCAGAGCGTCAACCAGGCGACGCCCCGGGAACGGGTAACGCACCAGCACCCAGGCCACCAACAGGCCAAAGACGGCATTGACCAGCGCAGCCAGAATTGACGAACCGAAGGTGAGCTTGTAAGAGGCCACCACGCGCGGCGAGGTGACCACGTCAACAAACTCAGGCCAGGTCAAGGCGGTGGTGCGCAGAAAGGCCGCACCCAGGGGAATCAACACAATCAGGCAGAGGTAGAACAAGGTCAACCCCAAGGCCATGTCAAACCCCGGCAGCACCGAGCGCCGCCGCAGCAGCAGACGAGAGAACAACATCAGCGACGCCCCGCGAAGATCTGGTCGTAGATGCCGCCATCAGCAAAGTGCTCTTTCTGCACCCGGTCCCAGCCGCCAAATACCTCTTGTACGGTGAAGGTCTTGACGGGAGGGAAGTCCTTGGCGAACTGCTGCAGCACCTTGGCCGAGCGCGGACGCAGATGATGGCGCGCCGCAATGGTCTGGCCTTCGTCAGACCACAGGTATTTCAAATAGGCCTCGGCTTGCTTGCGGGTGCCCTTCTTGTCGACGACCTTGTCGACCACGCTGACGGGGTTTTCAGCCAACACGGTGATGTTGGGGTAGACCACATCGAAGTCGCCACCGAACTCGCCCTTGATCAAAGGCACTTCGCTTTCGAAGGTGGCCAGCACATCGCCAATCTGACGCTGCGCGAAGGTGGTGGTGGCGGCACGGCCGCCGCCATCCAGCACGGGCACATTGGCAAAGATGCCACGCACCAGAGCACGGGCGTTGGACTCGCCGCCTCCGCGTTTGATCACCGCACCATAGGCGGCCAGATAGGTGTAGCGGCCGTTACCCGAGGTCTTGGGGTTGGGGATGATGACCGACACCCCTGGGCGGGCCAAGTCCACCCAGTCCGCAATCTTCTTGGGGTTGCCCTTGCGCACCAGCAGCACGGTGACCGAACTGTTGGGCGAGCTGTTGTCGGGCAGGCGCTTGGCCCAGTCGGTGGGAATGAGCTTGCCACGGGTGGCCAGGATGTCGATGTCGCTGGCCTGATTCATGGTGATCACGTCAGCCGCCAGGCCCTCGATCACGCTGTTGGCCTGCTTGCTGGAGCCGCCATGCGACTGGTTGACGACCACGCTTTCCTTGGTGGTGCGCTGCCAGTACTTGGCGAAAGCCGGGTTGTATTCCTTATAGAACTCACGCGTGACGTCGTAGCTCACATTGAGCAGCGTCGTTTGAGCCTGCGCCAGGGGCAGCACGGCCATCAGGGCGGCAGCCAAACCCAAGGCACGACGGGTCAGGAGGGGCTTCAATGAATTTCGCATGAGAACTCCACTTTTGATGCGGTCCGCGAATGTTAGGGAGACCCACCCATCCGGTAAAGCGCGGCTTTTGCATCGGCTTATGCGCATCGCGCATATTCAGCCACCTCCTCGCCCCCCCCCGGAAGACGCCAATGCAAAGGGGCCCCGCAGGGCCCCTGGACGTGACGCACCAACGCTGCCCGATCAGGCTTGGGCCAAGGCCTGCTCCAGGTCAGCCAGCAAGTCATCGATGTGCTCAATGCCAATCGACAAACGAACGGTGTCTTCGGCCACACCGGTCTTGGCCAGCTCTTCGGGCGAGAGCTGACGGTGGGTGGTGGACGCCGGATGGGTGGCCAGCGAACGCACATCGCCAATATTGACCAGGCGCGTGAACAACTGCAGCCCATCGAGGAAACGTGCCCCGCCCTCACGACCACCGGGCACGCCGAAGGTCAGCAAGCCTGACGCTTTGCCTGAGAGGTACTTCTTGACCAGCGGGTTCTCCGGATGGTCTTCCAGGCCAGCGTAGTTCACCCACTTCACACGGGGGTGCTTTTGCAGGTACTGGGCGATCTTGAGCGTGTTTTCGCTGATGCGGTCCATGCGCAAGCTCAAGGTTTCAATGCCCTGCAAAATGAGGAAGGCATTGAAAGGCGAGAGCGCTGCGCCGGTGTTACGCAGAGGCACCACACGCGCACGGCCAATGTAGGCTGCTGGGCCCAAGGCTTCGGTGTAGACCACGCCGTGGTAGCTCACATCGGGCTCGTTCAGGCGCTTGAAGCGTTGCTTGTGTTGCGCCCAGGGGAACTTGCCCGAATCGACAATCGCGCCACCCAGGGTGGTGCCATGCCCGCCCAGGTACTTGGTCAACGAGTGCACGACGATGTCGGCCCCGTGCTCGATGGGGCGACTCAGGTACGGCGATGGCACCGTGTTGTCCACAATCAGCGGCACGCCATGGCGGTGAGCGATCTCGGCAATACGGGCGATGTCGGTGATGTTGCCCGACGGATTGCCCAGCGACTCCACAAACACGGCTTTGGTGCGATCGTCGATCAGCTTGTCAAAGCTGTCAGGATCGCGGTGATCAGCAAACTTGGTGGTGATGCCAAACTGCGGCAGCGTGTGCGCAAACAGGTTGTAGGTGCCCCCGTACAAAGCAGTCGACGACACGATGTTGTCACCCGCCTCGGCAATGGTCTGAATGGCATAGGTCACCGCTGCCTGGCCCGATGCAAGGGCCAGCGCACCAATGCCGCCTTCCAGCGCCGCCACACGCTGCTCCAGCACATCGGTGGTGGGGTTCATGATGCGGGTGTAAATGTTGCCCGGCACCTTCAAGTCGAACAGATCGGCACCATGCTGGGCGCTGTCGAAGGCATAGGCTGCCGTTTGATAGATGGGCACGGCCACCGCTTTGGTGGTGGGGTCGGGGCTGTAGCCAGCGTGCACCGACAAGGTCTCGAATTTCCAGTTGTCTCGGCTCATGAATCACCTCTGATGCTCAAGGAGGTGACAGCCTACCGAAGCCCGAACCAACTGCCAAGCCCGAATTACGCAGGTGTTGATACAACTCACGCATAAGCTCGGCCACCTGGGCGCATCGCCGCTCTACTTCTTCGAACTCGACTTCTTGGCTGCAGCCTTCTTCGCCACAACCTGCGCCTGCGCAAGTGCCAAGCGCTTCAAGCGACGACGGATTTCATCCGAATCGATCCAGAAGTCGCCCCCCATCAGGATGCGAGCAATTTCAGCATCGGACAGGAATGGGGTGCAGATGCGCTGCATGACCTTGCCAAACCATTTACCCACCGCAGCAACTTCGGCCTCTTGTTCATTGCCCTTGCCAGCAAACACGCCTGAGTAGGTGTGGAACATGAGCTGACAGTTGTCATGCACATACATTTCATCGCCGCTGAGGAAGATCAAGGCAGCCATGGAATAGGCCCTCGCTTCCACAATCGTCACGACACGCGCTGGCGACGCTGCCATGTTGTTGATGATTTGAAGCCCTGTATTGAAGTCGCCTCCTGGCGAATTCAAGTGCAAGTAGATCAAGTCGGTTTCAGACGCTGATCGCAGCGTGAAGAACAGCTCGGTGTAGTACTCGGGCTCTTTCAACTCGCCGCAAATGTAGTACGACACCTGGCGCACAGGCACCTGCCGCTCGTAGCGGATCAGTCCCTTGAACTGGATCACCTCGCTATCGCCATCCTCTTCCGATTCGTGGTGCTTGATGCGGTTGGCCATGCTCGACTCCTTGATCATCAACGTTCATTATGAGCGTGACCGCTGCGCTTTGGCTTGAACTCAAAAATCGAGCATGCAACTGCAGTTTTATTCGTTCCGATCTTTCCCCTCACTTTCTACGATGAGCTCACTTCACACACAAAGAGAGCCCATCCATGTCAAACCTCCCTCGCCGCTTCGCCCTTGTCCTGACTGCCGCCGCGCTGCTCGCCCCCCACTTTGCTCAGGCCAAATCCATCGCTCTGCTCAACGTGTCTTACGACCCCACCCGCGAGCTCTATCAGGAATACAACGCAGCGTTCAGCAAGTACTGGAAAGCCAAGACCGGGGATGACCTCACCATCCGCACCTCCCACGGGGGCTCAGGCAAGCAAGCTCGCTCGGTGATCGACGGGCTGGAAGCCGATGTGGTCACCCTGGCGCTGGCCTATGACATTGATGCCATCGCGGACAAGAACCTACTGGCAGCTGATTGGCAAAGGAAGCTCAAGGGCAACAGCGCCCCTTACACCTCGACCATCGTCTTCCTGGTCCGCAAGGGCAACCCCAAAGACCTGAAAGACTGGAGCGACTTGATCAAACCTGGCGTTGGGGTCATCACCCCCAACCCGAAAACCTCGGGTGGCGCACGCTGGAACTACCTGGCTGCGTGGGGCTATGAACAACAGCGCACCAAATCAGAAGCCAAGGCCAAAGAGTTTGTGAGTCGCCTACTGGCCAACGTGCCTGTGCTGGATTCGGGCGCGCGCGGCTCAACCGTGACCTTCGCTGAACGCGGTCAGGGTGACGTGCTGTTGACCTGGGAAAACGAAGCCCATCTGGCCATCAAAGAATTCGGCTCTGGCAAGTTCGACATCGTCTACCCCTCCACCAGCATCTACGCCGAACCGCCTGTAGCGATCGTCGACAAGAACGTTGACAAGAAGGGCACCCGTGCTGTGGCACAGGCTTATCTCGACTATCTGTACTCGGCCGAAGGCCAGGACATTGCCGGCAAGAACTTCTATCGCCCCACCGATGCGAAGGCTGCAGCCAAGTATGCCAAGCAGTTCCCCCCGATCAAGCTGTTCAAGATTGATGAGGTGTTTGGTGGCTGGACTCAGGCACAGAAAACTCACTTTGCCGACGGCGGGGTCTTCGACAAGATCTACACCAAAAAATGACGTCGCGTTGACGAGCCCTCCATGAGCATCACAGCACTTTGACCCATTCAGATGGAGCCGCCACCATGCATCCCAGCATCATCCCCCTGATCCCCCAACTGAATCAACTGTCGACCCGTGTGTTGATCATTCCTGGCCTGCACAACAGCGAAGAAGGCCACTGGCAATCGTGGCTGCAATCGCAATACCGTGGCTCGCGCCGCGTGAACCAGGCATGCTGGCATACCGCAGATCTCGATGCCTGGGCTGACCGCATTGGCGAGACCATTCAGCAAACAGGCCGCCACACCCAATGGGTGGCCGTAGCCCACAGCTTCGGCTGCCTGGCGCTGGCTCGCTACCTTGATCAGCAACGCGCCACCGAACAACCCCATCAGATCGGGTCAGCGCTGTTTGTGGCCCCGGCTGATCCCGTGAAGTTCGACGTTGTGCACCGACTGCCCCAGGAAAGCCTGGGCATCCCTTCGATCCTGATTGGCAGCGAGAACGACCCCTGGATGCCGCTGGAGCGAGCGCAACAGTGGGCCTCACTGTGGGGCGCACGCTTTCGCAACCTCGGCGCGGTGGGGCACATCAATGTCGAATCTGGCTTTGGGCCTTGGCCACTGGCTCGCTACAAGGTAGACCAGATGATTCGCGAACAGCAGCGCCTCAGGCGCCTGGAACGCGATGCGAGCCTCAGCCCGCCTGTTGCAAACGCCGCAACATGGCATCGACCACCGCATGCGACAGCGGGCTGGCCACGGCGCCAATGAAGCGCTGAAAATCCACGTGCGCCGCGTCGTCGGCCCGATCGGAAATGGAGCGGATGATGGTGAAGGGCACGCCATAGTCGTGGCACACCTGTGCCACGGCAGCCCCTTCCATTTCCACTGCCAGCGTAGCGGGAAGGGCATCGCGAATGGCGGCACTGGCCTGCGCAGAGCCAATGAACTGGTCGCCACTGGCAATCAGCCCGCGGTGCACAACCGGCAGGCCAATGCCCAGGTCGTCCAGATCCGCCCGAGACAAGACACCGGCTCCGGCTTGCCCATGGTGGGCCACCGTGGCCAGCACCTCCGTGGCTGACGCGACAGCCAGATCAGACAGCGTGGACGTGGCCCGCATGACCGACACGCCCTTGCCGGGCACCTCGAACCGTGGAAACAAGGGGCGCGCATCCATGTCGTGCTGAACGAGTTCGTCGGCCACCACCACATCGCCCACGCGCACTTGGTCGCCCACGCCGCCGGCCACCCCGGTGAACCACACCTCGCCCGCATGAAAGCGATTGACGAGCAAGGACGTGGTCACCGCCGCCGCCACCTTGCCGATACCCGACAAGGCCGCGATGACGACCTGGCCGTGCCAATGGCCTACCCAGAAGGTGCGACTGGCCAGCTCGACCTGGTGCTCATCGGGCATGGCGTCCAGAAAGGTTTGCAGCTCTTCGGGCATGGCCGCCAGGATGCCAATGCGGCGGGCAGGGCTGCCGCCCAATGGCGTGGATTCGGGTGATGTCATGATCGGGCTCCGGCACGGCTTGTGCATGCGTGCATCTTGCGCCAATCATCCGTGAAAATGGCGACTTCAACCCACCCACAGCACGGCCATCCATGACCCAAGCGCCCCAAATCTGCACACTCGGTACCCCTCTGTCGCCTTCTGCCGTTCGAGTCATGCTGCTTGGCTCGGGCGAACTGGGCAAGGAGGTGCTCATTGCCCTGCAAAGGTTGGGCGTGGAAACCATTGCGGTAGACCGCTACGACCATGCTCCAGGGCAACAAGTGGCTCACCACAGCCACACCATTGCCATGAATGACCCGCAGCAACTGCGGGAGTTGATCTTGCGAGAGAAGCCCGATCTGGTCGTGCCCGAAATCGAGGCGATTGCCACCTCGGTGCTGGAAGAACTGGAAGCCGAAGGCGTGGTGCGCGTGATCCCCACCGCGCGGGCCGCCCGCCTGACGATGGACCGCGAAGGCATTCGCCGCCTGGCCGCCGAAACCCTGGGCCTGCCCACTAGCCCCTATCGTTTCTGTGATTCGCTGGCCGAATTGCAGGCGGCCATCGACACCCACATTGGCTACCCCTGCATGGTCAAACCCTTGATGAGCTCCTCTGGCAAGGGACAAAGCAAGATCAGCTCGCCCGCAGACGTGGCCCCGGCATGGGACTACGCCATGGCCGCTGGACGTGTCAGCCAAGGCCGCGTGATCGTGGAGGGCTTCATCGACTTCGACTATGAAATCACCCAACTCACGGTGCGGGCAGCCGGCCAAGGCGAACAGGCCGGGCAGATCGTGACGCATTTCTGCGACCCCATTGGTCACATCCAGGTGGATGGTGACTACGTGGAAAGCTGGCAGCCCCACCGCATGAACCCTGTGGCCCTGACTCGGGCCCGCGAGATCGCCAAGGCCGTGACCGACAACCTCGGCGGACAAGGCATTTTCGGGGTCGAGCTGTTCGTGAAGGGCGACCAGGTGTGGTTCAGCGAGGTCAGCCCTCGCCCTCACGATACCGGTCTGGTCACGCTGGCCACCCAATACCAAAGCGAGTTTGAACTGCATGCCCGAGCCATCCTGGGACTGCCAGTGCATGCCGCACTGCGCAGCCCTGGTGCATCCGCCGTCATCTATGGCGGCATGGATGCCAAAGACGTCGTCTTCGAAGGTGTGGCGCAAGCCATGAACCACCCTCAAGTTGACGTCCGCTTGTTCGGCAAACCCGAGTGCTACGTCAAGCGTCGCATGGGTGTCGCTGTGGCCTGGGATGCCGATGAAAACAGGGCTCGCGACTTGGCAAAGGCCGCTGCAGCACAAATCAAGCCCCGCACAGGTGGGGCCGTATAAACGCTGATTTCTCGCGCTAACCCCAATCGATGGCTGACCGCGTGTCAGCCATTTTTTTCGCTTGGCTTTTTCAGTCAATCGCTTGGTACTGTGCAGTCAGTGCACCAATCCAACTCGCCTCTTAGCTTGATGAGTGACACGACGCTGATCGTGTCAAACACAAAGACTCATCAACAGGAAAAAGGATACAAGCGATGCACCCCAACAAGCTCTCCGCCCTGGTCTGGGCCACACTGTTGCTATGCAGTGCTGGCGCACACGCTGACACCATCGTCTCCAAAGACAACACCGGGTCAGTCATCAACAGTCAACTGACGATTGCGGGAACCAGCTACAGCGTGGACTGGTATTTGCCAAACGCTAACGCGAGCGGCTTGGTGACGGTACAGCATGGCTTCTCGCGCGGGTGCGGCAACCTGCGTGACACCAGCAAACGCATCATGGCCAATGGCCTGATGGTGCTGTGCGTGAACGCCAACATGAGCGGCGGCAACCCCAGCCTGGCTGAAGCCTTGGCCAATGCCCTGGTGAACGGCCCCATCACCACACCAGACGGCCGCGTGATGCCGTTCAAGATCGCGGTGGGGGGCCATTCAGCTGGCGGACACTTTGCCTCGCGTGTGGGTTGGAAACTCCAGCAGATCGCCCCGGCCCGCCTTGCTGGCGCGGTCTTGTTCGATCCGGTTGCCGCAGAAGGCTTCACGGACAACCTGATGGCCATTTCACAAAACGGCCAACGCCCCATCTATGCGGTGACCTCCAACGGCGGCATCTGCAACAGCTTCAACAATGCATACGGCGCACTCAAGCAGGTACGCAGCTTTGCGGTGTCCAACGGCCGCGATGGATTTGTCGGGCTGCAATTGACCAATGCCTCCACGCACGTGGACTCGGAGGGCAACAACACCAACTTCATTGGCTATTCGGCCTGCCTGCAAGCCCCGCCCAAAGCAGACAACACCGCCTACCTGCGCGACCTGAGCAGCCAGTGGGCGTTTGACATGATCAACAACGTGCGCAACCCTGCCGCCTATCCAGGCGGGAGCTACGTCAACACTTTGTTGACCAACAAACTGGCCTCACTGATTCAGTGATGAGAGGCGGGCCTCGGTCAAGTCCGATACACCTTGGATCAGACCGGGGTCCACCGGCCCCGCGCGCTTGGCCAACGCAGCCAGATCGACGATTTCGATTTCGGCGTAATGCAAGGCCAGCACGCCTTCGTTTTCCAGCATACGCAAGGCCTTGTTGATGGTCTGACGCGACACGCCCAGCATCTTGGCCAAGTATTCCTGAGGCACCCGCACACGGCGGCGAACCGTATCGGCAGTGGCCTGCCCGAAGTTGGTGACGGAAAACAGCAGGCGTCGGGCCAATTGCGTATCGATGGGCAAGGTGGCGTTGTCTTCCAAGGCCGTGAGCATCAGCCGCATCTTGCTGCACGCCAGCCGGGCCAGGTCGCGCCAGTACAGCGGGTGGTCGTTCAACCACGGCTCGATCAAGGCACGCGATACCACCAGCACCGAACAGTCGGTTCCGGCCACCGCATCTTGCGAACGCGGCAAATCGTCTAGCAAAGCCACCTCGCCGAACCAATGGTAGGGCTCGACATACAGATTCAGGCGGTGAGCACCGTCCCGAGGGCTGATCGATCCCAGCATGAGCGCCCCGGCAATCACGCAGTAGAGCCCATCGTGCACATCACCCCGGGCGAACAGCGACTCCCCGGCTTTCAGGTGTCGAATTCGGCCGCGCTCAACCAGCGCCTGCTGCAACTCAGGCGGACAGCTGGCAAACCACAGATGAGATTGCAGAGCCGGCAACAACGCCAGCGGGGAAGAATCAAACCGCCTCTTCATGAATTCGATTAACGTTTACCGGAACGACAACTTTGTCGACAATCGGTGCAAACCCACCTAAATGACGGAGTCTCTTCCCGTCTGATTGTCAAATTTTTGACAATCATATCTCGGCAAACCACATACGATTCGCGCCAGTATCTATGAAAAACCCTTAGGTAGAAATTTCGCAATGAGCAACAATCAAGCCGTCCACCCAGGAGCGATCCTGCGCTCCCAATTCATGGAGCAGCACGGTCTGTCTGCCAGTGGCTTGGCCATTCGCCTGCATGTACCTGCCCCCCGCGTCAACGACATCGTGCGTGAGCGCCGCGGCATCAGCCCCGACTCCGCCCTGCGTCTGGCCCGCTTTTTCGGCACCACCCCGCAGTACTGGATGGACCTGCAAACCGCCTACGATCTGAAAGTGGCAGAAAATCTGGCCGGCGAGCAAATCCGCCGTGAGGTTGCGCCCGTTCAAAGCGCCACTGCCGCCCCCGCACCGCTGGCCGCCTGAGTCCCAGCCCGAGCAGTTGACCCTTCAACTGCCCTGACCTCTCACTGAAAAGCCACCTCGGCGAAGCTGCGCAGCTTACGGCTGTGCAGTTGCCCCGCCCGGTTGGCTCGCAAGCGCTCAATGGCGCGCAAACCGATGCGCAAGTGCTGATCCACCCGTTCGCGGTAAAACTGATTGGCCATGCCCGGTAGCTTCAACTCCCCATGCAGCGGCTTGTCGCTCACGCACAGCAAGGTGCCATACGGCACCCGGAAGCGGAAGCCGTTGGCGGCAATCGTGGCGCTTTCCATGTCCAAGGCCACCGCGCGGCTCTGACTGAAACGCCGCTCCGGGGTTCGCTGAGGTAGCAGTTCCCAATTGCGATTGTCGGTAGACGCCACCGTGCCCGTGCGCATGATGCGTTTGAGCTCGTAGCCGCGCAGTTGCGTCACATCGGCCACCGCCCCCTCCAATGCCAGCTGAATTTCCGCCAAAGGTGGAATCGGCACCCACAGGGGCAGGTCTTCATCGAGCACGTGGTCTTCCCGAACGTAGCCGTGGGCCAGCACGTAGTCGCCCAACTGCTGCGAGTTGCGCAGACCGGCGCAGTGCCCCAGCATGATCCAGGCATGAGGTCGCAAGACCGCAATGTGATCGGTGATGGTTTTCGCGTTAGCCGGCCCCACCCCAATGTTGACCATGGTGATGCCGCTGTGATCCTTGCGCAGCAAGTGATACGCCGGCATCTGGGGCAAGCGCGGCGGCACCGCCCCCAAGGCATCGCCTGGCTCGACCGACTGACCCACGCGCCGCGTGATCACATTCCCCGGCTCGACGAAGGCAATGCAGTCATCGTCGTCTTGCGGATTGGCCGGATCCGGCGCCCGACGCATCAGCTCATGCCCATAGCGCACGAACTCATCGATGTAGAACTGGTAGTTCGTGAACAGCACGAAGTTCTGGAAGTGCGCGGGTGACGTAGCGGTGTAATGCCGCAGCCGATGCAGGGAGTAATCAACCCGAGGCGCAGTGAACAGAGACAAAGGCCCGGCCTGCCCCGGCGGCACCTCATGCGTGCCATTGGCAATGCCATCGTCCATGGCCCCCAGATCGGGCAAATCGAATTGATCGCGCAGCAGCAGGCGCCGATCGGCCGGCATGCTGCCCTCTAGGTGCTGGTGCTCGTCCAGACTGAAGTGCACCGGAATGGGGTCCGCCCCCAGCCCCACTTCCAGATCCACCCCGTGGTTGGCCAACAGCAAGGCAAATTGCTCGCGGTAATAGTCGGCGAACAGATCGGGACGAGTCAGTGTGGTTTCGTAAGTCCCTGGGCCGGCAACGAAACCATAAGACAGTCGCGAGTCGGCCATACGCACGGTGTCGGTGTGTACGCGCACAAAGGGGTAGCGTGCCCGCACGTGATCGCTTAATTGCTCGCCCGCAACAAAGCGTTGCAGTGCCTGCCGCAGGTGGGCGATCTGCGCATCGTAGAGCTGGGTGACGTAATCCAGCGCGGCCTGAGCCTCACTGAAGCGTTGCGTGGGGAACTGAGGGGCAGCCATGCGATTCCTGTCAGCAATCTACATGACCTCATTGTGCGCGTCGGAAGCGCCGCACGGGTGGCGATCACCACCTTGTGCCGAGACTTGTCGTGCTCACCCGACACCGCAGGAGCCCGTTCAGCCAGCCAGGCCCCAACGGGGCTGGATGAGCGAAGCGGAGGGTGAAGAGGGAGATGAGTTCAGCCGCGATCAGGGCTTGGCCGGCTCGGTCGCATCCGCTGCGCCGGGGTCGGTCACAAAGGCGATGCGGTTGAGCCCGGCCTTTTGCAACAGCCCGATCAGATCGGCCACACGCCCGTATGACACCGACTGGTCTGCGCGCAACTGCACTTCGGTATCGGGGTGCTTCTTGGCCTGGTCCTGCGCCTGTTTGACCAGGTCTTCGGGCTTGACCGACTTGTCGTCCAGGTGCATTTCGCCATTGGCGGTCAGCACGATGGTGAGAATGGGCGGCTGCTTGTTGGCGGGCGGCGGTGGGGCATCGGCCTTGGGCAGGTCCAGCTTGAGGCTGGAGGTCATCAAGGGGGCGGTAAGCATGAAGATGACCAGCAACACCAGCATGACGTCAATCAGCGGCGTCATGTTGATTTCACTCATGGGCTGGGTGCCCTGGGGTCGCTCCAGTCGTCCGAAGGCCATGCCGACTTACTCCTTTTCGCTCAGCAAGGTTTCGCGCAGATCGTGCGCAAACCCTTCGAGGTCGGCCTCGCAGGCCGAGACGAATTTGCCGAAGATGTTGTAGGCCAGCACCGCAGGAATGGCCACGGCCAAACCGGCTGCGGTCATGATCAAAGCCTCGCCCACCGGGCCGGCCACCTTGTCGAGGCTGACCGAGCCTTCGGTGCTGATGCTGATCATGGCGTGATAGATGCCCCACACGGTGCCAAACAGGCCCACAAAGGGCGACACGGCGCCAACCGAGGCCAGCAGCACCTGCCCGGCCTGCAAACGCTCCAGCACATCGTGCAGGCTGTCGCGCAAGCGACGGGTCAATTGGGCTTCGCGATCAGACCGCGCTGCCAGGGTGCCTGCCCCCGAGGGCGTGCTGACGGAATCAACCAGGGGCAGCAGCACCGCCTCGCGATCCAGTCCTTGCAAGGCCTGACGGCCCGCAGCCAGGTCACTCGAGTCCCAGAAGGCTTGCGCCCCTTTGACCAGGTCTCGACGCGCGCGGGTCAGCAGCCAGCCTTTCCAGAAGATGACCACCCAGGCGCTGATGGACATCAGCAGCAGCATGAGGGCCACCGCCTTGCCGACGGCATCGCCTTGTTCCCACAGGTGCGTCAAGCCGTTCATGCCATCCCCAGTACGTCGTCCATGCCGAACAGGCCGTGAGGCTGGTGCGCCAGGAAGCGCACGGCACGCAGGCTACCTTGGGCATAGGTGGCACGGCTGGACGACTTGTGGGTGATTTCGATGCGTTCACCAATGCCGGCAAACAGCACGGTGTGGTCGCCCACGATGTCTCCGCCCCGTACGGTGGCAAAGCCAATGGTGCTGGGGTCACGCTCGCCGGTCACGCCTTCGCGGCCATACACCGCACAGGCCTTGAGGTCACGGCCAATGGCTTCGGCCACCACTTCGCCCATCTTCAAAGCGGTGCCACTGGGGGCATCGACCTTGTGGCGATGGTGCGCTTCGATGATTTCGATGTCATAGCCTTCTTTCAGGGCCTTGGCAGCCTGCGCCAGCAACTTCAGCACCACGTTGACCCCCACGCTCATATTGGGCGCCATGACGATGGCGATGTCGCGCGCAGCGTCTTTGATTTCGGCCTTCTGCTCATCGGTGAAGCCCGTGGTGCCAATGATCAGGTTCACACCCAGCTCGCGACACACACGCAGGTGGGCAATCGTGCCCTCGGGGCGGGTGAAGTCGATCAGGTACTTGGCATTCTTCAAGCCCTCGCGCAGGTCGGAGGTGATGTTCACGCCAGAGGTCTGACCCAGGAAGGCCGCCGCATCGGAACCCAAGGCGGGGCTGCCGGCGATGTCGAGGGCACCCGCCAGAACGGCATCATCGGCGTTCTGAACGGCTTCAATCAACATGCGGCCCATACGGCCAGAGGCGCCAGCGATGGCAATGCGGTGTGCGTTGGCAGAAGCGGTAGAAGTCATGCTTGAAAGGATGGGATGTCGCAGTTCGGGCCTGGGGGTTCAACGCGAGGTCGAATCCAGGGAGGGATAGGTTCGGGCAGCCCCCAGCGGGACTTTGGGCGCCGCGGTGTCGTTCTTGGCGGGCACGGGCAAGGCCGCAATCTGCTCGGCGCTCAGGTTGGGCGCCGCAGGCGGCACATCACGAGGCTTGTCGATAGAGGCCACAAACTCGCGCTCAAGCGGCAGGGTTTCCGATTCGAAGCGCTCCACGGCATCGTTCTTGAAGTACACGGTGACGCGTCGCTTCTGATCTGGCACGCCTTGTCGACGAATGGTGAAGACATAGTCCCAGCGGTCGTTGTGGAACACGTCGGTCAGCATGGGGGTGCCCAGAATTTCGCGCACCTGCATGCGCCCAAAGCCCGGTTGAATCTGAGAGATGAATTCCTGCGTGACCACATTGCCCTGCACCACGTCGACCCGGTAGGGTTCGAGCAGGCCAAACAGGGTTTCGGGCTTGGTCAGCGAGACCTGGCTGGTGCTGCTGCAACCAGCCAGCATCAGGATCGCAGGGGCCCACGCCGGCAGGGCGCGGCGAATGAGGTTCAATGTCATGGCAAGCAAGATGACCCCACTTTGCCCAAGTGGCGTCCAAATCGATATGATTGCCCATTCTAGCGGCGCGCTTGCCATGGCGCCGCACCTCGGAGCTTTCCCCATGACCAACGCAGAAGAACTGAAAAGCAGCGGGCTCAAGGCCACGCTGCCCCGCATCAAAATCCTGGAAGTTTTTCAGCGTGCGTCCGAGCAACGTCACATGACGGCCGAAGACGTGTTCAAGGTCTTGCTGGCCGAAGGGTCCGACATTGGCCTGGCCACCGTTTATCGGGTGCTGATGCAGTTCGAACAGGCGGGCATCCTGTCACGCCACCACTTCGAAGCCGGCAAGGCGGTGTTCGAACTGAACGAAGGCAAGCACCACGACCATCTGGTCTGCGTGGTGTGTGGCCGGGTGGAAGAGTTTTACGACCCGGAAATTGAGCGCCGCCAGCAGGAAATTGCAGCCGAACGAGGCTACAAGCTGCACGACCACGCACTGTCTTTGTATGTGGTGTGCAACAAAGACGACTGCAGCGGCAAGCTCAACCACCCTCACAACCGCCAGTTGCTGGGTTAACCACGCAAATTAACCGCCTCGCTCCATCGCGCGCTGATGGCGCTCGATGAATTCCTTGTAGGTGTCAATGCCGCGCAGTTGCAGCACCGTGTTGCGCACAGCGGCTTCGACCAGCACGGCCAAGTTGCGGCCGGCGTCCACGGCAATGACCGCTTTGCGAATGGGCACACCCAGGATCTCTTCGTACAGAGGCTCGTAGGGCAGACGCTCGAATTCACGCTCCATCGTTTCCTTGCGAACCAGGTGCACGATGAGCTTCAGGCGCATCTTGCGACGCACGGCCGTTTCACCAAAGATGGCCTTGATGTCGAGCAGACCAATGCCGCGCACCTCAAGCAGGTTGAGCAGCAGGTCGGGGCAACGGCCTTCAATGGCGGTGCGTGACACGCGATAGAGATCGACCGCGTCGTCGGCCACCAGGCCATGTCCACGGGAAATCAATTCCAGGCCCAGTTCGCTCTTGCCGAGGCCCGACTCGCCAGTGAGCAAGACCCCCAAGCCGAGGATGTCCATGAACACACCGTGTCGGGTGAGTCGCTCAGCAAAATGCTGGGTCAGATAGCTGCGCAGCACGTCGATGACGTGGCCTGCGGGCTCTTCGGTCACGAACAAGGGAATACCTGCTCGGCCGCACATGGCCACCAGCTTGTCAGACGGCGTTTGCGCATCGGCCACGACCACCACGGGTGGCTCAAGGGTGACGATGCGCTGAATGCGGCGTTCCTGATCTTCGGGGCTGGAGCCCGCAAAGTAAGCCGTTTCCCGGCGCCCCACGATCTGGACGCGGTAGGGGTGGATGTAATTCAGGTAACCCACCAGATCGGCGGCGGACTGCGCCATCTGGACGGCCTCTTCGTCGAAGCGGCGCTCCGGGTGGGCGTGACCGGCGATCCATTCCCAGCGCAAGGCGCCTCGGTTGGCTTCAAAAAGCGCTTCAGCGCTGATGATGGCTAGGTCTTTGGCACTCACGAATGGGGCTGCTTGGTCGACGTCAGATCAGCAATGATGCCTCAAGCCGGGCCATACAGACTCAGGCGACCGACTTCAAAGGCTGCCAGCGTTCGATCAGGGCATGAACCTGCGCGGCATCGGGCTCGGTTTTGAGGCGTTCACGCAACTCGCGGTCTGAAAGCAACTCGGCGATTTCAGACAGGATTTCCAGGTGCCGCTGTGTGGCGGCCTCAGGCACGAGCAGGAAGATCAGCAAGCTGACGGGCTCGTCATCGGGGGCATCAAACGGAATGGGGTGAGTCAGGCGGACCACGGCCGCCAGAGGGTTCTTCAGACCTTTGATGCGACCATGAGGAATGGCCACGCCATGGCCCAACCCGGTCGAGCCCAGACGCTCGCGCGCAAAGAGGTTGTCTGTCACCGTCGCTCGGGCAATCGAGTGCTGGTTCTCAAACAGCAAACCCGCGTGCTCGAAGACGCGCTTTTTACTACTGGCGTCCACGTCTACCAGCACTTGGCTGGCAGGAAGGATGGCTGAGAGACGATTCATCTTGATACAAGCAAGGGCGACGGCGTTGCCACCTTGACCCCCGCTCCCGGGACGGACGAGGGGCGGATTATAGAAACCGGATGTAACGACTGGCACATCCAATTCCCACCGGTTTGAGGGATTCTGCCCGGTTTGCTGCACCGCAGCAAGTGGCGTATGCCCTGAAATCGACCCGACGCGCCCCTCGGGCATCGGATGGTCTGACTCTATGCCCCAACCTGCGGCGCAAAAAATGAAAAACGGCCCCGAAGGGCCGTCAACTTGGTGCCTTGCTGCGCAGGCGACCTGCACTCAACTCAGACCAAGCGTGTTCGGTTGATGAAGTCAGGCATACAAGTCAGTGAGGGAAAAATCATTGAAACGCGTCGAATGCCTGGTCGGCATGGCGCTTGTGGGAGGCATGGTGGTGGTTCTGCACCCGGTCCTTGTGGCGACAAACCTGGCGATCCAGCTTGTCCATCAGTTGATCAATGGCGGCGTAGAGGTCTTCGTGAGAGGTTTCTACAAAAATATCCTTGCCCTTGACGTGCAAGTTCACTTCAGCCTTCTGGCGGCGGTCCTTTTCCTTTTGCTTTTCGACCGTAAGCAGGACATTGACGTCCACAACTTGGTCGAAATGACGGGTCACACGGTCCAACTTTGTGAGTACGTACTCACGCAGCGAAGGGGTCACTTCGAGATGATGGCCACTGATCGTCAAATTCATACTGCCTCCTTTCGAGAGCAGGAGAAAGGTTAGAGACAACCCGGTTTACCGCCGGTTCAAAAGCGTCAACCGGAAGACCAGTTTGCCCGGGAGTTTTGAAGATGACAAGGGTGTGACATCGGTGTTTGCATGGAGAAACACATCTGCGTGAACAAACCCCGTAAACTGTTGCCGCACGTCAAGTTCGGGGTTCATTTCGCCCCGACGGCGCCGACTGACTCGCGTGCAGACGCACCTGGCCAACCCACCACAGCAGCAGCACGGTGGTGAATGCGGCCAGCCAACCGCAGTGCTCGTAGCCCTGCACAAGCCCCTGAGGCGAGCGAGAAATCAACAGCCCGCCAATCCATGCCGACACGCCCATGGTGATCGATTGCAAGGCGCCATTCGCACTCATGAAGGCGCCGCGCATCGAGGCCTGCGGCGCAGCGGTCAGCAGCGCCATCCCCGGCACCATGCGACCGGAAACAAACACAAAAAACGCCGTGGTGACGATCAGCACAACCCACAGCGACACCGGCGGCAATTGCGTGAGGGCCAGCATGGGCAGTACGGCCAGCGCGCTGACCAGACGGAAAGTCGCGACCTTGCCCCAGCGATCGCTCAACCACCCCCACAGGCGCGCTGTGAACAGGGTGGCCACCCCACCGGCCAGATAGATCAGCGGCACCTGATCCGCCTTCAACCCGACATTGGCGGTGGTGTAGATCGTGATGTAGGGGATGATGGTGAAGCTGCCGGCCATCATCAAGCATGACAAGGCAAAGGCCCGCCAGTGGTTGGGCTCGGAAAAAACCTGCATCAACCCTTGCCACGCCGATCTGCGTACGGACTGGCCCAGATGTTGCGACAACACCGGCACCGAGCGCGCCGCCATCAGCCCGATTCCGACCGAAGCCGCGGCAATGGCCAGAAACGGCACATGCCAACCTCCCTTGGAGGCCAACCACAATGACAGCGGGACGCCCGCCACCGTCGAGAGCGAAAACGCCGACATGACCACGCCCATGGCCTGCCCGCGCCGCTCGAAGGGAATGGCATCCCCCACGATGGTCTGCACCAGAGCGCCCAGCACGCCCCCGAACACACCGGCAGCGACACGGGCTCCCATCAAGGTGGCATACCCGGGCGCAAGCCCGCAACACAGCGTGGCCAGCGTGAAGCCGGCGTACAGAAACAGCAGGGCACGCTTGCGCTCGAAGCGATCGATGACGGTCGACGCCAGCATGCCCGAAGCCCCGGCTGCCAGCGAATAAGCGGACACGAGGAGGCCGAACTGGGCATCGGAGATGGCGAACAACCGCGTCAATTCGGGTCCCAGCGGCATCATGATCATGAAGTCCACGATGTGCGTGAAGTTGATGGCCGCCAGGCTCCACAGCAGCAGTTTTTCTCGCACCTGCACGCCAGCCGGCGCAGGGGAGGAATGGGAGGGCACAGGGGTCATCGAGTGGGGGAACGGTTGGGTGAGCCACACAGTGTGCCGTAAGGCGACACAGAAGGCCTGACAATGTCGACATGACCCTGAGCAACGCTATCGAATCCCGCACCGCCCCCAGTCTGCCGATGGGGTTGTTGGCTGGCGCCTTGCTGGCCGTTGTGGCCCCAACCTTGATTGCGGCCCATGATCCCCCGTCGATCACGTTCTACAACCAGGTTCTGGCCGTGTGCGGCTGGGGTTTGTGGGTGTGGCTGCTCAATCGCGCCACAGGGGCTCAATCGCGCGGATTCAGACTGCAGCACGGCACGGACCAGGCCATGGCCGGGCTCTTGCTGATGGGTGCCATCCAGGTGGCTCTGGCACTGGGGGCCTGGGCCTGGGGTTCTTTGCCTTTGGGATTGTCGATGATGGGCTCGGGCATGTGCGCCGTCTCGGCCCTGGTCTGCCTGACCGGGTGGCGCAGCGGCCTGACCTGGCAACGTGATGTGGTGTTTGACTTGTTTGCCGCCGCGATGTGCACCGCCGGCGTGCTGAGCATGATCCTCGGTCTGATTCAGGCCTTTCACCCGCAATGGACTGACGGCATGCTGATTGCCGAGCCCACGATGGCGGGCCGTGCCGTGGGCAATTTGCGGCAGCCGAATCACCTCAGCACTTTGTTGGTCTGGGCATCGGCCTCGGCGATCTGGCTAGGCGCACGCAAGCGCTTGCCGTCATTGTGGGCGGTGGCCCTGATGGCTCTGTTCATCTGGGGCATTGTGCTGACCGCCTCGCGCACGGGCATGCTGGCCATGCTGTTCCTGGCTGCGTGGGGCTTGCTGGATCAACGCCTCCCCAAACCCATGCGCGCCGCCTTGATGGGTGCGCCTCTCGTTTATGGCGTGTTCTGGGGGGGCATGTGGATGCTGGCTCACCTGGACCAGAACGTGAACTTCGCGGCTGAAACGCGCCTGCACGACAAGAGTGATATCTCGAGTTCGCGCTTCAAGATCTGGGCCAATGTGCTGACACTGATCCAGCAGCACCCGTGGAGCGGCGTGGGCTATGGCGAATTCAATCTGGCCTGGACCTTCACGCCCTTCCCCACCCGCCCAGTGGCCTTCTTTGACCACACCCACAATCTGGTTCTGCAATGGGCCGTGGAATTCGGCCTGCCCACGGCCGCAGCCCTGGTCTTGCTGAGCCTGGCTGCCTGGCTGTGCCTGGTGTGGCGCCAACGCGGTGATGCCATCACGCCGGCCGGCGCTTGTGGCGTGATCGTGAGCACTGCCTTGCTGCACAGCCTGCTGGAGTACCCGCTGTGGTACAGCTATTTCCTGTTGCCCACGGCCTTTGCCTGGGGCATGGGGTTGGCCAGTCGCGCCCGCCCCGCCGCGCTTGTGCCCCAAGGGAACATCGCGACACCAGTGCATGAGCCGGCGCCCGTTGCAGATGCCCGTGCGCCTTGGGGCATCAGCCTGGCGGGTGCATTGACCATGGCCGGCGCCGTATGGTGTGCACTGGATTACCAGGCTGCAGCCAACATTTACGCGCCTCGCCCCGGCGCTGGCCCCTTGGATGAGCGCATCGCTTTTGGCCAGAAAATGCCTTGGTTCGGCTATCAGGCCGACTACGCCAACGTGACCGTACCCGATGAAGACGAAGCGCCGCTACCGCCGCACGCCTTTGGCCGAACACTGCACAACTTGGTCGACGCACGACTGATGATTGCCTATGCTCGCTCGCTGAATGCCGCAGGCGAAACCGACAAGGCGCGCTACGTCGTGGCCCGGCTCAAGGAGTTTCACAACCCGATGGAAACGGGCTTCCTGAGCCCTTGCACGAAAGGGGCCGCTGACTCGCAGCCCTTCCAGTGCCAGCCACCACAACGCACCTACCACTGGCGCGAGGTGCTGCCCGATCAGTTGGCTTCGCGCACCCAGTGACCGCTCTTGCCGCCTTGCTTTTCCAGCAGAGCGACATCGGTGATCACCATGCCCTTGTCGGCGGCCTTGCACATGTCATAGACCGTGAGCAAGCCCACCTGCACAGCCGTGAGCGCTTCCATCTCAACCCCGGTAGGGCCCACTGTGTGCACCGTGGCACGACAGGTCACACTGCTGGAGGGTTCGTCCAGATCGAACTCGACCGCCACCTTCGACAGAGCCAGGGGATGGCACAAGGGAATCAGGTCTGAGGTCCGCTTTGCGCCCTGAATGGCCGCAATGCGCGCCACACCCAGCACATCGCCTTTGCCGGCCCGGCCCTGGGCCACGATGGCAAAGGTTTCCGGCTTCATGACGATGCGCCCCTGAGCCACGGCCACACGGGTGGTCGCAGGCTTGGCTGAAACGTCGACCATGTGAGCCTGGCCTTGGGCATCGAAGTGGGTGAGTTCGCTCATGTTGGTGTCTGGATGTAAAGATGGACCTTGAGGGCGAACGTCAGGGCGTGTCCCCGGTCCAACCGAGTCAGGATCGCAGCATACTGCGAGGTCCGGCCCAGATTCCTCAGCCCATGCATTTGTCTCGTTTTTTGCGTCAAGGTTTGACCCCGATCCAATGGGCGGTAGCCTGTGCACTGATCTGCGCAGGTCCCAGCCTGCAAGCTCAAGCGCCGCAAGTCAGCCCCGACAGCCGGGAAGGCTACGCTCAAGCTGGAGACACCCTTCCACCCGTTTTACCCGAACTGGGTGACACCGCGAGCCAGGACCTCTCGCCAGCAGCCGAGCGGCGCCTCGGTGATCGCATCATGCGCTCCATCTGGCCGGACCCCTCGGTCATCGACGATCCGCTGGTGCTGGAGTACATCGAACAGGTCTGGCAAACCTTGCTGGCCAGCGCGCGGCAACGCGGCGAGATCACGCAAGACCTCGACAGCGTGTACGCCTGGCGCCCTTTCCTGGTTCAGGACCGCACCATCAACGCCTTTGCGCTGCCCGGGGGCTACATTGGCGTGCACCTGGGTTTGCTGGCCATGACCAGCTCTCCGGATGAGTTGGCCTCGGTGCTGGCGCACGAACTCTCGCACGTCACCCAGCGACACATTGCCCGCACGATCGGCGTGCAGTCACGCCAAAGCTGGGTGAGCCTGGCCTCGATCATTCTGGGTGTGATGGCGGCCTCGCGCAGTCCTCAGGCCGCGCAAGCCGTGATCATGGGCGGTCAAGCGGCCAGCATGCAGGGCCAACTGAACTTCTCGCGCGACATGGAGCGCGAAGCCGACCGCGTGGGCTTCGGCGTGCTGACATCGGGCGGCTTCGAACCCTCGGGCATGGCCCAGATGTTCGAGCACCTGCAAACCGCATCTCGTCTCAATGACGACGGCAGCTACCCTTATTTGCGCACCCACCCTTTGACCACCGAACGGATCGGCGACGCCCGTGCGCGCCTGGGTCCGCAGGCGTGGAATGGCAAAGCCGTGATGGGCGACGCCAGTCGGCCGGTGGTCGCCCGCCACATGCTGATGGCCGCCCGCGCCCGCGTGCTGATGGACCCACGCAGCAGCTTCATTGCCACATTGACTTCCCCCGCGGTGACGCCTCGCACCCCAGCCTTGGAAGCCGTCACCTTGCATTACATGGCGGCCGTGGCCTCGCAACAATTGCGCGACCTCGATCACGCCCAGAACAGCCTCAACCTGGCGCGCAGGCTCGTGCCCCAGTTGCCCGGGCCGCAGGCCACGGAAGTCACCCGATTGCTGACATTGGCCGAAATTGAATTGCATCTGCAAGCCCGCCAAGGCCAACAGGCACGCGAAGACCTCAACGCGCTGTATCGCAACCCGAAGCGAATCCAGCCCCGACCCGAGATGATGCTGGCAGCCCACCTGGCGCTGACCGTGCCAGGACCGGAGCAGGACGCCGCCATGCGACAGGCTGCATCTGACTTGCAAACCCATCTGAGCGACCACCCCTACGACAGCGCCGCCTGGGGTGCCTTGAGCCAGTTGTGGCAACACCTGAACGAGCCCATTCGTGCAGTGCGAGCAGAAGCGGAGGCCAGCGCCGCCCGAGGCGATCTGCCTGGTGCGATCGACCGCGTGCTGGGCGCACACAAGCGCTTCACCCACCCCAGCGGAGCCGACACCATTGAGTTATCGGCCATGGATTCGCGCCTGAAGATCTGGCAGCGTCAGCAACGTGAAGACCTGCGCGAGGACGCCGCTGGGCGCTGACCCCGCCAGCCAGCCGCTCGACGCGCCAAGACATGGCGACGCTTCAACGCGCGCCACCCTTGCATTCGTAAATGCGAACGATTATCATTTGGATATTGATTTATCAACCGCATCCCCTTGCAAGGGAATTTTTCCATGTCACAGAAGAAACAATGGGCCGCTGGCATCGGCTTGTCGCTGTTGGGCTCGGCCGTCTGGGCGCAAACCGATACAGCGCAGGGCACTCGCGCGCCCCAAACTGAATCGCTGCCGGAAGTTGTGGTGCAAGCCCCCAAGCGCGAAGCCACGCCTGACAGCAAGCAGAACTATCAGGCCCTGACCACCACCGCCGGCAAGGGCAAGCAAGCGCTGAAAGACATTCCGCAGTCGGTCACCGTCGTCACCGAAAAGCTGATGGACGACAAGAACGCCGACACCTTGAAGGCGGCCATGCACACCGTCAGCGGCATTGCCTTTGAAGCGGGTGAAGGCGGCGCCATTGGCGACCTGATTCGCCTGCGCGGCTTTACCACCCGTGGCGACATCTTCCAGGACGGCATGCGCGACATTGCCCAGTACAACCGCGACACCTTCAACCAGGACCGCATTGAAGTGCTCCGAGGCTCGGCCTCGATGCTTTACGGCCGCGGCTCCACTGGCGGCGTGATCAACCAAGCCAGCAAGCAGCCCTTCCTGGCTACCCAGCACGAAGTCGAAGCCACCGTGGGCACCGACAACTACGTGCGCCTGACCGGCGACTTCAACATCAAGACCGCCGATGACGCGGCCCTGCGCATCAACGTCATGAAGACCGATGCCGACAGCTTCCGCAACGGCCCCGAAACCCACCGACTGGGCGTGGCCCCCACATTCAGTTGGGGCATTGGCACCGCCAATGAATTCAGCATTGGCGCCTACCACCTGGACTACGACGACGTGCCTGACTATGGCTTCCGCTGGCTCAACGGCCGCCCCGTGGACAAGGCCGTAGACCGTTGGTACGGCGCGCAGTCTGACTACCAGCGCGACTCGGCAGACTATGCCGTGTTCACCCACATCCATCGCTTTGACGATGGCGGCGAACTCAAGAGCAGCGTGCGCGATGGCACCTACAAGCGCGACCTGTGGGCCACCACCGCAGGCTTGGTCACCACAGGCAACAGCCGCGTGACCCATGTCAACCAGATCAACGACAACTCCGGCATCACCCGCGGCAACCAGACCCGCGCCGCCGAAGACCATCACACCTTCTGGCAAACCGATTACTCAGGCAAAGCCCAATGGCTGGGTCTGCGCCATGACTTGCTGGCTGGCGCCGAAGCGGCGCTCGAGCGCACCACGAGCTACACCTACACCGGCACCCCCGCCAAGCCCACCACCACCTGGGGCACGACGGGTGGCACCGCCCCGCTGGCCGACACCCGCGTGCGCACACGCAATGCCAGTTTCGACTCACAAACCACTGGCCTGTATGCCCAAGACACGGTGCATCTGACCTCGCAGTGGAAGCTGCTGGGTGGCGTTCGCCATGACATCTTCGACGGCGAGTACGACCGCACCACCGGCGGCCCGCTGTCGCGCACCGACCGCATGTGGAGCCACCGCGAAGGCGTGCTGTTCCAACCCGATGAACAGTCCACTTACTATCTGTCGCACGGCACCTCGTTCAATGCCTCGGGCGATCTCTATCAATTCGACGCCCGCACCGTCAACACGCCCCCCGAGCAAAGCCGCAACTATGAGCTGGGCGCCAAGTGGGAACTGTTCAACGGCGACCTCAGCATGCGCACGGCCTTGTTCCGCACCATCAAGTACAACGAGCGCAACACCGATGCGGCCAGCGCCAGCCCGACCAACTACTTGCTCAACGGCCAACGTCACACCGACGGCATCGAGTTCGAAGCGGCTGGCCGCATCACCAACCAGTTGGAAGTGTTCACCTCGCTGGCCTTGCAGCGCGGCCTCATTGACAAGGCGGGTGACCCTGCCATCAATGGCTCACAAAACAACGAAGGCAAGACCTCAGGCCTGACACCCCGCTTGAGTGGCGCCATCTGGGCCACCTACAAGATCAACAGCCAATGGCGTGCGGGCGTAGGTGCCGATGGCATGACCGGACGCGTTCCTGCTGCCGGCGAGTCAAGCGGCAACCGGGCTCCCGGCTATGTCAAGGTGGATGCCCTGGTGGAATACGAAACCATGGACTATCGTGTCAAGTTGAACCTGAACAACCTGTTCGACAAGGTCTATGTGGACGGCGTGTACCGCGGCTTCACCGTATGGGGCCCCACCCGTGGCGCCCAGTTGTCTCTGACCCGCACTTTCTGATCGCATCATGCTTTTACATCTTCCCGAGGTGCTGACAGCGCAAGAGCTGCAGCACATGCAACAGGTCCTGGCTCAAGCTCCTTGGGGAGATGGCAAAGTCACGGCCGGCACCCAGTCGGCCCAGGTCAAGAACAACGAACAATTGCCGCAGCAGCACCCCATCACGCAAGAGCTGCAAGAGATCGTGCTGCAGGCACTCAAGCGCAACAAGCTGTTCTTCACGGCCACCTTGCCCAAGGCGGTCTTTCCGCCCCTGTTCAACCGCTATGGTGGCGACACCAACTCGTTTGGCAACCATGTCGACAACGCCATCCGCTTCATCCACGGCAGTGGTGAGCGCGTGCGCACCGATGTGTCGGCCACGCTGTTTCTGGCCAACCCCGATGACTACGATGGCGGCGAACTCGTCATCGAAGACACCTTTGGCACCCAGCGCGTGAAGCTGCCCGCTGGCGACATGGTGATCTACCCCTCATCGAGCGTGCATCGGGTCGAGCCGGTCACACGCGGCGCACGGGTCGCCAGTTTCTTCTGGATCGAAAGCATGGTGCGCTCTGACGAGCAACGCCGGCTACTGTACGACCTGGACATGACCCTGCTCAAGATGCGCAACGACACGGGCGACAACGCCCACACTGTGGCCCTGACCAGCACGTATCACAACTTGCTGCGCATGTGGGCTGACACCTGAAGATATCGGGGTCTCCCTGCATCAAAGTGAGCCCAAAGCCGCCAGAACGGCCATTGCCCCTTGATTTCTTGACGTTCGAGGGCCACAAAGATGCAGAAAGCTGATTTTTGAGAGGGAGAAAGCATTACCATCTCCTACGCGACACCGTACGAGGAACCCTGGCACATAGACCAGCGCCCGCGGTCCGCATCAGATCTGACCCTTGATGGAGTGAATTCACATGGCAACTGCGAAAAAAGCCCCGGCCAAAAAGGCCGCCCCGGCTGAAAAGAAGGCCGCTGCGCCCGCCAAGAAGGCTGCAGCCAAGCGCGCACCGAACGCCGCCTTCCTGAAGCCCCTGACCCCCAGCCCCGCTCTGGCTGCTGTGATCGGCGCAACCCCGCTGCCCCGCACAGAAGTGACCAAGAAGGTCTGGGAATACATCAAGAAGCACAACCTGCAAGACGCCGCCAACAAGCGCAACATCAATGCAGACGACAAGCTCAAGGTGATTTTCAAGAAGCCTCAAGTCACCATGTTCGAGCTGACCAAGCTGATCAGCGACCAACTGAGCTGATACACACCTGGCATGGTGAGCTGACGAGTTCACCAGACCAGATCAAAAGCCCGGCCCCGTGCCGGGCTTTTTTATTTCGGTACTTGCACACGAACCAAGTGTCAGACCAAGGGTAGCCCCCGGGCTGCAGTGACCAGTGACTCATCCACAATGCTTCGCGCTGTTGAAGCGATTTGAAGATCCCTGGTTCGAAGATCCCTATAGGAGAGATGTCATGTGGAAGATGCTCGTGGCTTTTGTGGTGTTTGCAGCCATCGCCATCCTGGTGTTGATGAAGAGTGGCGGCAACGTCGACATGAGCGGCGAAAAGCACGGCATTGATGCCGGCCACACCGAAACCGCTGCATCAGCAGCCAGCGAGCCCGCATCGGCGGCGAGCGAAGCCGCCCCAGCAGCATCGACAGCTGCCAGCGCAGCCTCGAACTGAAGCGCACTCACCCGCTGAACCTGAGTCAGCGGGTGCTCAGCGGGAGCCCTCGGCTTCCTGGTGTGTCAGCCCTGTATGGCCGCGTTCTGCGGCCAACCACTGCAACACCGGCACGGTGCCCGGCAACACGGGCACCACTTCAACTGGCAAGGTCTGCCAGGCCATGTGCTGGCCTTCCTTCATCTCGAACACGCCCTGCCACTCATAGACCTTGCAGAAGTGCAGCCGCACCCGAGCGTGCGGATAGTCCATGATCTCGATCTGCCAAGGGTGCGCCTCGCCAATGGTGATGCCGATTTCTTCGTGCAACTCTCGGCGCAAAGCCTGTTCCACCGTTTCACCGGCCTCCAGCTTGCCACCCGGAAACTCCCAGTAGCCCGCGTAAACCTTGCCTTCGGGGCGTGAGGTCAACAGGAAACGGGTTTCGCGACCTTGCGCATCGCGCTCAATCAACACCCCCACAGCCACCTCGACCGGCGTGCGATCGGTGGGCTCCATCACGTGATACGACTTGCGCTCAGACATGGCCACGCCCCGCATAGTCACGCGCGAACTGATAGGCGACCCGCCCCGATCGCGAGCCGCGCTCAATGGCCCACACCAACGCTTCCGGGCGTGCCGCCTCGATGGCCTCGGCCGACAGGCCCAAGTGGCGCAACCATTGGGCCACGATGGCCAAGTACTCATCCTGGCTGAAGGGGTAGAAGCTGATCCACAAGCCAAACCGTTCGGACAAGGAAATCTTCTCTTCCACGGCTTCGCCTGGGTGCAACTCGCCATCGGCGGTGTGCTTGTAGGTCTTGTTGTCCGAATGGTATTCGGGCAGCAGATGACGACGGTTCGAGGTCGCCACGATCATCACGTTGTCACCGCTGGCAGACACGGTGCCATCGAGGATGGACTTCAGCGCCTTGTAGCCGGCTTCGCCCTCGTCAAAGCTCAGGTCATCGCAGAAGATGATGAACCGCTCTGGGCGTTCGCTGACCAGCTCGATCAGGTCAGGCAGATCAATCATGTCCGCCTTATCGACTTCGATCAAACGCAAGCCCTGTTGAGCATGGGCCTGCAAACCCGCCTTCACCAGTGACGACTTGCCCGTGCCTCGGGCGCCTGACAACAAGACATTGTTGGCGGTCTTGCCCGCCACGAACTGCGCCAGATTGCGTGCAAAGCGTTCCTTTTGCGTATCGACTTCTTGCAGATCGGCGTAGTCGATGCGCGCCACATGGCGTACTGGCTCCAGCCACCCGGCAACCCAGGCAGCCGAGGTGCGCTTGCGGTAGCGATATGCCACCGATGCCGACCAGTCAGGCTCGGCGATGGCTTGTTGGTGCGAAGGCAGCAAGGCATCGAGCCGCGCCACCAGGGACTCGGCTCGTTGCAGCAATTGGATCAGGGCGGGGTCTAGCGTCGACATGCGCGAAGTGTACAGACCCCCGCCCGTCGCTGCTGGCTCAGCGCCTAAGCCCTCGTTCAGCGCAACAATTGCTGCACCGCGGCGTCCAGGTGCTCGGTGGGCATCCGCTTGAAGCCACTGCGGTTGAAACGCTGCATGCGCCCCAACAGCACAGCCACGGCCAGCGAGGCCGCCGCTTGCGCATCAACGGTGGGCGTGGGCACCTGGCGCGCATCGGCCAGGGCCTTGTAGGCCTGGCGCAGCACCGATTCCAGTCGATCCCAGAACTGGTTCATGCGAGCCCCGAGTCGCTCGTGCTCCAGCAACAGGGCATCCCCCGCCATCACGCGGCACATGCCGGGATTCTTCTGCGCAAACTGCAGCACCATGCCGAGCAATCGGGCCACCTGCTGCTCGGGTGCGGGCTCGCGCTCGATGATCTGATTGGCCAGGGTGAAAACGCTTTGCTCGATGAACTCGATCAAGCCCTCGAACATCTGGGCCTTGCTGGCAAAGTGGCGGTACAGGGCCGCTTCGCTGACGTCCAATTGCGCCGCCAAAGCTGCGGTGGTGATGCGGTCGTTCTGGGGTTGCTCGAGCATGGCGGCCAAGGCCTGCAGGATCTGGATGCGGCGCTCACCCGGCTTGGGGCGCTTGCGCGCAGTCACGGCCCCGACTTCTTCAGACCGAACTTCCTCACCCATGGCCCACCACCTTGTGCTTGTCAGATCAACTTGCCGATCACCTTGCCGCCTGGGTTCGCCACTGGTGCAGCGACCTCAGCTTTTTGATTCTGACACACACCCAAGGTGGCCGACCGTGCAGACCCATCCCGGCTTCCGGGCCATGGGGGTTGTCTTTGAGGTAATGCTGCATCCACACCGTGCGCAAGCCCAACTGATGCGCACTGCGCAAGTTGGCCACGGTGTCTTCCACCAGCACACAGCGGTGAGCCGGCAGCTTGTGGCGAGCCAGCACAACGCGCAGCATGCGCACATCGGGCTTGGGTCGCAAGTCACCAAACACCCGCATGCCTTCGATGGCAATGATGCCTTCAAAGCACCCGGCGAGATCGAGCGCCGTTAGCACGCGCTTGGCATAGTCAGCCGGCGCATTGGTCAACAGGAATTTGCGGCCCGGCAATCGCTTGAGGGCCACCCTGTCTACCGTGGGCATGTGCAACTGCCCCTCCAGCCCCTCGAGCACATGGGTCTGGGCCAGGAAATGGGCCGCGCGAATGCCATGGTGCTTTTCGAGGCCCAGCAAAGTGGCACCGTAACGGCGCCAGTAGTGAACCCGCAAGCGATCTGCCTCATCACGAGGCAGTTTGAGATGCTGCTCGATGTAGTCCGTCATCGAGGTGTTCAACCGCCAGAACACCGCACGACTGGCGTCATGCAAGGTGTTGTCGAGGTCGAACAGCCAGATGGGGCCAGACATCGGCGCAGCCCGCACCTCAGTGCGAGCGGATCATGGTGCCGTAAGCCTGCTCGGTGAGGATTTCCAGCAGCATGGCGTGGGGCACGCGGCCATCCACGATGTGAACGGCATTGACGCCGCTCTTGGCAGCATCCAGCGCACCAGCGATCTTGGGGATCATGCCGCCGCTGATGGTGCCGTCTGCGATCAGCTCATCGATCTGACGGGCGGTCAGGTCGGTCAGCAAGTTGCCTTCCTTGTCGAGCACGCCCTTGATGTTGGTCAGCAGCATGAGCTTTTCAGCCTTGAGCACTTCCGCCAGCTTCGAGGCTACCAGGTCGGCATTGATGTTGTAGCTTTCGTTTTGCACACCAAAGCCAATGGGGCTGATGACCGGAATGAACTGATCGTCTTGCAGTGCCTTGACCACGCTGGGGTCGATCGATTCGATCTCGCCCACCTGGCCCACGTCGTGTTCCTTGCTGGGGTCGTGAATGTCTTGCAGCTTGAGCTTGCGCGCGCGGATCAAACCACCGTCACGGCCGGTCAGGCCCACGGCCTTGCCGCCGGCGGCATTGATCAAGCCCACGATGTCTTGCTGCACTTCACCGGCCAGCACCCACTCCACCACTTCCATGGTTTCTTCATCGGTGACACGCATACCCTGGATGAACTGGCCCTTTTTGCCAATCTTGTTGAGGGCGGCATCGATTTGCGGGCCACCACCGTGCACCACCACCGGGTTCAAGCCCACCAGCTTGAGCAGCACCACGTCTTCGGCAAAGTCGGCCTGCAGTTCAGGATCGGTCATGGCGTTGCCGCCGTATTTGATGACGATGGTTTTGCCGTGGAACTTGCGGATGTAGGGCAATGCCTGGGCCAGGATCTCGGCCTTGTCGCGCGGGGCGATGTTTTCAACGGAAGCAGATGAGGCCGTGGGGTGGGAGGCAGTCATGGCAGGCAGGGGGTGGATTGGAAAAGTCGAATCTGCGTATTTTAGAAGGCAAGTGCGGCCTCAGGCCTGCTCAGACCCGATGAGACGCCCTTCGTCTTGTCAACCAATGCGCATGCTCGCGCGTCAAGCAATGCGTGTGAGGACACAAGCGTTCATACTCAAGGCTTGTTCACCCATCACCCGCTTATTCAGGAGCACACCATGCGCGCCCCGACCCTGACCGCCTTGTCACGACTGGCCGCCGGCCTGGCTTTGACCTTCGGGCTGACCTCTGTGGCCCTGGCCGAGGATGGCGAAGTCAAGAAAATCGACCCCGAAGCCGCCAAGATCACGCTCAAGCACAACGGCATCAAGAACCTCGACATGCCCGCCATGCAGATGGCGTTTCGCGTATCGGACCCCGCCTGGCTCAAAAGCCTGCAAGTGGGTGACAAGGTGACGTTTTCTGCCGCCAAGGTGGATGGCCAATACACCGTGACCGCAATTTCAAAGAAATAACTCGGAAAACAAAAAAATACGGGTTCCAGCCTTGCAACTGGAACCCGTTTGAATCGAACCCCTCCCCGGGATTTCAATCTCTGGTTTTGTATTCGTTTCTGCGCGTTTTGATTTCTTTTGTCACCTCGGCGCTTGAATGATTTGATTCTAGTGGCGGTTTCTGTCAAGCCAATCCCCGCACAGGAGGGGGAATCGTTACCAAATGCAATTGTGATGTTCGCATCACATCACGCTTTCCACAATACAAAATCAAATACCTGACCAAAGCAGTGCGCTGGTCATGACCCAATAGCGAGCCCATTTCCCGATGGCCATGTAAAAAACACAAGGCCACAGAGGAAAATGCATCCAGCCGGCTACCGCGCAAATGGGGTCGCCAACCACCGGCAGCCATGAAAGCAGACAGGTTTTAGGCCCGAAGCGCTGTAACCAGCGGGTGGCCAGTGGGTGAGCATGCGGGGGATGAGCATGCGACACAGGATGGGCATGTCGCCACATGTCGGCGGCCTGTCGGGCACCTCGCCCCATCCACCAGGTCACCGCGCCCCCCAAGGTATTGCCGGCGGTGGCCACAAAGATGGCCGGCCAGAACAAGTCGGGTCGGAGTTTGACCAGGGCAAAAACGGCCGGCTCAGAGCCCATCGGCAGCAAAGTGGCTGACACAAAGGCGATCACAAAGATGGCGCCCAAGCCAACCTGGGGAATGGCCAACCAAGCCAGCAAGGCGGTGACCGCGGACTCCAAGAGATGCGTCATGTCGACCATTGTGGCCGACACAACGCATGGGTCGGTTATGACTGGCGACGGCGGCGAGCCATCACACCCAGAACCGCCAGACTGCCCATGGACAGAGCGAGGCCGGAAGGCTCGGGCACAGGCGCAGAAATCGACTGGTTCGCAAATGCACCCAGGCCCTTGGCGGCCAGATCGGCATCGGTAAAACGGAACACGAAGAACTTGTTGTCACCGGCCACATCGGGCACGAAATCGTTGTCGTTGGCGATGTACAGGGTGTGATAGGTCTGGCCACCGTCCACGATGTCTTCACCAAATGCCATGCCTTCGATCTTGGCCGGGATGGCTGCGTCGGCAAAGCCGGCCGCATTCAGCGCCGATTTGACGTCGAGTACCAAAGTCTTGCTGGGCGCCGCGGCCAGCAAGGACGCCTGACCGGACAGGTTGCTGACATCGGTCGCGCCGCTGAGGTTCACCGACCAGATCTGCTTGACCTTCGCAGCCGAGCCATCGCCCAGCCCCTTGCCGTCGCGCTCCAGCACCCAGAACTCATGGTCGTTGAGGGCCAGAATTTCGCTGCTGTTGTAGGCCTTACCGCCAATCACGTTGTTGAACGAGTACTGGCGAACGTCTCCCGAAGCGATGTCAATCGACACGATGCGGTTGGCCGAACCGCCATCGCCACCGTCTTGCGCCAAAGGACTTTGCATGAAGCCAAACAGCGTCCTGCCATCTGGCGTGATGCTCAGGCCTTCCATGCCCTTGTTGGCCACGCGGCCGGTGGTGTTGCCAGAGATTTCTGTCGCACCCAAGGCGCTGAGGTTCGATGCGGCAAAGGTGTTGGGCAGCGAGAAGGTCTTCAGGCGCTGGCCCGTGGTGCGGTCAAACTGATAGACGTAGGGGCCGTATTCGTCCGACACGAACACGCTCTTGCCATCGGCTGACACGCGCAAGCCTTCGGGATCCAGGCGGGCGTTGTTCGGATTGGTCGACAAGCCTGTCGCAAAACCGTCAGAACGACCGGTGAAGTAGTACTTGCCTGTCGTGTTGGTTGCGGGGGTCGCCGAAGCCAGACCTGCGGTGCTGCCGTAATTCAGGGCGGTTTGGCTATACAGCAAGGTGGTGCCTTGCAGCGAGGGGGTCAGGGTGTAGGGCAGACCACCGGTGGCCGACTTGGTCAAGTCAAGAGTCACGGTGTGGAAGCGCGAGATGTACGACTGGGTGTTGTCCACCAGCGAGCCATTGGTGTAGGCCGTGGCGTTGGGGCCGCGGTCAGGCAACGCCAGGAAGGTGTTGCCACCCGCCCAGGCCAGCGCCGACCCCATGCCGCCGAGGATGCTGGCCGAAGCGCCACTTTCCAGCGTGCCATTCAAACCCGACAGATCCGATGAGCCAGACAGCGAACCCACCGCGATGAGCTCAAAACCCGCGTGGGCAGGCGAAGCCAAGGAAGCCAGCAAGGCCAGGCCGGCCAAAGGACGAAGAGGAAACAACATGCGACAACTCCGGGAAAAATGCACAAATGGCGTGAACCCCGCAGATTGACTGGCTCGCGTGACAAGTCATTGACAGACGGACTAGCCCTGAGACCGCCAAAAAGACGCACGGTGGCGCGGAGAAGCGCATGTTTTTGAGGCCAAGGGGTACCCAGCCGCCGGGCAGACCGGCTATACTCTGCCTCCTTTTTAAGCAACCCTGATCGCTCACGCGGTCGGGGTTTTCGCATCTTGCAGCATGTTCATTGGCCCGCATGAGCTCCCCAACCGACTGTTTGTCGCCCCCATGGCCGGGGTGACCGACCGTCCATTCCGCCAGTTGTGCAAACAACTGGGGGCGGGCTATGCCGTCAGTGAAATGGTCACCTCGCGCAAGGACCTGTGGAACAGCCTGAAGACCTCGCGCCGGGCCAACCACGAGGGCGAGACCGCGCCCATCGCCGTGCAGATTGCTGGCACCGATGCGGCCATGATGGCCGAGGCCGCCGCCTACAACATCGACCGCGGCGCCCAGATCATCGACATCAACATGGGTTGCCCCGCCAAGAAGGTGTGCAACAAATGGGCCGGCTCGGCCCTGATGCAAGACGAGCCATTGGCTTTGGAGATCGTGCAAGCCGTGGTGGCCGCCTGCGCCCCTCACAACGTGCCCGTGACCTTGAAAATGCGCACCGGCTGGAGCCAGGAAAACAAGAACGCCGTGCGCATTGCCCGCGCCGCGGAAGCCGCGGGCGTGGCCATGCTGACCGTGCATGGTCGCACTCGCGAACAAGGCTACAAGGGCCAGGCCGAATACGACACCATTGCGGCCGTCAAGGCCGCAGTGAAGGTGCCGGTCGTGGCCAATGGCGACATCACTTCGCCTGAAAAAGCCCAAGCCGTGCTGGCCTACACCGGCGCCGACGCCATCATGATTGGCCGCGCCGCCCAAGGCCGCCCCTGGATTTTTGGCGACATTGCGCATTACCTGGCCACAGGCCAGCACCGCGCGGCGCCGATGACCCAACAAGTCAAACAGTGGTTGCTCGATCACCTCGACGACCACTATTCCCTTTACGGCGAATTTGCCGGCGTGCGCACCGCACGCAAACACATTGGATGGGCCGTCAGAGCCCTGCCTGGGGGCGAGGATTTCCGCGCCCACATGAACACGCTGGAAACCTGCGCGAGCCAAGTGCAGGCGGTAGCCGACTTTTTCGACGCCCTGAGTGTGGAGCACGACCGCTTGCCTTTGGTCGACACCACCATGGACGACGACGAGGCCGCGCAGGATGCCAGGGAGGCCGCCTGCACAGCGAACTGAACACCATGAGTAAAAAGAACATTCACGACTGCATCAAAGACAACCTGGAGGGCTACTTCCAGGACCTCAAAGGCGCCGAGCCCGACGCGGTGTACGACATGGTCGTGCGCGCTGTCGAACGCCCCATGCTGGAAGTGGTCATGACCCGCGCCGAGGGCAATCAGTCCAAGGCAGCCGACTGGCTGGGCATCAACCGCAACACCCTGCGCCGCAAGCTGCTTGAGCACAAGCTCATCAAGTAAACGATTTCTGACTCCACGCTCTTTGCATTAAAGGAAGAACCATGGCCCTGACCGCCCTTCTGTCCGTGTCCGACAAGACCGGCATCGTTGAATTTGCCCAGGCGCTGCACGCGCAAGGCGTGCGCCTGCTGTCCACCGGCGGCACCGCCAAGCTGCTGGCCGAAAAGGGCCTGCCCGTGACCGAGGTGTCGGAAATCACCGGCTTCCCAGAAATGCTGGACGGCCGCGTCAAGACCCTGCACCCCCGCGTACACGGCGGCATCCTGGCTCGTCGCGACCTGCCCGAGCACATGGCCGCCCTGAAGGAACACGGCATTGACACCATCGACATGCTGGTGGTCAACCTCTACCCCTTCGCCCAAGCCACCGCCAAGGCCGACTGCACCCTGGAAAACGCCATCGAAAACATCGACATCGGCGGCCCCACCATGCTGCGCGCTGCCGCCAAGAACTGGCAAGACGTGGCCGTGATCATCGACCCAGTCGACTACGAACAAGTGCTGTCGGAAATGAAGGCCGACGGCATCACCCGTTCGACCAAGTTCATGCTGGCCAAGAAGGTGTTTGCCCACACCGCCGCCTACGACGGCATGATCACCAACTACCTGACTTCGCTGGAAGCCGGTGCCGAGTTGGCCACCGAAGCCGTGCCTGCCAAGGCCGAGTACCCCGCCGTCTACAACCTGCAACTGCACAAGGTGCAAGGCATGCGTTACGGCGAGAACCCCCACCAGTCGGCCGCGTTCTACCGTGAAGCCGCCCCTGTGGTGTCCACCCTGGCCAACTGGACCCAGATCCAGGGCAAGGAGCTGAGCTTCAACAACATCGCCGACGCCGATGCGGCCTGGGAATGTGTGAAGGCTTTTGAAGCGCCTGCTTGCGTGATCATCAAGCACGCCAACCCCTGCGGCGTGGCCGTGGGCGCCGGCCCCCTGGAGGCCTATACCAAGGCCCTGAAGACCGACCCCACCAGCGCGTTTGGCGGCATCATGGCCTTCAACCGCGTGGTCGATGCCGACGTGATCGACGCCATCAACACCAACAAGCAGTTCGTGGAAGTGGTGATCGCACCGAAGTTCACCGACGCCGCTCGCGCTGCTTATGCCTCCAAGCAAAACGTGCGCTTGCTGGAAGTGCCGCTGGACGACGCCACCCGCAAGCTGGGCAATGCCCTGGACTTCAAACGCGTGGGCGGCGGCATGCTGCTGCAATCGGCTGACAACATCGACATCGTGGGCGACATCAAGGTCGTGACCAAGCTGCAGCCCACCGAGCAGCAAATGAAGGACATGCTGTTTGCCTGGACCGTGGCCCGCTTCGTCAAGAGCAACGCCATCGTATTCTGCAAGGACGGCATGACCATGGGCGTGGGTGCCGGCCAGATGAGCCGCCTGGACTCGGCTCGCATCGCCTCGATCAAGGCCCAGCACGCTGGCCTGACCCTGCAAGGCACCGCCGTGGCGTCAGACGCTTTCTTCCCGTTCCGTGACGGTCTGGACGTGGTGGTCGATGCAGGCGCCACCTGCGTGATCCATCCCGGTGGTTCGGTGCGCGACGACGAAGTCATCGCCGCTGCTGACGAGCGTGGCATTGCGATGGTCTTCACTGGCACGCGTCACTTCCGTCATTGATCACAGCCGCTGATCTCCGTCTTTGATCGCATGGCCTGCGATCAGACAAGCCGGCCCAACCATCCAGGTTGCGCCGGTTTTTTGTTTCGCATATATTTCGCATGCGAAATAAAATCCAACCATGTCAAGCCGCCCCCCGAAGCTCATCTTTCTGCTCAACACCGCGCAGCGTCGTCTGCAGCAATGGATGGCCGAGCAGCAAGCCAATATCACGGCAGCCAACCACACCCCCATCACGCCTGCCCAAAGCGGCGTCTTGTTTGTTCTAGAGAAAAGCGATGGCGCCACGATGGGGCAACTGGCGCAGGCGCTCGACCTGGCGCCCTCTGCCGTGTCTGGCCTCATTCAGCGTATGGAAGGACTCGACTGGGTGCAGCGCCGTCCATGCGAACACGACGCCCGCACCCAACGCGTGTGGCTGCGCCCCACCGGGCATGCACAACTACCCGCCTTGCATCAGGCTCTGGTTCGGATCAACCGCGAACTGACACAAGGCTTCTCTCCTGAAGAACTGATGACCGTGGCCCGCTGGCTGCGTCATATTCAACAACTCGACACCCCGAAACCACCATGAACACCGCCGTCCACCCAGCCCAAGAAGCCGTCGAGATCACCTGCGCAGATGGCGTTCGCCTGCACGGTCATTTCGTGCGTGCCCATGGCCAAGCCCCCAAAGGCCTGCCTGTGTTGCTGTGTCCGGCCACCGGGGTCAAACAGCATTACTACCTGAAGTTTGTGTCCTGGCTGGCCGGGCAAGGCCACGACATTCTGGTGTTTGACTACCGCGGCATTGGCCTGTCGCTCAAGGGCCCCCTGAAGCACTGCCGCGCCACCCTGGCTGAGTGGGGCCAGCAAGATCAAGTCGCCGCTCTGGAGTGGCTGCTGGCGCGAACCGGCGCAGAGCAAGTTCTGCTGCTGGGGCACAGTGCAGGGGGGCAGATGATTGGCTTGCTGCCCAACCACCACCGCGTGGCCCGTCTGGTCGGCGTATCGGCCTCGACCGGCTGGCTGCGCGGCATGCGCCCAAGCTTTCGCATGAAGGCTTGGTTCGGCTTGCGCGGGGTGATTCCTGTGGGCGCATTGATCAAAGGCTATGCCCCCACGGCGGCCATTGGCCTGGGCGAGAACCTGCCAACTGGGGTGGGCCTGCAGTGGGGCCAGTGGTGTGCCGCTGGCGGTTATGCCACCAATGCGGTTCGCCACCACCCCGACCGCGATTTCCACGCCCAGGTTCGCACGCCCATCACCGTGCTGCACGCGGAAGACGACGACATCGCCACCCCCACCACGGTGGCCGATTTGTTGCGCACCTTCCCGGCCGCGCCCAAGCAAGCCCACCGCATCAAGCCCAGCCAACATGGGCTGAAAAGCCTGGGACACATCGACTGGTTCCGCTCATCACATCAAGCGGTGTGGCCGACGATCGCTGCCGCGCTCCACGAACAAGCTTGAACTCTAGGGGTGCAGATGGGCTTAAGCTCCCGCCTGTGCAAAGCAGTTTGAAGGGAATCGAGATGCAGGCGGGCGACGCTGCCACACGGTGGCTCAGGGCTGGGGCAACCGCGATCGGGCTGACGGGCCTTGCAGGCTTGGCTGCCTGCGCCGGACCATCACCAACGCCCAACGTGGCGCCCGTTATGGAACCGCTCAGGGAAGCTTCTCCGCGCCTGGTCACCAACTCGGTCGGCATGAAACTGGTCTGGATTCCTGCAGGCACTTTTCTGATGGGCAGCGATGAGCCCCCCGAGGTCCTGGCAAAAGACTTTCCTGGTCTGGAGGAAACCCGCTTTTCGCAATTGCAAGACGAAGGCCCGGTCCACGAAGTGGCCATCACCCGAGCGTTCTATCTGGGCCAGCATGAGGTCACCGTGGGGCAATTTCGCCGTTTTGTGGAAGCGAGCGGCTATGTGCCCCAGTCCATTGCCGATGGCACAGGGGGGTATGGCTACAACCCCGATTACGTGAGCCGGCGCCAGCCTCATCAGGACGCCTTCGAGGGACGCGACATCCGTTACTCGTGGCGCAACCCCGGCTTTGCACAAACAGACAACGACCCCGTGGTCAACGTGAGCTGGAACGATGCACAAGCCATGGCGCGCTGGCTGAGCCGAACTGAAGGCCGCACCTACCGACTGCCGACTGAAGCCGAGTGGGAATACGCCTGTCGCGCAGGCACGCAGACCCGCTATCACAGCGGCAATCGCCCTGAGTCACTGACAGGCGTGGCCAACGTATTCGATGCCAGCGCCCGCCCGCACTGGCCGGCTTGGGAGAAGCATGCACTGAACGGCACCGACGGCTTTGCCTTCACCGCGCCAGTAGGTCAATTCGCCCCCAACGCTTTTGGCCTGCATGACATGCATGGCAATGTATGGGAGTGGACATCCGACTGGCACGACGAAGGGTACTACGCCCAATCGCCCAGACAGAACCCGACCGGCCCACAGGACGGCAGCGTGCATGTGAGACGCGGCGGCTCCTGGCACACCTGGCCGTTTTATGCCCGCTGCAGCTATCGCAACTGGAATTCGGCCTCAACCCGCTACACGCTGGTCGGATTTCGGTTGGTCATGGAGGCCCCTCAGACTATCGCGGCCCCCATCCGTTAAGCTTGGGCCCAACATGAGAATTCTTGGCATTGACCCCGGCTTGCAGACCACTGGCTTCGGCATCATCGAATCTGATGGTCCGCGCCTGCACTACATTGCCAGCGGCACCATCAAGACAAAGGAGGCCGCGCAGGGTGACTTGCCCAACCGGCTCAAGCTGATCTTTGAAGGGGTGCGCGAGGTGGTGGCGCGCTATGAACCGGCCGAAGCCTCGGTCGAAATCGTGTTCGTGAACGTGAACCCGCAGTCCACCCTGCTGCTGGGTCAAGCGCGCGGCGCGGCCATTGCCGGTCTGCTGTCGGGCCCCTCTTCCCCATCGGTGTCGGAATACACCGCGCTGCAAATGAAGAAAGCCGTGGTGGGCCACGGCCACGCAGCCAAGGCCCAGATTCGTCACATGGTCATGCGCCTGCTGAATCTGCCACGCGAACCGAACAACGACGCCAGCGATGCGCTGGGCTTGGCTATTTGCCATGCCCACGCCGGTCACGCCATGTCGCAGATGGCCCGCGCCACCGAACTGACGCGCCGCACCCATGCCCAGATCAAGGGCGGACGGGTTTACTGACCGTCTTTGATCATGCGCCCCTGAGCCGACTGCACCGGCCGGGCATTCATCGGGTACATGCGCGCAAAGATGTTGATCTGGTCTCGCGACATCTGGGCGGGTTGCTTCATCACCATCCACAGCACGCCTTCGGTGCAAGGCGGCGTGGTCAGTGACCCCATGTAGGTGAAGTAGGTCTTGCGCTCCGGCAAGATCGAATTCAAATCAATGGGCACCGACGAAATTTGCTCAGTGCCTTTTTCCAGCGGCAAGGCGTTCCATACCAGCTGCAAGGCCGGATGCGCATTGCCCTGCTCAATCAGCACCGCAATCACCGCCAGCTTGCCTTCGGCATCTTTGTGAACCAGGTGGGCCACCATGTCGAATTGCTTGCCGTTGACCCGCTCCTCGCTGGGACGATGGAAATGGAACTGAACCAACTCATAACGCCGGCCTTGCAGCGTGATGCTGTTGCCCGGGTCCACATTGGCTTGAATCGTGTGGCCGTTGTCGATCACCCGAAAACCCGAGGGGCGGTAGTCGAAGGCGATGGGATCGAGTTGAACAGGCAGCCCGTCGCGAATGTCGATCGGGCTTTGGCGCTTGCCCAACATGCATTGCTGGAACTCAGGCTTGAGCATGCCCCAGCTTTCCGGCCCGGTGTCGCCACTGTAGGCCCAATGCACATCGTGCCCGTTCGGGTTCAAGCGGTCATGCACGGCGCGCCCACCAGCCGATGACACCCTGGGGGCCCCGTGAGGCGTGGGGATGCTGCCTTCACGCCCAGGCGTGAACATGGCGGGCTGAACAGGCGACTTCGGCTTCGAAGGCTTCGCCCGGATCTGCACCACCGGGGCGGCTGCCTGCCGGGCGCGAACCTCGGCCACCTTCTGATCGATCAGGTCCCGCAAGTCTGACATGGACACACCCGACTTGGGATCGGTCGGATCGACCGTGGTGCCCTTACCAGGCGCCTTTGCCGCGCTCTTGCTGGGCGCCTTCCCGGGCTCTTTGGCTGAATCTGCTGTGGGTTCTTTGCTGGCCTCTCGAGTCGACGGCTCTGGCGACTCCGCCCGACGCTCGTTCTTTTTGGCCAAGGCCTTCAGATTCGGACGGATGTCGGGCTCGCCCGCGCTGCGCGAGGCCCCCGGTTCTGCCTTCGCTGGCTCGCCATGGTCATGCCCTTCTGCCGCATAGGCACCGACCACCAGGGTCATGCCACAAGTCAAGGCCAGCGACTGAAACAAACGAAGGGAAAGCGGGGCAAACATGGACACTCCAGTCAGGAATACCCGATGTTTTTCGGCAGAAGAAACGCCCAGCTTGAATCTGGCGCGTGAAATAGTTGTGAAGTCAACCGATAGGCCGGATTCTGTGCGGCTCCGTGTCTCGCGACGCTGAACCGTGACCGTCATTCCTCTGGGCCGCCTGTCGCCAGAACGGCTCGATGCCACCTACCCGCACACTCCCCGGGCCAGGTCGTCGTGTGCCTATTTGGTGTTGCTGCGCGTAGAGATTGCCCGTTTCACCCAAACTGAATTGGCTCGTCTCTGTTGCTCTGATCCTCACCTTACGGTGGAGAGGTGTTACCTCCTACGCTGCCCTGTGCAGTCCGGACCTTCCTCCAGTACGCCCTTTCGAGCCTTGTACCAGCGACGATCTAGCTGACTTCACGGGCCCGATTATCCTCCGGCTGGCAGGGGTTCACAAGCCGGCGCGCTGCAAGCTGGCCAGAAAATCTGCCGGGGCCTGGTAGCCAATGACGCGCTGCGCCACCTGCTCACGGCCCTGTCGGTCGTAAAAGATGATGCCCGGCGGGCCAAACAACTGGAAACGCTGCAGCAGCGCACGGTCGGATTCGGTGTTGGCGGTCACATCGGCCTGCAAGAGGCGCACAGGCTTGAGCCGCGCCCGCACGGCCGGGTCGGCAAAGGTCTGGTGCTCCATTTCCAGGCACGAGGTGCACCAGTCGGCATAGAAATCGAGCATCACCGGCTGCCCCGCTTCGCGAGCCTGCGCCAAGGCCGACTCCAACTCAGACACCGTGCGCACACGCTCAAACGGCAACACGCTGCGGTGCGTGGACACCACCGCATCGGCCCCCTTGACCTGCGCGACCAGAAACGGCCAGGCCGGGCGGCTCACCCACACGGCCATGGCCAGCATGATCAGCCCGAACAAGGCCTTGACGGCCTTCATCCACGGCCCCGTGCGAGGCAAAAGGCTGCCCGCCGACAAGCCCACCAGCAACAAGGGCAAGCTCATGCCCCAGGCCATGGCGTACAGGGCCGAGCCGCCCAGCACCACGTCATGGGTCTGGCTGATGTAGAGCAACGCCCCCGCCAGCGGCGCCGAGACGCAAGGGCTGACCACCAGCGCCGACACCGCGCCCATGGCAAACACGCTCACAAAACGCCCCCCAGGCAAGTGGCTGCTGCCCGAGCCCAGCCAACTCTGCACCGCAGCCGGCAGTTGCAACTCGTACAGGCCAAACATCGACAGAGACAACAGCACCATCAGGGCTGCAAATAACAGAACCACCGTAGGGTGCTGCAAATAGGCAGCCAAGCCTTGCCCCAGCAAACCCGCAGCCACACCCAGACCGGTGTAGACCAGCGCCATGCCTTGCGAGTAACTCAGCGCCAGGAGGAAACCGCGCCCACGGCTGACCTGTGTGCCATGGCCCACGATGATGGAAGACAGGATGGGCACCATGGGCAACACGCAGGGCGTCAAGGACAACAGCACACCAGCAAGCAGGAACACTGGCACGATGACCAGCAAGCGACCCGACGCCAAGGCAGACGCGATGCGGTCATCTGCCCCCCCGGAAACAGTTGTCGCGCCCCCCAAAGCTCCAGCAGCAGCCCCCGATCGGTTCGCCCCGGGCGCCGCCATGGGGGTGACGTCCAGAACCTCGCCCTGTGGGCTGAGCTTGAGCTCGAAATAGCGATGCTGTGGGGGGTAGCAAATGCCGGCATCCGCACACCCTTGATACGACACTTTCAGCTGCCGAGTCCCCGAGGCCTCGGCCGGCAAAGCCAAACGCGCAGCCAGGTCGTGGTGGTAGACCTCAACCTCTTTGTCGAAATTCGGGTCATGCTTGACCTCACCGGGGGGCAAAGACCACTCCAGCGCCACGCCTTCGCCCGCGCCGTTGAGCAACTGTGCTGCCATGCGCTCACGGTACAGGTAGGTGCCCTTGGCCACCGTCAGCCGGGCTTCCAACTGCCTGGGGCCTGCACCGGCCACGTCCAGACCAAAAGCCTGGTCAGCAGGTAAAAATTGCTGCGCATGAGCAACAGCGCCAATAGACAGCAGCACAATCAGAAAGATACTGAAAAGCGACGCTGCGCCGCGGCGCGGCAAAAACCTGATCAAAGCATTCATGGTCAACGATTCTGCCTGCAGCAGAGAAATCTCCTTATGCGTTGACCACATAACCACACCGGAGTTCAGCATGAAAGCCCAAAACGTACTGGAAACCATTGGCCGCACCCCCCACATCCGCATGAACCGCCTGTTCGGCCCACAGGCTCAGGTGTGGATCAAGGCAGAACGCGTCAACCCCGGCGGCTCGATCAAAGACCGCATCGCCTTGTCGATGGTGGAAGAAGCCGAACGCCAGGGCATCCTGAAACCGGGCGGCACCATCATTGAGCCCACCTCGGGCAACACTGGCGTGGGCCTGGCCATGGTGGCCGCGGTGAAAGGCTACAAGCTGATTCTGGTCATGCCCGACAGCATGTCGATCGAGCGCCGCCGCCTCATGCTGGCCTACGGCGCCACCTTCGACCTGACCCCACGCGAAAAGGGCATGAAGGGTGCGATTGCCCGTGCCCAGGAATTGGCCGCCGGCATTCCCGGCGCCTGGATTCCGCAGCAGTTTGAAAACCCCGCCAACATCGCGGTGCACGAGCAAACCACGGCACAGGAAATCCTGGCCGACTTCCCCGAAGGGCTGGATGTGCTGATCACCGGCGTGGGCACGGGCGGACACATCACCGGCTGCGCCCGCGTGCTGAAAAAAGCCTGGCCGAACTTGAAGGTGTTTGCGGTAGAACCCACCGCGTCGCCCGTGATCTCGGGCGGCTCGCCGGCCCCCCACCCCATTCAAGGCATTGGCGCGGGCTTCATTCCCGCCAACCTGGAAACTGGCCTGCTCGATGGCGTGATTCAGGTTGAAGCCGAAGCAGCTCGCGAGTTTGGCCGCCGCTCGGCCCGCGAAGAAGGCATGCTGGTGGGCATTTCCTCTGGCGCCACCCTGGCGGCCATTGCGCAAAAGCTGCCAGAACTGCCCGCCAACGCCAAGGTGCTGGGTTTCTGCTACGACACCGGCGAGCGCTACCTGTCGGTTGAAGGTTACCTGCCCGCTTGAACCGTTAACCCGCTACACCGCCATGCAACACCGTCGTCGGCGAGATGACAACATCTCGCCCTGGCCCATGCTGATCGCGCTGATCGCCAGCGTGCCCGCGTTTTACGACTCGATGATGCCCACCCCGGCCACCTGGGCCACGTGGATGTATCTGGTCAGTGGCATCGTGCTCCTGGCATCGGCCTGGCATGTGCAGCGCAGCTTGAGCCAAGCCTCGCCATTGCCCAGTCGGGGGCGTTGGGGCGACCGCCCAGGTCAACTCAAGCTCGACGTGTTCCTGGGTGTGGCCCTGATGGCCAATGCGGTTCTACCCCAAAGCAATGAATCCGAGCCAGCCCTGATCTGGCGTCTGCTCATTGCGGTGCTGATGCTCTACCGGCTGCTGAAAATCAGCCAGGCCCTGTTTACCGAAACGGGCCTGGCACGCTTGCTGGTGATGGGCTCCAGCGTGTTGGTACTGTGCGGCATCGGTTTTTACTGGCTGGACCCAGAAGTCAAAACCATTCACGATGGCCTCTGGCTGGCCTTCTCCACCGCCGCCACCGTGGGCTATGGCGACATGGTGCCCAGCTCCACCGCCTCACGGATTTTTTCGGTGTTCGTGGTGCTGCTGGGCTACGGCATTCTGTCGCTGGTCACGGCGTCGATTGCTGCCATGTTCGTGGGCACGCAAGAACGCAAGGTCGAGCAAGACATCTTGCGCGACATGCACCGGGAAATGCGTGAGTTACGGCAGGAACTGGATCGCCTGCGCCAGGATGTTCGGCAGGAGCTGCGAGCCAACGCAGACCAGCAGGCTGGCGCCAGCAAGCCCTCCACTGGCCCGGACCAGCCCGCCTGACGTTAATGATTAAACGAACTTCCAGTTCAAGGTCTCGCCACCGCGCAGGGGCTTGATCTCGGCCTCGCCAAACGGCAAGGTTTCGGGCACCACCCAACTTTCGCGCACCAGGGTGACCTGATCGGTGTTGCGCGGCAGGTTGTAGAAATCGGGGCCATAGAAGCTGGCGAACGCTTCGAGCTTGTCGAGCGCGCCCGCAGCCTCGAAGGCCTCAGCATACAACTCCAGCGCCAAGGGGGCGGTGTAGCAACCCGCGCAACCCGAGGCATGCTCTTTCAGGTGCGAAGCGTGCGGGGCACTGTCGGTGCCCAAGAAGAACTTGCTCAGGCCGCTGGTGGCCGCCTGCACCAGGGCCACACGGTGTTCCTCGCGCTTGAGGATGGGCAAGCAGTAGTAGTGCGGGCGAATGCCGCCGGTGAAGATGGCATTGCGGTTGTACAGCAAGTGCTGCGGCGTGATCGTGGCGCCCACAAAGCGGTCGGCCTCAGTCACATACTGGGCCGCTTCCTTGGTGGTGATGTGCTCGAACACGATCTTCAACTCAGGGAAGTCGCGGCGCAGCGGAATGAGCTTGTCGTCAATGAATGCCTTTTCGCGATCGAACACATCGACATCGCTGTCGGTGACCTCGCCGTGCACGCAAAACACCAGCCCCTCCTTTTGCATGGCTTCCAGCACCGGGTAGGTGGCACGCAAATCGGTCACGCCCGCATCGCTGTTGGTCGTCGCCCCAGCGGGGTACAGCTTGAATGCCACCACGCCAGCCGCCTTGGCTCGCGCCACTTCTGCCGCAGGCGTGGCATTGGTGAGGTACAGCACCATCAGCGGATCGAACTTCAGCCCGGCAGGCACCGCCGCACGGATGCGATCTCGGTAGGCCACCGCCTGCTCGGCCGTGGTCACCGGCGGACGCAGGTTGGGCATGATGATGGCGCGACCAAATTGACGCGCCGTAGCCGGCACCACCGAGGCCATGGCCGCCCCGTCGCGCACATGCAGGTGCCAGTCGTCAGGACGGGTCAAAACCAGTTTGTTCACAGCAGAGGGGGTGGCAGCAGTCATAAGAGAGAGGCGCAGGTCAATTCAATCGAAGAATGTGATTGTGGCATCCCGGCAAGCTCTGCCTTTTCGCCATGCAGTTTTCTCGGCAGAATGAGCCGAGAACTCACACTGCAGAAAGGGAACCATGCCGATCATCGAAGCCGCCCCGTCAGCGGGAAAGAAATTGTTCAAAGCCTTGGTGATCGGGGCTGCCGGCCTCATGGCGCTGAGCATGCTCAGCCCCATCGTCATCATTTCTGCCGGCGAACGCGGGGTGATGACCACCTTCGGCAAGCCCGACGAGGTGGTTCATGAACCCGGCATCCACTTCCGCATTCCGCTGGCGCAAACCATGCATCTGATGGACGTGCGCATTCAAAAGGGTGAAGGCGAAGGCGACGCGGCCTCAAAAGACCTGCAGTCGGTGCACACCCGCATTGCCATCAACTACCACCTCGACCCGAAGCAGGTGGTCAATGTGTTCAAGAACATTGGCCCCAGCACCGACATTGCGGCTGACCGCATCATCATCCCTGCAGCACAGGAAGCCGTCAAAGCCATCACGGCCCGCTTCACAGCGGAAGAGTTGATTTCCCGCCGCACGGAAGTACGCGACGCCATCGGCGCGCTGCTGCGAGAAAAGATGCAGCGCCACGGCCTGCTGCTGGACGAATTCGCCATCGTGAACTTCGCGTTCTCGCGCTCGTTCTCGGAAGCGATTGAAGCCAAGGTCAAAGCCGAGCAGGAAAAACTCAAGGCCGAACGCGACCTGCAGCGCATTGAAGTCGAAGCCAAGCAGAAGGTGGCCAGCGCCAAGGCCGAAGCCGATGCCCTGGCCTTGCAGCGTCAACAAATCACATCGGACTTGCTGCACCTGCGCAAGATCGAAAACGAACGCGAGGCCATTCGCAAATGGGATGGCAAGCTGCCCCAGGTCACCGGGGGCACCGTGCCATTCATTCAGGTTGGCGGCAAAGACTGACCGCCAGCGGCATCAGCCGCAGCATGCCCCACCGGAGCAGCAGGAGTCAGCGCCGGTGATGGGCACCAGCTTGGTGATCTGGATGCGCCACTCCTGAGGCCCCTGCTCCAGGTACGCCCACTGGAATTGGCCCGGCGAGCGCAGCTCGAACTGCTGATGCAAAGGCGCCGGATCGTGGTCGTTGACCAGTTGCAAAGATCCGCCCTTTGGCAAGGCATCGAAGCGATTGAAGATCAGCGCGTGGCGTTCGCGTGGCGCGATGGCACGAACGTCAATGGTGTCGGATACGCGAGCAGACATGGGACTTCCTTTCGTGAATACAAGGGAATGAGTGGACTCAACCGTCTTTGCCATCGAGCCGGGTGGTGACCAACCACGGCGCATAGACAAAGAGGTAAAGCGCAAAAGCAAGAGACCAGGCCACAGCGGCGGCCACCAGGCACAGCACCAGGCCTTGCGGCCACAAAATGGGCAGAACCACGCGCAGCAGGGCCGCCGCCATCACCAGCGCATACGCGGTCACTTCGAGAGGAGAGGCCTTCATCTCACGTCCGGTATGGCCTCGGGCGGTGCGCGTGATCATGCCGATGATCAAGCCACCCGTGACGCCAACGGTGAGGGCATGCACGCCCAGCGACACCGAGACCCCACCGAACTGCGCCGCCCCCAGCAGGGCAAAACCCAGAGGCATCCACAGATACGCGGCATGCAAGATCCACAAGATCGGGCGGCGGCGTGTCACCCATGATTGCCAGCGCACCAGGCGTGCGGCATGCAAGACTGCGGCAGCCATCAGCAGCAGGCCGCAGATCCATGGCACGATGTCTGCCACCCATGTCAGGAGTGCCGCAGCCGTGATCCCCATGGTGACGTGCTCAAGCCAAGGTCGGGCCTTGATGTTCAAACCAGGAATGACATTGCCTGTGAAGACGGGCACCACACGGCCTGCGATCACGCATTCGATGAGCACGATCAAGGCCAAAGCCATATGCAGCACTTGCAAAGGCGACACCGATAACCCCCCTGCGGCCGACAAGTGAAATGCCAGATTGCTGAACGACAGCAAGACCAGGATGCCCCCGATGGGCAGATTGCGATGGTTCCCGGCTCGAATCAACAGACGCAGGAACACGATGGCCACGATCGGCAGCAACACCAGATCCAGCAGCGCATACAACACATGCGACGAGCCGAAGGCGGCCAGCCGTGCAGCCAGCCACAGCGACGCCAGCGCCCCCAGCGCGGGACCGCGAGGAGTTGGCAACCCCGTCCACGCCTTGCCCGCCGTCATCAGGAACCCAATGATCACGGCCACGGCGAAACCGTAGAGCATTTCGTGCGCGTGCCACAGCATGGGCGACACCGGCAGACCGACCTGCAACTGCCCCAGATACAAGGCGACCCACACCGGCACCGACACAAGCGCCAGGGCGGCCGCCCCCAAGTAGAAGGGCCGAAACCCCAAACGCAACACAGGCCAGCCAGACACAGCCTGTGCGGGAGCCCCCCCAACCGGGGCAATGGGTAAAACAGGGCGGCTCATGCGGCTGACTTTATTGATGTATTTGTTATGCATGTTATAGCAGCACCCGCGCTAAAGCAATACCATACATACATCTTTGGAGTTCGCCATGCGCCTTGCCGAATACACCGACTACACCCTGCGTGTCCTGATGTTTTGCGCCTCAAACCCCGATCGCCTGGTCACCATCGCCGAACTGGCTGATCACCATGGCGTGTCGAAAAACCATTTGATGAAGATCGTCAACGACCTCGGTCATCAAGGCATTCTGGAAACCACCCGTGGCCGAGGCGGCGGGGTACGCTTGCTGAGAAAGCCCAAAGACATCCGCATTGGCGATGTGATCAGGCAATCAGAAACCGACTTCCGGCTAGTCGAGTGCTTCGACAGCGGCACCAACTTGTGCACGCTCACGCCCTCGTGCCGCCTCAAGCGCTTGTTGGATCAGGCCTTGAAGGCCTATTTCAAGGAACTGGACGGCGCCACCCTGGCCGACATCGCCGGTCCGGTCGGACGTGCCGGCACGCCCCCTCGCCCCAGCACCGCGCCCCGCCCTCGCAGCATCGCCCTGAAGGTCCAATCATGACCATTCACCCCCTGGCGCACTCGCCCAATCCGTTTGACTCGGCCCCCACGCTGAAGTTGTACGACCCCCTAGCCGAACTGCTGGGCGCCGCCGCTCAAGGGGTGATCGAGTACCGCTTTGCAGACGCCGTCAAACTGGCCGGGCACCCTTGTCCGACCGTGGCTTCGGCTTACCTGATGGCTTGTCATGGTCTGACTGCCTTGTATGGCCCCGAATTGCCGACGCGCGGCGGCATCCGCGTCGAATTAGCTGGACTCGCCACCGAAGGCGTAGTCGGGGTCATCGCCAGCGTGTTGACACTGCTCACCGGCGCCACGGGCCAGACCGGCTTCAAAGGCTTAGGCGGGCATTTTGATCGTCGTCACCTGCTGGAGTTTGGCGTGCCCATGCGCGGACAAGTTCGCTTCACGCGTGTTGACACAAGCGCCCAAGTAGAAGTGAGGGCTCACCTGGATCGCGTTCCCGCCGATGCGCGAATCGGCACACTGATGCCCCGCTGCATAGCGGGAACCGCATCGACAGACGAACGCACCCTGTTCCAGTCTCTATGGCAGGAGCGCGTGCGGGCCTTGCTGGTGGAGCACGCCGAATCAGCCATCGAGATCATTCACGCCTGATGCCGCTCGTGCGGCTTCGCTTAGAACAGGCCGGCCATCAAGCCTGTGAAAGCGCCGGCTTCACGCCAGGCGCTGACCGCCAGCACCGCGGGGGCCACCAAGGCAAACCAGCGCACCACTCGGTCAAACACCCGCCCTGCCAGCCGAGACTCCAGATAGTGGCGCACCAGCAAGCGACTCTTGTACCAGGCGATGAAGGCCACCAACCAAGTCATGAGCAGGCGACTGGCGCCGTGATGTGACTGCCCCGCTGCGGCGATGCTCAACAGCGTCAAAGCCACCAGGGTGACCCAGGCCAACATGGCCCCGGGCACCGACATGCCGAATAGACGATACGTTTTCATGCGAAGGCGTAGAACAAGGCAAACAACATCAACCAGGCCAGATCAGTCGCATGCCAATAGGTGGCGACCGACTCCAGTCCCCGGAAGTCTTCCGTGGAGTACCCCCCCAGGGCCAGGCAACTGGCGCCCCACCCCATGGACATCAAACCCCAGCAAGCATGGATGCTGTGGGCAATGGTGACGTAGTAGTAAACCGCCACAAAGATGCCCGCTGCCGCATCCACCCCGTGCGCATGGTTCCACTGCCACTCCTGCCACTTGAGAACGGGATACATCGCCCCCAGCAGCATCGCAGCAACAAACCAGCCGAGCGCTTTGCGCCGCTGCCCCAGGCGCATGCAAGCCAATCCGCGCGTCAGCATGTAGCCGCTCGTGACCATGACCAAGGTGATCAAGACGCCACCCAAGGTCCACAGCTTGGCTGCGCCCTGCTGAAATTCCTGCGGATAAAACCAGCGCGCCACGAAGTAAACGACAAAGAACATCGTGAACTCGATGTACTCCAGGCACACCCCCATCCACATCGCCTTGTAGCCAGGCATGGTGTCCGGCACGACACGAGGCTCGTCCACAGCGACTGCTTCAGCCTGGGTCAGGGGCAAAGTGCCAATGTTCATATTGAGCCCGTATTCGAAATGAGGTCACGGCACCGAGGCCACGCATCAAAGATACATCACATATGCATCTTTAACAAGGCCATTTGCATCAGCCAAGGCTGGCATCGGGGGCATGACGCCATTCCGCCAGCGCTGTCAGAGAAGGCGGTGGGTGCCGTCCTTCCTGACTACTTCCTTGGACGGATAGACACACGGTCGCCCTCACAGCAAGATGAACCATCTGATTGCTTACCCGTGAAAAGGCTCACCATGTCTCACGCACACCTGCACCTCTCCCCCTCTGGGCTGTATCCGTTTGATGCCCGCGGCATTGCCAAGCGCTTCCGCCATGCCGCCATCTTCGGCGCCCTCGACGCCCTGCAGTCTGGCGAAACCATGCGCTTCGTGAACGACCACGACCCACTGCCCCTGCTCGATCAACTTCGCAACCGCTATGGCGACCGCGTGACCATCGAATACAAGCAGCGCGAGCCCGGCTCCATCGTCATCGACTTCAACGTAGTCTGATGAACAACACAAGCAGCCTTACCTCTCAGGACACCGACACTCCGATCGCCCCCCGGCTGTCGGGCGATCTGGTCATCTGGCTGCTGATCCTGGCCGAGTTGCTCACCTTCGGCATCTTCTTCCTGACCTACGCCTTCATGCGCGTAGGCCAGGTTCAGCTGTTCAACGCCTCACAGGCCACCCTGGACCTGCACACCGGCTGCATCAACACCCTGCTGCTCATCACCAGCAGTTGGGCCGTGGCCCGCGCGGTGCAATCGGTGCGCCGCGACCGCAACCACACAGGCGCCAATTGGCTGGCCGTGGCTCTTCTGTGCGGCGGAGCGTTTCTCGTTCTCAAGACTCTGGAATACGCCGGCAAGCTGCAAGCCGGCATCGACGTTTCCACCAACGACTTCTACCTGTTTTACTTCATGCTCACCGGCTTCCACTACCTGCACGTGATGGTGGGCATGGTGATGCTGAGCTTGCTGTGGTTCTTCACTCGACGCGGTCAGTACGGACGCGACAACTGTCACGCGCTGGAAACCGGCGCAGCGTTCTGGCACCTGGTCGACCTGCTGTGGATCATTCTGTTCCCGCTGGTCTACGTGATGCGCTGAAAGGACTCGCGATGGGCATTCGTCACCTCAACCGCATCTGGGTTTTCATGGTCATCGCCACCCTGATCACCTTCACCCTGGGCGAAAGCGGTTTGACCCGCATGGAAAGCGCCTGGACTGTCGGCCTGATGTTCCTGCTGGCCTATGCCAAAGGCATGATGGTGATCCTGGACTTCATGGAACTCAGGCATGCGCCCACCATCTGGCGCGTGGTTCTGGTGGGCTGGGCCAGCGTGACGGTAGCGGGGATCTTGTTGGCTTGGTGGATGGGGAGTCGGGTGTAATCAGGCCGGCACAGTTTGGAAGTGGTTGGGCAGCCTCCTGTGCGGGCACATGGCCTAGCAGGATCAGCGCAGTGGCATTAGCAGCAACGTCGGCAAGCTAACCTGGGTTCAAACTCCAGAATAGACCCAATCAGTAGGCTTCCCTTGATTCATCGGAAGCAGATCGCCTTGGCGCCAATAAATACGGCCACCCAGATCATCCTTTGCGGCCCAACGCCCTGTATACCTAGCTGGTTCGCCTGTGTGCGCCACGACCACGTCATCCGACTTCCAATCGTTGTCTAACTCGTCGCCAACAAAATGCAAGAAATTCGGAGGCGTCAGAGCGTCGGGGAAATAGTCAGCCTCCTCAGACGGAATGACACCATCAAGGTAACGCTTGTCTTCCCACACCAATTTCCATGTAATAGCTTGCCCAGCACCAGACTGCAAGCAAGGCTCTCCATACCGAAATGCCTCTTGCCCTTGGCACATGTAAACCATGAGCCCATCTTTGACCTGTGCCTCATATATCCCAAAAACGGGACAGGCCTCGCCTGTTCGCACGAAGACTTCTTCCCCGGGCAGCGGAACTGACGGGACATCAGTCAAGTGAGCTGTCTGCGAAACCCACTTGTCTCGCGTACCGATCACTGTCTTTGTGCGCTTATCGAAGGGATCGTAAACCTGGCGCGTTTCCTCCCAAATAGCCGGGGCGGATAGATCAGCCACATCGGGTTGGAGCCCTCCTGCTCCGTACCCGACTTGCTCCGCACCCCACTGAAGTGCTGCTTTCATCGCTGGCACGTACTTTCCATAGAAGACCAAGCTTTGATCTCCCCTCGGGCCACCTAGGAAAACATCTTCATACTCGCGGTAGGCCCGATTGCACGCATCCTCCAATAGGCCTTGACTGGTGTGCGTGAATACCGAGCGATCGCCAACCTTCAACAGGGCAAGACCTTGGTCAAATAGTGCGACACCACGTAACGCATTGGCATAGGTTGACTGGGTCCATTTCGTTAGGTTCGTACTCCAATTCTCGATTTGATCGACATCGAACCATTCGAAAACACCGTCAGCAATCAACTCCCGTTGCGCCGCTTTTTCTTTCTCCAACAATCTTGGGCCCATCTTGCCGATGGGTTCCTCTTTGCACTGACGTTCGACTAGTTCAACATAGGCGGCATAGGCATCTCGACATCGCTTCCAGGCCGTGTAGCTGGTCCGTCTTTTCAGCAACCAAAACTGTCGTGCTCGATCATCTTCCGTCATTCTTCCGGGAGACCACTTGGGCTTCAAGAAATCAAACAGTGCCATTACTTCTTCTCTCTATTCGGTTTGGCGCGCTGATCTTTGGCTACAGGCTTGTTGTGAAACCGACTGCACACCGGTTTGGTCAACTTTGGTTTGATTTCAGCAAGCTCCCCCATAACGAAACGGCACCAACATCCAACGCTGATTCATCCAGCGGAATTCGAACTCGTCGCCCCCGCCCTCCCTAACAGTGAAGATCCTTACGACAAGCCCGTTTGACGTGACATCAAACGACAAATCGGTCGGGGAATACCAAAATGTTTCCAAATCTTCGAGGTTCGCAACACGATCCTCCAAATTGATTCCCAACCGCTTCTGCTGGCGAACAGGCAGAACGTTTGGCAACAGCGATTTGGCCCTATCTACCCTAGGCAACTCAGGCTGGCACCAAATTTTGTCTAGGGCAGAAAACAACTCGCTTGGCCGAATCATTCCATCAATCTTTGCTGCGTTGACCAAAGATGGCCGCATACCTGCATCACAGAAAGCTTGACTCAATGTTGGACCGCTCGCTTGGAATGACTGAAACGACATCCGTTCAATCAGCTTATTGAGTCCGACTCGATCCTGATCCTGCGCAAGAGCGTTACCAAAGATCGCCCACACAAGAATCATCATTGAAGAAACCTTCCTCAAAAGAGTCATGCGCTTGGGGGCCCTCCCATGGTTCTGCAAGACAAAAATTCGCCTTGATTTAGTCAACAAACTCACCCGCTTTACGAGCCTTGTCCACGAACATCGGTAACCGCTTTGGCGGCTTGGGAACCGGCCAATTGCGCTTCCCAGCCCAAGCAGAAATATCAGGAATGACACCCGGCGCTTCATTGTCGGGGCAGTCGTAGAGGCACAACCACGTATCAAGCACCTTGCCGATTACAGGTTTAGCAGGAATGTCAAATCGACCCCAGCCAACAACCGGACGAATGTAAGCACCTTGTTTTTGGTAGGAAGTGATGTCGATGTAGGGGTGCTCTCGGCTCTGCAGGTAGTAGCCCCACTCACGACAGCCAAAGTTGCCACTTGCAACTCCATCCTTATCAAAGCCTTTTTTGTACCGATCTTCCATATCCGTTATGGAGCAGATAGCCGGCACATAAATCGACTCATCGCTACTGGCCCCTGTATACCAGTACCCCAAATCGAATTTCAGCCCATCGACAGAATCACCCTCTGTTAACTTGACTTTGTAGATTGAATCGATGTGTGCTTTAAGCCCTGGTCGCCAGTTATACGGAACCTTAACAAAACCATCTTTATCGAACCGAATAGACAATACCGCGATGTGCCCGTCGCCCGAATAGGGAAGTTTTTCCGGACTCGGAATAGAAACTACTTGCCAATCAAACACCGAAGCGGGAATCTGCGAATCATCCAAATTCGCTTTAGCCAATTCTCGCAGCCCTAAACGTCGATTGGCTTTCATTCCAATCAAATTATCGACCTGAATGATATAGCTGAGCTCCCAAGGACGCCCAAGCCAAGGGTCTTGTTTTCGGCCAGCTTTGCTGGTCACTTGTGCCGAGCTCACTGCAACCTGCGTCAATAGTGCAATCAATAGCAATCTTCTGGCATTCACTTTACTGCCACCCGCCAAGGATTTGATTAAGCCAGTCAGGGCAACTTCAATTCCTCTACGAAGGGGATCGCATCTTCCTCCTTCAGCCCGTCCCCTGCATGCGGAGCTTCAATGTCATTCCAAAGCTTTGCCCCAGGAGGCGGCGGCGTCAGCTTGCCGTTTTCATATACAAAGGAGACGTTCTTTTTTAGCGCAATCACGCTACGCTTTTCACCCCAGGATGCCCAGTGGAATTCGTTGCAAGCGTTCTTAACGCCTAGAGAAAATACCTTGACAGGCTGGCTCCTCATATCCAAAAGATAAAGGCGCGGCGCACACCCTGTCGACGGATTGATCGCTCCACTTGTATACACTCGAATCGAACTGTCTTTGTTAACATCCTCTTGGAACAGCTGCTTATCCGAAAGTACAGCAACTCCGTTCAAATTGATCATTTCTTGCTTGGCGACACCATCCACCGTACATGATGTTTTCGAGACAAGGCCAAAAGGCTTCACCCGAGCTTTGGATGTCTCACACGTCATTGGGGAGGCAGCAAAAGTAAATGTTCCTGCAAACATTAGAGCTGCCGCAAAAAAAAGTTTAATCAACACTTTCAACTTCCTTTCCTCCGACCCTAACAAGCAAGGCCGACAACTTTGACGTTTCAATTGGCGAAGCCACAAAATACTTCGTTGATTGAGAAAATTGCGCATCAATGTATTTGGCCAACCAAAATCTATATGCAATTTCAACATCGCCGTCTGCCAAATCCACCAGTTTCTGCATTTCAGCAGTACCGTCCGATTTGGGCAAATGCGCAAGTTGTTGCGCAAATTTCTTCTTCAGTTTCTTTTTGTCGGCGTCTGTAGGTGCAAGTTTGTTCGCAACAAACTTCGGACCGGCCCCTTCGCCTTCATGATGCATGAGATACATGAGTTTTGCTCGGTCCATGTCATTGAGTCCGTTGAGTTTGAACTTCGCACCTTCAAGTACTTTTAGGTTCGCACATCCATAGTCAGCAGCGGCATTGATAGACCAAGCCGGGTCCATCCGCATAGCCAAGCACTTTTTGACATTTGCATCGCTCATGCGCTTCGCATATGGCTCACTAGTAGTCGAGCCATCCGCAAGAACAAACATCCAGGTCTTTTTACCTTTTGAATCTGCAACCTGCTTCACCCAACCGTTCGCCACACTCTTTTGGTGGATGTAGCGCCCAGGGATCAGGACATGAGCTAACCAAGTAGAGCTCAGAAATTGGGTTAAGCCTGCCGCACCGCTGGAGGCGTTACCGGCATTTGCATTCCAAAGCTCTGTGACCTTCTTGAAAACTGGCCGCCCCTTTTTGTCCTTAACGGGCGTCCCGTCAGGATTCAACAGCGCTACTCTTTCCGTGACTTTCCCAGCTTCGCAATCCATCAGGGCGCAAAGTGCTTGCGGAATAAGCCCCAACCTCTTAGACGCGTCGAGAATTTGCTGGCGATAGACATTGTTTCGCCCCAACCTGAGGTTGTCTTTGTTGTCAGCCTCCGGCCCAACAATGGCAGCGACCGGTTGTCCGGCAGTCGAGAGCCCCTGAGTCGGCGACTTGCTTGCAGCGGCGGATGGCTGGGATGAACCGAAAATGTGGCGCGAGCTCAACCAAGCCCACGCCTTACCCAATGAGCCATTCGCGCCCCACCAACTTTGTGACTGATCGATTTTCTGAGGAGTGTCCTCGGGTTTATCGGTCTGCTTCTTTTTATTAGCGTCCGCGCCTTTAGTTGGCGCAGTGGCAGCTTGCGCAGGTGCACGAGCAGGCGCCACCTGCTGATGCGGCTGCAATGCAACCTTTGCCTTTGTCTTGGGGCTACGAACGATCACAGGACCGTCGCATTTCGAAGGGTCGATGGAGCAAACTGGTTGTGTCTTTCCAGTCGAGTCTTTCACCTCAATTTTTACTTCACCCTTGTCTTGGTCCTTAACAGGTAATGCAATCGCGCCGGCCGCGGTCGATTCGGCCGTACAAACAAAACCTGATGGATAAGTTGCGATGAAGGTCAGTCCATCAATGGGCATGTCAAGCCCATCACGAAACAAGACAGCGAAATGGTCTGAACTTGTTTCACCGGCGTCAATAGCTCCGGTCGTCAATGGCGCTTTAGCATTGGGTTCCTCCGTTTTCGGAGATTCTTGAGGACTTGGAATTACGTCGTTTTCCTCGATCAAGGTACTAGGCTCACTCATTTGATTCGCCCCTCAGCTGCAAATAGTCTTCGTCGGTATACGCCAAGGGCAATTGGTCTAGCCCACTGTGGTACTCGACAGACCAAGGATCACTTGCCCCAATCAAGACTTCCAAATCACCATCGTCTTCATCAAGGTGTCGCGAGGACAACCCCTCTGAGTCTGTTTTACCTTTCTGAATGATCTGGTCGCTTTTCAATAGGGTGTACTTTGCAACCATTGGCTCGCCGGTCAATGGATCAATCACAACCAGCTTTTGGCTGTACTGATCGGGCTTCGGTGAGGCCAATGCTGTGACAGGAGCACCGACTTGCGCCAAACCTGTAGGCAGTTCCAACGATGTATAGCCACCGCCTCCACCACTCCCCCAATCATGCGTAGCCCCCTTCACCGTCCAATTACCCGGGCACGTGAAGGTGATGTCCCCGCCCTTGATCACAATGGCCGACTGGCCCGCTGACAGGGTGATGCTTTCGCTGGCCTGGATGCGGATTTCATCGGTGGTGCTTTGCACCGTGATGCCTTGATCTGCCCAGATCTGTTGGGCATCGGTGTGGGCACGCAGGCTCAATTGGCCATTGGCGGTAATGGCTTTGATGCCACCGGCATGCGTGTACAGGCTGGTGGTTTGGCCGCTGACGCTGCTCAGGGTGTGGCCTGCGGTCAGTTGCACATCGCCTTGCACGGCCACGCTGGTGTCTTGGCCGCTGAACAGGCTGATGTTGGCGGGTGTGACGAATGCGGCCGTGACAGGCGTGTCAAGGTGAACCAAGGGCTTGGCAAACTTTTCGACGGGGTCGGCCAGGGTGCGACCCTTGGCTTTTTTAGCCTCTTGTCCGTTGACGCTGCCGCTGTGTTTGCCTTGGGCTTGCACGCACATGGCATCGGTATGGCATTGCACGGCTTGCTGGGCATCGAAACCATGTAGGGCTTGGGCGCCTTGTTGTTGTGCGCTTTGGCTCAAGGCTTGGCCCAGTTGCTGGGCGGCTTTGAGTTGGGCCACGGCCTCAGAAGCGTCCATCTGGGTGCTTTGCACGCTCGCACCCATGCCGGGGCGTGCGGTGGTG
>NZ_DASUIN010000023.1:0-265650 GCF_036273115.1 Aquabacterium sp.
CAACCCACTCCGCCCGACGACAACCAGCTGATCGCCGAGCGCCGCGACAAGCTCAAGGGCCTGCGCGCAGCCCAGGCCGAGGGACGTGGCGTGGCCTTTCCGAACGACTTCAAGCCGCAGCATCACGCGGCCGACCTGCACCACAAGTACGACGCGGTGCCCAACGAGGAACTCGAGCCGCAGGCGGTGCGGGTGGTGGTGGCCGGCCGCATGATGCTCAAGCGCGTGATGGGCAAGGCCTGCTTCGCGACGCTGCAGGACGGCACCGGCCGCATCCAGCTCTATGTGACGCAGGACGCGGTGGGCGCCGAGGCGCTGGCCGATTTCAAGCGCTGGGACCTGGGCGACATCGTGGGCTGCGAGGGCACGCTGTTCCGCACCAAGAGCGGCGAACTGTCGATCAAGACGACGGCGATCCGCATGCTCACCAAGAGCCTGCGCCCGCTGCCCGACAAGTTCCACGGCATGACCGACCAGGAGCAGAAGTACCGCCAGCGCTATGTAGACCTGATCGTCGACGACACCTCGCGCGCCCGGTTCGTGGCTCGCTCCAAGGCCGTCGCGTCCATTCGCCAGTTCATGGTCGACAACGGCTTCCTCGAAGTCGAAACGCCCATGATGCACCCCATCCCTGGTGGTGCCAATGCCAAGCCCTTCATCACCCACCACAACGCACTCGACCAGGAAATGTTCCTGCGCATTGCGCCTGAGTTGTATTTGAAGCGTTTGGTCGTGGGTGGCTTCGAGCGTGTGTTCGAAATCAACCGCAACTTCCGCAACGAAGGCGTGTCGGTGCGACACAACCCCGAGTTCACCATGATGGAGTTCTACGCGGCCTACTGGAACCACCGCGACCTGATGGACTTCACCGAAGAAATCCTGCGCCACGCCGCGCGCGCCGCCGTGGGCACCGCCAAGCTCAGCTACGGCGGCAAGGAAGTCGACCTGGAGTCGCCCTTTGCTCGCCTGACGGTGCGTGATTCGCTGATCAAGTTTGCCGGCCTGACCGAAGCCGAAGCCGACAACGCCGCCGTGCTGCACGACAAGCTCAAGCAACTGGGCGAAGAGCCTCCTGCCCGCTGGACTCTGGCTGAACTGCAATTCGGTCTGTTCGAAGCCGCGGTGGAGGAAAAGCTGTGGCAGCCCACCTTCATCATCGACTACCCGGTTGAAGTCTCGCCGCTGGCTCGCGCCTCTGACGCCGACCCCAGCATCACCGAGCGTTTTGAGCTGTTCATCACCGGCCGCGAATACGGCAACGGCTTCTCCGAGCTGAACGACCCCGAAGAACAAGCCGCCCGCTTTGCCTCGCAAGCCAGCGCCAAGGATGCCGGCGACGAAGAAGCCATGTACTTCGACGCCGACTACATCCGCGCCCTGGAATATGGCCTGCCCCCCACCGGCGGCTGTGGCATCGGCATCGACCGCCTGATCATGCTGCTGACCGACGCAGCCAACATCCGTGACGTGATCCTGTTCCCGGCTTTGCGCCGCGAGAGCTGATCTAGCCATCCATTTCAGGCCAACCCTCGGCTACCCGATTGAATGCGCTACCCGCGATGACAGCCCCAGCCTTGAACCACGTGCCAACTGAGCGAAATACGTCTATTGAATATCTGCGCTCGCTGGCAATTGGTTTGACGCTGATCCACCACCTGAATGCGCTGTTCTTCTGGAACGACAACAGCAATAGCACCCTGCATCACTACATCACGTTCTGGGGCGGGGTTGATTTGTTCTTTTGCATCTCCGGCTATGTCATTGCGCTATCGGTTTTGCACCGCATTCCAAGCTCACTGCCCGCAAAATACGAGAGAGCACAGACATTTGCACAATTTGCCGTTCCATTTTGGATCCGTCGGGCCTGGCGGCTATGGCCCAACGCATTGCTGTGGGTTGTCATTCCTGGCATAGGCAGCTTGTTTTTCACGCAGTCAGGCGCTTTTGTCCCTGCCAGAACATTCATGGCTGATGGGCTCGCAGCCGTCCTGCATGTCGCCAATTTCCACTGGAATGACTGCTTTAACAACCACCGCGGCCTTTGCGGTTTCCCAACCCAAGTCGGGGTGTATTGGTCACTGTCTCTAGAGGAGCAGTTTTATTTCGTCTTTCCGTTCCTGGCGGTGCTGGCCGGCAAAAGACATCTCCCCTGGCTACTCACTGCGGCCATTGCCATTCAGTTCCCAATCGAACGCGGCGCCTGGGCCCCTGGATGGGGCTTCAGAACGGATGCCATTTGCATTGGGGTCTTTATCGCACTGTTCACTCAGTCACCAACTTATCAGGTCTTGCGTCCACAGTTTGCCCAAAAGTGGCAAAAACGCCTGGTTCAGAGCGTCTTGCTTGGGCTGCTGGTGGCACTGCCCGCTGAACCTACCATCGTGCGATTCAGCACAGGACTGATGGCCATTGTGTGCGGCCTGCTGGTCTGGATCGCCAGTTACGACACCCCACCCAAACCAGCAGAACAGACAGACATCCTGGCTCGACTGACTCTGTGGATTGCCTCGCGCTCCTACTCGATTTACTTGATCCACATGAGCGCGTTCGCATTCACCAGGGAAATCTGGTTTCAGCTGATGCCCTCAGGCACCCAATTCAATGGGCACTACACGTTCCGATTTGCCCTGACCGCACTCGCGCTGATGGTGCTCGCGGTGGAGTTGAGCTATCGACTGGTTGAGTCGCCATGCAGAAAGAAAGGCTCGGAAATCGCCAAACGCATGGAAGAACGCTTGAAAAAAGGCCCCGCAATCTCTTCGAGTTCTTAACAAGTACCTGAGCTTGGCTGTAAAGCCAAGCGGCGGTAGAGGACCGCCGTCACATCCGAATGCGTCACCATGCCCACCACGCGACGGGCCTCATCGACCACCGGCATGTGATGCAGCCCATGCGCTGACAACTGCTGCACCAACTCAGCCAAGGGAGTTTGTGTGCCCACACAGATCACTGAAGGGGTCATGATCTGCCCCACCACCTCGGCCTTGCTTGAGTAATCCCCCGGTGTACGTCGCAGCAGCCCCTGCAAGGTCACAGCCAGCCCAGCCGCCGTGGTGTCATCCAGCTGGCGCAGGTAATCTGCCACCGACAACACCCCCACCAAACGACCGAACTTGTCCACCACCGGCAAAGTCTTGATCTTGTGCCGCCGCAGGAGGTTCCAGGCCTCATCCAGTTCGGTAGCGAATTCCACCGTCACCACATCACGCGACATGATGTCGCCACACGTTTGCCCCATGTGACGATCAAACGCGTGAGCACAGGCTTCGTTGTAGAGCTGAACCAAGTCGTCGCTCTTGACGTCCACAAAGCTGCCCAGCTTGCGCACCGCGTGATCCAGGTCTTCGTGATTCAGCCCCGACCGGGTCAGCGGCATCTCGTCGGCCGTCTGGTGACGATTGCGTGGCGGCTTGTCCGCTCGATGCGGGTAACGGCGCCGCAAGACCCCGTTGTTGATGAGCACCGCGGCCAGCAACAGGCACAGCACATTCGCCGCAACCAGCGCAGCGATGTGAGCGGCATCAGCGTACGAGCCGTGGTGCTCGTGCACCAGCAGCAAGGCCAAAGCACCACCTGGAGGGTGAATGCAGTTGAACCGGGCCATCAGCCACACCGTCAAGCCCACCGCGAGCGCCGCCGACACAAATGGGTAGGGCACCCAATACAGACAAGCCAATCCGGCCGCCGTGGCGCAGGCATACCCACCCAGAACCGGCCAGGGCTGCGCCAAGGGGCTGTGAGACAGCGCAAACAAGATCACCACACTGGCACCGACGGGTGCCAGCAACCAATAGGCCGGCGCCGGAATCAAAGCCAAACCCCAGGCGCATACGACCACAGCCAACAAGGCCCCCAGAGCCGAGCGCACACGCTCGCCCCGCGATAAAGAAGGCGTATCGGCCAACATCAGGTGGCGCACACGCTCAGGTAATTTCCATTGCATCGCACCATTGTTGTGCAAAACCGAATCCCCTTGCAGCGCATCAACCCCCGCCCAGCGCCCGATTGGCCCATCCGCTACGATGACAGGCTCGACGATTCGCTCCCCACCATGTCATCGCACTTCACCCAGGAAATTGCCGCCACGGCCGCCCGCCTCGTTGTCGAGGAGGGGCTGGAGTACGGCCCGGCCAAACGCCGTGCGGCCAAGCAATTAGGAGTGACCGGTCGCGCCGAACTGCCCGACAACGACAGCGTGGAGGACGCGGTACGTGAATACCTCAGCGTGTTCTGTGCCGACACTCAACCGGCCGAGCTGGCCGCCCTGCGCCGCCTGGCCGTGACCTGGATGAAGCGACTGGCTGAATTCCGTCCCCACCTCACTGGCGCGGTGTGGCGAGGCACGGCCACCCGACTCAACGACATCCACCTGCAGCTGTATTGCGACGACAGCAAATCAGCGGAAATTCAGCTGATCAATCTGAACCTGCCTTACGAGGTCGGCGCGGTACCCGGCCCCCGTGGCACCGAGGTCGACCGCCTGAGCCTGACCATTCCCTGCCAGGAGCTGGGCGAGCCCATTGGCCTGCACCTGACCATTCTGGACCTGGACGATCTGCGGGGCGCCCTCAAAGCCAACAGCCGAGGCCAGGCCGAGCGCGGCGACCTCGCTGCCGTCGAGGCGTTGCTCGCCGACTGACCCCCACCCCCTTACCTGTCACACCATGCCCTCACCCCAAACGTCGAAAGTCATCCTGTTCACCGTGGTCGGACTGATCGCCACCGGCCTGGGCGTGTGGTGGTCGCTGAAACAGCCCGCCCCCGCCCTGACCGCCACCCACAGCAGCACGGCGGCCAGTCAACCCACCGCCCCTATCGTCTCGCAAAGCGCGCAAACCCAGCCCAACGCCCAAGCTGCTGACACTCTGCCCGCCGACTTCTGGACGCAGACATTCGACACCCCCGACGGCAAGACCCTGGCCCTGAGCCAATACAAGGGGCAACCCATCTTGCTGAACTTCTGGGCCAGCTGGTGCCCACCTTGTGTCAAGGAGATGCCCGACCTCAACCGCTTTCAGCAGGACATGAAAGACAAAGGCTGGCGTGTCATCGGCCTGGCCGTGGATGGCCCCACACCGGTTCGCGAGTTCCTCGCCAAGGTGCCCGTGACCTTCGACATCGGCCTGGCCGGCTTTGGCGGGACCGAGCTGTCGCAAGCCCTGGGCAACACGGCTGGCGGCCTGCCATTTACTGTCTTGATCGATGCACAAGGCCGGATCGTGCACCGCAAGATGGGGGGCACCACCTATGACGATCTCATCAAGTGGTCACAGACCCATTGACCTCGGCGGATTGACAAGACCGCCGTCTTTGCAGACACTGGCGCCCGGCAGCACGGGCAAGACGCTCGTACCGTTTTTCCGAAAAACGGGTTTTTGCTGCCATTTGCGCGTAAAATGCGCCTACGTTCACTTTCTTGGCCCAACGACTTCGGTCGCAAGCCAATGACGCATGCAGATCCTCGTCCTTCATGGCCCCAATTTGAACCTGCTGGGCACTCGCGAGCCCCAGGTCTACGGTGCCACCACCCTGGATCAGATCAACACCGGATTGACTGAACGCGCCAAGCTGCAGGGCGCCGCCTTGTCTGCTTTTCAGAGCAACCACGAAGGGGCTCTGATCGACCGCGTGCATGCCGCACGCACCGACGGCACTCAGTTCATCATCATCAACCCCGGCGCCTACACCCACACCAGCGTTGCCTTGCGCGACGCCCTGGCTGGGGTGGCGATTCCTTTCATCGAGGTGCACCTATCTAACGTGCACAAGCGTGAACCCTTCCGCCACCACTCTTATTTCTCCGACATCGCCGAAGGCGTCATCGTCGGATTGGGAGCGGCCGGCTACCGCCTGGCGCTCGACGCCGCTCTGGAGCGCCTGGCCGCGCCCCCTCGCAACTGAACCCCTCCCCACGGTTCGTTACCCTGTTTTACCCCGAGCCCAGGCTCGACCGCTTCGCTGGAGATCGCAAACATGGACTTGCGCAAACTGAAAACCTTGATCGACCTCGTCTCTGAATCCAACGTGTCCGAGTTGGAAATCACCGAGGCCGATGGCAAAGTGCGCATCGTCAAGGCTGGTGCCGCCCCGGTGGCCGTGGCCATGCCCGTGATGCAGCAAGCCGCGCCCGCCCAGATGGCCGCGCCCGTTGCCGCCGGCCCCGCCGCCCCCGCCGTCGAGGCCCCCGCGGAAGAAACCGGTCACGTGGTGAAGTCGCCCATGGTGGGCACCTTCTACCGCGCCTCCAGCCCTGGCGCCAAGGCCTTTGCCGAAGTCGGCGACCAGGTCAAGGAAGGCCAGGCCGTCTGCATCATCGAAGCCATGAAGATCATGAACGAGATCGAAGCAGACAAGGACGGCACCATCACCAAGATCCTGGTGGAAAACGGTCAACCTGTCGAATACGGTCAGCCGCTGTTCATCATTGAATAAGGCGGAGGTTTCGCCATGTTCAAGAAGATTCTGATCGCCAACCGCGGCGAGATCGCCCTGCGGATCCAGCGCGCCTGCCGTGAGATGGGCATCCAGTCTGTGGTCGTCTACTCCGAAGCCGATCGCGACGCCAAATATGTCAAGCTGGCCGACGAGGCCGTGTGCATTGGCCCCGCACCGTCGGGCCAAAGCTATCTGCACATGCCCGCCATCATTTCGGCGGCTGAAGTAACCGACGCCGAAGCGATTCACCCGGGCTATGGCTTCCTGTCGGAAAACGCCGACTTCGCCGAGCGAGTCGAGCAATCTGGCTTCACCTTCATTGGCCCCACCCCCGAGTCCATTCGCGTCATGGGCGACAAGGTGTCAGCCAAGCAAGCCATGATCAAGTCGGGCGTGCCTTGTGTGCCCGGCTCGGAAGGCGCCCTGCCAGACGACCCCAAAGAGATCATCAAGATCGCCCGCTCGGTGGGCTATCCAGTCATCATCAAGGCCGCTGGCGGCGGTGGCGGCCGCGGCATGCGCGTCGTCCACACCGAAGCCGCTCTGATTCACGCTGTGCAGACCACCAAGGCCGAAGCCGGTGCCGCTTTCGGCAACCCCGAGGTCTACATGGAAAAGTTCCTGGAGCACCCACGCCACGTGGAAATCCAGGTGCTGGCCGACACGCACAAGAACGCCGTCTGGCTGGGCGAACGCGACTGCTCCATGCAGCGCCGCCACCAGAAGATCATCGAAGAAGCACCAGCCCCCGGCATCAACCGCCGCCTGATCGAGAAGGTCGGCGAGCGCTGTGCTGCCGCCTGCAAGAAGATCGGCTACCGTGGTGCGGGCACCTTCGAGTTCCTGTACGAAAACGGCGAGTTCTACTTCATTGAAATGAACACCCGTGTGCAGGTGGAGCACCCTGTCACCGAAATGACCAGCGGCATCGACATCGTGCAGATGCAGATCCGCGTGGCCGCAGGCGAGAAGCTGCCCTTCACGCAACGCCAGATCGAAATGCGTGGCCACGCCATCGAGTGCCGCATCAACGCCGAAGACCCGGTCAAATTCATTCCTTCGCCCGGTCGCATCACCACCTGGCACGCCCCTGGCGGCCCCGGTGTGCGCGTGGACTCGCACGTCTACACGAACTACTTCGTGCCACCGAACTACGACTCCATGATCGGCAAGATCATCGTGCACGGCGACACCCGCGAGCAGGCCCTGGCCCGCATGCGCACAGCCTTGTCGGAAACCGTGGTGGAAGGCATCCAGACCAACATCCCGCTGCATCGTGAGCTGATGGTCGACGCCAAGTTCATCGAAGGCGGCACCGACATCCACTACCTCGAAAGCTGGATGGCAGCGCGCAAGCGTTGAGGAAGCACCATGGCCCTGTATGAACTGACCTTGCTGGCCAAGGAAGCCGAAGTCGAACTCCTCAGCGATGCGCTGATGGAGATCGACGCCCTGTCTGTGTCGGTGGAAGACGCCGATGCCGACACCGAACACGAGGAAGCTCTGTGGGGCGAGCCTGGCATGCCAGTGGCCCGCGAAGCCTGGCAGCGCTCCACCATCAAGAGCCTGTTCCCCAGCGAAGCAGAGGCACTTGAAGCCGCCACTTTGATCCTCGCGCAAGAGTGGGCCGACGACATCCACATCCAGGGCATCCAGCCGGTGGACGAGCAAGACTGGGTGCGACTGACACAGTCGCAGTTCCAGCCCGTTCCCATCACCGACACCTTCTACATCGTGCCCACCTGGCACGAGGTGCCCGCAGGGGCCACCACCGTGATGCGACTGGATCCCGGCTTGGCCTTTGGCACCGGCACGCACCCCACCACCCGCATGTGCCTGAAGTGGATTGCGCAAAACGCCGCAGCCCTCCAAGGCCAACGCGTGCTGGACTACGGCTGCGGCTCGGGCATCCTGGCCATTGGTGCCGCGCTGTTCGGCTCGGGCCAGATTGATGCCGTTGACATCGACCCTGCGGCGGTCGACGCGACCGAGGCCAATGCCAAGGTCAACCTGGCCCACCTGAAGAATGCCGAGGGCAAAACCCCGATCCACGCCGGCTTGCCCGATCTGGTCGGCGAAGCACAGGGAAGCTATCCCGTCGTGCTGGCCAATATTCTGGCCACACCGCTGAAAATGCTGTCGCCCTTGCTGGCAGGCCATGTGGCCCCGGGCGGCCATCTGGTTCTGGCTGGCATCCTGGCTCGCCAGGAAGATGAACTGAAAGAAGCCTACGCGGCGGTGGGCCTGCAGTTGCAAGTCGCCAACGCCGAAGACGGCTGGATTCTCATGACGGCGCAAAAACCTGCGCAATCGATGGCATAAACGCAGCTATGAGTCTGGCGACACGATGTACCCATTGCGGCACGATCTTCAAGATCGTGCAAGACCAATTGAAGGTCTCGGAAGGCTGGGTGCGTTGTGGTCGCTGCAACGAGATCTTCAATGCCCTGCCGGGCTTGTTTGATCTCGAACGCGAACCGCCGCCTCCCCGCCCGAAGCCACGTACCCCGGCCCCCACCACAGACACCTCGATGGAGGGCCTGGGCTCGGGCGCCAGCACGACGGCATTCAGCGAGCCATCAGCAGCCCCCCCATCGGGGCCCACGCCGCCAGCACCGACGACCGCAACGGTGCCAGCCCCCGCGCCTGAACAGGAGTGGGAGAAGACCGCGCCCATTCGGCCCGGCATGCTCGCCGCCGCACGCGAAGCCCTTGCGACGGACACATCCGCCGTCGCTTCCAGCGCCGCACGTCCGGCCGCTGAAGCCGCGTTCGAGCCAGCACCGACCGAAACGGTCGCGTCTGCACCCGCCGTGGAGGACGACTTGCCCGACAGCCCGCCGGCTGCCGCCGCGGGCACCACGGAGTTCGATCTCGACACCTCGGTGGCCGGGTACATCGACAAGCCGCGTACCGTCACTCAAGCGGTGGAGTCGCTCAACCTGAGCCACAACCCGCAACCGTGGTTGGGTACCCCCCCGGAAGAGGACGTCCCGTCGACCGACGAATCCGATGCACTGGATTCCCGCTACCTCATGCCCTCCACACGGGAGCGCAAGAGCACTCGACGTCGCCAGCGCAACACGCCAGAGCCAGAATTCGCTGACGCCGAATTCCCCGACGACGCCTTCCTGGACGCTGCGGAAGACGAATGGGCGTCGGGCTTCGGTCCATCGGGACTGCATGGCACCTCACCCGGTCAATCCGGCTACAGCACGGCCAGCTTGGCCAGCCCGCCCCCCGAGGCGGCTCCTGTGCAAGCCCTCGCTGACGCAGCCGACGACAATCCGGCCCCAGCGGCTGCAACGGGTGCCGCGCCCCAAGATTTTGTTCCTGAGCAGCCATTGGAGCCGCCCAGCAAGCGCTCCGGCAAGTCAGGAACACGTGGCCGTGACCCTGCGGCCCAAACCCCCGAGTTCGTTCGCCGTGCGCAACGACAGGCCTTCTGGCGCCATCCAGCCACCCGGGTCGTCTTGTCGCTCATGACCCTGGGCCTGCTGACTGCGTTGGGCTTGCAAGTCGCACTGCAGTTCCGCGACCTCATTGCCGCACACCACCCCAACCTGCGCCCCCATCTGGTGCAGTTGTGTGCCCACGCCCACTGCACTATCAAGCCCCCTCTGCGACTGGATGACCTGCAGGTTGAAAGTGCCACGCTGGTTCGAGCCAACTCTGAAGGCCCGGACAACTACCGCCTGGCAGTGGTCGTTCACAACAAGGCACGCATTGACCTGGCCTGGCCGCACATTGATCTGACCTTGACCGATGAGTCAGGCACCGTCATCGCTCGTCGCGCGTTTGCCCCGGCCGACGCCGAATGGCTCGACACCGCCGATGCCAAGGCAGAGGCTGCGCCACGCTCCCCTGCGGCCCAGAACACCGTCAAAGCGGGAACCACACCCGAAGCCGCACCGGCCGACCGCAGCACCACCCTGCTGTGGCACTTGCGCGCACCCGACATCAAGCCAGCCGGCTACACCGCCGAGCTGTTCTACCCCTGACCCTCGATCGCCTCCGATCGCCACCACCATGTCCGTTCTGATCTGCGGCTCTCTGGCCTTTGACACCATCACGACCTTTCCAGGTCGCTTCGCCCAACAGATCCTGCCCGACCAGGTTCACATCCTGAACGTGTCGTTCCTGGTGCCCACGCTGCGCAAGGAATTCGGTGGCTGCGCCGGCAACATTGCCTACAGCCTCAAGCAACTCGGTGGCGAGCCATTGATCATGGCCACCTTGGGCAAAGACGGCGCCCTGTACCGCACCCACATGGAAAGCCTGGGCATCAGCCAGCAGTATGTGCGCACCGTCGACAACGACTACACCGCCCAGGCCATCATCATCACCGACCAGGACAACAACCAGATCACGGCCTTCCACCCTGGCGCCATGGGCCAGGCTCATATCCAGCGCATCGAAGCCAACCCGGCCATCAAACTGGCGATCGTGGCCCCCGATGGACGCGACGCCATGATCCAGCACGCCGAGCAACTGAAGGCCGCAGGCATCCCCTTCATCTTCGACCCCGGTCAAGGCCTGCCCATGTTCGATGGCGAAGACCTCAAGCGCTTCGTCTCGCAAGCCAGCTGGGTGGCAGTCAATGACTACGAGGCCAAGATGCTGGCCGATCGCACCGGCACGACGCTGGCCGAACTGTCCAAGGGCCACCTCCATGGCCTGATCGAGACCCTGGGTGCCGACGGCTGCAACGTCTACATCCAAGGCGAAAAGACCCACGTCCCTGGCGTGAAAGCCGCTGCGGTGGTCGACCCCACCGGCTGCGGCGACGCCTTCCGTGGCGGTCTGCTCTACGGTCTGGTCAATGGCTGGGATCTGGTCAAGTCGGTGGCGTTGGCCAACCGCATCGGCGCCATCAAGATCGCGGCAGCCGGCCCTCAGAACTACACCCTCGATCGCGCCGCATTGGGGCTGTGAGGATGGCTGGCATGGTGTTGCGCCCGAACGCGCCCACGCAGCCAGTCCCGCCAAGAAAGGCTCGCCCTCTGGCGGGCCTTTTTCTTGCCACGTGTGTGGCTTTGGCCGGACTGAGTCCCGCCTTGGGGCAAGCGGGCCTGTTCGACTGGAGCTCCGGCGGCGCCACCAAGGCCACAAGGAGCCTGACACTGGCCACCTGGAACATGGAATGGCTGATGACCCCAGCCACCTACCGCGAACTGGCCTCTCGGTGCACCAGCCAGCAACCCGCCAGCCACGAGCGGGCCTTTCCCTGCTCGCCCGGCAAGCCCATGCCGCCTCAGCGCAGCAATGCCGATTTCGAGGCTCTGAGCCGCACGGCTGAAGAACTCCAGCGCACGCTGCGAGCCGATGTCGTGGCCCTGCAAGAAGTGGATGGCCCCGAGGCCGCCCGTCAGGTGTTCCGACACGGCTGGAAGCTTGACTGCTTCGTGCAACGGGCTCATCCACAAAAGGTCGGCTTCGCCATCCGCGACGGCATTCCCTACCGCTGCAACGGCGACCTCAACGCACTCGACATCGATGGCAGCACCCGAGCCGGTGCCGACGTCACGCTCTACCCTGGCACCCGCCAACAAGTGCGTTTGCTGGCCGTGCACCTGAAAAGCGGCTGCTTCGATGGCCGCATGGACCGCCACTTTTCACCCTGCACCAAACTGCAGGAACAGGCGCCGATTGTGGAGCAGTGGATTGACACCCGTGTCAAGGAAGGTGTGGACTTTGCCGTGCTCGGCGACTTCAACCGACAGCTTGAACGCGATGCCCGTTACGCTGCAGGCCCCGACGAAAACGCGCCAGTGAACCTGGTGCAAGCCTGGAGTGACGATGTGCCCCGCGGCGCCATCTTGCTACGCGCCACCGAAGGTCAACGCTACGAACCGTGCGATGCCCGCGATCGGCACAAGCAGTACATCGACGACATCCTGATCAGCCAAAGTCTGGCGCAAAAAAACAAGGGCAGACGCTTTGCACGTCTGCCCTACGCCCCACAGGACCAGGATCGGCAACTGTCCGATCACTGTCCGGTGGTGTGGTCACTGGAACCGTGAGCCTTCACCCCATCAGGCTTTGCCTTGGGTTGCCACGGCTGCTGCAGCCTTGGCGGCAGCTTCGGCATCACCCAGGTAGTAGTGCTTGATCGGCTTGAGGTCGGCATCCAGCTCATACACCAATGGGATGCCATTGGGGATGTTCAGGCCAACGATGTCGCTGTCGCTGATGTTGTCCAGATACTTGATCAGCGCACGGATCGAATTGCCGTGCGCAGCGATCACCACGCGCTTGCCCGACTTGATGGTCGGCGCGATCTCTTCGTTCCAGTAAGGCAGCACACGGGCCACGGTGTCCTTCAGGCACTCGGTCAGAGGAATTTGCTCAGGGGCCAAACCGGCGTAACGCAGGTCTTGGCGCTGGCCCATGGGGTCATTGGGGGCCAGTTCGGGAGGTGGGGTGTCATAGCTGCGACGCCACACCAGCACTTGCTCATCACCGTGCTTCTGCGCGGTTTCAGCCTTGTTCAAGCCTTGCAGACCACCGTAGTGGCGCTCGTTGAGGCGCCAGCTTTTGACCACAGGCAACCAGATGCGGTCCATCGCGTCCAGGCAGTAGTTCAGCGTATGGATGGCGCGCTTGAGCACCGAGGTGTAGGCGATATCGAACTCGTAGCCCTCTGCCTTGAGCAGTTGACCGGCAGAGATGGCCTGCGACACGCCAGTAGGGGTGAGGTCCACATCGACCCAGCCGGTGAAACGGTTTTCCAGGTTCCAGGTCGATTCGCCGTGGCGAATCAGAACGAGCTTGTACATGGCATTGATCCAGAGGTTGAAAAAGGGGGACCGGCGCGCAGCCAGTGAACCTGGGATTTTATAATCGCCCCCTTGTTCGGTGCCCACCTATTTGCTGGGACCGGCCCTGACGCATTGCACACAGAAAGCCTTTGAATGAACGCCATGAGCTATGTCGCTGACAACTGGTACTGGATCCTGGCCGCTGCGGCCTCTGGCGGCATGCTGCTGTGGCAGCAGGTCAAATCGGGCGGCGCCGGCCTGTCGCCCACCGAAGCGGTGCTCCTGATCAACCGAGAAAAAGCCCAGGTCATCGACGTCTGCGAAGAAGCCGAGTTCAAGGCAGGTCACCTCGTGGGCGCGAAAAACATTCCCCTGAGCCAACTCGGCTCGGCCAAGGGCCTGCCAGGCAACAAAACCACCCCCCTGGTGGTGGTGTGCGCCAGCGGTGTGCGCTCGGCCAAGGCCGTGTCGCAACTGAAGGCCTTGGGCTATGAGAATGCCCAGTCGCTGCAAGGCGGCATGGCGGCCTGGCGCGCGGCCAACCTGCCCATCCAGAAATCCTGAGTTCAGTTTTTGAACCAAGCAGTCACAGAAGCCACAACATCCTGACGGACTTCCCTCCAGACTGACAATACGGAGCAGACAACCTGCTCCGTTTTCATTTCAAGTCATGCAAGCCGTCAAGATGTACACCACGCTGGTCTGCCCCTACTGCCAGCGCGCCAAGGCCCTGTTGCAACAACGAGGCGTCAGCCAGATCGAAGAAATCCGGGTCGATCTCGACCCCGCCCAGCGGGCCCACATGATGGACATCACCGGTCGCCGCACGGTGCCCCAGATCTTCATTGGCGACACCCACGTGGGCGGCTGTGATGACCTCATCGCCCTGGACCAGCAAGGCGGCCTGATGCCTTTGCTGAACGCCTGAGTTCAGGCCCCGTGCGTCACCGCTGGGCTGACGCGCCTGCGGCCTTCAACAAGGCCGCCAAGCCCCCCCTCCCCAATTGCACCAGTTCTGAACGCGATAGCCCCGCGCGGGCGCGCAAGGCCAGCGTGTGCAAGCAGGCCGACACCATGGCGGCCAGTGCAGCCGCATCGGCATCCCCTGCCAGCTCGCCTGCCGTTTGGGCCTGGCGTAAACGCGTTGCCAGCAAGGCATCCTGGGCAGACAAGGCCCGCTGCAGCACCGCCCGGATCTCCGGGTCGTCCATCGCCGCAACCGGCGCCGTGCTGACCATGAAACAGCCACGCCCCTCTTCGTAGAGGGACACCGCCCGCGTCAACAAGCCATCAATCGCGTCGGCCAATACCGGCTGCTGTAAAGCCTCAGCCATGCCCTGCCCCACACGTTCCACATAGACCTGCAAGGCTCGTGCATACCACTGGCGCTTGTCGCCACAGGCGGCGTACAAGCTGGGCTTGTTCATGCCTGTGGCCTGACACAGGTCATCTACCGTGGTCGCGGCCAGCCCCTGGCGCCAGAACAAGGCCATGGCTTGCTCCAAAGCCACCTGCGGGTCATAGGCCTTTGGCCGCCCCCGAGGCTTGGATTCCACTTTTTGTACCATTTGGTTAAAAATCGATTGACCCAGGATATTTTCTTACTATACAGTACAAAAATACTTTCCCGGAGCCCCTCGATGCATGCCGCACACCTGACACTGACCGCCCTCGTGGCCCTGCTGCACCTCTACTTCATGGTGCTGGAGATGTTCCTGTGGACACGTCCCGCCGGGCGTCGGGCCTTCGGCTTGACCGCCGAATTTGCCCAATCGACCAAGGCGCTGGCGGCCAACCAGGGGCTGTACAACGGCTTTCTGGCGGCCGGCCTGCTCTGGGGAGTGGCGCAGGGCGATGCGGGCGCCGGCTTCCGTGTATTTTTCCTGGGCTGTGTTGTCGCCGCCGGCGTGTTTGGCGCGATCACGGTGCACCGCAAGATCCTGTTCGTACAAGGCCTGCCTGCGGCGCTGGCCCTGGGGCTGTCACTGGCCAGCCGCTGACGAAGCGCAAAGGTAAGCGATGGCGGCGCAACAGGGACGCAATGTGTGACAGTTGCGTCATCTGGCTAGGCCATAATCCTTGTCCAACATCTACAACGACGCTGTCATACAAGGATTAGCCATGAGCGAACAAGCACAACCCACATTCAGCATTCAGCGCATCTACCTGAAGGACATGTCGCTGGAGCAGCCGAATGCGCCCAAGATCCTGCTGGAGCAAGGTCAACCTCAAGTTGACGTGCAACTGAATCTGCACGGCGAGCCCGTTCAAGAAGGCCTGTACGAAGTCAGCGTGACCGCCACCGTCACCACCAAGATCAACGACAAGGTACTGTTCCTGGTGGAAGCCAAGCAAGCCGGTTTGTTCGAGATCCGCAACATTCCTCAAGAGCAACTGCAGCCCATCCTGGCCATCGCTTGCCCGCAGATTGTGTACCCCTATCTGCGCGCCACTGTGGCCGACGTCATCAACCGCACCGGCTTCCCTCCCGTACACCTGACCGAAGTGAACTTCCAGGCCATGTACGAAGCCCAGATGCAACAAGCTGGCAACGGTCAAGCTCAAGCCTGAGACGTTCACACTGATGACCCAGGAAGTACAGCGCGCCACCCACATCACCGTTCTTGGCGCCGGCGCGTGGGGAACGGCACTGGCGATCAGTGCCGCCCGCCACAGCGACAACGTGCTGCTGTGGGCCCGTGACGCCAATCAGGTGGCCGAGATGAACTCGGCCCGCTGCAACGCCCGCTACCTGCCAAACGCACCGTTTCCTGATGCCTTGCGCATCACCGACGATCTGCACCGGGCCATCGCTTACGCCCATCGGCCCGATGGGCTGATCATCATCGGCACCCCCATGGCTGCTTTGGGCAGCACGCTGCAAAGTCTGCCCGAAGACGCCGCCGTGTTCTGGCTATGCAAGGGCTTTGAAAAAGGCACGGGGCGCCTGGGTCACGAAGTGGCACAAGCGCTGCGCCCCCGTGCGCGCAGCGGCGTGCTGTCAGGCCCCAGCTTCGCGCACGAAGTGGCCCTGGGTCAGCCGACCGCCTTGGTAGCCGCCAGCGCCGATCGCGCGCTGACGGAGCAAGCCGTGGCGGCCTTCCACAGCGACAGCCTGCGCGTTTACACCTCAACCGATCCGATTGGCGTCGAAGTTGGCGGCGCCGTGAAGAACGTGCTGGCCATTGCCACCGGCATTGTCGACGGCATGAATCTGGGCCTGAACGCCCGCGCCGCCCTGATCACCCGAGGCCTGGCCGAAATGACTCGCCTGGGCGTGGCCCTCGGCGCGCGGGCCGACACCTTCATGGGCCTGTCTGGCCTGGGCGATCTGGTCCTGACCGCCACGGGCAGCCTGTCACGCAACCGCACCGTGGGCTTGCAACTGGCCGAAGGCAAGACCCTTCAACAAATCCTGACCGATCTGGGCCATGTGGCCGAAGGGGTTTACAGCGCGCCGACCGTTTGGGAGCGTGCTCGCAGCCTGGGCGTGGACATGCCCATCACGCAAGCCGTTGTCGCCGTGCTGGAAGGCCGCATTTCGCCGCGAGACGCCGTCGTGGCCTTGATGAGCCGCGAGGCCAAGGCGGAATACTGAATCACGCCCCGCCGGCGTAGCCGTTCTGGCGCCAGGCTTCAAATACTGTCACGGCCACCGCGTTGCTGAGATTCAAGCTGCGCTGATCTGGCCGCATGGGCAAACGCACCCGCTGCGACAGCGGAAAGGTCTCGCGCAAAGCCGGGTCCAGCCCACGCGTTTCACACCCAAACACCAACCAGTCGCCCGGCTGCCAGGCCACGTCGGCAAAGGGCTGGCTGCCCCGCGTGGTGAAGGCGAACATGCGCGCCGGGTCTGGCTGCATGGCGTCCAGAAAGGCCTGCCAGTTGGCGTGCCGTCGCACCGGCGCGTACTCGTGGTAATCCAGCCCAGCGCGACGCATGTGCTTGTCTTCCATCGAGAAACCCAGGGGCTCGATCAAATGCAGCTCGCAGCCGGTGTTGGCTGCCAGGCGAATGACATTGCCCGTGTTGGGCGGGATTTCCGGCTCTACGAGAACGATGCGAAACATGGGGCGGGATTATCCACCCGCCGATTGCTTGAACGCCATCACGGCCTGATTGCGCAAGGTGCGCAGCAGAGACAGTTCGCGCTCATCAATCTTCAAGGAACCGGCCAGCCCCTTGTCAGCGTAGATCAGTCCCAGAACAATGTCTTGCCCACCACGCTTGACCACCATGGGCAACAACAGGAAAGTCGGGGCCTGAACGTGGTCCTTGAACCATTCCGGCAAACGCGACACCACCGCGGGTTTGCTGGCATCGGCAATCAGGGTGTCGAGGTTTTTCAGGCACACCGCAGCGAACAGATCAGCCTGCGCCAATTGCACTCGGTCTACCGGCACCTTGAACACCGCTTTGACCGCATCGGCTCCCTCACCCATGCCGATACGCCCCAGCAACGCGCCCGACTTGGGGTCTTTGAGGCAGAACACCACGCGTCGGCAGTCGAGCGCGCGCAGCATGGTTTCCAGAATCATCTGCAGCACGTCGTTGAGACGGAACTGCTCGACCAGCGTGTTGGTGATGTCCTGAATGCCTGCGGCCAGAATGTCTGACGGCGTCTGCTCGGCCAGTTCAGGCACGTGCTGACTCAATACCGCACTCTGGCTGTCCAACCCCAGATCAGCTGGATCCGGGCCGGCCTGATCGGCATTGGGCGCATCGACATAGAAGGTTTCCAGCAATCGCTCAGCGGGCGAATGCGCGGGCACGCTCAGGTTCAGCGCGTCGGTCATCTCGGTCATGCGCTTGCGTGCACGACCCGCGGCATCTTGCAGGGCATGAGGCGCCAGGTCGAGGGCGCGCGCGTATTGCGCGGTGAGCTTTTCCAACTCCCCACCGAGATCGGCCGGATCGGTCTGGAGCATGGTCAGCGCCCCCTCGTTGGCGAGACTGGCCAGCCACACGACCCGATCAGGCCGCGCCGCCAGTGACACCGAAGGCACGGCCCCATCAGGCTCTGCCATGCAGGTCAGCAAGGCGTCAGGCAGCCCCCACTTGCCACCCACGGCCTGGCCCAGCGCGTCGTAAGACATGCCCAGCACCTGCTCAGAGGCCTGACGGGCATCCAGGGGCTTGCCCGCCAATTCAGCATCTTCCATTTGCACCCGAATCTGCTCAGCATCTTCGGGCAAATAAAACGCCACCAGCAATCGACCCAGGTTGCGAAAGAGCGCCCCGATATAGACCTGCTCAGCCTCTTTCGAGGAGCGACTGAGCTCGGCCGCCAAGGTGCCGGCCATGACCGAGCGCAGAAACTCGACCTTCAGTTGATGGGCATGCCCCTTGTCTGGCATGTGATCCAGCAACATCAGCGACAAAGCCATGTTGCGCACCCCCGCGACCCCGATGAGGGCCACAGCGCGGGAAATGGTGCTGATCTGGTCGGTGCCGGCGCGACGGAAATGCGCGGTGTTGACCACACGCAAGAGCTTTTGCGTCAGGGCCACATCCTGCAGGATCTCGTCGCACAAGGTCTGCAGATTTTCCGTGTCGGACTCGGACAAGGCCTGCACACGGGCAATCGAAGTGGACAGCGCCGGGAAGTCGCTCTTGAAGCGCATGCGGCGCAACAGGTACTCGAGCGTGACGTCGGCGTCCTGAGGGCGGTCGGGATTGGGGGCGTCAGTCATGGGCTCTCATCCCTGCGCCTGCATCAGGCGAGCAATTTCAGAAAGGTCGACCGGGTCAGGTCGTTCATGTCGACAATTTTCAAGCCAATGCGAAACTGTCCGGTCTTGGCCTCAGCCACCACATAAACAATGTTGACAGTGGCTTGCAAAATGGTCGCTTTGGCCGCGCCGCCCGGCTTAGGGGGCATTTCCATCACCAGGGTGAGCTTCTCGCCCATGCGATAGCCGCCGAAATCGCAATGGATACCCGCACCGTCTTCGCTGATGTTGTCGACTGTAACAAATTGCCGATCTTCCACCGAGCGCGCGAGGAACCCTCGCCATCGAACCGGAAGCCGGGGTTTTACTCGCTGTTCCACAAAATCGCGGGTGTTGTTGTTGGATGATGGGCCACAACGGCGAAGAAAGCTGGCGCGGCTGGCGGGGATCGAACCCACGACCCTCGGCTTCGGAGGCCGATACTCTATCCACTGAGCTACAGCCGCACTCGGGAGAATTCTAACAGTGAGCCCCTACGCGACAGTCAGGAATCACCTCGTTTTTCGCAACAACGTCTCATTGCCGCCGCACAAACTATAATTCCCTGTTTCCGGGACGGTTGATGCCGTCTCTTCCCCTCAACTCTGCGCCTCCTGAACAACCCATGAGCCAAGCGCCCCAATCCCAAGACTCCGGCCACGAAGGCCCGATCAAAACGCCTCAGCAACTCATCGTGGCGGTCGTGCTGGCCTTTGTGGTGCCAGTGGCCATCATTGCGCTGCTGGTCAGCTACGTGTCGGCTGGCGGCCGTGGCTCTTCGGGCAGCGATGCCCTGAGCGCCCAAGCCACGTCTGAACGCATCATGCCGGTCGGCACCGTCGAGATCAAATCGGCTTCGGCCAACACAGGCCCTCGCTCGGGTGAAGACGTGTTCAAGGCCCAGTGCTCCACCTGCCACGCCGCTGGCGCGCTGGGTGCCCCCAAGTTTGGTGACGCTGGCGCCTGGGGCCCACGTATCGCCACCGGCTTTGCTGCCCTGGTGAACTCGGCCCTGAAGGGCAAGAACGCCATGCCCGCCCAAGGTGGCGGCGACTTCAGCGACTATGAAGTCGCTCGCGCCGTGGTGTACATGGCCAACGCTGGCGGTGCCAAGTTTGCTGAGCCTGCAGCTCCCGCTGCTGCCGCTTCGGCTCCCTGATCTTTCAGGTCACGCACCAAGGAAAACCGGCCCAAGTGGCCGGTTTTTTCATGCCTGAACAGCGGCGCCTGCGTTTGCAGATTTCAAGGCTGAGGGTTGAGTTGGTAGCCAAAGCGTTCGGGCAAGGCCGCGAACGCCACCTCTTGTGGCTCACCCCAAACCCCCGCCCCGAGCGCATCGGCCGCCGCGTCCATATCGAGCGATCGCACCAGGCCCAAGCCGCGCTCGGTGGCCAGGAATAGGCGCCCCAACTCGTCCAGCCAGACCGAGTCCACACGCTCAATGGCTTGACCGATATGGGTGCTCAGATCAAAAACACCGCCCTCGCATCGCTGCACTCCCAGCACCCAGGGCGCGGCTTCCAGTTGCAGGTACACGCGCTGCGGGCCGTTCTGGAAGAACCACGCGCCTCGCTCATCGTGCTCGTAGTTGCGGCCAATGAACTCGCGCAACTTGTCATGCACGACCCGACTGCCCTTGCTTTCGGGAAAAGGGCCCGCGGCCTGCGTGGCCTCGTCGCGCAGGTACCAATCGCCCCGCGCGTCCAGCGCCAGCCAGCCATAGCAGTGCGGCACATTGGGCCATTTCTTGATGGCCGCCTTGACGATGTCATCCATGACGTTTCTCGATCTTGCTGAGGTCTGCAGGCCGCGCATGCTGCGCCAACCAGTTGGCCACGGCCTGAGGCAACGCGGCCACATGCCCGGGCGGACGCCCCGCCGGAAAGCCCACGTGCCCGCCCTGCTGGGGTTGCCACAGCGTGACAGCCGGCCCCACATCTTGCAAGCCCGGCAAAGACCAGGCTGGCACAAAGGGATCGTTGAGGGCATTCAGCACCAGCGCCGGCACATCCTTGAGGTGCTTCAAACCGGGACGCGATGAGCAGCGGGTCCAATAGTCTTCCGTGCTGGCAAATCCATGCAGAGGTGCCGTGACGATGGCGTCATAGGCATACAGGTCTTGGGCTGCGCGCAGGGCCTGTTCGTCGAACAAGCCCGGGTAGTGCTTCAGCTTTGCCAACGCCTTGGGCTTGAGGGTCTGCATGAACATGCGGTTGTAGGTGACGCGATTGAAGCCGGCGCCGATGGCGTGTCCTGCTGCGGTCAGATCCAACGGCGAGCACACGGCCGCCACGGCCGACGCGACCTGGGTGGCGGCCGCCCCGGCTTCCTGCGCCCATCGCAGCAGGGCATTGCCCCCCAACGACACGCCCACAACAGACACCGGGCCACCCCACTGGGCCACCACGCGCTGGAGCATCCAGCCAATCTCTTCGTAGTCGCCCGAGTGATAGAAGCGCGGAGCCCGATTCGGCTCGCCCGAGCAACCACGGAAATGCGGCACCACATAAGCCCAGCCCTGCTCTTGCGCCCACAAGGCAAAGGCTCGCGCGTAATGGCTCTGGGAAGACCCCTCCAGGCCATGCAGGAGCACCAGCAATGGCGATGCGCCAGGCTGCCACCCCGGCGGCAACAGGGCATCGACATCGATGAAATCGCCGTCCGGCGTCTCCCACCGCTGGCGGGTGTACGGCACCTTGGCGCCTCGGTCAGACGCGGCCCCGCGCGCTTGAACCGGGTCGTGTGCATGACTGAACAGGGCCGGCCAGATGGTCTGGACGTGGCCACCCAAGGCGCCGGAACCGGCCATCCACAAGGGGGCGCGGTAGTGTTGCATCAGTGAAGCGTGGCGCCCGTTTCAACCACGTCGGGCATGTCGTGGGGCTGCGCGGGGCTGGCATGGTGCAAGACCATGCGCCACCCCTGCGAGGTGCGCAAATACACATTGGTGGCCATCACATAGGCCAACTGCAAGCCCTCTGGCGTCATGGCCTGGATTTTTTCCAGCACATGGTGAACAGCGCTGGTGGCCGTCTCCAGTCGGCGCACCTGCTCCAGGGTCACGTGCAGGTTGCCTTGCGACAGCACCGCTTCGAACGAGGCGCGGATGGCGACCAGGCCAATGGCACGCGGGCCACCGGGGTGCACGCAGGCGATCTCGTCTTCCTCGGCCCACACCGACATGACCCGCTCCAGATCCCCTTGCTGCAGGGCTTCGTAGAACGAGGCCTCGGTGTCATCGGCCGACACCATCAACGCGGCTTGCGACGCCTTGATCGAACGGGGATCGTTCATGCCTGTACCCTCTTAGCGGAAGACCACGGTTTTGTGGCCATTCATCAGCACACGGTGTTCGACATGCCACTTCACGGCACGCGCCAGCACCACACACTCCACATCACGGCCCACGGCGGTGAAATCTTCTGGACTGAGGGTGTGATCCACACGCTCCACATCTTGCTCAATGATGGGGCCTTCGTCCAGATCGGCGGTGACGTAGTGGGCCGTGGCCCCGATCAGCTTCACGCCGCGGTCATGCGCCTGGTAGTAAGGCTTGGCGCCCTTGAAGCTGGGCAGGAAGCTGTGGTGGATGTTGATGGCCCGGCCCTTGAGGAAGCCGCAGAACTCGGCGCTCAGGATCTGCATGTAGCGAGCCAGCACGACCAGATCAATGCCTTCCTGTTCGACCAGGGCTTCGACCTGTTTTTCCTGCGCCCGCTTGACCTCGGCCGACGAGCCCGTGGGCAAGGGCAAGTGGTGGAAAGGAATGCCGTAGCTGGCAGCCAGTTCGGCATAGTCGGGGTGGTTGGAAACGATGGCCGGAATGTCGACCGGCAACCAGCCCGAGCGCCAGCGGAACAGCAGGTCGTTGAGGCAATGGCCGTGCTTGCTGGCCATGATGAGCACGCGTGGCTTGCGCGACAGGGCATGGATGTGCGCCGTCATCTTGAACTGCTCGCGCACATGCGAGAACAGCTTGTCGAGCGTGGTCGCGTCGGCCAGATGGTCGGGCGCCGCAAAGTGCACGCGCATGAAGAACAGGCCGGTGCTGTCTTCGCTCTGCACATCGCCAAACTGCTGCGAGTCAATGATGTTGCATCCGGCCTGGTAGAGCAGGCCAGAGACGGCGTGAACAATGCCCGTGGTGTCGACACAGGACAGCGTGAGAACGAATTCGTGCGTGGTCTTCATGATTGCCGTGGATTGTAGGCGGCTCGGCCTGACACCGGAGTGATGGCCGGGCTCAGCGACGGTACATCGCCTCGATGTCACTGGCGAACTTGTTCATCAGGTTGTTGCGCTTGAGCTTGAGGGTGGGCGTCATCATCGTGTTTTCGATGGTCCAGGGCTCCAGCGTCAGGCACACGGCGCGGGGCACGGCGTAATGCGGAAAGCCCGCCGCGGCCTTTTTGATGCGGGCCAAGGCCGCCTCCCGGGCCGCCGGGGCGGCCAGGCTGTCAGGGGCATCCGGATTCAAGCCCAGGTTGCCCGCCAGGCGGCGCCATTCTGCCGGGTTCATGACCACCACGGCCGCAATGAAGGGGCGCTGCTCGCCCACCACGAAGGCCTGAGCGAACAAAGGGTCGGCCGCCAAGGCCAATTCCAGATCACCCGGCGGCACCTTCTCCCCAGTGGAGGTGACGATGATTTCCTTGATGCGCCCCAGGATGCGCACCCGCCCGTTCTCAATGGCGGCCTGGTCGCCCGTGCCCAACCAGCCATCGGCCGACAAGACCTTGGCCGTGTCTTCCGGGCGGTTCAGGTAGCCTTTCATCACGCTGGGGCCTTGCACCTGGAGCTCGCGGTTTTCGCCGATGCGCACCAACACCCCCGGCAACGGCCGGCCCACGGTGGCGGGGTCGTTGTCGTGCAGCAGGTTCACGGCCACGATGGGTGAGGTCTCCGTCATGCCATAGCCTTGCAGCAAAGGCATGCCCAAACCCAGGAAACAGCGCGCCAGGCTGGGCGCCAATGGGGCCCCGCCACTGACGGCCACCCGCAGACGGCCACCGAACTGGTCCAGCAAAGGCTGGGCCGCCAGGCCGCGCAGCACGGGCCACAGCAGGCCATCCAGTGCCGCCCAGGGGCTGGCCTCCACCGGCAAGCCCTGCTGCCGGCAGAAACGCCGCCAGCCCACGGTTTGCGCCCAGGCGAACACCCGGGCCTTGAATGGCGACGCTGCCAGGGTTTCCTGAATGCGGGCGTGAACCCGCTCATAAATGCGCGGCACGGAAATGAGCACCGTGGGGCGCACCGACTTCAAGTCTTCGGCCAGCAAGGCCACCGAGCGGGCATAAACCACGCACGAACCCGCCGCAATGGGCAGGTAGTAACCGGCCGTGCGCTCGAAGGTATGCGACAGCGGCAGGAAGGACAAGAACACATCGCTGGGCGTGGGTGCGATTTGTGCCAGCACGGCTTTCACGTTCGACAGCACATTGCCGTGCGTGAGCATGACGCCCTTGGGCTTGCCCGTGGTGCCCGAGGTGTAAACGATGGCGGCCAAGTCATCGGCGTTCGGGCCTGCGGGCATTGCCCCCGGCACCACCGATTCGCCTCGCGCCAACCAGTCTTGGAGACCCCACACAGGCACATCACCAGCCGACTGCGGCACCACGTTGTCGGTCACCACCACGGCCTGCAAGGCGGGCAAAGCCGTCCCCACGCTGGCAATAGCCTGCCACTGCGACACCGTTTGCACCACCAGCAAAGACACCGCGCTGTCAGCCAGGATGTAGGCCACGCTGGCCGGGTTGTCGATGGCGTGCAGCGGCACGGGCACACAAGCCAGGCTCAGGCAAGCCTGGTCAATGCAGACGGCCTCGATGCCATTGGGCAACAGAATCGCGACCCGCGCTCCGCGCTCCAGCTGCCAGGTCGACAAAGCCTGCGCCCAACGGCGCACATCGGCCTGAGCCTGCTGCCAGGTCCAGCTGCGCCATTGCGCCTGCGCCGCATCAAACTGGCGGTAGGCCTCGCCGTTGGGGCTGGCCTGGGCTCGCCAGGCCAGCAGCTCGGCCAAGGTGTGGACGTCGGTCAGGTTCAGGGGCAGCGAAGACATGCGAAAAGTTCAGATCTGAAAATGAAAAAGCCCGGACAAAGCCGGGCTGGGTCGTCAGGCGAACACGAGCACCTCGATCAGTGGCCGTGTCCAACCTTTTCGCCTTCCTTGAGGCGATACACCGTGCTGCAGTAAGGGCACTTGCCCTCGCCGTGGCTCACGTCGATGTAGACGCGGGGGTGCTGGCTCCACAAGGTTTGCTTGGGGTTGGGGCAAAACACCACGCCAGGGCCCTGCACATCGGCAGCGGTCACCTCAACGACGGTTTGTGATGCATTGGCATTGCTCATGGCATTCATCCTTGATGTCTCAGACGACGATCAGACCTTGCTCAACCAGCTGGCGTACTTGGGGTTGCGGCCGTTGACGATGTCGAAGAAGGCGTTCTGAATCTTCTCGGTGATCGGGCCGCGCGAGCCTTGACCGATCTGGATGCGATCGAGTTCGCGGATCGGGGTCACTTCAGCGGCGGTACCGGTGAAGAAGGCCTCGTCACAAATGTAGACCTCGTCGCGGGTGATGCGCTTTTCCTTGATCTCCAGGCCCAGGTCCTGGCAGATCGAGAAGATGGTGTTGCGGGTGATGCCGTTGAGGGCGCCGGCCGACAGGTCAGGCGTGAACAGCTTGCCATCCTTGATGATGAACAGGTTCTCACCAGCGCCTTCGGACACGAAACCCGCGCTGTCGAGCAGCATGGCTTCGTCGTAGCCGTCGTCGGTGGCTTCCAGGTTGGCCAGAATGGAGTTGGTGTAGTTGCTCACCGTCTTGGCCTGCGTCATCGTGATGTTGACGTGGTGACGGGTGTAGCTGGAGGTCTTGACGCGAATGCCGCGCTTCAGGCCCTCTTCACCCAGGTAAGCACCCCAGGCCCAGGCCGCGACCATGACGTGCACCTTGGCGCCCTTGGGGCTCACACCCATTTTTTCGGAACCCAGCCACACCAGCGGACGCAGGTAGCAGCTTTCCAGGTTGTTGGCCTTGACCACGTCGAGTTGCGCCTGCATGACTTCTTCCATGCTGAAAGGCATGGGCATGCGCAGAATCTTGGCGCTGTTGAACAGACGCTCGGTGTGTTCCTTGAGGCGGAAGATGGCCGGACCGTTGACGGTGTTGTACGCGCGTACGCCTTCAAAAGCGCCGCAGCCATAGTGCAGTGTGTGGGTCAGCACGTGGATCTTGGCGTCGCGCCACTCCACCATCTTGCCGTCCATCCAGATTTTGCCGTCGCGATCGTCCATCGACATGGGGGAATCCTTCTCAAAGGGTGCGCTGCCCGTGCAGTGCTTATCGAACCTTCGATTGTAGACCCTGAGGGGCCAGGCGCTCACTGCCCTTTTGCCGGAAATCGGGCACCCGCTCACGGGTGTGGCGGGCGATCATCAGCTCTTCGTTGGTGGGAATGACCCAGACCGCCACCCGGCTGTCTGGCCGGCTGATGCGATGCGCTTGCCCGGCGGCCAGCGGCCGGTCGTCGTTGGCCGATTCGTCCAGCGCCACGCCCAGCCAGGCCGCATCACGGCACACCCGAGCCCGAATCTGCGCGGCATGCTCGCCAATGCCCGCCGTGAACACCAAGGCGTCCAGCCCCTGCAAGGCCGCCGCCAGCGAGCCCAACTCACGCGCAATGCGGTACAGGTACAAATCGACGGCCTGCGCCGCTCGCGGGTCGTCACTGGCCAACAAGGTGCGCATATCAGACGACAAGCCCGACACGCCTTGCAGGCCTGATTGTTTGTAAAGCAGCGCCTCGATCTGGCGGGCATTCATGCCGCGCTCGTCCATCAGCCACAGCAGCACGCCGGGGTCGATGGTGCCGCACCGGGTGCCCATCATCAGGCCATCCAGGGCCGTGAAGCCCATGGTGCTGGCCACGCTGCGCCCCTGCTGCAAGGCGCACATGCTCGCCCCATTGCCCAGGTGCAAGACCACCGTGCGCCCCTTGGCGGCCACCGGGTCCACCAGCCGCAAGCGCGAGGCGATGAACTCGTACGACAGCCCGTGAAAGCCGTAGCGCTGCACCCCGGCATCGTGCAGTTCGCGCGGCAGTGCAAACCGCTGCGACAGGCTGGGGTTGGTGGCGTGAAAGGCGGTGTCAAAACAGCCCACCTGGGGCACCTCAGGCGCCAACTTCATCAGCGCCCGCACCGGGGCCAGGTTGTGCGGCTGGTGCAAGGGCGCCAGGGGCACCAATTTGGCCAACTCGTCCACCACCGCGGGCGTCAACACCACAGGCTCGTGAAACTGCACGCCCCCGTGAACAATGCGGTGCCCCACCGCCACCACCTGCACCCGCTGCAGGAACTCGGGCATGACAGACAGCAAATGACTCAAGGCGGCCTCGTGGTCAAACGCCGCGCTGTCGTCCCAGCTTTGCTCCAGCAAGGTCTGCCCCGACTGGTTCTTCACCACCAGGTGCGGCCGCGCACCCAGCCCTTCAAACTGCCCGTGCAAAAGGGGCCGAAAAATGCGCGCGGTGAACAACGAAAACTTCAGGCTCGACGAGCCCGCGTTCAGCACGGCAATCGCGTCGGTCATGCCTGGCCTTTCACCGGTGCCTTGGCCTGCGCCATGGCCAGCAACTTGAGCACCGCCGCCGAAGCCAGGCGGCTGCGCACCGAGTCGGCCCGGCTGGTCAGCACAATGGGCACCCGCGCACCCAGCACAATGCCGGCGCTGTCCGCCCCAGCCAGGTACTGCAACTGCTTGGCCACCATGTTGCCGGCCTCCAGATTGGGCACCATGAGGATGTCGGCCTGCCCGGCCACGTCCGACACGATGTGCTTGGTTTGCGCCGCCTCAGGGCTGACTGCGTTGTCGAATGCCAGGGGGCCATCGACCAAGCCGCCGGTGATCTGGCCGCGGTCGGCCATCTTGCACAACATGGCCGCATCGATGGTGGCTGGCATGTCGGGGTTGACGGTTTCCACGGCCGCCAGCACCGCCACCTTCGGGCAAGGCACACCCAGCACATGCGCCAGGTCGATGGCGTTTTGCACAATGTCCATCTTGTCGCGAATGCCTGGGGCGATGTTGATGGCCGCGTCGGTCACCAACAGCATGCGCGGGTAGGCAGGCACGTCCATCACGAACACATGGCTGACCCGGCGCGCGGTGCGCAAACCGCTGCTGCCCGACACCACCTCGGCCATCAACTCGTCGGTGTGCAAACTGCCCTTCATCAGGGCCTGAACTTCGCCCGCACGGGCCAGCGCCACCGCCCGCTCGGCTGCGGCATGGCTGTGCTCGGTCGACAAGATGCGATAGGGGCTCAGATCCACCCCCGCCTCGGCGGCCACCGCCTCGATGCGCGCCCGCGGCCCCACGAGAACGGGGTCGATCAAGCCTTGGCGCGCGGCTTCAATGGCGCCCATCAGCGAATCGTGATCGCACGGATGCACCACAGCACAAGGCACCGGCGCGGCGGCTTCGCAGGCCCGCAGCAACTTGCCGAACACATCATTGCGACGCAGCATGACGGCGGGCGTTTCCACCTGACTGACTGTCATGTGCCGCAGCGGCGCCGCCACCGTGACCCGGCCCGACAACACGCGATCGCCATCGCGCAGCACCTCGCACTCGAACACCAGGCGGTTGGGTGGCTGCTTGCTGGCCACGCGAATGGTCGCGTCCAGCGACTCACCCACCAGCACGGCATGGTCGTATTGCAGTTCATGCGCCAGGATGCGGGTTCCCGGCCCTGGCAGACGGCGTTTGAGCAAGCCGTGAATCAGGGCTTCAGCTCCCACGCCTTCGCACCAACTGTCACACGCCTGGCGCGAGGGCTCATCGGCAGCGAAGGTGGCCGCGTCGCCCGACACCAGCGACAGCAGGTTCACCTCGTCGCGCGTCACGGTGTGCTGCACGCTCAAGGTGGCGCCCACCTCGATTTCATCAAAAGTCAGATTCGTGTAGGACGTCATCGGGGCACCCAAAAATCATTCGATTGACTGATCATGCCGACAGGATATGACGAATGCGACATGTCGCAGCGTTACGATCGGCTTTTCTTGATCGCACGCAAACCTCTCGGACCCATGAGTTACGACTACAGCTCGGAAGGCAAACAGCTTGAGTTGCCCAACCCTTACCGCGTTCAGAACCAGCTGCTGGCCGTGTGCAGCGCGCTGCTGATCATCGGCGCTTTGTTCAGCTTGTGGAAGGGCCGCGAAGCCTGGCTGGAACATGAGGCCATCACCGGCCTGATTCCGGTGGTGATTGGCATCGGCTTGCTGCTGGCCGGCTTGACCGCAGCCTCGGCCGTGGCGTCGCGTTTGCGCTTTTTCTTTGGCCGCGGCCGCCCCGCCTCCTTGTCATTCGTGACCGCCACCGGACACACCTCGGTGGTGCGTGAGCTGCCCTCGGGCAGCGAAGGCATCGGAGCCGATGCCGAACACATCAAAGAGATGCTCAAGCAAGGCGTGCTGGCCTACCCCGAGCCGCAAGGCCCGCTCAACGGCCTGCTCTACCACTGGGTGCCACACCTCATCACCGCCCCCATGCGCCTGCAAGCCCTGGCGCGTACGCACTTCTTCAACCTCGGGGCCATGCTGATCACGCTGCTGAGCTTCGCGGTGGCCTCAGCCCTGGTGCGCCAACCCAGCCTGCGCCCCTGGCTCAGCCTGATCTACTTTGGTTTTGCGGCGGCTTACCTGTTCCGCCCATTGCTGTCGAACCAAACCGCAACGTTGAATGTGCAAAGCGTGGTGGGCTTGGTCGCTGGAGCCTTGCTCGGCCCGGTGGCCATCGGCCTGTTGGGCCCAGCCTTACCCTCTTTGGCAGGCTTGTCGTTGACCACGCAAACCGTGGTGCTGCTGATCACGGGCTTGATTGCCGCGGTGCTGGTGGTCATGGCCATCTTGCATCAGGTCGAGACGCCTCCGCGCACGCAAACCAGCAGCGTGCAGCGCCGCTTGTCGATCAACTGCCCGCCCAACCAATTGATGGACGAACTCGATCGCCAACTGCAGGAACAGTGGACCGAGAAAATCCCCAACCGCCGCTACATCCGCGTTGAACCCCACATTGGCCACGACCTGCCATCGGGCGCCTTCCAGGGCGAGTTTCTGGAAGAAACCCAACCCATGCCGATTCAATCGAGCACCGCGCCCAGTATTCAGGCCGCCTGGCAATCGCCCCGCCACCGCTGGATCACCGCGCTCGATCTGTACGCCACCGGCCTGGTGGCCATCGCCTTGGGGCTGGTGCTGTCGTTTGTGTGGAACTTCGATGGCCGACTGGCTGCGATCAACCACTACAGCAGCGCCGGCACCGCCACCATCCTGATCCTGGTGGCCGTGTTCTGCCAACGCACCGCGCACGAACTGTGGGGCCGATTTGACTTTGCCTCCGTCGTACAGTGGGTGGAGGTGTCGGGCACCTTCCAGCGCGCCAAGGTAGGTACTGGCCACAACATGCTGAGCTCGCGTCTGCAAACCGAGAACCAGGTGACCCGGGTCGAATCGATGACCCTGCGCGTGTGGCGAGCCCGTGTGGAAAGCGTGGCCTTTGGCAAGGACTCTCCGCGCCAGGTCACGGCCCTGTTCTCGACCGAACCCGAAGCCCAAGCCCTGGCTGACCACCTGTGCGAGTTCGGGCGCGCCCAAAGCGTGCTGCTGGCGCCCACGTCCGCTGAAGACCACGCCCGCCTCAATGCCCTGGGGCAGGCCGAAGGCATTCTGGCGGCCGCCTCACCGGCCTCCATCTCACCCGCCGCCATCATGCCGCTGCCAACCACCCAGGCAGAGCCCCTGCTGGGCGAGCCTGCCGAATCCAACTTGAACACCCCCACGGGAGGCAACACAGACGCAGCCCAGATCCCCCCCGCCACCGAGCAGGCCAGCGCGTTCCGCTTTTGCTCGGCCTGCGGGCAGAAAATGGCGATTCAGGCGCGCTTTTGTTCAGCTTGCGGGGTGGCTCTGAGCAGCTGACGCGCTTGAGTCAGCTGGTTCATGCGAGGCGGTCAGCACCTGATGAACCAAGCCACCCAATTGCTCCAGCGTGTTTTCCTTTTGCAGCAAGGCATTCACCCGCAGCTCGCTCATTTGTGCCGACAACACATCAGAGAGGTAACCCGACCCGATGATGACAGGCATGTCAGGTAGCGTTAAGCGCAGCGCCTTGGTCAGCTCCACGCCACTCATGCCAGGCATGTTGAAGTCAGTGACCACCACATTGACCTCGGCTCCGTGCTCGCGCACAAAGCTCAGCGCAGCTGTGGGATCAGTGAAGGTGCTGACCCGGTAACCCGCATGGGCCAGCAGCTGCGCCACCATCAAGGTCATGGTTTCGTCATCGTCCACATAGACCACATGCTCACCCCGGCCTGGAGGGCTCGGCAAGATGCCAAGCGACGGCGACTCAAGCTCTTCAGGGCTCGGTGCCTCGGTTGCCAAGGGCAGGTAAATGTGAAAGGTGGTGCCAAGCCCAGGCGTGCTGTCCACCGTGATGGCACCATGGTGCGCTGCGACGATGCCATGCACCACTGACAAGCCTAGCCCGGTGCCCACCCCCACGGGTTTGGTGGTGAAGAAGGGCTCAAAGATGCGCGGCAAAACAGCCGGGTCAATGCCCGCCCCTGAGTCTTTGACCCACAGGTGTGCGTAGCGCCCCGCAGGCAAGCGCGAAACCGTTGCCCCCACATCCTCGCCCATGGAGGCTGTGGCCAGCCCCACCTCAATGCGCCCGGCCCCGCCATTCAAGGCATGCCAGGCATTGGTACAGAGGTTCACAACCACTTGCTGCAACTGGGTCGCGTCCACATGCGACACCACCGCGTCATCGCCCCACCGCCCCACCAGGGTGACACCGGCGGGCAGGGTGGCACGCAGCAGCGCCAAAGACTCATTCAACAAGCCCCTCAAGTCCTGACTTTTCAGCGCCTGAGGCTGGCGCCGGCTGAACGCCAGAATCTGCTGCACCAGCTCGCGTGCCCGCCCACCCGCTTTGGTGATCTGCGCCAAGTAGGCCTCGACCGGGTGCCCCGGCTCCAGCACCGCTCTCGCCAATCCGGCATTGCCCAGAATGGCCCCGACAATGTTGTTGAAGTCGTGAGCGATTCCGCCAGCCAAAGTGCCGATCGCCTCCATCTTCTGGGACTCGCGCAGTTGCGCCGCCAGGTGCTGGCGCTCGGCTTCGGCGCGCTTGTGCCCGGTGACATCGGCAAAGGTGATGACGATCTGCAGCACGCGTCCCGAGGCATCGCGCACGGGATAGCCATTGCACGTTACCCACAACAGTTCCGCCTCGCCCGGACGGCGCACCCCCACCAACAGCCCCTCGAGAGGTTGCCCCGTGGAGGCCACCTGATTGACCGGATACTGACTGAGCGACAAAGGCAGCCCCGATTCGTCCGTCAAGGCCCAGACCGGATCCATGGCCACGCGGCCTTGCATCTGCGCCTCGCTCAACCCCAACACCCGGCAAGCCTGCGGGTTGGCCGCAAGCACTCGCGTGTCAGCCGCATGCACCACCGCGCCCACAGGCAGGTGACTGAACAGCGCTTGCGCACGGGCCTCACTGTCTTGCAGGGCCTCTTTGGCGAGCTTGTCCTGGGTCACATCAGCGTGGGTGCCCAGAACCCGCAAGGGGCGCTCTGCCGCATCCCGCTCCATGACCTTGCCGCGCGCCAGAATCCATACCCACGAGCCATTGCGGTGGCGCATGCGAAACACCGCTTCGTAGCCCGGCGTTTCTCCTCGCAAATGCGCGCGAACCACAGCCTCCGTCACGTCCAGATCGTCAGGATGAATGAGCCCAGCCCAAGTCTGATAAGTCAGCGCAGCCGTGTCCGGCGACCAGCCGATCATGGTCAGCCAACGCGCATTGGTCGTCACGCGCCCGGAAGGCACATCCCAATCCCACAGCCCTAAATCGGCGCCAGCCAAGGCCAGCTCCAAGCGCTCGGCTCCCTCCTGCAGCTCATGGCGAATGCGTTGCGCCCGTCGATTGGACCACCAGCCCGCCAGGGCCACCAGCGCCAATGACGCCGCAGCCACACTTCCCGCCCCGAATTGAGTCACGTGATTCAAAGATCCCCCGCATTCCCCACCGATTGATTGCGGCAGACAGCACTTTCGCGTCCGAAAACACTAACTCATACCAGAAAATCCTGCCAGCAGATCTTCACTAAGCCTGACGCCTCAGCGCATCAGATCTCAATAGTGCGGCGGCAACTCGTCGCGCAAACTGCGAAACGGCGCCTGACCCGGCTCAGGCATCTGGTCACGCAGGGCCTTGACCTCGCGCACCAGCAAGTCAATTTGCTGCTGCTGGCGAATCACCACCTGGTTGAGGCTGTCAACAAGGTCCTCCAGAAAGCTGGACTTGATCTCCAGGTCCATCAGGCGCTGATCGGTGTCGTGAGCGGTATCCATGCCCCATATTGGACACGAAAGGGCCCCCAAGCTCCCCCAGGCCAAAACAAATAGTCACTCAGGACTAGACGCGACGCACCGTTTCGTGTCACAATCTATGTCTCTGACGCGGGGTGGAGCAGTCTGGTAGCTCGTTGGGCTCATAACCCAAAGGTCGTTGGTTCAAATCCGGCCCCCGCAACCAAAATTTAGGAATTTGGCATTTTTCGAAATGGCCTCTTTCCTTCCGGTTCAGATGTGATCACATCTACCGGAACACCGCATCTGGCGCGGGGTGGAGCAGTCTGGTAGCTCGTTGGGCTCATAACCCAAAGGTCGTCGGTTCAAATCCGGCCCCCGCAACCAAAAATTAAAAAAGGCTCTCGGAAACGAGGGCCTTTTTTCTTTGTGCCCGTTCTGTGCCCATCGAGGTTTGGGCGAATGCCGAATTGACCATTGGTCAACAACAGCGCGGCAAATCGCCACCAAACAGGCCAGTTGATCGACAACATTGGCTAGGCGCAAGCGTCAACTGGTGAGCACAAGCGCCCGTTGAATTGACGAGGTCATATTGAGGCGGTTCATTGGCCCCTAAGACAAGCTCAAACTAGGGCTGGCATGCAGGCTCCAAACTCATTAGCATCCGTCGAATTGGCCTCATCCCGCGGAGACAGCCCCATCATGAGCACGCTCAATGTCAATGGCCGTGAGCACACGGTTGATGTCGATCCCGGCACCCCCATCCTCTGGGCTTTGCGCGATTCGCTGGGCATGACCGGCACCAAGTTTGGCTGCGGTGCCGCGCTGTGCGGCGCCTGCGTCATACACCTGGACGGTCAGGCTGTTCCATCCTGCGTCACGCCCCTTTCTGCCGCTGAGGGCAAGAAGATCATGACCATCGAAGCGGTCACCGATGGCAGCGACCGCGTGGGCGCTGCCGTTCACGCGGCTTGGGTGAAACACGACGTGGCGCAATGTGGCTATTGCCAGAGTGGCCAGATCATGAGCGCCACGGCCTTCCTCAAATCGCTGCCCCGAGGCAAGCAACCCAGCGCGGCCGAAATCGACTCGGCCATGGTCGGCAACATCTGCCGCTGTGGTACCTATGCCCGCATCCGCGCAGCCGTGGCTGATGCGGCCCGCGCGCTGGCTTGAAGGAGCTGCCATGTTGAGCCACATCGATCACCGTGAATTGCCACGCGCTTTGCAGCACTTGCTGGAAAGAGGTCAAACTGTCGACATCGCCACCTTGCCGCGTCGCAGCTTCTTGAAGATCGCGGGGGTGGGTGGCTTGGCACTGGGTGCCTTTCCGCATCTCGCCATGGGACAAGGCGCCGCGCCTGCCAGCAGCGCCCTCAAGCCCACACAGCAGCCATCGGCTTTTGTGCAGATCGCGCCCAATGGCGAGGTCATGGTCACCATCAATCGACTGGAATTCGGCCAGGGGGTGCAAACCGCTTTGCCCATGATCCTGGCTGAAGAGCTGGATGCCGACTGGAGCCTGGTGCGCAGTCAGCATGGCTCGAATGACCCAGCCTATGTCGACCCGTTGTGGGGCATGCACCTGACCGGAGGCTCCAACTCGGTCAAACACAGCTTCACGCAATACCGTGAGCTGGGAGCACGCGCCCGTGCCATGTTGCTGGGTGCTGCCGCTGCACGTTGGAACGTGGACGTGACCTCCTTGCGCACGCAGTCGGGCCTCGTGTTGGGCCCAGGGGGCCTCCAGGCAAGCTACGGCGAACTGGCCGAGGCAGCCATGGCGCAGCCCGTGCCTGAAAAGGTGATGCTGAAGGATCCCAAGGACTTCCGCCTGATTGGCAAACCCACTGGTCGTCTGGATGCCAGAGCCAAGAGCAGTGGGCGGCAAGACTTCGGCATCGATGCTCACTTGCCCGGCCAGTTGACCGCCGTGGTCGCGCACCCACCGGTGTTCGGCGCGCGCTTGGCCTCTGTGGACGACAGCGCAGCCCGTGCCATCCAAGGCGTGAAAGCGGTATTGCGCGTTCCGGCAGATCGCGGCGGCGAGAGCGTGGCGGTGGTGGCCAACGGCTATTGGCCCGCCAAGCTGGGGCGCGATGCCTTGAAGCTGCAGTGGGACACCTCGAAGGTCGAGAAGGTGGACAGCGCCAAGCAACTGGCGCAGTACCGCGAGCTGGCCAAGCAGCCTGGCCCCTTGCGCTTCGATGCAGACATGTCGCCCATGGCCAGTGCACCGCGACACATTGAGGCCGAGTTCGTCTTTCCCTACCTGGCCCACGCGCCGATGGAGCCGCTGAACTGCACGGTTCAGATCTCGGAGGGCAAAGCTGATCTGTGGGTGGGCACTCAGCTGCCTGGGCTGGACGGCGCAGCCGCCGCACGGGTGCTGGGCCTCAAACCCGAGCAGGTGGCGGTGCACGTACAGATGGCGGGCGGCGGCTTTGGCCGACGTGCCATCGGCAGCAGCGACTACGTGGTGGAGGCTTGCGAGATTGCCAAGGCCGCACGCGCCGCTGGCCTGAATGCGCTGGTGCGCATGGTCTGGAGCCGTGAGGACGACATCCGTGGTGGCTACTACCGCCCGATGCACCTGCACCGGGCTCGCATCGGGTTTGATGCCAAAGGCAAGGTGCTGGCTTGGGACCACGTGCTGGTCGGGCAGTCCATCACCATGGGCACGCCGTTTGAAGGTGGCATGGTCAAGAACGGCATTGACGCCACCGGACCAGAAGGCATGCTGGAGCCCTACCCCTTCCCCATGCGCTTGACCGTTCATCACCCCAAGGTCAACGTACCGGTGCTGTGGTGGCGCAGCGTGGGCTCCACCCACAATGCCTTCGTGATGGAGACCTTGGTCGACGAGATCGCCCGGTCCACCAAGCAGGACCCGGTGGCCTATCGCATGCAGCTGTTTGGCGACAAACACCCACGCCATCGCGCGGCACTGCAGCTGGCCGTGGACCGAAGCGGCTATGGCAAGAAGCGCTTGCCTGCGGGACACGCCTGGGGCGTGGCGGTGCACGAGTCGTTCGAGACCGTGGTGGCGTATGTGGTGGAGGCCTCGGTCAAAAGGGGCAGCGCCGTGCTGCACCGGGCAACGGCCGGCGTGCATTGCAATCTGGCGGTGAACCCACGCACCATCGAAGCGCAGGTGCAGGGCGCGGCCCTGATGGGCTTGTCGATGTGCCTGCCGGGAGCTGCCATCACACTCAAGGATGGCGAAGTGCAACAGAGCAACTTCATGGACTTTGTGGTGCCCCGCATCACCGACATGCCGGAGATCGCCGTCCATGTGGTGCCCAGCGCCGACCCACCCACCGGCATGGGCGAACCTGGCCTTCCCCCCCTGGCCCCTGCGTTTGCCAACGCCATCACCCGTTTGACCGGCAAGCCTTTGCGTGAGCTGCCTTTCAAACTGGCCTGATTCCCCAGGACAGCATGGAAGACCTCGACATCCTGGTCTTGCGTACCGCGCTGAGTTGGCACCAGGCCGGCCAGCCAGTGGTGCTGGTCACCGTGGCGCGAACCTGGGGCTCTTCGCCGCGTCCGCCGGGCTCGCTCATGGCCATCAACGAGCGGGGTGAAACCGTGGGCTCGGTGTCTGGCGGGTGCATTGAAGACGACCTCATCCTCCGCATACGGGAAGGTGGTGTGCAAGCGGCTTGCACCACTCAAGCCCCCACCGTGCTGCGTTATGGCATTTCGGCAGACGAAGCGCACCGCTTTGGCTTGCCTTGCGGCGGCACAGTCGAACTCGTGCTCGAGCCGGTGGCACGCCACAGCCGACTGGATGAACTGCTACAGGCCTGTCAGGAGCGGCGCAGTACCGAGCGGGTGCTGAACCTGCAAACGGGTCATGTCTCATTGAATGTGGGGCAGCGCGACGGTGTGCCACGGATGGATGAGACTCGACTGACCACCTATCTGGGCCCGAAAGCCCGCCTCATCGTGATCGGCGCCGGTGACATGTCTCGCTACCTGTGCGAGATGGCGCTGAGTGTCGGCTTTGAGGTCATTGTTTGCGACCCGCGCGAAGAACACCGGGCCAACTGGCGTCTCGATGGCGTGACGGTGTGCCATGAAATGCCCGACGACTTGATCCAGCGCTTGCAACCCGACGCACGCACGGCCGTGGTGGCCTTGACGCATGACCCCAAACTGGATGACCTGGCCCTGATCGATGCCTTGCAGTCAAAGGCCTTTTATGTCGGCGCCATCGGGTCGCGTCGCAACAGCGCGCATCGGCGAGAGCGGCTGCGGACACACTTTGACCTGCCTGAATCGGCACTGCAGGCCTTGCGTGGACCAGCGGGGCTTTACATCGGCAGCAAGACGCCTGCCGAGATCGCGCTGTCCATCCTGGCGGAGGTGGTGGCGGTGAAAAATGGCATTCAATTGCCTGCGCCAGTACCGGTCGTCGAGGGGAAGGCGCGTCACGAAGTGACTGAGCCCGACTCATCGCCCATCGCCCTTTAAGCGGCTCCGCAAGGGCTGCGTTGGCACTCTGTTCGACAACGCACGGACGAATCACGCAAGGTACCTCACAATGGGTTGACACCCTTTGTAGGCCACCATGTACCCAGGCGAACGATTCAACAGCGCAACGCACTTGATCGGCGTGATCTTGGCCATCGCCGGATCGATCGTGTTGCTGATTCAGGCCGTGAAGTCTGGCAACCTATGGAAGATCGGTGCCGTCAGCGTATTTGGTCTGTCGATGATCGCCCTCTATGGTGCATCGACGATTTATCACAGCACTCGCGGGCCAGCCAAGGAGCGCTGGGCCAAAGTCGATCACTGCGCCATTTATGTCCTGATCGCAGGAACCTACACACCTTTTTCTTTGATCACGCTACAGGGCACATGGGGCACGGCGCTACTGACTGTGGTCTGGACCCTGGCATTTGCCGGCATTGCCAAGGAACTCCGATGGGGTCGCGAGCGGGTATCGTCCGTTCCACTTTACTTGCTGATGGGATGGGCCTGCGTGGCCGTGGCCTCACCCTTGATTCATGCCCTGCAAACACAAGGCCTGGTCTGGTTGGTGACAGGAGGCCTGCTCTATACCGTGGGGGTGATCTTCTATGTGATGGACACGCGCTGGCGTCATGCACACGGCGTGTGGCACCTCTTCGTTCTGGGCGGCACGGCCAGCCATTACTTCACCGTGCTCAAGTTTCTGGTCTGAAAGAGGTTGAGCACAAGGTCAATGCTGGCAGCGCGAAACGATGCCCCCATTCAGATCTTTTGCTTCTGGTAGGTGCGGTCCATCTCGGCACCGCGATCCGTATCACGCAAGCCGCGGCGGATATCCCGGCCGGCCTGCCTTACGCGTTCACTGACCACCGCTCCCCCCCCTTCGTCAACAGACTCGTCGCGTTCATGCGGCAACTTGAGGCCATGCGTACTGGACGATGCTTTGCCGCAATGGGCAGACCGGTCTGCCTTGATCGATGCCGCGTGAGGATACGCGGACCCGTATTTGATTGTGGCCTTCATAAAACCTCCAACTCTGCGGCGCATTCAATCGGTTGCCGATTGACCTGCGTCGACGACCAAAATAGATGCGCCAGCATGTCTCGTCTGTGCGCGAGCGCACCAATTGGCGCAGTGGTCATCCATTTGATTGGCAAGACGTCAAACACGAGACGTGCGCTGACGAACAGACCGCCCCACCCTGCTCCGGTACACCCCAACCAGGTGCCGGCCTGCCCTGCACCACTTTTCCATCAACCAATCGAGGTGTGACATGAACAAGGACCAAGCCAAGGGCGCCATCAAGGAAGCTACCGGCAAGATACAGACGAAATTCGGCCAAGTGATTGGCAGCAATTCGCAACAAGCCAAGGGCGTTGCCAAGCAAGTGGAAGGCAACATCCAGAAGAAGGTGGGCGACACCAAGCAAGCGGTGAAGGACGCGATCGACAAGACTTGATTGCGAGGCCCCAAGAGGTCGCGCCGATGAAGACATCGGCCCGACCTCCCCAACCACACCACACAGCAGTCTTCTAGGAGCCCCTATGAGCCACACCGACAAACACCCCGCGCAAAAGAACAAGGGCATGGCGCAGTTGCGAGGCGATTTCACATCGGAAGGTACGCCACCGCCCGTCCCCAACATGACATTGAACATGAAGTCCATAGAAGGGGCCACCCGCGATCTGGAGCAGGGTTCGATCACGCCTCACTATGGTTCCGGTCGCCAGGATGTCATCAAATTGCTCAACGCCTCACTTGCCACCGAACTGGTTTGCGCCCTGCGCTACAAGCGCCATCATTTCACGGCAGAGGGGCTTGAATCCGCGAAGATCGCGCAGGAGTTCCTGGTCCATGCCAATGAGGAAGCTGTTCACGCCGATCGACTGGCGCGGCGCATCGTCCAGCTCAACGGTTCGCCTGATTTTTCGCCAGAGTCGTTGATACGGCGCAGCCATGTGCCATACGACGACTCGCTCAAACTGAAGGACATGATTCGCATCAACCTGATGGCAGAGCGCGTGGCCATTGAGGTTTACAGCCAAATGATCGATCTGATTGGCAACACGGATGTCACCACCAGGCGCCTGCTGGAAGACATCTTGTGTGAAGAGCAGTCCCACGCAGAGGAGCTCAAGGACTGGTTGGTGAGTTAGTCATGATTTGGTCGGTGCGCCGACGAACAGACATGCGCATCGCTGCTGGCTAACTTGGATGGTGAACATCGGCAGAGATTCTCGTGTCGATGCTCACCCCATCACAACGCACCCCCTTCTGGAGATGAGCATGAACTATCTAGACCGCGACATTTACGGCATGTACAAAACAAGCGCAAGCGAACAAATTGGCCCCAAGGTCAGCCACCGCCCGGGCCCGAACCTGATGGGTGCAGACACCCTGGTTGGCAACGATGTCTGCAATCTCAAGGATGAGAAGCTCGGGGAGATCAAGGACATCATGCTGGACATCAGCAGCGGCAGGATCCGCTACGCAGTGCTGTCTTTCGGCGGCTTCATGGGCATGGGAGAAAAGCTCTTTGCCGTCCCATGGTCCGCGTTGAAATTGGACACCCAAAACAAGCGCTTTGTGCTGGATGTGGACAAGGACAAGCTGGAATCTGCCCCCGGGTTCGACAAAGACCATTGGCCTGACATGGCGGATTCGAGTTGGGCTGAAAGCATTCACAGTTACTACGGAACCAAGCCCAACATGGATGACCCGGTTCACTGACAGGCTCTGACTGTCTCGCCTGAACCTGCTGACCAGGTTCAGGCCAAGCCTGGCAGCCGACACCCCCAAGTGCACTGCCGTCGAAACAGCTGGAGACCATCATGCTTGAAGCACTCGTCGCGGTTCTGGTCATCCTTTGGCTACTCGGTCTGGTCACTTCGTATACCATGGGCGGGCTGATTCACGTCCTGTTGGTCATTGCGATCGTCGTGATCCTGGTTCGCGTGATACGTGGTCGAGGCCCCCTTTGATCATGCGCTCAGGTTAGAGGCATGAACCCAGGTCAGCGGCTGGCAAAAACGGGGCACCCCCATGCGGATGTGAGCGCGTCCACCGTATTCGCGCATACTTTCGCATGCTCACTCAAACTGCAATCGCAAGTCACTCCCCCCCCGAACGCATCGTCGGCCTGGGCGCGTCGGCCGGTGGACTGGTCGCACTAGAACACTTCCTGAGCCGCGTTCCTGAAGCAAGTGGCCTGGCCTATGTCGTCGTGCAGCACATGGACCCCACACACAAGACCATGTTGAGTGTCTTGTTGCAACGGGCTACAGCCATGCCGGTTCATGAGGCAGCAGACTCCATGGTGATGGAGGCCAACGCGGTCTATGTCATCCCGCCCGACTGTGAGTTGACTGTCGCGCAGGGGCGTTTGCGAATCAACACGCCAAAGCAGCCACGAGGCCTGCGGCTGCCGATTGATGTTCTGTTCAGTTCTTTGGCGCAGAGCCAAGGAGAAAAAGCCATCGGCGTCGTGCTGTCCGGCATGGGATCGGACGGCACGGTGGGATTGCAGTCGATCAAAATGCAGGGTGGGTTGACGCTCGCACAACAGCCAGACACGGCTCAATTTGACTCCATGCCGCAAGCGGCCATTGCTTCCGGCTTTGTCGACATCGTGGCCTCACCAGAGGACATGCCCCAACACATCCTGAGGGTCGTCCGGTCTGGGCGCGTGCCGGACTTCCCCCCTAAACTGCCGGCCCCAAAGGACGATGCAGAGTCCTTGGCAACCATCTTGAAGCTGCTTCGCGAGCACAGCAACCGAGACTTGTCTTTGTACAAAACAAGTACGCTGATGCGCCGAATTGATCGACGGGTCGGTGTCCATGGACTGCCCTCGATCGCCGCTTACGCAGAGTTTCTGTCACGCAACCCCCATGAGCTGGACCTGCTGTTTGCCGAGATGTTGATCGGGGTGACCAGCTTCTTCCGTGATGCAGACCTGTGGACCGATCTGAAAGAGCGGGTTTTGCCAGAGTTTCTGGAGAGCCGCCGTGCTGACACAGCTCAGTTGCGCGCTTGGATCGTGGGCTGCTCCACCGGAGAAGAGGCGTATTCGCTGGCCATGGTGCTTCAGGAGGTGCTGGCTGAGATGCGAGAGCCACCCCCCCTGTCTTTCCAGATCTTTGCCACTGACCTCAGCGCCGAAGCGATCACCTTTGCACGCAAGGGCGTGTACTCGGCCCGCTCCGTTGAAGGCATGGATGAAAAGCGGCTGTCCACTTTTTTTGCGGCCCAAAGCGACGGCAGCTATCTGATCGATAAGCGGATCCGAGACATGGTCTTGTTTGCCCAGCATGACGTGATCCTGGACCCGCCCTTTACGAAGTTGGACATCCTGTCGTGTCGCAACGTTCTGATTTACTTCAACGCAGCTTTGCAAAACCGACTGATGCCTCTGTTTCACTACAGCTTGCGCCCCAAGGGCTTGCTGATGCTGGGCGGCTCGGAAACCGTGGGGCGATCACAGTCGCTGTTTACCCCTTTGAACGCCAAAGCGCGGCTGTATCGGCGCAGTGATCGCACCTTGAATGCAGGCGCGGTCGACTTCCCGATCAATCGTCCACATGTTTTGCACAAGACTTCGCAGGAGAACTTCGTGTCGATATCGTCACCTCACCCGGCCAACTTGCAATCCTTGGCCGACCAGGTCTTGCTTCAAGCATTTTCACCACCCGCTGTGCTCGTGAACGATGCGGGAGACATCCTCTACATCAGCGGACGCACCGGCAAATACCTCGAGCCGGCAGCAGGCAAGGCCAACTGGAACATCCACGTCATGGCACGTCCCGGCATTCGCACCCAGCTGGCGGTTGCGCTGCGCCAAGTCGCGCAAGACAAGACCAGCGTCGAGTTGTCAGGACTCAAAGTGGAGGACGACGCGCCCTTCACCGTGAACCTGACCGTGCAGGCGGTGCACGAACCCAAAGCCTTGGAAGGGATGTTCATGATCGTCTTCCGAGAGGTCGCTGAATCCAAGCGAAGCAAAGCCAGAAAGAAGGCCGATGCCGGGTCCCCTGACCCTGCTTTGATCAACGAACTGGATCGGGCTCGAGAAGAAATTCGAGCCTTGCGCCAGGAAATGCAAGCATCCAAAGAGGAGCTACAGGCAGCGAATGACGCACTGCAGTCAGCCAACGAAGAGTTGCAGTCAGCCAATGAAGAGCTGACGACGTCCAAAGAAGAAGCTCAGTCAATGAACGAGGAACTTCAGACCATCAACGGCGAGTTGCAGACCAAACTGGATGATCTGGCCTTGGCGCAGAGCGACATGCAGAATCTGCTCAACAGCACCGACATCGCCACACTGTTCCTGGACAACGACTTGAACGTGAGGCGGTTCACCGAACAGGCGACCAGCATCTATCACCTGCGCGATGGCGACATTGGGCGCCCCCTCAGTGACCTGGCCAACACCTTGACCTACCCGGAACTTCATAACGACGCCAAGGAAACGCTGCGAACCCTGACATCAAGCGAAAAGCAAGTCCAGACCACCGACAAGCGCTGGTTCACGGTGCGCATCATGCCCTACCGCACCCTGACCAACATGATTCAGGGGGTGGTCATTACTTTCGTTGACATCACGGTCGCGAAAGAACTGGAGTCTCGGCTACGCAAAGGGTAAAGTCTGAATCAGGCAGCATCGCCTCAGCTTCAAGGAGGCACTCCATGGCCAGTCGATCTCCAGGAACAAGCAGTCAGACTTCTCTGCGCGTGCGTGCAATCGCACAACTGACAGGAAGGGAAGCCCCCCTCAGCAACCGCGTCAGTGATGGCGCCTCCGCGGCGCTGCGCGTTCTCTACGATTTGGCCATATCACCTGACACGGCGGCTGACGCCCTGGCTCTGCTGCATGAACTGCAGGTCCACCAAGTCGAACTGGAATTGCAGGGTGAGGAGTTGCGTCAATCACGCAATGATCTGGAGTCCGCCCTGGCCAGGCAGGTTCAGATCTATGACTGCCTGCCGGCTTCGGTCTTCACCATTGACCCAGACACGCGTTTGCATGAGGTGAATTTGACCGGCGCCCAGCGCCTGATGGCCGATCGCGAAATGCTGCTGGGGCAGCGACTTGACGCGTTTCTGGCCCCCACCAGCGCCCATGCACTGCACGCCTTGTTGGAGCGCATCGATCAAGGCACCGAACAGGCGTCGTGTGAATTGACTCTGAAGGCCGGGCAGGAAGATGCCCCAGGCCGACCGGCGACAGTTCTTGCGACCGTCAACATCGATCCAGTCGGGCTCCGGTACTTGCTTGTGTTCACCGATTTGCCACGCTCGGCAGATTGATCGATCATGAATCCGATGCTCGTCGCTCTGCCTCTGGCATGGGTTTGCGCCTGAACGGCGCCACCAGGCACACGTCCTGTTCACCATCAGGACGCTTCTTTGGGCCCCGCAGTCTGGTCCTGGCAAAAGAATGCATAGCCCGTCTGCAACCTCTTGGCTTGGTACATGGCGGCATCGGCATGCTGAAGGAGCTCAGCCGCCGTCGCTCCGGCTTCGGGGAACACGGCAATCCCGATGCTGGGATGAACGCAAAGCGTGATGCTTCCCAATCTGACCGGATCGGATACCGCATCGAACATCTTGCAGGCCAAACGACTGAGCTGCGCATGCCCTGGCGCGTTCAACAACAAACAGGCGAATTCATCGCCACCTAAGCGGCAGACCATGTCATCGGCACGAATGGTCCTCATCAGTCTGGCGGCGATGATGCTCAAGAGCTCATCACCCGCAGCGTGTCCATGCATGTCATTGATGGGCTTGAATCTATCCAGATCCAGAAACAAGACCGCTACTTCCTTTTGTTCTTTCGCGGCGGAGGCCAGCACCTGATCGAGCCGCTCTCGGAAATAGCAAGCGTTGGGCAGTGAGGTCAGACTGTCGTGCAGAGCGAGATGACGTGCACGCCTTTCCCCCGCCTGGCTCCCTGCCAGCTCTGATCTCAGTTGGTCCAGGGCGGTCATGGCGGCCACCATTTCGCCTTCCAGCTGGCAACGCTGCCGGTGCTCCCGCATCAAGGCATCCTGCAATTCCTGGTAGGTCGGCTTGCGTGTGGCCCCGTCATCCACCGTTCGAGAGCGCCCCCGCCTCTGTGGAGGTGGATCGCCCGGCACGGGTTGCGCTGTTTTCAACATATGACGGCCTCTTACGTTCATGCCCTACATCTGTTTAGTTTCAACACTCCGCACGGAGGTGACTGTCTGCCATCACACATAGCAGCAACAGGGGATAGACACAAGAAGTCGCAGGAGCACTAAGCGGCAACCTGATCAGGAAGCAGCCGGTCGTATTCCTTCTTTACCACCGAATAGCACTCACAGGCTCGCTGCTCCAGCCCTGCCCGGTCCAACACAGAAATGTGTCCCCGCGCATAGCTGATCAGACCGAGCTTTTGCAGTTTGAGCGCGGCCTCGGTCACGCCCTCACGCCGTACGCCCAGCATGTTGGCAATCAACTCCTGAGTCATCACCAGCTCATTGCTTTTCAGTCGATCCAGGTTGTAGAGCAACCACCCACACAGCTGCTGATCCAAACAATGGTGTCGGTTGCACACCGCCGTTTGGGCCATGTGTGTGATCAGCGCCTGTATGTAACGCAGCAGCAAGTGCATCAGAGGAGCGCTTTGATGAAACTCATCTTTGAAGACTTGCCCCCGTAGCCTGTAGGCTTGACCAGCGCATTGCACGATGGCTCTGTTTGGCGTGTTCTCGCCCCCCATGAGCAAGGAAATACCGACAACCCCTTCGTTGCCCACAACCCCCACCTCCGTCGAGGCCCCACTTTCGGTCAAGCACAAAAGCGACACGATCGCCGTGGTGGGGAAGAAGACATATTGGATCTCGCCTCCGGCCTCACATAGAACCTGCCCCAAGCGCAGATCAACCCGTTCAAGCTGAGGTTGCAAGCGCTGCCACTCCTCGTCCGGCAGAACAGCCAGAAGGCGGTTCACGCGCGGGTCGGATTCCAGGGGACACATGAAAGATCTCCAGATGGATCCAGGGCGGGCAGAACAGTCGCCCGGTGAGGGGCAGCACGAAGGTGCCGACTGTAGGTGTGATGCGAACAAGGGTATGTGCGATGCCGCACAGACCAACGAGAGACCGCACCTTACGGTGTCTCAGCCTTTGTGCCTATCCCACGTTTGACCTTCGCACCCATCAATGGAGGGCCTGTCCATGCGTCCCTTTTCTGTCGAGCACAGTAGAACAGCCTATCTCGCAGATTTCTATCTTTACGGGATCACAGTCTGCCTGCTTGCTGCCTACCTGCTCGTGAGTGCCCCCCTGTTTCAACGCCTGGATGTCTGGCTCCATGTGGCGCTCGGTGTGGTCTGCTGGACTGGCATGGAGTATGTGCTGCATCGATTCGTGCTGCATGCCTTTCCGATATTTCGGGAAATGCATGCGGAGCATCACGCTCGCCCCACCGCGCTGATCTGTACCCCGACGATGGTCAGTTCATTGTTGATTGGCTCGTTGGTCCTGCTTCCGGCCTGGCTGTCAGTGGAGACCTTGCGTGCATGGGGCTTCACCCTGGGTGTGTTGGTGGGCTATCTCGCCTATGCCATCACACACCACGCCATACACCACTGGCACGGCGGCGGTGCCTGGATGATGCGCCGCAAGCGCTGGCACGCCATCCACCACAGCCATGGCAACCAATCCCTTTGCTTTGGGGTGACCACCACTTTCTGGGATCACGTGTTCCGCACAGCTTGGGTGGGACAGCGCACAGACGCCATGTGCACTGTTCCCCCACCCTGCAAGCCTGATCCCCGCACGCCATCTGCCACAAACGATAGGAGTCAAGGAAATGACCTCGCACCACACCAAGTACCTATTGAGCCTTGTAGCCCTCGGCCTGATTCCCATGCCGCTGTTCGCTCAAGCCCAAAGCTATTACTACGGCGGCATTTCAGTGGGCCAGTCAAGGTCGAGCCTGGACGAGGAGAACATCACCCAACAGCAGATCGGCAGCGGCCTGTCGGTGGTCAACATCCAACGGGAGGAACGTGATACCGCCTACAAACTGTTTGGCGGCTATCAGTTCAATCGGTACTATGGGATGGAAGTGGGTTACTTTTATCTCGGCACACCACACTTCTCGAGCACGACCACACCAGACGGCAGCCTGGAAGGCAAGGTCAAGATTCAGGGCTGGAACGTCGATCTGCTGGGCTTCTTGCCACTGACGACAAACCTGTCCGCACTGGGTCGCTTGGGTGCACAGTACGCCAAGACCAGTGATCGCTTCACCGGCTCAGGGGCCGTTGTTCCAGCCGACCCCAACCCGACCAATCACCACGGCAATTACAAATTCGGCGCGGGGCTGCAGTACGAGTTTTCACCCTCATTCCTGCTGCGAGGAGAGTGGGAGCGCTATCGAGTCAGCGATGCCATGTCGAATCACGCTGCAGTCAACGTGGCATCTTTGAGCTTGATCTTTCCGTTTGGCCGCGCAGCACGAGCAATGCCTGTAGCCGCAACGGAGGCGCCTTATGTCCCCCCCGAACCGGCACCCGCCCCACCGCCCCCTGCTCCCGTCGTGGAGGTCGCTCCACCGCCTGTTGTGGCCGTCACGCCGCCGCCTGCACGGCGCCGGGTGACCTTCTCCGCAGAGTCCTTGTACACGTTTGACCAATCCCAAATTCGCCCGGAAGGCAAGGCGGCTCTGGACACCTTTGCTCAAGAATTGGTCAACACCCAATACGAGATGATCGTTGTCGAGGGGCACACAGACCGGCTGGGATCACCTGCCTATAACCAGAGATTGTCAGAGCGCCGGGCTGAAGCCGTGAAAGCCTATCTGATTGAAACAGGCAAAGTGGATCCCAACAAAGTCACCGCAACCGGCAAAGGTGAGTCCACCCCAGTGACTCGCCCTGAAGACTGTCGCGGCACCAAGCGCACGGCCAAGTTGATTGCTTGCCTTCAGCCAGATCGCCGAGTCGAAATTGAAGTGACCGGAACGCGCTGAGCGCAATGGAGGACAAGCATGAATACGCCCTATGCCGCATCTGCCTGCTGGACGACCTCCTCGTTTGGAGACCAGACCGACACCTCTGAGGGAGAGCTCGCCGTCTTGAGTGAACACCTGAGCCTATGCCAACGCGCCAACCACCGACTGTTCTTGTTGCAGTGCTATCTCGAGGCGATGGTTAGCTATGCAGCCTCTCGGGTCGTCACGACGTTGGCGGTGGGCCTGCTGTTGATCACCGCTTTATCGACCCTGTTGTAACCATGGCGGGACCCGACTTGCAGCAGCTGATTGCGCAGGCACCCAAAGCTCTGTGTTCGATTCTGGATGGCAAACGGGGGCCCTTGGAGGCGCCGATCCGATCGGAGATCTTCGGCCCACAACGCTTTGCACAGCATGGACGCAGCCTGGGCGAGTCGCATCGCGCAGCCAAAGCGACCTGGCGAACGGCCAATTTCTTTCCCCGCCTGGACAGCAACATCCGCACCCTGCGTGAGGCGCAGCACTACATTGGCGAGCAGGCCATCACGGGCTATGACATCAGCCCCGCTGCTGAGTGGCTGTTAGACAACTTTCACCTGATTGAGGCGCAGCTCAAGGAGATCCACGAAGGTCTCCCCAGACGCTACTTTCGGACCCTGCCGATTCTGGTAGATCCGCCCTTGGCAGGCTTGCCCCGGGTCTATGGAGTGGCCTGGGCCTTTGTTGCACACACCGATGGTGCGTTTGACGCTGATCTGTTGACCCGGTTCCTGATGGCCTATGAAGAGAGCCGTGAGCTGAGCCTGAGCGAGATGTGGGCTCTGCCCACCACCTTGCGGGTCGTGCTGATCGAGAACTTGCGCCGCCTGGCTGAACGCGTGGCCACACACAAGGCCGCCCGCGAGGCTGCCAATCTGTGCTGTGATCGCATTGAAAACTACACCTTGCACGCACTGGATGAGTTGCTGGCTCTGATCAATCAGCGTGGGGCCGGAGCGGTCTTTCTCACGCAGATGGCACTGCGTCTGCAGGACCGCCACACCATGGGCAAGGGTGGCCACCATGCGCGCTACCAGGCATGGCTACACAACGTGATGCCGGATCTGGCTGCCGCACAGGCCCAGCAAAACGCTGACCAGGCCGCCGACAACCTCAGCGTGAGCAACGCAGTGACATCGCTACGCGCCATTGGCGATGCCGACTGGACCGACATCGTGGCGGAAAGCAGCACCTTGATGCGGCTGATGTTGACATCCGACATCTTCAAGGCTGAACAGGTCAAGACGCGCGACCAGACCTTGCATGACATCGAAACATTGGCCCGGTCCAGCGGGCTCAGTGAAGTATCGGTGGCGTCGACCTTGCTGAACCTGATGCACGCCGATACGGAGGCATCAGCCAGCACCGCTTCGGCCAGCCATTGGCTCAAGGGCAAAGGTCGCCCCGACCTGATCCGCGCCTTGGGTATGCAAGAGACAGGGGCGATGGTCTGGCGTTTTTGCAAACGCTACGGCACCTTGCCGGCCTACCTGATTGCGATGCTGAGCGGCACCCTGGCCGTGGTGGCGTGGCTGTTATACGTGCATCCGGGCGCAAGGCGTGTGTCTGAGGTGCCGCTGTGGCTCACGTTGCTGGGTATCGTATTGATGAGCGTTCCGGCATCAGAGGCTGCGGTCGCGGTCATCAACCGATTGATCAGCGAGTCAGTGCGCCCACGCTACTTGCCAAGATTGGCCATGGCCAGTGGGATCCCTTCAGATCATCGGGTGATGGTGGTGATACCGGCGCTGTTGTCCAACGTGCCAACCGTCCATGCGCTGGTTCATCGTTTGCACTTGCACTATCTGGCCAACCCTGAACCTCATGCACAGTTTGCGCTCCTGACCGACTGGGTCGATGCCGATACCGTTCGCATCGACACCGATCAAGCCTTGCTCAATGAGGTCAGGCAGGCCATTGGGGATCTCAACGCACGCTGTCCGCCAACTCTGCTGCCCGACGGCTCGGGGCCTGGATCGCCCCGTTTCATCGTGCTGCATCGTGAGCGACTTTTCAGCGAGAGTGAACAGCGATGGATTGGGTGGGAGCGCAAGCGCGGCAAATTGGAGTTGCTGATAGACGCCTTGGCACAAGGTGCCAGCAAGGAGTTCCTGAACCTGGGCCAGGCCTCTATGGTGGCCCCCGACATCAAGTATGTCGTCACGCTGGACAGCGACACCCAATTGCCGCCAGGTCGCTTGCGAGAATTGGTCAGCATCGCCGCCCATCCGCACAATCAACCGGTTCTGGATCCCAAGCGCCAGCGGGTTCTGGCAGGCTATGCAATCTTGCAGCCCCGCACGGTGGCCCCGCTGAGTGCCCGGCGAGATTTCACGATCTATCACTGGCTCTTTGCCGGACAGGCCGGTGTCGACCCCTACAGCGCCAGCAGTTCCGAGATCTATCAGGATCTGTTTGACGAAGGCTCGTTCAACGGCAAAGGCCTGCTGCATGTCCAAGCCATGCATGCCGTGCTGTCGGGGCGCCTGCCTGAGGGACGTGTTCTGAGCCATGATCTGCTCGAAGGTGCCATGGCCCGCTGTGCAGCGGTCACCGACGTCACCGTGATTGAGGATGCCCCCTTTCATGCGGACGTGGCGGCTTCCCGGTTTCACCGATGGACCCGAGGGGATTGGCAGTTGCTGCCGTTCATGCTACAACCGCGGCGCTACCGTTTGCGGGCGATCAACCTCTGGAAGATGTGCGACAACCTCCGGCGCTCACTGGTCGCGCCGGCCAGCCTGGCTTTGATGACGCTCTCTCTCGCCGGCTGGATCGTGTCGCCTTGGGCCGCGGTCGGGTTGATCCTGGCCGCATACAGCGCGGGCCCCCTGATGGGTGCCATCGCCGGCCTGTGGCCCAGCCACTATGACGTGGCCAGATTCCACTTCTATCGTCAAGCGCTGGTGGAGTTGACTCGCGCGGTCGCAGGTGGTTGCTGGCATCTCGCATTGCTCATGTCGCAAGCCTGGTTGGCGGTCGATGCCATCGTCCGCGCACTGTTTCGCTTGGCCTTCAGTCATCGCCATTTGTTGCAGTGGACACCCGCAGAATCAGCCCGATCGATGGCGCGAGTCGATTTGCCCACCATCATCCGTTCTCATTGGGTCGAGTCCGCCTGGTCGATTCTGTTGTTATCGGGCCTGTGGCTGTCCGCCATGCCCCGGCACTCTGGGCTGCTGAGCTGGGCCCTGTGCCCGATCTGGGCTGCAACGCCCATTTGGATCTGGTGGGGCAGTCGCCCTCGGTTTGAGCGAAAGAGCGCCGAACCAGAGCAAGAAGATTCGACCTATCTGCGGGGCATCGCGAGAGATACCTGGCGCTACTTCGAACGCTGCGTGGGCCCGGGTGACCATCATCTGCCACCTGACAACCTGCAAACAGCGCCTCACGACATGGTGGCCCACCGGACCTCTCCCACCAACATCGGCTTGTACTTGCTGAGCGTAGCTTGCGCTCGCCAATTTGGCTGGATAGGCACGCAAGATCTGCTCACGCGCCTGGAGGCCACCCTGACGAGCATGCGCACGCTGGAACGACATCGTGGGCACTTCTTGAACTGGTATGACACCCGGACCTGTTCGGCCCTTTTGCCGAAGTATTTATCAACCGTAGACAGCGGCAACCTGTGTGGCCACCTGCTCACGGTGGCGCAAGCCTGCCGCGAGCTCGCCAAACACCCCTACCAGAAGGAGCCGTTTCAACGTGCGCTGAAAGACATCATGCAACGCATGGCACCGTTGATTGCGCAACGCCTGCAGCTGACTCAAGCTCAACGTGACGAACTGAGATGGCTTCTGGCCGACCATCGCGCAACAAAACGTTCGGCTCAGCGAGATGCCGAAGCCAGCCAAGCCTTGACCGATGCGGCTTCGCATGCCTTTACCGTGACGCGCCGACTGCGCTATATCGCCCATGAGTTCGAGCAATTGGCTGATCAAGCCGATTTCGGGTTTCTCTACCACCCCAAACGGCATCTGTTTCACCTCGGCTTTCGCGTCGGCGAACAGCAGTTGGATGCAGGCTTTTATGACCTGCTGGCATCCGAAGCTCGTTTGACGGGCCTGTGGGCCATTGCCAAAGGCGATGTGCCCGTTAGCCACTGGAGCACGCTGGGTCGCCCGTTCTATGCATTGGGTCACAAAGTCGGCGTGCGATCGTGGTCTGGTTCCATGTTCGAGTACCTGATGCCGGGCCTTATTCTGGAGGAGCCTTCTGGCAGCGTACTGAGCGACGCTTGTGATGTCGCTGTACAAGAGCAGAAGACGTTCTCCAGACTCAAGGGCGTGCCGTGGGGCATCTCGGAGTCGGCATATGCCCAGCGTGATCACACATTGGCCTATCAGTACGCACCGCACGGTGTTCCCAGACTGGCTTTGCGACGCACCCCACACGATGAGTTGGTCATTGCGCCCTACGCCACTGCGCTGGCGGCCCAACTCGACCGCCAAGGCGCCACGCTCAATTTCCAGGACATGCAGCGATCAGGGGCTCGCGCACGCTATGGCTTTGTCGAAGCCATTGACTACACACCGGGCATGCAGATCGGCGGCGAAACCTCTACGCCTGTGTACACATTCATGGCGCATCACCAGGGCATGGTCATCGTCTCCCTGGCCAACGTTCTGTTGGAGAAGGTCGTTCAACGTTGGGGCATGGCCAACGTTCACATCGAAGCAGTCTCGTCACTTCTGCACGAACGCCCCCCCCGAGAAGTCTCCAACCTCTACACCCCCTTGTCGGGCCCAACGATTCAATCGGTCCAACCTGCGTCGCCAGGTCTGTTGCGCAAGGTGATTCCTGGCACATCGGCCATTGAGCCGACCCACCTGCTCTCGAATGGACGATATCAGGTCACTTTGCGTGCCAACGGTGCCGGCTGGAGTCGCTGGGGACAGATTGACATCACGCGCTGGCGTGATGATGCGCTTCGCGATGCCTACGGCAGCTTCCTCTATGTGCGCCGCTCTCCAGCGCATGCGCCCATGTCCTTGAGCCAGCACCCGGCACCAGACCCGGAGGCCCGGTACCAGAGCACCTTCCATGCCGACCGTGTGTGCCTGGAAGCCAGATGGGCTCATTGGCAAGCGCTCACAACGGTGTGGGTCAGCCCGGAAGATGACATTGAGTTTCGTCAGGTGGAGATGCACAACCAAGGCGACAAGGCGATGGAGATCGAGCTGATCTCAGCCTTCGAGGTGGCATTGAGTCCTGCGCAAGCAGACGAGGCGCACCCAGCGTTTGCCAATCTCTTTGTACGCGCCAAATGGCTGGCTGATCACCGCGCATTGGTTCTGGAAAGACAACCTCGCTTGCATGGAGAACGGGTCATGATGGCCGCCCACTTTGTGGCCGAGACCGATGCCGAAGTGTTGACCGTGACGGCAATGACCGACCGCTTGCATTGGGCTGGACGTAACCAGCATGCATCCCAGCCCACGGCCCGATTTGGCGGCACACCTACCCATGCTCCCCCATTGGACGGACAGCCTTGTGACACCGGACTCGATCCCGTCTCAGCCTTGTGTGTGAGGCTCAAGATTCCGGCGCATTCGAAAGCGATGGTGACCTTTGCCACCGCGGCGTCCGACCACGCGCCCACCCTGCACGCGATCATCGACAAATACAGGCAACCTAGCCATGTGCAGCGGGCATCGATGATGTCAGCCACCTTGACCAGCATCCGCTTGCACGCCCTGCGCGTCAGTCACGAGCATTTTTCCGCAATCCAGACCTTGAGCACGGCCCTGCTGTTGACGCTGACGCGACCTCATGCTCAGCCCAGCCCGTATGAGCCGTCCGAACCGGTGATCTGCAACCGCAGGCTGCTGTGGCGACTCGGCATCTCTGGTGACCGTCCGATCATCCTGGTCTCTGCCAGCTTGATGCAGGGCTTGACCTTGTTGCGCAACTTGGCGCAGGCCTTGCGACTATGGTCCTGGGGCGGAGTGGCCTGCGATCTGGTCGTGGTGGATGCGGAGGCCTCGTCCTACTACATGGCGCTGCACCATGAGTTGATGGCCTTGCGTGATCGATATGGTGCAGACATGGGGGCGGCACCAGAATCGCCACGACCAGCGCACAGCGGATATCACGTCTTGCTTGACCATGACTTGACACACGCAGAACGGCAGACCCTGCAGCACCTCGCGGCCATCCACATCCATGCCGATGGTCGCCCGTTGCAAGTGCATGTCGCTGAATGGGTCAGCCTTCATCAGCAGGCCATGGCCAACCGCACCGCCACCTCCACTCAAATCGTCCCCGTCGCCAACACGCGTCCGGGCATTGTCATGCAACCCCTCGGGGCCTTTTCTGATGAAAACGGCTCTTTCTCTTTCGCTGTAGGTTCCCTGCTCAGACCTCAGCGCCCCTGGATCAATGTGCTGTCCAACCCAGTCTTTGGCATGCAACTGTCTGAGGCGGGAGGCGGCTATACATGGGCCGTCAACAGTCGCTCCATGCAGCTGACGGCGTGGTCCAACGACCCCATTTCAGACCCCCCATCAGAAATATTCCTGATCCAGGACACAGAGACTCGGGAGACCTGGAGTCTGACCCCTTCTTGCTGGGGGCAGACCCGCTCTCACTATCAAGTGACACATGGGCAGGGATTCAGCGTCATCAGTCACCGCCTCCGGGACCTTGAAATCCGCACAACTTGGTCTGTTGACTGTGAAGCAGCGATCAAGCAGGTTCAAGTTCAGCTGGTCAACCATGGAACCCAGAGCTTGCGCCTGCGCCTCATTGGTTTGGTCGAATGGATGATGGGAGCACGCCGAAGCGACCGCAGTACGGTTCACACAGATGCACTTCACCATGGATCGGCACCTCACAAGTTGACTGCGCTGCTCGCGACACAAGAAGACCGCGTGAATGGCTTTGGCGGTGCCACCGGCTTCCTGGCAATGACCTCCACACACGACGACAAGGAAGACTGGACCTGTGACAGACGTGAGCTCTTTGATCCGCGCGGTCGCCTGGTCTTGCCCGACCGACTGGGTCGACACCGAGGGGCTGGATTGGATCCTTGTGCGGCCTTGGGCACTTCCCTCAGTCTGGCCGGCGGCGCCAGTGCCGAACGCGTTTTCCTGATGGGCTATGCGCAGTCCCCCGCATTGGCCAGTGATCTGCTGAACCTCGAAGCCTGGATTCCCACCGAGCTACGACTGCGTCAAGTCATGGGCCGCTGGAATCGCCTTCTGGATTCTGTCACCGTCAAGACACCCGACCCACTACTGGACGTGCTGGTCAATCGATGGCTGCTGTATCAGACGGTGGCCTGTCGATTGTGGGCCAAGGCGGGCTTTTATCAAGCCGGGGGCGCGACGGGATTTCGAGACCAGCTCCAAGACACGCTCTCGCTGTCATGGGCGCAGCCAAATCTATTGCGCCAGCAGATCTTGCTGTGCGCCTCACGCCAATTTGCCGAAGGCGACGTCCAGCATTGGTGGCATGCCCCAGATGGAGCGGGCGTGAGAACCCATTTCTCAGATGACCTGCTGTGGTTGCCATTTGCCTGTTCGCACTATGTTCGAACCTCCGGAGACACAGCCGTGCTGGATCAACTCGTTCCCTTCCTGGAAGGCCCTGGCATTCCAGAAGGAGCAGAAGATGCCTACTACGCCCCCACCATCAGTTCCACGCAAGCCACCGTTTATGAGCATGCCGCGCGGACCATCGATCGCAGCCTCCGCGTCGGCGTGCATGGCCTGCCATTGATGGGAACGGGTGACTGGAATGACGGCATGAACCGCGTCGGCCATGGTGGACGGGGCGAATCGGTCTGGCTCGGCTGGTTCTTGTGTCGCATCGTGGCCGACTTTGTGCCGCTGGCGGTGGCTCGCGGCGAACTGGAGCGAGCCCAAAGATGGCAACACAGTGCACAAGAATGGCAAGCCGCGCTCAATGACACCGCGTGGGATGGCGAATGGTTCAAGCGGGCCTACTTCGACGATGGCCAGCCTCTAGGCTCACAGGTCAATGCAGAGGCACAGATCGATCTGATTGCCCAAGCCTGGTCGGTCTTGTCCAAAGCGGGTGCGCCTGACTTGCAACGCGCGGCGATGGCCGCCGTCGATCAGCATCTGGTCAATCGCGCTGCAGGCTTGATTCAGTTGCTCACCCCGCCCTTGGCGGACGCCTTACCCAGCGCCGGCTATATCCAGGCCTACCCGCCGGGTGTACGCGAGAACGGCGGGCAATATTCGCATGCCGGCGTATGGGCCCTGATGGCGCAAGCGCAACTGGCGCAACACACCCCGTCGAGCCGAACAGACGAATCGACTGGGGACATGGTCTATCGCTATTTCACCTACCTCAGTCCTGCTCACCGCGCGGCACACCCGGAATACGGCGCGGCCTATGGCATCGAGCCTTATGTGATGGCGGGTGATGTCTACACCCAGCCGCCCTATGTCGGCCGGGGGGGCTGGAGTTGGTATACCGGCTCTGCATCGTGGATGCACCGCGCGGTTGTGGAGTCGATGTTTGGCCTGCAGCAAAGCGCGGTTGAACTCAGCTTCACACCCTGCTTGCCCAGCACCTGGTCCCGTGCCGAACTCACGCTTCGGCGTCATGGCCGCACCATGCATTTCATCTTTGTCACAAACAAGGACCTGACGGAACTGACTGAAACGGAGCCGGAATGGGTCGCAGGCGGGGCGATGGCACTCGCGCCTGGGCAGGCATTTCAGTGGGTCGACCTCCCGCCCCAAGTCACTGTCGTGATTCAACTATCGCGGACCGACACCCCCGAGGGCGTCGATCCATCTGCGGTGCAGCAGCCCGTCACCGCGGGGTGATGTTGCCGTTGTCATCAGACAGGACAATCTCCACGCGGCGGTTCAACTGCCGCCCTTCTGCCGTGGCATTGCTCGCAATCGGATCGGCCTCGCCATAGCCGCGCGTCTGAACCCGGCTGGGTGCAATGCCCATCTCGACCAAGCGCGCTCGCACGGCATCCGCCCGACGAGAGGACAAAACCTGATTGAGCTCGGCTCCGCCAACGCTGTCAGTGAACCCTTCTATCAGGACCCGCCTCTGCGGATACTGATTCAGAAAGTTCACCAGCTTGTCAATCTCACGCCATCCGCCAGCCTTGAGAACTGCCTGGTTGGTGTCGAACAACACGTCCGCAATCGTGATGACGATGCCGCGGCTCGTTTGCTTGGCATTCAGGTCACGCAATTGAGCTTCCAGGGCCGCATTACGCGCCTGAGTCTCTGAGGCCATGTTCTGCGACGCGATGGCTTGTTGATCCGATACGGCAGCCTGCTGCTGAGCCGCGGCCGCACGGCGCTGGGCTTCATCAGCCTCGTTCGTTCTCGCCGTCAACCGCATCGATTCTCGGGCTGATCTGGCGTTGGCGACGTTCTCCTCGTCCTGCTTCTGCGAGGCCACCTCCCGTGCAATCGCCACGCGCTGCTTGGCCAGATAGGCAAGATGAGTCACCTCTTCGGACGGAGCCGATCGCATGGAAGCCTCATTGGCCAGACTCAATGCGGCCGTGGCCTGTGCCATCTCTGCCGGGGCCAACTCGCTCACTCTGGATGAGCCTTGTGCCATGCGGTACTCATTGGAGGCTTGCTCCAACATGGCGTTGTAAGGGGGGGCTGTACTGCAACCGGACAAGGCTCCGAGAAGGACCATCGTTGCAGTAAAAATCTGGTTTGTGGGGTTCATGTCAACTCCTGTTGGTTGTCTGCCTGGCTACTTGGACTTGCGCTGCAACTCTTCTTGCAGCGCGCGACTGTCATCCCGCACCGCAGCCGATGCCTTGGCCGCTTTGGCAGAGCGCGCTTTGGCTATGGCCAACTGCGCATCGGCCTGAGCCTCCTGGGCCAGCACCCTCGCTCGCTCATACTCGTGATTGGTCATCGCGGCCTGGGCCCGATCGATCTTGTCGCGAGCCAGACGCATTTCAGCGGGAGCAAACTCACTGGCCCCAGCCATGGCAGCGTCCGCGACCGCCGCCGATGACACCGCCATCAATGCCGTGGGTGGGGGCACGCTGCTCGCACAAGCCGCCAGCACCAACACCGCCCCCCCCAGGACGAACGGCCATGTACCGTGAGCCCCCCCTCCGACACCGATCAGGTTGAATCGTCTTGGCATGATGTCCTCCATCCTTGAAGATGAAGCCAGGGTGCCCCACGCAGCTCAGGTGCGTCGGTACGTTGGCGCACAGTGCTAGAGAATGGAAAGGTCTAGTCTCCGTGGTCGGTCAACCCACTGGAGCATGAGCATGGAAATCTTGCCGTTTCAAGCCAAAGTCAGCCGCGATCCCACCAGTCATACGCGGCGGGCATTCAACCAAATCGCGGCCATCACCGCGGTGGCTTTTTCAATTGGCGTAGGCAGTGATGCTGCGCAGGCCGCCACCGCCGAGGACTTGAACAAAGACGCGGTTCAAGCCTTGCAGCTTTTGTATAAAAGCAGTCCTGCTGCGCTTGATCTATCCAAGCGGGCCAAGTCCATTTTGGTGTTCCCCAAAATTGTCAAAGCAGGGCTGGTTTTCGGCGGCAGTTATGGTGAAGGTGAGATGCTCAAGAACGGCGCCGTGATGGGCTACTACAACTCTGTATCGGCATCTTGGGGATGGCAAGCCGGTGGAGAGTCATATGGCTACGTCGTCTTCCTGATGAGCGACAAAGCCGTCACCTACCTGGAAGAGTCCAAGGGCTGGGAATTCGGCATCGGCCCCAGCCTGGTGGTGGTCAACGAAGGAATCGCGAAGAACCTGTCCTCATCCACATTGAAGGAGGACGCCTACGCCTTCATCTTCGATCAACAAGGGCTGATGGCTAGCCTCAGCATCGAAGGCACCAAGATCTCTCGCATCAAGCGCTGATCTGACATCACACAGCAATCGGATCGCCGAGGAACCTCGTCTAATTGATGAGGCCCCTCGGCGATCCGATTTCCATTTCCTCTGGACTCAGTTCTTCCCGAACTTCGCTTTGGCGACGGCCATACAGTTGGCCTTGGCATCACCCGCCATGGCATCGCACTTTTCCACGGCGACCTTGTAATCGGCATCCTGCTTGTCCTTGGAAGCATCCTTGCGCGACTCCTGCATCTCCTTGCCTAGCTTGGCGTCGGCCAGTGCCTTGGTCTTGGTGGCCTTGGCTTCTTCAACACAGAGATCCTTGGCATTGCCGGCCTTGTCATCGCATCGTTCCTTGGCAACGTCATAGGCCGTCTCGGCCTTCACAACCAGAACCTTGTTGCGATCCGCTGCTTTGCCGGTGTAGGCATATTCAAGTTCTGCCTTCGCGACCTTTTCTTTGGCCTTGGCTTCTTCTACACAGACATCCTTGGCGTTACCTGAATGAGAGTCGCATGCGGCTTTCTCAATTTTGTAGTCCGCAGTGATTCGGTCCTTGCGGGTTTCATAGTCACCCTTGCTCAAGGAAGCTGCCTGCGACAGTCCCATTGGCAATGTCAATGCCATCAAAAGCGTAGCGACCAGGGGGGATATACGGGGTTGAACGGAGTACATGATGACCTTTCGTTTAGAGAATGGGTTTCTGCTCTGACAGCAACATCACAAGCGACCAGGAGCAGGATGATCCATAAGACCGTGCCTAAGCTCATATGCTTCTCCTTGGTTGTGTGATGGCGAATTCAGCCTAAGCAAACGCACTCGTTGTTTCCGTTCGCTGCCCCACATAGACCCGTTCATTTGATTGGCTGACGCCACCCCGCTTTCTCTGCGCTACGTGCGTGTCTGTACGGGCCTCATCCCCCTGCAAGCCGACCAAAGAAGACCCGGCCTTGGAGACAATCTCATATAATTTTGGTTCGCGGCATGCAAGTGCCACGCAACCATTCAACAACCCGCATGGATGTCAGGCAGGGCTTGACGGCAGAAGTCGGATTTTTGATTTCCCCTCACCCGCAGTCCGCCTGAACTTCAGGACTGGCCGCCCCTTCCTGGAAACACCATGGCGAAAGAAGAACTCATTGAAATGCGCGGACAGGTCGAAGAAGTGCTGCCCGACTCGCGCTTTCGTGTCACCCTTGAAAACGGCCACAGCCTGATCGCCTACACCGGCGGCAAAATGCGCAAGCACCACATCCGCATCCTGGCGGGTGACAAGGTGTCGCTGGAACTGTCGCCTTACGACCTGACCAAGGGCCGCATCACCTTCCGCCATCTGGAGCCACGCACTGGCGGTTCGGGTCCTACGCCTCCGCGTCGTAACTTCTGACCAGCTGTGGCGCGCACCCACACCGAAGCGCCCCAAGCTTGGCGCTTCGCCTTGACCTGGAATTAGGGCTTCTTGGCAGCCAGTCGCTTGCAAGCCAGATTGCTCTCGGCCCCAATCGACTTCCCGGCCGCCTTGGCGCGCTCGGCCATTTGCTGATAGTTGTCATGCACAAAGGCCTGGCATTCCTCCAAAGACTGGGTGGCGTGTACCTTGTCTCGGTACGCCTTGCGCTCGTCCGGCGTCATGATCTTCCAGCCGGGTGTGGTGTACCAGTTGACTTCCTGCTTCGGGCGCTTGCTGGCCTTGGAGGCAGGAGCGCTTTGCGCAGTGGCCCCATCCTGTGTATTGGCAGTGGCCGAGTCCGCCCCCACAGCCCAAGCGCCACCGGCAAAGGCCACACACACAATCCACGCGATGCCATGTTTGGTCAGGTTCATATCTAGCTCCAATCGGTTAACGAGCACACGCTCTTCAAAGACCTGACCCAAGGCTATGCCCGCTCATTTCCCTGTCGCTTGACCTATCTCATACGCATGACTAAGTTGAAATCAACTTAGTCGCCTAGGCGACGATTTGTCCGAAATTGTTCTACCCTTGCCTCAATCGAACTAGGTTTTGGGTAACTGCCTAGCTCACCCGTTGAGCCACTCATCACCTAAGCTGTAGATGACACAACGGAAGTATGCGAACCATGACAACCCCCTCATTTGGCTGCGATGTCTGCTGGCCTGACAACGCCGACCAAGCATGGATCAACCATGCGTCGCTGGTCATCACCCAGCGGGTGGTGGACGAATCGCACTACATCGTCAAGCTACACCAGTGCCCGCATTGCCAGCAGCAATTCGTGTCGGTGTTCAGCGAGCGGGTGGACTGGCTTGATGGCGAAGACCCACAAGATCGACAGGTGATGCCGATCACCCCTGCGGAATGTGAAGGCCTGCGGCACTTACCTGACCCGCTTGCGCTTTACCAACTTGCGCCCAAGCGGCAAAGCCTGCATTGGGAGTTACCAAAGGGTGAAGATCGGCGAGTGAGATGGCGCCAGGGCCTGTACCCGGTGCCACACGATTGAACCGCGAACAGGCACTTGGCGCGGCAATTCAACATGCATTTGAAGATTCGCAATGAGACCGCACATCACAGGCGAGACTTTACGCGTGCTATCAGTCTCTTGGCTTGGGCATAGCTCTTGATGTCCGGTTCTGGCTCCTGCCCATGGTCACCACACAGGCGCGAGCGGTCCAAGATCGTGCCGAACCAATCGGGCCCATAGGCCTCGTACAGCGGCAAGGCCATCAATATTTCGGGGTTCTTCTGCAGCCAACGCACCACCCAAGGCGCGGGCTTGCGCATCACGTTGAAAAACAACTTCCCCTCCCGGGCCCAGGCCATGTCAATCTTTTGGTTCAGCAAATTGAACTGACACGTGCGGCGCACATGCGTGAGGAAATGCGGGTCGGTGTGCATCAACGACTTTTCATAGTCGTGCGACAGGTAGGCCAGGTTCCAGATTTCTGGCCGGTCGACCCTGCGGTCTTTGGCCGGGCCAGTGAAGATGTCGCTGGCGTATTCGGACAGCGGCTTGGGCGAGTAGCGGATGATGGGGGTGGTGACGTTCACTGGCGGCTCCCGAATTCTGTAAATGACAGAAGCCTATGGTCGCTTACGACCAGCTCACAAGGTGAGCCCCCGCCACTCCCAGCACCCTGATCGACCCGAAGTGCAAATCCCTGGCAAAAACACCTAAACAAGTTGGTTGACAAAATTGCATATGATCTAAAATTAGTCAACCAAACCGGAGCACACATGATTCACGATCGAATCCGCCGTGCACGCCTGTTGCGGGGGCTCACTTTGGATGCCGTCGCGCAGCGCGTTGGCGATATCACCAAGCAGGGCCTGAGCAAGTTTGAGAAGGGCGACGCCACCCCGAATTCGACTCGTCTGATCCAACTGGCCAAAGCGTTGGATGTCAAGCCAGAGTATTTTTTCCGAACTGAAACTGTTCAACTGGCCGCATTGGAGTTTCGCAAGCTGGCACGAATGCCGCAAAAGCGGCAACATCAGGTTAGCGAGCAAATGCGCGACCACCTGGAGCGATACATCAGCCTGGAGCGCTGCTTTGAGCTGGACGACACCACCCCAACCATGGAACCGTCACGTTCATTGCAAGTTCACAATGTGGCGGAGGCAGAAATTGCTGCTGAGGCCTTGCGCCATCGCTGGGACATCGGCGGTGACGCTATTGCCCACCTGACTGAGTTGCTGGAAGAGCACGGCATCAAGGTCGCCTTGCTGGAGGATCAGGATGGGTTTGACGGGGCCTGCGCTGCAACTGCAGACGAACGACATGTGCTGATCGCTTTGAACGGAGAGCGCCCAGGTGAGCGATTGCGCTTTACCGCGGCGCATGAGTTAGGCCATTGGGTGATGGACCTGCCAGAGGACATGCCTGAGAAAGACAAAGAGGCTTGCTGCAACCGTTTCGCAGGTGCATTTCTATACCCACAGCAGCGCGTCCTCGCAGAGTTTGGTGCCCATCACCGCAGCCGTGTGCTGGCAGCGGAGCTATTGAACGCCAAACGCCGACACGGTGTCTCTATGGCCTTAGCCTTGCGGCGTCTGAAAGACTTGAACCTGCTCACCGATGCAGGCTATCAGAGCATGAACATTCAGTTCAACGCCAAAGGCTGGCGCACCAGTGAACCGGAACCGCTGCGGCCCGAACAACCCCGCCGCTTTGAGTCGCTGGTGTACCGAGCACTGGCCGAAGATTTGATCAGCCTACCCAGGGCCGCCGAGTTGATGCGCTGCCCGGTTTCAGATCTCGACCCAAGCTTGAGCCACCTGCCTCACTGAAAACAGAGGTGCACTCATTCAACCGCGCCATGCAGTCAACCGATGGGTGCATTCCTGGTGTGGCAGGCGAGCCCCTTCTTCCAACATGGTTTGAAGAGCGTCAGCTGCTTGAAATGGATTGATTACCTTGTTTGCAATCAGTTCATCAAGCAGCCACAAGGCACCTCGCACTTGCAGGCCATCCTTGATAGCCTGCTTGCGTAAACGACCATCGCCCGTGAGGAGCGGGTGGCCATGCGCCTTAGCCACCTGGTAGCAAGACACGTCAGCCAGCGAGCTGTTACCGTGCTCAGCCATCAGGCCGAACAGGCTTTGTACCTCGATCTCATTCAATTGCTGAACGACCAGCCCACGCGCCCGAAGTCCATCTGGATCGGGGTAACTCAGCTCGTTCACCACGAAGTCTGTGCTGACAAAGGTAAAGGGCAGCGCGAAAAGGGCATCTAGCAAACCGGCTCGACCAAAGTCGATCCAGATGTTAGTGTCGCTGATGTAGATGCGCTGCGCCATGCCAAATGCTCAGTTTCGCCCTTTGAAGCCCGCAGGCGCAGACTTCTTCTCCTTAGGGACACGCGTTGGCGCAATACTTTTGAACGTAGTAAGGTCCAATTCAAACAGACTCACTGCAGCCTGGTTGTTGCCGTGCACATGCGCAATGTGCCGCTCGTGATGCTCCTTGAATGGCGCTTGCGCAGTTGATCCACCGTACTGCCCGGTATTTGCCAACATGACAGGCTGATACATATGGAACTGGAGCGCACTCGCCATCGTGTCAAACGTGTTGATATCTTTGTTGAGCGCAGCGATCACAAAGCCATCACTGATGTCACGCATGTCTGCAGACAGCTTGAGATCGGTCGCGTCATAGCAAATGGCGCCAGTCAAGTTGGCGGTAGCGCCCTGTTTGTCCGAAAACTGCACGACAACCTGGAAAGGCCGGTGTCCAATCACGCCATTGCTCAACTCCCAAGGAATGCCGTTTTGCTTGCCTTGGTAAACCGTCGCGATACTGCGCCCGGCGTTGGTTGTTTGGCGAAGCAGCCAGACGGCACGGTTGATCGGCTTCTTGAGGTAAGGATGCTGGACAAACGTCTGACCAGCAAAGATAACGGCCCCTGTGCTGTCCGACAGTCGCTTCAACAACCACATGTCGTCCGGGTGGATGGCCAATTCGGGAAACACGATGAGATCAAGTCTTCTTGCTTGCTCGATCTCCGGCTTCTTCGCAGCAAAACGACCGGCGGCCAACTGCTGCGTAAGCAATCGACACATCGATGCCAAGTGGGCTCGATGTCGTGCACGGTAGTCGGGCATCCAAAGTAAAGGATCAGTTGATGAGAAGTCGGCATCCTTCGGCATCAAGGTTTGGACAAGCGCGACCTTGAAACGGCGAAGGTCCATCGACGCACTGCTATTCACTGGAAGCAGATACGCTGGCAGTTGAGACAGCTTTCCATAGAAGCCTCGCTGCACTTGTTGGCGCTGCGCTATGAGCCTGAGAAGGTCGCTTGGACGTTTGACTGCACCAAATCCTATAACTTCATCTCTTTGAAGCTCAAGACCCGGCCACTGCAGCAAACGCATGATCAGCTCGTTGAGCCAAGGCGAAACTGGCGTTGGCTCGGGCCCCAAGCCATCAGTCAATGGCATCAAGCCCATCCGCCGCTTGTACCAACTGCTTTGCAGACCCCGGTACCGATCAAAAGTATGCTCACGCAGAGGGTAATGCCGAGAGGTGTAGTCGCTTTCGCCGATGATTGCTGCGCGCAAAACTCTGCCCAAGCGATAGGCCCAGCGCATGTCGTCCTGAACCCAAGGCGGCGTTTCCGTCCACGGGGGTGAATAGGCCACGTCGTCGTTGAATGAGACTTTGATGCCGACGTCTGGATTCTGAATCGATGCCCAGTTGTCACATTCAATGTTCACGCGGTGAATGCAAACGCTGTCGACTGCAAGTGTCTTGTCAGCGTCATGCAACAAGCCTACGGCCAGCTTCAACAGCGCGTTCTCTTGAACAAACGGATTCTCAGGATGAGCTGCGACGTAGGCGAGTGATCGGTTGCCAGGGCGCCAATCACCCAATCGTTCAGAGTAATCAAGCGGCGCGGTCCATGGTACGTAAACGCGAACTCGCTGCGGCCATGCCTTCTTGGAAGTGGTGCCGTTCGCACGCAGCACATCGGGCAGTAATGTCGGCTCGATCATGGCGACTTGATCGATCATCTTGACGGCTTCTGGCTTGGACAGTTTATCCAGCCAATGTCCTAGCCAGATCACGAACTTGGCACGGTCGCCTGTCATGCGCAAAACCAGCAGCCCCGCCGTTAGTGAGTCAGGGTCTGCCTTATTCGGAACCTGATAACGAAGTGCCGCGTGGAGCTTGGCATATTGGGCCAGCTCGCCTCGTTTACTGGCCAAATCGATCGGAAACTGCATCACCGCCAAGAACAATGCAATTTGCTGCTGCAGGTACCAAGGCAGCTCTTGCTTTGAGGACAGACTAAGTGCTAGCTGAACGAGTTCAGCTCGATATGCCAGGATATCGGAGTCTTCGGGGTAGCTCTCGGGTCGATGATGCCCTGTCTCAACCGCAGCGGCCTTAAATAAATCAGCCAGTACATAGAGCGCAACCAATGTCTCCTTACCCGGCTTCTTGAGCTTCGTCAGCTTGGATGCCAACGCCTCTGTCACCGGCCGCAGAAGTTCCACCGAAGGAAAAATGTCCATGCCGCAACGCAGCACAGAAACCAGGGCTGGGTTTCGTGACCAGCAAGCCACCAGCTTGCGGGCAACAGCTTCCATCTCATGATCCAAGGCTTGCAGTTCGCTCACCTCGGCGCTTGACATGGCATCTGCACCCGGCAACTCCGGATCAGCCATGCTCCTGCGAGTCCTCAAGACTTGACGCAGACGGTTGGCCGCGAACCGGCGAATCGTGTCATCCCTGACGTCGACCTTAGGCAGCGCAATTCTTGATAATGCAAGCGAGTTACCGTCAACCTGTGCATCGTCGTTGAGAGCATCCGCAAGCCATAACAAGTGATCAAGGCTGCCGGTGGCTTGAAGGAGCGTGGAGGGATCTGGCGCGTTGCTGATTTGGCCCTGCACGCTCCGCATGAATTGTGAGGTGCTGCCCTGCACGGCAAAGTCTTCCCATGCAACGGCTTCAGACTTCTCTCTCTTAGTGATCAAACGGCAACTGTTGCCCTCGTATGCTTCGAGAGCGCGATTGATCCAATCGCTGACCCCTGAAGCCAAATGTTCCATAGCAAGATTGGCCGCATCCTGGATTGGTAGCGCAACCACCAACCGCATGTCATCCACATAGCGGCAATAGTCAAGCAGTTTTAGCTTAACGGGCAGCGTGCCAGAGATCGATACATCAATCTCTTTGCCCAGTTCTGCTGCCACACGGCAGTCAAAGCCGTGCATATAGGCATTAGCCAGGAAGCCGCTCGCAATCAGCCCCTGCGGCAGCCCCATTGTGAGTGCACCAGCCTTTTTGCAGTCGTCAGCGTTCCAAGACCACCGCAATACACGCTCTGCAGCGGACCAGAATGCGTTCTCATCAGCCTCACTTGTAGCGGCTTGATCCGCGCCAAATTGCTCGGCATAAGTCGCCCATATCCCCTTCAAGCGATCGAGCACTCGGGCTTGATCGACGCAGTCGTAGAACTTGGCCAAATCGAGTTTGACGACGTACAGGCGATGGCCCTGAAGTGAAGGCAACGCCTCCCTGCAAACACTGGCGGGGCGCTCCAGAAAACGTTCATAGTCCTTGAAAAACTGGGAATACGTGGTCGCGTTGCCCCACCTAAACCGGGCCTGCTGCTTTCCATCTGGCCCGGTTGACCAATCACAAAACAAACGGTTGCCATAGCTGAATACATGCTTGCGCGCAGCACTCGCATTGGCAAAGCGAGACGGATCGGTGTTGCCTTGCAAACTCTCCACAGCATCGGCCACGCACAACATGACGGCGGTGGCCAACACCTGATCACGGATCGTCAGGTGGGCCAGCGGACGCAACTCTGGCTGTGCAACCTCATTACCTGCGGCATCAAGCTGCGGCTTAAAACGCCAACCACCGTCTTTCTTGTCAGGGAAATGCCACTTGGCGTTTTTCGGTGCGAGGACGACTCTGGCCGGGGTTGTCTCGGGTAACGCAGCACCAGAATTCAGCTCTGCGGCCCAAGCTTCAAGCTTCTGGGGCAACAGGAGTGAAGCCTGTTCCAGCTCAAGGATGTCGGCATACCAGTTGTGGCGCCTTACATCTGAGTCAGTCTTCTTCCAGGCCTGTGCCAGCACAGCCTCGTCGGTCAGCAGCGCAAGACTGGGGCCAAGTCGCTGGTACTTTGTATCCAGGATGCTCACGAGATGGCCTGCTCTACCAGCGCCTGCGCCAGTTGTTCATAGTGTTGTCGAGCTTCGGAAACATGGGCTTTGAGCTCATCGCACAGAGCCATCAGTTCATCGACTTTGGCGACGATGCGTCGTTGTTCGTTGAGCGAAGGGATGCGGATCTTGATGGTCTTTAGGTTCGAAGCGCTAATTCCGATGTTGCCTACAGTAGTTGCACAAAACGACTCTATCTGCTCGCGTGCAGGCTTCGCATTCATTACTAGCCTTAGATAGCTCGGTAGCGCAAGCTGACGGTTAGCTCGAAAGCGGATGAGCTTGTCTGGAAACGCCTGCGCGACGGTACTCAGGCCACGATAAAGTGAGAACGAACCGACGTAGTGAAGGTTGCCGTTGAATCGGCAAGCGAGAAGGTCATCTGGTTGCAAACAGAACTTTGCCCGTTCCAACTCACTCAGTTCGATCCATTTGTGATCGCTTTCATCCACATAGAAGTCATCACGGCCTGTCCCAGCACTAATGCGGAGGATAGGTGTTCCTCGTGGCTCTTCTGTTGGCTTGTAAGAGCAGCCGTTGAGCGTATTGCCCTCAAGAACATCGCCGATTGCTTTAACGTCCACTGATCCATCACTGGTCACGAGGCGTCCATCTGCAGCCAGATGCAAGATGGCCTTCCTCAGCGCATCAATGCTGGCCTCGGTGGTGAAGAGGGTGTGGAAGTGCTCGGACAGGCGTTGCCAGCTGGCGCGGAAGTCGGCGGCGTCGGTGGCCTGGGTGAGGCTGTCCAGCAGGGCTTGCACGAGCTGGGCGTGGGCCGCTTCGGCATCGGACTGATCGGCTTCCAGCCGGTCGCACAGGGCCATCAGTTCATCGACTTTGGCGACGATGCGGTGTTGTTCAGCAAGTGGCGGCACCACCACAATCAGGTCGCTCAAATCGCCGAGCGATACGTTTGGCATCGCTCCTCCGCGAGCACGCCGCCTAGTCTTTTCTGCGACAAACGAGTCGAGTTGAAGCCTTAAAAAATGAAGGTCGAATATTTCGCCTGCTCCGCGAATGATTGCGAAGGCCTGATTGGTATTGGCCGGTAGGTCGGCCTTATAGATGAGGCATGTCTTACCAATGGTGCCTGCTATTGAAAAGAGAACGTCTCCCTCAGCCAATTTCGACCTAGCCAGCGCCTCATTTGCATCCGTACTGATGTAAGTGGCGCCATAGCTCCCCTGAACACGCCCAGACTGAACATCTTCAACCTTCACGAATCGAATACCAGACGTTGCATAGGCAAAGCCAAGTGTTGTTGGAGTTGTCCCTTTTGTAATCAAGGCCGCGACCGCACCCAACCGGTCGAATGCCCAGCCGACGGGAATTGGAAAGGGACGATCAGTTGGTAAGACCTCTGCAAAGTTTCTTACAGCCTTCTGCCGCACAGACTCAGCTAGCGCCCGTCGCTTATTAAAGATTCGATTTAGCAGAACGTCGGCATGCTCATCGGCCGGGTTTTGCTGAGTCAGTCGACCACGAACAGCAAGCTCGCGCACCAGACTTCGCAGCTTGTTCACCCCGTCTGGAGCCCCCGCCACCAACGGCAAGTGCCTCGTCACCAGCGCCGTCATGCGTCACGCTCCAGCGCTTCGGCCAGTGCAGCCTTCAACTGCTCGCGCAACTGGGCAATGCCTTCCTGCTTCAGCGCATACGCTGCCAGCAACTCCGCCGGGTCGTGGCTCACCTGCTCGCCGACATGCGGGTTTTTGCAGTCCAGGTTCCAGTTGCGGGCCTTGATCTCATCCAGGCTGACCTTCCAGGCAAACTCGTTGGCCTGGCGGCTGGCAAAGCCGTCGGCCTCGCTGCCCCACCAGGCTTCTTCCACCTTGAACTCTTCGACGCGCATGGGCCTCGTCTTGGAATAGTTCTTCACCCCTGCGGGGTACTGGTGCTCGTAGAACCACACCTCGCGCGTGGGGCGGCCTTTGGTGAAAAACAGCAGGTTGGTCTTGATGCCGGTGTAGGGGTTGAATACGCCATTGGGCAGGCGCACCACGGTGTGCAGGTCACACTCGGTCAGCAGCTTTTCCTTGATGCGGCTCTTGATGCCTTCGCCAAACAGGAAGCCATCGGGCAGCACCACGGCGGCGCGGCCACCGTCTTTGAGCAGGTGCATGATCAGCACCAGAAACAGGTCGGCCGTTTCACGCGTGCGGAAGGCGGCGGGGAAGTTGGTCTCGATGCCGTCCTCTTCCATGCCGCCAAAGGGCGGGTTGGCCACGATGCAGTCCACTCGCTCTTTCGGGCCCCAGCTGATCAGGGGGCGCGCCAGGGTATTGTCGTGTTTGATCTGGCTGGGCACTTCAATGCCGTGCAAGATCATGTTGGTGGTGGCCAGCAAGTGGGGCAGCGGCTTCTTTTCCACGCCAAAGATGCTGGCTTGCAGCGCCTTTTCATCGTCAGGCGTTTTCACGTAACGCTTGCGCTTGTGCTCGATGGTGCAGGTCAGGAAGCCGCCGGTGCCACAGGCAGGGTCCATCACTTTTTCGTCTAGCTGGGGGTCCACCATGCGCACCATGAACTCGGTCACGGGGCGCGGGGTGTAGAACTCGCCCGCGTTGCCAGCGTTTTGCAGGTCGCGCAGCAGTTGTTCGTACATGTCGCCAAAGGCGTGGCGCTCTTGGGCTTTGTTGAAGTCCACCGCCTCTTGAATTTTGTTCAAGACCTGGCGAATCAACTGCCCAGACTTCATGTAGTTATAGGCGTCTTCAAACACGCTGCGCACCACCACGGCCGAGGGCGTGTTGCCATGTAGGGTCAGGCTTTGCAAGCCCGGGAAGAGTTCGTTGTCGATGAAGCTTTTGAGTTCATCGCCGGTCATGCCTTCGGGGTTGGCAGCCCAGTTGCGCCAGCGGTATTGATCGGGCAGCGGTGACTTGTAGTGGTCGTCCAGCAGTTCCCATTCTTGCTCGCGGTCGTCGAACACTTTGAGGAAAAGCATCCAGACCAACTGGCCAATGCGTTGGGCGTCGCCATCCACACCCACGTCTTTGCGCATGATGTCTTGGATGGATTTGATGGCAGAGGAAATGGACATAAGGTTGTTCTGTTTCTCGTGGGCGATCAATCGCGGCTGAAGCCGTGAAATTGGCGATGATCAACCAAATAAGCTTGTAGCTTGGGATGAAGCTGTCGCAGTCGGCTACCAGGAGCCAGGCCTAAGGCCGCCAGATTTTGCGACCGAAGGGCCTCACTGACCAACAACTGGCCTTCGTTGTCGAAACTGATCAGCCCCTTGTCAAATAGCTTGTCGATGTTGGCCGCCAGCAGCAAGCCGTTGTAGGGGTCGAGGCGCTCAAGATTGTTTGAGCGGCTCCAGGCTTTGATGTGCGACGCGATCAACACCTCGGGAATGTCAATGCCCGAGACGGCGCAACGCCCTGACCAGAGGTTCATCAACTCTTGCCGGTAGGTACCTTGCCCCACGCGGGCCTCGACGAGGGTTTGTCGGGTGGTGGCATCAACGCCCTGAGCTTGAGGATCAGCTTCGAATGAAGCCTGGGCTGCATCTCGCAGCCATACCTCTGACGAGTCAATCAACCCGACATCACGAAGCGCTTGCAAAAATGCGGGACGCAGCTTCCAACGCCAATGTTCGCCGCGAGCAGGTTGCCCAGCCGTTTCGGCCAAAGCCATGGTTTTCTGCGGCAATCCATTGATGCCCAACGCCTCCGCAATCAACCCAGCCATCTTTCCGTACTGAATGTTGGCTGCCTCGTACCCAGAATAGCCTGCAGCGATCGCCAATTGCTCCATGGATCGCGAGGCATCAGCTGCAGCGGCATGAGACTGGAGCATGGTGCGCTGCGCTTCGGTCAACTTGGGTTCAACTTGGCGATAAGCCGCTACGTATTGCTCGGCGGTTAGGCTATCGACCTTCCGCAACGCTTCCTGAATGTCGGGGTCTTCGTACTCGTCATGCCCGACAAACCCACCAGCGTCAGTAGAGCTGATGGGCCGCAAATGATTGAGAAGATGAGCCAGACTCGGATCGACACGGAAGTCATGAATGGCCCGCTGGCCGAGGCAGAAGCTACCGTCGCGAGCACGGCATTCGGCCTTCTTTTCGGTTCTGGCACGTACTTTCCAGCCGTCTTGAACGACTCGACGAATCACCTCTTCCAGGTCCTCGGTGTAGTGGCCCTCACCTCTTGCATCGCGCTGTCCCGGCTCAGTCAGAGCAAAACCTCGACGGCCATCCCTCGCTTCTTTCACGTAGGGGTAGAGCAAGTCTCCGTTATCAGCGATCAAACAGAAGCGTTTATCGATGGTCATACTTGTTCAGCGAATCCGATCAGGCTTGCTGCCTGTCATACAACTGCTGCTCCAATTCAGCCAGGGCTTTGACATAGGCTGGCTTGCCGCCAAAAGCACCGATCAGCTCCACGGGTGAACCAAGTTGGCTGAACGGATCGAGCTGGAGAATCTTGATGTCTTCAATAGCTTCGGGGCCAGCGTCGGCGTACTTCTCCAACAAGGCTTCCAGCACTAACTTGGCGGTGCCTTGGTACTTGGCAAAGTAGTTGCGCTTCTTGACGTTGTTGGCCCGCTCTTTTCGGGTCAAAGGCGGTTGATCAAAAGCCACGTGGCAAATCAAATCGAAGGGGTCCAGCGGCTGATTGAGCTTGGCCTCGACCTCTTCCTGCAAGGCATCCCAAAGTACGCCCTGTTGAGCCAGTTCTTCAATGATGACCTTCTTCTGGTCTGCATCAGACCAGCGCCGCAAGAAGGTGTCTAGCGATGAAAACTGTTTGGCCACACACTGGCGTGTGTAGTCTTTGAGGGATTCGGTGATCAGCTTGCCATCGGGACCGTAGTACTGAACCCGCTCTGCCACGATGCTGACCGACACCGACGAGCCGGGCACCACGTACTTCACGCGCTTGCCTGTGCCCTCACCCTGGCCTTGCGAGCCGTCATCACCATCGTCATAGGGCACATCTTCAAAGGGCGGGCCATCGACCGAATCGGGTGGCACCAACTCATCAGGAGGGACGGGTAGTTCGCCGTCTTTGGGCACATAGATTTGCACCGGCTCGCCATCGAAGGCCGGATCCGCAAACAGCTCCGTGGCCTTCTTGAAGTCCATGATGGTGAACCAGAACTTGCCGTAGTCTTCGTTGATGCGAGTGCCCCGCCCGATGATCTGCTTGAACTCGGTCATCGATTTGATGTGTTGATCGAGCACGACAAGCTTGCAGGTCTGGGCATCCACCCCAGTGGTCATGAGCTTGCTGGTGGTGGCAATGACGGGGTAGCGCTCTTCCGGGTTGATGAAGTTGTCCAGCTCGGCCTTGCCTTCTTTGTCATCCCCCGTGATCCGCATGACGTATTTGCGGTTTTCTTTGACACGATCAGGGTTGAGGTTGGACAAAGCTTGGCGCATGCGCTCGGCGTGGTCAATGTCATCACAAAACACAATGGTTTTCTGGAACGGGTCGGATGCCTTCAAGAACGCGGTGACGCGCTCAGCCACCAGTTGGGTTCGCGCCTCCAGAACCAGGTGGCGATCCATGTCTTTGAGGTTGTAGATGCGGTCTTCAATGGGCTCGCCGTTCTTGTCGATCATGCCCTTGGGCGGGCGCCAGCCTTGAAGGTCGCGATCCAAATCAATGCGCACCACCTTGTAGGGCGCGAGAAAGCCGTCCTCAATGCCTTGCTTGAGGGTGTAGCTATAAACCGGCTCACCAAAGTAGTGGATGCTGGAAACGTCTTTGGTTTCCTTGGGCGTGGCGGTGAGGCCGATGTGCGTGGCGCTGGAGAAGTAATCGAGGATGTCGCGCCAAGCGGAATCTTCCGCTGCGCTGCCGCGATGGCATTCGTCAATGACCACCAGGTCAAAGAAGTCTGGTGAAAATTCTTTGTAGACGTTCTTCTCTTCCTCGTTACCCGACACGGCCTGATACAAGGACAGATAGATCTCGTAGGAAGTATCGATCTGCCGTTTGGTGATCTTGGTCATGGCCGCGCCAAACGGCTTGAAGTCGTTGTTCTTGGTCTGGTCTACCAGGATGTTGCGATCGGCCAGGAAGAGGATGCGCTTTTTTTGGCGCGACTTCCACAAGCGCCAGATGATCTGAAAGGCGGTGTAGGTTTTGCCTGTACCCGTGGCCATGACCAGGAGCACACGGTCTTGCCCACGCGCAACGGCTTCGACCGTGCGGTTAACAGCATTGATCTGGTAGTAGCGAGGCACACGCCCGGAGCCATCGTCGTAGTAAGGAGCCTCGACCTTCTTGCTGACTTCATCGTCCAGCCCCTTCCATTGGCAATATCGGCGCCAAAGTTCTTGCGGGCTGGGGAACTCGTCCAGGGTCAGTTCGGTTTCGAGCTGGGCACCTGTACCGGTGCGGTCATGGAACAAGAAGCCATCGCCGTTGCTGGAAAACACGAAAGGCACATCGAGCGCATCGGCATAGTCCAACGCTTGCTGCATGCCCGAGCCAACGGAGTGATGGTTGTCCTTGGCTTCGATGACGGCCAAAGGAAGGTTGAGCTGGTGGTACAGAACGTAGTCCGCACGGCGAGCCTTGCCTCGGGAGTGAAGCTTGCCCCGAACCACGATGCGGCCCTTGGTGAAGCTGAACTCTTCACGGACCTGACGCTGGATGTCCCAACCGGCCCGCTGAATAGCTGGCGTGATGTACTTGGTGCAGATGTCCCTTTCGGACATTGTTTTCTTTTCCATAACGCTGAAACTTCCCTGATCAGCCAACGCGCGTAGAGGCATCTGCCTCCGTTTGCGCAGCCGTATATTTTTACATTTTCAGAAGCAAATGGCTGTCCGGATTTCCTTCATCTAACCCCATCACCCCGCAGGTTTAGTGTCGGGGGGCTTTCGGTTTAGTTGCGCAGATTTCCATGAAGACTAATCGTCGCCTGGCTCAATATGTGAGCCATTGCCACCCTAAGCTGGGTGTTAGTCAATCTGTTTGAATATCGAATCTTTCAGGAGGCATGAATTGACCATTGCCAAGCTACTGGACGCCATCATGTTCACCGCAGATCGGCACCGCAACCAGCGCCAAAAGGATTTGCAGGTGGAGCACGCCCCGCACAAGAGCAAAGGGGCAAAGGGGCCGCACTGGTCAAGCCCACAAAGAGCATGTCGCGCCTGATCGCATCCAACTCATTGAAGTCGATTTCGGTCAAGACAGTCGCAGGACAAGCCTGACCTCAACGGTCTTGGTATTGGGTTGCGGCTTGGCGCAACTTGTCGATCAGCGCTTGGCGAAGGTCTTGCGGTTCCACCAGCTCCACATCGGGCCCAAACCGCATCACATCCATCAACAGCTCGGTTTGATCGACAAAGGGCAGCTTCATTTGCAAGCGACCGTCTTCCAGAGGAGTCACCTCTTGCTGCGGATGCCACTCTTCTTTCGCGACCCATTGGGCCGCATCGGCCGTGAACAGCAGCGTGGCCCATTTCACCTTGTTGCCGGCAAAGATGCCGTAACCGCCATCGAGCTCTTGCTCCACTCGCTTGAGCGAGACATCTTTGGCTTTGGTCTCCAAGGCTTGGGCTGCCTGTACTGCGTCGAGCGCAAAGCGCCGCATGTCGTCTGACTTGTGACACCAGGCATCCAAGTACCAGGTGTTGCGGTAGTGGATGAGCCGCAGGGGTGACAGCTCACGCTCAGACACGGCTTTGCGTGAGCGTGTGTAGTACTGAATCTGAATGCGCTTGCGCTGCAACAGCGCCGCTGCGATCAGCTCAAAGAACTGACTCGGCACCGCGCGCTTGGCCGAACTGACAATGCGCACACGCAGCATGAGCTCGGAGCTATCCACCTCGTTGCTGCCCAAGAGTTGGTGAATGCGGTCCAACAAAGGCGAGACGTGGCGGCTGAGAATGCCGTCGGTATCAAGCCCAGACAAGAGCTGATAGCTCATGAGCAGGGAATAGAGCTCTTTCTGATCGAACCACAGACCCGGCAACTCGTGCTTCTGGCCTCGAAACTCCGGGCCAAAGCGGTAGGTCTTGTCATCGCGCTGAAACTCGATGGGCGCACCGAGGCGATCTCGCAAAAATTGCAAATCGCGTTTGAGGGTGGCGGGCGAGACCTCCAGCTCATCAAGCATGTCCTCAAATGTCACCCCTGAACGGTAACGGATCATCTGCTCGATCTTGTAAATGCGTTCTGTCTTGGTTCCCATCGATTGACTCGAATGACATGTTTGGCAAGCTCACTATTTGAGCTTTCGCTGAATATAGTCAATCGATGTGGCGACGCGAAGCGGACGGCAACAAGTTGTCCTCTTTCCTAGGTTCTGCATTTTCAGATGTGCGCCACATCAACATTTCAATTAGTAGGAAGCCATGAAGTTCATTCTCATTTCGACTGCGGTCGCCCTTGCCTCTGTGTCTGCTCATGCTCAACAGAAGCCTAACTTCTATGTTGAAGCGGGTTACACCTTTGTGAACTACGAAGAAAACATCGATGGTGACATCTACAAGTCGTCGCCCAAAGCGATTCGCCTGATCGGCGGAGCCGAGTTGAGCAAGAACGTGGCCCTTGAAGCGATGGTCGGGTTCAACGGCGGCAACGACAGCGTGACGGCCAATGGCGTGAACTACCCCACCGTGAAATTCAAGATGGATTCGATGTATGGGGTGTTCGTCAAACCTAAGGTTGAGCTTGCCCCGAACTTTGAACTGTTCGGCCGCCTGGGATACACCCACGCCACAGCCACCGTGAGCGAACCTGACTATGGCTCTTTTGAGGCCAGCGACAGCGACTTTTCTTATGGCGTGGGCATCACCTATCGCATCGACCCGAAGTTGTCGATCAGCGCCGATTACATGAGCTACTTGAACAAGACCGACTACTCGGCCAAGGGCTTCACGATCGGGCTGGGTCTGCAGTTCTGATCGGTGGAAGCGCTGATCCGTTCTCATCCTGCAGGAGGCGTTGCATGGGTCGTCACCCGAATGCCAAATTGACTCCGCAGTGATACAACAGTGAACAGCGCAAACACAACCGGCGGATCATAGAAGCCCCCATCCGTCCAAAGGATCCCGAAATGGACAAGAAGCAGATCCTGAACGCCATTTACTGGATTCTGGTCATCTCACTGCTGCTGTGGATCCAGACGGAATGGAGGGGGGCCATTCAAACGCAGGCGGTGCCCTACAGCGAATTCGAGCAAGCCCTGACCGAGGGTCGGATTCAGGACGTGACCGTGTCCGACCACATCATGACCGGGCGCCTGAAAACCCCCGATGGGGACAAGACCACACTGGTGGCCGTACGGGTCGAGCCAGAGCTGGCCGCGCGACTGGAAAAATTCAACGTGCCCTACACCCGCGTGGTGGAAAACACCCTCCTGCGCGACCTGATGTCGTGGGTGCTGCCGTCGCTGATCTTCGTGGGCTTGTGGTATTTCGTGATCCGCCGCCTGGGCGCCAACCAGGGCATGGGCAGCTTCATGTCGATTGGCAAGAGCAACGCCAAGGTTTATGTGGTGCACGACACCGGCGTAACCTTTGCCGACGTGGCGGGCGTAGACGAGGCCAAAGACGAACTGAAAGAGGTGGTGGACTTCTTGCAGCACCCGGGTGACTACGGGCGGCTGGGGGCACACATTCCCCGGGGTGTGTTGTTGGTCGGGCCGCCGGGCACGGGCAAGACACTGCTGGCCAAAGCGGTGGCGGGTGAGGCCGGTGTGCCCTTCTTCTCGATGTCAGGCAGTGAGTTCGTCGAGCTGTTCGTGGGGGTGGGGGCCTCGCGGGTTCGAGATCTGTTCGAGCAGGCTCGCGCCAAAGCGCCCGCCATCATTTTCATCGATGAGCTCGATGCACTGGGCCGCGCACGCGGGGCTTTCCCGGGCATCGGCGGCCATGACGAAAAAGAACAAACACTGAATCAGTTGTTAGCTGAGATGGACGGTTTTGACACCTCCGCCGGCATCATCATCCTGGCGGCGACCAACCGGCCAGAGATACTCGATCCAGCGTTGTTGCGTGCAGGTCGGTTCGACCGGCAGGTTCTGGTGGACAGGCCCGACAAACAAGGCCGCCAGGCCATACTGAAAGTGCACGTACGCAAGGTCAAGCTGGACCCGACGCTGCCCTTGGAAGAGGTGGCCGCCATCACCACCGGATTCTGCGGTGCCGACCTGGCCAATCTGGTGAATGAAGCAGCGATTGTGGCCACCAGACGCCAAGCCGAGGTGGTTGCGCTGGCCGACTTTACGGCGGCGGTAGAACGCATTGTGGCGGGCCTGGAAAAACGCAACCGGGTTCTCACCCCAAGCGAGCGCACCGCCGTGGCCTACCATGAGATGGGCCATGCCCTGGTGGCACTGTCTCAACCGGGAAGTGATCCGGTACACAAGGTGTCGATCATCCCACGAGGCATCAGTGCCTTGGGCTACACGATTCAGCGCCCCACCGAAGACCGTTACTTGATGACAGCAGAAGAACTGCATCAGAAGGTGTGCGTGTTGCTGGGTGGCCGTGCCGCGGAAAAGTTGATGCTGGGCACGCTGTCGACCGGGGCGGCCGATGACTTGGCCAAGGCCACCCAGATCGCACGGGAGATGGTCATGCGGTATGGCATGGACGAACAGCTGGGCTACGTGTCATACGACAGCATGCGTGCCCCGATGCTGGAGCAGCCTGCTGACTACCTCGCGGCACGCAACCCTGTGGCCGAGGCCACCCAGCAGCGAATCGACGAAGCCGTCCGCCATATCGTGATGACCAATTTTGATCAGGCCTTGGCCATCTTGAGCGCAAACCGCGACGTTCTGGAGCGCGGCGCCCGCTCCTTGCTTCAGCATGAAACGCTCGATGCCGCGGCATTGAAGGCGTTGGCTGGCACATTACACGCTGCACCGGGCAATTCCCTCAGCGAATGACCAAAACCGGTATCTCCGAGTGCATCAGAACATGCAGCGTTTCGCTGCCAATCAGGAGGCGCTTGATTCCGCCTCGGCCATGCGATGCCATCACGATGAGATCGGATTTGGCTTTCTTGGCCACCTTCAGCAAAGCCTCGGACACGTTGCTGGATTTGGTCACGACCTTGTTCACGCTGATGTGCTTGTCAACGGAGCTCTTCAAGAGCTGATCAAGCGAGCGCTCAGCCAACTGAACCCACTCTTTCTCGATCTCCTCCATCTCTCGGGTGCTCAGAATCGAAGAGCCGTCCACAAAGGTCTGTTCGTACGGCGGAACGACACGAACGAGCGTCAAGACGGCATCAAAGTCAGCAGCCAGATCGGAGGCCGCTTTGACCGCCTTCTTGGACAACTTGGACCCGTCTGTGGCAACCAGGATCTTTTTGTACATGAGGCACCTCGCTATTGAGTTGGCAACACACGCCTGAGCGACTTCAGCACCATTCATGCAGTCTGTCTACACCTAGCCATAGGTACATGACAGACGCTCCACGCTCCCCCAGAATGAGACTCCAGGCTTCTGGAGTCGATCATGCTTGCCTTGTCGAATCACAGAGACACGCTGACAACCATTGCGTCATTGGCCATGTTCAGCAGGGGGCTGGCTCCGGAGTTTCCGGAAGCGGCACAACAGCAGTTAGAGGCGATTCAGGGCCCGGCACAAGAGGACAGCCCCCAGATTCGCGACCTGACCGCCCTGCCTTGGTGCTCAATCGACAACGATGACTCGAAAGACCTCGATCAACTGACGGCCATCGAACCCCTTTCCAGGAGGGAATTCAGAGTCTTTGTCGCGGTTGCGGATGTCGATGCGTTGGTCAAGAAAGGTTCGCCCATTGACCAGCACGCCATGCATAACACCACCTCCGTCTACACATCTGCCCATGTGTTTTCGATGCTGCCCGAGCGGCTTTGCACAGACCTGACCTCGCTTTCACCTCACGAGGACCGACTGGCGCTGATTATCGAGATGGCATTCAGCGATGACGGCATCCTGTTTGAGTCATCGATCTACCGAGCGCGAGTTCGCAACAAGATCCAACTTGCCTACTACGCAGTCTCCGCATGGATCGAAGGCAAGGCCGATTTGCCTAGCCCGGCCCAAGCGATCGCTGGCATGGCATCCCAATTGAAGATGCAGGACGAGCTTGCTCAGAAGTTGAGGGTGCTGCGTCGAGCCCAGGGCTCACTGGAATTCGAATCTTTCCAGCCCCGTGCTCAGTTTGATGGCAACAGAATTACCGACATCCGACAGCAGCAACACAACCGTGCCCGCCAGTTGATTGAGGAATTCATGATCGCCACAAACACATGCACGGCACGATTCCTGACCGATCAAGGCAGCGTGTCGTTGCGTCGTGTGGTTCGATCTCCTGCGCATTGGCCTCGGATTGTGGAGGTGGCAAAGATGCACGGATCGACTCTGCCCCGCCACCCGGATGGCAAAGCACTGGCAACGTTTCTGGCGAAGCAACACCAGTTGGACCCCCTGCGTTTCCCCGATCTGTCCCTCGTGATCGTGAAGCTGATGGGGGCCGGAGAATATTCGATCGAGCACCCACTGGAGCCGCCCATCGGCCACTTTGGCCTGGCTGTCCAGGACTATATGCACTCCACGGCACCCAACCGTCGCTTTCCTGATCTGATCACCTTACGGCTTATCAAGGCGGCTCTCTCAGGCGCGGAGCCACCCTATACCCACACCGAACTTCATGAACTGGCACGTCATTGCACCAACCAAGAAGATGCAGCCCGCCGAGTTGAAAGACAGATGCGCAAGTCAGAAGCGGCACTGCTGCTACATCCCAAAATCGGTCAGTTTTTTGAAGCCCTGGTCACCGGCTGCAGCGAAGCCAGCACCTGGGTTCGCATCTTGACCCCGCCGGCCGAGGGGCGATTGACAGGAGAACAGCCTGACCTGAAGGTGGGGCAAACCATCCGTGTTCGCTTGACTGCCACCTCTGTAGAACGAGGCTTCATTGACTTTGTCTGGGCCCCCTGAATGCGCGGCGGCGTGTGCTCGTCGTACCGCGATAAAACGCCTGCTTGGCCATTTGAGCAGCGAGAAGATAGGCCAGCACCATGCCCCCCAACATCGCATAAAAAATGATCGGAGGACGCACGAAACCGAAGTGCACACCCAGCGGCGTAAAGGGCAAGCCCGCCCCCAAAGCGGCAACCCCCAAGGCACAGGCGATCAACAACGGATGGGGATGACTCTTGAACGGGTTGCCCCGCGTGCGGATCACGAAAATGACCAATACCTGCGTGCACAGGGATTCCACGAACCACCCTGTCTGAAACAGTTTTTCGTCGGCTTTCAACACCACCAGCATGACGTAGAAGGTGAGGAAGTCGAACACTGAACTGATGGCCCCCAGCACCAGCATGAAGTTACGAATGAGGGTCACATCCAGTACACGAGGGACGGCCAGGTCTTGCTCATCGACCTGATCCAGGGGAATCGCGAGTTCAGAGCCGTCGTACAGAATGTTGTTGAGCAAAATCTGCGTTGGCAACATGGGCAGAAACGGCAGGAAAAGCGCCGCCCCCGCCATGCTGAACATGTTGCCAAAGTTGGAGCTGGCGCCCATCATGATGTACTTCATGATGTTGCCAAAGGTGCGCCGCCCTTCCAGCACCCCCTCATGCAAGACTTGCAGGTCACGCTTGAGCAAAATCATGTCGGCGGCCTCCTTGGCCACGTCCACGGCCGAGTCCACCGAAAGCCCCACGTCTGCCGCGTGCAAGGATGGGGCATCGTTGATCCCATCCCCCAGGTAACCCACCACATGCCCTCGGGCCCTGAGCGCCTGTATCACGCGGCTCTTCTGCGCCGGGTTGACACGACAAAAGAGATTGACGCTGTCAACCCGGGCGCGCAGCGCATGGTCGTCCATCTGTTCGATGTCCTTTCCCGTCAGCAAGCCCGTCACGTCCATGCCCATCTGCGTGCAGACATGTCGCGTCACGAGCTCGCTGTCTCCGGTCACGACCTTGACGGAGACCCCGGCTTTTTCAAGAGAGTCGAGCGCAGGTGCCGCACTGACCTTGGGCGGATCAAGAAAAGCCGCAAATCCGGCCAAGACCAAACCGACTTCGTCGCTGATGACTGCATGCGGGTGATCCAGAGGCACCTGCCGCCAGGCAATGCCCAGCACACGCAAGCCCTGAGATTCCAGTGTCTGGAACTGCAACTGCGCCGCAGTCAAAGCATGGGCATCCATGGCTCTGGGCGAAGGCAATTCGGACACTTCGTAATGGGTGCACAGACGAAGGATCTCATCTGCCGCCCCCTTGACCAGCAGCCAACGCTCGCGACCGTTGTCGATCAGCACCGACACGCAACGTCGCTCAAAGTCGAAGGGCACTTCGTCGACCTTGGTCCACCCGCTGACATCCAGGTGCGCATGCGCCAGGATCGCCTCGTCAATCGGGTTCTTCAGCCCGCTTTCGAAGAAGCTGTTCAAATAGGCCAGTTCCAGAACCCGTTCGCTTGACTGTCCCTGCGGGTCTACGTGCCGCTCCATGACGATCTTGGCCTCAGTCAAGGTGCCTGTTTTGTCGGTGCACAAGACATCCATGGACCCCAGATCCTGAATGGCCGCCAATCGTTTGACGATCATGTGCTTGCTGGCCATTCGCATGGCCCCTCGCGCCAAAGTGACCGAGATGACCATGGGCAGCAACTCAGGCGTCAAGCCCACGGCCAGTGCCACCGCGAACAGAAATGAATCGAGCCACGGCTTGTGAAACCATGCGTTGACGAACAGCACAAACAGCACCATGACCATGGTCAGGCGCATGATCAGCAGGCCGAATTGCCTCACCCCAACTTCGAAGGAGCTTGGGGCCACTTGACGGGACAGGCTTTCGGCGATTCGCCCCATTTCCGTGGTCATTCCGGTTTGAATGACCCTTACCATCGCCTTGCCACTGATGACGGAAGTCCCCATGAAGACAGCGTTGGTCGCGTCTTGAATATCGGTGGCCAGATCAGTCAGCACGCCTGGGCGTTTCTCAACCGGATACGGTTCACCAGTCAACAGCGCCTGCTTGACGAAAAAGTCATGCGCCTCGAGCACCACCCCGTCAGCCGGAATGAGATCGCCTGCGGATACTGAAATCAGATCCCCGGGAACCAGGCTCGACACGGCGATGTCTTTGGACTTGCCATCGCGGATGCCGCTGGCCCGCAAGGAAACCGATTGCCTGAGCTTCGCCGCCGCGGCGTTGGCTTTGTGCTCCTGAAAGAAATCGAGCGTTACACTGAGCAGAACGATCGCACCTATCATGAGGAAATTGGTGACCTGCTCGGTCATGGCAGACACCAGGCTGGCACCCAGGAGAATCAACACCAAAGGGTTCTTGAATCTCTCCAGATACTGTCTGAGCAGGGACTTCTCGTCTTGCGGAAGAAGCAGATTGGGACCAAAGTGAGCCAGCCGAATCCTTGCTTCCTCGGAGCTCAAACCCTGATCAAGGGTGGGCAGGAAATCGATACCAGGCAAGTGGGGATCGATCCACCAGGGTCGTTTTGGGCTGTCCGCCATGACGCCACCCCTTTCCAACTTCGCAAAATGCGAAGCCGTTCGAGTATAGGACGCCCAGTCTGAATCGCGGCATCATTCAGCCGTGCGGCACGCACCTTAACCGCCCCGAGGCCTTCCAATGATTGACCCGCTTTTTCTGACGACTGCAGCCGTGTCGACATTCGATGGCAACAAGCCCCTGACCTCTGCCAGCGGCTTTTTCTTTGAAAGAAACCAGGCGCTGTTCTTCATCACCAGCCGACATGTGCTGCTGGATGAACCCAGCGGGCACCACCCCAGTCGCATTGAAATCGAATTGCACGTCGACGAAGCCAACCTTTCGAGATCAGAAAGGCTATCGGTGCTGCTCTATCAAGACGGCAAGAGCGTGTGGATTGATGGCCGAGACAGCGGCGGCAGCATTGACGTGGCCGCCATCCGTCTGGATCGACAGGCGCTGCCCAAGAACGTGGCGCTACGCCCCTTCACAACCAGTAATCTGGTGACATCGTTTGACCAGGTCAACGTTGGGGAAACCTTGCTGATTGTCGGCTTCCCGCTGGGGTTTCACGATCATCTCCATCACCTGCCAGTGGTTCGTCACGCCATCGTGGCGTCGTCTTTCGGCATGCGATTTCAAGGCCAGGGGCTCTTCCTGACGGATGCCAGGACGCATCGTGGGTGCAGCGGCGCACCGGTTGTGGTTCGCGACCTGGAGGCCGATGAGTCATTGCCCTGGCGCTTGCTGGGCATCCACTCATCCACGTTTGATGTGGGAAATCGAAATCTCCAACTCGACGAAGCGCTCGGCCTCAATTGCGCCTGGTATGCAGACATCTTGCTGCTGCTGACCCAGGGCCCTACAGAAAAACACCCGTCGATTGCATGAGCCTTCATGACCGCTGGCCCCTTGTCAGGGCGATCAAGACCTCATCGCCTGAGCGCCCGCAACAGCTTTTCGAACAGGACGGGTGGGTGGAAGGGCTTGGCGATGAAGTCGTCCATGCCTGCAGCCAGACACCGGGCCCGGTCATCGTCGAAAGCATTGGCAGTCAAAGCCATGATGATCAGTCGATCCTGCCCTGGCAGGGCTCGAAGCGCCTGGGTCGCGCCCAGACCGTCCAACTCTGGCATCTGCATGTCCATCAGCACGATGTCGTACGGTGACTGCTCGACTTTCTGCAGAACATCCTTCCCGTTTGTGGCCATGTCCACTTCGAGCCCCACATCTTCGAGCAAGCAAACCATGATTTCACGGTTGATGGGCTCGTCATCCGCCACCAGAATCCGTCTCCCCCTGAAATCGCGTGCAAGAACCACTTCAGCAGCTTCGGCAATCGGATCGGGTACGGGCTGGGCTATATGACCCTTGCCCAGTCGACAGGTGAACCAGAACGTACTCCCCGCCCCAGGCGAACTCCTGACACCGGTTTCCCCCTCCATCAACTGAGCAATCCTTCTGGTGATCGCCAAACCAAGGCCTGTGCCCTGGTACTTGCGACTGGTGGTGCTGTCTGCCTGCTCAAAGGCATCGAAGACCCGCTCCTGTTGCTCCTGGGTCATTCCGATCCCGGTATCGGCCACCTCGAAGCGCATCAAGTACCCGGCATCGGTTTCTTCCTCGATGTGACAACTGAGGGTCACGCTCCCTTTCTCTGTGAACTTGACCGCGTTTCCAAGGAAGTTGACCAAGGCCTGTTCGATTCGTGTCTTGTCACCTCTGAGCGCGAGCCCAGGATGAGCGCACAGAGTCTTCTGCTCAAGGCCTTTGGCGTTGGCACGCTCCCCCATCAGGGTCCAGGCGTCGGTGACGAGGTCTGACAGCAGGAAATCATGATCGGCCAATTGCACTTTTCCCGCTTCGATTTTTGAGAAGTCGAGGATGTCGTCAATGATGGCCAAGAGGTGCTCGCCGGAGGTCTGAATTTTGTCCAGGTAGTCTTGTTGCCGGCCATCGAGTGGCGTACGACGCAGCAGGCTGGCCATGCCCAACACACCGTTCATGGGGGTGCGGATTTCGTGGCTCATGGTGGCCAGAAACGCACTCTTGGCCAAGTTGGCGGCCTCTGCAGCCAATTTGGCATCTTCCAGCGCCCGATTGGAGGTCTTGAGCTTGGCGCTGGCCGCGGCCACTTCACGGGTGCGCTCAAAAATCTCTGCCTCCATCTCGGCTGCACGCTCGCTCAAGCCCTCATGGAAGCGACGTTGCTCCTGGCCTGCCAGCTTGACGCGAATGAATTCGGTGACGTCTTCTGCCTTGTGGATGACGTAACGAACACGCCCAGCACCATCCAGGACAGGTGAGTTGATCGGTGACCAATACCGCTCCTCAAACCCACCGCCTTCATGCTCTGGCCTGCGAATGTCGTACCGCTGAACGGACATGGTGTCGGCCTGCCCCGACTTCAGAACGCGCTGAAGCGAGGCATGGAGGTTGCGGACCCCATCGGCGTGCGGGTCTCCTGGGTTATCAGGAAACACCTCGAACATGGTCTTGCCCAGCAGATCTTCCCGCCGAGTCATGGTGCCTTGGGTATAGGCATGGCTGACACCGACGATTTTGAGCTGGTCATCCAGTATCAGGAAAAGCCCTGGCAAGCCTTCGACGATGGCGCGATAGTCAAGGTCAGCGTCATTGAACTGCGTCGTCATGCTCAAGCCACCCCCCGGCCATTCTTGTGTGGCATGCGGGATGCCAACTCAAAACCTTGCTTATTGGAAGCACGACTTGATTGTATGAAGCGCTTCGACTCCAGGACAAGTGCCATGACTGTCTCTGGATCGATTCGCGGGAAAACCCATGTCAGCTCATGTCGACGCCTCGGCAGATCAAATCAAATCTGCCCTTTTCATCAGGGCATCAAACACCGCGTCATCGAGCTCACCACTGGCCCCCATATTGGCATCGCGGCGGAATGCCACAAGGGCCTTGCGGGTATTCTGTCCCACCACCCCATCAGGCTCCCCCGGCTGATAGCCCAGATACTGCAAGGCCCCTTGTGCCGCTCGGGCACGCAGGTCGCGACTGATGCCTGAAGCAAACTTGTCGTAGGCCGCTTTGAGCTTCACGTCGTACTGGTTCTTCCAGTAGCTCGCACCGTTGTAGCCTCGCGCAAAGGCGGCCCAGTTGCGCGCACGCAATTTCGCGTCCAAACCCTGGCTGCGCATGAAACCCACCATGCCCGCCAGCTGTGCATGCTCAGACTGACACATCTGCTTGACCATGTCTTGCGCGGAGGCAAAGCCAGCAGCCACGGCATTGAACCCCATGACCTGACCCAAGCCCCAACTGGCGCTGCGCAGTGCCGGCTCGTCGCCCAACCCTGCGGCACGGCACAGCACCAAGGCCCTGGCCAGACGGTCATACTCGGCCGCACCGCCGACATAGCCCCCTCCCGTTTTGGCACACAGGTCAGGGGCGCTGGAGGCGAACCGCCCGCCAGATTCCTTGTAAAACACGTGGCGCTCGAACAGGAGCTTGGGGCGTCGGTCAGGCAAGAACCCGAAGCCTCGGCTTTCCACCGTCAGCACCGACCACAAAACAGGCAGGTCGGCCACGCCATCCATGCCCAAAGTACGCAAAGCCGACTGCAAACTGGCTTCATTCAGCGGTTGACCTTTTCCCGCAAAGTCCATGTTGCACCCCACTGATTGGTATGGTGAGGTTTGATCGTAATCACAATCGCTGCGGCTGGCCAGCATCGCCCACCATAATCAGCAGCCCGCCCCCTTTGGGCTTGTTACCGCTTTCTGACTATGTCTGACTCCGCCGTTCGCTACCTGAACCCCACCCCGCGCTATTCCGACGCCGCCATCTACGGCCCTGTGGTGTACCTGGCCGGCCAAGTGCCTACCGATGCCTCGGCCGACATGGCGGGCCAGACACAGCAGGTGCTCGATCAGATCGAGGCCTTGCTCAAGGAGGCCGGCAGCGATCGCGGTCGCATCCTGATGGCTCAGGTCATTGTGAAAGACATTCACGACGTGCCTGCCATGAACACGGTGTGGGAGGCCTGGTTTGCGGGCGTGACGGCGCCACCCCGCGCCACGTTTCAGGCGCCGTTGGTCAACCCCGACTGGAAGATCGAAGTGATCGTGACCGCGGCGCGTGGCTGACACCCCGCTGCAGCCCTGCTTGGGCGGCTTAATTACCAGCAGCGCCCTTTTCACGCTGGTAGGCGTCATGCGACATGCCTGCATCCTTGAGGCATTGCTCGCGCTGAAGGCTATCTGGCTGACGCATGCATTCGGCACGCTGGGCATTGCGTCCTGCGGCGTACAGTTGTTCCGTCGAGCACCCCGAGACGGCAACACCCGTGGTCAAGCAGATGAGGAAGAAAGCGGCGTGTTTCAAGCTGGGCTCCTGTTTGCGTTGTCACCTTCCAGTCTAAAGAATAAGTGTCCTTGTCATGCAAGCCTTGCTTGATGCGATTGAATCGATGCCCTTGCCTTCGGGCGCATGCCGTGTCTTCCATGGCCGCGGCGAGCTTTACCCTGGCTGCGAGCACTGGACACTGGATGCCTACCCGCCGGTCTGGGTTCTGACCAGCTACCTCCCCGTTACGCCTGAAGAAGTTCACCGCATTGGCCAGGCCTTGCGGGCGCGCTGGGAAACCTTGGCACCCGGCCAGCCCTTCAACTGGGTGTTTCAGACCCGGCAAGAAGTCCACGCCCATACCGAGGTGATGGCCGGTGCGGTGCCCGAACCGCATGTGGTGAACGAAGAGCGCAGCCTGTACCGCGTGCACTTGCTCAAGGGCTACAACCACGGCCTGTTTCTGGACATGGCCGAGGGCCGCCGATGGGTGCGGGAATATGCTTCGGCCCATGCTGGGGTGCGCGTTTTGAACCTGTTTGCCTACACCTGTGCGTTTTCGGTGGTGGCCTTGCAGGCGGGCGCGAGCGAGGTCATCAATGTGGACATGAGCGGTGGTGCTTTGGCCATTGGGCGACAAAACCATCAGCTCAATGGCCTGAAACAAGGCGCCCAATTTCTGGCCCACGACATCTTCAATTCGTGGGGCAAGATCACGCGGCAAGGGCCTTATGGCTTGATCATTCTGGATCCGCCCAGCTACCAGAAGGGCAGCTTTGTGGCCACCAAAGACTACGCTCGGCTGGTGCGCCGCCTGCCGGAACTGCTGGCCCCAGGCGGCCATGCGCTGATCTGCCTGAACTCACCTAAATTGGGCATGCCATTTCTGCAAGATGTGGTGCAAGCCGAAGCGCCCGAACTGGTGTTCACACAACGTCTGCCCAACCCGCCCAGCTTTGCCGATGCCTCGATCGAGCGCGCTTTGAAAGTCCTGGTTTATCAGCGACCTGAGGCTTGAAGACAGGCCACGCCCAGGTCACTTGCGCGAGCGTGTGGTGCGAGTGGCTTTGCGGTCTGGCAGCGCGTGCTTCTGGTTCAGTTGTTCCAACCACAGCAGCGTGTCCATTTCCGACAGGAAGCGGCGCAAGTAGTCGGTAGACAACTGCTTCATCAGCGTGAGCGATCGCAGCATGAGCATGTGCGAGTTCAACGGCCCGGCATTCTCCGGCCCTCGGCCCACGGCCTGCTTGACCTGGGTTTCCGCCGCAATGCGCGACCAGACTTCGCTGAACCGACGCACGCTCTTCATTTCCGAAGACACGGTTTCAGACTCGAAGGGGTCTTGTGAAGCCGGCTGTTGTGAGCGGCTTTCAATGTAGGCGGGCAACTCGGCCAAGGGGCTGGGCTTGCATGCAACGACCGAGCTCGGGTTGCGTGGGAATGAACTGGGTTGCCCGCTGACCGCGCCCTGCTCCAACACATCCAGCGCCTTGTTGATTCTGGCAGCCAAGGCCTGCTGCACGCCAATAGGCTGGCCGTCCATGCGAGCCAGCATCAGTTCGACGTGTTTGCCCCGCACCGTGTCAGCCAGCCCGGCGGGCTGCTGGGCCAGGCACGCCTGCCAACGTGCAAGCAAGGTCGCGCCGAGGCTGTCCGATTCGCTCATGCCTTCACTCATGGCAAATCGATCAAGGCGCGCCGACAGGCGCCACAGCCGACCCAGCGGGCACGGCCGAAACCTGCTCTCGCGTGTCAGGCTTCACATCCGCGGTGCGCGGCACGGGCGCCATCTCCACGCGGCGGTTGAGCGCCCGGCCCTTTTCATCGGCATTCGACGCCACCGGCTGCTGCGAGCCAAAGGCGGCAGCAAAAACCTGCGAGGGCGGCATGCCCTCTTCGATCAAGGCGCGCGTCACGGTCAAGGCCCGCTGAGCCGACAGTTCCAGGTTGTCAGCGAAGCGCTGATTCTTGCCTTCACGCATGCGCTTGTCGTCGGTGAAGCCGCTGACCATCAGCATCTCATTGCGCTCGCCGAGGTAGACCTTCAGGGGCTGCACCAGGCTCTTGAGCAACTGGCGGCCATCGGGGCGCAATTCATCAGAACTGACGGCAAACAGCACACTGCCACTGATGCCAATGCGGCCATTGTTCAAGGTGACCCGGCCCGACTGCAAAGGGATGGCCAGCGCCTTTTCCAGCGCCATGCGCCGCTGCTCTTCAGCCTGACGTTTTTCGATCTCGGCATTCAGATGGGCCACCAGGTCCATCTGCACGATCAGCACGCCCACCAGAATCAGCACGAAAGCGCCCAGCAACCCGGCCATGAGGTCGCCAAACACGGCCCAGACCGGCGCAGTTTCCTCGATCGCATCGTCGCGATCGTCCAGCGCCATCATGCTGCGCCTCCACCGGCTTGCGCTTCACGTGCATGCAAACGGCGCAGGTCTTCCACAATGCCCTGTTGTGAGCTGATGCTGAGGTCAATCACCTCGCGCGCCTGTGCCACGTAGTAGGCCAGTTGCTCGTCACTGCGCGTCATTGACTGCTGCAAGCTGCCTTCAATGCGCTGGAGGCTGTCGATCAACTTCTCGTTGGTCTCACTGAATCGATTCACACCATGCGCAAACGCTTCGCTGAGGCTCGACAACTCGATGGCACTGGCGTTGACGTTGGCAGCCACATCGACAACCTTCCCTGCTTGCTCCTCCAAAGACTCGGCCAGCTGCGTGCCGGCCTTGTCGAGCACCGCCACAGCAGAAGTCACCATCGATTCAATCATGGCTTGCTGCTGCGCAGCCACATCCGCCACCTTGGTCGCTTGCGCTGCCATCGACTCGGACAATTGCGCACTGGCCTTGTCCAGCGCGGCTGCCGTCGACGAAGCCATCGACTCCACCACCGCTTGCTGCTGTGCGGCCACCCCTGCCACCTGACCGACCTGAGAAGCCAGAGACTCGGACAACTGTGCCCCCACCTTGTCGAGCGCCGCCGCAGCGGACGACACCATCGATTCGATCATCGTCTGCTGCTGAGCCGCGGCATGGTTCAAGGTATCGAGCAAAGCGTTCATCTGGGCCATCATGGCGCTGCGCTCTTCCAAGGCAAGGTTGTCGCGCTCGGTCAGACTGCTCATTTCCTGACGCAACTGGGCAATGACCTGGGCAGCGGCCTGCGGCACCTCCGATGCGGTCTGCAGCAAGCGGTTCATGGGCGCTTCCAGCGAGGCCCCCAGTTGCGCCAGATGCCCGGCCACGGCCTCTTGCAAAGCATCCAGACGGGCGACGGCAGCCTGACCACGCGCGGCTTCCTCGTCACGCAGGGCCGCCAATTCGGTGCGCCACACGGCCGACAACTCGGCCATGCGCTCGCCTTGCGACTGCACCCAGGCCGACTCGGCCTCCATGCGCGCGCGCAGCATCGACTCCGACTGATCCATGACACGACTCAGCTCGCCCAGGGTCTGCCCCACATGCGCGCTGGCCTGTTGGGTGATCTGGCCAGCGGTGCTTTCCAGTTGCTGACACAAGACCTGCTGCTGCGCCATGGTTTCCGAACCCACACGCTGCCACTCTCCGACCAAGGAAGCAGACAGGTCCTGCAGGGCTTGGGTCCAGGCCTGCTGGCGCTGACCGTCGCTGAGCAACTGGGCCTCGCGGGCCGCTTGGGTGCTGTCTTGAATGGACAGCAACAAGGCAGCCGAGCGCTGCTCGAACACCTCGGCGAACGACTGCAGGGCGCGGTCCATGCGACTGAGCTGCTGTGCCGAGGCATCGGTGTGGGTTTGCACCGCTTGGTTCCAAGCTTGCGACACGTTGGAAGCCGTGGCTGCGAACTGGCTCGACAGATCGCTCAACTGGCTCTGCGCGACTTCCACCACCCGCTGATGGGTTTGCTGCGAAGCCTGTTCAATGCGGCTCAGCGCCGACTCCAGCGCAGGCTGAATGCTTTGCCCAGCCTCACGGGCGGTGGCCACCAAGGTGTCGCGCAAGGATTGCTGCACCGAGCGGGCCAGCTCGCCATAGGCCTGCGACACACCCGTGTGGAATTGCTCTTGCTGGCTTTGCAGTTGGGCTCCCAGCTGCTCGCTGCGGCGCTCCAGTCCGTCCATCATGGCCTGCAGCTTGTCGACCACAGCAGGCAATGCCTGCGAATGGGCTTGCAGGGCCTTGAAGGTTTCCTGCCGTTGGTGCGCCAGGGAGAAGCCTTTGAACACGGTGGCAATGTGGGCATCGAGCTGGCGCGCCACAGCGATGCGGTCGCGGCGGCTCATCGCCGAAACCAGGCCCAGCATGGCCGAGGTGGCCACCCCCGCCACCGAGGTGCCAAACGACAGCCCCAGACCCTTGATGGGCTCGGCCAGGGCCGCGCGAATGGCTTGCAGATCGGACGAGCCTTCCAGCGCAAACACCGCCCCCTTGAAGGTGACCACCATGCCCAGGAACGTGCCGAGCATGCCCAGCATGACGAGCAACCCCACCAGATAGGGCGTCAACGCTGGACCTGGCAAGGCCACGCGCTCGCCTTCAATGCGCAAACGCACGGCCGTCTGCAACGTGGGATGCAGCTTCTGCAACCAGGGGCTCAGGTCGGCCGGCGGCTCGGTCACGTCGGCCAAGGCATTCGACAAGGTGTCGGTGGCCGACCGGAAGCGGCGCAACTCCATGGCGCCAAACAGATACACGCCGCCAATGGCCACAGTCATGGTCAAGGCCAGCCAGCTGGTGCCCACGAAGCCACTGCCCACCCACGCCACCACCAGCAGACCGAGCGCCAGAGCGCCCTTCCAGATCACACGGTTCATCACTGAATCCTGACTTCCTGACGCGCCGCTTCCAGCAACCCCATCACCGGCTCCAACCGGGCCTGAAGTTCGGCCTGCAGCAGCTCTTGCCACTGCCGGCCAAAGGTGACTTGCCACGCTTGCGGCGAGCCCCCTGCGTCGCCATCTGCATGGCGCGTCTGTCGCAACTGTTCGAAACGTCTTTCCAAATACACCGGCACCGAGGTCCACAGCTTTTGCTGACGCGGCCCCAGCATCTGCTCCATCACGGCGTCGAGCGCCGCCAACTGCCGCTGAGCCACCGAGCCCCTCGACAAGGCTTGCCGAAGCTGCGCCCGCAACGCCGCCACTTTCGACTCCATCTGGCGCTGCAACTCCAGGTAGCGCTGGTAGTAGGGCCCGTAGTCGGGCTCGCCCTCATGAGGCAAGGCCGCCAGATTCAAGGCGGCTGAACCGAAGCCCTGCATCAGGCCCAGGCGCATGCGCTGCAGGGCCTGCTCCAGCTCGGCCACCGGCAAGGGCCCGGCTGCGCCCATCGACGCAACCCCTTTTTGCCTGGCGTAGGCCTGAATCGACTGCAGCGCACCGTCGAGCCGAACGGCACTGACCGCGTCCAGCCAATGGCTGAGTCGCTCGGCCACGTCCTGCCTCGAATCTTCGCCTTCAACACAGGCCAGATCACTGAGCAGGCGTACCAATCTGGAACGGCTGAGACTGCTCACTTGGCCTGGTACTCCAACAGAACCCCCAGATGCACTGGAAAAACACAAAGGCCGACAAACACCCAGTCCGTCGGCACCGGGCGCCATTGTAATGATTCGGCCCCTCAGAAGTGGCATCATCGAAGATTGGCGCCGCCCGGCGTGAACCCGTTCACCCTGACTGAAAGCAGACCCCATGAATTCGAGCCTCCACCGTTGGCGTTTTTTCCGTGCCGGCGGCTTTGACCAAGTTCGCCTGGACACCGGCGCCGACCTGGCCAATCTGGCGCAACTCGACCAGAAGCTCTGGGTGGCTTTGTCTTGCCCCACGCAAGGGTTGGAGCTCGACAGCCAGACGCTGGCCCTGGTTGACAGCGATGCCGATGGACACGTGCGGGCGCCGGAGTTGATCGCCGCCATCGACTGGGCCAAGGCGCGATTGAAGTCGCCTGACACGCTGGTGGCATCTGGCTCTTTGCCTTTGTCTGCCATCGATGACAGCCACGAGGCCGGGCGCCTGCTGCTCAATGCCGCACGGCAGATTCTCGTCAGCCTGGGTAAGGCCGATGCCACCTCGATCAGCGTGGAAGACTGCGCCGACAACGCCCGCATCTTTGCCGGCATGGCATTCAATGGCGACGGCATCATCACCCCCAACGGCCACGACCCGGCCATTCAGGAAGCGCTGAGCACCATCATCAACACGCTAGGAGGTCAAGCCGACCGCAGCGGGGACATCGGCGTTGACCTCGCCACAATCGACCGCTTCTTTGACGAAGGCAGCGCCCTGTGTGCCTGGCGTCAGACCCCCGAGACCCAAGCCGACTGCCTGCCCCTGGGAGAGCAGACCGGCGCGGCCTTTGCCGCGCTGAGCGCCGTGCGCGACAAGGTCGATGATTTCTTCATGCGCTGCCGCCTGGCCACGTTCGACCCTCGTGCGGCCAGTCTGCTCAATGGCGACGAAGCCGATCTGCGCGCCATTGGGGCCCATCTGCTCAACGACAGCGCCGACGGACACATTGCCGCCCTGCCCCTGGCCTATGTGCGCCAAGGCGGCGTCCTGCCGCTCAGCGAAGGGGTGAACCCCGGCTGGGCTGCAGCGATGAGCGCGCTCAATGAGCTGGTGGTGCAGCCCATGCTGGGCGAGCGTCAGCAACTGACCGAGCCCGAGTGGCAATCGCTGAAGCAGCGTTTTGCCGTATACCAAGCCTGGCTGGCGGCGCAACCCGTCACGCCACTGGACCAACTGCCGGCCGAAACGCTGCCCCCCTTGGTGCAGGGCGACTTGCGCGCTCGCTTGACCAAACTGGTCACCCAAGACGAAGCCGCGGCCACCGAGGCCGCCCTGATTGGTGACGTGGAACGCCTGGTTCGCTATGTGCGGGACTTGGCCAAATTGGCCAACAACTTTGTCTCCTTCACTGACTTCTACACCCGCCGCGACAAGTCCAGCTTCCAGGCCGGCACGCTGTACCTTGATGGGCGCAGCTGCGACCTGTGCGTGAAGGTGCTGGATGCCGGTCGTCATGCGGCGCTGGCTGCCTTGTCGGGCGTGTATCTGGCCTATTGCGAATGCACGCGCCCTGGCGAAAAAATGACCATTGCCGCGGCCTTCACCGCAGGCGACTCCGACCAGCTCATGGTGGGCCGAAACGGCGTGTTCTACGACCGCATGGGGCGCGACTGGGACGCCACCATCACCAAGATCATCGACCACCCCATCAGCATTCGCCAGGCGTTCTGGACCCCGTACAAAAAACTGACCCGCTTGATTGCCGAACAGGCGCAAAAGCTCGCTGCGGCCAAGGCGAAGGCATCGGATGACTTGGCCCTGCAGGCCGTGACCAAGGCCGGCGAGAAGGCGGCCACCGCCCAGACCCCACCGGCAGCCGGCGGAGCCAATCCGCCGCCCCAACCCCCAGCCCCTTTTGACGCAGGCAAATTCGCCGGCATTTTTGCCGCTGTGGGCCTGGCCATTGGCGCCATTGGTACGGCACTGGCGGCAGTCGTCACCGGCTTCCTGGGCCTGAAGGCCTGGCAAATGCCTCTGGCCTTGATCGGGCTGATGCTGTTGATTTCGGGGCCCGCCATGGCTCTGGCCTTCTTCAAACTGCGCAACCGCAATCTGGGCCCCATCCTGGATGCGAATGGCTGGGCGGTGAACACCCGCGCGCGCATCAACATTCCCTTCGGCACGGCCCTCACGCAGACCGCCAAGCTGCCCGAAGGCGCCGATCGCGCGCTGACCGACCCCTATGCCGAGAAGAAAACGCCCTGGGGTCTGTATGTGATGATTGCCGCCGTCGTATTGGGTGGCGCCCTCTACATTGCCGTGGGCGCCGAAATCAAGGCCTTCTTGCTGCAGGCGCACGGCAGCGCCCCCGCCGCCAAGCCCTGATCAAGGCGTGAGCAAGGTCAGCACCTCGTCGTCTTCGACTTGGGGGAAGGCCCGATAGAACTGCCCCACGGCGTCGAAGCCCGTTGGCGCCAGCAGGCACACCACCTCATCAGCCAGGGGGCGCACCGCCTCCAGCGCCTCGGGTGAGGCCACCGGCACCGCACAGATCAGCCGCGCGGGCCGACGGGCACGCAACCCATGCAAGGCCGCCAACATGGTGGCCCCAGTGGCCAGGCCATCGTCGACCACGATGACGACGCGCCCGGCCGGATCCACCGGCGGGCGCACGGCGTTGTAGCGTGCCCGGCGTTGCGCCATGGTGTGCATTTGCCGCCGCTTTTCCTGCACCAGGTAGGCGGCATCGGCCCCATAGGTTTCGGCATAGGGCGACACATAAGTCCCCCCCTGCTCATCGACCGCGCCCACGGCCAGTTCGGGCTGGGCCGGCGCGCACAGCTTGCGCACCAGCACCACATCCAGATCCCCCTGCAGGGCTTCGGCCACGATGCGCCCCATGGGCACGGCCCCGCGTGGAATGGCCAGCACCAGCGGGTGTTGCCCCCGATAGGATTGCAAGCGTGCCGCGAGTTGCCGGGCCGCATCGTCTCGGTCGCGAAAGAGCCGATCTGGCTCCAGCCAGCTCATGAGGCCGCTCCCGGTGGCACCCAGACGATTTGAAATTCGGGCTCATATGGCGGCACATGGCACTCCACAATGCCGCCATCGGCAATCTGCAGCCGCACCCCCACCACATCGGCACGAATGGGCAAGCGCGTGATGCACCGATCCACCAACGTGGCCACCCGAATGCTGGCGGGCCGTTTGCGCGCGAGGTGCTCGACCACCTTCAAGATCGAATGACCGCTGTAGAGCACGTCGTCCACCACGAGCACATGGCGCCCGGCCAGATCCTTCTCGGCCTGACGCGGATCCTCTTCCAGATGCGTGTCGGGGTAGAGCAAGGTCAGGTCATCGGCATAGCGCTTGACACGCAGATCGACCCGCAACGGCGGCGCGCACCCCTGCTCGCTGACCAGTCGTTCACCCAAAGCATCGGCCAAGGGGGCCCCTCGCCGCAGCACGCCGATCAGCAAGATGGAGCCACAACTGCGCACCCAGGGGGCCAGATCGGCCGCCATGGCACGCAGCACCTGCTGCAACTCCTGCGCGTTGAAGAGACAACTGCGGGCACGCCCGGTTTGCATAGGCCCCTCCGGTCAGAGTCTCGGGGCAGTGTCCTGCAGTTCCCCCCGACGGGCAAGCCCCTAATCCAAGCTCATGCCATTTGCGCAATCGCCTTGCGAAACCGCGCCAATGACAGGGCGAACAACACCGCGCCAATCAGAAACAGCGCCACGAACGAGCTCCACACCACCTCCAGCCCGGCCCCACGGTAGAGGATAGCCTGACTGAGTTCGGTGAAATGTGTGGTGGGTGCCAACGACATCAAGGTGCGCACGCCGACGGGCATGCTCTCGCGCGGTGTCATGCCGCCTGAGAGCATTTCCAGCGGCATCATGGTCAGCATCAGCAGCAGACCGAACTGCGGCATGCTGCGCGCCACGGTGGCCATGAAAATGCCCATGGCCGTGGTGGCAAACAGGTGCAAGGTGGTGCCCACCAGAAACAGCGCAATGGAGCCTTCAATCGGCACCCGCAAGGCCCCCTGGATGACCAGCGTCAACGACACGCTGGCCGCCAGCAAGACCACGCCCGCCATGGACCAGACCTTGGCCAGCATGATTTCGGTGGGGGTGACCGGCATGACCAGCAAGTGCTCGACCGTGCCATGTTCGCGCTCGCGAATGAGCGCCGCCCCGGTGAGGATGATGGACAGCATGGTGATGTTGTTGACCACCTCCATCAACGAGCCGAACCACGAGGGCTCCAGTGCCGGGTTGAAGCGCATGCGCACGGCCATCTCGATCGGCAAATGGCTGTCAGCCCGATAGCGCTGCACGAATTCATTGACCTCGCCCAGCACGATTTGCTGAATGGCACCGTTGCCGGCAAAGGCCTGGCTCATGCGGGTGGCATCGATGTTGAGCTGCACCTGCGGCTGCGAGCCCGCCAGCACCTCGCGCTGAAAACCGGGGGGAATGACCAGCACGAAGGTGTAGCGTCCGGCGTCCAAGGCCGGGTCCACCTCGGCCTGGGTGATGCGTTGCGGCGGCGTGAACTGCGGGGGGTAGAACGCCGACACGATGCGTGCCGACAGCGCCGAATCGTCTTCGTCCACCACGGCAATGGGCGCCCGATTCAAGGTTTCGGGCATGGCGGTCCCCGCCACATAGATGGCCACGGTGAAGGTGTAGACGATGAGCACCAGCATCATCGGGTCGCGCCACAGGCTCCACAACTCCTTGACGCCGAGACGGTAGACATTGACCAGATGGCGCATCATCTCAACGCTCCTGCTTTCGCAGCAGGGCGATGGCCCCACCCAGAATGAGCGGAATGGCCACCAGCAAAGGCCACAGGGCGGCCTGCACATCAGCAAAATCAAGGGCCTTGCTGAACACCCCCCGGCTGATGGCAAACATGTAGGTGGCCGGGTAGACCTCGCCAACCCAGCGCCCAGCCCCTTCGAGTGACGACACCGGATTGATGAGGCCGGCAAACTGCACCGCCGGAATGATGGTGCCCAGCATGGTGAAGAACATGGCCGCGATCTGACTGCGCGTCAACGCCGAGGCCAGCAAGCCCATGCCGGTTGAGCACACGCTGAACAGGAAGCTGGCCACCAGCAGAGCCGCCAAGCTGCCTTTGATCGGCACGCCAAATACCGTGACAGCCGCCACCGCCATCAAGCCGAAATTCAGCAAAGCCAGCACCACGTAAGGCAGTTGCTTGCCCAACAGGAATTCGGTGCGCGTGGTGGGGGTGACGTAGAAATTGATGATCGAGCCCAACTCTTTCTCGCGCACCACGGCCAGGGCCGTCAACATGGCCGGCAGCATCAGCAACAACAGCGGAATGACCGCCGGCACCATGGCCGGCAGGCTCTTCACATCGGGGTTGTAGCGGTAGCGGGTTTCAACCGTGCTCAGCCCTGCCAGCTTGACACCGGTGCGCGCCTGCACCTGCTGCATCACCCATTGCTGATGCATGCCTTGCACAAACCCGCTGACCGTTTCGGCGCGCTGGGGCATGGCCCCATCGACCCAGGCACCCACTTCCACCGTTTGTCCGCGCTCGGCTGCCCGAGCAAAGCCCGGCGGAATCTCGATGGCCAGCGACAACTCGCCACTGCGCATGCGCCGGTCCATCTCGGCATAGTCGGCAATGGGGGGCTGCTGCACGAAGTAGCGAGAGCCCGACAAGTTAAGCGCGTAGTTTTCGCTCAGTGGGGTCTGATCCCGATCGAGCACGGCGTAGCGCAGGTTCTCCACATCCATGCTGATGCCATAGCCCATCACGAACATGAGCAGCAAGGACCCCAGCATGGCCAGCGCCCCGCGAACCGGATCGCGTTTCAGCTCGAGCGCCTCGCGCCAGGCATAGCTGTAAATGCGGCGCAGACTTTGTCTGACACGATGGAGAATGCTGCGCCTGGCGTCGGCTGAACTCATCTCAGGCGACACTGGGGCGTCGACAGGCTCAGGCTCGACTGCCGCCTCTCTGGCGCCATCGGCTTCCCGCAGGTAGTCCATGAAAGCCTGCTCCAGGTTGACCGCGCCGCGGCGCGCCACCAGGGCAGCTGGCGTATCACTGTCGAGCACACGACCGGCATGCATCAGCGAAATGCGATCACAGCGCTCGGCCTCATTCATGAAATGGGTCGAGATGAAGATCGTCACGCTGTCCTGGCGCGCCAACTCGATCATCAGGCGCCAGAAGTTGTCGCGTGCAATGGGGTCCACGCCCGAGGTCGGTTCATCCAGAATCAACAACTCGGGCTTGTGCACCATGGCCACCGCCAGCGACAGCCGCTGGCGAATGCCCAGAGGCAGCTTCTCGGGCAAGGCATCGAGTACGTCGTGCAAATCGAAGCGTCGCACCATTTCGCCCACGCGCTCGGCCAGCATGGCCTCAGGCACATGAAACAAGCGGGCGTGCAGCACCAGGTTCTGTCGCACCGTCAGCTCGCCATACAAGGAAAACGATTGCGACATATAGCCCACCCGGCGGCGGGTGGCCAGGTCATGCGGGTCCACTTTCTGACCGAACAACTGGGCCTGCCCATGGGTGGCCGGCAAGAGTCCGGTCAGCATCTTCATGGTGGTGGACTTGCCGCAGCCGTTCGACCCCAGAAAGCCGAAGATTTCCCCCCGCCGAATGCGGAAGCTGACGTGGTCGACCGCCACACAGTCGCCAAAGCGCATGGTGAGGTCTTGCGCCTCGATGGCCAGATCCTGCAGACCCTGGTTGAGCAAAGGCGGAATCACCACCGGCTGGTGACCACGCCGCTTGGCCTCAGGCAACAGCGCAATGAACGCGGCCTCCAGCGTGGCCACGCCTGCACGGTCCATCAAGGCTTGGGGCGTGCCTGTCGCCAGCACCTGGCCCTCGTCCATCGCGACCAGCCAGTCAAAACGCCGGGCCTCGTCCATGTAGGCCGTGGCCACCAGCACGCTCATGCCCGGCCGACTGCGCCGAATGCCATCGATCAAAGCCCAGAACTGCGCACGCGCCAGCGGGTCCACACCGGTGGTGGGCTCGTCGAGAATCAACAAGTCGGGATCGTGGATCAGTGCACAGCACAGGCCCAGCTTCTGCTTCATGCCGCCAGACAGCTTGCCAGCCGGACGGTCCAGAAAGGCGTGCAAGCCCGTGCTGCGGGTCAGCCGATCAATGCGCCGGCGCCGCTCGCCCTCGTCATGCCCGAACAGGCGCGCGAAGAACTGCAGGTTTTCTTCCACCGACAAGGTGGCATACAGGTTCTTGCCCAGGCCTTGCGGCATATAGGCAATGCGCGGGCAAGCCTGGGCACGGTGCGCCGGATCGGCCATATCGCCTCCCAGCACCAGCACGCACCCTTGCTGCACGGCGCGTGCGCCGGCGATCAAAGACAGCAGACTGGATTTGCCCACGCCATCGGGCCCAATCAGGCCCACCATGCCGCCCGCAGGCAGATCCAGGCACACATCGCGCAAGGCCCGGGTGGGCCCGAAGCGCAAGCCCACGTTCTGCAGGCTCACCACAGGGGGCAGCAAGCCTGGTTCGGTCACGGGATCGCCTTTGCGTTCAGTTCAGCGGGCCAGGGCGCATTTGGATCGAGACGCACCCAGGCCACGCCCGGCAGACCTGTTTTCACGTGCTCGATGTGCTTGAGCAGCAGGGCACGGTCAATGCGCGCTTTCACCCGAAACATGAGCTTCTGGCGCTCGCTCGCAGTTTCCACGGTCTTGGGTGTGAATTGCGCGGCGCTGGCCACAAACGAGACCTTGGCCGGAATGGCAAACTGCGGCACCGCGTCCAGCACGATGCGCACCTCACTGCCTAAGGCAACCTTGCCCGCCACGGTTTCAGGCAGGAAGAAGGTCATGTAAACATCGGCCAGGTCAACGAGGTTCAGCACCTTGCCGCCCCCGCCCAGCACTTCGCCAGGCTGTGCCACCAGGTACTGCACGCGGCCATCGCGGGGCGCTTTCAGTTCGCAGTCAGCCAGTTCCACGTCGATGCGAGCCAGCGTGGCTGCCGCCGCCTTCACGGCAGACTCGGCGCTGTTGACCTGCGTGCGAGCCGCAGCCTCAGCCGCTTTCGCTGCATTGACTTGAGCCTTGGCGGCCACCAGTCCCGCCTCCAGGCTGCGTACCTTGGCGCGATCGTCATCCAGCACCTGATCGGTCGCGGCACCTTCTCGCACCAAGGTCTCGGAGCGCTTCAATCGCCGCTGAGCGGCATCCAGATCACTTTCACGCTGCACCACCACCGCACGCAGCGCCTCCAGGTCGCTTTCTCGCAAAGAAACCTGCGCGATGGCACCACTGACACCGTCACGCGCCTGCTGTAAACGCGCCGCGGCTTCATCGCGCTGGGCCAGCAGGCTTTGCACCTGCATGCGGGCCAGAATCTGCCCCGCCTTCACAAACTCGCCCTCCGCCACCAACACGGCGTCAAGGCGACCCGCCACCTTCGTGGCGACGTCAATTTCGGTGGCTTCGAGCCGGCCGTTTCCGCTGACCACCGTGGGCACGGAGCCGTTGCCACGCAATGGGCGCCAGAGCTGATAAGCCGCCCCCGCGGCGATCAGCACCACAACCGGGATCAGCCATTTCTTCCAGTTCAGGGTCATCGCAAGCCGCCTGTGAGCAATGGGTCAAGATGGAAGTCCATTTTGACCCAAGCTCACCGCGACTCGAAGGGGGCTACATCAAACAATGACACCCGTGGGCAAGATCACCTTGTCAATGACGTGGATCACGCCATTGCTGGTCAACACATCGGTGGCCGAAATATTCGCCGTGCGCCCCACCTGGTCCGTGATCTGCAGGCTGGCATTCACCGTCAAGGTATCGCCTTGCGCGGTCGTGACTGGCGAGCCAACCGGCACCTCGGCCTTCAGAACGCGGCCGGGCACCACGTGATAGGTCAGGATTCGAGTCAGGAGGGCAGTGTCCGAAAACAGGGTGGCAGCGTCGACGTTCAGTTCCGTCAACGCGGCCGCAAAGGCCGCATTGGTGGGGGCGAACACGGTGAAGGGACCGGTGCCCTGCAGGGTGCTCACCAGGCCAGCAGCCACGACGGCATCCACCAGCGTGGAGAAGTCAGAAATGCCCTGCGCCGTGGCCACGATGTCCTTGTTGGCCGGCAAGATGACCTTGTCGATCACGTGGATCACACCATTGCCACCATCGCGGTCGGTGGCCGTGATGTTGGCGGTGCGGTTGCGCCCGTCGGTGATGAAGGGCCTGGCGCCTGCCGAGATTTTGAAGATGTCGCCTTCCACCGTGGTGATCGCCTTGCCGAAGGGAATGTCAGCGGCTTTCACGCGTGCACCCAGCACATGGTAGGTCAGCACCGAGGTCAACAAGGCACGGTCAGCAAACAGCGCCGACTTGCTCACCCCCAGTTCGGCCAGCAAAGCTGTGAAAGCGTCGTTGGTCGGAGCAAAGACGGTGTAGGGGCCGCCTGTACGCAGGGTCGAGCTCAGGCCGGCGGCATCCAGGGCCTCGGCCAGCACGCTCAGGTTCTTGTCAGACCGGATGACCTCCACCACATCATGGGGATCATCGTCTCCGCCTCCGCAGGCAGACAAGGTCAACGCCGCCACGCTCGCGGCGGTCAACTGCAGAAAACGGCGCTTGCTCAGATCAGACATGGGTCTCTCTCCATTGGGGTTAGGTCAAACACGACCAGCCGGCACGAACGGCTGGTTCAGTTGGTGAACTGCACGGTTCAAATGCTATTCCACAAGGTTTTCCTTGTAAACTTAATGGTTATTTACCCCCCTCTCGATCGGAGACCTGTCATGAAGCTTTGGTCCTGGATTCCCCTGCTCGGTCTGATCGCTGGCTGTCAAACCACCACCCAGCCGCCGCAGGCCGCCCTGCCCGTACAGTCCGTTGCCAGCGTTGACCTGAACCGCTACGCCGGCACCTGGTATGAGGTGGCCCACTTGCCCATGTTTTTCCAGCGACAGTGCGTGGGCGACACCACGGCGCTGTACACCCCCCAACCGGACGGCAGCATTGCCGTGACCAACCGCTGCCGCACCAGTACCGGGTTTGACGAGGCCCATGGCCAAGCCACCCCCGTTGAAGGCGGCGGCAACGCCAAACTGAAGGTCTCGTTTTTCTGGCCGTTCAAGGCCGATTACTGGATCATTGGGCTGGATCCCGAATACCGCTGGGCTGTGGTCGGCAACCCCAACCGCAAGTACCTATGGCTGCTCTCACGCACCCCCACCCTGGCGGCCGATCAACAAGCCAAAGCGCTCGACGTGGCCCGCGCACAGGGCTTCGACCTCAGCGCTTTGGAGTTGACGCCCCATCGCACCCCCAACCCTTGAGCCCCACCTGATCAGGGCTTCTCAGCGAACGGGGTTTGGGGTTCAATCGGACAAGACATTCCCACCCCTCCACCCCGTTCGACCATGCCCTTTACCCCATCCGCCCTCGCCTACCTGCGTCGCCTCACCCGCCTCGGCCTGGGTCTGGCGCTGGCCACCGCGCTGACCACCGCGCACGCCGGCAAGAAGCCCTATTCGTACGACTACGTGGGCAACCCGCAGGCCGCGGTGTCGATTGCCACCCCACCCGGCACCCCGTCGTTCGTGCTCATGGGGGGCGGCCCCGATGTAGATGAGGCCTTCCGCTGGATGATCACCCGCGCCGGCATCCGCCCTGGCACCGGCGGCCGCTTCGTCATCATCCGCGCCACCGGCACCGACGCCTACAACCCCTACATCTACTACAGCGACGCGACCAACAACACCAACGGCACCGGCGCCGATGGCTGGGTCGGTGGCGCAGCCTTGGGCCTCAGCTCGGTCGAAACCCTGGTCATTCCCAGCACGGCCGCAGCCAACGACGCCTTCGTCAATCAAGTCGTCGGTCAAGCCCACGCCGTGTTCATTGCAGGCGGCGACCAGGCCGACTACATCAAGAACTGGAAAGGCACCGAACTCGACCGCACCTTGCAAGCCCTGATGGCGCGCCAAGTGCCGATCGGCGGCACCAGCGCCGGCCTGGCCGTTCTGGGCCAGTTCGACTATGCAGCCCTGCGCGGCACCGTGACCTCAACACAAGCCCTGAGCGACCCATACAACAAATACATCACGCTCGACCCCGCGCCCTTGAGCCTCACCGGCGGCTTCATCGCCCCACCCGCCCTGGCCAACACCATCACCGACTCGCACCTCGACAGCCGTGACCGCATGGGCCGCCTCATCACCTTCGTCGCCCGCCTGGTCATGCCCAACGGTGGCACCGGTTGCCCCGGCGGCGTCTTGCCGGCCGGCTCCTACGGAGCGCGCGGCATTGGTCTGAGCGTGGAAACTGCGCTGCTGGTTCAGGGCAACGGAGCCCACCAGCCCGTCACCGCCCGCCGCGTCACCAACGTGTCCACCACCACCCCCAGCGCGGTGTACTTCGTTCGGCCCTTGACGCCTCCCACCCAATGCGCCAGCGGCCACCCCCTGACTTCCACCGCCGTCGAAATTCGTCGCCTCGACAACAGCCAGACCGAGTTCAACCTCAGCGACTGGAGTGGCATCCCACCCTATTACGTGGACGCCATCTCTGGATCGCTCACAAGCAACCCGTACTGACCATCGCGCGCCGGGATCTGCCCTGATTTCGCAGATCCCTGTCTTGCATCAGGGCGGCGCGGGTTCGCCTTCTCCACAATCGCCGTCTACCGTAGACACACGATTGCCCCGCACACTGGAGACCCGCATGAACGCGCCCGCAGACTTGAACCTGATCAAGATGGAGCCCCAGGAAGTCTCGACTGACGTCCTGCTTGAGAAGTACGCCAAAGGCGACGAAACCTCCATTGGCGACATCCACGCCCGTGTGGCCCGCGCGCTGGCCGAAGTCGAGCCTGCGGATCAGCGCGAACACTGGCAAAACGAATTTCAGCGCGCCTTGTCCATGGGCTTCGTGCCCGCCGGGCGCATTTGCTCCGCGGCTGGCACCGACATCCAGGCCACCCTCATCAACTGCTTCGTCCAGCCCGTGGGCGACGCCGTCACCGAATCCACCGGCTCCAAACCCAGCATCTACACCGCTGTGGCGCAAGCCGCTGAAACCATGCGCCGTGGTGGGGGCGTGGGCTACGACTTCTCCCAGATCCGCCCAGAAGGCGCCTATGTCCGCGGCACGCATTCCCGTGCATCCGGCCCCGTGTCCTTCATGAAAGTGTTCGACGCCTCCTGCTCCACGGTCGAGTCATCCGGCGCACGGCGCGGCGCGCAAATGGGCGTGCTGCGCTGCGACCACCCCGACATCGAAACCTTCATCCACGCCAAAGACACCGGCGCGCTCACCAATTTCAACATCTCCATTGGGGTCACCGACGCGTTCGTGCAAGCCGTGATCGACGACGGCACGTTTGACCTTGTCCACACCGCCGCCCCCCACCCCGACCTGATCGCCCAAGGCGCTCACCAGCGAGCCGATGGCAAGTGGGTCTACCGCACCGTTCCCGCACGCGACCTGTGGGAGCAGGTCATGCGCTCGACCTACGATCACGCCGAGCCCGGCATCCTCTACATCGACCGCATGAATGCGGAAAACAACCTCTGGTATTGCGAGACCATCGAGGCCACCAACCCATGCGCTGAACAACCCCTGCCTGACTACGGCTGTTGCGACCTCGGCTCCATCAACCTCACGCGCTTCGTTCGTCAACCCTTCACACCCGAGGCAACTTTCGACTTCGAGGCCTTTGCCGACATCGCCAAGGTCGCCATCCGCATGCTCGACAACGTGCTCGACGTGACCTTCTGGCCCCTGCCTCAACAGCAGGCGGAAGCCATGGCCAAGCGACGGGTAGGCCTGGGCTTTCTCGGGCTGGGCAGCGCCTTGGTCATGCTGGGCATTCGCTACAACAGCGACGACGGCCGCCACCTGGCTGCTCGCATCACCAAGTGCATGCGCAACGCCGCCTACCGCGCTTCGATTGAGCTGGCGAAGGAAAAGGGCGCCTTCCCCAAATTCGAAGCCGAAGCCTTCCTCCAAGGCGGCTTTGCGCGCCGCCTGCCTGAAGACATCCGTCATGACCTTGCTCGGTTCGGCCTGCGCAACAGCCACCTGCTGTCCATTGCCCCCACGGGCACCATCACCCTCGCCTTTGCCGACAACGCCAGCAACGGCATCGAGCCCGCGTTCAGCTGGAGCTACAACCGCAAGAAGCGCCTGGCCGATGGCGGGCACCGCTACTACGAAGTAGCAGACCACGCTTGGCGCCTCTATCGCCATATGGGCTTCGACCTGCAGGCCCTGCCCCCCGCCTTCGTCACCGCGCTCGACATGTCGGCGCTCGATCACATGAAGATGCTGGAAGCCGTCCAGCCCTTCATTGACACCTCCATCTCCAAGACCGTCAACGTCCCGGCCGACTACCCCTACGACGAGTTCAAGGACCTGTATCTCGAAGGCTGGAAAGCCGGCCTCAAAGGCTTGGCCACCTACCGGCCCAATAGCGTGCTCGGCGCGGTACTCTCCGTCGACAAACCGGCCGATGCGCCGGCGTCAACGGTCCACGCCACCCCGGACGAAGACCCTCTGCGCAAACTCTTTGACAGCCGCCCGCTGGGCGACCTCGAAGGCGTCACCGCCAAGATCGTGCTGCAGACCTTCCAAGGCAACAAGACGGTCTACCTCACCGTCAACTTCATGCGCGTCACCGGCGTCGTGGGTGGGCAGGAAATCACCATCGAACGCCCGGTCGAATTCTTCATGCCAGCAGGCCAGCGCGACGACGGCCAGCAGTGGATCACCTCCACCATGCGATTGCTGTCCTCGGTGGCCCGATCGGGCGGCTCGGTCGCCAAGACACTGGAAAGCCTGCGCGAAGTGGTCTGGGACAAAGGACAAGTTCGCTGCGGTGTGATGGTGAAGGAAGACGGCACCCAACGCCCGATGTTCCACGACTCCGAAGTCGCCGCCATCGGCTATGCCTTGCAACAGATTCTGATGAAACGCGGCTTCCTCGACGCCGCAGGCAACCAGGTTCCGTTGCGGGTCCTCGCCGAACGGCTGGCACAGCGCGACAGCCAGTTCAACCTCTTGGCCGATCCCCTCAGCACCCCAACCGCAGACCAGGCTAACCGCCAAGCCCTGCTTGGCATGGGCAAGAAGTGCCCGGAATGTGGCGCCAACGAACTGCACAAGGTCGATGGATGCATGCGCTGCACCAATTGCGGCCACATTGGCTCTTGCGGTTGAGTGCCAGCACCAAAGGCCGGCGATCGCGGCCCCGCCCTATACTGACTCTGGCGCATTGACCTGAACGAGCATGGCAGCGATCGTTACCCTCACCATGAACCCCGCGCTGGACGTCTCCACGTCCACGCCCCATGTGACACCCTCACACAAGCTCCGTTGCGCGCCGCCCCAACACCACGCTGGAGGCGGAGGCATCAACGTAGCTCGGGTGCTGCGCCGCCTCGGCGCTGACTGTCTGGCCGCCTACCCGCGCGGGGGGGCCACCGGCAGCACCCTGGCCCAATTGCTGGCGCAAGAAGACGTCCCCCAACATCTCATCGACATCGAAGGCGAAACACGAGAAAGCTTTTCCGTGATCGATGAAGGCTCCAGCGAAGAGTTTCGCTTCGTCTTGCCTGGCCCCAATCTAACAGAGCGGGAATGGCGTAGCGCTCTGACCTGGCTCACCGAACTCGCGCCCACCCCGGACTACCTCGTACTGAGCGGCAGCCTGCCACCCGGTGTGCCCGACGACTTCTATGCCCAGATCGTCTACGCGCTCAAGGCATCGGCCACGCGCATCGTCCTGGATGCGTCCGGCGCGCCCCTTCGTCTGGCACTACAGGTCGGCGTCCACCTCTTCAAACCGAGTCTCCGGGAACTGGAAGAGCTGACCGGCCAAGCGCTGCCCGAAAACGCTGGTCGCATCGCGGCCGCAAGACGACTCATTTCCAAACAACAAGCCGCCTGGGTTGCGCTCTCACTCGGAGACGAAGGCGCCTTGCTCGTTTCGGAGCGACACGCTTGGTTCGCCCCGGCCATCGACGTCCCAGTCGCCACCACCACAGGCGCCGGAGACAGCTTTGTGGCCGGCCTGACCTGGGCCTTCAGCCAACACTTCGCAGCCGAAGATGCCTTCGTCTTTGGCGTCGCCGCAGCCACAGCCGCTCTGTTGAATCCAGGCACCACACTGTGTACGACAGCCGACATCGCACGGATGCGGCCCATGGTGCGCATTCAGGCCGTCTGATCCTGAAATAAAAAAACCCACCAGCCTAAGGCTTGGTGGGTTTTCAATGTCCGCTCGGATCACGATCCGACGGACACATCACCTCACGGCGATTTATTCAGCGGCTTGCTCGGCAGCCTCTTCGGTGCGCTCAACCAGCTCCATGTAGGCCATCGGAGCGTTGTCGCCCACGCGGAAGCCCATCTTCAGGATGCGGGTGTAGCCACCGGGACGAGTCGCGAAGCGAGGGCCCAGCACGTTGAACAGCTTGACCACGTTGTCGCGGTTACGCAGACGGGCAAAAGCCAGACGCTTGTTGGCAACAGTGGGTTCCTTAGCCAGAGTGATCAGCGGCTCGACAACGCGACGCAGTTCCTTGGCCTTGGGCACGGTGGTCTTGATGGCTTCGTGCTCGATCAGCGAGTTGGCCATATTGCGCAGCATGGCAGCGCGGTGAGCCGAAGTACGATTCAGTTTACGGAGTCCATTTCCGTGACGCATGGTGCTAGTCCTTTCCTTATTAAACCGACGGCCGTTTCAAGGTACCGCCGGGTGCACCGCATGGCCCCCGAGAGGACCATGCACTTTCAAAAGATCAACGCTTGTCCAGACCTTGAGGAGGCCAAGCTTCCAGGCGCGAACCCAGAGCCAGACCACGCGAAGCCAAGACTTCCTTGATTTCGTTGAGCGACTTCCGACCCAGATTCGGGGTCTTCAGCAGCTCGGTCTCGGTACGCTGGATCAGGTCGCCGATGTAGTAGATGTTTTCGGCCTTCAGGCAGTTTGCCGAACGCACGGTCAGCTCCAGCTCGTCGACAGGACGCAGCAGGATCGGATCGAAGTTCTGAGCAGACTTGGCTGGTGCATCGAAAGCAGCAATTTCCGAGCCTTCCAGCTGAGCAAACACTGCCAGCTGTTCGACCAGGATCTTGGCCGAAGCACGGATCGCTTCCTCGGGCGAGATGGCGCCGTTGGTCTCGATTTCAACAACCAGCTTGTCCAGATCGGTACGCTGCTCGACACGAGCGCTTTCCACGGTGTAGCTCACGCGCTTGACGGGCGAGAACGACGCATCCAGCAGGATGCGGCCGATGGCCTTGCTGCTTTCCTCGCCGTAACGACGCACGTTACCGGGCACGTAACCGCGCCCCTTTTCCACCTTGATCTGAACATCCAGCTTGCCGCCTTGCGACAGATGGGCGATCACGTGGTTGGGGTTGACGATCTCGACGTCATGAGGAGTCTGGATGTCAGCGGCGGTCACAGGACCTTCGCCATCCTTACGCAGCACCAGAGTGACTTCGTCACGGTTGTGCAGGCGGAACACCACACCCTTCAAGTTCAGCAGAATGTGGACGACATCTTCTTGCACGCCATCGATGGTCGAGTACTCGTGCAACACACCAGCCATGGTGACTTCTGTTGGAGCGTAACCCACCATCGAGGACAACAGCACGCGCCGCAGGGCGTTGCCGAGTGTGTGGCCATAGCCGCGCTCGAAAGGCTCGAGCGTCACCTTGGCGCGGTGACCGCCGAGCGGTTCCACCTGGATGGCTTTGGGTTTCAGCAAATTCGTTTGCATGAAGTCTTCCTGTCAATACCCTCGGCTCGTTACACCGATAAGGCTGCTGGACTAACCGAAGCCAAAGCTTCGGCCCTGAAAACAAAAGACGAAAAGCCGCGCGACACGACCCAGTCGTGCAGCGCAGCCAGTCTTCCGATCAACGAGAATACAATTCGACGATCAGCGATTCGTTGATGTCGGAACCGAACTCATCGCGATCGGGGGTCTTCTTGAACACGCCTTCCAGCTTGGCGCCGTCCACTTGAACCCAACCGGGCAGACCGATCGACTCGGCCAGCTTGAATGCTTCCTGAACGCGAACTTGCTTCTTGGCCTTTTCGCGAACGGCGACCACGTCACCGGCCTTGACCAGGTAAGAAGGAATGTTCACCACTTGACCGTTCACCACGATGCCCTTGTGGCCCACCAACTGGCGAGCTTCAGCGCGAGTGGAGGCAAAACCCATGCGGTACACGACGTTGTCCAGACGCGATTCCAGCAGGAACAGCAGGTTGGCACCGGTGCTGCCCTTACGGCGGTCAGCTTCAGCGAAGTAGCGACGGAATTGCTTCTCCAGCACGCCGTACATGCGCTTGACCTTTTGCTTCTCGCGCAATTGCACGCCGAAGTCAGAGGTACGCGAACCGGAGGTACGGCCATGCTGGCCAGGCTTGGTGTCGAACTTGGCCTTGTCGCTGATGGGGCGACGGGCGCTCTTCAAAAACAGGTCGGTGCCTTCGCGGCGGGCCAATTTGGCCTTGGGTCCGAGGTAACGTGCCACTTGTATATCCTTGATGTGAATCTGACGTCAGATGCCGTCGCATCCAACGCGAGTCTGGCGGGTATTATGAAATTCGCTCAGACGGTGGGCTTCAACGAAACCGCCACAGCGACGCCCATCGGGCGCACTTTGGCGAACGGAGAAAACTCGTGATTATAGCAACGAAATTAGCCCAGGCAAGCAAAAGCCTGACCTGAGCAACGCGATCAGCCAAGTTCGGAGGCGACTAAGCGCCACACGATGGTGGCGCTTAGCAATCGCGTTCAAATGAGAGGGACGAGCCCTCTCACCGTCATTAGATGCGACGACGCTTCTGAGGACGGCAGCCGTTGTGAGGCACAGGAGTCACATCCGAAATCGAGTTGATGCGGATGCCCAGCGATGCCAGAGCACGAACGGAAGACTCGCGGCCAGGGCCTGGGCCCTTGATCTCGACGTCCAGGTTCTTGATACCTTGTTCTTGAGCAGCGCGACCTGCCACTTCAGCAGCCACCTGGGCAGCAAAGGGGGTGGACTTACGCGAGCCCTTGAAACCTTGACCACCCGACGAAGCCCAAGACAAAGCATTGCCTTGACGGTCGGTGATGGTGATGATGGTGTTGTTGAACGACGCGTGCACGTGAGCAATACCGTCAGCAATGTTCTTGCGGACCTTCTTGCTAACACGACGAGCAGCGCTGTTGGCAGGTGCTTTAGCCATAAAAACCTTCTCTCGAAGCTAGACCAGTACGGGGCTGGTTCAGATCTTATTGAACGATGCCCGAATCACTTCTTGCCGGCAATCGCCTTGCGCGGACCCTTACGGGTACGAGCATTCGTGCGAGTGCGTTGGCCGCGGCAAGGCAGGCCACGGCGGTGACGGAAACCGCGGTAGCAACCCAGATCCATCAGGCGCTTGATATTCATCGTGAGTTCGCGACGCAGATCACCTTCAATGGTGAGCTTGCCCACTTCTTCACGAATCTTTTCCAGATCGCTATCTGTCAGATCTTTCACCTTCTTATCGAAAGCGATACCTGCAGCCGTGCAGATTTTCTGCGCGGTGGTGCGACCAATGCCGTAGATCGAAGTCAGACCGATTTCGGTATGCTTGTGCGGCGGAATGTTGATGCCAGCAATACGTGCCATAACTGTCCTTAGAACGCGTGTGTCGTCGCCTGGCCGGGATTAACCCTGGCGCTGCTTGTGACGGGGATCGGTGCAGATCACACGAACCACGCCCTTGCGGCGGATGATTTTGCAATTGCGGCACATAACCTTGACGGATGCCGAGACTTTCATGGTCTTCTCCTGAACCGTTGATAACTCAACGGAAATTCGCCCACGTTTCCGGGGTCACAAACTCCAGCTCACTTCGCCCGGAACACGATGCGAGCACGACTCAAATCGTACGGTGTCAATTCCACGGTCACTTTGTCTCCCGGCAGGATGCGAATGTAGTGCATGCGCATCTTGCCGGAAATGTGACCTAGAACGACGTGTCCATTTTCCAATTTCACACGGAAGGTTGCGTTAGGCAGGTTCTCAAGAATCTCGCCTTGCATTTGAATGACGTCGTCTTTCGCCATGTCTACCTACGTTGCCTACCGTGTTTAACCAGCTTTGAAATTTGCCTTCTTCAGCAGTGAGTCATACTGCTGAGACATCACGTAGGACTGCACCTGCGCCCAAAAGTCCATCGTGACGACCACGATGATGAGCAGGGAGGTCCCACCGAAATAGAAGGGCACGTTGTACTTCAGGACCAGGAACTCAGGCAGCAAGCACACCGCAGTGATGTACACAGCACCAGCCAAAGTCAAACGGGCCAAGATTTTATCAATGTATCGAGCGGTTTGATCACCTGGACGGATCCCCGGAATGAAGGCCCCGCTCTTTTTCAGGTTCTCCGACGTCTCACGGCTGTTGAACACCAACGCCGTGTAGAAGAAGCAGAAGAACACGATCGCAACAGAATACAGAATCACGTAGATCGGCTGGCCCGGCGACAACATCGAAGCGATGTCCTTCAACCAGCGCATGCTGTCACCCGTGGCAAACCAACCCACCGCAGTGGTCGGCAGCAAAATGATCGACGAAGCGAAGATCGGAGGAATCACACCAGCCATGTTGACTTTCAACGGCAAGTGAGACGCCTGACCACCGTAGACACGGTTGCCGACCTGGCGCTTGGCGTAGTTGACGAGAATCTTGCGCTGACCTCGCTCAACGAACACCACAAAATAGGTAACCAGGATCACCAGAGCAACGATGAAAATCGCAGCAGGGATGCTCATGGCACCAGTACGAACCAATTCAAACAGACCACCGATGGCAGCAGGCAACCCCGCAGCGATGCCACCGAAGATCAGGATCGAAATACCGTTACCCAGGCCACGCTCGGTGATTTGCTCACCCAACCACATCAGGAACATGGTGCCAGCAGTGAGACTGATGACCGTGGTCAGCTTGAAGCCAAAACCTGGATTGATCACCAAGCCCGCGGTGCCTTCCAGAGCGACGGCAATCCCAAACGACTGGAATACCGCCAAACCCACAGTAGCGTAACGCGTGTACTGAGTGATCTTGCGACGCCCGGCCTCGCCCTCTTTCTTGAGGGCTTCCAGCGTGGGAATCACGTAGCCCATCATCTGCATGATGATGGACGAAGAAATGTAGGGCATGATGCCCAGAGCAAAGACCGTGAAGCGCGACAACGCACCACCGGAGAACATGTTGAACAGACTCAGGATGCCGCCCTGCTGGCCCTTGAACAGCTGCTGCAACTGCGACGGATCGATACCGGGCACGGGGATGTGCGCCCCGATTCGGTAGACGACCAGCGCGAGCAGCAGGAAAGTCAAGCGACGCTTGAGGTCGCCAAACTTGCCGCCTTGTGCCAGTTGATTGGGTGAAGTCGCCACGCTCTGAGTCCTGTTCAGTCGTTACGGTCTTGTATTGCCTGGCTTATTCAGCCAGCGAGCCACCAGCGGCTTCGATGGCAGCCTTGGCGCCAGCGGTTGCGCCGATGCCCTTCAAAGCAACCTTGGCAGACAATTCGCCCGACTTGATCACCTTGACGACTTTGGCCAACTGAGGCACGAGACCAGCTTGCTTCAGAGTCAGCAGATCCACCTCAGCAGCGCCCAGAGCTTGCAGCTCGGACAAGGTGATTTCTGCGTTGTACTTCAGCGACTGAGACTTGAAGCCACGCTTGGGCAGACGACGTTGCAAAGGCATTTGACCGCCTTCGAAACCGACCTTGTGGTAGCCGCCGGAACGCGACTTCTGACCCTTGTGACCACGACCAGCAGTCTTGCCCAGGCCCGAGCCAATGCCGCGACCGACGCGACGCTTGGCGTGCTTGGCGCCCTCGGAGGGCTTGATGGTGTTGAGTTCCATGGTGTTATCCCAAATCAGCAGTGGCTTAGACCACTTCGACCATGTAGCGGACCTTGTTGATCATGCCGCGCACTGCGGGCGTGTCTTCCAGGACGCGGGTGCCGTTCAAACGACGCAGACCCAGGCCACGCACGGTGGCGCGGTGATCAGCCTTGGTGCCGATCGGGCTGCGAACCAGCTTGACGGTGAGGGTTTTCTTTTCGCTCATGCTCAATCTCCAGCGATCAGTTGAACAGCTGTTCAACAGCCAGACCGCGCTTGGCAGCGACTTCAGCAGGAGTCGTCGCCTTGTTCAGGGCGTCGAAAGTGGCGCGAACCATGTTGTAGGGGTTCGAGGAGCCGAGGCTCTTGGCCACCACATCAGTGATGCCCATCACTTCGAAAACAGCACGCATTGGGCCGCCAGCGATGATACCGGTACCAGGAGCAGCAGGAGCGATCAGCACCTTGGCTGCACCGTGCTCACCAGTCACGTTGTGGTGCACGGAACCGTTCTTCAGCGGAACCTTGACCATGTTGCGACGAGCCTGGTCCATGGCCTTTTGCACGGCCAGCGGCACTTCACGCGCCTTGCCCTTGCCCATGCCAACGCGACCATCGCCATCGCCAACCACTGTCAGAGCAGCGAAACCCATGATCCGACCGCCCTTGACCACTTTGGTCACGCGGTTCACCTGGATCATTTTTTCGCGCAGACCGTCGTCGCGACCTTCGTCTGCTACCTTGGGTGAAAACTTAGCCATTTGAAATTCCTTCCGGTTGCAGACTAGGCTTAGAACTGAAGACCGGCTTCACGCGCGGCATCAGCCAAAGCCTTGATACGACCGTGGTACTGGTAGCCAGCGCGGTCGAAAGCGACCTTCTCGACGCCAGCAGCCTTGGCCTTCTCGGCGATACGCTTGCCGATCAAGGCTGCAGCGGCTGCGTTGCCACCGTTCTTGACTTGGTCGCGCACTTCCTTCTCGGCGGTCGAAGCAGAAGCCAGGACCTTGGAGCCGTCGCCAGAAATGACGCTGGCGTAGATGTGCAGGTTCGAACGAGTAACGGTCAGGCGCACTGCGCCTTGCAAAGCGATGCGTGCGCGAGTCTGACGGGCGCGGCGCAGGCGCTGTTCTTTCTTGCTCATTGCCATGATGAATCAGCTCCTTACTTCTTCTTGGTCTCTTTCAAGACCACGCGCTCGTCGACGTAGCGGATGCCCTTGCCCTTGTAAGGCTCAGGAGGACGGAATGCACGCACTTCGGCTGCAATCTGACCCACCACTTGACGGTCCATGCCCTTGATCAGGATTTCGGTTTGAGAGGGTGTCTCAACCTTGATACCAGCGGGCATTTCCTTGACGACGGGGTGCGAGAAACCAATCTGCAGGTTCAGCTTCTGACCTTGGGCTTGGGCACGGAAACCCACACCAACCAGGCTCAGCTTCTTCTCGAAACCCTTGCTGACACCGTTCACGGAGTTAGACAGCAGGGCGCGGAAGGTGCCAGACATGGCATTGGCTTCAGCGGAGTCGTTGACGGGAGCAACCTTCAACGTGGCGCCTTCTTGCGACACGGTGACCAGGCTATTCGCCGGCAGCGACAGGGTGCCCAGACCGCCCTTGACGGTCACGGCTTCGGGGGTGATCTTCACGTCCACACCTTGAGGGACGGCGATCGGCATTTTTCCAACGCGGGACATTGCGATTGCTCCTCAGGATTAGGCGACGTAGCAGAGCACTTCGCCACCGATACCGGCAGCGCGAGCCTTACGGTCGGTCATGACACCCTTGGGGGTGGTCACGATGGCAACACCCAAGCCGTTCATGACTTGAGGGATGTCGTGACGGCCCTTGTAGATGCGCAGGCCAGGGCGGCTCACACGCTCGATGCGCTCGATAACCGGGCGACCAGCGTAGTACTTCAACGAGATTTCCAGTGTGGGCTTTGCAGCTTCACCGGTGACGGCAAAACCGTCAATATAGCCTTCGTCCTTCAGGACCTGGGCGATCGCGACTTTCAGCTTAGACGACGGAACCGAAACGCTGGCCTTGTCAACCATTTGTGCGTTACGGATGCGGGTCAGCATGTCGGCGATGGGATCACTCATGCTCATGGGATAACTCCTATTCGTGCCCTGCTGGGATTACCAGCTCGCCTTGGTGACACCAGGGATGTCGCCAGCGAAAGCCAATTCACGGATCTTGCTACGGCCCAGACCAAACTGGCGGAACGTGCCACGAGGACGGCCGGTCAGGCCGCAACGAGCGCGCAAGCGGGTTGGGTTGGCGTTGCGGGGCAGCTTTTGCAGCTCAAGACGGGCAGCGTAGCGCTCTTCTTCCGACTTCTTGGCATCATCAATGATGGCCTTCAGTTCGGCGTACTTCTTGGCGTACTTGGCAACCAGCTTTTCGCGCTTTTCTTCGCGTTGCTTCAGAGAGACTTTTGCCACGATGTACCTCAGTTCTTGAACGGGAACTTGAATGCAGCCAGGAGAGCCTTGGCTTCTTCGTCGGTCTTGGCCGTCGTGGTGATGCTGATATTCAGACCACGGAGGGCGTCGATCTTGTCGTATTCGATTTCCGGGAAAATGATCTGTTCTTTGACGCCAACGTTGTAGTTGCCGCGACCATCAAAGGAACGACCATTGATACCGCGGAAGTCACGAACGCGAGGCAGCGAAACAGTGACAAAACGGTCCAGGAATTCGTACATGGTGACGCCACGCAGGGTGACCATGCAACCGATAGGCATGTTTTCGCGGATCTTGAAACCGGCGATAGCCTTACGGGACATGGTGACCACGGGCTTCTGACCAGCAATCTTGGTCAGGTCGCCAACGGCGTGCTCCATGACCTTCTTGTCAGACACCGCCTCAGACACACCCATGTTCAGGGTGATCTTGGTCAGGCGAGGCACTTCCATGATCGACTTGTAGCCGAACTTTTGCATCAGTTCGGGAACAATCTTTTCGCGATACAGCTGTTGCAGGCGAGCTTGTTGTTGAGACATGTGTGACCTCGTCAAGCCTTGATTTCTTCGCCGCTGGACTTGTAGACGCGCACTTTCTTGCCGTCTTCCAGGAGCTTGATGCCGACGCGGTCAGCCTTGCCAGAGGCAGGGTTGAAAATCGCCACGTTGGACTGGTGGATAGGCATGGTCTTGTCAACGATGCCACCGGTGGTGCCCTTCATTGGGTTCGGACGGACGTGCTTTTTGGCAACGTTCACACCCTCGACCAACAAGTAGTCAGCATCCACGCGAGCGGAGACGGTGCCACGCTTGCCTTTGTCGCGACCGGTCAAAACAATGACCTGATCGCCTGTCTTGAGTTTGTTCATGAGCTGTCCTTTGCGTTGCGCCGAGGGATTACAGAACCTCGGGAGCCAGCGAAACGATCTTCATGAAGCGCTCAGTACGCAGTTCACGCGTAACTGGGCCGAAGATGCGGGTGCCGATTGGCTCCAGCTTGGCGTTGAGCAGCACGGCGGCATTACCGTCGAACTTAACCAGGGAGCCGTCTTGACGACGAACGCCCTTAGCAGTGCGGACGACCACAGCGCTGTAGACCTCGCCCTTCTTGACGCGGCCACGAGGTGCAGCTTCTTTGATGCTGACCTTGATGATGTCGCCGATACCGGCGTAACGACGCTTTGAGCCACCGAGCACCTTGATGCACATGACGCTCTTAGCACCCGTGTTGTCAGCGACGTCAAGTCGCGATTGCATTTGGATCATGGTGTACCCCAACTTGGCCCGACCGGCTGCACAAACCACTGCACAACAACGGACGGTCAGTCTTGGGCCCGTAGAACGGGCGGATCTGAAGGACTCTCTGTTTTCCGGTTTCCCACCACAGCAGCCTGACAAACGACGTCAAACCGAGGGCTTTGGGCTGAAAACAAAGGATCAATCAGCGAAGCCTTGCATTATGCACGACTTCGCAAATTGATGTCAACAACTATTTCAGGCTGTGCCACCGACGGTCAGGCCGTCGATGCGCAACGTGGGCTGGCCAACCCCAACAGGCACGCTCTGCCCCTCTTTGCCGCAGGTTCCTACCCCACTATCAAGGGCGAGATCGTTGCCGATCATGCTGACACGGGTCATGGCCTCGGGGCCGTTGCCAATGAGGGTGGCCCCCTTGACGGGGTACTGGATCTTGCCGTTTTCGACCCAGTAAGCTTCTGAGGCCGAGAAGACGAACTTGCCGCTGGTGATGTCGACCTGACCGCCGCCGAAATTCACGGCATACAAGCCGCGATCGATCGAGGCGATGATTTCCTGAGGGTCTTTGTCACCGGCAAGCATGTAGGTGTTGGTCATGCGAGGCATGGGCAGGTGCGCATAGCTTTCGCGGCGACCGTTGCCGGTGGGGGCCACTTTCATAAGGCGGGCATTGGTGGCGTCTTGCATGTAGCCACGCAAGATGCCATCTTCAATCAGGACCGTTCGTTGGGTGGCGTGGCCTTCGTCGTCCACATTGAGCGAGCCTCGGCGATCAGGCAGGGTGCCGTCGTCGAGCACGGTGACACCTTTGGCCGCGACCTGCTGGCCCACGCGACCGGAAAACACACTGGAGCCTTTGCGATTGAAGTCGCCCTCCAGCCCGTGGCCAACGGCCTCGTGCAAGAGGATGCCGGGCCAGCCGTTGCCCAGGACGACAGTCATCTCGCCCGCAGGGGCCGGACGAGACTCGAGGTTGACCAAGGCTGCATGAACGGCCTGGTCGACGTATTTCTGGGTGAGTTCAGGCGTGAAGTAGGACAGGTTGTGGCGCCCACCGCCACCGCTGGAGCCGACCTCGCGGCGGCCGTTCTGTTCGGCAATCACGGTGAGGGACAGGCGAATCAAAGGGCGGACGTCGGCCGCGAGGGTGCCGTCGGCACGAGCGACGAGGATGACGTCGTATTCGCACCCCAAACCCGCCATGACCTGGGACACGCGTGGGTCTTTAGCACGGGCGCGGCGCTCGACGTCTTCGAGCAAAGCCACTTTGGCGGCGCTGTCGAGCGAGGCGATGGGGTCGAACGAGGGATACAGGCTGCGGCTGCCGGCGACGCGGTGGGCATCCACCTTGATGCGGCGACTTTGTCCGGCTGCTGCGATGGTGCGAACGGTGCGCGCCGCGTCGAGCAAGGCGGCTTCAGAAATGTCGTCGGAGTAGGCGAAGGCGGTTTTTTCGCCAGCGATGGCGCGCACGCCCACCCCCTGGTCGATGCCGAAGCTGCCCGATTTGACGATGCCCTCTTCCAGACTCCATCCTTCGCTGCGGGTGTACTGAAAGTACAAGTCCGCGTCGTCTACCCTGTGCTGGGTGATGACTTTGAGCGCTTTGAGCAGAGTGGATTCATCCAGACCGTAAGGGGCGAGCAGGAGCTCACGGGCGGTCTGCAGGCGGGCAAGGGTGGCTTCGACGGCGATCATGGGACCATTGTAGACATTTGGCCCTGTTGGCGTGAGTGCTGAGGCAAAACCGCCATCAGGGTTGTTCCTGCCGCCACTGGAGGGCTTGCTCGTATAGCGCCTTGCGCGGCAAGCCGGTGACGTCGGCCACGAGACCGGCTGCCTGCTTGACGGGCAAGTGGGTGGACAAGGCCTTGAGCAACTCAGCCTGAGCTGGGGTCAAGGTGGCGGCATCGTCGCGCGCCGGCTGGGCGTGAACCACCAGGACAAATTCACCGCGTTGCCGGTGTGGGTTGGCTTGCAACCAGGCCGGCATGAGTGAGATGTCGATGGTGTCGATCTCTTCAAACTGCTTGGTCAGCTCACGACACAGGGTGACGCGACCTTGGGGCAGCACCTCGATCAGGTCCCGCGCCAAAGCCTCGATGCGATGCGGGGCCTCGAACAGGACCAGGCTGCACCCGGGTATGAGTGCTTCACGCAGGGCCGTCTGGCGGGCGACGCCTTTGGCGGGCAGAAAACCGAGGAAGCGAAAGCCTTGGGCCAGGGTGTCGCCAGCCGCGCTGACGGCGGTGGTGACGCTGCTGGCCCCAGGCAGGGGGATGACCTGAATGCCCGCCGACTGGGCGACGCTGACCAGATGAGCGCCAGGATCGGACACGGCTGGCGTGCCGGCATCGCTGACGTAGGCAATGCGTGCGCCAGCCTGGAGTTGCCCCAGGAGCTGCTGAGCGCCGCCGACTTCGTTGTGCTGGTGCAGGGCGACCAATTTTTTGTCCAAGCCCAGATGGCGGAGGAATTGCCCCGTGACGCGCGTGTCTTCGCAGGCGACGAGGTCGGCGAGTTGCAACACCTGAACGGCACGCAGGGTGATGTCAGCCAGATTGCCGATGGGGGTGGCCACGAGATAGAGCGCACCTTTGGGATACTGCTGGCCGGCAGCGACGTTGGCGGCTGCCTGGAGCAGCGATTTGGCATCGAAGGTCACAACAAAATCCCGGGGCGATGAGGCGGAGGACCGCGCATTGGCGTATCTGCAAACGCGCGGCTTGGTATTGGTAGAGCGCAATTATCGGGTGGCCCGAGGCCCAGGCGCGCCAGGCGCCGAGGTGGACTTGATCATGCGGGCATCCGATGGGACCTTGGTCTTTGTGGAGGTGCGTGCGCGAGCCAACAGCGACCATGGCGGAGCGGCGGCGTCAGTGGGCCGAGGCAAGCAGTTGCGTTGCATCAGAGGAGCGCGACACTATTTGCAGTCTGTGCACCCTTGGCCGCCTTGCCGCTTCGATGTGGTGGCCATCGATGGCGAAGCGCTGAACTGGATCCCCGCGGCATTTGATGCCAGCTGAATGGGGGGACCGGGACCGATTCAGCCCCACCGAATTGGCGTTGCATTGGGCTTATCATCCGCGCCATGTCGGAAGCGTCTTTTCAGCCCTATCTGCAGCAGCCGTTTTTGGAGATGGCTGATCTGCTGTACCAGTCGTCCGATCGGCTGGCGCAACAATTGAATTTCGCCGCGCAGGCGATCGTGCATACCGTGACGACCGGCGGCAAGGTGATTTGCGCTGGCGACGCCGAAGCAGGATGGCTGGCACAGCAAGCCGCGGGCGTGCTGGTCCGGGGTCGCGGGCGTGAGCGCCCACCTCTGTCGGCTTTGGCCTTGTCCAACCCCACACACGAATTGCAGCCGACTTTGGCTCAGCAGGTTCAGGCCTTGGGCCACCCGGGGGACGTGTGGCTGGTGTTTTCGCTGGAAACGGATTCGCCTGATCTGGTGGCGGCCACGGAAGTGGCGCGCGACCTGGATCTGATTCTGGTGGCGTTCACCGGTGAGGCTGCAGCAGTGGTCGGCCCCTTGCTGCGGGATACCGATGTGTGGGTGCCCGTTCCGGGAACTCAGACGGCTCAACTGTTTGCCATGGCCTGGATGGGGCTGCATGGCCTGTGCGCGGCCGTGGATACGTATTTGCTTGGAGAGCAAGGCTCATGATGAATCAAATGTGGACACGTTCTGCCTCGCGTTGGGCCGCCGGCCTGATGGTGGTGGGTTCCTTGTCGGGGTGCGCCCCGCTCGTGCTGGGCACGGCCGCTGGTGGCGCCTTCATGGCGACCGATCGCCGCACCTCGGGCACACAAGTGGAAGACCAGACCATTGAGCTGAAGGCCGGCAATCGGCTTCGTGATGTGGTCAGCGAAAAGGGACATGTGAATGCCAATGCCTACAACCGCCTGTTGCTGCTGACTGGCGAAGTGCCAACGGAAGCGGAGCGCGCCGCCGCCGAGCAGGCCGTTCAAGGCATTGAGAATCTGAACGGGGTGATCAACGAGATTGCGGTGATGCCCGCGTCCTCGATCTCGACTCGCGGCAATGACATCGTGCTGGCGACGAAGGTACGCGCCACCCTGGTGGATGCCCCCGACCTGGTGTCCAACGCCTACAAGGTGGTGGTGGAGCGCGGTGAGGTCTACATGATGGGCATGGTGACCGAGCGCGAAGCCAAGCGTGCTTCGGAGCTGATCGCCACCATCAAGGGCGTGCGCCGGGTGGTGAAGGTGTTCCAGATCCTGACGGAAAACGAACTGGCCAACAAGTTGCCAGCGCCCACTCGCCTCAACGGAGTGCCCCTGAACAGCACGACGCCGTCGACCTCGCCTACCCCGACCCCAGCGGCCCCGGGCGCCACCACCACCCCGTTGTCGCCGGCTGACCCGGTGCAGGTGCAGCCGCTGCCGCCAGCGCAGCCCTGAGCCGAGCCGAGCTGAGCGGACTCAGCGCAGGCGGCGAATGAGGCTGGAGGTATCCCAGCGACCGCCGCCTTGCGCCTGGATGTCGGCATAGAACTGGTCGATCAAGGCCGTGGTCGGGAGGGTTGCGCCTTGCCTGCGAGCTTCGTCAAGACACAAGCCCAGGTCTTTGCGCATCCAGTCCACGGCAAAACCAAAATCAAAGCGGTCGTCGATCATGGTGGGGCCACGGTTCTGCATTTGCCAACTGGTGGCGGCACCTTGTGAGATGACTTCGAGCACCTTGTGCATATCGAGCCCGGCTTTCTGACCGAAGGCCAGGGCCTCGGCCAAGCCTTGCAGCAAGCCAGCCACGCTGATTTGATTGACCATTTTGGCCAACTGCCCAGCCCCCGCCTCACCCAGCAAGGTGACAGCCCGAGCGTAGGCCATCACCACAGGTCGAATCCGGTCAAATGCATCGGACTCGCCGCCACACATGACGGTGAGCACGCCGTTGATGGCCCCGAGGTTGCCACCGGAAACCGGGGCATCGATGAAGTGCAGGCCCTGGTTTGAGGCTTGCTGCGCCAACTCTCGGGCCACTTGCGCCGACGTGGTGGTGTGATCAACCAGAACGGCACCCGCAGGCATGCGCTGGAAGGCCCCGTCAGGCCCGACGCAGACTTGGCGCAAGTCGTCGTCATTGCCCACACAGGTGATGACCAGGTCAGCGCCTTCAGCCGCTTCGGCCGGAGACAAGGCGACACGCCCCCCAAACTCAGCCGCCCAGGCTTGCGCTTTGGCTGCGGTCCGGTTGTAAACAGTCACGGCATGCCCTGCACGCGCGAGGTGCGCGGCCATCGGGGCCCCCATGGTGCCCAGGCCGATGAAGGCGATGCGGCGAGCGGGGGTGGCGTCGTAGGGTCGGGAGGCAATCATCGGTGTCCTTCAGGTCGCCGACAGAGGGGGCGACGCAGGACACCGATTCTGGCAGATCAGACGATCTGGAGATGCTCGGTGCCGGCAGACAGATCCTGATTGCGGGCGCGCTGGCTGTTGAGCTTGATCTGCAGGCGCAGGTCGTTGATGGAGTCGGCGTTGCGCAGCGCATCTTCGTACGTGACGTAATTGCCTTCGTAAAGGTCGTACAGCGCCTGGTCGAAGGTTTGCATGCCCTGCTCACGCGACTTCTTCATGATCTCTTTGATTTCACCCACTTCACCCTTGAAGATCAGGTCGGACACCAAGGGGGTGTTGAGCAAGATCTCGACCGCAGCGACCCGGCCCTTGCCTTCCTGGCGAGGCAACAGACGCTGGGACACGAGGCCGCGCAGATTCAAGGACAGGTCCATCAGCAACTGAGCCCGACGCTCTTCAGGGAAGAAGTTGATGATGCGGTCGAGCGCCTGGTTGGCGCTGTTGGCGTGCAGGGTGGCCATGCACAGGTGACCGGTTTCGGCGAAGGCCACGGCGTGTTCCATGGTCTCGCGATCGCGAATTTCCCCCATCAGGATGACGTCGGGAGCTTGGCGAAGGGTGTTCTTCAAGGCCATTTCCCAACCATCGGTATCGATGCCCACTTCACGCTGCGTGACGATGCAGTTCTTGTGTGGATGAACAAATTCGACCGGGTCTTCGATGGTGATGATGTGGCCGTAGGAGTTTTCGTTGCGGTGGTCCACCATGGCCGCCAGCGTGGTCGACTTGCCCGACCCGGTGGCCCCCACCAGGATGAGCAAGCCCCGCTTGGCCATGACGACTTCCTTGAGGATCTGAGGCAGGCCCAGGCCATCGACGGTGGGCAACTGCTGCGGAATGACCCGCATGACCATGCCGATGCAACCTTGCTGCACGAAGGCATTGACCCGGAAGCGCCCGATGCCGCCGGGCGAGATCGCGAAGTTGCACTCTTTGGTGCGCTCGAACTCGGCGGCCTGCTTGTCATTCATGACCGCACGCGCCAGCGAAATGGTGTGCTGCGCGGTGAGCGGCTGAGGCGACACCTTGGTCACTTTGCCATCGACTTTGATCGCAGGCGGGAAATCGGCCGTCAGGAACAGATCGGAGCCGCCGCGCGCCACCAACAGGCGCAGCAGATCGTTGATGAATTTCGAAGCCTGGTCGCGTTCCATCGCACCGTCCTTAAAAAATGGATGCTGAGATCAGCTGATCGGTTCAGCCCGCCGCCAGCAAAGCGCCGAGTCGCGCACTGAGTTGTCGCATGCGCAGGGACAAGCGGCGCGCAGTCGAGGCCATCAGGGCCATGCCCAGGCGCGGCTCTTCGATGGCCAACTCATCCAGCGCCCCACTGGTGAGGACGGCGATGGAGCAACGGCTCAGGGTCATACAAGACGCGAAACGGGCCCCCGCATCCAGCAGAGACATTTCACCCAGGACATCGCCCTCGCGTGCTTCAGCCAGTCGCGCACGCGCGCCGGTGGGCTGCACACGGTCAACCGCCACCAGCCCTTCCAGCACGATCAAAGCGTAATCGCCTTTTTCGTCTTGCTGGATGAGCTCGCGCCCAGGGGGCACTGAAATGAAGTCGAGGTGGTCGAGCAGCTTGCGACGGTCTTCGTTGCTGAGCGAGGCCATCAGCGCATCGCTGCCCCAGGCTTTGAGCAGCAGCTCCAGACCATGTGCGGGTTCGAGCGCATGCGCCCCCACAGCCAAAGCCCGAGCCGTCCAGGCCGACGTGGCACGAGCTTGCTCGGGTCGCTCCAGGAACTGGGTGGCAAAAAAGCCCTCGTCGTCGGCTTGCGGCTGGGTGGGCCGCGCGCTGCCGAGATCGCCCGGGCGGGTGTTCGACGCCGAAGAGACGCCTGATACGAATCGGTCCAGCAGTCGTTTCATGTCAGCCTGGGAAGTTTTCTGGGAACTTGGCCTTGGCGCGCGCCTCAGCCGGCGAAATCACATTGCGACGCACCAGATCGGCCAGGTTTTGGTCCAGCGTCTGCATGCCCTGGGCATTACCGGTCTGGATGGCCGAGTACATCTGCGCGATCTTGTTTTCGCGAATCAGGTTACGGATGGCCGCGGTGCCGACCATGATTTCGTGGGCGGCAACCCGCCCCTGCCCGTCTTTGGTCTTGCACAGCGTTTGCGAAATGACCGCTTGCAAGGACTCTGACAACATGGCGCGAACCATGTCCTTTTCGGCTGCGGGGAACACGTCGACCACGCGGTCGATGGTCTTGGCAGCGCTGGAGGTGTGCAAGGTGCCAAACACCAAGTGACCGGTTTCGGCGGCGGTCAAAGCCAGGCGAATGGTTTCCAGGTCACGCATTTCACCCACGAGGATGGCGTCGGGGTCTTCACGCAAGGCCGAACGCAAAGCGTTGGCAAAACTCATGGTGTGCGGACCGACTTCGCGCTGGTTGATCAGGCACTTCTTCGATTCGTGCACGAATTCGATGGGGTCTTCTACCGTGAGGATGTGACCGTATTCGGTTTCGTTCAGGTGATTGACCATGCCCGCCAGGGTCGTCGATTTACCCGAACCGGTGGGGCCGGTGACCAGCACCAGGCCACGCGGTTTCAGCGCGAGATCCTGAAAGACCTTGGGTGCATTGAGCTGCTCCAAAGTCAGGATCTTGGACGGAATGGTCCGGAACACGGCGCCCGCACCACGGTTCTGATTGAACGCGTTGACCCGGAAACGGGCCAGGCCCTGAATTTCGAACGAGAAGTCGCACTCCAGCGTTTCTTCGTAGTGCTTGCGCTGCGAGTCGTTCATGATGTCGTACACCATGTCGTGGACCTGCTTGTGGTCCAGGGCGTCGACGTTGATGCGCCGGACATCGCCGTGCACGCGAATCATGGGGGGCAGGCCTGCAGACAAGTGCAAGTCAGATGCCTTGTTTTTGACCGAGAACGCGAGCAGTTGGGTGATATCCATGGATGATATTCGGCTAGAGAAATCCTCGACGGACCATTATGGCGACGATCGCAAACAACCTACAACTCGTTAGAAACCGTATTTCCCAGGCTTGTTTGAAGGTTCACCGCGAAGTGACCAGTGTGACGCTGCTGGCGGTCAGCAAGACATTTCCTGCGGAGAATGTGCGTGAAGCATTCAACGCGGGGCAAAAACTGTTTGGAGAAAACTACGTTCAGGAGGCGCTCGACAAGATTGCCACCCTGTCGGATATTCGCTCCGAACTGGAATGGCACCTGATCGGGCCGCTGCAAAGCAACAAAACCCGGCCTGTGGCCGAGGCATTTGATTGGGTCCACACAGTCGATCGACTGAAAATTGCCCAGCGCCTGAGTGAACAGCGCCCCACACACCTGCCGCCCTTGCAGGTGTGCGTGCAAGTGAACACCAGCGGGGAAGACAGCAAGAGCGGCTGCGCGCCCGAGGAATCACTGGCTTTGGCTCAGGCTGTGGCTCAGTTGCCGAGACTGACCCTGCGCGGGATCATGGCCCTACCCGCCCCTAGCCCCGACCCCGCCGTGCAACACGCCGCTCTGCGTCTGGTGCGCACGCTGTTCGAGCAGTGGCGCGCTGCTGGACTGGCTGTGGACACCCTGTCGATGGGCATGAGCAATGACCTGGAAGCCGCGGTGGAAGAAGGCGCCACCCTGGTTCGCATTGGCACCGCCATTTTTGGCCACCGGTGACCGCCTCGGCGGCAGGCTGGCGTGGTTCAGGCATGATTGGGCCCATGAGTACTTCGATCGACATCGCATTCATCGGCGGCGGCAACATGGCCACCGCCATCATTGGCGGCCTGCTGCGGCAAGGTCGCGTCCCTTCGTCCATTCTGGTCATTGACCCGGTGGCCGAGCAACGCCAGCGTCTGACTGAGACGCTGGGCGTGCAAACGGCAGAAGGCCCGCAAGCCAACCTGCAACAGGCGCAAACCGTGGTGTGGGCCGTCAAGCCCCAGCAATTCAAGGATGCGGCCCAGACCTACGCCGCGTTGACTGGCAATGCACTGCACTACAGCGTGATGGCCGGCCTGCGTACCGACGACATCGCCCGCCTGCTGGGCACGCCGCGCATCGTGCGGGCCATGCCCAATACCCCGGCCCTGGTCGGCCAGGGTATGACCGGCCTGTTTGCCCGCCCCGAGGTGAGCGAATCAGAGCGACAGCAAATTGAGCGCATGGTGGAACCCACCGGACAAGCCATGTGGGTCAAACAGGAAGCCGATCTGGACGCGGTGACCGCCCTGTCCGGCTCGGGCCCTGCTTACGTGTTCTATTTCATCGAAGGCATGATGCAGGCAGCGCAGGACATGGGCCTGAGCGCCGAGCAAGGCCGCCAGTTGGCGCTGGCCACCTTCGGGGGCGCCACCACCCTGGCCACCCAATCGAGCGAAAGCCCTGCCGTGCTGCGCGAACGCGTGACCTCCAAAGGCGGCACCACTTATGCGGCCTTGACCAGCATGGAAGACTCGGGCGTGAAAGCCGCCTTTGTTCAGGCCATGCGTGCAGCGCAAAAGCGCGCTGGCGAGTTGGGTGACGAGTTCGGGCGGTGAGATTCGGTGTCGCCGTACCCTGGTTCGGGCATCAACGAGCCAGGGCCGTGTCAACCACCAGGCCCACCCACACGGTCAGCCCCAGCCAGTGATTCAAGCGGAAGGCCTTGAAGCAGGCCATCCGTTCACGCCCCTTGATGAGCCAGCCGTGCCACAGGGCCTGCGCCCCAGCCGCCAACAACGACAGGTTGAACCACAGGCCGCGACCGGCTTCCTGGCCAGCCATGAACCAGCACAACAAACACAGGGCATAAAAGCCCATCACGCCGACCACATCGAAGCGTCCCAGGGTGATGGCCGAGGTGCGCATGCCGATCTTGAGGTCGTCATTGCGATCGACCATGGCGTATTCGGTGTCGTAGGCCAACACCCACCCCAGATTGCCCACCATCAGCCACCAGACCACGGACGGCACCTGATTCTGAATGGCGGTGAATGCCATGGGGATGCCAAAGCTGAACGCCACGCCCAGAACGGCCTGGGGCATCGAAAAGAAGCGCTTAGTGAAGGGGTAGAGAATGGTGACGCCCAGCGCCCCGAACGATAGCCCGACGGTGAACGGGTTGGTGGTGAGCACCAAGGCGAAGGACACCAGGGCCAGCACCGCCCCGACAGCCAGGGACTCTTTCACCGAGAGCTTGCCGCTGGTGATGGGGCGTTGAGCGGTGCGCTCGACGTGACGGTCGAAGTCTTTGTCAGCCACGTCATTGACCGCACAGCCCGCACTGCGCATCAGAATCGTGCCCAGCGTGAACACGATGAGCAGATGCCACCCCGGAAAGCCCCCCGCCGCCAGCCACAAGGCCATCAGCGTGGGCCACAGGAGCAGCAACCAGCCCTGAGGCCGGTTCCAGCGGATCAGATCAAGGTACAGGGCCCAGCGCTCGCGCAGGCTCAAAGGGGCAGTCGAGGTATTCACACCCGTGATTATCGCGACTGGGAACCCTCCTGCGACTCGACCCAGCCACCACCCAAGGCACGGTACACGCCGATGTGGGCCTGTTGCCGCGCCAATTGCGAAGCAATCAGGGCCTGCTGCGAGGCAAACAGGCTGCGCTGGGCATCCAGCAGATCCAACTGGCTGGCCACGCCGGTTTCGTAGCGCAAGGTCGACAAGCGCAGGCGCGCAGCTTCAGTCTGGGCCTGAGCCAACTGAGCTTGCGCTTGCTCGGCGTAGGTGCGGCGCGCAGTCAACGCGTCAGCCACTTCCTTGAAAGCGGTTTGCACAGCTTTGTCGTACTGAGCCACGGCAATGTCGCGCTTGACCAGGGCGGCATCGACGCCGGCCTTGCCTCGCCCGGCATCAAACAAGGGCACGCTCAAAGAAGGTGCAAAGGTCCAGGCGTTGCGACCATCGTCAAACAGGCCCGACAGGGAGTCGCTGACGACGCCAGCGCTGCCGGTCAAGCTGATACGAGGGAAACGCGCTGCACGTGCGGCACCGATGTTGGCGTTGGCCGCAATGAGCTGTTGCTCGGCCTGAGCAATGTCGGGACGCTGCAGCAGCACATCCGACGACAAGCCCACAGGCAACTCGCTCAGATCGGGCCACAAGGTAGCCAGCACCGCCTGGGCAGCGCCCTGGCTGTCGGCACTGCGCCCCAGGGTCTGCACATCCAGTTGGGGCTCGGGTGGCAAGCGGTCGGCCGCAACCGGACCGCCGACCAGCACCGCCAGCGCATTGAGGTCTTGCGACCACTGGCGCTGGGCCTGAGCCCGGGTGATACGCGCCGCCTCAACCAGCGATTGGGCCGAACGCAAGTCCAGTTCGTTGAGCACACCGCTGTCGAACTTCAGCTGCAGGAGCTTGAGCGCCTCTTCGCGCGAGCGAAGGGTCTGCTCGGTCAGCGCCAGTTGCCAACGGTCGGCCCACAAAGCGTAGTACTGGTTGGCCACCGAAGCGACCAGGCCAATGTGCGCCGACTTGCGAGCTTCTTCCGAGGCCAGCACCTGGGCCGAAGCGGCCTCGCTGAGAGAACGAACTCGGCCGAACAGGTCCAGCTCGTAAGCAGCCACAGTCACGCCGCCAGTCACCGTGGTGGTGAGCGGGTAAGGCGACGCATTGGACGGGCCGCGCGAGCCACTGACCGTGCCGTTCAATGTGGGGAAGCGATCGGCATTTTGAATTTGGTACGCCGCACGCAACTGGTCCACATTGAGCACCGCGACCCGCAGGTCACGGTTGTTGTCCAGGGCCTGACGGATGAGTCCTTGCAGACGGGCATCTGGGAAGTACTGCTTCCAGGGCACTTCGGCTACAGCGGGTGCGGAGGCGGACGACGCCGGCTTCGCCACAGTATCGCCGGGCAGTTGCGCTGGCGCGGCCAACTCAGGGCGTTGATACACCGGGGCCAGCGAACAGGCGGCCAGGCTCGACACGGCGACCACCGACAGCAGTGAACGCAAAGACTTATTCATGAGACGACTCCACGGCCTGGTTTGCAGGACGCGCCGGGAAGAAGCGACGCACCACCACGAAAAACACAGGCACAAAGAACACGGCCAGCACGGTGGCGGCGATCATGCCGCTCATCACGCCAGTGCCAATGGCACGCTGGCTGGCAGAACCGGCGCCGGTGGACACCACCAGAGGCAACACCCCCAGGATGAACGCCACCGAGGTCATGATGATGGGGCGGAAGCGCAGGTGGCAGGCCTGCAAGGTGGCCTCCAGCACGCCCATGCCCTTGCTTTGCAGCTCACGCGCAAACTCGATGATCAGGATCGCGTTCTTGGCCGACAAGCCAATGATGGTGATCAGGCCCACCTTGAAGAACACGTCGTTGGGCAGGTCACGCAGATTGGCCCCCAACAGCGAGCCCAAGATGCCCAGAGGCACCACCAGCATCACCGCAAACGGAATCGACCAGCTTTCGTACAGAGCTGCCAGACACAGGAACACGGCGAGCAAGGAGAACACCAGCAAGGTGGTGGCCTGCGAACCGGACAACTGCTCTTCACGCGACAAGCCCGTCCATTCGATGCCGATGCCAGGAGGCAACTTCGCCGCCAGGGCTTCCATTTCGGCCATGGCCTGACCGGTGGAATAACCGGGTGCCGCATCGCCCGCCAAACGCATGGCGGGGTAGCCGTTGTAGCGCACGGCCTGCATCTGACCACTCACCCAACGGGCACGCACGAAGGCCGACAAAGGCACACTCTGGCCCTGGTTGTTGCTCACGTTGATCTGCAGGATCTGCTCGGGCTGCATGCGCGCCTGAGCATCGGCCTGCACCACCACCCGCTGCAAGCGAGCCTGGTTGGGAAAGTCGTTGATGTACGAAGAACCCAGAGCCGTCGACAAGGTGGCACTGATCGCATCGAAGCTCACGCCCAAGGCATAGGCCTTGTCGCGGTCGATGTCGAGCTGCAACTGAGGCGCATCTTCCAGACCATCAGGACGCACCCCGGTGACGATCTTGCTTTCGCGCAGCATGCCCAGCAACTGGTTGCGCGCCCCCAGCAGAGCATCGTGACCCAGGCCGCCACGGTCTTGCAAGCGCAGCGAGAAACCCGTGGCATTGCCCAGCTCGCGAATGGGCGGCGGGTTCAGCGGGTAGATGAAGGCATCGCGAATGCCCATGAGCGCACCAAACGCCCGCTTGGCCAAGGCTTGAGCCGAATGGGCCTCGCCCTTGCGCTCATCGAAGTCCTTGAGGGTGACAAAGCCCAGGGCCGCGTTCTGGCCGGTACCCGAGAAGCTGAAACCGACGACACCCACCACCGATTGCACTTCGGGCTGCTTCATGAAGTAGTCCTCGACTTGCGAGATGACGGCTTCGGTGCGTGGCGCGGTCGCGCCCGGGGGCAACTGCACGTTGACGATCAGGTTGCCCTGGTCTTCGTTGGGCAGGAAGGCCGACGGCATGCGCACATACAACCAGCCCACCGCACCCACGATCAATGCGTAGATGATGAGCACGCGACCACCACGGCGCACCAGCTTGGCCGCCAGGTTTTCGTAGCCATGCGTGGTGGAGGTGAAGAAGCGGTTGAACCAGCCGAAGAAGCCACCCTTTTCATGGTGGTCATCGGGCACGGGCTTGAGCAAGGTGGCGCACAGCGCCGGCGTCAGCGACAAGGCCAGGAAGGCCGAGAACAACATCGACGCGACCATCGACATCGAGAACTGGCGGTAGATGTTGCCCACCGAACCGGCGAAGAACGCCATCGGAATGAACACCGACACCAGCACCACGGTGATGCCGATGATGGCGCCACTGATCTGCCCCATGGCCTTCTTGGTGGCCTCGTAAGGCGACAAGCCTTCCTGCGCCATCAGGCGCTCGACGTTTTCGACCACCACGATGGCATCGTCCACCAGGATGCCGATGGCCAGCACCATGCCGAACATGGTCAGCACGTTGATCGAGAACCCAGCCGCCGCCATGACCCCAAACGTCCCCAGCAGGGCAACGGGCACCACCAAAGTCGGGATCAGGGTGTAGCGGATGTTCTGCAGGAACAGGTACATCACCAGGAACACCAGCACCACGGCCTCGGCCAAGGTTTCCACCACCTGACTGATCGAGATCTTGATGAAGCCCGATGTGTCATACGGGAAGGAGTAATCGACCCCTTGGGGGAAATACTTCTTCAACTCGGCCATGCGGGCCTTGACCAGGGTGGCCGATTCCAGCGCATTGCCGGTAGGCGAGAGCTGCACACTCATGCCCAGCGCGGGCTTGCCATTCAGTCGGGCATAGGTGCCGTAGGTTTGGGCTCCCAGCTCGATGCGGGCCACGTCTTTCAGACGCACGGTGGAACCATCGGTGCGGGCGCGCAGCACGATGTTGCCGAACTGCGCGGTGCTTTCCAGCTGCCCATTGACCACCACGGTGGCGGTCATGGTCTGGTCGATCAGGTTGGGGCGGTCACCCAAGGAGCCCGCGGGCACCAAGGCATTTTGCGCCCGAATCGCCGCATTGACCTCAGACAGACTCAAGCCATAGGACACGAGCTTGGCGGGATCGACCCAGATGCGCATGGCCTTTTCGGTGCCGAACAGCTGGACCTGACCGATGCCGGTGACACGCTGCAGCTCGGGCAGGATGTTGCGCGAGGCATAGTCACCCAAGGCCACCGGATCAAATGCCGGATTGGTGGAAGACAGCATCACGAACATCAGCACGTTGCTGCGCGACTTGTCGACCTTCACCCCCTGCTGCGTGACCGCGGCGGGCAGGCGAGGCGTGGCGCGAGACAAACGGTTCTGTACGTCGACCTGTGCCAGGTCGATGTTGGTGCCGGTCTCGAATGTCACGGTGATCGTGCCGGTGCCATTGGCCTGGCTGACCGATTCCATGTAGGCCAGGCCCGGCGAGCCATTGAGCTCTTGCTCAATGACGCTGATGACGCTTTCATCCAGCGTCTTGGCCGAGGCGCCCGGGTAGGTGGCACTGATCACCACGGAGGGCGGCGCCACCGTAGGGTATTGGGCAATCGGCAATTTGGTGAGGGCCACCCCGCCGAAGACGAGGATGAACAGCGCAATCACCCAGGCAAAGATGGGCCTGTCAATGAAGAAACGTGGCATGGCTGCGCTCCCTTCAGCGAGAAGCGGCGGAAGCGGCCGATGCTGCGGCGGGCGCGGCCGCCGACGACGGCGTCACCGGTGCAGCAGGCGTCCAGGGCACGGCCTTGACCGGGGCCTTGGGGTTCATCATGATCTTCTGGAAGCCATCGACCATGACTTGCTCGCCCGGCTGCAAGCCACCCAACACGACCCACTGGTTGCCCCGCGCGCCGCCCAACTTGATGGGACGCGGCGAAATCTTGCCTTCGGCATCGACCACCATGACGGTGTCGGCCTGGTTGCTACGCGTCACCGCCTGCTGCGGCAACAGCATGCCCCCTTCCACTTCGGCCTGCTCCAGACGCACGCGCACATACATGCCGGGCAGCAGCAAGCCATCGGGGTTGGGCAACTCGGCACGCAGCGACACCTGGCCTGAAGTGGGGTCCACGGTCAGATCAGAGAACAGCAGCTTGCCTTGCAGCGGGTATTCGGTGCCATCGTCCAGCACCACACGCACCGCAGCAGCGTGCTTGCCGGCCTTCTTGAGGGTGCCGGCTTCCATGGCCTTCTTCAGTTTGATGACTTCATTGGCGGGCTGGGTGAAGTTCACATACAGCGGGTTGATTTGCTGAATGACGGCCAACTGGGTGGCTTCACCCTGGCCCACCAAGGCCCCTTCGGTCACCAAGGCGCGGCCGATGCGGCCCGAAATGGGCGCCACAACCGAGGCATAGCCCAGATTGATGCGGGCGGTTTGCACGGCCGCTTTGGCCGCAGCCACATCGGCTTGCGCCTGGCGTTGCGCCACCTGGGCGTTGAGGAATTCCTGTGGGCTGATGGCCTTGGCGGCTTGCAAAGGCTGGTAGCGCTCGACCAAAGCGGTGGCCTGCGCCAGGTTCGCCTCGGCCTTGGCCTGGGTGGCTTGCGCGCTTTCCAGTGCCGCCTTGTAGGTGGCCGAATCAATCTGGAAAAGCGATTCACCCGCCTTCACGTCGGCGCCTTCGGTGAACTGCCGCTTTTGCAAGATGCCCGCCACGCGAGCGCGCACTTGGGCTGTGCGCACGGCTTCCAGGCGCCCCGGCAACTCGGCCATCACCGGCACACGCTCGAGCCCCACCTTCACCACGCCCACCTGGGCGGGCGGCATGGCCGGCCCGGCCGGCTTCGCGCCCGCAGCTTTGCCCTCATCCCCACCCTGACCGCAGGCGGCCAGCATCGACACCAACAGCGCGCTCAATCCCAATCGACGGAACATGGTTTACCTTCCGGAAATGTTTGCCTAGTCAACAATTAGATTGACTATACAAGTTTTTCCAAAACCTTGCAGCGCAATATGTTGTGAACTCAGGCCGGGGCCAGCGAGCCGTCGGTGGCCTCGTCGAGATCGTCGTCGCCTTCGAGGTGGCGGCAATCGGCCCAGGCGACCAGACTGAAGCCCTGAGGGGTGTACAGCAAGCGGTTGATGCTGGCGTTGGTGATCTTCCAGGCTCGGGGCTCGGTCAGATCAATGCGATTGGCCGCCCGGTAGAAACAATCGAGCACGCCGCCGTGAGCCACCACGGCCACGGTCTGCCCCGGGTGGCGCGCAGCCAGCCGCTCCAGTGTGCCCACGCAGCGCTGATAGAACTGAGTCAGGGTTTCGCCGCCCTCGGGCCCATACGCCGGGTCGCGCCCGCGCCAGCGACGGGCGTCATCCGGCCAGTGCTGGGCGATTTCATCGTGGGTCAGGCCTTCCAGGCGCCCGAAATGGCGCTCACGCAGGCCCATGTCGAGGGTCAAAGGCAAATCGAGATGGCGCGAAACCGCTTCAGCGGTTTCGGTGGCGCGGCTGAGATCACTGGCGTAGAGCACATCAATGCCCTCGGTGCGCAGCGCACGCGCCAGGCGATCGGCCTGCCAACGCCCATGGTCGTTGAGGGGAATGTCGATTTGCCCCTGGATGCGCGTTTCCAGATTCCAGGCCGTTTCGCCATGGCGAATGACCAGCAGTTGGGTGATGTTCTCAGCCATGGCGACATCATGCCGCACAGTTGCTGCACCGCACAATCCCCTGCCCGCGTATCAGACTCCCCAGACGATGGGTTTGCCTTCGGCCAGGGCGCGCTCGATCATCTGCGCCAGGGGGTAGGCCCGCTTGCGCAGGCTGACGACCTCATCCGGAAAGGCTGGCGCGGGGTGATCGTCGTCTTCGGGAGGCTGAACGACCTCATCCGACGCCGCGCGCAAAGCGGCCAGCGCCTGAGGCATGTCCGCCGGCTCGATGATGCCGGGCCCGTCGGCTGACTTGCCCAGCAGTTGCAGTACAGCCTGGGCGGTGGCCTGGACCATCACCAGATCTCCAGTGGCCTGCGACTTGAACTTGATTGCCATGTGTGTGTTCCTCTGGAACTCATTGTCGCCGCAGGTCTGAATTGGTCAACCCCCCAGAAGCCATCAGGGTTGGCTGCGTCCCGCCTCCAGACGATCACGATACTGCGCGGCCAGGTTTTCCAGCTTCACACGCCCCAGTTGCACAACCGGTTCCTTGGCGTACAAGACTTCGGCCAGACCTTTGTCTTCGTAGCGGGCCAGCAAGTCTTGCCCCACCTGATACAAGTCGGCGTTGTCCTTGCTGCATTGGGCATGCCGTGCTTGCAGGGCCTCGTACTGGCCCTTCTGCTCGGTCAGACGGGTGCGAGCGTCTTCCGCCTGAGTCTGAGCGGAGGCCTTTTGGTCGTCGAGCTTCTTCTGAAGGTCAGCCAGTTGGGCTTGCAGGCTGACTTTCTCGTCGCGCAGGCTTTGCAGTTCGCTGTTGAGCGCAGCCAGGCGCCGACTGGCCTGAGCGGCTGCCGCCTTGGTGGCCGCTGCCTCACTGCGGGCTTGCTTCACCGAGCTTTCCAGCTCGGCCTTGTCAGCCGCCACTTTGGCTTGTGCATCGGCCTGCTCTTGCTGAATCTGGCGCATCTGCAACTTCAGGCGGCGCACCTGTTCCTGGTCTCGATCGCCTGCGGCATGGGCTGCGGGGAAGACCCCTGCGCCCAAAGCCAAGGCCAGCACCAGCCCCACCGTGCGGGTCACGGATTTGACTTGAGATTGATCAGAAGCGCACATTCAAATCCACCTGCAATGTGTTGACCTTGTACTTCGCGTCAGGGTAGGACGCGTTCAGTGGCGACTCGATGGTCTGGGCCGACAGGTAACGCGCGCCCAGGGACGTGTTGCGATACAGGCCATAGCTGGCCCCCATCGTGAAGCCCTTCAGGTTGGTGCCCCCCAAGCCCAGGTCGCTGTCGGTGAAGGCATCCAGCACGGCATCGGAGCCCACATGGCGATAGGTGGTGGCGACTTGCCACTGGCCTTCTTCGCGCACTTCTGGGGCGCCAAAGGCGAGCTTGAGGTGATAGCCCGAGTCTTTGCCACCGGGGTTCACGTTGGCGAACGCGGCCCCCGCGCGCTTGTGGAAGTTGTCGACGTCAAACGCAGTGTTGCGGGCGTACTCGGCCGACAGCAGCAAGGAGTAGGGGCTGAAATGGGTCAGCTCGGCCGACAGGGTCAACACCATGGGGCGGAACTGATAGGCCAGCCCCCACACGGGCGACTGATTGCGATCGAAGGCCGGGTTCGTCTCGAACACGGTGTTGCCCTTCTGGCGCATGTTGCTGGCGTATTCGTACTGGCCATAAGTGGCGCCCACGCCGGTGACTTGGGTGCCGTCGGTGATGTAGTCGAGGTCTTGCTGGCCGGCGATATTCTTGTAGGAGTAGATGGCCAAGCCAGCCTTGACACGCATGCGAGACGCCGGCTCCCACGACAGGCCCACCTGGGCGCCCGTCAAAGCCCGCGAACCACGCGCCGGTTTGGACGCTTCGCGCAGGGGAAACCAGCCCATGGTGGCAAACGGCACGAAGGTGCCTTCTTCTGGCACCCGGCGCAGGGTGGCTGCCAGGCCTTCGAAGTTGAGGTTGTCGCTCCACACCATTTCGGTGGCGAACCAGGGGTTGGGCATGCGCCCGGCATGCACCGTCAGCGACTCCAGGGGATCGAGTCGGATGAAGGCACGGTCAACCAGCAACTGATACTTGTTGAAGCCTTGGCCCAAGGTCTGATTGGTAGAAACACGGTCTGTGGTGTTGCCGGTAGCCAGACGCACGCCCACCCCCACTTCGTCGGACACCTTGGCCGTCAAGCCCAGACGCAGGCGCAGGCGCTCGCGGTCACGCTTGTCTTCGGTGCTGGCCGTGGCATAACCCGAACTGTTGAAAGCAGCAAAGTCTGGCGCGCGGCTGATGCCGTTGTCATTCGCGCCTTCGGCACCCAGGTAGACATACGGTGGCGTGTTGTCTTTGCCGGGACGATCGGCCTGATGACGATAACGAATGTCGCCGTCGATCTTGATGCGGTCGGCCCAGGCGGGGCTGGCATTGGGCACGCCCCAGCGCTCGGCTCGCGCCTGGGTGAGGATCTCTTCCTTGATCTCGTTGCGGATCTGAGTCTTCATGGCCTCGCTGAGGTAAGGCACGCGCTGCACAGTCGGCGGAACCGCAGCGGCCTCACCGCTGGCTGCGGGCTCAGCTTGGGCATGAGCCAGCGCTGCGCACAGCGCCAGGGTCAGTGCGGAAATCTGGGGAAGACCAATAGGTTTCTTGCTCATCATTGACTTCTCGATAGGGTTCAACCGGTCATCCGGTTGGTGATTCGCAGGCGAATGGGTTGCGGCAAATTGGCTGGCACGTCGCGCATCGCGGCCATGTGGTTGAGCGCGCCTTGCAAGGCCTCATCCATTTGGGCGTCACCCGTGCTCGACAACAGTTCCACGCGTTGGAAGTCGCCTGACGGTGTCAGCCAGACCTGCACGTTGACGCGGTAGTCGTTGAGCTTGATGGCGCTGTTCTTGGCCAGTTGCAGCTGGATGTGCTTCTGCAACTGCGAGGTGAAGAAGGCGAACTGCAACTTGTTGACACCGCCCGTGCCGGTGCCAATTTCGCCGCCCTTGTATTCAGACGACACTGCCCCCGCAGCAAAGGCGCTCGGGCCATCGCCTGCCGGGCCATCCATCTTCAATTGCGCAGGAGCTGGCTGAGCTTCTTGCGGCTTGATCTGTTCCTGCTGAGGTTGCGGCTTGAGATCCTGCTTTTCAGGCTCGGGCGGCTTTTCCTGCTTGGGCGGCGGTGGAGGCGGAGGGGTGTCAGGCAGTACCGCGATCTTGACGGTCTGTCGCTTGGGGCCAGCGCTGCCTTGGCTGGCGGCGCGAACGCCCCACCACACCAGCGTGACCAGAATCGAAACGATGACCGCCGCAATCAGAAACTTCTGCCAACGGCCTTCGCTGCCGTCGTCCAGGGGCTCGTTCAACGCGGGGTCACCCGATAACACGGCACTCATGATCAGGTTCCAATGCGTGAAGTGACCAGGCCCATGGGGACCTCCAGCCGGTTGCACAGATCGATGACCGACACCACCTTGGCGTACTGGGTGCGGGCATCGCCCTTGATGGCCACGCTCATCTTTGGATCGCGGGCCTTGGCTTGCTGCAACTGAGCTTCCAGCTCAGGAAAGCTCACGGAAGCCCCGTTGATCAGCACAGCCCCATCGGGCATGACCTGCACCACCTTGAGCTCATGCTTTTCGGTGCTGGGCTTGTTGCTCGGCTTGGGCATGTTGATGCTCAAGCCCTGCACCGAGGCCGTCGTCATCAGAATGAACACGACCAGCAGCACATAGGCCAGGTCCAACATCGGGGTGACGTTGATGGTGTCGTAAGGCTTGGCGTCCTCTTGAACGTGCATGCCGTTCTCCTTTGCTGCGCTTTACTGCGAACGCTTGGTCGCCAGACCAATCTCGGTGATATCCAGTCGCTTGGCCACCTCCAGCACCTCCATGACCTTGTCGTATTGCGCGGCGGCATCGGCCTTCAACACGACGGGCAAGTTGGGGTTGGCGGCCTTGTACTGAGCCAGGTTGGTCTGCAACTGGTCGATGCTCACGGGGTAGGCGTCCAGATAGACCTGACCATCGGCCGTGATCGTGATGCCGCGCGTCTGCGGCTTGGCCAGGTTGTTGGCCGCCGAGGTCAGGGGCGGCGTCACCTTCACCCCCTGAACGGACGCGGTGGTCATGATGATGAAGGTCACCAGCAGCACATACGCCAGGTCCAACATCGGGGTGATGTTGATGTCGTCGTACGGCTGGTTGTCGCCTTTAACGTCTGCGGACACGGCCTGCTCCTGTCAGTGTCGGGGCGCGATCAGCGGGCACCGTAGGTCTCGGCCACGCGGGTCACGAATTCGTCGACAAAGATCTGCATGTCAGACGAAATGTTCTTGATGCGGGCGGCCAGGTAGTTGTAGCCAAACAGGGCGGGAATCGCCACGCCCAGCCCCGCCACCGTGGCCAGCAGCGCTGCTGCGATGCCGGGGGCAATGGCGTTCACGTTGACGTCGCCAGCGGCAGCAATGGCGGCGAAGGTGATCATCACGCCCACCACGGTACCCAGCAGGCCCAGGAAGGGGCCACCGGAAATGGCAATCGTCAGCAAGACCATCTTGGCGTTCAGGGTGTGGTTCTCGCGAACCAGGTCGGCATCGATGGCGGCCTTCACGGCATCGATCGAGGCCCCCGACAAGCCCGCGGTTCCTTCCTTGCCCACATCGCGCTTGGTCAGCTCACGCAGGCCAGCCGAGTACAGCCGCGCCAAGGTGGAGTGCTTGTAGGCCAGATCGCCCACGGCCATCACATCGCGGGCATCGCGGAAGCGCTTGAGGAAGTTCTGGTTGTCGCGGTCGGCACGGCCCACCAACATGGCCTTGCTGGCCATGACCCAGGCAGCCACGGCAAACATGATGGCCAGGATGATGATGACCACCCAGGCGTCGACCGTCAGGTTCTTGACCAGGATGCCGAAGTAGCCGGGCTCGCCGCCCTGTTCCGCATCGGCGCTGTCGGCGGTCTGGGTGACCGAGGCCACCAGCTTGGCATCGGCACTCTGAGCGGCCGCCGCCAGCTTGATCCAGTCAGCACTGCGCACGGTGGAAGCCACTTCCAGCTCGTCGACCAAGCCCTTCACACCCTCGCCCACCGTCAGTGGGCCTTCGATCGCTGCGCCCGCCCCCAGATCAGCCTGAGCGGCTTGTGCGCCATTCACATAAGTGGTCAGCTTGCCGGCACCTACGGTCACGGCCACATGGGCCCAGGCATTGGCAGGCAGCTCGCCACCGGCCGCTTGCACCGAACCCAAGCTCGCGCTCAGCTTGCCGCCTTCGAGCGACACCACCAAAGCCCCTTGGCGAATCAGCTTGCCAGCCGCTGCCTCAGGCTTGACCCACAGGCTGATGCTGTAGGGGCCTGTGGCGCCAGCCTTGAGTTTGTCGCTGCTGAACGAGAGGGCTTGCTGGCCATCCAGGCGCGCGGCGGCGCCGATCAGGCCGTTGGCTTCGCGCGCAATGGCGGCGCCCGACTTGATCTGGCCCGAGGCATCGACGGCCTCGCCTGCTTGCCCGCTCATGGTGATGGCCGCCAGCATGGCGCCGTCAAAAATGGTGGCGCTGGTGGCCTCTGCCGCGGCCTTGTCATTGCCTGCGTACACATAGACCAGGTTCTTGTCGGTACCCGGCGCCACGTTGGGCACCTGCACCCACAGGACGGCCAGTTCGTTGGTGGCGTCAAAGCGCTCCACCCAGAACTTCAACGGGGCCTTGTCGTCAGCACCCACCACGCGGATGTCTGAGCCATCGGGCTTGGCAGCCAGGAAGTCGAAGTTGCCCGAGTGCAGGCGCACGGGCACCACCACGCCCGACAAGGCTTCCTTCGTTTCCACCCCTTGAGCTGTGGTGTTGAGGGTGACCTTGGTGCGGTGCTTGAAATCACCATTCCACCAGGCATGGGAAGACAGGGGCATCAAGCCGGCACCGAGGGCCAGCGCCAGGGTCAGAGAACGCATTACTTTCATGACGACATCCATCACACGCAGGGAAGCCGTGATTGTCGAAACAGCGTGTGTCGTGGTGAGGACGAACGATTAGTCCCATCGGATCACCCCGAAACAAACCACCGTCACGCCATCGTCACAAAAGAAAACTCCCCCATGGGTAGGGGGAGTCATAGGGTGTGAAGTCAGCCCGCGAAGTCAGCGCTTGCAGTCCTTTTCGTTTTTGCAAGATGACTTTTTATCGTCATCGGCCGGCGCCCCAGCGGCGGGGGGCTCGGCGTCACCCATCCCCAGCACATCGACTGTCACCAGCGAAGAGCGGTTCTTCGCGGGCGATTTCTTCGATTCGATCTGGTCCTTGCTTTCGCCAGCGGCCGTCTCGGTACCCAAGCCGGTGTTGATGGCCAGGTTCACGCTCACAGCCGGCGGTGCGCTCTGGCCCTTCACATCGCCCTTGATGTTGTCCGCACCCAGCACCTTGCCTGGCAAGACCACCTCAGGCCCCTGGATGAAGGCATCCAGTGCGCGCACCTCACCTTCCGGCGCCAGCAGCAAGACCTTGCCGCTCGAGGTGCCATCGGCGTTCTTCAGAATGCCGATACCGCTACCCGAAGTCGGGGCCTTGGCGATGAACTGTTTGCCGCCCGTGAACGGATCGGTCTGCGCCGACAGTGGCGGCACGGCCAAGTCGGTGTTGGAACCACGCCCCGAGTCGATGTTGCCCTTGGCTGAGTAGACCAGCAGGTCCCCCTCACCCACCACGAAGGCCTTCTGCGAATTGACCTGGAAGTCCCCCGCCGAGTAAGACCGGATGCTGCCGCCATGGGTGGCAATCAGACCGCGGCGGGCCGCCTCTTCCGCGCCACGATCGAAGGCCGATGCGGCCGCGCGGCCGACCTGCACCCCACCGCCAGGCACGAACAGATCGATGCCGCCTTGCTGCACATCGCCATAGCCCTGGGTGTGGATCTTGCTCGAAGCCAGGTTCATTTCCCCCTGGAAAGAGAAGGGTGCCGCCAGGCCTGCCACCTCGGTCATGTCGCGCGCCTGACCCCAGATGGCCTGACGCACCGACTCACGACGCGCATTCATCAAGGGGTTGCTCGAGTCCGCCACGTTGGACACGATGCCACCCAGACGCTTGAGCTCGGCCATCACCACATCGTCGCGGAATTGCGCGAACAGCAGGGAGTCATACCCAGTCTGCACCTTCGGGTTCACAGCTCGCGCCTGTTCCACCCGCGCCTGCCACTGGCTGGCATAGGCATAGCTGGTGTCGGCGGCCATCAACGCCGCCAGCACCGCGGGCGACAGGTTCTTTTTCTTGTCGACCAAGGCCGCCTGCTCGGTGGCACTCATACCGCGATAGGCTTGCAGCGCCTTCTCGAAGTTCAGGCCCGATACCTTCTGCACACCTTCCACATAAGAGACGAGAGCCGACTGTGCTTTGGTGTATTGCTTGTACAGGTCTGACTGCAGATCGTCGACCGCCACACCACCATCGTGTGCCACCTGCGCCCACACCGGGTCGGACGAGCGCCCCCCCTCGATGTAGCGCTGCACGAAAGCAGCCGACACCAAGGGCTCAGCGAAGGCCACCTGATGCGCCTGACTCAAGGTCTGGAAGGCGGTCCAGGCTTGCTCATAGCTCAGGCCGCTCACTTTCAGCACGTCTTGCACATAGGCGATCAGGGCTTGTTGGTTACCCGTGTCTTTCAGGTAGCGCTGGGCAAAAGCTGGAGCGTCAACCGACTTGGCCGTGCCAGCTGCCACCCGCAAGGAGGCCCCGACACCGACCGAGCCGTCGGCTTGGCGCAGGCCCACGGTCTCGATGCCGTAAGCGTTGCGCAGGTCGAGGTTCTTGCCCGCATCGACTTGCAGCTCACCAGGACCGGACACCTGAACCACACCGAACTCACGAGACGTGCCGGCATTCAAGTGGCCCACGATATTGCCGCCCGCTGCGATGCGGGTCACATCCGTGCTCAACTGGTGTTGGCCCACGTAGCTCGGCTCCACGATGTCGCCACCGGCGCTGATCAAGCTGGCCTTGGCCACATTCAAGGTCAGGCCATCGAACACCAGATCGCCCCCCGCGTGAATGCGAACTGGATCCTGGCCTGCGGCCACGCCCATGTCTTGCGGGTCAGTCGAATTGATCAACTGAGTGGCCAGCAGGTTCTTGGTCGCGCTCGATTTCAAGCTCGGGTCCGAGTTGGCCGGCGCATTGACAGTGCGTGTCGTCCAAGCCTGGCCTGTCCCAGGGTTCACGGCCCACGAAGCGTTGTTGCCCGACAGCAGCAGTTCATCGCCCGCAAACAGATTCAGGTTGGTGTGATCCGACTGTTTCTGAGCCACGGCGGTGGCACTGGGTGAGTTGATGGCCAGGCTGATTTGCCCCTGAAGGGCCGTTGCCTTCAGGTCGGCGGGCAGGTACATCAACTCGGCGCGCTCGGAGGCATCGCCCGACAAAGCCGACAGTTGCTCACCCGCTGCGCTCTGACCCTTGTGCAGGGCCAGGAAGGCCGCCACGAAGTCACCCTTGCCCGCGACGGCCCAATCGATGTCGCCCGCCACACTGCTCAGCGACAGGCCTGCGTTGTCGGCATAGGTGTCGTAGGCCACATTGGTCAACGTGGTGCCCGCTTGGGCCCCGGCGGCCTTACGTCCGCCCTTGCCAGCAGCCAGACCCAGCATGGTCGGGTTGTACACCGCGGACAGCGACAGGTCGCCCGTCGACTGCACCGACCATTGGCCGTCCATCAAGCCCAGCACCAGACCTGTCTCGGTCTCGGTGCCCGCCACAGGGGCCCCCTTCAAAATCGAACCGCCGGCCTCGATTCGGCCTTGGCCTCGGCCCAGGAAGTACGCGCCACCAATGATGTCGTTGCCGGCGCGAACCAGGATGTCGCCGCCGTTCTCGACCACCTGGCTGTACACCGGGTTCTCATCACCACTGGCCACGGTGCGCGCCGAAGTGGGCGCCACCACACCGGGGTTGACGATGTTGTTGCCCGCGCTCAGGCTGAGGTTGCCGCCACCAAACGAGCCCCACCCTTGCTTGAACGAATCAAAGCTGGAAGCCCAGGACACGTTGGCCGCTTTGGCGCCAGCCTGGAAGAACCAGTTGTTGAACAACTGCGAGGCCAGCGGCTGAACCATGTCGCGACCTGCGCGCACATCGAGTCGGCCACCATGGGCAGTGAACTGCTGCCAGGCCCCACGCTCGGCGGTGCTGGCACGCGCGGGGTCGGCCGAGGGGCCTCCCGCGACATAAACGGCGGCCTGTACCGGGGCGCTGCCCGAACCGGCGCGCAACACCACGTCTTGCGAGGCCGCCATCTCAATCGAGCCGGTGGTGGTGCGAACCACCTTGCCTGCCGCAATGGTCAAGGTTCCTGCGTCTGCGGCAGAGCGGGTGGCCAGCACGTTGGCCGCTGAGGCATCGGCCCCGGCGACCAGGCGGAAGGATGCAGCAGGCCCAGCCACCATGGCCACAGGTGTGGTGGCCGCAGCATCGGCGCGGTTGGCGCTGGCAAAGCCATCGCTGAGGCTGCCATTGAGGTTCAGGTTGCCCCCAGCACGCACGGTCAGATTGGTGGCCTGGTTGCCCAAGTGCAGGCTGTCGAGCAGGTTCACATCACGCGCCAGCGTGAAGTCGCCCGGCGTTTGAATTTCGACCCCGGCACGCACGGTGCCGCCCGCCTGGTCCAGCCCAATCGCCTTGGCGATGCCGTCCTGATGCTGCATCAGGTTCTGGCCTTCGGCCACGACATCGCGGCCGCCCAGCGTCAAGGCATCAGACTGGGTCACTGCCACTTTGTTCTTGGCCGGGGTGTCAAACGCCACCTTCTCGGCAGGCGGCTTGAAACCGGCAGGCGCAGTGGCCTTCTTGATCGTGGTCACAGGCACCACGCCCTCGTCAAAGGCAATGCTGCTGGTCACGGTGGACGTGGTGACTTCGCCCGTAGTCGGGTCAGTCACATACGTGGTGGTCAGGGTCTGAATGCCATTGCCCTTCTGGGTGGTGGTAACCGATTGCTTGCCTTCCAAGGTCACCACCGTACGGGTGACCGGGCCACGACTGGTCGTCACCACTGTCTGGGTATGGGCATTGTTGCCTTCGGTGGTGCGATAGGTCTGAACGCCCTCGACTTGAATGTCGGCGGCCTTCAGGGTGGCGCCAATCTTGCGCACCTGGATGCGGTTGGCATCGGCTTGGTCGCCCAGTTGATCCACATCGGTTTGCACCTTGGCGCGGATCACGATGCGGCCATCTGCGGCATCGTCACCTTGTGCAGACACCACGGCCTGCGATTGCAGATCCACCCAACCCTCGGTCGAACCCAGCAGGATGTCGCCGCCATTGGCCCCCACTTGGCCGTCGGCCGAAGAGTCGGCCAACACCTGGCTGCCCGCACTCAAGGTCAGATCCTTGCCTGCGGTCAACTGAACGACGCCACCGCGCTCGGCACGGGCATCGATCACGGCATCTTTGCCCAAGGTCAGCGAACCGGAGTCGGCGCTGATCTGCACACGGGTCGCCTGCATGGTGCTGTTCAAGGACTGATTGCCCTCACGCACGCGCACCGCCACTTCCTGGTGGAAGCCGCCGTCTTGCGTCAAGCGCGCCAAGGTGTCGAGCGCGGAACGGTTCGCGTCGGCAGCCTGCGCTGCCGCTGTCAAAGCGAGCTTGCCGGCATCTACCGAAATGCGACCCGAGGTCGCTGCAGCAAGGGCCTGCCCCTTGAGTTTGGCCGACTCGCCCAAAATGACCTGAGCGCGCGACGCCTCACCCGCTGTGGCCACGCCTGCGGCAGCGATCTCGATGCTGCCCGCATTCGCACCCAGACGGGTTCCGTCTTCTCGGGTCACCACCGGTGCGGACACGTCCAGCGTGCCATTCACGAGCACATCGCCCGCGTCTGCACGAACCTTGATCTTGCCGCCCGGAGCGGCCACGCTCCAGTCATTGCCGGCTGGGGCCACCCAACCCGCCGCCCGCGTTTCCGAACGCGCGGTCAGTTCCACTGTGGTGGCCTGGCCCGCTTGACCTGTTCCATGAATGTCAATCTTGCCCGACGCCACATCGATCAGGCCATCTTGAATGACGCGCTGGCCTTCCAACTGCACCTTGCCACCGGCACCCACTCGGTCACCCAGGGTGCGTTCATCAGCACCATGGGTGATCCGCAGCGTCTGCTGGCTGGTCACACCGTGATCGGCCTTGGCATCGGCCGTGACACGCGCGGCCACCACCGTGGCATCGCCTTGAGTGGTCACGCCACCTTGGCCGCGCATGACCACGTCACCCGTGGTTTGCAACACCGCGGTGCCAAAGGCCAGTTTCACGGTGCCTTCGCCCAGGGTGATGCCTTCCGCCGTGGCATCGGCCACCCCTGGGCGAGCCTCGATCTTCAGATCGTTCTGACCTGCGTCTGCCTTCGCATCGGCAACCACACCCGAGGTATTGCGCACGGTCACGTGCTCGGCAGCCACCGTGGCAACCGCCCCCGACTGGCCCACGCCGCGAATCAGCGGTGCATCCAGCGTGATGTCGGTCAAGCCGCTCTGGCGCAAGCTGTAGCCGTTGACCAGATCGAGGGCATCGTACGCGCGCAACGACAAGCGCGACTTGTCGGCCAGAAGGCGCTCGTCAGCCACGACCGCCTTCGCGTCCTTCACCGCTCCACCCAAGGCAATGTGGCGAGCGCCCATCCCGAAAGACTGCGAGCGCACGGCCACGCCCTCGGCTTTGGTAATCTGGGCACTGGAATCGAACTCCACAGCCGCGGCCTGGACCTGCACCCCTCGGCCCAAGGTCAGACTGGCGTCGTCGGCGGTGCGGTCCACGCCAGCAAGGTCACGCGACAAGGCGGTGTTGCGCTTGTTGCTGGCCACCAGGGCGGCGCCCTCTCCTTCCACGATGAGGCGCTGAGCCTGGTTGCTGCTGGCGCCATCGCTGCGGATGGTCACCCCATCGGCCACGGTCACGCCCTTGCGGCCCACCACAATCAATTCGTTTGCGCTCAAGTCGGCGGCCACCGCCACCTGGGTGGCAGTCTGGTGCACCACGGTGCCGGCTTGCGTGTCTTCACGATGCCCACCCAGCAAGATGCTGTCCGCCCCAGTGGCCTTCAAGGCCTCCACGGTGACGGCGTTCTTGGCCGTTGCGGCATCGGTGCCACTTTGCACCACGGTCATGTCTTGCATGGCCAGGTCAAACTGCCCGCCTGCGAAGACCTCCTTCCCGTCCTTGTCTTTCAAGCCCGCCAGGTTGTAGCGAGCCGCCCAGGCAAACGGGCTGTCGGTCGACTGCAAGGCAATGCGCCCGGCTTCGCCCGGAAGCTTCGACATGCCCTCGGCGTCGGCCAGGTAGTCGTTGATCGAGGTGACACGGATTTCGCTGCGCGCCCGGAAAGTTGATTCGGGCTCCAGCACCAAGGCCAGACGCGGGTCGGCCCCGCCGCTGATGGTGGTGCCCACCGCCGTCTTGTAGCCTGACACGGTCACGCTACCGTCGTCTCGCACCACGCCTTCGGCCAGATGGCCCGCGCTCTTGACCGTGGTTTCCGACACCAGCACCGCCCCTGGCAAGACTGCGTAACGAGCCGGCAAGAGGGTGTACTTGCCCGGAGCCAGCAAACCGTTGGCCGAGTCAATGTAGACCTGATCCCCGGCAGTCAATTGTGTGCCGGCCTTGGCTGTGGCTTGCGCAATTTCGGTGTCGTACGGGGCGAAGTCGTAGGTGTAGTTCGGCAAGATGGCAAACACGTTCGCTTTGTTCAGCGTGTCCGTGCTGCCGCCCGTGCCGGGCACAAACTCCCAAGCCACCAGGTCGCCGCCCGCTTGGGCCTGCATTTGTGAACGGCCATCGATCGACAGGCTCTTGCCCTTGACCAGAATGCCCTTGCTCAGCACGCGTTGGTCCAACGAAATGGCGGCAGGCGAAGTGGGGTCCACCGCCAGGGTGGATCCATCGGCCAGATACAGCCATTGCGACTGATTGATCGTGGTGCCGACCGGCACCTTCACCCCATCGCCCGACACCGACAACACGCTGTTGGCACCCAGCTGGGGCGTGTCTTCGCCGTTGATCACAATGCGACCAAATGGCTGGCGCAAGACACCGTCCACATTGATGGATTGGGCCGTGAGCGTGAGGCTGCCCAGGGCGCTCAAAGGCGTCTGGCTGGTGCTACCACCGGCTGGCATGGCCACCTGCAAGCTCGATGCCCCGGCAGCGCCATTGACATGGAAGTCAGACAAGGTGGTGGCGTAAGTCTGGCCTGCCCGAATGGTCAGCTCGCCGGCAAAGTTCAGTTCACCGCTGAGCTCAGGCTGGGTTACCTGACCGCCCTTGTTGATGATGGGGCGGCCAATGAGGCGCACCTCGCCATCGCGGCGCGTCAAGGTGCCATTGGCAGCCAAGGTAGCGGCCAATTCAGTTTGATTCAGGCCGCGCAGCGCGCTATGGCCATAGACTTCGATGAGGCCAGCCTGTACGGTCAACGAGGACTCACCGGACGTGGCTGAGTTGCTAACCGGAACCGTGTCAGACTCACCAAACTGCGTTACCAGATTCCGGTTGCCCAAGGCCACATGCTGAGCACGAACAAGGTGTGTTCCTGCGCCTTCCGCCTCGATGACGCGAGTGTTCAGGCTGACGGAGCGGAACTCATGGGTCTTGCCAACCAGATTCGCGCCCTCGGCCAGCACCACACGGTCATCCGCACGCAATTGAATGTGATCGAAGCCGGCTTCGTTCAGGGTCTTGGCTGACACCACGCCCGCAAACGGGGCAGCAGCAGCCTGCTGTTGGGCCTGCTCAACGTCGGCCGCCAGAATGATGCTGCGCTCGCTGGATTCGTAAAGTGTCCCGCCAGGCTTCACAACGTCACCCAATCCCGCCCGGCTGATATTGGCATTGAACACGCCACCAGCCACGGACTCATCTGGCCGTTTCGCCGTGAGCTTGCTCAGCAGCACGAAGCCATCGGTCGCCCCGACATTGATGGTGCCCGCTGCCTTACTGATGCGGCTCAGCGCCGTGCCACGTCCCAAGGTCAAATCACCCGAGGCACCGCTGACGTCGATCTCCGAACCAGCCTCGGCCAGCAACTTGCCGCGAACCGCCGAACCCAGGTCATAGTTCAGGCTGACGGTACCACCGCCGAGCACCTCTCCAATATGGCGCCCCGCGGCATCGGTATAGACCTTGGCCCATCCGCTGGCGTCGAGGTGGGCATGACTGGCCAAACGCAGCATTTGATCGGCAATATAGCCAGCGCCGTCGGCCGAACCGCCTGCTTCGGACTGGGGTACGTCAGAGCCGCGGCTACCCAGAAGGCTCAAGCTGATCGTGCCCCCTTGTGCACGCAAGGTGCCATCCACCACCAGGTTGCGCCCCGCACGCAGATTGATCGAACCGCCTGCGCCGACATCGATCAAAGCATCGTGGCCCACGGTTAGGCTCGCGCCCTCCTCGTAGCCTTCGCTAGGGACATCCGTCGCATCGGGGCCTACAGGTTTCGACGTCGCTTCCAAGGAAAGGTTTACGCCTTTGCGCAAGCCCTTTTCCAAGGTCTGGGTCACCAGCACGCCACGGTCGTTGGGGTTGCGGCTAGAAGCTTGGAAGGCCAGATTGCGCAGCGTGGGGGTGATCAGGGCATTGTCGACCACCGTGACATCACCCAAGGCCGACAGCTTGAAGGTACCGAAACCGTGATTTGAGAAAAAGTCCTGCCCGAGTTGCAGCCCCTTGTCGGAGCTGGCAGTTTGCCCCCCAAGGGTCAGCGACGGCAGACCCGAAATGCTCAATGTCCCGCCTGAGCTGAAGTCGAAGCCCGATAGCTTGCCATTCAGGGCCACGTGCCCGTGGCGGGGGTAGACCGGGCGAGGAACCCCTTCCTCCAACTTAACCTCGGTGGTATTGGCCGCGAGAGAAATCGAACCGGCCACGCCCTTCATCACAGCGCCCTTGCCGTTGCGCCACACTCCCGCCGACACATCGATCTGCGTGCCGGAATCGATCTCGATCGACTGCCCAGCCTGCAACACCGCTTCGCCACCCTTCACCGAAACTGCTTGGGCACCGGCGCTGCGACCACGCTCATCCAACTCGGTGCCAGCCAGGTCGAGGCTGGCTTGGCCCTCCAGGTGAACGTCACCCTTATAGCTGCGAAGCACCACCTTGCCACCAGCGGCTTCAATGCGCCCCGAGACTGTTAGATCATCCTTGGCCTGCGCCACGAACACCCCTGATGCACCCAGATTTAAGTTCACATCGGGCGCTACGCTGACACGGTCGGCCATCAAGGTCAACTGTCCTGCACCTGTCTGCTGTACCTCTTGAGCCGAGACCTGCACGCCCTCAGGCAAGGCATCAAAGAAGGCGTTGCCAGCCAAAGTGTGCGCCTCGGGCACGGTGGTGATGCTGGCCGAACGAGGTCCCATCAGATTGACTTGACTCAAGAACTGCGACTTCAAATTCGCATCATTGCCATAGTCGAAGCCAATAGAAATCAACCCTGACTGGGGCCGCAGGCTAGCGTACTGGCTAGGGTTCCCCATCAAAAGATTCGAAGGCCCCTGGTAAAGGGAACGCGATGCTGTTGTAGGAACAGGGGCGTTGTCTTCGGCCTTGTACCCGTCCTTCGATGCGAATTGACCGCTGCGCTGATACGGACCGACCACCACGCCTGCCCTCACACCGGACAAGCCAGCATAGGTTCGATGCGAGCCGGCGATGCTCAGGCTACCGGCGTCGTTACCCTGCACATAGCCATCGACAGCCAGACTCTGGCTGGCCGAGATCAACTGGTCGTACTTGACATCAGCCTGAGCATTGTTCAGGGCGATCAGTTGATCCCCTCGGCGCAGCAGCGAGGTGGAAATCACACCGGCCTGATAGCGCACAGACCCGCCCGACACATCCACCTCGGCGCCATCGGCCAGCACCGTGTTGCCGGTGGAATTCAAGCGAACATGCCCACCCCTGGTCGACAGCTCATCGACCGTGCGTTCGACCGCGGTGTAAAACCCCTTGGTGTTGCCCACCGTAACGGCATTGCGACCGTCAAACTGCACTTTCTGGCGGTACAGCACGCCGTCACGCTGCACGGGCGAATCGGCCAACTCGATCTTGAAGAACTGGCCCGACATCTGGTTGCGCGACATGTCGAGCTTGACATCTCGCACGCCCGAAGCGTCGATGCTGGCGCCCTTTTCCACGATCAGCGTGGCGTCATCCTGACTGAAGGTCGCACCACCATCGATGGCAGACAAACTGCCAACCGGTTGGTAGTTCTCGGTGGCCAACAGGTCGATGTTGCCACCCTTGGCCTCGACCCGCGCGCCGCTGCGCACACGGATGTCTTTGCCAAGAATCTGGATATTGGAGCGGTAGAACGTCTCCGCGTCCTTCTGCGTGGCCCCACTGGCGTCGAGCTTCACCTCGGTGCGGCTGTTGGCGGTCAACTCCACCTCGCCCAACTCGGCGGGCTTGGGCATGCCGCTGCCAGCCGAACTGGTCTTGCTGGCCTGCAGATAGATGGCGCCGTTTTCGCCCTTCACCGCGGTGGTGGCCGTGAGCACGCCGTTCTGGCGAATGCTCATGCCCACCAGGTTGATCGAGCCCTTTTCAGAGCGAATCACACCGCTGTTTTCGATGCCGTTGGTTCCTGCTGGCAAGACGGCAGGCTGCGGCTCGCCCTCGGCCGCAGGGGCAGGCGGCACGAAGCCATCCACCGACACAAGCAGGCCGCGTTGCGCCGGGTCAGACGAGCTGTACAGGTAGACCTTCTGGCCCGCAGCCATCACCACCTGGCCGCCCGTGGCACTGATGCTGCCCTCGTTGACCACCTTGGGCGCGATCATCATCACATCGCCACCGGCCAGGGCTTTCACCTCGGCACCGGCTTCGATGGACACCACGCCCTTGGGCTTGTCTGCATCGCTGCCAAACACCGGTGTGTTGCCATCGGTCTGGGCACGAATGCCTTTCAGATAGGCCTCTTTCGACAAAGACAAAGCCGTGGCCACAAAGCGACCCGCTTCGACCCGTGCGGTCTGGCCAAAGAACACGCCGTTGGTGTTCTCCAGAATGACTTCGCCCGTGGCCGTCAGCTTGCCCAGAATGACGGTGGGATTGGTATCCCAGATTTTGTTCAGGGCCGAGCCACCAACGGGCTGCTGGAAATGAACGCTGTAGCCCGAGCCAATGTTGAAGGTGTCCCAGTTCAGAATGACTCGACGGTCTTCCTGGTTGATGGTCAAGGTGGTGTCGCCGTATTGCAGGTCTACCGGCTTGCCATAGTTGTCAGCCCAACGCGCCACGTTGCGCTGAGGCAGATTGCCCGCCGCACCCGGCAGGTTGTTGGTCCGAGCCGACCAGGCCTGGGCAGCGTTGCCCACCACCGGTCGTATCGGCTGGGCTGCATCGACCACCTCCGCCTGCGTTGCTGCCAGAAGCGAGGCCACCGCCACCGCCACCGCACGGGTCTGACCACCTGCTTGCTTGCCGGCACAGCGCACGTGCTCGGCAGCGGGCACACGCATGCCTCGCTTGCGGTCGAAAACCAGACGGTGAACTCGCTTATTCATGACAACAACTCCTCAAACTCGGACGCGGCAGGTCAGAAGGCCTGCTTCAGGCTGACGTGGGCGCGCCATTGGCGCTTGGTCGCGGGCTTGTATTCCCCGCTATCCACAGGTCGGCTGGTTTCAAAAAAGGTTCGTGCGGCATCGGCACTGAGTTGCAGACCCTTGGCAACGTCGACCCGCAAGCCGAACCCCGCGCTGCCCAGTTGTGCACTGGCGGTCTGCCCTGGCAGGGCGTTTTGCAGCTTGACAAAACCGCGATCGATGAACGCCAGCGAGGTGGCCCGCACGCCCACGGCATCCAGCCAGACGGGGGTGACCAACTCCAGTCGGCTGTTGGCACCCCAGTCGCCAGACTGTTCGTAGTCGTAGTACCCACGCACTGTGTCTACGCCACCCAGGCTGAACTGCTCACCCGACGCCAAGGCGCCCGAAGCCAGCTGCACATCCAGCGAGGCATTGAGGCGCCACTTGCCCCACACCGGCTGACGCCAGTCGAGGCCGGTGCGCCAAGTCAGGAAATCTGGGCTCGACGCACTGCGTTTGCAAGCGAACTGGTCCACCACACGGCCATCACAGTCGACCAGTCGGCCGGAGAGGGCCTTGTTCGACGTATTGACCGAGGTGGTCCAGGTCAGCATCTGTTCGGCATTGACCTGCCAGTTCAGGAAGTAGCCCGCTGACACCGTGGTGTAACGCAAAGGCGGCTTCGATGATTCCAGCGCATCAACGATTTCGGTTTTGTCTTCGTTGTGTTTGTAATCAAGCGATACGAAAAGATTGTGACGAAGCGCCCAGTTGAGGGGGTCGAGTTCGTGCTGCCAGCGCAAACCGAGGAAATGACCACGTGTCAGCGTGCTGCCACCATCGCCGGTTTGAATGGGCGTGTCGCTTCGGCTTTGTGTGACAGAGAAAGTCAGGTCGTCCGTCTTGCTCAGGGGCAAGCCGTACATCAATGACAAGGTGTTCGCGTCACCAGGTCGCCAGGGGGCGTATTGCCAGCTCAAACCCAGGCGATGCCCAGCCTGCCACAGGTTGGCGTATTGCACATTGGCGGCCACACGGCCCCGTGTGGTGTTGAAGCTCTGGCGGTTGTTCAGCTCAATCGAGCCCGACAGCGGCAAGGTGTCTTGCGCTTTCAATTCCACGTGAATCTTGTCAGGTTCATTGCCCCCGCTGATCAGCGGCGTCACCTGCATGTCGGCTCCTTGCACAGCCGCCAGCTCTTGCTGAACCTGAGGGAAATACGGCACTTGATCGGGCGCCAGGCTCGGCACCTGCGCCTTGACCTGGCTGGGCAGGTGGTACTGGGTGCCAGTGACCGACAACTTGTCTACCTTGGCCTGCACGACTGACAGGCGCACTTCGCCCCGGTCCACACGCTGGTTCGGCAGGCTCACCACCACCGACAAGTAGCCTGCGTCTTGATAGGCCTTTTCCAGCGCTTCACGCGCGGATTCCAGGTCCTTGAAGGTTTTGCCCGGGCCCATGAAGGGCTGCAGCACCTGCTCGACCACACCGGGCGGCAGCACCGTGTTGCCTTCGACCAGGTATTCGAGCACATCAAAGCGCACCTCACGCGGGGCGGGCGCGGCATGAGCCGACCCGGCCGACAAGATCAGGAAACTGGATGCAACACCAAGGGCCAGTTTTTTCATTTGGGTTCAAACGCAAAAGAGCAGTCCCCAACCAGTGGGGACTGCTTGACTTACACAGCATGAAAATTCGGGGCCAGCGCGAGGCCGCCCCGAATGACTCCCATTAGTTGGAGGAGTACACGTTCAGCGAGTTGCCCAGACGGGTGAACTGCGACTCAGGGTTAGCCGAGTTGATGTTCAGGAACACGCCGGGGGTGCCGGAACCAGTCACAACCTTGCTGTTGATCAGGTCCAGAACGGCGGAGCCGGTGGGGTTGAACAGAGCGCTTTCGAACACGTAGTCGTACTTGCCAGCGATGGCAGCAGCAGTTTGCGAAGCACCGGCCACACCTTCGGAGAACTCTTGACCGTTCAGCTTGACGAAGCGGAAGGTGTCAGAACCACCGATGGGGTTGTTCTCAGCCGACAGCATGCCGAAGGCGAAGCCTGCGGCGTTCAAGCAGGACTTCACGTCACCCGAACCGCTGTTGACCTTGACGGTCAGGGTGTTGCCAGTGCCGTTGTTCACGACCACGGTGTTGTTGGCAGCAACGGCCGACACCAGAGCAGGCTCGTGAGCAGATCCAGCGCCACCCAAGACGCCGGTAGCGGTGGGGTTTTGCAGGAAGTAAACCTCAGCTGCAGCCTGGGTGCCCGAAGTGGCAGGGCGGCGGCAGTAGGTGATGTTGGTTTCGGTGGTGGAAGGCAGCAAGAACTTGGGGCCCTTGTTCTTGGCTTCGTTGAAGTCGTTCGAATTCATCATCGACACGATTTGGGCGCGCGAGATGGTGGGCTGGTTGGCGGGAGTGGTGCTGCCCACGGTCAGGCCTTGAGCGGTTTGCAGGGCTTCGTACAGAGCCTTGGACACAGCCACACCAAACACTTGGCTGAAAGTCGCGGGCACGACGGAAGCGCTGTAGTCACCAGCGATGGTGCCTTGAGCCTGGAAAATGGCAGGTTCCACGTCCAGGAAGCCACCGACCGACTTGCCGGAGACCAGCGAAGCGTTGGCCGCGCAGTTCATCAGCTTGCCAGATGCAAAAGTCAGAGGACCAGCCGACACGGTGGTGGCGGTGCAACCAGCGGTGGTGGAGGGCAGGAAGTTGCCGTTGGCAGCCAGGGCTTCGCCAGAGCCGTCAGCCGAGAACAGGATGGCGTTCAGCGAGCCACCGGTCACGTCGAATTGCACTTCGTTTTCAGTGGTGCCGGCAAAGTTGCCGCTGTTGCACTTCACGGTGAACTGGTTGCCCAGAGACACGGTGGAGGTGCCACGCTTGTAGATGGAGACGTTGTTGCTGGGGCAGCTGTTGTTGGTAGCCAGGGCTTCCACGTAGGCAATGGAAGAAGCGGAAGCGCCAGACACGCGGGTCACAGCGTGGGCTTGAGCGGCGGCAACCACGGCCAGGGTGGCCAGAGCGATTTGCTTGATTTGCATGATGAACCTTTTGACAGCGAGAGGAGAGGACACGAAGGGAAAGAGACAGGAGGGACAAGCCCTCCTGCCCATCAGCCATTACTTGGCGGCGCGGCGGCGGGCCACGAAACCAGCGGCAGCCAGGCCAACCAGGGCCAGGGCGTAAGACTCGGGCTCAGGAACGGCAGGGATGGCTTCCAGCGAAGCGGTCTTCCAGGTCAGGGTGTTGCCCGACAGGGTCAGGGTGCCGGAACCGTTCAACAGACCGGTGGTGTTCAGAGCGAACTTGCTTGCATCAAAGGCGTAAGTTGCCGAGTCAGCAACGCGCGACTCGGTACCAGGCGCATTAACCTGCCAGAAGTTGGTGCTGGCGCCGTCGACGTTCCAGGTGCTCCACTTGATGTTGTTCTTCCAGCCGTTCACGGTGGTCACCGAGTAAGCGGTGCCAACATAGGCGTTGTCGGTGCTGGCCATGGCATATGCACCGTTGTCAGCCGAAGCCAGGGTGCCCTTGGTCAGAGCGTTCTTCAGCAGAGGGTTGTTCACCTGACCCATGTTGGCGGTAACGCCAGACATTTGTTGCGACAGTTGGGAGGCAGAAGGCGTACCGGTGGTCAGGAAGCCAGTGACGGTCGTACCCTTTTGCGAACCAGAGATCACGGCCCACTTGGTTTCAGCGGCGTCAGAGTTGGCAGCGAAAGCGGCGAACTGGTCAGCCCAGTCGTTGGTGATGCCCCCCAGGATCGAACCGTTCACCGAGATGGTGTTGGCCGAGAAGTCCCACACCACGGATTGGTTGGCTTGCGACAGAGCGCCACCGGCCAGGAAATCAGCGAAGTGGAAGCCCAGGTCAACGGTCAGACCTTGGGTGGTGGTGCCGGTGGTGTCGGCCATCACCAGAATCAGGGAACCATTGCCAGCAGCGCTCACGCCGTCAAACATGTCAACAGCAGCGTTGGCAGCGCCAGCGGCCAGCAGGGCCACAGCGGCCACGATCTTTTGCAGTTTCATTTACTTGCTCCGATTGAAGGAAAGTCAAAAATTTTTTGGGACTCCGAGCGGACTGCATCCCGAAGTGCTCGCAGTGTCGAAAAGGCGTGTGACAGGCGTTGGGGGCTAACCCTGGGGTGCCATGAGCCGTTTGGACATGCTTTGCCATTCGTGATCTGACGTAGCTCAAGATAGCCAGGGGGTGTGACGCTGCCCCCCTGGAATGGCGGCCCGAGACGTGATCCGTTTGGATCACCCCGCGTGACAACTGCACGCCCGGCATGCAATAGCCGCCGCTGCCCCCGTGTCTGGGGGGGCGGCCAACAAAGTGGGGAACTCAACTCGCCCGAGTCGGCTCGCTTGCATGAATTCAATAATTCAAATATTATTGAAACATGCAAGAGCAAGACGTCGTCACTTCTTTATCAGCCTTGGCGCAGCCCGTGCGGCTGCGCATCTTCCGGGCCCTGGTGGTGGCCGGCCCAGAAGGGCTGACGCCCGGCGTTCTGGCGCAGTCACTGGATGTGCCTGCCACGGCCCTGTCGTTCCACCTCAAAGAGTTGGCGCACGCCAATCTGGTGTCACAGGAGCGCCAAGGCCGAAACCTGATTTACCGCGCGGTCTACGAACACATGAACGCGCTGCTGAGCTATTTGACCGAGCACTGCTGCCAAGGGCAGTCGTGCACCCCTGCCCCTGCCAAACAGGGCTGTTCTAGCTGTTAACTCACAAGGAGCCTGCCATGAAGCGCTTCCACGTTCACGTTCATGTGACCGATCTGGCCCAGAACATCGCCTTCTATTCGAAGATGTTTGGCGCCGAGCCCGCCCGAGTTGAATCTGACTACGCGAAGTGGATGCTGGACGATCCAGCCGTCAACTTTGCGATCTCGACACGCGGACATGGCCACACGGGGGTCGATCATCTCGGCATCCAGGTCGACAACGCCCAAGACCTGCAGGCCATGAAGGCCCAAGCCCAAGCGGCTGATCTGTCCTTGATTGACGAAGGTGCCACCACGTGCTGCTACGCCAAGAGCGACAAGCACTGGATCGTCGATCCGCAAGGGCTGCCATGGGAACACTTCCAAACCCTGGGAAGCATTCCCGTGTTCCGTGAAGGCGAGCCGGTGGCCGCTTCGGCCGAAGCGAATGCGTGCTGCACGCCCAAAGTCACCGGCAAGCCGGTTGGCATTCCTGTCAAATCGTCTTGCTGTTGAAGTCATGACCACACACGTTCTCATTCTCTGCACCCACAATTCCGCGCGCAGCGTGCTGTCCGAAGGCATGCTCAACCACTTGGCAGCCAAGTTGGGTAAAGACGTGAAGGCCCACAGTGCGGGCAGCGCCCCCAGTGGGCGCCTCAACCCGTTCGCGCTGGAAGCCTTGAACCGAGCCGGCATCGACACCTCGGCCTACCGCAGCAAAAGCTGGGATGAGTTCACCACGCCGGAGGCCCCACCCCTGTCGATCGTGATCACTGTGTGCGACAGCGCAGCGGCCGAGGCCTGCCCGGTTTTCTTTGGTGGCAACGGGCAGCCCGTGAAAGTGCACTGGGGCTACCCCGACCCGTCGAATGCCGAGGGCGGCGATGAAGGCAAGCGCCGCGCATTCGAGCTGACCCGTCAGGCGATTGGCTACAAGATGCTGCAATTGTTGGCATTGCCCCTGGAGTCGATGGACAAGTCGGCGCTGGCAGATGCACTGAGCGCGATTGCGCACAGCTGAGGAGATCACGATGTCGTCACAAGCCAGCGCACAGCCCATGAGCGTGTTTGAACGCTACCTCACGGTCTGGGTGTTCCTTTGCATCGTGGTGGGCATTGCTTTGGGCCAGTTTGCGCCCGAGCCCTTCCAGGCCATTGGTCGCATGGAAGTCGCCCAGGTCAACCTCCCTGTGGGTTTGCTCATCTGGGTCATGATCATTCCGATGTTGATCAAGGTCGACTTCAGCAGCCTCTCACAAGTGAAATCACACTGGAGAGGCATCGGAGTCACCCTGTTCGTCAACTGGGCGGTCAAACCTTTTTCCATGGCCCTGCTGGGTTGGCTGTTTGTCCGTCAGGTGTTTGCCCCCTGGTTGCCAGCCGATCAGCTCGATAGCTACATAGCGGGTTTGATTCTGCTGGCGGCTGCACCGTGCACGGCCATGGTGTTCGTGTGGAGTCGGCTGACGAACGGGCACCCCTTGTTCACGCTTAGCCAAGTCGCACTGAACGACACCATCATGGTGTTCGCCTTCGCGCCCATTGTTGGTCTGCTGCTGGGCCTGTCGGCCATCACCGTGCCTTGGGACACCCTGGTGACCTCTGTGGTGCTGTACATCGTGATTCCAGTGATCCTGGCCCAGTTGATTCGCAAAGCCTTGCTGGCGCGTGGACAGGCGGCCTTCGACGCGGCACTGGCCAAAATCGGCCCCTGGTCGATTTCAGCGCTACTGGCTACATTGGTATTGCTGTTCGCTTTCCAGGGGCAGGCCATCATTGAACAGCCCCTGGTCATCGCCATGCTCGCCGTGCCGATCCTGATTCAGGTGTTTTTCAACTCAGCACTGGCATATTGGCTGAACCGTCGTCTGGGCGAATCGCACAACGTCGCTTGTCCATCGGCCTTGATTGGCGCAAGCAACTTCTTTGAACTCGCGGTGGCGGCCGCCATCAGCTTGTTTGGCTTCCAATCGGGCGCAGCCCTGGCCACCGTGGTGGGCGTGCTGATTGAAGTGCCCGTCATGCTGCTGGTGGTTCGCATCGTGAACCAAAGCAAGGACTGGTATGAGATGGGGGCGCACCGCGCATAAAGCCGCGCGTCTGCATCCTTTTCGCTGGTGTTGCGTCTTCTTCAGTGAACCATTCAGGAGATGAATCATGTGCATGGGTTACGCCAAAGACATCAAGATCTGGGTCTGCGCTCAGGAACTGAGCGCGCGCGAACATTCGCTGGAACGCTGGGGCGCGTTGATCTGCGACGCTTCGGAGCCCCCACCCGCAATAAGCCTCGCAGAATCCCCTAAGCCGCTTGCGCTGAATGCATCGATTGCGCTGACGGCTGGCATCATGGGCGCATCGGCTTGACGCGCTCGCTTTCAACAAGAATATGACCGACACCATCATCTTCCACAATCCCAAGTGCGGCACCTCTCGCAACACCCTGGCCCTGATCCGCAATGCGGGCATCGAGCCCCGGGTGGTGGCCTATCTCGAAGCACCCCCCACCCGCGATGAGCTGGTGCAACTCATCCGTGACTGCGGCCTGAGCGTGCGCGAAGTGCTTCGCAGCAAAGGCGAGGTGTACGACGCCCTTCAGCTGGATGACCCCAAGTGGTCCGATGACCAGCTGATCGACTTCATGGTCGCCCACCCCATCTTGATCAACCGCCCGATTGTGGTCACCCCAAAAGGCACGCGCCTGTGTCGCCCGTCCGAACTGGTGCTCGACATCCTCACGCAAGCGCAAACAGGCCCCTTCACCAAGGAAGATGGCGAAGTGGTGATCGACGCCCAAGGGCGTCGGGTGAAGTAAGCGAGCCCTGACATGCATTTGCTGCCCCACCCCACACGCTACGTTTTCTTCACTGGCAAAGGTGGGGTCGGCAAAACCTCGCTGTCTACCGCCACTGCGCTGGCCCTGGCTGACTCAGGCAAGCGGGTTTTGCTGGTGAGCACCGACGCCGCATCCAACCTGGACGAGATGCTGGAAGGCACGCCCTTGCTGAACCATCCGACAGCCGTGGCGGGCGCGCCGGGTTTGTGGGTGCTCAACATCGATCCGCAAGCGGCTGCACAAGCCTATCGGGCGCGCGTGCTGGCCCAGATGGCGCACAACAGCGATGAGGAACGCCGCACCGTGCAAGAGCAGTTGTCTGGCGCCTGCACCACCGAGATCGCGTCGTTCGACGAATTCTCCTCGCTGCTGGCCAACGACCACCCCGACTACGATCACATCATCTTTGACACCGCGCCCACCGGCCACACCCTGCGGCTGCTGAGCCTGCCCAAAGCCTGGAGCGGATTCCTGGCCGGCAACGATCGCGGTGCCTCATGCCTGGGCCCACACTCGGGCCTGAAAATGCAAGAAACCCGCTTCAATGCGGCCATGCAAGCTTTGGCGAACCCCGAGTTGACCACCGTGGTTCTGGTGGCTCGCCCCGACCCGAGCACCTTGAACGAAGCCGCCCTCACGGCACAAGAGCTGCACGCCATGGGCTTGCAGCATCAACAGTTGGTCATCAATGCGGTGTTCCATGCCAGCGACCGGCAGGACCGAACCGCCATGGCCATGGAGTCGATGGGGCAAGCGGCGCTGTCGCAACTCCCCTCCCCACTGAACACGCTGCCCATTCAGCAGGTGCCCATGCGCCCGTTTGACACGGTGGGCCTGACGGCCCTGCGCGCCCTGCTGTCAGACCAACCCCTCACACCCCAAGCCTCTGGGGCCATCAGCACCCCGGCACCGCTGCCAGCACGCAAATTGCGCGAGTTGGCCGACGAACTGAGTACCCAGGGCAAAGGGCTGATCATGGTCATGGGCAAGGGCGGCGTGGGCAAAACCACCATCGCAGCCGCCCTGGCACTGGCCTTGGTCAGAAAGGGGCATGCGGTTCACCTCAGCACCACCGACCCGGCCGCCCATCTGGCGTCGACCCTGCAGGAAGAGGTGCCCGGGCTGGAGGTAAGCCGCATTGACCCCAAGGCCGAAACCCGCCACTACATCGACAAGGTCATGTCAAGCAAGGGCGCCAAACTCAGCCCGGACGAACGCGCCCTGCTGCTGGAGGATCTGCAGTCGCCCTGCACAGAGGAAGTCGCCGTCTTCCACGCCTTTTCTCGCACAGTGGCGCAGGCCCGCAGCGCCTTTGTGGTGCTGGATACCGCGCCCACTGGCCACTCTCTGTTGCTGATGGATGCCACGGGGGCCTACCACCGACAAATGACGCGGGAGTTCGAGCAAGCCAGCACGTCGGTTCATCTGGTGACCCCACTGATGCGACTGCAGGATGCGAACTACACCCGCGTCATCCTGGTGACCCTGCCCGAGATCACGCCTGTGTCTCAGGCTCAGGCGCTGCAGGAAGACCTTCAGCGCGCGAGCATTCAACCTTATGCCTGGGTCGTCAACAAGTCGATTGCGGCCACCGGCACCACCGACCCTCTGCTGCAAAGCCGTCTGCAAGGTGAATTGCGCCAGATGGCACGCATTCGCGATGGGCTGAGCGAGCGCTGCCATGTGGTGCCATGGTTGCCTGATCGCCCGGTGGGCGTGTCCGGGCTCGATCAGCTCTTGTGACTCTCGGCTTGTGGTGCAATGTGGGGCATGCCTCACCACCACGATCACGCCCATGATCATGACCACCACGGTCATGCCCATCACCACCATCACCACGCGCCCAGCTCGTTCAATCGCGCCTTTGCCACCGGCATTGGGCTGAACCTGCTGTTCGTGATCATCGAGGCCTTCTACGGCTGGCGTGCCGATTCTCTGGCCCTGCTGGCTGATGCCGGCCACAACCTCAGCGATGTGGCCGGGCTGGTGCTGGCCTGGGGCGGCGCGCTGGCGGGCAAGGTACAAGCCAGCTCACGTCATTCTTATGGCTTCAAGAAGGCCAGCATTCTGGCGGCCTTCATCAACGCCTTGCTGCTTCTCGTGGCCATGGGCTCGCTGGCCTGGGAAGCGGTGCTGCGGTTGCAATCGCCCCAACCGCTGGCCGGCTTGACGGTGATGGTCGTCGCCGGCATCGGCATTGTGATCAACACGGCCACCGCTTTGCTGTTCATGCGAGGCAGCGAGCACGATCTCAACCTGCGCGGCGCCTTCCTGCACATGGCCGCTGACGCGCTCGTATCGGCGGGCGTGGTGGTGGCGGGTGGCCTGGCCCTGTGGCAGGGATGGACCTGGCTGGACCCGGTGGCCAGCCTGCTGATCGCGGGGGTGATTGTGGTGGGAACCTGGAGCCTGTTTCGGCAGTCGGTTCACCTGCTGTTTGACGGCGTCCCTGCCCATGTGGACTTCGATGCCGTTCAGCATTGGCTGGAACACCAGCCCGGCGTGGCGCGCGTCCATGATCTGCACATCTGGGCCATGGGCACCTCGCACACCGCGCTGACAGCCCATCTGGTCATGCCCGAGGGCGGCGCTGACGATGCCTTCCTGCGCCACCTGAGCGAAGAACTCCAACACCGCTTCCGCATCGACCACAGCACGGTTCAGGTGGTCAAACAACCCTTCATGGAACCGTGCCTCAACTTGACGCACGAGCACTGACAGGCGTAAAAAGACAGCTTCCTGTGTGATGCCTCTACACGAGGTCGGGGAGTTGCCATGAACAATGGATTTCACTCGCTCAGCGAACTGTTTCGTCAACTCGGCTTGCCCGACAGCATCTACGAAATCGATCGCTTCGTGGCCATTCATGCGCCCCTGCCGCAAGGCCAGGTTTTGGCCGACGCGCCGTTCTGGGCTCCGACTCAGGCCAGCTTCCTACGCGAAGAGTTGGCCGACGATGCAGACTGGGCCGAGGTAATTGACATGCTCGATGCCCGCCTGCGCTGGTTGGTGATTCGAACCCTTCACTGACCCGACCACTTTCGGTGGTCGACACGCTGGGCCTTGTAGATACCCGTGTGTCCGGAACACAGGTAGCTGCACACACAAGCCAGCAAGGCGTAGACCCCGATGTCGGCGCCGAAGAGTTCCATGGCCATGAGCGTGCAGGCCAACGGGGTGTTGGCCGCGCCGGCAAACACCCCCACAAAGCCCAGCGCCGCCATCATGCCCAAGGGCTGATGCAGGACCGCTGACAGCGCATTGCCGAGGGTGGCCCCGATGAAGAACAGGGGCGTGACCTCCCCGCCCTTGAAGCCTGTGCCAATCGACAGCACGGTCAACACCCCCTTGGCCAGAAAGTCCCACATGGGCACGGGCTTCGCGAAAGCCTCGACCATCACGGGTACGCCCAAGCCGGCGTAACGCCAGGCACCCAAGCCCATCAGGCAAGCCACCAGGACCAGTCCACCCACGAAGGGGCGCAGCGGAGGATAGGTCACATGCTGACGCATGGCACCTGACAGCGCGTGCGCGCCCCGCGCGAACGCCCGACCGGCCAGGCCAAACAAGGCCCCGGCCGCCGCCACCGCCAACATCGAGCTCACACTGAGCGCCGACATGACCGACACCGCATAGTGGGTATGCGCAATGCCCCATGCCGCCGCGACCTGGTCGGCCACGACCGCCGCCACCGTACACGGCAACAAGGCGTCGTAGCGCAAGCGCCCCAAGGCCAGCACTTCCAGACCAAACACGGCCCCAGCCAAGGGCGTGCCGAACACCGACGCGAACCCGGCGCTGATGCCCGCCATCAAAATCAGACGACGATCTTCGCGCCGAAGCCGGAACACATGTGTCAACTGGTCGGACAAGGCCCCGCCCATTTGCACCGCCGTGCCCTCGCGTCCCACCGAGGCGCCAAACAGATGGGACAGCACCGTGCTGAGCAGCACCAGCGGCGCCATGCGCAAAGGCACCACTTGCCTCGGGTCATGGATCTCATCGATAAGCAGGTTGTTACCTGCCTCCACCGACCGGCCAAATCGCCAATACACCCACCCCACGACAAAGCCGATGAAGGGCAGCCCCCACACCAATTCCCGATGGGCCTCACGCGTTTGAGTCGCCCAGTCGAGCAAGAAAAGGAAAGCAGCCGAGGCCGAGCCCGCCAGCCCTGCGACCAAGGTGGACAAGACCACCCACTTCAACACATACCGCAACACCTTCATGACTCGACACCCCTAGGCGGCACCTTCACCCAGACCAGCAACAAGACAGCAGCCAAAGCCGCGCAACTGGCAGAAAAACCGAAGGCCACCGTCGGCGACAGCCCTTCGTAGAGCCAACCAAACGCCAACGAAGCCGGCAACAAGCCCACCCCGGCGGTGAGATGGAACCAGCCAAATGCGGCCCCACGTCGGTTCGCAGGGGCCAGGTCGGCGACCAGGGCTTTTTCAACCCCTTCGGTGGCCGCCATGAACAAGCCATAGAAACCGAACAGGGCAAACAGCGTCAGCCCCCCACCCTGAAGCCCTCCCATGGCCGCATAGAACAGGGCATAAGCCCCATAGCCTGCCACCAACATGCGAATGCGCCCGACACGGTCGGACCAGGCGGACAAGGGCGTGGAAAAAAACATGGCCACAGCCGACACCGCAGCCCACAGCAGAGGCACCTGAGCCGCAGGCACGCCCAGCTCGCGCGCGCGCAGCAGGAGGAACATGTTCGACGAGTTGCCCAAGGTGAACAAGGCCACCACGAGCAGATAGCGCCGAAACCCCGGTGGCAGATTGCCGACCCGCCAATCGAACGCAGGGGGCGCAGCCGACACGTCAACGGGCGCCTCGCGAATGCCCAAGGCCAGCAACAGGCACAGCACCGCGGGCAACAAGGCCCACAAGAAAATATCGCGCAAGGGCATGCCCGCCGCGAGCAAGCCCGCAGCCAGCACAGGGCCCAGAACCGACCCAGCGTTGTCCATGGCCCGATGCAGACCGAAAGCCAGCCCCCGCTGACCGGGCGCCACACTGGCGGCCAGCAAGGCATCGCGCGGAGACGACCGCAAGCCCTTGCCGACCCGATCGGCAAAGCGCACCAGCATCAACCCGGGCCAAGCTGTGACCCAAGCAATGAGGGGCCGACTGAACCCCGCCAAGCCATACCCGAACACGATCCACGGGCGCGAGCGCTGGGTACGGTCGACCACCACCCCGGAGAACAACTTGAGCAAACTGGCCGACGCCTCGGCCACCCCTTCAATGAGCCCCAGCGCGCGTGGCCCTGCCATCAACACCGACGACAGGTACAGCGGAATGATCGGGTAGAGCATTTCGCCAGCGCTGTCGTTGACCAGACTGATCAAGCCGATCAGCCAGACGGTACGCGGCAGCGCCAGAATGGCTTGCAGCATGAAGGCCCTCCAGGGAAGGCCTTCATTATCGTGCCTTCGTCAGAAACGGCCTCAGTCGTGGCCGTGCTCGTGCTCGACTCGCCAGCCCAGTTGCACATCCAGGTGCATGGCTTTCTTGACAACGGGGTTGTATTCCATGTCGCCAAAGTCAGAGGCATCCAGGCGGGTGTAGTGATCCAGTGCCTGATGCGCCGCCACGATGGCGTCAGGCAACGTGGCCGGCTGCTTGAGCAAGGTGAAGCGCACCGACTTGCCATGCGCCGAGCGCAGCAGCGAACGTGGCAGAGAGGGCTCTTCCAACCACTCCACCTTCACCTGCTCCTCACCCAACCGGCCTTGGTACGAGGCCACGCCGGCCTTGCGCCCTGTGGGCTTGAGCTTGCTCAGCTTGGTCGGGTCAAAGATCGAGGCCAACTCGTCCCACACGGGGGTCACACCCAGGGTGCGCAATTCGCCTGCGGTGTACTCGACGATCGTGCGGTCGTCATGAAACACGCGTTCAAAGGAAATCTGCCCAGCCTGATCACGACGCCAGATGTCGTCCATCTGGGGCTTGTAAATCGTGATGCGCTGCGGCTCACGCTGGATGTACCAGGTCTGGCTCTGCACGGCACGCTTGCCGGATTGCAACTCGACGCGATAGGACGCGGTGACGGGATCGGCCGCCTGGGCCACCACACTGGTCACACACAGGATCAGGCTCAAGAACAATGCACGCATGACATCTCTCTACAACTTGGGGAAAGGCAAGAGCCAAGCACAAAGGCCAACCCGAAGGTTGGCCCATGTGACTCAACTCACATTCAGCATCAGAAACCGAAGGCTTCCTTCATGATGTGGAAGATCCAGTTCTGTTCCATGCTGCCGCGCACCAGGTAAGCCTTGGGGCCACGAGCCCAGATGCCAACGTCTTCACCGGCGTGGGTTTCGGAACCCGCCAGAGGAATGGCCGCTTGCTGCAGGAAGTTCAGCGAAGTGGTGTCCACGCTGCTCAGGTCAGGACGCACGCCCGAAGCCAGAGTGGCCGCCGTCACGCCAGGACCGTTCTGGTAACCCAGGGTGGTGTAGGGCTTGCCATCGTCGGCCTTCGAGGCCACGGGCTGGTTGCCGTCCACAGCAGGCACTTCCTTGACCAGGCCCAGGATGTCGTTGCCACGGTGTGGGTAACCAGCGATGGTGAAGGTGTGGCTGTGGTCAGCCGAAACCACGATCAGGGTGTCGGCTTCGTTGGTCATTTCCATGGCCTTGCGCACAGCGTTCGACAACTCGATGGTGTCGATCAGAGCGCGCTTGGCGTTGCCGGCGTGGTGGGCATGGTCGATGCGACCGGCTTCAATTTGCAGGAAGAAGCCGTTGGGGTTCTTCTGGAGCATCTTGATGGACTTTTCGGTCATCTCGGTCAGCGAAGGCTCACCACCCGTGTCGGTGGCACGATCGGCTTCGTACTGCATGTGCGAGGGCTCGAACAAGCCCAGCAGGTACTCGGTGCTGCTGGGGTCGATGGCGTCGAAGCCCGCCTTGTTCCACACATACTGAGCGCCGTTGCCGCGGGTGCTGACCCACTCGGCAGTCAGGTTACGACCGTCGTTGCGACGACCCTTGGTGGCGGGGTACTCTGGATCGTAGAACGAAGCGCCGTTCACTGCCTTGGGCAGGAAGTAGGTGCGACCACCACCCAGCGCAACCTTCAGGCTGTTGCGCACGGTGGGCGAGACTTCGATCAACTGGCGAGCGATGTCCTTGACGCCGCAGCCTGCGGGCTCGTTCGAATCGGCTTCCCAATCACGCACAGGGGTGTGGGCGTAGTTGGCGGCCGGAGTGGCGTGGGTGATGCGAGCCGTGGAGACCACACCGGTGGACTTGCCAGCATTGGCAGCGATTTCCAGCATGGTGGGCAGCGAGTTGGCGGCCACGACGTTGGCATCGCACTCACCGCGTGCGGTGGTGTGGTTGACCGACAGCATGCCCTCACGGGTCTTGTAGCCAGTGACCATGGCGGTCATGGTGGGGGCAGAGTCAGAGGTCTGCTGGTCCCAGGAATAGGTCTTCGACAGGGCCGAGTAAGGCAGGGTTTCGAACGACAGGCGGTTTTCTTCGCCGGTCTTGCCCTTGAGTTGGCCTTCCAGAATGCGTGCGGCGGTCTGGGTGGAGATGCCCATGCCATCGCCCACGAAGAAGATCACGTTCTTGGCGCGGCGGGTGTTGGGGGCCAGCTTCTTGGCATCGGCAATGAACTGGTTGCCGGCGTTGTACCAATCGGTCACGGCTTCAGCGCCTTGCACCACGGGGGCGGCGGCCTGTGCGGGGGTCATGGAGACCAGCAAAGCTGCGATGGCAGCGGTGGAAAGAGTCAGTTTGAACATGAAGGTTACTCCTCGGTATCAGATCAGAACAGAAATCAGCGACGACGGGTTTTGACACCCAGCAGCAGGCCCACGCCCACGAGGGCCAAAGCGAAGCTCTCTGGTTCGGGCACGGCGGTCACATTCAGCGCCACGTTGTCCACGCCCACTTGCATCGAACCCAGGGTGTTCACACCCGCAAAGCGCAGGGTGTAGCTCTGGCCTGCTTGCAAGCCCAGATCGGCCAAAGAGAATTCGTAGTGTTGGTAGGCGTTAGGGCCAGCGACCAGAGCGGGCGACACCGCAAACGAGCGCAGCAGATCAGCCGCTTGGGTCGAAAAGGCATCGACACCGGCCTTGAGCAGATCGACGCGCAGCTGCACGTTGTCAAGATCCAGGCTCAGCCCCTGGGCTGCATCGCTGAAGGCCGTTTCGCTGCCAATGGTGGCGTAGTTGACGAACGAGTCAAACGAGAGAATGGCCGATTGAACAGCACCGGCCCCGATGGTGAAGGTTTGCGACAAGCTGGCGCGCGAAGGGGCCAGCAGATCGATCAGGGCGTAGTGAGCACCAGAGGCCGCACCCACTGTGCCGTAGCCCGACACGGGTGACACGGCGCTGTCATTGACCATGACCCCACCGAAGATGCCCTCTTCGGCAACCTGCCAACCAGAGATGGCGTCAGGCGATTGAACGAAATGGCCATCCGCTTCGAAACCACCGTTTTGAATGACGTTGGCGGCATGGGCCTGACCCAGCACGGCGGCAGCCAGGGCGACTGTCAACAGTTTGAACTTCATTGATTGACTCCTAGAACAACTCTGAAGGGGCATCGCGAAGGTGCAATGCCGCGTGTTTGTTTCAGGAGCAATCGTCGCGTTCTACCGTGACAGCGACATGAATGCGGGCATGAGCCCTTTCAAGGTTGTGGCGCGTCGAGGCGGTCGATCAACACTTGCGACAAGACCGACGGCACGGCCACATGCTGCGCACGCAGAAAGGCCAGCGTTTCACGCTGCTCACCCAAGGCGGCGGCATGCACGGCATTGAGGCGATGGCGATCAGGCTCGGCATACACGGCCCCGGCGCGCGCCAAGGCGTGCATGGCAGGAATCTGACCAAACAGCGCGGCCTCGGCCATCGCATGACGCCCCTGGCGGTTATAGGCGCGCCAGTCGGCACCTTGCGCGATCAGCAGATCAATCAGACGAACTTGCCCCGTGGCACAGGCCAGATGCAAAGGCAACTGGCCGCTGGCGCTCGGCACATCCACGCGGGCGCCCTTTCGCAAGAGATCGCGCACGACCAGCTCATGCCCCTTCACCACTGCCGCGGCCAAGGGCGTCCAGCCTGCCGCGCCGATGCGGTCCAACTCGGCGCCACGGCGCATGAGTTCTCGCACCAACTCCAGTTGCCCGGCCGCGGAAGCCAAGGTCAATGATGTGGCACCTGTGACCGGGTCTTTCACATTGATGTCAGGATTGGCCTTTTTCAGATAAGCCATGGCATCGGCCCACTGGCGCTGCTGCAGCAAGCGCATCCACTCTCGCTCGACCGCGCCTTCGCGAGACGATTCGAGTTGATGCCAGGGCCCGCCCTGCTTGATGAGGGCAAACGTCTCGTCAGCCAGCGGCCCATGGCGCTCGGCTTCCACGGCAGGCACAGCAAAGGCCGACCAGTCGGTCGTTTCTTGCGCCTGGGCAGACAAGGCCACGGAACAAAACAGCACCGTACTCAAGACCACCGTCTGGGCGGCATTCAAAGGCAATCGATTCATGACTCAGGGATAGGATTCGCTGCCCGCCGAGTTGGAGCCGAACGCATTCATGGTCATGGCTTTGGCCACAGCCTGTGCACGGTTGGCCGCCCCCAGCTTGCGCAAGATTTTTTGAACGTGGTTCTTGACGGTCAGCGCGCTGATGCCCAGCTTCTCGCTGATCTGTTGGTTGCTCAGCCCATCACGCACCCACAACAGGATTTCCCGCTCACGCTCGGTGATGGGGGTGATGCGCTGATACGGTGTGCTCAGCACCTGATGCATGGTGGGGGCCCGCACGGGCACCATCTGGCGCTCGGTCACGCACACACGCTGATAGGTCAAGTGCACGCACGGCAAGAGCATGTCGAGCGCGGCCACCGCGTCGTCGCTGTAATGCGTGCGAGGCTGGGCAAACAAGAAAAAGCTCTCGATTTCGTCCGGGCGGCCTGGTCGGGTCACGCCATGCACCAGCAACTGCTCAAAGCCGAGGTCCATCAGGGAGGCCCAGACGGGGTGCTCCGAGGCCAACTCGTTCAGATCCAGCCGACACGATTGCTGGCGGGTTCGCTTCCAGTTCTGCAAGGCGGCGCTCATGATCTCCGAGCGCGCATCCTTCAGCTCTTCGATCACATCGGGGGGAACCGGAATGCTGTTGAAGATGTCAAACACCACGTCGCGCTGCTCGCGGTCATAGGCGCCGCACACGCTGACCTTGTGCGGCAACCAGCGCTGCAGATCCCCTTGGCTCCACATGAAGAACTGGTGACGCCGACGCACCTGGGGCGCCGCTTCGATGATTCGAAGGAGGCACTCAGACTGCTCGGGTGCGATGTGTTGGTGTGACATGTTGCTTGGGCTTGATAGCGCGATCAGTCTATGCAGCTTGAATGACGGTTTGTTGACGATTTCACGTTCAACGGGGCCGAATGGCGGGTTGACCTTGCTCGAATCGCCAGGCTTCGTAAGAGTCCACGCCATCCGGACCACGCAGAGGATGGCCCTGGGCCTGGCTGTAGACCCCCTTGATCCCGGGGCCTTCGCGAATCAGACCCCACGGGCGGCCCGTCATGGGGTCGGGCCACAGGCGCCGCAAGTGCCGCACCGTGTGCCCTCGGCGGCGATCGTCCAGCAACTCGGCCCAGCTGGTGGGCAAGCGTTTGGGCTGGCCGTCTGGCGCCTGGTCGTAGAAGGCATCAATGGCCCGACGGATCTGCTCACCCCGAAAGACCAACTCCATCTCGCGCTGACGCCGCGACTCCATCATCCAATGCTGACCGAGCGCAGCCAGCACGATCGAGCTGATGGCCACCCACCACAAGATCATCAGATAGGTGAAGCCGTGTTGACGGCCTGGCTCTGTGCGTGCGGTCATGCCCCTCACCAGGTATTGAAGGCGGTGCCGTCTTGCGCCCGCATCGACGCGCCACTGCGCACGTCGGCCATGCGCCCCGTCACGGCACTGTCAGGCGGGGGCGGCAACATCAGCCAGCTGTCGCTGCGACCCGTGATGGGGTCTTGCGGAATCTGGCGCAGATAGCCGGCCTTGACCATGTCTTCCAGCGAATCCGGGTAGCGCCCTTTGTCGGCGGCGTACTTGTCGATGGCGTCTCGCATGGTGTTGAGCGAGGTGCGCAAGGTGGCTTCGCGGGCGTTGTCCACCGAGCGCTGATAGCGTGGCGCGACCAGGCTGGCCAGCAGCGCAATGATGGCCAACACCACGATCAGCTCGATCAGGGTGAAGCCCTGGCGCTGACACCGATGACTCACCATCGCCGATAGGGTGTGCCGTCCAGGCTCACCCCCTCCGTGAGGGAATAGACGTCGAACACATCCGCTCCTGGCGCTGGTGCATCAGGCGGGCTGGCATAGCTGCGCAGCCCCCAGGTCAGCGCGGCCGGCACATCGGCCGGGGCAAAAGGGTCGCGCGGCAGGCGCCGCAAAAAGTAAATGCGTCCGGCCTTGGGCGATGACGCATCGGGCACCCCATTGACCAGCACCAGCAGATTGGGGGGGTAGCCACTTTGCTCGGCCTTGCGCTCAATGCGCCCTTGGTCCCAGGCGTGCTTGTAGTCGTCTATCGCCGTGCGCAAGGTGCGCAGGGCCTGGCGCAACTCGGCTTCCTGAGCGCGCTTCTTGCTCATGGCGGCCAGCGGCATGGCTGCGCTGGCCAGAATGCCCACCATCATCACCACAATGACCATCTCGATCAAAGTGAAGCCTCGCTGATCAACGGTCGGGTAGCTCATTCGTTTCCTCGCTCGGCGTGTCCGCCGGCTGGGCCGCGCGTGGGTCGCGAATGCGGATCAACCAGGGCGAGCCCCCCGCGTCAATCGACACCGCCGTCTCGGTACTGGGCTGGCCAGCGCGCACGGACAAGGTCACCGCCTTGCTGCCACGTGGCGGCACCTCGACTGGCACCCGCCCTCCCGACGCCTTGGCGTCGGCCGCATCCAGCACGCCGGCGTCGTACACCACCGTGGTGTTGAGCGGTTCGGCGGCGGGGTTGTAGACGGTGACCTGGAACGAGGCGCCAGACAAGACCTCATCAGGCCCACTGACACGGACCGCCTGGGTGTTGGCTGCCCCGCCCGGCACGCCACCGGTCAGTGCCTGCGGCCGCGCTGCCGCTGCGCCACCCACGCCAGGGCTGGATGAGGCCTGGCCACGTTGAATGAACAAGGCGGGCGCGCCCGGTTGCGCCTCGGTGCCCGAGGGCATGGCTGATCCGGCAGCGGCGGGCTGCGTGAGGTTGCGCACGATATGAGGCGTGATCAGCAACACCACTTCGGTCTTGTTATGGCTGTCGGTGGTAGTGCCAAACAAGCGTCCGGCCACGGGCATGTCGTGCAGGCCAGGAATGCCCACCGAGCTGCGGCTTTCCTGGTCGTTGATGAGGCCAGCCAGAATCTGGGTTTCGCCATCTTTGAGGCGCAAAGTGGTGGACGCCTGGCGGGTGCCGACCTGATAGGCTAGCGAGCCACTGGGCCCATTCACTTTGCCCGTGATGCTGCTGACCTCCAGCTCCACCTTGATGCTGACATCGTTGTCAAGCTGAACGCGGGGCTCGATATCGAGTTTCAAGCCTACATCCAGATAGCTGACCGAGGCCGATACACCGACGTTGGCGGTTGAGGTGGTGGTGAACACGGGCAGCTTCTCGCCCAGCAGCACCTTGGCCCTTTCCTTGTTGCGGGCACGAATCTTGGGGTTGGCCAACAGGTTGGTGGCATCGGCCGAGCCCTTCAGGGTGGCCACCACCAAGGGGTTGGCCGCACTCCAGCGCAGGCCTTGGCGCGAATCGACCAAGGTGGCCGTAGAGGCCGCAGGCAAGCCGTAGTTGACGGTGGTGGGCCAGCTCAGCCCCAGCTGATCGAGCTTGTTGCTCGATACCTCCATGACTTGCAGATCCAGCATGACCTCTGGGTCCGGCAGGTCGACGTTCTGCACCAGGCGCTCGACCAGGCGCATGACTTCGGGGGTGTCCCGCACGACCAGCAGGTTCAGGCGTTCGTCGACAAAGATGTCGCGCGACTTGGCCACGGTGCGCACCAGCGATTGCACCTGCTTCGGATCGGCATTGGTCAGATAGAAGCTGCGGGTGACGGTGTCGAGCAGGTCGCGCTGCTTTTGCTGCGTGTTGGGGAACACCAGCACCGTGTTGGCATTGAGCAGCTTGTAGCCCAACTGCTGGGTGTTGAGAATGACGCGCAAGGCCTCGTCCACCGTGGTCTGGCGCAGGAAGAGTGTGATCTTGGCTTCACCGCGCACATCCTTGTCGAACACGAAGTTCACATTGGCGGCGCGGGCCAAGGCCTCGAACACGGTGCGAATGGGCGCTTCGCGGAACTCCAGGTTGACCGGCTGCGCCGCCGTGGCCAATTGCAGGTTGCTACGCTGGCGGGACTGCGATTCCCGAGCCTCATCGACTTGGGCCAGCAAGGCCTTCGCTTCAGCATGCCCGGGGTCTTCGCTCAACACCGTGCGCAGCACGGGCTCGGCTTTGGCATAAGCCTGTTCGGCCAAGGCCTGGCGAGCCTCCACCATGAGGCGCTGATGTCGCTTGATGCGATCCACCTCGGATCGCATCCACACCGTGCGAGGATGTCCCGGCGCCGCTTTTTCCAATCGGCTCAACACGCCTTCGACATCGGCGAGATTGCCAGCGGCTCGCGCTGCATCGGCCTGGTACAGCAAATGCGCCACGGTGGTGTCGCGCTGCTTGATCCACGCCGTGCGAACGGCTTGGTCGTCCTCATGGGCCTCGATGCTTTGCTGCAGGCGCGCCAAGGCGGCTTCGTGCTGGCCCAGTTGCGCCAGCTTGTCGGCATCACGCAAGGCGGTGTTGGCGCACGCGGCCAACATGACAGAAGCAAGCAATGCGGCCCAGCGGGTGGGGTGGAAACGGAACTTCATGGGGTTTGCATCGCCACGGTTTGTGCCTGGTTGAGAGGCAGGTAAATCAATTGCATCTGTCGATCGCGGATGTGTTCAACGCGCCACTGGCCTTCGATGACCTGGCCCTCGGCGAGCACCCAGGTCGTTTGCGGCCCAGTCACCACGGCCATGTCGTTGAAGCGGCCCACCCAGGCATGCGGAAAGCGCGGGGCCTGGGGCGGCGGCGGGGCAAGCTGCACCACCTTCACCTCCGGCGGTGGCGGGGGTCGCGACGCGCCCCACGCTCGCAGCTCCGACTCCGGCTTGAGACCGATGGGCTCGCGCTGCTTCCATGCAGCGATGTCTCGCGCCAGGTCTCGTGCGGGGCGAATGGCCGCAGAAGCAGTGGAAGCCGCCAAGGCAGAAGCCCGAACTGGAGCGGCCACCCCGGCCCGCGCTGCCGCGGGAGAGGCCGATGCCCCCGACGACTTCACGGCTTCCACCGTGCCCTCATCGTCTTGCAAGGCCACCCACAAGGTCGCGCCCAAGGCCAGCGCCAAAGCCAACCACAACGGCTTTCTCATTGCCCAGCCTTTCTCATGGCGTGCCACCCGACGTCTGACTGACGCGCCACCACACCGACAGACTGACTCGCCCCTTGACCGAATCGGTACTGGTGTCACTGCGACTGAGCTCCAGCATGTCCAGGCTCAGTGCCGACTGCCCCAGCAGGGTGCCCAACCAGGCGCGCACATCGGCGTATCGCCCTTCGATGGGCATGGCCACGCGCTGTCGCCACAGCGCTTGCCCTTGATGCGACGACCAAGCCTCGATGCCCCCGCGGTATTGAATCGACTGGCTGTTGACCCCCAACTGAGTGGCCGAGTGACTGATGGCCTTCAACAAGCTGACCCGCTGGGACGCGTCGGGCAAGGTGTCCCACACCGACTGCCAGGCCACATCAGGTGACAAGCGGGCCCAATCAACTGCACCAGGCTGGGCCTCCTGCTCAGCCTGCCCGGCCGCATGCTCTCGCAAGCTGTTTCGCAACTGCCGCACACGTGAGGCCTTGGCCTCGACCTCGGCCTGTTGCGCCGGCAGCCATTGCCGCTCCACCCACGCTGCGCCCAGCAGCAGGGCCAGCCCGACCAGCCCAGGCAGCCCCAGTGAACGCGCCCAGCGCCATAGGACCTGCGTCTTCATGGCCGCCCCCTTTGCCAGCTGATCTCGGCTCGCCAGGGGTAATCGCCCTGCGGCGACGGCGCAGGCGAGGGCAAGCGTTCACGCGCGAGCAACTGCGCCCCGGCCCCATGGGCATCAGCCCAACGCAAGGCGTCCTCATCGGACAGCACCGCCGCACTCAACCTCACGGTCGCAGCGGTGGCATCCACTGCAGCCGCATCGAGATCGACGCTCAAAGCCAGCAGCAGCGCCTGCTCGTGCAAGGCGGCCAGCTCGACCTGGTCCAGCACCTTTGCCCAGGGATAGGCCAGCTTGCTGACCACGCCCTGCGCGGAACGCAAGGCTTCAGCCGACCAGGCGGCACCCCCGGCCGCACCTGAGGCCCCGGAGGCCGGCCGCATGGGCGCCTGAGCCAACTTCTGCTGGTGTTCCGCGCGTTGCAGTCGATGCAGGCTGGCCTCCTCTTGCGCCTGCTGTTGCGCCACCGACTGCACCTGGTCAGCGGCCATCAAGGCCAGACACAAGCCGATCACGAGCAGCGCCCACCCCCATACCGAGGTGCGAACCCGCGGGCCCACAAAATCAAGTTCACGGGCCCAGTCGTGAGCCATCGCCGAGCGTCGGATCATGCCGCCTCCGCTTCGCACCAGAGCTGCCGCACTTGAACGGGCTGCCCCGCATGCTCTTCCCACGCCAGGGAGGCTCGTACCGTCAGGCCCGGTTCACAAGCCGACCAGGGTTGCAGGCTCTCGCCCAGATCGCACTGAGCACGCACATGCTGCGCCAGTTGGCGAATCCACCAGGGCCCCATCCACACCAGTTTGATCGCATGGGCACGCGCGGCGGCCTGCACCCCATCGAGCAAAGCTCGGGGCATGGCGCAGTGCAAGGCCTGCCCTGCCCCCATGTCCACCTGACGACGCACCCAGTGCTGATGCAGCTCGTCTTCGCTGACGCCGTAGTAGTGCTGCCAGACCGCAGGCGCCTCTTCGCCAACCGTGACCAGCAACCAGTGAGCAGACAGGCCCACTTCCACGCAAGCCCCGGCGTGCTCGGCACACCATTGCGCCCAGCCTTGCAGGGCCGCTTCGATGGCCACCGCCGATTGCCCTGGCATGGCCACCACCTCGGAGGGCTGACCACCATCGGGCTCGCCCCGGCCCCCCACGGGAACCGGCTGCAGATCGACACGCAAGGGCCGCCAGGCCGTGCGCAAGCGAACTTGCCAGCGGCGGGCCAGGGTCTGAACCATCGTCATTGCAGTCATCGTCATTCGGCCAAGGTCACCCGGTTGAGTTCTTCCAGCGAGGTCTCGCCACGCATGGCACAAGCCAGCGCCGATTCGCGCAACAGCCGGGTGCCGCTGGCACGCGCATGTGCCTTGATGCGAATGAGCGAGGCGCGCGACACGATCAGATCGCGCAGGGTGTCGTCCATCAACAAGATTTCCGCCACCGCTTTGCGGCCACGGTAGCCCGTGCCACGGCAATGCGTGCACCCCACCGGCCGCATGAAGCGCCCTTGGGTGTCGAGCGACAACATCGCGGCCTTGAGATCGTGGGGCTGCGGCTGCCAGGGCTGTGCGCAATGCGAACACAAACGCCGAATCAGGCGCTGAGCCACCACGCCGTTGAGCGCCGACACCATGTTGTACAGGTCGACCCCCATGTGCATGAAGCGCCCCACCACGTCGAACACGTTGTTGGCGTGGATGGTGGACAAGACCAGGTGCCCCGTCAGCGCTGCCTGCGAAGCAATTTGCGCGGTTTCGGCATCGCGAATTTCACCCACCATCACTCGGTCTGGGTCATGACGCAAGATGCTGCGCAAGCCGCGCGCAAAGGTCAGCCCCTTCTTGTCATTCACGGGAATCTGTACCACGCCCGGCAACTGATACTCCACCGGATCTTCGATCGTGATGATCTTGTCGCGACCATCGTTGATCTCCTGCACCACCGCATACAAGGTGGTGGTCTTGCCGCTGCCCGTGGGGCCTGTGACCAGCAACATGCCATACGGCTTGCCGGCCAGTCGCCGCACCACGGCGCTGTCTTCCGCATCGAAGCCCAGGCCTTCCAGGCTCAAGGCCTGCGCCTCGTCCGACAAGCGGCTGCGATCCAGAATGCGCAGGACCGCGTCTTCGCCGTAGCTGGACGGCATGATGGAGACGCGGAAGTCCACATCGCGCGTGCCACTGTCTGCGCTTTGCTGAACCCGCAGCTTGAAGCGGCCGTCTTGCGGCAGGCGTCGCTCGCCAATGTCCAGCTCGGCCATGACTTTCAGGCGCGACACCAATTGCTCTGCCAACTCGCGACTGCCAATTTCATCGACTTGCACCATCACGCCATCGAGCCGGTGGCGCACCACCATGCCCTGCGGAGTGGACTCCATGTGCAGGTCACTGGCTTGCGCTTTGAGTGCATCAAACAAGGTGGCGTCCAGCAACTTGACCACCGGGCTGCTTTGACGGCTGATGGTGTCCACCGACAAGGCCTGCGCCACAGCGGCATCGGCCTCGTCCTCGCCCACTGAAGCCAGCTGCACCAAGGCGCCACGCGCTTCGAAAGACTGCTCCCCACGGGCCAACCAGGTCTGCAGCTCGGCCTCCGAGACCGCCTGCCACAGCAGGGCCCGGCCCAAGCGGCGCTCCACTGCTTCGCGCAAGCGGACATCGTCAACCGCCGGCGTCAGCCCCGCCAGTTGGCCCAAGGCATTGCCCGCCACGACCACGCGCAGGCGCATGGCCTGATCCAGCGGCCAGCGTCGCCAGTCAGGCGCCCAGGCCTCAGCCCCATCCTGCATGGCATCAGGCAGGGCGACAGGTTGCAGCACCGCGCTCATTGAATCTGCTCCGCCACCTGAAAGATGGGCAGGTACATCAGCACCACAATGCCGCCAATGAGCACGCCCATGATCAACATCAGCGCCGGGCTGATGACCTTGCCGATCCACTCGGTGAAGCGGGCGACTTCCTCGTCATAGAACGTGGAGGCGCGCTCCAGCATGGGGCCCAGCTCGCCCGTTTGCTCACCCACGCGGATCATGCGCAGCGACACCGGCGTGGTGAGCGCTTGCTGTTGCAAGCTGTCAGACAGGCGCGAGCCTTCTCGCACCAGGCTCGTGGCGCGTGTCAAACCGGGGCGCAAGCTGGCGCCCACCAGTTCAAACGAGGCCTCCAGGGCAGGCACCACCGCCACCCCCGCCTGCAACAACAAGCCCAGGGTGCGATACAAGGCGGCCAACTCAACCAGGCGCAAGCGAGGCCCCAGCACGGGCAGGGTCCACAACCGCGCCAGCACCGCCGAACGCACCGCAGGCGTGCGCCAAGCGCCCACCAGCGCGGCCACGATCAGCCCCATGGCAGCCAGCACCCACCACGGGTGATCGCCCACGCCCTTGCCCACTTTCAGCAGCAAGCCTGACAGCCATGGCAGCTCGCCACCCATGCCTTCGTAAATGTCGGCAAAGCGTGGCACCACGAACACCGTCAGGAAACTGATGACCAGGAAACTGGCCCCGATCAAGATGGCAGGATAGATGGCGGCACTGACGAGTTTGTCGCGCAGGCCGCCCAACCAGGCCAGATAGGCTGCATGCTGGCGCAGCGCCAAGGCTGTCTGCCCGGTACGCTGACTGGCTTCAATCGAAGCCACCAGCAAGGGGCTGAACGCCGCCGGCACCATGCGCATGGCCTGCGACAGCGTCTTGCCTTCCGACAAGGCCTGGGTCAGGCAGGCCAGCACCGCAGCGGTGTCGGCAGAAGCCTCTTTCTCGCGCAAGGTCTGCAGGGACTCGTACAGAGGGATGCCGGCATCCAGCAGCACCGCCAGCTCCTGACAGAACAGCCGACGCGGGAAGGCCTTACCAGTTGGTGATGTCCTGGTCTTCACCATCGCCCCCTTCTCGGCCATCCTTGCCCAGGGAATACAGATCGAAGTCGCCATGCTCGCCGGGCGACTTGTAGACGTAGTCGCGCCCCCATGGGTCTTTGGGCGGCGCTTTGCGCAAGTAGGGCCCCCACCAACGGGTTTCGTCAGCTGGCTTGGTCCACAGGGCCATCAAGCCTTGCTCGTTACCAGGGTAATGACCGGTATCGAGTCGGTACTGATCCAGCGCTTTCGACAGGGCATCGATCTGTGCGGCCGCGGCCTTCACTTCCGACTTGCCAATTTGCGAGAAGAAGCGAGGCCCGACATAGCCCGCCAGCAAGCCGATGATGACCAGCACCACCAGCAGTTCCAGCAAGGTAAAGCCTTTTTGAGGGACGAGTTCAACCCGCACCCTGTTTCGGGGCGCTGAGACCATGTTCATCTTGGGAGATCCTTCTTGTGCCGCAGCACCTGCCCGACACGACAGCCATGATCCTATTGGGCTATTGCTGACAGCTTTGTGACAAGGTCAACGCTTCACAGACAATGCCCTCATCTGCATGTTGCTTCGCACTGTCATGACCCCGTCGCAATCCCCGCTCACGCACCTCCTGTATCTGCACGGCTTTCGCTCATCGCCGCGATCGAACAAGGCGCAGCAAATGGCCCGAACCATTGCCCGTCTGCAAACGCCCGATCGCCCCATTCAATGGGCCTGCCCGCAACTGCCCCCGTCACCCCAGCAAACCTTGACGGAACTGCTGGCACTGACAGCCGATTGGCCGCACGACCAGATGGCGGTAATTGGCTCGTCGCTCGGCGGCTTCTACGCCACCGTGCTGGGCGAAAAGCTAGGCTGCCGTGTCGCCGTCATCAACCCTGCCGTGCAACCGGCGCGCGACCTGGCTCGCTACATTGGCGAACAAACCAGTTACCACGACCCGGCCGACCGCTTTTTCTTCCGCCCCGAGTTCATTGGCGAATTCGAGGCCATGGCGCCCTACCCGATCACCCAGCCGCAGCGCTACTGGGCCCTGATCGCCAAAGGCGACGAGGTTCTGAACTGGGAGGAAATGGTGGCCCACTACCCCGGCGTTGAACTGCACCTGCTGGAAGGCAGCGACCATGCCGTGAGCGATTTCGAGCAGCATCAAGACCGGCTGCTGCATTTTTTGGGCTTGCCCACAAATCCGGATGGTGAAACGGCCCGCTGATGGGACAATCGCGGTCTGACGAATCCAACCGCTCCTGATTGATGTTTGCTCTGTTCGATGATGCTGGCAAGTTCCTCGCCGGCCGCGTGATGTCTGAAGCCGATAGTTCGATGCAGATCGAACTGGACTCGGGCAAGCGCGTCAAGGTGAAAGCCGCCAACGTGCTGATCAAGTTCGCCAAGCCCGCCCCTGCCGAGGTGCTGGCCCAAGGCGCGGCCCAGGCGGCCGACATCGATCTGGATCTGATCTGGGAAGTGGCCCCCGAAGAAGAATTCAGCTTCGACGAACTGGCGCGTGAATACTTCAGCGCCAACGCCGATGCCATTCAACAGGCCGCCATGCTGATGCGCCTGTTCGACACCCCGCACTACTTCCACCGCCGGGGCAAGGGTCGCTTCAAGAAGGCCCCCGAAGACATTCTCAAGCAGGCCCTGGTGGCCATTGAGCGCAAGAAACAGCAGGCCTTGCAAATTGCCCAGTGGGCACAGGAACTGGCGGCCGGCACCTGCCCCGCCCCCATCAAGGAACAGCTCTACAAGATCCTGTTCAAGCCCGACAAGAACGGGCCCGAGTACAAGGCCGTGGTCGAGGCCGCCAAGGTGTCGCAACGCGCCCCGCTGGACCTGCTGAAAGACGCAGGCGCCATCGACAGCCCCTACCAGTTCCACTTCAAGCGCTTCCTGTTCGAGCACTTCCCCAAGGGCACCGGCTTCCCGGCGCTGGAAGCCCCTCCGATCAAAGACGAGCTCAGTGTGGCCGCTGTGCGGGCCTTCTCGATCGACGATTCCATGACCACGGAAATCGACGACGCCCTGTCGGTGCAAGGACTGGGCACCGGCACCGTGGTGTTTGGTGTGCACATTGCCGCACCCGGCCTGGCCATTCAACCCGGCTCGCCGGTGGACGCTGTGGGCCGTGCGCGCATGTCGACCGTCTACATGCCTGGCCACAAGATCACCATGCTGCCCGACGAGGTGGTGCAGACCTACACCCTGCTGGAAGGGCGTGACTGCCCAGCGGTGTCGCTGTACGTGACCTTCGATGAAGCCACCCTGGAAGTCAAGGCCACCGAGTCGCGCGTCGAGCGTGTGCCCATTGCCGCCAACCTGCGTCACGACCAGCTCGATGGCGTCATCACCGAAGCCAGCCTGACCGGCGGCGCACCGGCCGACTACCCCTTCGCCACCGAACTGGCTTTCGCGTTCCGCCTGGCCAAACACCTGAAGGCCAAACGCGAAGAGGTCCGCGGCAAACCCGAAACGTTCAATCGCCCCGACTACACCTTCAAGCTGCTGGGCCCCAATGGTGAGAACACCATGAGCGACGGCATCGAGCCCAAGGGCGCGGAGCAGGTGCTCATCGGCACCCGCCAGCGCGGCGCCCCGCTTGACCTGATCGTGGCCGAAGCCATGATTCTGGCCAACAGCACCTGGGGTGGCTGGCTGGCCGAGCTGGGTGTGCCCGGCATTTACCGCAGCCAGGCCAGCCTGCAACCGGGCATCAAGGTGCGCATGGGCACCAAGGCCCTGCCCCATGCCGGCATGGGCGTGGCGCAATACACCTGGGCCACGTCGCCGCTGCGCCGCTATGTGGATCTGGTCAACCAGTGGCAAATCGTGGCCTGCATCAAGAATGGCCGCACCGCCGCCCTGGCAGCGCACTTCAAGCCCAAAGACGCCGACCTGTTTTCCATCATCTCGAATTTCGATGGGGCCTACAGCGCGTACAACGCCTTCCAGTCGAGCATGGAGCGTTACTGGACCTTGCGCTACCTGAGCCAGCAAGCCATCACCGAACTCGACTGTGCCGTCATGATGAATGGCCTGGTCCGCGCCGACACCCTGCCCCTGGTCTTCAAAGCCCTGGGCTGCGACAGCCTGCCTCGCCACACCAAGGTGCGGGTGCGCATCACGGGCATCGATGAACTGACCCTGGACGTCCATGCCAGCCTGGTCGCCCGCCTGGATGAAGCCACACCCGCAGATCAGGGTGATTCAGAAGGCGCCGAAGACGATGAGGTGCTGGACAATGCAGGACCATTGACGCTGGCCATCGACGTGAAAGACGCCGACGCCCCGGCCCCCGATACCGCCTCATCCTGAAGCCGCCGCACCCATGCTGCAAAAACTGCGAACCACCTTCAGCAAGCTGACCCTGCTGCACAAAACCCTGGCCATCTCCGTGGGCATCCACGCTGCCTTGCTGGGGTTCCGGTTCGTGGACCCCGAAGGCTTCAACCGCACCTTCAAAGACACCCCTCTCGAGGTGATTCTGGTCAACTCCGGGGGCGATCAGGCGCCAGAAAAGCCGCAGGCTCTGGCGCAGCAGAACCTGGCCGGCGGGGGCGAGTCAGACAAGAAGAACGAGCGCGCCACCTCGCCCTTCAAACCCTCTGACGAAACCGAAGTGGGCGATGCCCTGGAGCAGACCGCCCGCATGATTGAAGAGATGCAGCAAGAGCAGCAACAGATGCTGGCTCAACTGAAGAAGGAACTCTCTGCGCTGCCTCCGCCTGACCCTCGCCAGAAAGCCGAGACGCAGCAAGCCCAGGCCGAAGAAGAGCGTCGTCGCCAATTGACCAAGCTGATTGGCGAAATCGACAAACGCATCAACGACCAGAACTCGCGGCCCAAGAAGCGCTATCTCAGCCCCGCCACACTGAAATCGGTTGACGCGCTGTACTACAACCAGTTCCGCACCGTGGTGGAACGCGCCGGCACCACCCACTTTCCCACCGACAACCGCGGGCAAAAGCTCTATGGCGAACTCGTGATGGAAGTGTGGATCAACCAGATGGGCCAGATCCTGGACGCGATCGTGACGGTGCCTTCGCGCAACCCGACACTCGACAAGCGCGCCCAGGCCATCGTGAAGAACTCTGGCCCCTTCCCACCCGTGCCGACGGATGTCATGGCCGGTAAGGACGTGTTGCTGATTTCCTCTCGCTTCAAGTTCACGCGCGAGGCAGGCGTCTCGGCCTCCACCGAGGCCACCGCCCCCAGCACCCAGCCCTGACCTTCGGCTCGCTCTAGATTTCCGCCCCATGCAAGCAGACCGCTACGCCGTTGCCGGCAACCCGGTTGAACACAGCCGTTCGCCCGTCATTCACAGCCTGTTCGCTCAGTCCACCGGCCAAGCCATCGACTATGGCCGACTGCTGTGCCCGCTCGATGCGTTCAAGGCCACGGTACAAGCCTTTGCCGCCGAAGGGGCCAAAGGCTGCAATGTGACCGTGCCCTTCAAGTTCGAAGCCTTCGAGATGGCGCCCCACCGCTCCGCTCGCGCGGAGCTGGCCCAAGCCGCCAACACCCTGCGCTTTGACGCGCAGGGCTGGTTCGCCGACAACACCGACGGCGTGGGTCTGGTGCGCGACATCACCGTGCATGCCGGCGTGCCCTTGGCGGGTCAGCGGGTGCTGTTGCTGGGTGCGGGTGGGGCCAGTGCGGGCGTGCTGGGCCCCTTGATCGAAGCGCGTCCGGCTGAAATCGTCATGGCCAACCGCACCATGGAAAAGGCTCAGGCGATTGTCGAGCGCCACACCCCATGGGCGCGCCAGCACGGCGTCGCGCTCAGTGCCCGCCCCCTGGACAACCCAGGGCAAGGCTTTGACGTGTTCATCAATGGCACAGCCGCCAGCCTGTCGGGTAGCGGCATTCCCGTGGGCCCGCAGGTGCTGCGCCCCGGCACCCTCGCGCTCGACATGATGTACGGCCCTGCCGCCGAAGCCTTTCTGCAATGGGCACGCGAACACGGTGCCGTCGGTCGCGATGGTCTGGGCATGTTGGTGGAACAAGCCGCTGAAAGCTTTTTCATCTGGCGCGGCGTGCGCCCAGACACCGCCCCGGTGCTGGCCCACATGCGCGCCCTGGTCGATCAACCCAAAGCCTCGCCTGCAGCCTGATGGCCTCCGCCGTTCGACACCCCTGGCGCCTGGTCGGCGCCATCGCCGTCAGTGCCCTGTCCCTGCAGTTGTACTTTGCTGGGCGAATCGCCTTGATGAACGTGCTGGACCCGCAATCGACGACCTTCCAGCGCAGCGAAGCGCGTCGACTGGTCGGCGAGCAAGGCCGCATTCTCTGGAGCCAGGAATGGGTCGCGGGCGATCAGATCTCCGACAACCTGCGCCGCGCCGTGATTGCCAGCGAAGACGCCAACTTTGTCGATCACAACGGGGTGGAGTGGGATGCCCTGCAGAATGCCTGGCGCAAGAACAGCGCCGCGCAAGCGAAGGCCGACAAAATCAAGGCCCAAGCCCAAGCCCGCTATGAGCGCGTCGTCGAACGCGCCAAGAAGCGCGGTCGCCCTGTTCCGCCTCCGCCCTCTGCGGTGACGCAACCCACCGCGAAAATCATTGGCGGCTCGACCATCACGCAACAACTGGCCAAGAACCTGTTCCTGAGCAGCGAACGCCAGATGTTCCGCAAGGCGCAGGAACTGGTCATCACATTCATGCTGGAAGGCCTGCTGAGCAAAGACCGCATCCTCACCATCTACCTCAACAACGTGGAATGGGGCGAAGGTGTATTTGGTGCGCAGGCGGCCGCTCGGCACTATTTCCGCACCGATGCCAGCCGCCTGTCGGCCTATCAGGCCGCCCGTCTGGCTGTCATGCTGCCCGCCCCCAAACGGTTTGAGAAAACCCCGGGCTCAGGCTACCTGACAGGCCGTGCCGCCACCATCGCGGCTCGCATGGGCGGCGCCGAGATTCCTTGAACCGACTCAAGCTGCACGAGCTGAGACGCCCGCTTGCTCGACAAACGACTGCTGCACCTGTTTGGCATAGTCGCCGTACTGACGCAGCAAGGCCTGGCGGCGTGGCTCATACACATGGATGCGCGAAAAGTCGCCGCGGTAGTGCTGAATCAAACGCTTGTCCATCACCTTGAACCACAGGGGCGGCACGTACGCCAACAGCACCATGGCGGCATAGCCTGAGGGCAGTTGTGGCGCCTCTTCAAAGTGGCGCAAGGCCTGATATTTGCGCGCCGGATGCGCGTGGTGATCGGAATGCCGCTGCAGGTGATACAGGAACACATTGGTGACGATGTGATTGCTGTTCCACGAGTGCTCAGGCAGGCAGCGCTCATAGCGACCGGCAGCCACCTGGCGTCGCAAGAGGCCATAGTGCTCAAGGTAGTTCACCACCTCCAGCAAAGAAAAGCCGTACACCGCCTGCACCACCAGGAAGGGCAGCACCTTCGGCCCCATCCAGGCGACCATGCCCCCGAACAAGACCGCCGTCATCGCCCACGACTGCAGGTTCTCGTTGTGCACGCTCCAGACTGAACGCCCCTGCCGCGCCAGACGCTCAGCCTCCAGCTGCCAGGCCGAGCGAATGCCACCCAGCACCGAACGAGGCAAGAAGGTCCAGAACCATTCCCCCATGCGAGAGGTGGCCGGGTCCAGCGGCGTCGACACGTTCTTGTGGTGGCCGCGGTTGTGCTCGACATAGAAGTGCCCATACCCCGTCTGGGCCAGACACACGCGCGCCAACCAACGGTCGAACTTGGCCTTCTTGTGGCCCAGTTCGTGCCCGGTATTGATACCAAAGCCGCCCACAATGCCCACCCCGATCATCAGCCCCAGCATGTCGTGCCAGGCCAGATCCATGGTGCCCGCCAGGTAGCAGCCCCCCACAAACACCGCATACTGAATCGGCGCGAACGCATACAAGATCCAGCTGTAGTAACGATCGTTCTCGAGATCGGGCACCAGACTCTCTGGCGGGTTCTCCTTGTCCTCACCCAGCAGCCAGTCCATCAAAGGAATGACGCCGTAGAAGAACACGAACAGCGCCCACATGCCTGCCGCCGACTGGAACTGCCAGATCGACCACAGACCCACGGCAGCCAGAGCCGGCACCGCCATGCCCAACTGCCAGACATAGCGCTTGTTGTCGGTCCAGGGCGGGGTGCTCACCAAGTTTTGACTCATTTCAGGTCTCCAATTTCTTCTTCAATACAACCAGTCCGCACGCTCCTTCGAATGCGCGCGACTCGATGCACTCAGTGTCGGCCCATCACCCCTTTTTGAGAATCGCCGCGAAACCGCACCACTTGCGCCAAACGCCGAAGCTGATTCGGGTTCAACCCTAGGTACAGCTCAGCTATTCGGACACCCGCCTGCCGTGCGAAGCTTGGCCTCCATGGACAGTCTCAGCCTCATCCTGGATGGGATGCATTTCAACGGCGTCGTGTTCACCTACACGGACATGACCGCACCCTGGTGCTGGCAACTGGCCACGCCTGGGCTGGCCTGCTTTCACATCGTCACGCATGGCAGAGCCTGGCTGATGCGTGAGCAAGAGCCCCCTCTGCTGATCGAAGCCGGTGATCTGGTGGTGCTGCCAGCGGGCACGCCCCACCAGGTCAAAGACAAACCGCAAAGCACGGCCACCCCGATCGACCTGTTGCCGTTCATGGACCTGACCGAAACCACGCCCGTGCGGCAACAAGGCGGGGGAACCGCTTGCAAGTTGATCAGTGGGCATGCGCGCTTCGACATCGACATGGCCGCCCCCTTGATTGCCGCGCTGCCATCCATCATGGTGGTGCGAGCCAGCGGCAACGCCCCGCCGCTGTGGCTGGCGCTGGGCATCCAGTTTCTCGAACAGGAAATTGCCTCGGTGCGCCCCGCCCAACAGGCCATCCTCAACCGCGTGGGCGACATCATGCTGATGGAGTGCCTGCGCGATCACGTCGAATCGGTTCCCGAAGGCACGGGCAACTGGCTGGCCGCACTGAAGGACAAGGCCCTGTCCTCGGCGCTGGCTGGCATACACCAGCGCCCCGATCACAACTGGACCGTGCCAGAACTGGCGCAACTGGCCTGCTTGTCGCGCTCTGCCTTTGCCGATCGCTTCAGCCAGACCTTGGGCGAACCGCCGCTGACTTACCTGACACGACACCGAATGCGCCTGGCAGCACGCCAGCTGCGCTGCAGCCCCCTGTCTTTGAGCAAGATCGCCGAACAAGTCGGCTACTCTTCAGAGGCTGCGTTCAGCCATGCGTTCAAGCGGGAGTATGGGGAGGCGCCGTCGGTGTGGCGGCAGCAGAACCGCCTCCATGACAGCGTTCAGTCGACTTGATGGCTCGGAACCAATCGTCCGGAATCGTCGATGCGCACCACGGTCGCGCCAGACGGAGCCCTCTCGCCAGATCGGAGCCAGACGGTGTTTTTGCTCACATGAGCAAAAACGGTGGACAGATCACGCTTGGACCCCAGAAAGCCATACAAAGCCGGAGGGAAAGGGGCGTCCTCGATGTAGATCGGCGCATTGTGCGACCCGGCTTTCTCTAACTCGCTGGAGATGTTGGTCATGAACACGCGGGCTTGCAGGCTGTTAGGGAAGCGGGCTGGCGCACGCTCGGCAACCACCCAGGCAGACCCCAGCGCATAGACAGCGACGAGCGACCAGGCCATGACAGCGCGGGGCCCCTCGATCGCACGCATGCTGCGGCTGGCGTAGAAAAACAGGAACGCAACGAAAGGCGCCAGCAGGAAAAGATCGTCGACCAAATAGCGCCCGGCGGCCTCCACCAGCACCCACGGCCCCCGCCCCTTGACCAGAAGCAGGTTGGAAAAATAGGCAAGCACGACCGCAATGAGCAGTGGCAGCCAGGTCTTGGGATGACGCCAGACCACCCAACCAAGGACCAACGCCAGCAGCCCAAACCAATAGTGCTTGGCCCACACACCGAAATTGACAAAAAACAGGGCCAGGAAAAATCGTTCAACCGAGAGCCACGCGATCTTGGCAAAGTCCAGGCGACTCAGCCCGAAATCTGGCCGCAACACCCCTGAGCTGGCCAACTGGTAATAAACCACGGCCCCCAGAACGATCACAACTGCAGGCAATAGCACCGGGATCATCTCGCGCTTGATGCGTGACTCTCGCGCACAAAGCACCACCTCGCAGCCCAACACCATCAACAGGATCAAAATGGCCTTGGAATAGAACCCGAAGCTCAAAACCAGCGACACCAGAAAGATGGCGCCATATCGCCATCGGGGAGACTCTCTGTATTTCACATACCCGTAAAAACAGAGTGCGCACCAGAACATGAAGGGAACCCGATGCAATGCGGCACTCCACCACATCGTGACGTTCACCCAAGCCTGATTGAGCAGCACCAGCGCGACCGTCATGGCAGCGACGTTGGCCCCAACCAAGGGCCGCAAACCGGCAAAGAGGACGCCCCCAGCCGCGGCCAGCACCAGCAGCAGAAGAGTCACCGCCAAATTGAAATTCAAGCCAAAGGCATGAAAAAACAGGTAGCTGGATAACTGGTGAAGCGGTGCCAGATGCACGTCAATGGGGGTGAGGGCCATGGCCCAGGCCCCCCGCGTGAACGCCTCGCTGACATGGTCAAAATCATCGGAAATGAAATGACCATGCTGGACGGTAAATCCATACAGAAACAAGAAATACGCCGCAACCAGTGCAGCGCACCCCATCACGAATCCATTTTGCGATCTGGCAAACATATCAACGCATTAACGCTCAACGATGCGGCCGCCTTTGGCTACCGCACCGCCGGGTGACCCAGGTCACCGACGAACCGTCCCCGACCCACCCAGCAGGGTCGCGACTTTGCGTTTGGGCTTGATGAAGCGGGACAAGCCCGCGCCAGTCGATGTGGGCGTGTTTGTGGCGGCGCTTTCCTTCTTCTCCCAAGTCGGCTCGGCGTTGGGGTCGGCCTCGTAAGGCTTGTCAAAGAAGGGGTCAGCGGGCTGACTGCGGCGAGGCGCCGCAGCGCGGGCCGGGCGTTCTGCGCGTTCGCCGCGCTCTTCGACACCAGCCAAATCCCGGGACTCACGTCGGTAGCTGTCGCGCTCACCGCGCTCGCCACGGTCACTGCGCTGACGTCGCTCCAGCTCAAAGGTCTCGACATCGGGCTTTTTCTTGATCAGCTTTTCGATGTCGCCCATCAGGCGCGCATCGGCGCCCGTGACCAGGGACACGGCCAGGCCGCTGGCACCCGCGCGGCCGGTACGGCCGATGCGGTGCACGTAGTCTTCCGCATTGAAGGGGATGTCGTAGTTGAACACCGCCGGCAGCGCCGCGATATCGATACCGCGCGCCGCCACGTCGGTGGCCACCAGCAGGTCCACTTCGCCGCGCTTGAAGGCATCCAGGGCCTTGATGCGCTCATCTTGCGACTTGTCGCCATGCAGGGCGGCGGTACGCAGGCCGTCACGCTCGAAAGTGCGGGCCAGGCGCGAGGCACCCAGCTTGGAGTTCACAAAAACAATGGACTGCTTGATGTCACGGTCGCGCAGGATCTGGCGGATCACATGGCGCTTATCATCGTCTTCGACACGATAGAAGCGCTGCTCGACGTTGGTCGCCGTCTGGTTCGGACGAGCCACCTCGACCAACACCGGGTCTTGCAGGTAGCTTTGCGCCAGCTTCTTGATCTCGGGCGAGAAGGTCGCCGAAAACAGCAGGGTCTGGCGCGTCTTGGGCAGGTAGCTCAGGATGCGCTGCAGATCCGGCAGGAAGCCGATGTCGAGCATGCGGTCGGCTTCGTCGAGCACCACGTACTCGACCTGCGAGAGATTGCAGTTCTTCGCTTCGATATGGTCCAGCAAGCGGCCTGGCGTGGCAATCAACACCTCGACGCCGGCCTTCAACTCGACCGTCTGCTCTTTCATGTTCATGCCGCCAAACACCACCGCCGAGCGCAAATTGCACTTGCTGGCGTAGGTTTTGACGTTGTCGGCCACCTGAATGGCCAACTCGCGCGTGGGCGCCAGGACAATGGCACGCACCGGGTGTCGCGCCGGCGACATGCTGGCGTTCTCGTGCTTCATCATTTTCTGAAGCAACGGAATCGAGAAGGCTGCGGTCTTGCCGGTGCCGGTCTGAGCCGCGCCCATGACGTCGCGCCCCGCTAGAACCAAGGGGATGGCCTTGGCCTGGATCGGCGTCATCGTGGGGTAAGTGATGGCGCTGAGGATCTTGGGATCCAGGGGCAGCGTGTCGAACCGGGCCGGGGCCGGTGCAGGAGCGTCTGCGGACGCAACAGGGTCAGCCAGAGTGGCCGGCGTGTTGGCGGAAGAAATGGCCGCCTCAGAGGTATTTGAATTCATCGGTTGCGGATTATCCGCTCGTTGCTGCATTTTTGCGCAGATTTATTCAGGGTCTTTTCAGAAGGTGTAACCGACTTGCGTCCGGATACCCCCATGTTCCGCCTCGGCTCGCTCCAGCAAACGCGCCAGAGGGCCCAGCCCCTGGTAGCGCGAGCAAACCCGATGGGCATAGGTCCAGACACGTGGGATGTCATCCAGATAGCCACGCTTGCCATCGCGCAACGCCAGGCGAGCAAAGATGCCCAACACCTTCAGGTGGCGCTGCAAGCCCATCCACTCGAAATCACGCCAGAACTCGCCAAAGTCCTCCGGCACGGGCAACCCCGCCTTGCGAGCCTTCTCCCAGAACCGAACGGCGTAATCGATCTGAACCTCTTCGTCCCACATCACATAGGCGTCGCGCAGCAGCGAGACGAGGTCATAAGTGGCCGCCCCAAATACCGCATCCTGAAAATCAATCACACCGGGCCGCGCAGTCGGATCAGCCGGGTCGACCATCAAGTTGCGGCTGTGATAGTCACGGTGCACCAGCACTTGCGGCTGGCCGAGCACCTGGGCTTTGATCAGGGCAAAAGTTTGCGCCAGCATGACCTGATCCTGGTCGCTCAGAGTGAGCCCTCGCAATTGCGTCAAGTACCACTGGGGCAGCAAGTCCATTTCCCGCTGCAGCAAGGCGTCGTCATACGGCGGCACCTGACCCTGAGCGGCGACTTGCTGAATGCGGATCAACTCGTCCAAGGCGGCGTTGTAGCGAGCCCGGTTGCCGGCATCGTAGGGCGCCTCGACGTTCAAGGTCGACAGCAAGGTACTGGCGCCCAGGTCGCTGATCAGCATGAATCCTTGGGCATCATCCCAGGACAGGATGTGTGGCACGGCCACACCGCCCGACTCGAGCAGGCGGGCCACCGACACGAAAGGCCGGCAATCTTCATGCTGAGGGGGGGCATCCATGATGATGAGTGAGCCCTTGTCTCCCCCTTCCACGCGGAAATAGCGGCGGAAACTGGCATCGGCGCTCGCCGATCGAACGGTGTCAGGCTGCAGCCCGTGCTCGCTGGCCTGCGCTTGCAACCACGCGTGGAAGGCACGCTCGCGTGCAGGATCGGCCCAGACAATGGAAGCGGGGGCGCTGGAAGAAGAGGTCGAGTCAGATGACATGGGCAAAACCGGAATGAGCGGCCCGCGAAGCCGCATGAAATAATGCGGCGATTTTAGGCAAGGCTGAGCGCGTTCTTCGAATTTGTCGCCAGGCCCCTCCGTGACGCTCTCTGCCACCGTGATCCGCACCCCTCACCGCCCCTTAGTTGACTGGACCCCAACCGCCAAGGCCGCAGGCCTGCTCGTGCTGGCTTTGTCGACCTCGTTGCCGACCCATGGGCAGGACCAGGGGGGCACTCGCCCGGGCTTCACCGTCCCGACGCCATCCCACAATGGCGGGCTGCCGCTGTATTTCGAGGCAGACAAGCTCGAAGGCGCCACGGGCGACCAGACCCGCGCGTCGGGCTCGGTTCGGCTCAAGCAAGGCGACATGACCTTGCGGGCCGACGAACTGGTGCACACCCAAAGCGACAACACCGCCAAGGCAACCGGCAACGTCAAAGTCTTGCGTCAGGGCAACCGGTTCGAAGGCCCTCAACTGCGGCTGGCCCTGGACACGCTCGAGGGTGAATTCGTGCGGCCTACTTACTGGTTCTCTCGTGTCAAAGCCGGTGGGCGCGCCGATCTGATCGAGTTCCATGGCTCCAACCACCTGGTCGCCAACCGCGCCACCTACACAAGCTGCACCCCCGAAAACACGCTCGACCCGGCCCAATTTGACCCGGCCTGGGAGCTGGTGACCAGCAAGGTCGACCTCAACTTCGAGACCAACGAAGGGCGAGCCGAAAACGCGGTCGTCTGGTTCAAGAACGTGCCGATTCTGGCTGCGCCGGTTCTGACCTTCCCGCTCAATGACCAGCGCAAATCCGGGTGGCTGCCGCCCAGCTTCGATGTGGACAACCGCAGCGGTTTCGAGTTTTCCATTCCGTACTACTGGAATATCGCCCCCAACTACGATGCCACGCTGACGCCCACCTTGGCGGTACGACGCGGCACGGGGCTGGACACCGAGTTCCGCTATTTGCTGCCGACCGACACTGGTACCGTTCACACCTATGCGCTGCCCGACGATCAATTGACCGGCAAGAACCGCGGCATGATCGATTTGCGCCACACAGGCAAGGTGAACTGGAACCCGTCAGGCCAGTTCATCACGAGCTACGACCTGCGTTGGCGAAGGGCCTCGGATGACGATTTCTGGAAAGATTTCCCACGCAACCTGCCCTCGACGACCCCTCGGCTTTATGACAGCCACCTGAATGTCGAACATCAGCTCAACTCTCGCAGCTGGGGGCTGGGTGCCAGCCAGAACACGCTCTATGCGAACGTGCAGGATTGGCAGACCCTGAAAGACCTGGACCCCGAAGCAGACGCAGCGCTCAGCGAGGTCACGGCTCCGTATGGCCGCCGACGCGTCGGATTCAACAGTCGCCTGAGCGACACCGCTGGTGTGGCATGGCATGCCCAAACCGAACTCAGCCAGTTCACCAACCCCGACCCGGCCAAAATCACTGGCAATCGCCTGCACCTGACGGGCAGCGTGGACAAGATGTTTGGCTCGCCCATGGGCGTGATGCTGCAACCGCGCTTGAGCGTGAACGCTGCCAGCTACGATCTCAACGCCAGCCCTTCAACGGCAGCCAGACGCCTGTCAAAAGTCATTCCCACGTTCAGCCTGGACTCGTCTGCTGTTTTCGAGCGCCCTGTGCACCTCTTCAAGCAGGACCTGATTCAGACACTGGAGCCGCGCATTCGCTACGTCCGCACCCCCTATGTGGACCAATCCGACAACCCGCTGTTTGACAGCGCCCCGCGCTCGTTCAACCAGTACTCGATGTACAACGAGAACGCGTTCACCGGCGTCGACCGCATCTCGGACGCCAACCAGGTCACCCTGGGGGTGAACAGCCGCATGCTCAACCCAGACAATGGCGCCGAGCTGATGAACGTGGCTGTGGTACAGAAGGTTCTTTTCTCGGACCAGCGCATCAACCCAGATGGGCCCGACCCCATCACCCAGCGCCTGTCTGACATCCAGTTGCAAGGCGCCACCTACGTGATTCCGAACTGGGCGCTGGACGGGGCACTGCAACTCAGTGCCATGAAACACCGCACTGAGCGAGGCGTGTTCGGCGCACGTTATTCGCCGGGCCCGTTCAAAACGATCGGCCTGTCTTATCTGTACGCCCGCAACAGCAGTGAGCTCGTTTCCCTGGGGTGGCAGTGGCCGATTGCCGGCACGTCCACATCATTGACGCAAATGCTCAAGGATGCCCTGGCGGCGTCCCCTGGCAGCTCGACCGAGGCCTCGACCCCAGGCTCATCCTGCGGCGGCACCTGGTACGCCGTCGGGCGCGTGAACTACAGCATGCTCGACAAGAAGGTGCCCAACTCGCTGCTGGGCATCGAATACGATGCCGGCTGCTGGATTGGCCGCGTGGTCTCCGAACGGGTGTCCGTGGGCCGCAAGACCAACTCCCGCATCATGTTCCAGCTGGAACTGGTGGGGCTGTCTCGCATTGGCTCCAGCCCGCTGCGCGCCTTGAGAGAGAATGTGCCCGGATACCGACTGCTGCGCGAACCCAATAGCCTGCTGTCACCTCAGGGCTCACAGCCCGCCTTCACCGATGATTGATGTGTTGAATCCTATTTCCGCTCGCCTCCTGACTGCCCGCTCGCCGAGCCGACTGCGTGCCGCACTGTCTGCAGCCCTGGCTTTGTCCTTGGCGTTGATGGCAGCAGCGCCTGCTCATGCCCAGTTCAAGCTCAACACGCCTTCGACGGTCACGCCTCGCATCCAGAGCAATCAAGAGCTCGACTCCAAGGCCAGTGACTTCGCCAGCCGCAAGACCACGGCCGACTACATCGTCGCCGTCATCAACCAGGAAGTGGTGACCCGCACCGATGTGGATCGTCGCGTGGCGCGCATTGTGCAGTCGGCCCAAGGCCAGAATCTGCCGCCGATGCCTGAGCTGCGCAAACAGGTGCTCGACCTCCTCATCGATGAAAAGGTACAGGTCAACCAGGCCAAGGTGTTGGGCATGGACGTGTCTGACGCGGAAGTCGACGGCACCATTGAAGGCATTGCCGCCCAGAACCAGATGACCGTGCAGCAAATGCGTGCCCGCATGCAGAAAGAAGGCATGGACTTTGCGCGGTATCGCAACAGCCTGCGCGAGCAATTGCTGCTGCAACGCGTGCGTGAACGCGAGGTCACGGCCCGCATTCGCATCTCCGAAGACGAAATTCAGGAAGTCATCCGCAAGGACCAGGACACCGACGTCGAGGTGTCGATGAACCTCGCACACATCCTGATCCGGGTGCCAGAGCAGGCATCTGAAAAGGACGTGGCCCAACTGCAAGCCAAGGCCGAAGCCATTCAGAAGCAGGCAGCGGGTGGCGTCAACTTCGCCCAATTGGCCAAGCAGAACTCTGACGACAAGAACACCGCTGAGAACGGGGGCGTGTTTGGCTCTCGCCCTGTCAGCAAATTGCCCGAGCTGTTCATTCAGGCCGTGGCTGATCTGAAAGTGGGCCAGGTCTCACCCGTGGTGCGATCCGGTGCGGGCTTTCACATCATCAAACTGATTGAGCGGGAAAACGCTTCGAAGGCGTCGTTCACCCAACAACGGGTGCGCCACATTCTGCTGCGCACCGGACCTCAGCAAGATGCCAAATCGGTGATGGAGCGCATGCTCGACATCCGCCGCCAGATCCTCGACGGTCAGGCTAGCTTCCCGCAAATGGCCCGGCAGTACTCGGAAGACGGCAGTGCGGTACGAGGAGGGGATCTCGGCTGGTCCTCGCCGGGCCAGTTCGTGCCCGAGTTCGAAAAAGCCTTGGCGCAGTTGCAACCGGGCCAAGTGTCTGAGCCGGTCGTGAGCCGCTTCGGCATCCACCTGATTCAGCTGCTCGAACGCCGTGAGGTTGAACTGACTCCGGAACAAAAACGCGAAAGCGCCCGTGCCCTGATTCGCGAACAGCGCTTTGAGGCCACCTATGCCGACTGGGCTCGCGAACTGCGCGCCTCAACCTGGGTGGAATTGCGTGATGCGCCCTGATCGCCCCAACAAGCGCCCCTCCGGGCTGTCGCAGCGCACCACCCAAGGGCACGTTGCACGCAAGCGCTTTGGACAGAACTTCCTCAATGACATGGCGGTCATTGACGACATCGTGCGCGCCATCGATCCCCGACCGGGTCAACACCTGGTTGAAATTGGTCCGGGTCTGGGCGCACTGACCAACCCGGTCGTGGCACTCAGCCAGCACCTCACCGTCATCGAACTCGATCGCGACCTCGCGGCCCGCTTGCGTAAGCGCGAGGAACTGACGGTGATCGAATCTGACGTCCTGAAGGTCGATTTCGGCGAGATCAGTCGCGAGCGACAAGGCCGGTTGCGCATCATCGGCAACCTGCCCTACAACATCTCCAGCCCCATCCTGTTCCACCTGCTGCCCTGGGCTGCCTTGGTGGAAGACCAGCACTTCATGCTGCAAAAGGAAGTGGTCGACCGCATGGTGGCTGAACCGGGCAACAAGGAGTACGGACGCCTCAGCGTGATGCTGCAGTGGCGCTACGACATGGAATCGGTCGTCGACGTGCCACCCGAATCCTTCACCCCGCCCCCCAAGGTGGACTCGGCCGTGGTGCGCATGGTGCCATGGGCTCAACCCGCCGACGTCAACCCAGCTATTCTGGAAGAACTCGTGGCCGTGGCCTTCTCACAGCGCCGCAAGATCTTGCGCAACACCTTGGGGCAATGGATCGAACAAAAGGGACTGGAGACCGACTTCGATCTGCAACGCCGCGCGGAAGAAGTGCCGGTGGCCGACTACGTTCAACTCGCGCAACTCGCAGCGCAATCCGCCTGACCCCGTCGGGGCGGGCCCTGGCTCAACCTTGGGTCCAACGACGGCGGGCTGTCGCGCCCACCACGGCCACACCAGCCAACGCCAAGGCGATGGACTCAGGTTCAGGCACCGGGCTCAGGGACCAGGTCACCAGGTAGCCCCCAGACTTGCCTTTGACAACAAAGCTGTAGTCGGTGCCGGCAGCCAAGTCCAGCCCGTTGAAGGCTGTGCCCCAGGCGGTTAGCGCAGCGCCCCCCTTGTAAATCGCGAAGCTGAGATCCGTAGCAGGCGCCAGCGAGAAGAAGCCGGGGATGACCAGACCCTGCCCCTTCACCGTGAAACTGCCTTCCATCGGCGCCGCCAAGGAAAACGTCAGCGTGTCAGTGAATCCGGGCGCAGGGAACCCGAACCCGACCTCGTAAACGCTGCCCAGCGGTGCCAGCGGCCCCAAGCTGGTACTGGCGGCCTGGGCCGCCCCCACCGACGCGAAAGCCATCACGGCTGCAACCAAGGGCTTAAGCGCCCCGCCCTGTACCGCACGCACTGTCATGGTGAATCTCCCGATCAACAACAAGCAAGTGAGGGAGCCCATGCATACAGCGTGCCAGAACAGATCCGCACCGCTAAACTTGGCCCATGAAGATTTATCTGGTCGGTGGGGCTGTGCGCGATGCCCTGCTCGGGAGACCCTGCGGCGACCGAGACTGGGTGGTGGTAGGCGGCACGCCTGAAGCCATGGTGGCCCAGGGCTACACCCCGGTCGGCAAAGACTTTCCGGTTTTCCTGCACCCGCACAGCAAAGAGGAATACGCCCTCGCGCGCACCGAGCGTAAGAGTGGGCACGGCTACCACGGGTTCACGGTGCATGCCGCCCCCAGCGTGACGCTGGAAGAAGACCTCGCTCGCCGCGACCTCACCATCAACGCCATGGCGCAAGACGAGCACGGCCACATCGTCGACCCCTATGGTGGCCAGCAAGACCTCGCCAACAAGCTGCTGCGCCACGTATCAGAGGCCTTCGAAGAAGACCCCGTTCGCATCCTGCGCCTGGCCCGCTTTGCCGCCCGCTTCACCGATTTCGATGTGGCCGATGACACGCGCCGGCTGATGCGCAAAATGGTCGAGCAAGGCGAGGTCGATCACTTGGTCCCCGAACGGGTCTGGCAAGAGTTGTCGCGAGGATTGATGGAAGCGCGCCCCTCGCGCATGTTGGATGTGCTGCGCGATTGCGGCGCCCTGGCTCGGCTGCTGCCAGAGGTTGACCGGCTGTGGGGCGTACCCCAACGGGCGGATTACCACCCCGAGGTTGACACTGGCGTGCACCTGAACATGGTGTTGGACATGGCGGCCTACCTGGACACCAGCCTGCCGGTCCGCTACGCCGCGCTGTGCCATGACCTGGGCAAGGGCACCACGCCCGCCGATGTGCTGCCTCGGCATCTGGGGCACGAGGGGCGCAGCGTGACGCTGCTACGTGAGGTCAGCACACGACTGCGCGTGCCGGTGGAGTGCAAGGAACTGGCTGAAGTGGTGGCACGCGAGCACGGCAACATTCACCGCAGTGACGGTCTGAGTGCCGCCGCGCTGGTTCGGCTGCTGGACCGCTGCGATGCCTTTCGCAAGCCCGATCGCTTCATTCAGATTCTGCAAGCCTGCGAATGCGATGCACGCGGCCGCCTGACTTTCGAATCCAGGCCCTACCCGCAAAAGGAGCGGCTGGCGCTGGCACTGAAACTCACCCAAGCGGTCAACACGGCAGAGGTCTCCGCTCAAGCCATGGCCGAGGGACATCGGGGCCCCGCCATTGGCCGCGCCATTGCGCAAGCACGCGAGCAGGCCCTGTTGGCCCAATTGCCCTTCTGGACTACCGTGGCAGAGTGATCCGCCTGCCCCCGCCTTCTCTGACAGAGAGAAGAAACGCCAAGATGGAAACGCCAAAAGGCCCCCACCCGGCACAGGTAGGGGCCACGAACTGGCAGAGGTACTCAAACTCACACGCGGGGCGGCTGTCGCCCCGCGACGAGATCAGTCAGCCTGCTTGCGCAGGAAAGCTGGAATCTCGATTTCGTCCATGCCATTGCTGGCCAGCGCGTCGACCTTGGCAGCCGCCTGGGTACGACCCGAACGCCACACGCTGGGGGTGTTCAAGCCGCTGAAGTCGCTGGCTGCAGCGCCCATGCCCAGGCCATGATGGCCTGCGCCGACGGCGTGGTTCAGCACGGGAATGTTGTCGGTGCCGGTGCGGGCGAACATTTGCGCAGGCGCAGCCGCAGCGCTGTGCACCACGGTCATCGGCGCTTGCTGACGCTTGCCAGCGCTCAGGCCGGTGGCGATCACGGTCACGCGCAGCTGGTCGCCCAGGCTTTCGTCGTAAGCCGTACCGTAGATGACGTGAGCATCTTCAGCGGCGTAGCGACGGATGGTGTTCATGGCATTGCGCGACTCGCTCAGCTTGAAGGTCGACTTCGAAGCGGCGATCAGCACCAGCACGCCACGCGCGCCCGACAGGTCGATGCCTTCCAGCAGCGGGCAAGCCACAGCGGCTTCAGCTGCCTTGGTGGCACGGTCAGGGCCGCCCGCTGTGGCGGTGCCCATCATGGCCTTGCCAGGCTCGCTCATCACGGTCTTGACGTCTTCAAAGTCAACGTTCACCAGACCAGGGATGTGGATGATGTCGGAGATGCCACCCACGGCGTTCTTCAACACGTCGTTGGCTTGGCCGAAAGCCTCTTCCTGGGTGATGTCATCACCCAGCACTTCCAGCAGCTTCTCGTTCAGGACCACGATCAGGGAGTCGACATTGGCTTCGAGCTCGGCCAGGCCGGCATCGGCTTGCTTCAGGCGGCGGTTGCCTTCGAATTCGAAAGGCTTGGTCACCACGCCCACGGTCAGGATGCCCATTTCCTTGGCGACACGCGCGATCACAGGCGCCGCACCGGTACCGGTACCGCCGCCCATGCCCGCGGTGATGAACACCATGTTGGCGCCTTCCAGCGTGTCGCGGATCTGGTCCACGGCCTCTTCGGCGGCGGCACGACCGGCTTCAGGTTTCGAGCCAGCGCCCAGGCCGGTGGAGCCCAGTTGCAGTTGAACTTCAGCGGCCGAACGGTTCAGGGCTTGCGCGTCGGTGTTGGCGCAGATGAACTGCACGCCTTGCACCCCTTGCGCAATCATGTGGTCCACGGCGTTGCCGCCACCACCGCCCACCCCGATCACCTTGATCTGGGTTCCCATGTCGAAGCTTTCAATCATCTCGATTGCCATGTCGTACCTCTTTTATATGCAGTTGCCAGTTAAAAACGTGCCAGTGTTGTTTTAAAAATTACCAACGAACCAATCGCGAACGCGTCCAAACAAGGTCTGTACCGACCCGGCCTGTTGCGCTGCTTTCATCCCGCGTGTGCGCGCGAGTCTTGCTTCTTCGAGCAATCCCATGACGGTGGCCGAGCGCGGACTGGCCACCATGTCGTGGAGGGCGCCCGAATACAAGGGCGTCCCCTTGCGAACGGGCTTTAAAAAGATGTCTTCGGCCAGCTCGACCATGCCCGGCATCACCGCCGAGCCGCCGGTCAGCACAATGCCGGAGGACAACAATTCTTCGTAGCCGGACTCGCGGATCACCTGGTGAACCAGCGAGAAAATTTCTTCCACGCGCGGCTCGATCACGCCGGCCAAAGCCTGACGCGAGAGCATGCGAGGCGCGCGATCGCCCAGGCCAGGCACTTCGACCTGCTCATTGGGATCGGCCAGCAATTGCTTGGCCACGCCCCAGTCCACCTTGATGTCTTCAGCGTCTTTGGTGGGGGTGCGCAAAGCCATGGCGATGTCGCTGGTGATCAGGTCACCGGCAATCGGAATCACGGCGGTGTGGCGTACGGCGCCATCGGTGAAGATCGACACGTCAGTCGTGCCAGCGCCAATGTCGACCATGGCCACGCCCAAAGACTTTTCGTCTTCAGTCAACACGGCCATGCTCGATGCGCTGGGGTTCAACACCAGCTGTTCGGCTTCCAGGCCGCAGCGGCGCACGCACTTGACGATGTTCTCGGCAGCGCTTTGAGCACCGGTCACGATGTGGACCTTGACCTCGAGACGACCACCGCTCATGCCGATGGGCTCTTTGACCTCATGGCCATCGATGATGAACTCTTGCGGTTCGACCAACAGCAAGCGCTGGTCGTTGGGAATGTTGATGGCCTTGGCGGTCTCCACCACGCGCTGCACATCGATGGGCGCGACTTCCTTGTCCCGCACGATGACCATGCCCGTGCTGTTCTGACCACGGATGTGGCTGCCGGTGATGCCGGTCCAGACGCGGCTGATCTTGCAATCGGCCATCAGTTCGGCCTCTTTGAGCGCCTGCTGGATGGACTGCACGGTGGCATCGATGTTGACCACGACGCCGCGCTTGAGGCCATGACTGGGCGCCACGCCGAGGCCAGCCAGACGCAGGTCGCCACCGGGCATGACCTCGGCCACGACTGCCATCACTTTGGCAGTGCCGATGTCCAGCCCGACGACCAGATCTTTGTATTCCTTAGCCATGGTTTGTGTGGGTGAGTCAGGTTAATTCAATGAGAAGGCTGCGCCGTTGGCTTGACAGGCTTGCGAATCACTGGCGGCTTGCTGCCGTCTTGCCAGGTCGTCAAACCCTTCAACCGAACGGCGTAGCCTTCGGGATAACGTAAATCTGCGTATTGAAGCGGCGCCGGATACTGGCGCTTGAATTCAGGCAAGGTGCGCACGAAGCGCTCGGTGCGGGCCAGAACCTCTTCAGGCGTGCCGCGACCCAATTCAATGCGGGCATCGTCATCGAGCACCACGCTCCAGGAACCCCGATCGGTCAGACGCAAGGTTTCGATCTGTGCCCCCAGCGGCGCCATCACGGGCTGCAGCTTGCGCAACATGTCAAGCATGGTTCGGGCATCAGACGCCGTCGCGTTGACCGGTGCTTGTAGGGTCGGCAAATGCTCGTCCTCTACGTCACCCACATTCGCGTCAAACACTTCGCCAAAGGTGTTCACGAGTTGGTCGTCTCGGTCGTCGTGTTCCCAGTATGCCGCAGGCTTGTGCTCTTCCAAAGTGACCCGTAGTTCATTTGGCCACACTCGACGAACAATCGCTTTGCGAACCCATGGCACCGACTCGAAAACCTCTCGGGTTTTCGACAAGTCCACCGAAAAGAAGCCCCCTGCCAAACGCGAAACGACGTTGGCACGAACAGTGGCCAGGTTGTTGCGCTGCAGGTCGCCAGCCAGTTCGACACGCGTGAGATTGAAGTAGGGCTGACGCGAAATCATCAGCAGCACCGAGCCCACCACCATGGCCAGCACCACCCATGCCATCAAGGCAGAGGCGGCGTTCATCCACTTGACGTCATCAGGCGTCTGTGGCGCGGCGCGGTAGGAGTTGAGGGCGGCGGCGGCTTGCATGGTTCAGTCCGTGTTCATCGGCCTTTCAGCGTGTCGAGGCATCCAGACTGGCCGACGCCAGCAGGTGCACGCACAGTTGCTCATAGCTCAGGCCTGCCACACGGGCAGACATCGGCACCAAAGAGTGGCTGGTCATGCCCGGCGCTGTGTTGATCTCCAGCAGGAAGGGCTGGCGATCGCTGCGACGAATCATCACGTCCGCACGAGCCCAGCCACGGCAACCCAAGGTCTTGAACGCGCGCACCACCTGGCGAGCGATCTCAGCCTCTTCGTCTGGATCAAGCTGACTGGGGCACAGGTACTTCACGTCATCGGTGAAGTACTTGTTCTGGTAGTCGTAATTGCCATCGGGCGCCACGATGCGAATGAGCGGCAACGCCTGGGCTTGTCCGTTCACGATCAACACCGGGCAGGTCGTTTCGTCGCCATCGATGAACTGCTCGCACAGCACTTCGGGGTCGTGCTGGGCAGCAGCGGCATAAGCCGCGGCGCATTGCGCAGGGTCGGTGACCTTGGTCAGACCGATGGACGAGCCTTCGCGGGCTGGCTTGACGATCATGGGCGCACCCAGCACCGACAAGGCATGCGCGCACTCTTCTGCGCTCGACACCATGCGCCAGTCAGGCGTAGGCAAGCCTTCAAAGCGCCAGATGCGCTTGGTCATGATCTTGTCCATCGCAATGCTTGAAGCCATGACACCCGAGCCGGTGTAAGGAATGCCCAACAACTCCAGCGCGCCTTGTACGGTACCGTCTTCGCCACCACGGCCATGCAGGGCGATGAAGCAGCGATCAAAACCTTCGCTCTTCAGATCGCTCAAGGGGCGCTCTGCCGGATCAAAGGCGTGGGCATCCACGCCCTGCGATTGCAAAGCCTTGAGCACGCCCGAACCCGACATCAAGGACACATCGCGCTCAGCCGAGGTGCCACCGAACAGCACCGCGACCTTGCCCAAGGAGGCCGGCGCGATGGAGGGGGCAGACAGTTGAATCAGACTCATGACACTCAATCCTTCAACAGCTCGACGACCTTGGCAGGCACCCCGCCAATCGAACCGGCGCCCATCGAGATCACGACATCGCCATCGCGCGTGATGCTGGCCAGGGTCTGCGGCAGTTCGTTGATGTCGTCCACAAACAGGGGTTCGATCTTGCCGGCCACGCGCACGGCGCGGGTCAGTGCTCGGCCGTCGGCCGCAACAATCGGGGCTTCCCCCGCGGCATAGACCTCGGTCAACACAACGGCATCGGCGCTGCCCAACACCTTCACAAAGTCTTCAAAGCAGTCGCGGGTACGGGTGTAGCGATGCGGCTGGAAGGCCAGCACCAGGCGCTGACCCGGGAAGGCCCCACGTGCGGCAGCGATGACCGCGGCCATCTCGACTGGGTGATGCCCGTAGTCGTCGATCAAGGTGAAACGACCGCCATCGCCCGCGCGCAACTCGCCGTAGCGCTGGAAGCGGCGGCCCACGCCCGTGAATTCGGCCAGCGCCTTGACCATGGGCGCATCAGGCAATTCAAGCTCGGTCGCCACGGCGATGGCAGCCAAGGCATTGAGCACGTTGTGCTCGCCTGGCAGGTTCAGCGTGACATCCAGATCAGGCATGACGGTGCCATTGCGTCGCTGCACCGTGAAGGTCATCTGACCACCGGGTTGCGCCTTCACATTGACCGCACGCACCTGCACGTCTTCGCTGAAGCCGTAGCTGATGACGGGGCGAGAGATCAGCGGCACGATGGACTTCACACCAGGGTCATCACCGCACAGAATGGCCGCGCCATAGAACGGCATGCGGTGCAGGAACTCGACAAAGGCCTGCTTCAGCCGTGCGAAATCATGGCCATAGGTGTCCATGTGGTCGGCGTCGATGTTGGTCACCACCGACAACACGGGCAGCAGATTCAGGAACGAGGCGTCCGACTCGTCGGCCTCGACCACGATGTAGTCGCCCTTGCCCAGCGCCGAGTTGGCGCCAGCACTGTTGAGCTTGCCGCCAATCACGAAGGTCGGGTCCACCCCGGCCTCTGCCAGGATGGAGGTCACCAGCGAGGTGGTGGTGGTCTTCCCGTGGGTGCCGGCAATCGCAATGCCTTTGCGCAAGCGCATCAGCTCGGCCAGCATCACGGCACGCGGCACCACCGGAATGCGCTTGGCACGGGCTGCGATCACTTCGGGGTTGTCACCCTTCACGGCGGTAGAAGTCACCACGGCCTCGGCGCCATCGATGTGCGTCGCGTCGTGGCCCACATGCACCTGAATGCCCAGCGAGGCCAGCCGGCGCGAGGTGGCGCTGTCGGACTGGTCCGAGCCAGACACGGTGTAGCCCAGGTTGTGCAGGATCTCGGCAATGCCGCTCATGCCAGCACCACCAATGCCCACGAAATGGATGTGTTTGACGGCGTGCTTCATGCTGACGCCTCTTTCTTGCTTTGAGGTTTGACCAGGGCTTCGATGGCATCCGCCACGGCAGCAGCCGACTTCGGCCGCCCCAGACCACGCGCCCGACGGGCCATGACCAGCAGGTCCTTGCGCTGTAGCTTGCCGAACTCTTGCGCCAGACGTTGAGGCGAGAGTTCCGACTGAGGCAGGTGCACGGCCGCACCATGCTGATCCATGTATTCGGCGTTGGCGCGCTGGTGATCGGTAGTCGAAACGATCAAGGGCACCAGGATGCTGGGCACGCCCGCAGAGCACAGTTCACTGACGGTGATCGCCCCGGCACGGCACAGAATCACATCGCACTCCGCCAGGCGCTTGGACATGTTGTTGATGAAGGGCAGCACTTCGGCATCCTTCGCGGGATCGAGGCCTGCGGCCACATAGGCAGCCTTCACCTCGTCGAGGTTGGCGGTACCGGTTTGATGCGTGATCAGCGGGCGTTGCTCGATCGGCATCATGGCCAGCGCCTGAGGCACCGTCTCATTCAGCACCTTGGCGCCCAGGCTGCCCCCAACCACCAACACCCGCAGCGGCCCCTGGCGATTGGCAAAGCGCGCATCGGGCTCAACAATGGCTTCGATGTCGGCCCGCACAGGGTTGCCCGTGACCTTCGCTATGCGCGAGCGGCTGGCAGCTGGGCCATCGAAGCCACACGCCAGCACATCGGCAATCGGCAACAGGGCGCGGTTGCTCATAAGCAAGGCCGCGTCGGCATTGACCAGCACCAGCGGCAAGCCTCGTGCGGCAGCCATCACGCCACCCGGGAAGCAGACATACCCCCCCATACCCAGTACCGCGCTGGCTTGGCGCGTCTTCAAAATCTTGAAGCAGTCAGCAAAGGCCTTGAGCATGCGCACGCCACCCGTGAGGGTGTGCAGCAAGCCCTTGCCACGCAGACCACTGAACTGCAGCTTGTCGAGTTCGATGCCGGCAGGCGGCACCAGACGGGTTTCCATGCCATGCTCGGTACCCAACCAGCTCACGGTCCAGCCGCGCTTTTTCATTTCATCGGCCACAGCCAGGCCAGGCATGATGTGCCCACCCGTGCCAGCCGCCATGATGACGAGGTGCTTACTCATGCTCGGCCTCCTCGCATGAGTTGGCGATTCTCAATGTCCACGCGCAGGCAGATGGCCAAGGCCACACAGTTCAACATCACACCCGATCCACCGTAACTCATCAGGGGCAGAGTCAAGCCCTTGGTGGGCAACACGCCCAGATTCACACCCATGTTGATGAAGGCCTGGCCACCCATCCACACCGCCACGCCCTGCGCCACCAGACCTGAGAACACGCGATCCAGGGCAATCGCTTGGCGCCCGATGTTGAACAAGCGCACGATCAGCCAGAAGAAGGCCACGACCACAGCTGCCACGCCGACAAATCCGAACTCTTCACCAATGACAGCCAACAGGAAGTCGGTGTGCGCTTCGGGCAGGTAGTGCAGCTTTTCCAGACTCGAGCCCAAGCCCTCGCCGAAGATTTCGCCCCGGCCAAAGGCAATCAGGGAGTGGGTCAGCTGATACGCCTTACCCAGTGCGTTCTTTTCGCTCCAGGGATCGAGGTAGGCGAAGATCCGCTCACGGCGCCAGGGGCTGAGACTGACCATCAACACGAAGGCACCAATCAGCACGCCGGTGATGAGTGCAAACATCTTGCCGTTGACGCCGCCCAGGAACAGGATGGACATCGCGATGGCGGCGATCACCATGAAAGCGCCCATGTCAGGCTCGGCAAGCAACAACAGACCGACCACACCCACAGCCACCGCCATAGGGGCCACCGCGCGGAAGAAACGCTCCTTCACGTCCATCTTGCGGACCATGTAGTCGGCGGCATACAGAGTGATGGCCAGCTTGGCCAACTCGGATGGCTGGAAGTTCATCACGCCCAGAGGCAACCAGCGACGTGCACCATTGACGCCCTTGCCCACGTGCGGAATCAACACCAGGATCAGCAACACCAGCGAGGTCACGAACAACCACGGGGCCCAGCGCTCCCACACGGCCAAAGGAATCTGGGTGACCACTGCGGCAGCACAGATGGCCAGAACGATGGAAAACAGGTGGCGGCTAAAGAAGTGCGTGGGAGCGTAGTTCGCAAACTTGGGGCTGTCGGGCAAGGCGATCGAGGCCGAGTAGACCATCACCAACCCCAGGGCCATCAAGGCCAGAACCACCCACACCAATGCTTGATCAAAGCCCATCACGGTAGAGGGTTGAGCCGTCACATTGACGTAATCGCGCACGGGCAGCGGGCCTGTGACAGTTTCTGCTCGCGCCTGACGGCGCTGACGCAAGGACTCAAGCCAGGCTGACCAGAATGGGCGGGCGGCGGCGTCGCTCATACCAGCTCTCCTTGGTCAGCGCCCAGTTCGCGCACGGTGTCGATGAACACCTGGGCGCGATGAGCATAGTTACGGAACATGTCCAGGCTGGCGCACGCCGGGCTCAACAGCACGGCATCGCCGGCACGGGCCTGCGCAAAGGCCCAACGGGTCGCGTCTTCCAGACTGGCATGAGACTCGATCGCCAGCGCGTCCCCATTGGGCATGGTGGCGCCGCTCAGCACGCCCCCAATGGCTTGAGCATCGCGCCCAATCAAGGCCACCGCACGGCAGTACCGCGCGACCGGCTCGGCCAGCGGCTCGAACGCCTGCCCCTTGCCGTCACCACCCAAGATCACCACCAGCTTGCCACCCGACAGGTCGGCACCCAAGCCCGTCAAGGCGGCCACGGTGGCGCCTACGTTAGTGCCCTTGCTGTCGTCAATCGCATCCACACCCGCTACGGTGCCCACATGCTCAACCCGATGGGGCTCACCCCGGTACTCGCGCAGACCATGCAGCATGGGGGCCAGCGGGCAGTCAATCGCGGTGGCCAACGCCAAGGCGGCCAGCGCGTTCGAAGCGTTATGTCGACCACGGATGCGCAAAGCATCAGCCGGCATCAGGCGCTGCAACACGATCTCATGGGTCTCGCCCTTCTTGAGCTTGACTGTGGGATCGACTTCACGAGCGCGAACCAGCCACGCCATGCCCGCTTCGTTCACCAGGCCAAAATCGCCTGGGTTCTGCGGCGCGTCCAAGCCAAAGCGAACCACATTGCGGTGTTCCGTGCGCGCCGGGCGCCCCCGCACCGACGACTTGATCACCACAGGAGGAGGCACCATGGCTTCGACCATGGGCTCATCGCGGTTGATGACCATGACGGCCTGCTTGCCGTAGATGCGGGCCTTGGCCTCGGCGTAGGCTTGCATGCTGCCGTGCCAGTCCAGGTGGTCCTGGGTGACATTGAGCACCACCGCCGCATCGGGCTCGAAGTTGGTGACCCCATCGAGCTGGAAGCTGGACAACTCCAAGACCCAGACCTCAGGCAGGACCTGGAAAACGGGTTCCTTGGGAGGGGGCGGAGCCAACACGACCAGAGGGGCATCGGCATCATCGGCCAAGACGACCTCGGCGGCAGGCACAGCTGCGTCAACAGACTCCGCTGAGCTTTCGGGCGACACCTCGCTCGGCGTGTCCGCATCAGCGGCCACTGCGCCCCCGGCTGGACCGGCTTCGGCTGCCGCTGCCGCAGGCTCGCCCGCCACATACGTCGATGCGTCCAGATTCGGCAGGGGCAACTGCTCTGGCTCACGCGACTCATCGCTGAGCTCGGGCTCTGGCTCTTGTTCCAGCGCGATGCGCAAGGTGTCGAGCAAAGTGGGCCCGATGTTGCCAGCCAAGCCAACGCGCTTGCCGCAGCGTTCCACCAGTTGCGCGGTCAGCGAGGTGGTCGTGGTCTTGCCATTGGTGCCGGTGATGGCGAGCACTTTGGGGGCATAGCGCAGATCGGCCTTCAGGTCGACCAGCGCAGTGGCGAACAGCGACAACTCGCCGCGCACAGGAATGCCCCGTTCGGCGGCAGCCTCCAGCAAGGCGGCCACATCAGGCGCATTGGGCATCAGGCCCGGGCTCTTGAGCACCAGGTTCACGCCATCGAGCAAGGCCACTTCCAGTCCGTGATGCAAGGTGGCCGCAGGTACATCCTGCTTCAGTGTGGCGGCCTGAGGCGGCTGTTCACGGGTATCGGCCACGCGTACCTGTGCCCCACAGCGCGCGCTCCAGCGCGCCATGGCCAGACCCGAGTCGCCCAGACCCAGGATCAGCACGGTGAGGTCACGTAGGTAATGCATGGTCGATCAACGCAACTTGAGAGACGACAAACCAATCAGGCACAGCAGCATGGTGATGATCCAAAAGCGAACCACGACCTGCGTTTCCTTCCAGCCCGACTTTTCAAAGTGGTGGTGCAGCGGCGCCATCAACAGGATGCGACGGCCCTCGCCGAACTTCTTCTTCGTGTACTTGAAGTAGCTCACCTGCAGCATCACCGACAGGGCTTCGAGCACGAACACACCGCCCATGATCGACAGCACGATTTCCTGACGCACGATGACCGCAATGGTGCCCAGCGCCCCACCCAAAGCCAAGGCGCCGACGTCGCCCATGAACACTTCAGCGGGGTAGGCGTTGAACCACAGGAAGGCGAGTCCGGCTCCGCACATCGCAGCACAGAACACCATCAACTCACCCGCACCCGGGATGTGGGGCAGGATCAGGTACTTGGCAAAGATGGCGTTGCCCGTCACGTAGCAGAACAGGCCCATGACTGCCCCCACCATCACCACCGGCATGATGGCCAGGCCATCGAGACCATCGGTCAGGTTCACCGCATTGCTGGTGCCCACGATGACGATGTAGCTCAAGGCAATGAAGCCCCACACACCCAATGGGTAGCTCACGGTCTTGAAGAAGGGCACGATCAAGTCCGCCTTGGGCGGCAGGTCGTTCGAGAAGCCCGAGGCAATCCAGCGGAAGAACAACTCCAGCACACGCAGGTTGTTGGTTTCGGACACGCTGAACGCGAGGTACAGCGCAGCCAGCAGGCCAATGACCGATTGCCAGAAGTACTTCTCGCGCGAGGGCATGCCCTCGGGGTCTTTGTTGACGACCTTGCGCCAGTCATCCACCCAACCAATGGCACCAAAACCAGTGGTCACGATCATGACGATCCAGACGAAACGGTTGGACCAGTCAAACCACAACAGAGTCGATATGGCAATGGCCAGCAGAATCAAGGCGCCGCCCATGGTGGGCGTGCCGCGCTTGGTCAAGTGCGACTGCATCGCGTACTCGCGAATGGGTTGACCAATCTTCAACTCGGTCAGGCGGCGAATCACATAGGGCCCCAAGGCCAAGCCGATCAGCAAAGCCGTCATGGCGGCCATGACCGAACGGAAGGTCAGGTATTGAAAGACCCGCAGGAAGCCCCACTCGGGGTTCATGGCCTGAAGCCATTGCGCCAGACTAAGCAGCATGCGCGCCTCCGGCCAGTACGTTGACGACTTGTTCCATCTTCATGAATCGAGAACCTTTGACCAGGATCGACGCGACCGCGTCAGGCCCGGCTTGATGCTGTAGAGCGGCCACGATGTCGGCCGCACTGTCGAATGCGTGCGCGTCAGCGCCATAAGCGGCAGCGGTGTGACGGCACAGGCTGCCCGCGGTCCAGACGTGTTCGACCCCACGCTCACGGGCGTAGGCGCCAACCTCCGCATGGAAGGCGGGACCTTGGTTGCCCACTTCGCCCATGTCCCCCAGGATCAGCCAGCGCGGCCCAGGCAAGCCCGCCAGCATGTCGATGGCGGCGCGCACGGAATCGGGGTTGGCGTTGTAGCTGTCGTCGACCAGGGTGACCGCACGGCCTGCGCGCTCGATGGCGCGCAACTGCGACCGCCCCTTCACCGGCTCGAACGCATTCAGCCCCGCCACCACGGCATCCAGTGGCACGCCGGCAGCCAAGGCGCTGGCTGTGGCCGCCAAGGCATTGCGCACGTTGTGCATGCCCGCCATGTGCAGATTGACTTGCGCCTCGCCCACGGGGGTGCGCAAAGCCAGCGCCCAATGGGGTTGCGGCTGGGCCTGCCATTGCGCCGACGCGGTCACGGCGGCAGAGGCATCGAGACCAAAGTCCATCACACGGCAACCTTGCGCCATTTCGCGCCAGACCGGGGTGTATTCATCATCGGCAGGAAACACCGCGGTGCCCTCGCGTGACAAGGCTTGCAACACCGCGCCGTTCTCGCGCGCGACGGCTTCGACCGTGTGCATGAATTCCTGATGCTCGCGCTGTGCGTTGTTGACCAGTGCCACAGTGGGTGCAGCCAGCGCGGCCAGCTCGGCAATTTCACCCGGGTGGTTCATGCCCAACTCCACCACCGCGCAGTGGTGCACCCCCTCGCGCAAGCGCAACAGGGTCAAGGGCACGCCGATGTCGTTGTTGAAATTGCCCTGGGTGGCCAAGGCGCCGTCCGGGCGGTTCAGGCTGGCTTGCCAGGCCCGCAAGATGGCGGCGATCATCTGCGTCACCGTCGTCTTGCCATTGCTACCCGTCACGGCAATCAATGGCAGATCGAAACGAGCGCGCCAGCCCGCAGCCAGTCGGCCAAGTGCGGCGCGGGTGTCACTGACACGGATGACAGGCAGGCCATCGCACTCGGCACCGTTTTCAATCAGCACGGCCACGGCACCAGCTTGAGCCGCTTGGGGCAGGAAATCGTGAGCGTCAAAGCGCTCACCACGCAAAGCCAGGAACAAGTCGCCCGCCTGCAGGGTGCGGGTGTCGGTATGCACGCGCATCACGGGCGTTGACGCATCGCCCTGCAGTTGCGAGCCCGCCAGCAGATCACGGGCCAGGCCCAAGGTCATCATGGTCTGGGCGCTCATGCGGACTCCCCTTGCGATACAGAACCGCTGGCCGCGGCACGCAGAGCCAGCACCCGGCGGGCTTCTTCGATGTCAGAGAACGGATACTTCACACCAGAGACTTCCTGGTTCGACTCGTGGCCCTTGCCAGCAATCAGAACCACGTCGCAGGCATCGGCGTCTTGCAGGGCGTGCTCGATGGCCGCCCGGCGGTCTTCAAACACATCCACACCATCTCGACGAGCCACGCCCGCCAGAATTTGCGAAAGAATGTAGGCCGGCACTTCGTCGCGGGGGTTGTCACTGGTCAGCACCACCTGATCGGCATACTGATCGGCCACCGCGCCCATGAGCGGACGCTTGATGGGATCGCGGTTGCCACCACAGCCAAACACGCACCACAAGCGACCTTGACGCGACAGCACCACCGGGCGCAGGGCTTCCAACGCTTTTTGCAGGGCATCGGGCGTGTGTGCGTAATCGACCACCACCAACGGCGCATCAGCCTCAACCGCTTTGGCCACCACGACTTCCATGCGTCCCGGAACGGCTGTGAGGCTTCGACAGGCGTGAGCCGCGTCGGCCAACGACACGCCCAGCGCACGCAAGGCACCGACAACGCCCAACAGGTTCGACACGTTGAATGTGCCAATCACCGGGGCCACCATATTGGCCCGCGCCAAATCAACCTGACCAGCCAGATCGCGCTCAACCACGGTGAACGCGACACCATGGCCTTCATACCGCACCTGAACGGCCTGCAGGCGCCCAGTTTGGGCCACGCCATAGGTCCAGACATCGAGCCCGCGGGCTTGCACATGGTCGCGCAAGACTGCCCCCATGGGGTCATCCAGATTGATGACCGCGGCGCGCAAACCGGGCCAGTTGAACAGTTCACGCTTGGCCAGCCAGTAAGACTCCATGTCACCGTGGTAATCGAGGTGATCTTGCGTGAAGTTGGTGAACTGAGCCACAGCCAGATGGGTGGCATGCAGACGCATTTCTTCAATGCCAATCGACGACGCCTCGATGGCCGCAGCCTGCAACCCCTGGTTCACAAACTGGCGGAATGTGGCGTGCAAGGTGACCGGATCGGGCGTGGTCAAACCGGTGGACTGAACCTCGCCGTGGTCGACACGCCCCACCCCGAGGGTGCCAATCACCCCACAAGGACGACCCAAGGCTGTCAGGGCCTGGGCTGTCCACCATGAGGTGGATGTCTTGCCATTGGTCCCCGTGACGGCCACCACTTGCAGCGCCGCGCTGGGCTCCTCAAAAAAGCCATGAGCGATTTCGGCGCTGGCCGCCTTCAAGCCCTTGAGCGCCGCGATGCGCGCATCGGTGAAGCCAAACGCCTCCACGCCATCGGCCTCGACCAGACAGGCTCGCGCGCCATCATGCAGGGCTTGCTGCACATAGCCACGGCCATCACGGGCCGCACCTGGCCAGGCAATGAAACCCACGCCCTCTGCCGCACGGGAGGCAATGGCTCGGCTGTCTACGGTCAGGGTGGACACACCTTGTTGACGCAACCAGGCCAAGGCCTCAGCCACTGAGTTCAACATGAGGGGGGTGCGAGCAGGATGCGACATCAGAAGCTCTCCAACTCGGCTTGAACGATCTTGGGCTGCACAGCCAGGTCGGGCAGCACCCCCAGACGATTGAGCGTCTGCTGCACGACTTTGCTGAACACGGGCGCTGCCACCTCACCGCCGTAGTACACGCCGTTGCCAGGCTCGTCGACCATCACGGCCACGACGATGCGTGGCTTGTTGATGGGGGCGATGCCCACGAACCAAGCACGGTACTTGTTGCCGGAATAGCCACGCCCCTCTTGCTTGTGGGCCGTGCCGGTTTTGCCGCCGACGCTATAACCCACGGCCTGCGCCTTGGGAGCGGTGCCGCCAGGGCCTGTGACCATCGATAACATCTTGCGAACCGCGCGCGCTGTTTCAGGCGAAATCACTCGGTGCCCCAGAACTGGCACAGGGTCACCTGCTGCATAGCGATTGGCCTCGCCCGACTCAGCCGCACGCAGCGCGGCCTTGGTTGCCTTCACATTGGGCGAACCGCCATCGAGCTCTTCCAGCCCACCTCGCTTGAGCATGGTCACCGGCGTGAGGGTGCCATCCGTGGCAAAGATGGTGTAAGCCTGGGCCAATTGGAACAAGCTGGCGGACAAGCCGTAGCCATAGCTCATGGTGACCTGCTCAATGCGGCGCCAGCTCTTGTAGGGACGCAGGCGGCCCGTCACGACACCCGGAAAACCCAACTGGGGCTTCTGCCCCAAGCCCACGGCCGTGAACATGTCCCACATTTCGCGAGGCTGCATCTGCAAGGCCAGCTTGGCGGTGCCCACGTTGCTGGACTTCTGAATGACCTCTTCCACTGTCAGGTCGCCATGCGGGTGCGAATCGGTGATGGTGGAGCCATCCACAGTCAGACGGCCCGGCGCCGTCGAGATGATGGTGCTGGGCTTGACTCGCCCGGTTTCCAAGGCAATCGACACCACCAGCGGTTTCATGGTGGAACCAGGCTCGAAGGTGTCCGTCAGCGCCCGGTTGCGCAACTGCGCGCCGGTCAAGTTGCGACGGTCAGCTGGTGTGTAGCTGGGCACATTGGCCAGCGCCAGCACTTCACCCGTCAAGGCATCCAGCACCACAACACTGCCAGCCTTGGCCTTGTGCTCAGCCACGGCATCGCGAATGCACTGGTATGCATAGAACTGAATCTTGGCGTCAATGGACAGGTTGACGGGCTGCCCATCTTCGGCCGGCACCAGGTCGCCCACCGATTCCACCACGCGACCCAGGCGGTCCTTGATGACGTGGCGCACGCCATCGTGACCAGCCAGCTGCTTTTGATAAGCCAACTCAATGCCCTCTTGCCCCTGGTCTTCGATGTTGGTGAAACCCACCACGTGAGCCGCGGCTTCCCCTTCGGGATACTGGCGCTTGGACTCGCGCAGCTCGTAGACCCCATCGATCTTGAGGGCAGCCACTTGCTGAGCCACATCATCATCAACCTGACGACGCAGCCAGACGAAGTTCGGGTTGCTGGCCAGACGCTTCTTCAGATCAGACAACGGCATGGCCAACAGCTTGGCCAGCTTGCGCAGCTCGGCATCAGAGGCATCCATGTCCTTGGGAATGGCCCACAGCGACGGTGCAGGCACACTGGACGCGAGCAATTCGCCATGGCGATCGGTGATGCGCCCCCGAGCAGCAGGCAGCTCGATGCGACGCTCATAACGACTGGCCCCCTGTTTGAGGTAGAAGTCGTTGTGGATGATCTGAATCCAGGCCGCCCGCCCGATGAGCACAGCAAAGCCCAGGCCGATCATGCCGATCAGGAACTTCACTCGCCAGGGTGGCGTGCGCGAGGCCAGCAACGGGCTGGTCGCATAGCGCACCGTGGGCATGGCACCCGGCGCCTGACGGCGGGGCTTGCCGCGCAGGCGCCGCACGAAGTCTCCCACGCGGCTCATGGCGCCACCTCAGACGCGCCCACCCCAGGCGCCGATGCCCCGGTGACGTAATGCGTCACCGAGGGGGTGTTGCTGAACATGCGCAGCTTTTCGCGCGCCAGCTTCTCTACACGCAAAGGTGTGGCCTGAGCGCGCTTTTCAACCTGCAGGCGCTCGTACTCAATCTGCAACTCATGCGAGTGCGACTGAGCCTTTTCGAGGTCGACAAAAAGATGCCGCGCCTCGTTGCTGGAGCGAATCAGCCAGAAGCTGCTCAGCAGGAGGATGATGGCCAGGAACACATTGAGGCGAGACATCAGCGACGCCCCCCCTTGCCCTTGCGGGCAGGCTCGGCTGCACGCGCCAACTCGGCAGACCAAGGCACATCGGTGCGCTCGGCCACGCGCAGCACAGCAGAACGTGAACGAGGGTTGCCCGCCACCTCTTCGTCGGAAGGCTTGATGCGCCCAATGGACTTCAACAGCAAAGGCTTGGGCGCAGCAAACGGCACACGGCGGTCAAATTCCTCGCGGCTGTGGCGCGCGATGAAAGTTTTGACGATGCGGTCTTCCAGCGAGTGGAAACTGATGACCGCCAGACGACCGCCGGGCGCGAGCATTTTCAGGGCCGCCTCGAGGGCATCTTCGAGCTCGCCCAACTCGCGGTTGACGTGAATCCGAAGAGCCTGAAAGGTGCGGGTTGCGGGATCCTGACCAGCTTCGCGTGTCTTGACTGAACGAGCCACGACTTCTGACAACTCGCCAGTGGTGCGTACTGGTTGTCCGGCATCGCGGCGAGCGACAAGCGCCTTTGCAATGGGGCGAGCAAACCGCTCCTCGCCATAGGTCTGGATGACGTCTGCCAATTCATCTTGTGTTGCTCGCGCCAGAAAGTCCGCCGCACTCTCGCCCTGCGTCGTGTCCATCCGCATGTCCAGAGGCGCATCGAAGCGGAAGCTGAAGCCCCGCTGAGGGTTGTCGATCTGAGGCGACGACACCCCGATGTCCATCAACAGGCCCTGCACCGGCCCCCAACCCAGATCGGACACCACCTGCGCCCAAGACGAGAACGCCGCATGCTTGATCTGAAAACGAGGATCGAGAATGGCTTGCGGCCCCTGGGTGGCATGGGCAATGGCTTCCGGATCCCGATCCAAAGCCAACAACCTGGCCTGAGGGCCCAGTTTGGACAAAATCAGACGGGAATGCCCGCCGCGACCAAAGGTAGCGTCCACATAGACACCCGCAGGCGCCGGCCCCGTCTCCGGATCCCACAGGGCATCGACTGCCTCGTGCAGCAGGACAGTTCGATGCTGCCAAGGTGTGCATGTGGACTCCATGGCGTCAGAAAGTGAAGTCCTGCAGCGCGTCGGGCATGGCCTGCGCCATGACCTCGGCCTCGTGCGCCGCATAGCGCTCTGCATCCCACAACTCGAAGTGACTGCCCATCCCGAGCAGCATCACATCTTTGGAAATACCCGCTGCGGCACGCAACTCCGGCGAGACCAGCACACGAGCCGAGCCATCGATTTCGACATCCATGGCGTTACCCAGAAAGATCCGCTTCCAACCAGAAGCCGACATGGGCAGCGCCGCGACCTTGTCACGGAACGCCTCCCACGACGGACGCGGGAACACCATGAGGCAGCCGTCGGGATGCTTGGTGATGGTGAGCTGCCCCTCACAAAGAGCCTGCAAAGCGTCGCGATGGCGCGCAGGAACGGCCATCCGCCCCTTTGCGTCCAGCGTCAGCGCTGAAGCCCCTTGAAAGACCAGATTCACCACAAAACTCCACGAAAGTGCACTAATTCCCACTTTAACCGAACTACACCCCCAAAACAAGCTTCAAAGTGAAAAAATCTTCAATGAAATCAAGGACTTAGACGCGTTTCCGAAGCCAAATCTGCGACAAAAAGTCGTTCAAAAATAAGCACTTGCAGAGGGGTCTAAAAGTGAATGTTGAGAAGTCCTCCCCCACAAGAGGAGGGTTCTTCCCAAGCTCAGGCCCCCTCCCCACACTTGCGGGACAGGCTGGACGATTCGTGACATATGTCAAAGGAGCCTCATTGCGAATTATTCGCATTTAGTCTTAGAATGGGCTCATGAAATCGCACCACGCCCATCACGCTCCAGCCTCGGCCTCGTCCACCACGCTGGACAAGCTGCCCGTGCGCACCCTGGCCACGATTCAGGGCATTCGCCCTGGCGCCCACGATGGTGGCGCCCTGCGGCGGCGTCTGATGGAGCTGGGCTTCGTGCCCGGCGAGAAGGTGCAGGTCTTGCGCCGCATCTTCGCCGGCAAGGGCCCCCTGGCTGTTCGCGTGGGCACCAGCACCTTCGCCATGCGCAAACTCGAATCCTCCCTGATCGAAGTGATTCCCGCCTGACCGCCCGCCTTACCCAGCATTCCAAGGAGCGCGCCATGTCGGTCGCGACCCCCACTGTGTCGAATCCCCCTCTGATCGCCTTGGTGGGCAACCCCAACTGCGGCAAGACAGCCCTGTTCAATCGCCTCACAGGGGCTCGCCAGAAGGTGGGCAACTACGCAGGCGTGACCGTTGAGCGCAAAGAAGGCCAATTCATTTCGCCCGCTGGCCAAGCCTGGCGCGTGCTGGATTTGCCTGGCGCCTACAGCCTGCTGGCCGCCACACCCGACGAGGCGATCACCCGAGATGTGATCGCAGGAACTCGACCAGGCGAGAGCGCCCCGGTTGGCTTGGTCTGTGTGGTCGATGCCACCAACCTGCGCCTGAACCTGCGCATGGTGCTGGAAATCCAAACCCTGGGCGTCCCCATGGTGCTGGTCATCAACATGATGGACCAGGCCCACAAGCGTGGCATTCACATTGATCTGCCCAAACTGCAGGCCGAACTGGGCATTCCGGTGGTGGAAGCCATTGCGGTTCGAGCAGGCGGCGAAGAAGCCCTGCTGGCGCAACTCGACCAGTTGGATTGGGCAAACCTGCCTGCCCCAACCGCCCCACGCCCGATGGAGCGCATTGCGCAAACCCCGGTCGAGACCACCCACCAGCGCGTGGGCCATTTGCTCGCCACCTGCGTCAAGACACCCGACCATGTGCGCACCCATACCGCACGACTCGACCGTTACGCTCTGCACCCGGTGTTCGGCCCGATCATCCTGGCCGTGCTGATGTTCCTGGTGTTCCAGGCGGTGTTCAGTTGGGCGGCAGCCCCCATGGACTGGATTGATGGCAGCGTCAGCGCCGCCGGCGCCTGGGTGCAAGCGCACATGCCTGACGGCATGCTACGCAGCCTGCTGGTCGATGGGGTGATCAGCGGTGCCGGCAGCGTGCTGGTGTTCCTGCCCCAGATCCTGATTCTGTTCGGCTTCATCCTGGCCCTGGAAGATTCTGGCTACCTGCCGCGCGCCGCCTTCCTGCTCGACCGCGTCATGGGCGGGGTCGGCCTGTCGGGCCGCGCCTTCATTCCCTTACTGTCAAGCTTTGCCTGCGCCGTGCCCGGCATCATGGCCACCCGCACGATTGCAGACCCACGCGACCGACTGGTCACGATTCTGATCGCGCCACTGATGACCTGCTCAGCCCGCCTGCCGGTGTACGCGCTGCTGATTGCCGCCTTCATTCCGGATCGCACTGTAGCGGGCCTGTTCAATTTGCAAGGGCTGGTGCTGTTTGCGCTGTATGCCGCCGGCATCGTGTCGGCCATGCTGGTGGCCTTGGTGCTCAAGCGGTTCTTCAAACACCAGGGTGGTCAGCCTTTGCTGATGGAACTGCCTGACTACCATTGGCCCCACCTGGGCAATCTGGCTTTGGGCCTGTGGGAACGCGCCCGCACCTTCGTGCAACGCGTGGGCACGATCATCCTGGCTCTGATGATCGTGTTGTGGTTCCTGTCGAACTTTCCCGCCCCACCGGAAGGAAGCACACACGCTGCGATTGAATACAGCCTGGCGGGCATGGCTGGCCGTGCGCTGCAAGTCATTTTTGAACCCATCGGGTTCAACTGGCAGATCTGCATTGCGCTGGTGCCAGGCATGGCGGCACGCGAGGTGGCCGTGAGCGCCCTGGGTACCGTGTATGCCCTGTCTCAGACCGGCGACGAGCTGACAGGAGCCCTGAGCACCCTGATCCAGCAAGCGTGGTCGCTGCCCACCGCCTTGTCGCTGATGACCTGGTATGTGTTCGCACCCCAGTGTCTGTCGACCCTGATTGTGGTTCGCCGCGAAACCAACGGCTGGAAGATGCCGCTGTTGATGACCGGCTATCTGTTTGTACTGGCCTACGCCGCCAGCTGGGTGGTTTTTCACCTGGCTCGCCTGGCATGGGCCAGCTGACTCGGCAGGAGGCTCACCATGTCGGCATTCGCCCAGGACCTCATCGCTGTGGGCATCGGCTTGCTGGCCGCAGCCTATCTGGCCCGCCGCTGGTGGCCCAGCCTGAAGGGGCTTGTGCAAGGCGCACCTGAAGCGCCCACCTGCGGCACATCCAGCACCAGGGCCTCGGCAGCATCATGCAGTGCCGGATGCGGACAATGCGGTCAAGCCTCCCCAAGCACACTGAAAGACCATCGCGTGCACGTGGTGAAGCGCCCCGGCTAACCCCCACGAACGAGGGCCACTCGTCCCCCGTACTAGGGATAACCAGCAACAGCCGCCCCGCCCTACACTGACGTCTATTCACTCCAACCTCAGGCTCAGACGCCAGACCGCCCTGTCATGCGACCGCTGTTTGCCATTGCCCCCCTGGCCTTTGCGCTGGCTTTGTTCAGCCCGTCCACAGCCGAAGTCTCGACCAGTTTCGAATCGCTTAAGGCCGTGTTCAACTTGGGTGACAAGGCCACCTCGGAGCGAGTCGACGTGCGCACCACACCGGTACGCGCCTCGCTCGACCATTGACCCGATCATGTGATCGGATTGAGTCTGTCCCCGCTTGGCGCTACACTGATAGCCTGCTCCGGGGTGTGGCTGCCCAAGTTGAAATGCTTGGGCCAGTACGCTGAGATGGAATCATTCCGAACCCGTTGAACTTGATCCGGTTCATACCGGCGAAAGAAGAGCCGTCCTGTCTTGGCCCCTCGTGGCATCTCTGGCAGGTGCAGCCCTTCATGCGTGCTGCACCGCCCGCATGAAGACCCCCTGCCCTCGTCTCAGTTGCCCTCGCTCGGCCACGGGTCGCCCCTCGGAGCATGTGTTTTCACACTTGCTGCCCAGGAGAGCCACCCATGAACGCACCCGATCCCGCCGTGTCGCTGCAGGCCTTGCAGTCACTCAATGAGCTCACCCGCCTGACCCGCGAGCCCCTACCCGCCTCGCGCAAGGTGTATGTACAAGGCAGCCACGAAGGCGTGCGCGTGCCCATGCGCGAGGTGACCCTGACCAATGGCGAAACCGTGACGCTGTATGACTGCTCGGGCCCCTACACCGACCCCAACGTGGCCATCGATGTCACGCGCGGCTTGCCACCGGTTCGCGAAGCGGCCGTGATCGCTCGGGGCGATACGGAGCTGTACGCGGGGCGCGCCATCCAGGCGGTCGATGATGGCCTGAAGGCCGGCGAAGCGCACGATGCCCGCATGGCCGCGCTGCGGGAAGCCGCCCAAGGCTTGCAACGTCAACCACGTCGCGCCAAGGCTGGCCACAACGTGACGCAGATGCATTACGCGCGCAAAGGCATCATCACCCCTGAGATGGAGTTCGTGGCCCTGCGCGAAAACCAGCGCCGACTCGACCTGGCCGAAGACTGGCGCAGCAAGTACGGCGTCGATGCAGAACGCGAAGCCCGGCTGCGCGGCAACCCCATGGGCGCGATGATCCCGCGCGAGATCACGCCCGAGTTTGTGCGTGACGAAGTGGCTCGCGGCCGCGCCATCATCCCGGCCAACATCAACCACACCGAGTTGGAGCCGATGGCCATTGGCCGTAACTTCCTGGTCAAGATCAACGCCAACATCGGCAACTCGGCGGTCACATCCAGCATTGAAGAGGAAGTGGAAAAGCTGGTGTGGTCCATCCGCTGGGGCGGCGACACGGTGATGGACCTGTCGACCGGCAAGCACATTCACACCACACGCGACTGGATCGTGCGCAACAGCCCCGTGCCCATCGGCACGGTGCCCATCTACCAGGCGCTGGAAAAGGTGGGCGGTGTGGCCGAAGACCTGACTTGGGCCATCTTCCGCGACACGCTGATTGAACAAGCCGAGCAAGGCGTGGACTACTTCACCATCCACGCCGGCGTGCGTTTGCCCTTCATTCACCTCACGGCCAATCGCCGCACAGGCATCGTGTCACGGGGCGGCTCCATTCTGGCCAAGTGGTGCATTGCCCATCACCAAGAGAACTTCCTGTACACGCACTTCGAAGAGATCTGCGAGATCATGAAGGCGTATGACGTGAGCTTCTCGCTGGGCGATGGTTTGCGCCCGGGCTCATTGAGCGATGCCAACGACGAAGCCCAGTTTGCCGAGTTGAAGACCCTCGGTGAGTTGACCCAGATCGCGTGGAAGCACGATGTGCAGACCATGATCGAAGGCCCAGGCCATGTGCCCATGCACATGATTCAGGCCAATATGGATGAGCAGCTCAAGCACTGCCACGAGGCGCCGTTCTACACGCTGGGCCCGCTGACGATTGACATCGCGCCCGGCTATGACCACATTGCGTCGGCCATCGGTGCAGCCATGATCGGCTGGATGGGCACGGCCATGCTGTGCTACGTGACACCCAAGGAACACCTGGGCTTGCCGAATCGCGACGATGTGAAGCAAGGCCTCATTGCCTACAAGATTGCGGCGCATGCCGCTGACATCGCCAAGGGCCATCCTGGCGCTCGTGCGCGTGACGACGCCTTGTCGCAAGCCCGTTTTGACTTCCGCTGGCAAGACCAGTTCAACCTGGGTCTGGACCCCGAAACGGCGCGCGACTTCCACGATGAGACGCTGCCCAAGGACTCCGCCAAGGTGGCGCACTTCTGCTCCATGTGCGGCCCGAAGTTCTGCTCGATGAAGATCACGCAGGAGGTGCGCGACTTCGCCGCCTCACAGGGGGTGGGCGAGGGCGAAGCCCTCACCCGAGGCATGAGCGCCAAGTCGCAAGAGTTCAAGCAGGTAGGCGGTGAGCTCTACATCCCGATTCACGCTGACCGTAAGGGAGCCTGATGCCATGAGCGCCCCTCTCGCCAGCACACCGCGCCGGGTGGGCATTGCCGGCGCGGGCTTGCTGGGCCGGCTCGCAGCATGGACCTTGGCGCGTCAAGGCCACACGGTAACGGTGTTCGATCCGGCAGCCGACGCACAGCCGCCATTCAATGGACAAGGCGCCGCCGGCTTCACCGCCGCTGGCATGCTCAGCCCCCTGGCCGAACTCGATGCAGCCGAACCCGATGTAGCGCAACGCGGCTGGCATTCGATCGAACGCTGGGCAGACATCGTGGCCACACTCGCCAAGGAGGGGCCGCGGCAGCCGCATTTCGATCGAGCCGGCAGCTTGCTCGTGGCCCATGGATCGGATCTCGGGGCCGCACAGCGCGTGCTCGCACGCATTGAGGCCGGGGCACGCCAGTGGCCACAACAGGCTCAACCCCTGAACCCAGCGCAACTGCGCGAGCTGGAGCCCGCACTGCATGGACACCAAGGCCCCTTGCATGCCTGGCTGTTGCCTGGCGAAGGGGCCATTTGCACCGTCGGCACGATGAAGGCGATGCAAGCCAGCGCCCCCCAAGTGCAGTGGCAATGGGGGCAGAAGGTCACCCAGGTGGCCCCCGGCATGCTGACCAGTGTGAACGAAAGCGACGTCGCCACCGAACACCGATTTGATTGGGTGTGGGATCTGCGGGGCGCTGGCGCCCGGCCCGACGCGCCAGTCAGAGGCGTTCGGGGGGAGGTGATCTGGCTGCATGCGCCAGAGGTGAAACTGCACCGCCCCATTCGCTTGCTCCACCCACGCCATCGTGTCTACCTGGTGCCTCGACCTGGCGATGTGGTGATGGTGGGCGCCAGTGAGATCGAAAGCGAAGACCGTTCCCCCGTGTCCTTGCGATCCGCCGTGGAGCTGATGGCGGCGGCGCACAGCATCGTGCCGGGGTTGGCAGAGGCGCGCATTTTGCGAATGGACGTCAATCTGCGACCGGCGCTGCCACACAACCGCCCCGAAATCCATGCCGAGCGTGGACTGATTCGCATCAATGGCTTGTACCGACATGGCTGGCTGCTGGCACCTTCCCTGCTGGACGAAGCCCTGGCGAGTCACGCCTGGCAGACCTGAAGGCAACCGGATTCTTTGCCCATCGCGAGCAACCTTCCCATGAATGACAAGATCACGATTCAAACCGACCACGGCCCGCTGACGCTACCGGCCGGGGCCACCCTGGAGACGGCGATCGCGGCTTTGCTGGCCACGAGCACTGGCTCCGCCCAAAGCGTGGCAACGGCGGTGAACGGCCAATTCGTGCCACGGCACGCGCGCGCGCAACACAGACTGGTCGACGGGGACACCGTGCTGTGCTTTTCACCCATTACCGGAGGCTGATGTCATGAATCCCACCTCCCCCTCCTCCGCTGCGTCTGACACCTGGCGCATTGGTGACGCGGAGCTGCACAGCCGCTTTCTGCTGGGCACGGCAGGCTACCCCTCTCCGGAGGTGCTGCAACGCGCCATCGAAGCCTCTGGCAGTCAGGTGCTCACGCTCGGGCTCAAACGCACGCTGGCCGTGCCGGGCGGCGGGGACAACGGGTTTGTCCAGATCATCAGAGACACCGCGCGCCAATGTGGCAGCCATCTGCTACCGAACACCGCAGGCTGCCGCAGCGCGCGCGAGGCCATCACCTTGGCCCACATGGCGCGGGAGTTGCTCGACACCCATTGGATCAAGCTGGAGGTGGTCGGTGATGAACAAACCCTGCAGCCAGATCCCTTCGAACTGGTCGATGCCGCACGCCAGCTGGTGCGCGACGGCTTTGAAGTGCTGCCCTACTGCACCGACGACCTGGTCAGCGCCCAACGACTGGTCGATGCCGGCTGCCGCATTTTGATGCCTTGGGCCGCCCCCATCGGCTCAGGCCTGGGATTGCTGAACCCGTGGGCCTTGCGCACATTGCGCGCCCGCTTGCCGGGCCTGACGCTGATCGTCGACGCCGGCCTGGGCGCCCCATCGCACGCTGCCGCAGCGATGGAGTTGGGGATGGACGCGGTGCTGTTGAATTCGGCAGTATCCCAGTCTGGCGACCCGGTCGGCATGGCGAGCGCTTTCCGCCATGCCGTTGAAGGCGGTCGTTTGGGTCACCGCAGTGGTCTGATGGCCACCAGCGATGTGGCCATTGCCACCACACCGGTGTCAGGCCAACCTTTCGTCTTGTTGTAACCCCGTCTTCATGCCAAGCCACCCCATGCGTCGCTCGCCCCCCATCGTCTGGAGCATTGCCGGACTCGATACCGCCGGAGGTGCCGGCCTGAGTGCAGACCAACGCGCCGCCGATGCCCTGGGCGTGCATCTATGCCCCATCACCGCCGCCCTGACGGCCCAGCACTCTCAGGGGGTCGACTCGGTGTTCCCGGTACCTGTGGCGCAACTGGAGGCGCAACTACAGGCGCTGACTGACGACCTGCCGCCGCGTGCCATCAAAACCGGTCTGCTCGGCAGTGTCGCCGCCATCATGCTGGTCGCGGAGTGGGTAGACCGACTGCGGGCTCGTACCCCCGCAGGACAAGACCCGCATCGCCAGCTCGCGCTGGTGGTAGACCCCGTCTTGGGAGCGACCTCAGGCGGAGCCCCGTTCAGTGATGAGGCCATTGTGGCGGCCTACCGCCAATGGCTCATTCCTCGCGCCACGGTACTGACCCCGAATCGCGCCGAAGCACGGCGGCTCCTGGGCCATCGCGCCCGCCACGATGGCGACGATGAGGTGCCTTCTCTGGCGCTGTCGCTGCTCGAAATGGGTGCCCGCAGCGTCGTCATCACTGGCGGCGATGCGCCCGTGCAAGCCGGCGCCACCCAACTGCATTGTGTGGATTGGCTGCACACACCGCATGCCCACGGCTGGCTCACCGCCCCACGCGTCAACACCCGTCACACGCACGGCAGCGGTTGCACCTTTGCCGCGGCCATGGCGGCAGCGCTGGCCTGCCATCACGTGGAAGCCGATGCTGCCGTACTGGCCCGCATGGTGACCCACCATGCACTGACCTGCGCCCGGGCGGCCGGCCAGGGGCGAGGCCCCGTGCTGGCGCAACGCGGCTGGGCGGGCACACCGGATCAGCCTGGTGCCCCCCTGCCGTGGCTAGGCATCGGCTCGCGTTGGCCCTGGCGGATGACCCACTCTCAACCATTCCTGCCCTTTGTCCCGCCGGAAGATGGCCTCTACGGCATTGTGTCGACAGCAGACCAGTTGGAGGCGGCCCTGGAACTGGGCTTGCGCTGCATTCAATTGCGGCACAAGCCTGCCGCTACGCTGGCCGAACACCTGATGCGCAGCCAACAAGCCGCACAAAAGCATGGCGCCTTGCTGTTCGTCAACGACCACTGGGAATCAGCCCTGGCCAACGCCACGCCCCCCCATAACGGACTGCACCTGGGGCAAGAAGATTTGCTCGGTTTGACACCCCAGCAACTTGATCGTCTGCAGGCAGCCGGCCCGCAGCTGGTGCTCGGATTGAGCTCCCACAGTCTGTGGGAGCTGGCCCGAGCCGCAGGTTGTGGCGCCAGTTTGATCGCTTGCGGCCCCATCAAACCCACCAGCACGAAAGACATGCCCTGGCGCCCGCAAGGCACCCACAATCTGCTGTGGTGGGTCGAGCACAGCCCGAGCCCGGTGGTGGCGATTGGCGGCTTGCTGACCCCAGCCGATGTAGCCGAAGCCGCAAGGTGTCGGCCGGCTGCGGTGTGCGTGGTCCGCGGCCTGGGGCATGACTCAGAGGAAATGGCCGAGCTGATTCCCCCCTTGCAAGCCGCCATTCGAGCCGCACGCCAACAGCCCGGCCCCACTGCCCCCGACTGCCCCCACGCCGTGTTGACTTGAGTCAGCTGCGCAGGCTCACCCCGGGTTGCCCATCAGTGGCAAAGCACCAAAGCTGTGCCTAAATGGTGCTGTGATCCCCTCCGATTCGTTGCCCCGGGAAAACCCATACATGTTGACCGAGAAGGCTCGGCCCCATCCGAGACGACTTTACTGGAGCGTTCTGGCGCCCACGCTGGTGATGGCGTGTGTGGTGGCCGCGCTGGCTGCCATCAGCGTGAAAGTGCTGGGATCCATTCGAGGTTATGGCACGGGCGAGAGCGCCTGGTCAAAATCATGCAGCAATGCCCTGACCCACCTCGGCCATTACGCCTTGTCACGCGATCAGGCTGACTTCCAACGATTCGAAGCCTCGCTGCAGGCACCACTGGGCAGCCGACGCGCGCGTGAAGAGCTCTACAAACCCCACCCGGACACGGATCTGATTCGCCAACTGTTCATAGCCGGCGGCAGCCACCCTGACGACATCACCGGCATGATCATCTTGTTCCGACACTTCGGCAGCATGCCGCTGTTTCAGCGCACCATCAGCGCCTGGATGGAGGGCGATCAACTGATCGATCGCCTGCGCGCCCTGGGCCAAGACATTCACAAGCAAGTCGAGCGTGGCGCCGATGGCCAGACCCTGGCAGCCCACCTGACTCAATTGCGTGAACTGAACCTGCAGTTCAATCAAGCGGAGCAACGCTTTCGGCTCCACCTGGATGAAGCCGGACGCTTCACGGAAATGATGTTGATTGCGGCCATCTTGCTGTCGGCGGCGGTCCTCACGGCTGGCAGTCTGGTACTGGTTCGCAGAACCCTGCGCAAGCAAGTGCGCCACGAACGCGCCCTGGCCACTGCCACCCGCCGCTGGGAACTGGCTGCCCAGATCGCCGGGCTGGGCCTGTTTGAGCGGGCCACTCGCCAAGACCGCATCACGCTGGACGAAAAAGCGGCGCAGATGTACGGCATGGGGCCCAGTGCCTGCGTGACCACCCACGATGAGCTGGAACGCTGCCTGCTGGCAGAGGACCGCCCCAAAGTCGAAGCAGCGCTGAACAGGGCGACGGAAACCGGCCAAACCATCCGGGACATCCATCGCGTGTTGCGACCTGACGGTCAAGCGCGCGACATCGAACTGATCGGACGGCAGGAAGTCTACACACACAGGGGAGAACCCAATCTGGTCGGCGTGGTGAGAGACATCACCGATGAACTGCGGCAAGCGCAATCGGTGATGCAGCGCGATGCCGCCGAGCAGGTTGCGGCCGCCCAACGGGAGTTTCTCTCGCGGTTGAGTCACGAGCTGCGCACCCCCCTCAATGCCATTCTCGGTTTTGCCCAGCTACTGGAACTCGACCGCCACACCCCGCTGCCCCCTCATCAGGCACAACAGGTCGCCATGATTCTGACGGCCGGGCAACAGCTGCTGGCATTGATCGAAGACGTACTGGACTTGACCAAAGTGGAAGCCGGTGAGATTCGCATGAGCCCTCAGCCCGTCGATGTCACCCAGGCCATGCACACCAGCATGACCATGACCGAGAGCGCGCGGCAACTGCTGGGGGTGCACTTTGTTGACCGTTTGCCCACCCCGTCCCTGTGGGTCATGGCTGACCCGCAACGCTTGCAACAGGTGTTCATCAATTTGCTGAGCAATGGTTGCAAGTACAACCGCCCAGGCGGCAATCTGAGCGTGTCGGCCCACACCGAGGGCCATCAGGTGGTCATCGAGTTCACCGACGAAGGCCCGGGCCTCAGCGCCAACGAAGTCGCCCAGATTTTCAAACCGTTCAAACGCGTCAACGCCACGGCCGGATGCATGGAAGGCACTGGACTGGGGCTGTACATCGTCAAGCAACTGGTCGAGCGCATGGGCGGCCAGGTCGCCGTTCGCAGCGAAAAGGGCCAGGGAGCCACTTTTTCCATTACGCTTGCGTCAGCAGTGCCCCGCACTTCCGCTCAGGGCGCTCGCACCTGAATAACTAGAAAACATGGCAGGACACCCTTTACGCCCGACCTCCATCTGGCGGACCTACTTCGGGCTGCTGGGCTCACCGCTGTTGATGGTGATGATCGTTGCGGCGCTGGCCATCGGCGCAGTCAATGTGCTGGGGGCCGTGCGGGCTTATGTCGCCGGTGAAAGCATGTGGGCCAAGGCCCGAGCCGATGCGGTCGAGCACCTGATGCGCTACGCCCGCACCCATGAACCAGCCGACCTGAGCCTGTTTCAGGAGGCCCTCCGCATCACAGAAAACGACCGACTTGCGCGTGAGGCCATGGAGCGCCATGACCCCGACACGGCCCGCATCGCGCAATGGCTCACGGCGGGACGGAATCACCCCGACGATGTCGACAACATGATTCGGCTCTTCCGCTGGTTTGGCGACCGCTGGGTCCTGCAAGAAGCTCGGCAGACCTGGGCCGAGGGGGACGCCCTGATTGCAGAACTCAAGCAGGAAGCTGCGCACCTGGATGACCTGATTCACATGCAGGCCCCGACTGCGGAGATTGAAGCCCAGGTGCGTTTGATTGCCGAACTCAACGATGAGCTCAATCAGGCCGGCATCCGCTTTTCCGAAGTTCTGGGGCAAGCCGCCCGCATCACCGAGGGCCTCCTGATCGCGGGGCTCGCCTTCGTCGCCCTGCTGCTCTCGGTGGTCAGTGTCTGGCAGGTTCGGCAGGTTCTGCTCAAGCAGACTCGCCATCAGGAAGCCATCGATGCCATCCACGGTCGCTGGGAGCTGGCCTCCAAGTCGGCCGGCCTCGGGCTGTATGAAATGGACCAGGTCACCAACGACATCACCCTCGACGACAAGGCGGCAGCCATGCATGGCCTGCCGCCCCGAGCGTGTGTCGTCCCTCGCACACGGATCCGAGAGTTGATCGTCCAGGACGACGCCACACGCACGCGGGAAGACACCGACACAGCCTTGCACAGCGGACAAGACTTCCGGATCGTCTACCGCGTCAGACACCCCAACGGCGAGGTTCGCACCCTCGAAGCCACCGGCCGCTTGATTCACCCCCACAACGGCGGCAATCCACGCCTGACTGGCGTGCTGCGCGACATCACCATCGAGCTGGAACAGGTCGAAATGGCCATGAAGCGCGAAGCCGCAGAACGCGTCGCGCAATCGCAGCGGGAGTTCCTCTCGCGACTCAGCCACGAACTGCGCACGCCGCTCAATGCCATTCTGGGCTTCGCCCAACTCATGCAGCTGGACAAAGCCCACGCCACCGAGACGCAAACGCGTCAGGTCAGCATGATCCTGGGCGCGGGCAAGCAGCTGCTGACGCTGGTCGAAGACGTGCTCGACCTCAGCAAGGTCGAGTCAGGGCACATCCACATGCATCTGGAAGCCATCGACGCGCATAGCGCCATTCACAGCTGCGTGCCGCTGCTCGATCCCCACCTCAACCGCGAGGGCTTGAAGCTGACCTTGGCGCTGGCCGACGAGCCGCTGTGGGTTCACGCCGATGCGCAACGCCTGCACCAAGTGTTGATCAATCTGCTGACCAATGCCTGCAAGTACAACCGACAAGGGGGCGAGGTTCGTGTCAAAGCCTATCGCAACGCCGATCGACCCGGCCACACGTGCATCGACATCACCGACACCGGTCGCGGCCTGACTGCGGCTCAGCAAGCCGAATTGTTCCAGCCCTTCAAGCGGGTCAACCCCAGTCCACACGTGGAAGGCACGGGCCTGGGGCTGTACATCGTCAAGCTGTTGATGGAGCGCATGGGCGGCGAAGTTCGCGTCCACAGCGACATCGGCGTGGGCTCGACGTTCACGATCGAACTGCCCGACAGCGCCCCGCCCTCACAAGCCCTCGTCTGACAACCACTGGCGCAGCGTGCGCACCATGTCGCGATCGTGGTGCAGCCAGGCATTGTGACGATAGTCGTTGTAGTAGGCCTCCTCCGCACTTTGCTCGGCCAGCGCCTCGTAAACAAACCGGAGCAACATGACTCCCGGGCCAGGCTCTTCGATCGACATCGTGAGCCGAATGGGCGCGGTATCGCCATGGGCTTGGGGCGTGAACACCAGCGAATGCGGCTCGTTGAGGCGCACCTCGTCAAACAGCTCATGGGGGCCAAAGCGCTGCTGGCGCTGAATCACGCCAGGCTCGACCTCCCGCCACTCACAACTTTCCGGCCCCATGGGAAACCGTTGCGGGGTTTGCACCCGCATCATCAAACCGCGCCACAGCTGCTCGCGCGTAAAAGGGGGCACCACCATCTGCACAGAGGTGGCCGGGGAGTTGATTTCGATGACGTGTTCAAAGCGCATGGGCCGCAGCTTAACGCCAAGCTGAAACTGCGGCACTGGTCAGGGGCTTCGAGGGCGACTAAACTTGCGCCAGCTTTATCGGAACCCATCATGTCCCAGTGCGCATCTTCATCGGCCTCGACTCCTGACACCCCTGCAGCCCAACCCATCAAACTGGTTCCCAAGTCTGTGCTCAATGCACACGGCTGCGGTGGCGATTGCAAGGACCACGATGACAGCCAAGCCCGCTGGCCCCGTGCCAAGGTGCTGGAATTGTTCAACCTGCCCTTCAACGACCTGATGTGGCGCGCCCAGCAAGTGCACCGTGAGCACTGGGATGCCAATGAGGTCGAGCACGCCACCTTGCTGTCGGTCAAGACCGGCGGCTGCCCAGAAGATTGCGGCTACTGCCCGCAGTCGGCTTCACACGACACCGGTGTCGAGGCCAGCAAACTGATGTCGCCCGACGAAGTGCGTGAGGCCGTGGTGGCCGCCCGCGAAGCTGGCGCCAGCCGGTTCTGCATGGGGGCGGCCTGGCGCGCACCGAAAGACCGCGACATCGAAAAGGTCGTCGAATTGATTCACGTGGTGAAAAACGAAGGCCTGGAAGCGTGCTGCACCCTGGGCATGTTGAGCGACTCGCAAGCCCAGACCCTGAAAAGCGCTGGCCTGGACTACTACAACCACAACCTCGACACCGCCCCCGAGCTGTACGGTGACATCATCACCACGCGTGACATGCAAGATCGTCTGGACACGCTCGACCATGTGCGCAACGCGAACATCAAGGTCTGCAGCGGCGGCATTGTCGGCATGGGTGAGACCCGCGAAGGGCGCGCCGGTCTGATCGCGCAACTGGCCAATCTGCCCACCTACCCCGAGTCGGTGCCCATCAACGACCTGGTGCGCGTGCCAGGCACCCCCCTGGCCGACACCCCTCAGCTCGACCCACTCGAGTTTGTGCGCACCATCGCCGTGGCGCGCATCACCATGCCCACCGCCCGCGTGCGCCTGTCGGCGGGCCGCCAACAAATGAGCGAAGCCGTCCAGGCGATGTGCTTCCTGGCCGGCGCCAATTCGATCTTCTATGGAGACAAGCTGCTGACCACCGGCAACCCCGAGGTCGAACGCGATCGCTTGCTGATGGAAAAACTCGGCCTGCGCAGTGGGCAGGCCGTCACGGCGCGCGTCAACGCGGCCTGATTGCCGATGGCTCCCTGCGGGGCAGGGTCTGGCAGCGGGTCACAGAGCGATCAGTGGCCCCACACCCACATGCGGGTGCCACCCGCATCAAAGTTCTTCACGGTGATGTTGCCCATCGCCGGTGCGTCGTACTTCACGCCAGCCACCGCCGAGATGAACTGAGACACCTTGAAGGTCGTCGTGATGGGCTTGGACTCCAAGGTCACTTCGGTCACGGGACGACCGTCGTAGACATCCGCGGGCAGGGTCACGCCAGCGGCCGCCATGGTGCTGACGAACTCTTCCGAACTCAACACCTTTGCGCTCTTGGCACTGACCTTCATCACAAAGTTGGCGAAGTTCAGCAAGGCAGAATCAGGCAGGTCCTTCTTGTCGGTGCCGTCGCCGGCGTAGGCATTGCTCATGGCCTCTTCATCCAGAGGTTCCAGAGCAGCAAAGGCACCAGTCGAAGCCATCAGGGACGAAACAGCCAGGGCGGTCAGGGCGAGAGTTTTGGCGATGGTTTTCACGGTGCTACCTCCGATGAGATAGCTTTGGTTTCGGCGCGAGCCCCAGCAGACTGAGCCCTCAAAGCCGATGAAGCAGGTGAAAACCGGCACTATTTGGGCAATCTGGACCGAAGCCGCGGCTGTAGGGCTGCCGCAACCGAAACGGGAATCCCCTTGTCAGATTTGCCCGAATTCGTCGAGATAATGGGACACGACCTCAGCCCCGACGGCACAGCCGAACGCCATGGCCCTCACTCGCCGCAAACTGTTCACGCTCAAAGCCACGGTGAGCTACATCGTGTTTGCCGCCGCCTGGATCTTGCTGTCGGACCAAGCCCTGGAAGCCCTGGTGTCAGACCCGGGCACCCTGAGCCATCTCTCCAGCCTCAAAGGCCTCGTGTTCATCGCGGTCACGGCCATGATCCTGTGGCTGGCCCTGTCCAACGTGCCCAACGAACACGAGGTCACCCTGGCGCAGTTGCCTGGAGCGGCCCCCTCCTCGGCCCTGCGGTTCCTGGTGTGGGCGCTGGTGGTGCCAGGTCTGGCGGTTCTGCTCCAGTCCTTCCTTTGGACCGCCCTGAGCCCATGGACGTGGCTGCTGTTCTACCCCTGCGTGTTCCTGGCATCGTGGCTCGGCGGCCTGTGGGCTGGCTTGGCGGCCACCACCGTTTGCACCTTGGCCGGCTGGTATTTCTTCACGGCACCAGCCGGGGCGTGGCAACTCGAGCACCCTGCTGCGGCCGTCGGCATCGGCATGTTCTTCGGCATGGGCATTTTGTTCAGCCTGGTGCACGAATCGGTTCGCGTCACCCAGCGCCGCAGCGACGATGACAAATTCCAGGCCCTGGTGGAGCAGACCTTGGCGGGCATCTACATCATCCAGGACGGGCAGTTCCGCTACGTGAACCCGGAGTTCGCCCGCATACTGGGTTACGCCAGCCCGGAAGACATCGTCAACCGCGTACCCGTGCGTGCGGTCGTGATGCCCGAGCACTGGGCTGAGGTCGAGAAGCAGTTACTCAATGCCGACTCCGATCTGGACCCCAAACTTCGGTACGCCGTTCGCGGCCGACGCCGAGACGGCTCCGCTGTCGAGTTGGAGGTGCATCGCCGCACCATGCAAACCTCAGCGGGCATGGCCATCATCGGCCTGGCCATCGACGTGACCGAGCGCAAACGAGCCCAGCAAGCCTTGCAACAGAGCGAGCAACTGCTCCGCGGTGTGATCGAGGGCACCACCGATGCGATCTTCGTCAAGGACCTCCAAGGGCGTTACCTGATGGCCAACCAGGGCACCGCCGACATCGTAGGCCGCCCCATCGATCAGATTGTGGGTCGAGACGACAGCGCGCTGTTCGCCCCCGACAGCACCCGCCGGATTCGCGAGGCCGATCAAGCCATCATGGCCGCCAACGCCACACGCACCTCGGAAGAACCTCTGATCACCCAAGACGGCAAGTCGTGGCGCTTTCTGGTCACCAAAGGCCCCATGCATGATGCGCAAGGGCGGGTCACTGGGCTCTTCGGTCTGTCACGAGACATCACCGTGATCCACGAGGCCAGACAGGCCCTGCAGCACCAACAGGAATACCTCGAAGCCCAAGTCAAAGCGCGCACCGCCGAACTAGAAGCCGCCCGCCTGGAGGCCGAACGACTGGCTCGGATCAAAAGTGATTTTCTTGCCAACATGAGCCACGAGATCCGAACGCCTCTGAACGGGGTACTGGGCCTGGCACAAATTGGCTACCAGAGCGATCCTGCACAAAGCCACGCGCTGTTTGGCCAGATCCTGGAGTCTGGACGGGTGCTGCTGGGCGTGGTCAACGACATCCTCGACTTCTCCAAAATCGAGGCGGGCATGCTGCATGCCGAACTGCTCGCGGTCGACATCCGACGCCTGATGGAACGCCTGACCGGCACCTGGATGGAACGCGCCGTGCAGCACAAGCTCACCTTGAACGTGCACGTCGATCCACGCCTGCCTGACACCCTGCTCACCGACCCGCTGCGGCTGGAGCAGATCGTGGTCAACCTGCTGAGTAACGCCATCAAATTCACGCGCGAAGGCCACGTTGACCTGGAGCTGGGGCTACAGAACTCACACTGGACACTGAAGGTGTCAGACACAGGCATTGGCATGGACGCCCAACAGCTCGCACGCCTGTTCACCCCATTCACCCAGGCTGACAACTCGACCACACGCCGATATGGCGGCACGGGGCTGGGCCTGAGCATCACCCGTAGATTGATCGATTTGCTGGGCGGCACCATCACGGTCAACAGCACACCGGGACAAGGCACGTGCTTTGAAGTCCGCCTGCCGCTGCGCGCCCCCGACACCGTGAGCCCGCCTTCCCCCACGCCTCCGGCCACCCCGCCGACGGCGTCACCCGCGCCCCTCGCGCCCCCGCAACACGGGCGGCTCCAGGGGCTACGCATCCTTGCGGCGGAAGACAACCCGATCAACCAGATGGTGCTCGCCGAATTCCTTCGCATCGAGCAAGCCACTGCGGTGTTTGTCGACAACGGCGAAGCCGTGGTGGACTGCATTCGCAATCAGAGCGAGGCCCCCTTCGATCTGGTGCTGATGGATGTACAGATGCCGGTGATGGATGGCTACGAAGCCACACGGCAGATCAAAGCCCTGTGCCCCCACCTCTTGGTCATCGGCCAGACGGCCCATGCCTTGGCGGAAGAGCGCGCCAAATGCCTGGAAGCGGGCATGGCTGACATGGTGATCAAACCGATGGAGCTGGATCAATTGGTTCAGACCATCCAGAAACACCTTCAGCCCCAGCCCCCCGGGACGACTCAGGGCTGAGCCTCCAGCGCCTGCAGGCGGGCCCGCAGTTCGGCGTTTTCTGCCTCCAGCGCACGCACGCGTTCACGCAGACTGTCCAACTCTTGCTGAGGTGACAGCGTCGCCGCGAGCTCGTCGCCCGACGCTGCCTCCGAGGTCGCCTCGTTGGCGCTGGCTGCCCGTTGCCGCGACTTCGACTCGCGCACCTGACGCGCGGCCTGCTGCAACTCTTTCTTGCCGCCCGCCACCGCGGCAACCTGCTCTTCCACCGGCAAGCTGGCCACTGCCGCCGCGGCGTTGATCGAAATCACCCCCGCCTTGACGGCCTCGACCAACTCGGGCGCGGCGGCCTTCTGAATTTTCTCGATCTGACTGACCGTGGTGCTGCTGATGCGCGCCGCACGGGCAATCGCCTCACGGGAAGCCAAGGGATCAGGCGCTGGCAAAGTGGCCAGCGCGGCCGCCACTTTCGGGTCGGTTTCGCCTTCCCACGGGGCCTGCCCCTCGGCAGGCGCGGACTCGGGCTGAGCCGGGTCTGCTGTGGCAACCCTGGCTTGCTGGCGCGCAGCCAGAATCTCCTTCTTCCGCAAGGCCAGCACCCCGCGCTGGAAATCGGACACGCTGCGACGGCCCAGGTGCTGATCGATCATCCACAGGTGCACATCCTCCATCGACTGAAAGCGAGGGTTCTGCACGGTCTGGAAGGGAATGCCATGCTTCATGCAGATGCCGTAACGGTTGTGCCCGTCAACCAGCACATCACCCCACAGCACCAGGGCATCACGGCAGCCTTCGCTGAGGATGCTGCGCTCCAGCGCCTCATGCTCCTCCGGGGTCAGGGGATCGATATAGACGCGCAGTTCTTCTTTGACAACGATGTTCATGGCATTCAGACCAACAGCAAGGCTGGGCATTGTACGAACGACGAAGTGGGGGAGGCGGCCGAAGCGGCGATACTTCTGCCCATGCTTTTGCCCTGCCTTGAACTCCAGACCTCGCCCGAGCCACAGTACAGCCTGATCATCCTGCACGGACTGGGGGCCGATGGCGAAGACTTCCTGCCCGTGTGCAAAGCCCTTCGGCTCAAAGACCTCCAGGGCGGCATGCGTTTCGTGCTGCCCAGCGCCCCGGACCTGCCCATCAGCCGGCACAACGGCTATGTGATGCGCGCCTGGTACGACCTGCGGCCCGACGGCGTCCTGCCACGCGAAGACGAGGCCGGCGCCCGCGCCTCGCAAACGCGCATCGACGCCCTGATTCAGCGCGAAATGACTCGCGGCATCGCGTCTGAGCACATTTTCCTGATGGGCTTTTCACAGGGCTGCGCCATGGCACTGATGACCGGCCTGCGCTTTCCCCACCGACTCGGGGGCATCATCGCCTTGTCGGGCTACCTGCCCGCCCCCGACACCACGGCCAGCGAGCGCCATCCGGCGAACGCGGCCACCCCGATTTTCATGGCGCACGGCCGCGAAGACGACGTGGTGCCCATCGCCCGAGGTTGGCACGCCCGCGATGTGCTGAGCCAACTCGGCTCCCCCGTGTCCTGGCATGACTACCCCATGGACCACACGCTGTGTCTGGATGAAATTCGCGCCATCGACCGCTGGATTGGCGAGCAAGCCGCCTCCGCCTCGCCCCAGCCGGGTTCAATCTAAGCCAAAGCGCTCGCGGAAGGCCTGGCAGAAAGCCTCGCTGCCACTGAGCGACAAGGTCACCGTGTGGCGCGGCTCGCCCGCTGGCAAGCGGGTGGTCAACACCAACCCGAGGCTGGGGTCAAACTGCCAAGCCTCGGGCGCCACGGTTTCCACCTGGGCCTGCAAGTCATAGTCCCACTCGCCCCCCTCGTCCAGCGCGCCCCGGCCCTCAGGGAAGGCGTGAAAGGCCCAGCCCAAGACCTGCGCCACTTCTGACTGAACTGCGGTGACCTGGTTGGGCGACACCGATGCCATCGCATCCCAGGTCCCCACGCCTTCGGTGTCGTCGCTGTATTCGAAATCAAGGTACTGCAAGCTCATGCCTGAACTCCATGGGATGAGGCCAGCGACGCCTTGCGACGGGCCAGGTAATCAGGCTGGAACAGCGCCATGCGCAGCACGTCGCGGTACTCGCCGTCGACAAAAAACTCGTGGCGCAACCGCCCCTCTTCCTGGAACCCGAGCTTGCGGTACACACTGACGGCACGCTGGTTCTCACAGTCCACAATCAGGAACAGCTTGTAGAGGTTCAACACCGTGAAGGCGTAGTCCATCGCCAATTGCGTGGCCTCGGTGGCGTAGCCATGGCCTTGATGCTCTGGCGCAATGATGATCTGGAACTCAGCCCGACGGTGGATGTGGTTGATCTCGACCAGCTCGACCAGACCGACGCGCTCTTGCCCACGCTCGGCGATGAAGCGGCGCTCGCTCTGATCGTGGATGTGCTTGTCGTACAGGTCGCACAACTCGACGAAAGCCTCGTAAGGCTCTTCGAACCAGTAATGCATGACCGACTCGTTGTTGTCCAGTTCATGAACAAAACGAAGGTCTTCCCGCTCTAAGGGACGCAGTCGAAGTTTGTCAGACATAGATTCATTCTATGCCGCCCACCTCAATGCAGTACAGAGCGCCTCGTCGGCTCCAGGTCCAGAATCACGCTGGCCGACTCGAGCGCACGCCAAAGGTGCGCCGGCATCTGCAAGATGCGATCAGGCGTGCGCGCCTGCCGCACCCAAGCCCCAATCTCGGAATGCTGATCAGGCGTCAACAACTTCAACGCAAGCATTTCATCGAGCAACTGCATGGCAACCTCCTCTACAGCGGGACTCATCTTCAATATGACACAGCGCTGCTTCGGTGTGCGCAAGAAATGCGCCATACCCGGCCCGCAATTGCAGGCATCCCGTCAGGTGCACCTTTTTCCCAACAGATAAAAACCGCCCATGAAAAAACCGGGCACAAGGCCCGGTTCTTGGGATTGGCGTTGAAGCCGATCAGGCGGCGAAGCGCTGTTCCAGCTTGGCCTTGGTGGCAGGCATTTCAGCAGGCAGGTTGTACGCCAGCTGGGTGAACAGCTCGTCGTGCAACTTCAGCTCTTGCTGCCAAGCGGCCTTGTCGATGCCGATGACGGACTGGAACTGCTCCTTGGTGAAGTTCAGGCCATTCCAGTTGATGTCTTCGTAAGTGGGGCTGACGCCGAAAGCGTTTTCCACGCCATTGGCCTTGCCTTCCAGGCGACCCAGCATCCACTCCAGCACGCGCATGTTTTCACTGTAGCCTGGCCACACGAACTTGCCATCGGCGCCCTTGCGGAACCAGTTCACGCAGTAGATCTTGGGCAGCTTGTGGCCAGCGGCTTGCAGCTTGGCGCCCAGGCTCAGCCAGTGCTGGAAGTAGTCGCTCATGTTGTAGCCCATGAAGGGCAGCATGGCGAACGGATCGCGGCGCACCACGCCTTGCTGACCGAAAGCGGCAGCAGTGGTTTCCGAACCCATGGTGGCGGCCATGTAGACGCCTTCGGTCCAGTCACGCGCTTCGGTCACCAGCGGCACGGTGGTCGAGCGACGGCCACCGAAGATGAAGGCATCGATCGGCACGCCAGCGGGGTTGTCCCACTCGCTGTCGAGCGCGGGGTTGTTGGTCGCAGCCACGGTGAAGCGGGCGTTGGGGTGAGCAGCCTTGGTGCCCTTTTCCTTGGCGATCTGGGGCGTCCAGTCGTTGCCTTGCCAGTCGATCAGGTGAGCGGGCGGCTCGTCGGTCATCGATTCCCACCACACGTCGCCATCATCGGTCAGGGCCACGTTCGTGAAGATCACGTCGCGGTCGAGCGACTTCATGCAGTTGAAGTTGGTCAGGGTGTTGGTGCCAGGGGCCACGCCGAAGTAACCGGCTTCGGGGTTGATGGCGTACAGCTTGCCGTCTGCCGCAGGCTTGATCCAGGCGATGTCGTCACCGATGGTGGTGACCTTCCAGCCGTTGTAGCCTTCTGGTGGGATCAGCATGGAGAAGTTGGTCTTGCCGCAAGCCGATGGGAAAGCAGCAGCCACGTGGTACTTCTTGCCTTCGGGGTTGGTCACGCCCAAGAGCAACATGTGCTCGGCCAGCCACCCTTGGTCACGGCCCATGGTCGAAGCGATACGCAGGGCGAAGCACTTCTTGCCCAGCAGCGCGTTGCCGCCGTAGCCCGAACCGTAGGACCAGATTTCGCGGGTCTTGGGGTAGTGAACGATGTACTTGGTGTCGGGGTTGCAAGGCCAGGCCACGTCCTTCTGACCTTCTTCCAACGGTGCACCCACGGTGTGCACGCAAGGCACGAATTCGCCATCGGCGCCCAGCACGTCGATCACGCCCTTGCCCATGCGGGTCATCAACTTCATGTTGACGGCCACGTAGGCGGAGTCAGACAGTTCCACGCCGATGTGGGCGATGTTGGAACCCAGGGGGCCCATCGAGAACGGCACCACGTACATGGTGCGGCCCTTCATGGCGCCCTTGAACAAGGCGTTTTCACCGGTTTGCAGCTTGGCGCGCATTTCGGCGGGGTCACACCAGTTGTTGGTGGGGCCGGCGTCTTCCTTGCGGTCAGAGCAGATGAAGGTGCGGTCTTCCACGCGAGCCACGTCGGACGGGTGAGTCCAGGCCAGGTAGGAGTTGGGGCGCAGTTCGGGGTTCAGCTTCTTGAACGAGCCGGCTGCCACCAGTTGGGCGCACAGGCGATCGTATTCTTCGGTGCTGCCATCGCACCAGTAGATGTCCTTGGGCTGCAGCAAAGCAGCCATTTCGGCCACCCAAGCCACCAGCTTGGTGTTTTTGACGTAGGCAGGTGCGTTCACCTGAACTGCGGCAGTAGTCATGACAAAAGCTCCAAAGTTAGAAAAAACAAGGTCTCGACAACGCGGCCTCAACCGCACTCTCGACACCCGGCACCAGAGGGCTAGCCCCCCCTGTCATGCCATTCAATGCGCCCATTTCCTGTGTCATGGTCCCGCATGTGACGCTGGGCGCCATGAAAGCGGGAACCTTGCATTTTAATCCACTCGCGGATTTTTGGGGTCCCCCCAGGTCCAAGGGGCTCCCTTTGCGGGGACAGATTACGGCGCGATTTCGTCACGAAGCTGCGATCTTTTTGTATGCTGACAAGCCCATTGCCCCCTCACCCCGCCGCGCACGCCATGCCAGATCGCTCCCGCCGCCTGTTTCTGACCCTGTCCGCCTTAGGGACTTTCTCGGGCACGCCCGCCTCCGCCCAGGCTCAGCCGCGCGACCGACGCCCCTTATCCGAACCGCCCAGAGTGGCGGCTGATCCGGCGGTCATCGATTCGGGGCTGGCCGCGCGCTGGCAGGCGGCAATGTCACGCGATCTGGGCTGGTCGGCCCGCTTCGAGCCACTGGCGTCCAGCCAGATCCTGGACCAACTCGAACGCGGCGACATCGACGTCGGGGTGTTTCTGTCGCACCCGAAAGCCGAACACCTCGACAAGCAGGGGCTGATTTACGAACGCCACAGCATTGCGCGCACCGAGGTGCTGCTGATTGGCCCCGCGCAAGACCCCGCGGGCATTCGATCGGAATCCGATGCCGGACGGGCACTCACGCAGATCATCGCGGCCGCTGGCGCTGGGCAGGCCAATTGGACGCAGCCCGCCGCCGGCTCGCCGCTGGCCGCCCTGGCTGACGCCCTCACCAGTGGGCTGGCCAGCAAGGGGCTGAGTGCGGCCGCCCCCCGTGCGGTCGCCGGCCCAGCCTATCAACTGATGACCCGGCTGGAATGGAACCGCAAGGGGGCTTCGGCCGGCACCAAGGTGTGGCCCCTGAAGGACCCTCGACTGGTGCTGGACCTGCAGACGGCTCTGTCGTTCCGCTCTCGGCATTCGGCGGGCAAATTGCTGGTGACCTGGCTGCAATGGCCGATTGCGCAAGGCATCGTGGGCAAGGCACAACCAGTCTGGCAGCGCATCAAGCCCTGATGTCGCGACCGGTTTGATCGGCAGGCCGCTTAGGCTTGCTATGCTGCAAGCCCCCTTGTCTGCCCGAATGCCTCATGTCGATCGCCCGCCAACTGCTGTCCATCAACACCGCCACGGTGCAGGCCATGACGATTCAGGATCGACGCATCATGACGGGCATCGGCAAGCGCGCCGTCAGCAGCCCGGCCGATCCGCGCCGCATTGCGGTGCGGCCGCTGGGCCTGGAAGGCGACGAGCAATCTGATCTGACCGTGCATGGCGGCCTGAGCAAGGCGGTGTACGCCTACCCCCATGAGCACTACGCGTTCTGGCAGACGGTGCGCAGCCAGGCCAAAGCGCAGGAATGGGGTGAACCGCTGCCCTACGGCATGCTGGGCGAGAACCTCACGATCACGGGCCTGCTGGAATCGAACGCCTATGTGGGCGACGTGCTGAAATTCCCGGACTGCACCTTGGCCATCAGCGAACCACGCCGCCCCTGCTACAAATTCGAGGCCGTGATGGGGTTCAAACAAGCCGTCAAGATGATGGCGCAATCTGGTTACTGCGGCTTTTACCTGGCCGTGCGTGAGCCAGGCACCTTGGCGGCGGGAGAGTCGTTCGAACTGATCCCGGGCCAGCGAGAAGTCAGCATTGCCGAGCTGTTTCGCGCCAAGATGCGCCGAGACTGAGACACACCCAAGCGCTGGTGATCCAGGTGCTGGCGCCTCACCAGCCTGAAGCCCTCAATCGTCGTCGCCCCAACGGGCCATGCGGCGCTTGGCCTCGTCGAACCAGCGCCGTACATCGGCACTGCTTTTGAGCGCGCTCTGGCGCCACTGCGGCCTTTGAGACGGCTGCTCCACCCAGTTCACGGCGATGGCGGGCCCACCCTCTGCAACCAAAGCCAACTCCACCACAGGGAGGCCTCGCCAATCGAAGCGAATTGGGTTGCTGCCGCTTTTTTCGGACAACTTCAGGTCGCGCAATTGGCGGCGCAAACCCATCAGGGCTTCGTCGGCCTTGAACGGTGGCAGGGCAAAGAAGTCGCCCAGGTCTGTGCCCGCATCGTGACTCATGACTCAAGTCTCCGTGTTGGTGACGCCTGCAGCCACATGCCCAGCGGGCACGTGTGGGGCCGCATTTTCGACATGCCCGGTCTGGTCGTCGAAGAAGAAATCGGGCTCGAACTCGCGCAAGAACTCGCCCTTGGGCAAGCCACCCAGGAACAGTGCTTCGTGCACGTCAATGCCCCAGTCCATCAGGGTTCGGATGGCGCGCTCATGCGCCGGGGCGCCTCGGGCGGTGACCAGCGCGGTACGAATGCGCATGCCGCTGGCGCCGTCAGCCGGGTCGTGTTGCTGCAACTCGTGCAGGGCTTGCAACAAGGGCTTGAACGGCCCGGCCGCCAGGGGCTTGGCTGCACGCTCAACCTCATGACGCTGGAAGGCATCAAGCCCGTCGGCCTGGTAGATGCGTTCGGCCTCATCGGAAAACAGCACGGCGTCGCCGTCGAAGGCAATGCGGACCTCATCGGGATGGGCGTCGCCCGCGCGTGCGGCATGGGGCAAGACACGCGCCGCCGGCACACCGGCCTGCAAGGTCGAACGCACATCGGCTTCGTTGGCCGACAGGAACAAGTGCGCTTGCAAGGGCCGCAAATAGCGCCACGGGCTTTGTCCACGGGTGAACACCCCGCGCTCGATGGGCAGGCCGTAATGCTTGGCCGAGCGAAACACGCGCATGCCCGAAACGGGGTCGTTGCGCGACAAGATCACCACCTCCACCCGCTGACGGCCACCTTGGTTGAAAGCCAGCAACTTGCGCACCAGCGAAAAGGCCACACCGGGCCGCGCAGGCACATCGACGTGGTCGAGCTGGTAGCGCATGTAGGCGCGGTCATCGGCGCCTTCAAACAACTGGTTTTCTTCTTCGAAGTCGAACAGGGCGCGCGACGAAATCGCCACGACCAACTGCCCGGACAGACTGGCCGGCATGACAGGGAACCTGCGAAACAAACAGGCTCACATCATTGCACGAACCCCATGGGCTTGCGGCGCGCTTGCGGGTCCGGCAGGTCACGCACTTCGAGTTGCCCCCGACCATCGAGCTTGGCGTTGCCAAAGGCCGTCATCAAAGCGCGCCGCATCTCGCGTGGCGCGCAGTGACTCATGGCGTCGAGCACCTCCTCACACAGGTCGGGCTCGAAGCGCTGCCCCCAGTCGTGATCGGCGCGAATGCTGCGGTACAGCTTGCTGGCGATCTTGCGCGAGGCCTCGGCATCGGGCATCTCGATGTCAAACACATTCATCCGGTTGAGAATGGGGTCGGGAATGCCGCGCGCATCGTTGGCCGTGGCCACCCAGATGACCTGGCTGGCGTCAATCGGCACTTCGGCAAATTCGTCAATGAAAGCGTGCGCGGTGTCATGCTCCAGGAGGCTGTACAGCGAGCCCAGGGGGTCATAGGCATGTTCGCCACCGGTCTTGTCGATTTCATCGACCACCATGACCGGGTTGGCGTATTGGCCATCCACCAGGGTTTCAAACACCTTGCCGGGTCGCGCCCCTTTCCATTGACTGGAGGCGCCCGACAGCACCCAGCCCGCGGTGAGCGAACTCATGGACACGAAACCCATGCCGGTGCCGAGCAACTGCGCGATTTCGCGCGCAAAGTGCGTCTTGCCCACCCCGGGGGGTCCCAGCAACAACATGGGCGTGATTTCCAGCGCGTCGCGGCTGTCGGCGCACAGGGCCAACTGGCGTTTGAGGTCGTCCAGTACTTCGTGGAAGTTGGGCAACTCGTCGTAAAGGTGCGCCATGGCTGGCAGGCCCGAGGGCTTGACCTGGAACCGCTCGGGGCCCTTGTCCAGCATGCGCTCGTAGGTCGCCCGCAGCGATTCGTGGTCACGCGTCGGCAGTTTGCCCAGCCGCTTTTCCACCTCGTCGACTCGGTAGACATGTCGCATGTGCGCAATCGGGATGCGCCCGCGCATGTCGTCGTCACGAACCAGAACCAGATCACAACCACTGCTCATGTTGAACCTCCGCATGGGCAAGATGTCCGAAATTCATTGCAGCAAAATAGTGCAGACTCGACCCCTGAAACAAGGGCGACATCTCCCCCTTTATCGCTGATTCGCAAGGGGCGTGCCAGCGCAAGGTCCCGTAGACCCGCGCCCCTTGTGCGCACAATCACACGCCTGCCGAGATTTGCCGACTTGATGCTGTTTCCCTCTGACTCTTCCCCGAAGTCGGTGCCGCCACAAGCGCCCACATCCAGCGGTTGGGGCGCCTGGATGACCCTGCTGGCCTTTCTGGCTTTGGGCATCTGGGGCACCCATCTGGCCCAGCGCCCGTTCTACTCTGACAAGCAAGTCACCTGGCAAACTGCGGAGCGCCTTGCGCCAACCGAAAACGGTGACAGCACGCCCGTCACCCTGCCCGACTCCTGGAAGGCCCACAAACTGCCGCCCGTCGGCTCCGGCCTCTATCGACTCACTTTCGATTTGAGCGAGTCGGCCGCAACGGACAGTCACGCGCGCCCTTGGTCCCTGCGCATCGATCGCCTGTGCTCTGCGCACGACGTCCTGCTCAACCAACGTCGCATTCACAGCACGCTGTCCCAAGATGGCTGGCTGGGTGAACCCGCCCCCGACCTCCTTGACATTCCCGCAGGCACCCTGCAAAGCGGCACGAACGTGCTCGACATCCAGGTACGTTGCATCCTGCACGGGGGGCTGTCCATGCCCGAACTGGCCCCCAAAGCCACCCTGCAGCCCAGCTACCTATGGCACGTCATCCTGACCCAGTACCTGCCGCTCGGACTGAATCTGTGCAGCATGGCCTTTGCCACCTTCGTGATGCTGCTGTGGTGGCAGCGCCGCCAGGAAACGGCAGCCGGCCTGTTCGGCCTGCTTTATCTGGTGGTCTCGGTACGCAACTGCAGCTACTACATCACCGGCGATCTGGGCATTCCCCCGGGGCTGACCAGCTGGCTGCATCTGGTGGCGCACACCCTCAGCTCGACCTTGCTGGGCTGGTTTGCCTTGGCCATTGCCAAACGCCGCCTACCCTGGTTCGAACGCGCCTTATGGGCTGCAACCGTACTGATTCCGTCGGGTGCCCTGCTGACACTGTGGTTCGACTCGAACCTCGAACTGGCCCGCGCGGTGGCGCCGCCCATCCTTCACGTCATGGCACTGCCCTCCTTGTGGATCCTGACCCAACTGTGTCGGCAATCGCAGATGCGCTCGCTGCTGCTTCTGCTCGCGGGCTTTGCCGTGGCCCTGGTGTCGGCCGTACACGACTTCGTCTGGATCCGCGCACTCGGACTGGTCGACCACAGCTACTGGATGCCGTGGACCGTGCCACTGACCTTGCCTGGCTTCACCATGATGCTGATGAACCGCGTCGTGCAAGCCTTCAACGACATCGAACAACTCAACGCCACGCTCGAGCAGAAGGTGCAGGAGCGCACCTGCGAGCTGGCCGCGGCCAACGCGGCCAAGAGCCACTTCCTGGCGGCGGCCAGCCATGACCTGCGGCAGCCGGTGTCGGCCATCGGACTGATCACCGACTTGCTACACGAACGGCTCAGCGACCCGCAACTGCGTGGCCTGACCCAGCGGCTGACCCGCGCGGTCGTATCCATGGAGTCACTGCTCAAAGGACTGCTGGACCTGTCTCGCCTCGACTCCGGCACGGTGGAGATCAACCGTCAGGAGGTTCGCCTACAGCCTTTGCTGGATTCGATTGCGAGCCACGAAGCCGAATCGGCGCACCACAAGGGTCTGGTGCTGCGTGTGCGAACCACCAATGCCACAGCCTGGACCGACCCGATCTTGCTGGAACAGATCCTGCGCAATCTGGTGGGCAACGCGGTACGCCATACCGAGCGCGGCGGCATTCTGGTGGGCGTACGCAAGCGGGGTGAGCACCTGCTGATTCAAGTCTGGGACACCGGCTCGGGCATTCCCCCCCAGGATCAGGCCCGGATCTTCGAGGAATTTGTTCAACTCTCGCCCCCAGCCAAGGGTCGTCAACGCGGACTGGGTCTGGGGCTGGCGATTGTCAAACGTGCCACGCAGTTGCTGGAACATCCCGTCCAGGTGGCCTCCCGCCCAGGCAGAGGCTCGTGCTTCAGCGTCTGGGTGCCGACCTCGCCGCACAGCGGCTCCCGGCCGAACTTGGCCCCACAGCCGCACCCGCAGCCACACCCCCCGCAAATTGACCGACACCAACCCTGGGTGGGCATGAAGGTGCTGATCGTCGAAGACGATCAGGCCATCCGTGACGCGCTGACCAACATCCTGCTATCTTGGGGCGCCTGCGTCACTGCAGGCCCTGGTTTAAGCTGGCTGCGGCAGCAAGGGCAGCAGACCTGGGACCTGGTCATCTCGGACCACCGTCTGGGCGACGGCACAGGCCGAGAGATCATCCACATGCTGCGCCAGTCTCAACCCACGTTGCCCGCCGTCATCGTCACAGGCGACACCTCACCCGAACAACTGCACATGCTCGCCCAGAGCGGCGTGCCGGTGCTGCACAAGCCATTCCGCGCAGAAAAATTACGGGCCATGATCGAAGAGACCATGGCCCGCAGTGATGACAGCGTTCGAAAACTTTCCTGAGCATACGCCGAGCCGGGCCTTCTGGCCATCAGCCATTTGGCCTAATCGTTTCGCCTAGCCACCGGAATGCCCCCGGTGGCCTCAGGCTCACGGCCCTGTCGAGCTCACCGCTCAGCCGCGCCCAGGGCGCGCAAACTCCACCCCGACTGCGCCACCGCCACCACAGCCTGCGTCCGGCTGTTGACCCCCAGCTTGCGGAAAATCGCAGCCAAATGAGTCTTGACGGTCGACTCAGACAAATCAAGTCGCCGACAGATTTCCTTGTTGGGTTTCCCCTCCACCAACAGCCTCAATACGTCGGCTTGCCGATCGGAAAACCCCCAGCCGTCGGCCCTTTCGCACCCGGCGCGCTCAGGCAACTCGGGCAGATACACCCCACCAGCCAACACATGCTCCAGCGCCGACTGCATCACCTTCGATTGCACGGTTTTCGGGATGAAACCCGCCGCGCCACCATCGATGGCCGCCAGAATGACCTCGTGTCGATCGTCGGCCGACAGCACCACCACCGGCACCTCGGGCGCCAAGGCACGCCAGGCCACCAAGGTGTCCAACCCTTGATGGGCTCCCAGACCGAGATCAAGCAGGGCCAGATCCACATCGGCGTGAGCCTGCAGCAAAGGCGCCGCATCAGGCAGGCTGGCCGCCTCCAGCACCTGGGCTGGCTGCCCGCCCGGAAACAGGCGACTCGCAATCAGCAGACTCAAACCCTCCCGAAAAAGGGCATGGTCATCAATCAGTAGCAGTTTCATCCAACGCCAACAACCAGCACGCGCCGGCAACATTCGGTCACATCCTAGCGCCTGCAGCCCCCGAAACGAGCGCCACCCCCCAACTTGCATCCCCCCTCGAAAGGGGGACAATTTCGCCTCAAACTAAAGAGGGATTCCATGTTGTCGCGCACCACCTCCTTGCCCTTGCCGCTCGGCATGGGCAAACACAGCCGTTTGCAGCGTCATGCGCTGGCCGTGTTGGGATGGATTGCCGCAGCCACCGTGCTGACCTTGCTGATCTGGGGGCTGTTTTCGGGCTCCTCCGGCCAAACCAGCCACCCTTCAGTGCAGTGGGGCGAACAGCGGTTTCGCATGCTGCCCAACGCGACCGACCCCGGCAGCGACTGGCAAACCGTCACCCTGCCCGACACCTGGGCAGCACGCCAGATCGCCAGCAAAGGCATTGCCCGTTACGAAAGCCACTTCCAACTCAAGGAAGCCCCACACCGCACGGCCAGCACGGTGTGGGCCGTGCGCATCGACCGCCTGAGCTTCCAGCACCGCATCTGGCTCAACGGCCACCTGATCCACAGCGACCTGCCAGGTGAAGAGCCCACCGGGCGCCCGATGAGCTACATGGCCCGCTTCTCGCCGGATCTGCTGCAGACAGGCGACAACCGGCTCGACATCGAAGTGCGCTACGGCAGCCTCGGCGGCCTGTCACAACCCGTCATTGGGCCGGCAGACGACCTGGTCATGGGCTACACCGTGCAAGCCTTGCTGTCACAGCAACTGCCGCTGATGATCAACGTGGTGGCCGCCGCTTTCGCCACCTTCCTGATCGTGATCTGGCTACGCCGCCGCAGCGAAGTCGCCATGGGGGCTCTGGGCCTGCTGTGCGTGGTCGTGTCGGTTCGCAACTGCACGTACTACATCGTGCACGGCCCAACCTTGCCGGCCACGCTCAGTGCCTGGCTGTACTTCACCGCCCAGACCACCGCCACCGTGCTGCTGGGTTGGTTTGCCATGGCCATTGCCGACAAGCGCCACGCCATGCTGACCCGCTTCCTGTGGGTCGTTCAGATTGGCTACCCGCTGGCCGCCGGGCTGGCGGCCCAGCAAGGCTACCTGGCCGAAGTGCGCGCCGTGCTCTACCCCGGCCTGCTGTTGCTGATGCTGCCCTCCCTGGCCCTGCTGTTGCAACTGCACAAGCGCTTCAGCCGCTGGTCAGCCATCGGCATGGTGCTGGGCATTGCCGTGTCGCTGGTGGCCGGGTTCCACGATTACCTGCGACTGGTCGGCAGCATTTCAGTGGTGCACAGCTACTGGCTCCCACTGGCCTCGCCCATCACCCTGGCCAGCTACGGTCTGGTGCTGATGCACCGCTTTGTGGAAGCCACCAACCAGGCTGAAGAGCTGAATGTGCAGCTGGAAGCCAAAGTAGAGGAACGCACACAAGAGCTGTCTGCGGCCAACGCCGCCAAAGGACACTTCCTGGCCGCCGCCAGCCATGATCTGCGCCAACCGGTGGCCGCGGTCGGGCTGCTATCCGGCCTGTTGCGAGACCGCCTGCAAGGCAGCCCCCTGCAGGACATGACCCTGCGACTGTGCGATTCCGTGCAAGCCATGGAAGGCTTGCTCAACGGCTTGCTCGACCTGTCTCGACTGGAAGCCGGCGCCATCAAACCGCATCTGCAAGCAGTCGATCTGCGCGCCATGCTCGAGCGCATTCAAAGTCATGAACAGGCCGCCGCGCAGGCCAAAGGTCTCACCCTGAAGGTGCACGCCCCCCACGCATTTGCCCACAGTGACCCGGTGCTGCTCGAACAGATGGTGCGCAACCTGGTGGGCAACGCGCTGCGCTACACCCGACAAGGCGGCGTGCTGGTCGGGGTGCGCCGACGCGGATCTGACTGGCTGATTCAGGTCTGGGACACAGGCACCGGCATTGCCCCACAAGACCAGCAACGCATCTTCCAGGACTTCGTTCAACTCGACAACCCTGAGCGCAACCGCGCCAAGGGTCTGGGCTTGGGGCTGGCCATCGTGCAGCGCGCAGCCAAGCTATTGCATATCGACGTGAGCCTGAGCTCGCGTGTGGGGCATGGCTCGTGCTTCAGCATTCGCGTACCAGCCACTGCCGCAACCATGGCGACGAGTTCGTTTGCATCCAGCACAAGCGCCGCTTCAGCCCGACCGCTGGAAGACCACCACATCATCGTGCTCGATGACGATGACACCCTGCGCCACGCACTGCGTGAGCGCCTGCGTGAATGGGGCGCTTTCGTGAGCGTGGCCGCCTCGCTGGAAGACCTCGAGGAAGTCCTGCAACGCGTGATGTCCGTGGACCTGCTGCTGACCGATCACCGCTTGCGTGATGGCGATGGCTTGCAGGCCATCAGCCTCGCGCGCCAGCACCACGCGAATTTGCCGGCCGTGGTCATCACTGGCGACACAGGCGCCGAGCCTCTGCGCCAGCTGCAGCACAGCGATGTGCCCGTCCTGCACAAGCCATTCCAGTCAGAGGAGTTGCTGCAGGCCCTGCTCCAGAGCCTGCCTCCGGTCACTTGACCCAGGTGTTCATCTGCATGATCGGCAACATGACCGACATCACGATCAGCATGACCAACAAGCCCATGACGACGATCAGCAAGGGCTCCAGAATCGTCGCGATGGCCAAGGCCTTGCGCTGCACCTCGGTGCTGAGCTGATTGGCAGCTCGCTGCAACATCACCGGCAACTGGCCGGTTTGTTCACCCAGGCGGGCAAACATCGAGAGCAGCCCCGGAAAGCGCTTCTTGGCAGCCAAGGCCGAGGCCAGTGGCGCCCCCTCGCGCACCTGCACCAGTGCGTCCATCGCATCGGCCCGCATGGCCCGATTGGAGAGGGTTTCGGCCGCGGCCTGCAGGGCTTTCAGAATGGGCACTCCCGAGCCCGCCAGCATGGCCAAGGTGCCGGCAAAGCGCGCCGCGTTGTAACCACGTGCGAGCCGCCCCAGCAAGGGCAACTCCAGCCAGAAGGCATCGAACTTGATGCGGAAGTCTTCATTGCGGCGCGCCAGCATCAGACCACTGAAACCGCCCACCAGCACCAAGGCCAGCAACCAGCCCCAGTTGCGCATGAAAGCGCTCAAAGCCAACATGACCTGAGTGAGCATGGGCAAAGCATGCTTGCTGCTGGTGAACACCTGTGCCACCTGCGGCACCACGAACACCAGCAAGGCCACCACGATCAGCACCGCAAACACCGACACAATGGCCGGGTACAAGGTGGCACCAATCAGCTTGGATTTCAAGGCCTGCTGCTCTTCCAGATCAGTGGCCAGCTTTTCCAGCACGCCACCCAACTGACCACTCTGCTCCCCCGCCGCCACCACGCCGCAGTACACCTCGTCAAACTCACGCGGCGAACTGGCCAGGGCGCGCGCGAATGGCGAGCCCGCATTGACCTCGGCACGCAGGTGGGCCACGAGCTCACGCTGCTTGGGATCTTCGGCCTCATCGGCCAAAGCAGTCAGGGCCCGCTCCAGCGGCAAGCCCGCCACCACCAGGCCACTGAGTTGGCGCGTCCAGATGGCCAGCGCCGAGGCATTGAACACCCGCGGGGCAAACAGAACGGTGGACTGACGCTCGGCCTCGGCCACCACAGCATCGACCTTCAGGGGCACCAACTGCTGCGTGCGCAGCTGGGCTCGCGCGGCTTTGGCATTGTCCGCGTCCACCAAGCCGGTCACGGTCTTGCCGGCAGCATCCAGGGCTTCAAATCGAAAGGCGGGCATGGTGCAGCGGCCTTATTCGCGGGTCACCCGCAAGACTTCTTCCAGCGACGTCACGCCCTCGGCCACCAGTCGGTCACCGTCTTCGCGCATGGTCTTCATGCCCTTCGACTGCGCGTGCTCAAGCAACTTCGACTCGGCCGCTTCGGCGTGGATCAAAGCGCGAATCTGGTCATCGGCCACCATGAGTTCATACACACCCGTACGCCCCTTGTAGCCCGACATGCCGCACTCGGGGCAGCCTACCGGGTGCCAACGACCCGCATCGTCCTGACGCTTGCAGTGCACGCACAGTTTGCGCACCAGACGCTGGCCCAGCACGCCCAACAAGGACGACGACAGCAGGAAGGGCTCGATCCCCATGTCGGTCAAGCGCGTAACCGCACTGGGGGCGTCATTGGTGTGCAAAGTCGCCAGCACCAAGTGACCCGTCAAAGACGCCTGAACGGCGATCTGGGCGGTTTCCAGGTCACGGATTTCACCAATCATGATGACGTCCGGGTCTTGCCGCAGGATGGCGCGCAGCGCCTTCGCAAAGGTCAACTCGATCTTGGCGTTGACCTGGGTCTGGCCAATGCCAGGCAATTCGTATTCGACCGGGTCTTCCACGGTCAGCACATTGGTGGTGGTGGCATCCACCGTGCTCAAGCCGGCGTACAGGGTGGTGGTCTTACCCGAGCCGGTAGGGCCCGTGACCAACACGATCCCGTGTGGCTGACGCAGCAGGCGCTTGAACTTGTCCAGCGCATCGCCGCTCATGCCCAGCGACTCAAGGGTGAACTTGTTGGCGTCGCCCTTGTCCAGAATACGCAGCACAGCCCGTTCGCCGTGCGCCGATGGCAGGGTCGACACCCGCACATCCACCGCGCGACCACCAATGCGCAAACTGATGCGGCCATCTTGCGGCAAACGTTTTTCGGAAATATCGAGTTCGGCCATGATCTTCAGACGCGAGATCAGGGCGGCGTGCAAGGCCTTGTTGGGCTGCACCACTTCGCGCAAAGTGCCGTCGACCCGAAAACGCACGGCCGAGGCACGCTCATAGGGTTCGATGTGAATGTCAGAGGCGCCGTCTTTGGCAGCCTGCGTCAGCAAGGCGTTCAACATCCGGATGATGGGGGCGTCGTTGGCCGACTCCAGCAAGTCTTCCACAGCTGGAAGGTCCTGCATCATGCGCGACAGGTCGACCGCGCTTTCTACTTCACCCACCACCGCCGCCGCACTGCCTTCGCCGCCGGCGTAGGCTGCGGCGATGCGTTGCGACAAGGCCTCTTCTGGCTCGCTCTCGATGGCGTTGACTACATAAGTGCGCATCACCTCCGAGAGGGCCGAAGGCGACACTTTGTGGCTGGCCCACAAAGTGGCCCGCTCGTTCTCATGCTCCAGCAACAAGCCATTCGCCCTGGCAAAGGCGTACGGCAATGGGTGACGCGCACTCATTGCACACCACCGGCCTTGGGCTGCGGAGCCAACTTGCCGCCAAAGCCCGAGTCACGCGGCATCACGATCGTGGGCGACGCGTTGGGGTCATCCAGGGGCTGCACCACATTGGGCGCGGGGCGCTGCGATGTGTTCTGCAACGGCTCCAGCATCGGCACCTCATTGATCGGCATCACGATGCTCTTGTCGGGCTTGGACTCCGATTGACGCTGGCGCATGAACTCATAACGGTCGACCGTCAGGTTATTGCTGTCCTCTTGCGAGCGCATCACCACCGGACGCAAGAACACCATCAGGTTCTTCTTGGCACGCTCACGCGAACGGCTCTTGAACAGGTTACCCAGCACCGGGATGTCGCCCAGCACCGGCACTTGCGAATCACCATCGCTGTAGGCATCAGACAGCAAGCCGCCGAGGACCAGGGTCTGGCCGTCGTCGATCACCACGGTGGTCTCGATCGAACTCTTGTTGGTGGTCAGGCCCGAGTTGGACGACTTGCTCGTCGCGTCCACAGACGAGTTTTCCTGGTACACGGTCATTCGCACCGTGCCGCCCTCACCCACCTGGGGGCGCACACGCAGGGTCAAGCCCACGTCCTTGCGCTCGACCGTGGTGAAGGGGTTCACCGAACCGGAACCCGAGGTGGCGCCATTGGTGTACGACCCCGTCACGAAGGGCACGTTCTGACCGACCACGATCTTGGCCTCTTCGTTGTCCAGCGCAATCATGTTGGGCTTGGACAAGACGTTGCCGCCAGCGTTGTTTTCCAGGAAGGTCGCCAAGGCACCCAGGTTATAGGTGCCATCCGACATCTTGTGCAGGAAACCGACGTTCAAGCCACCCAAACCGCCCAGCACCGTCTTCTGTGCTGCGGCCAGACTGAACAAGCCGGGAATGGTGGTGCCACTGGTGCTGGTCGACAGATTGGTGCCCGCGCCCACGATGTTGTTCGTGCCAGCGGCCCCCGCCCATTGGAAGCCCGCCTGCGCCAGCTTGCTTTCGTCCACCTGAACGATCATGGCCTCGATGTAGATCTGCGCCCGACGACCGTCCAACTGGTCGATCACCGCCCGCAGCTGCTTGTACAGGGCATCGGTGGCCGTGATCACCAGCGAGTTGGTGCTGGGGTCGGCTTGAATGAAGCCGCCGGTTGAAGGCTGGGCTGAGGCGCCCACAGGCGCGGTCGCCTGGGCGCTCGCCCCCCCAGCCGCAGCCTGGTTCAGTCCCGCCATCTGGGGCGACATGCCCGACTGCACAGGGCTGGCCGAAGCCCCTCCGCCAGATGCATTGCTACCGCCACCTGCACCGGGGAAGGCTGCGCGCAGCACTTGCGCCAGCTTCACGGCATCCGCATTCTTCAGGTAGACCACATGAATGCCGCTACCGCCCAGACCGCTGGTACCAGGCTTGTCAAGACGCTGCACCAGGTTGCGAACCATGGCCATGCGGCCCGCGTTCGGAGCGCGCACCATCAGGGTGTTGGTACGCGGGTCAGCCATGACCTGAGTGGGCATACCCACCGCAGCGCCCGGCGCCCCGGCTGCGGCGCCGCCGTCAGCCAGCTTCTGCACCACGGGCGCCAGGTCAGAGGCAATCGCGTACTGCAGCGGAATCGCCTCCATGTCGGTGGCCGACGGCACGTCCAACGCGGCAATCATCTGCCCCATGCGCTTGAGGTTGTCGGCGTAGTCGGTGATCACCAGCGTGTTGGTGCCCGTGTTGGCATTGATGGTGTTGTTGGGGCTGATCAAGGGCCGCAGCACCGCCACCAGGTTGTTGGCGCTTTCATATTGCAGACGGAAAATCTGCGTGATGATCTGGTCACCCGACTTGGTCACATTGCCCACGTCCACGGTGCCCGTCTGCAACTTGGCTTCAGCCTCAGGCACGACCTTGAGCATGCCCGCCACCTCGACCACGCTGAAGCCCTGGCCCCGCAAGGCCGACAGGAAGTTCAGATAAGCCTCGCGCGGCGTCAGAGGTTGTTCGCTGTACAGCGTGATCGTGCCCTTCACCCGGGGGTCGACCATGATCTGGCGATCCAGGATGGCGGCCATCGCGCGCGACACACCTTCGATCTCGGCATTGACGAAGTTCAGCGTCACACTCGGGGGCGCCTTCTTGATGGGCGCCGCCATGGCGAGCCCCGCCACGCCTGGCAACAAGCCGGAGGGGCCAAAGGTCAGAGCCAGGGCCGTCGCCAGCGCGATGGCACGTGTGCGAGACAAGGAAGGATGGGTCTTCATGACTTATCCGATCGAAATGACAGAGTGATCACCCGCACGGCGACCAATGATGTTCAGGAGGTTGTCGAGGGCGCCCCGGTCGGCCTCAACGGCCGTGGCCATCCCGCGAAAGCGCGTGCCGCCCGGCCCCACCGTGCCTTGGCCCGTCAATTGCAGCGAGCCATCCAGGGTGGTCAAATTCAGTTGCAACTGGCCCTGGGCATCGCCCAGCAAATCCAGTCGGTAAGAGCCCAGCCGATCCAAAGTCGAAATGGGCGACGAGACGTTATCGAGCGACAGATCAGCCTGACCTTCAACCCGCAAACGACCTTGCACCCACTCCACAGCCAGGTCACGGGTGTTCATGCGCAACAAGCCCCCCAGCTGCAAGGTATTCCAGGGGGTGCCGAGGCCACCCAACCAGGCAGCAGGCCAGTGCCCGACGGCCCCCATGGAAGCCAACTCGGCCTCCTGGCCTCCTGGGCTGAGCTTGATTTCCGCCCGAATACGGCCCCAACCGGGCTTGATGTCCAGCACCACCGGAGTCGGCAAACAGCAATCTTGCTGCAAGGACACGCGCACGCCAAAGGTCTTGAGCTTGATGCGCCAGGCCAGGCGCCCCGGCAAAGCCCGGGCATCTCGGCTGCCAGGGCCGCCCGTCAAGATGGCCACGGCATCCCCCTGCCAGACCGTGCCTTGCGACTCGGCCAGCAACAAACGGCCGCCCGTCAGCTCGACCACACCTTGAGCCAGCCAACTAGCCGGCGCGAACAAGACCACCCCGACCAGGGCGCCCAATGCCGCGCCCCACTTGCCCCAGCGCTTGCCGGCCTTGCGCATGTTTTCCCAGCGCGCGACCTCCAGCGTGGACTCGAGCCAGCGGGTGGTGACCGCCCCCGCGCCCTTGAGCCAGGCGGGACGGCGTGAAAAAAAGGAGGGCACTGCCATGGTCGGTCCTATCGGTCTCATTGACCTTCAGACCCCGGCCCCAAAGCCAGGATCACGGTACCGGAGTAACGCCCGGGTTCGGTCTGCGTCAAGGAGACTTCGACCGGCTTGGCGCGCGCAGCGGCGCGAATTTCATCCAACCAACCGGCCAGCGCATCGCCCGACACGGCATTGGCAGTCAGGGTAGCCCGATCGCCTTGAATCATCAAGCGGCCGGCCTGCCCCAAACGCTCGGTGGCAGCCTGAAGCGCGGCAGCCGCCTGCACAGGCGGCACGGGAGGACGCTGCCGCAGCGACTGCACCTCCTGCGCCTGACGCCGCATCACTTCGAGTTGGCTGTTGACTTCATTGAGCTGGCGGGGAGTTTCCTGCAGCGACTTCACGGCAGGCCGAATGCCCAACATGACCAGCAGCACCAAGCCCCCCAGCCAGGCTGCAGCCGAAACCAAGCGACGCTCACGCGCAGGCATGGCCGCCCACTTGGCCTGCCAGGCTTGCTGGAGATCTCGCAGGGATTGAAGTTGTTCAGACATGGGTCGGTTCAGCCATCAGGAACGCGCCGCACGACGCAGGGTGACTCGCCCGTCCGGCCCGGGCTCCAGGGTGATGCCCGCAGCACTCAAACGCCCGCGGATCTGTTCAATGTCAGCCGGACTCCAGGTGCGAGGCGGCGTCAGGGTCAGTGAGTTGCCGTCGTACTGGATGGAAGCCGAGGGCTGATCAGCCGGCCAGACGGTGGCTGCAGCCCCCATCAGGCTTTCCAGGTCGTTGTCGCCGACCTGCCCCGCAGAAGCACGCAGCAGTTCGGTTTCTTTCTGCATCTGGGCATAGGCATCAAACACCGCCTGCACTTGCGGGTGCGCCTGCTTGAGCACGGCCACCATTTCAGCGCGCTTTTGCTTGACCATGCGCCCCTGGTGCCAGGCCCACAGATTCACGCCCACCAGTTGCGCAGCCGCCAAGGCTACCAGGCCCACACGCACAGGGCGCCACTGAATGCCCATGAAGCGCCGCCATTGGTCGCTGATGGCATACCAGCCCTTGCTCTGCGGGGTCAGGTCGAATTGCAGCAGGTTCCACATCGAGCGGGCCGCCAGCAGCAAATGCTCGGCCTGCGTCTGCACGGTCACCACACGGCCCAGCCAACGCTCGGCCGGTGCCGCCACAGCAGGCGTGGCAAAAAATCGGATCTGTTCAGGTGTCTGCTCGGGCAACAGGGCTCGCGCCAGACTGCCCGAGATAGGCCAAGTCGCCACGCCATCCATGGTGGACCAGGTCAGCAAGACATCGTTGCCACCGGCGTCATCGGCCTCACCACCCCAATTGGCTTCATGGAAATAGGCGGTGGCAGGTTCATCAGGGCACACAGCCGGCACCACACGCTGCACACGAATCTTGGCCTTTTCCAGCGCCATCAGCTGGCTGGTCAGCCAGGTATGGTCACACACCGCCACCCAGGCATCGAGTCCGGCACGGCCGGTTGGCTCGACCGCAAAGTGCAGATTGTCAGGGTCGTCCAGCAGGGCATCTTCCAGCATGCCCGCCAGCGCCGCACGCAAGCGTGCCCCTGGCGCCTTGGGCAGCGCCAGGCGGTGCCAACTCACATCGGTGGGGGCCATGACGGCAATGACCATGTCGGCGCGCGGCAGCATATTGGCCACGCAACGACCATGCCGCGTCACCGCCTGCCCATCCGTGCTGAGCACGTAGGCATATTCCTTGGTCGCGGACGACGGCGCAGCCGACTCGCTTTCGGGCAAGTCGGCACTCAGGCGCGAACGCGCAGGCAGTTGAAGGATGAGAAAGCTCATACCCGTAGGACAGTTGTACACGCCTAGCTTAGGCGCAATCTGATTGTAGGAGCGGGGAAATAGGGCGCTTTTAGGTACGGATACTTGCCAAAACAACGCCCGCCCACCATGTTCACGGGGGGATCAGGGCTGGGGTGAGCCCTCATTGAGGCGATCCACCCCGGCAAAGCGGACCCGACTGCGTACCTGCATGTCAGTGCCCACTCGCTGCACCACATGGCGCTGCTCGATGACATTGTCTTCGTAGCGCAAACGCCCCCGCACCTCGAAAAAGTCTGACGCCACAGTCACCCGCGTCAAATTCAGGTTCTGCACCCCCAACAAGGTCTGCACCTCATCGGGGGCCTTGAAGGCATTGCGCTGCCTGGCCTGTACCAAGCGGGCCGCACGCGCCAGATCAAACCCTTCGATCACCGAGGCGATGACCTCCTTGGGCGCCGTATTCACATTGACCTGCGTTCGATCCGGCAACAAAGTCAGGTAGGGCCGCAGCTTTTCGACCGTGCCCGCATCCAAGCCCAGCCAGGTCAGCTGATCCATGCTTTGCGGCAACAACGGCGCTGCCGCACGCTGCGCCGGCCCGCCCAGCTTGGCCAGCACGGCCGGATCGTCGCCCTGTGCCGCCAGAAACGCTTTGCGATAGGCCTGCGCCAGCGTGTCGGCCAGAGCGCCCGGCAAGCCGGAGAACTCGCACAGGCGCTTGAGCACCGCCAACTCCTCCGGCACCAGATCCAGCTGATCGTTGATGATGTTGCGCAGGTTATAGCGCGCCGTCACATCCTCCACCTTACCGGATAGGAAGGCTTCAGGAGCATCGTCGGAGTTGTCCTTGTCGGTCGCCAGGAAGCTGGACAAGCGCGCCTCGGCCAAGGGAATGGCCCAAGGCTCGCCCAGATGATCCGGCCCACCGTTGCGTTTGTCCTCCTTGAGGATCAGACGCGCCCAGTCGAGCGCCCCAATGAGCACCCACTCGGACTGCGAGCGCACCCGCTCGGCCGCCTCGATCTGCACGGCACGCCACTGCTGCCAAACCATCGAGGCCGAAAAAGTCGCCACCAGGGTCACAATGACCATGGCCATCAACAAGGCCGCCCCGCGCTGTCCCGAAGGGCACGATGGGCGATTCAGACGAGCAGGGCAACGCGAGGTGTTCATCTCAACCCCTCCTCAATTCGGTTGGGGCGGCATGATCACATCGCGCGTGACCGCGCCCGAGAAGCCGCTGTCGGGCCCCAAGGTCAGGACCAGCCGAATCGCCTGGGGCAGCACTTCTTTGGTCTGAGTCGCGACCGCGGCACCTGAGGCCGCACCGGCGGGCGGGCGCACCTGAGCCACGTCGTTCGACGACTGACAGTTCGACCAGTTGCCATTGCGGTGGCAGTACACCCGCCATTGCTCCAGCCCCGGCTCGGCGACCAAGGTGCCCGGCTCTTTTCCCTGCAACTGGAACGATCGCATCCACTGCTGCTGCAACTCGCCCACGGTGGTGGTCGCCGAACTGGCCCAGCGCAACCAACGGCCATTGCGCAACGACCAGACCACCATCTGGGCCCCCGCGCCCGTTTTACGGGTCATGCGCACATTGGCTCCATCGAACTGCCACGCGGGCACCACTCCGGTGTCAATGACGGCAGACAAGTCGGCCTCCCACTGCGTCACAACCGACTGCAATCTCAGCGTTTGCTTGAGTTTGCCGTCAGCCACCTCTCGCGCCTTGGTGATGGCGTCCATTCCCTTCCACGCGGCCGACGACAGCACCGCCAGAATCAACAGCGACACCAGCACCTCGATGAGGGTGAAGCCCGTCTGAGCCAGCTTGAATGCACGCCCCCCCATCAGAACCTCGGCAGAATGGTCGACAAGCTCACAATCGGCTGCTTGTCTTCATCAAAGATCTGGGTATCAACACGCCGAAAGTTGATGTTCGGCGTAGGGCGTACCACCATGTGACCCGGCAGTTCCCGGCCCATCTGCTGACAGGTGAAGTCGCTGTCCCCCACCGACGGGTAGCTTTTGGTCAAACGCAAAGCCGTCAAATGATTTTCTGCACACCACTGCGCCAAGGTCAGGTCAGTCATGCGCTGCGCATTCAGCGTCAGCCCGCCTGCCGCCTTGATGCCGGCAGACAGCGTCATGGCCACCACCGCCAGGGCCACCAGCACCTCGATCAGGGTCATGCCTTGCGGCAACCGGCGCTTAACGTACCGCACTGGTCACCCCCGAACCCTCACCCGCCTCAGCGTCTTGCGGGAGAACCACATCGAACGGCGCCAGACCATCTGTGCCGATTGTGATGCGCTGCTCGCCCAGGGTGAGTTCCACCTGTTGCGGCCCGATGACCGGCTCGGGGCCCAGCACAATGCTCTTGCCCCCAACGACTCGTGCGGTCACTTCCGGCTCCATCCATTTCAAAGACGGCAACAAAGCAGGCGGCAAACCCACGAACTGGTAATCGGCTTCCGGACCATTGGGCTGCGGTATCCACAGCACCGTCATCGCCCCCGTACGCGCCTGGGTGCGGGCAGCCTCCAGCTGCGCGATCAAGCGCGCGGCCTCCCGCTCCAATCGGGTCACCGACGGATCAGGAATCGCCAAGGACACCACTGCCGTGGTGATGGCGATCATCGCGACCACCACCATCAATTCGAGCAGCGTGAACCCTCGCTGGCGCAGTGACTTACTGCCAGGAACCGATGTCGGCATCCCGCCCTTCACCACCGCTTTGGCCGTCTGCACCAAAACTGAACACATCGACAGGGCCCTTCACGCCAGGATTGACGTACTGGTAGCCACGGCCCCAGGGGTCGTTGGGCAACTTCTCCAGGTAAGGCTTCCAATTGGGAGGGATCGGCCCAGTGGTCGGCTTGGTCACCAAAGCTTGCAAGCCCTGCTCACTGGTGGGGAAGCGCATGTTGTCAAGCTTGTAGAGCTTGAGCGCCTGCATCAGATTCGCCACATCGGTCTTCGCGGCAGTGACTCGGGCATCGTCGGCACGGTCCAGCACATTGGGCACGATCAAAGCGGCCAGCAGGCCAATGATGACCAGCACCACCATCAACTCGATCAAGGTGAAGCCACGCTGCACGGCCTTCACCGACGCACGGGCGACTTGCGGAAATTTCACAATCAGTTTCATTTTCGGTCCGTATGAATGCTGCAAAAGGACTGCTGACGCGGCCTTTGACCCACGGAGGCCAAGCATGCCCGACAGCGGAGGCGCTCGGATGGGGGATCTACCCGGGGTCCCCCTAGCTGTTTCGCCCCTCAGTCACGGTGTTCTCCCATCATAATGGGCTCACCATGGCATCACGAATCCTTGCACTCATCATTTGGGCCGCCTTCGCCGCCAGTGTGGCGTTCTGGGGCCTGCGTTGGTTGGCCAAGCCCACTGCGGTTCCAGCCAATGCCAGTGCCGTGTCACTCGACAACGCCGGCAAGGGCGACCCCCGCAAGCTTCTGGCAGGCCCTGCCAAAGCGTCGGGCCCTGCTGCGCCCGACATGGGGCAGAACGCCATGTTGGCCGGGCGCATCAAACTCATTGGCGTCGTGGCGCCGAAAAACCCCGAAGACAACAGTGGTGTGGCCTTGGTGAGCATCGATGGCAAGCCGCCACGCGCCCTTCATGTGGGCGATGTGGTCGAGGCTCCGCATGTCATCAAACGCCTGACGCAACGCGGTGCTGAAATCGGCCCGGCCGATGGCCCAACGGCCGTCACCCTGGATCTGCCCACTTTGCCTCCACCGGCCACCGGCGTGCTGCCAGCCGTAGCCGGCTTGACCGCCAACGGTGCACCGGAGGGTGCAAGCCCGGGCTTTCAACCCGGCACGCCCCCACCCAGCCTGATGCCAGGTGGCGTCGCGCTGCCCACCCCGCCGCGCGGGATGATCGCACGCTGAGTTCAGCGCAAGAACAAGCGATAAACGGGGTTACGGGTCTCGTCCACGTAGACATAACCCAACTTGTCCAGGAAGGTCTTGATCGACTTGGTCTCGGCCTTCGGCACTTGCAAGCCCACCAGGATGCGCCCATAGTCGGCGCCTTGGTTTCGATAGTGGAACAGACTGATGTTCCACCCCGGCGGCAGACTCGTCAGGAAGGCCATCAAGGCCCCCGGGCGCTCCGGAAACACGAAGCTGTACAGACGTTCGCCGTCGGCCAAAGCCGAGCGACCACCGACCATGTGGCGAATATGGGTCTTGGCCAATTCGTCGTGGGTCAGGTCCACCGTATCAAAACCCTGGCGTTCGAACAGCTTCGCCAGCTTGCGTGACTCACCCTTTTCCTTGGTCGTCAGGCCCACGAACACATGGGCTTGCTTCTCATCGGAAATGCGGTAGTTGAACTCGGTTACGCTACGCGGGCCAATGGTTTCACAAAAGCGCTTGAACGACCCCCGCTCTTCCGGAATCGTGACCGCCAGCAGCGCCTCTCGCTGCTCACCCACCTCGGCACGCTCGGCTACAAAGCGCAAGCGATCGAAATTCATGTTCGCGCCGCAGTTGATGGCAATGTAAGTCTTGCCCTGGCCGCCGTGCCGCTCAGCGTATTGCTTGATCGCCGCCACCCCTTGCGCCCCCGCAGGCTCGACAATCGAACGCGTATCCTGATAGATGTCCTTGATCGCCGCGCATACCTCATCGGTGCTGACAATGACATAGTCGTCCACCAACTCTCGCGTCAACCTCAGGGTCTCTTCGCCCACCAGCTTCACGGCGGTGCCGTCCGAGAACAAGCCCACGTCAGACAAGGTCACGCGTTTGCCGGCCTTCACCGATCGCACCATGGCGTCAGAGTCAGCCATCTGCACGCCCACCACCTTGATCTCCGGGCGCACGGCCTTGATGTAAGCCGCCACCCCGCTGATCAGCCCGCCGCCGCCAATGGCGACGAACACCGCATCAATCGGGCCTGAGTGCTGGCGCAAGATCTCCATGGCCACGGTGCCCTGCCCCGCGATGACATCCGGGTCATCGAATGGGTGGACAAAGGTCATGCCCTTTTTCTTTTCCAGTTCCTTGGCGTGCAGCGCAGCATCGGAATAGCTTTCGCCGTGCAACACGATCTGAACGTTCTCGCCCCCGAAGGCGCGCACCGCATCGATCTTCACCTGGGGTGTGGTGGTCGGCATCACGATGGTGGCCTGGCAGCCCAGGCGCTTCGCCCCCATCGCCACGCCTTGCGCGTGGTTGCCCGCCGAAGCGCAAATCACCCCCTTGGCCAGATGTGCTGAACTGAGCTTGGCCATCTTGTTGTAGGCCCCGCGCAGCTTGAAACTGAACACCGGCTGCTTGTCTTCGCGCTTGAGGTACACGTGGTGCCCCAGCCGCCGCGAGAGATTCTTGGCCTCATCCAGGGGCGACTCAATGGCCACGTCATACACGCGACTGGTCAATGTCTTTTGCAGATAGTCCTGAATGGTCAAAGGCGCCGCGCGCTTGGCGACTGCCTTCTTCGTCTCCGTCTTTGCCGCCTTTTTCGTCAGCTTTTGGGTGGCCTTGTTCTTGGCTGGCGCTTGGGCAGCCGAGCCCTTGCCGCTTGCGGCTGGGGTCGAACGAGGGGAAGCAGCGGTACGCGCGGTGGACATTGAAGACACTCTCCGGGACGAATGCAAGGTCAAGGCCTACAGTCTACAAGCCTGCCTATTGGGGCAAGGCGCATCACAATGAAAAAAGCCCACGACACAGGCCGTGGGCTTTTGCTTCGAACCCGGCTCGTGACACGAGCCAGCACTCGAAAATTTACTTCTTGCGCAGACGCTGGATGGCGGCCAGTTGGGCAACCATGACAGCCAGTTCGCTCTGGGCCTTGGCCAGATCCAGATCGCCCTTGGCGTTCTGCAGGGCTTCTTCAGCCAAACGCTTGGCTTCATTGGCCTTGGCTTCGTCCAGATCGGCGCCGCGAATCGCGGTGTCGGCCAGCACGGTCACACAGTGAGGTTGCACTTCCAGAATGCCGCCAGCCACGAAGACGAATTCCTCTTCGTTGTTGTCAGCACGTTGGATGCGCACGGCACCGGGCTTGATGCGTGTGATCAAGGGAGTGTGGCGAGGCAGAATGCCAAGCTCACCCACTTCACCAGGCAGCGACACCAGCGTGGCTTCGCCCGAGAAGATGGACTCTTCGGCCGAAACGACGTCAACGTGAATGGTGGACATAGGGCTCTTTCGTTAGGTCAAGCAAACCGGATCGCGCCGCACGCAGCGCGATCCGCCGGCACTGATTAGTTCAGGGCCTTGGCCTTTTCGAAGGCCTCGTCGATGGTGCCGACCATGTAGAAGGCTTGCTCGGGCAGGCTGTCGCACTCGCCGTTCACAATCATCTTGAAACCACGGATGGTTTCCTTCAGGGGCACGTACTTGCCAGGAGCGCCAGTGAACACTTCGGCGACGTGGAAAGGCTGCGACAGGAAGCGCTGGATCTTACGAGCGCGAGCCACCAGCAGCTTGTCTTCCGGAGCCAGTTCGTCCATACCCAGAATGGCGATGATGTCGCGCAGTTCCTTGTAGCGCTGCAGCGTGCCTTGCACGGCGCGGGCCACTTGGTAGTGCTCTTCGCCAACCACGTGGGGGTCCAGCTGACGCGAGGTCGAGTCCAGAGGATCCACAGCGGGGTAGATACCCAGCGAAGCGATGTCACGAGACAACACCACGGTGGAGTCCAAGTGAGCGAAGGTGGTGGCAGGCGATGGGTCAGTCAAGTCATCGGCTGGCACGTACACGGCTTGGATCGAGGTGATCGAACCGACCTTGGTGGAGGTAATACGCTCTTGCAGACGGCCCATTTCTTCAGCCAGGGTAGGTTGGTAACCCACAGCGGAAGGCATACGACCCAGCAGAGCGGACACTTCGGTACCGGCCAGGGTGTAACGGTAGATGTTGTCCACGAAGAACAGCACGTCACGACCTTCGTCACGGAAGGCTTCAGCCATGGTCAGACCAGTCAACGCCACGCGCAGACGGTTGCCAGGAGGCTCGTTCATCTGGCCGTAAACCATCGCCACTTTGGACTCGATCAGGTTGTCTTGCTTCACGACGCCTGCATCAGACATTTCGTGATAGAAGTCGTTACCTTCACGGGTACGTTCACCCACACCAGCGAACACCGACAGACCCGAGTGAGCCTTGGCGATGTTGTTGATGAGTTCCATCATGTTCACGGTCTTGCCCACACCGGCGCCACCGAACAGACCCACTTTACCGCCCTTAGCGAAGGGGCAGACCAAGTCGATCACCTTGATGCCGGTTTCCAGCAGCTCGGTCGAGGGAGACAGTTCGTCGTACGCAGGAGCCTTGCGGTGGATCGAAGCGGTTTGCGCTTGGTCCACAGGGCCACGTTCGTCGATGGGGTTACCCAGCACGTCCATGATGCGGCCCAGGGTAGCAGGACCCACGGGCACGGTGATGGGGGCGTTGGTGTTGCTCACGACCATGCCGCGGCGCAGGCCGTCGGACGAGCCCAGCGCAATGGTACGGACGATGCCGTCACCCAGCAGCTGTTGCACTTCGAGGGTCAGCGCGGAGCCTTCCATCTTGAGGGCGTCGTACACCTTGGGCATTTGGTTACGTGGGAATTCCACGTCAACCACGGCGCCAATGCACTGAACGATCTTGCCCACTGCTTGTTGCGTGTCAGCCATTTTTCGTTCCTTCAATCAATTCAAAATCTTCGGATCAGACCGCTGCCGCACCGGCAACGATCTCGGACAGTTCGGTAGTGATCGCGGCTTGACGGGTCTTGTTGTAGACCAGCTTCAGTTCCTTGATCACGTTGCCGGCATTGTCGGTAGCGGCCTTCATGGCCACCATGCGGGCCGACTGCTCCGAAGCCATGTTCTCTGCCACAGCCTGGTAAACCAGCGCTTCAACGTAACGGGTCATCAGCTCGTCGATCACCAGCTTGGCGTCAGGCTCATAGATGTATTCCCATGCATGAGTCTTTTCGCCTTCGAACTCGTTGGCCTTCAAAGGCAGCAGCTGCTCAACCAAGGGCTCCTGCTTCATCGTGTTGATGAAGCGGGTGAAGCACAGGTAGACAGCGCTGAGTTCGCCAGCGACGTAAGCGTCGAGCAGCACCTTGACCGGGCCGATCAGCTTTTCCATGTGGGGGGTGTCACCCATGCCGACCACTTGCGCGACGACATTGGCACCGATCCGGTTGAAAAAGCCTGCGGCCTTGTTGCCGATGGCGACCACGTCAGCCTTGACGCCCTGACCTTCGAGCTCCTTGAGCTTGTTGGTCACGGCGCGCAGGACGTTCGTGTTCAAACCACCGCACAGACCCTTGTCTGTGCTCACCACGATGATGCCCACCTTCTTGCCATCAGCGTTTTGCTGCATGAAGGGGTGGACGTACTCGGGATTGGCCTTGGCCAAGTTCGCCGTGATGTTGCGCACCTTTTCAGCGTAGGGGCGAGCCGCAATCATGCGATCTTGCGCCTTGCGCATCTTCGAAGCCGCGACCATTTCCATGGCCTTGGTGATCTTCTTGGTGTTCTCGACGCTCTTGATCTTGTTGCGTATTTCCTTGCCTACGGCCATGGTGCGCTCCTTTAGGCGAAGGTCTTCTTGAACGCGACGATGGCCGATTGCAGTTCAGCTTCGGCGTCCTTGTCCAGGGCCTTCTTCTCTTCGATCTTGGCGAGCAACGCAGCGTGGCTGGTCTTCAGGAACTGGTGCAGACCAGCTTCGAAAGCCAAAACCTTCTTGACGTCCACGTCGTCCATGAAGCCCTTGTTGACGGCAAACAGAGTTGCGCCCATCAGGGAGATCGACAGAGGTTGATACTGAGCTTGCTTCAGCAGTTCGGTCACGCGGGCACCGCGGTCCAGCTGCTTACGGGTCGCTGCGTCCAGATCGGAAGCGAACTGCGCGAAGGCAGCCAGTTCACGGTACTGGGCCAGGTCGGTACGGATACCGCCGGACAGGCTCTTGATGACCTTGGTCTGAGCAGCACCACCCACGCGAGACACCGAGATACCGGCGTTGATCGCAGGACGGATACCAGCGTTGAACAGGTTGGTTTCCAGGAAGATCTGACCGTCGGTAATCGAAATCACGTTGGTCGGAACGAAAGCGGAAACGTCGCCAGCCTGGGTTTCGATGATGGGCAGCGCGGTCAGCGAACCGGTCTTGCCCTTCACTTCGCCGTTGGTGAAGGCTTCGACGTAGTCGGCGTTCACGCGAGCGGCACGCTCCAGCAGGCGGGAGTGGATGTAGAACACGTCGCCGGGGAAAGCTTCGCGGCCGGGAGGACGGCGCAGCAGCAGCGACACTTGACGATAGGCCACAGCTTGCTTGGACAGATCGTCATACACGATCAGGGCGTCTTGACCGCGATCGCGGAAGTATTCGCCCATGGCGCAACCGGAGTAGGCCGACACGAACTGCATGGCAGCCGAGTCAGAAGCCGAAGCGGCCACGACGATGGTGTACTCCATGGCGCCAGCTTGTTCCAGAGCGCGCACGACGTTCTTGATCGACGATGCCTTCTGACCGATGGCAACG
>NZ_DASUIN010000024.1:0-205006 GCF_036273115.1 Aquabacterium sp.
AATCGCGCGTTGAACGAAGGCAAAAGTCAAAAGTGCAATTGCGGCGACAAGCCAAAGAACGAAAGCAAATTTTCCAGTAGTGCTCTTTGGCAAGTTCGACCTTTCGACCTGGGTGTGACGGTTGCAAGAGAAGAGCCTAACTGCAATGTAGGGATCAAGTTGATGTAACAAAGAAGTTAGGGATCAAGCTTGCATTTGAAAATTTGAACATGATTCCCCCTGACAACCACAGAAAGCCTTGCGTCGGTTGATCCCTAACCAGAGTAAGGCGTTGGTACTTCATTTTGCTGCATTCGCGTGCATCTTGGCGCCGCTGAGGTCCCCCTCTTGGGGGTAGTTTCGAGTGCTGTACAAATATACAGTTCCGGCATTCGAATGACACAGCCATGCCAGCAGCCGCTCAACACAACGCACCCAAGTTGCTTGACGAACTCAGGCACGCTATCCGCTTGCGCCATTACAGCCTTCGCACCGAGGAACAGTATGTGTTTTGGGTTCGCCGGTACATCCTCTTTCATGGCAAAAGGCATCCCAAAGAAATGGGGCCCAACGAAGTGTCGTCATTCATGACCCACTTGGCGGCCAATAAGCAAGTTTCAGTCTCCACACACAAGCAGGCTTTGTCGGCCATCCTCTTTCTCTACCGGCATGTGCTGAGGCAAGAGTTGCCTTGGCTGCAGGAAATTGTTCGCCCCAAGGCGGTTCAGAAGCTGCCGGCCGTGCTCACCCCTCAAGAAGTCCAAGTGGTGCTTCACGAGTTGCAAGGGGTGCAGTTGCTGTTGGGCAAGCTCCTCTATGGCACGGGCATGCGAATCACCGAAGCCCTGCGTTTGCGCATCAAAGATGTCGACTTCGGTCACAAGACCTTGGTGATCCGCGAGGGCAAGGGCGCCAAAGATCGCGCAGTCATGCTGCCTGACGCGCTCATCAAGCCGCTCAAACTTCATTTGGCGCAGGTAAGGCAAATGTGGGTCAACGACCGTCGCTCCGGCGTGGGCCCGGTTTGGATGCCCGATGCGCTGGCCCAAAAATTTCCTCACGCGGGGCTCAGTTGGCAGTGGTATTGGGTGTTTCCTCAGTCCGCACTCAGCACAGATCCTCGAACTGGGGCGGAGCGCCGTCACCACATGCAAGACCAGATGTTTCAGCGGCATTTCAAGCAGGCTTTGCAGCGAGCTGACGTTGCCAAACCTGCCACGCCACACACGCTGCGGCACAGCTTCGCCACCCATCTCTTGCAAAACGGCTACGACATCCGCACCGTGCAAGACCTCCTGGGGCACGCTGATGTCAGCACCACCATGATCTACACCCACGTTCTCAAGGTGGGTGGTGGTGGCGTGCGCAGCCCTCTTGATTGGATGCAGACCTGACCGGGCATGAATCGGTGTTTGCGCTAGCTGGGGCTGCGCGTCCAAAGGGAAAATTCAGCACTACACTCCCACGCTCTTCGCGCCACGGGCTGTCGGCCTGGGTCGGGCAGCGAAGCAAGTTGACGAAGAAGGATCTCAGTGTTTAAGAACATGGTCGTCTACCGCATCGGGCCTGAATGGCAGGCTTCTTTGACGGTGATTGAATCGAGCTTGCAGAAAATGCGGTTTGCTCCCTGTGGGGCAACGCAAAAGCAGTCTGTCGGTTGGGTTGAGCCGCGTGGGCTCAAGCACGCCCCTTTGGTTGAGTCCATTGGCGGGCAATATCTGCTCAAACTCCAGGTCGAGCAGCGCGTGTTGCCCGGGGCGGTGGTCAAGCGCCGAACCGAAGAGTTGGCGCGCAAGGTCGAAGATGAAACTGGCCGCAAGCCTGGGAAGAAGCAAACCAAAGAGCTCAAAGAGCAGGCCGAACTCGAGTTGCTGCCCATGGCCTTCACGAAGCAGTCGTCCATCCATGTCTGGATTGATCCTGCGCGTCACCTCTTGATGCTCGATACTTCCAGCTCAGCTCGCGCGGAAGATGTCATCACCAGCCTGGTGAAATCACTGGACGGGTTTGCCGTATCGCTGCTGCAAACCAAGGACTCGGCTGCGGTCGCCATGAAAGAGTGGTTGGCCAGTGGTGAGCCCCCCAGCTATTTCACCATCGACCGTGAGTGCGAGCTCAAATCCATGGACGAAATGAAGTCGGTGGTTCGCTACGCACGCCACCTGCTCGACACCGACGAAGTCAAGGCGCACATCGTGAGCGGCAAGATGCCGACCCGTTTGGCCATGACCTGGGAGGGGCGAGTTTCTTTTGTGTTGACCGAGTCGATGCAGCTCAAGAAACTGGCGTTCCTTGATGTGGTCTTTGAGGGGCACAAGCCAGGCAAGGACGAGGCATTCGATGCCGACGCCGCCATTGCCACAACCGAGATGAGTAAGCTGATCCCGGACCTCATTGATGCGCTGGGCGGAGAGTTGCAGTTGCAGCAGTGACGCTGCAACTGCGAGGCGTGGGTCAGACGCTTTCGCTGACCCCGCCCATGACGTGGCTGAAGCCGCCGTCGACGTAGGTGATCTCAGCGGTCACGCCGGCAGCCAGGTCAGACAGCATGAAGGCGGCCACGTTGCCCACGTCTTCAATCGTCACATTGCGGCGCAGCGGCGCGTTTTGCTCGACCACATCCAGGATCTTGCTGAAGCCCTTGATACCGGATGCAGCCAAGGTCTTGATCGGGCCCGCAGAAATGCCATTCACGCGGATGCCCTTGGGGCCCAGGCTGGCGGCGGTGTAGCGCACGCTGGCTTCCAGCGACGCCTTGGCCAGGCCCATGGTGTTGTAGGCCGGCACAATGCGTTCGGCGCCCAAGTACGACAGCGTCAGCAAGGCCGCGCGGTCATTCAAATAGGGTAGGGCCGCCTTGGCCATCGCTGGAAAGCTGTAGGCGGAAATGTCATGCGCCACGCGGAAGCCCTCGCGCGACAGGCCTTCCAGGAAATCGCCGGCAATGGCCTCACGCGGGGCAAAACCGATCGAGTGAACGAAGCCGTCGAGCTTGGGCCAGGTTTTGGCCAGTTCGGCGAACATGGCGTCGATTTGCTCGTCGCTGCTGACGTCGCAATCGAAAATCAGATCCGATTCGAATTCCTTGGCAAATTCGGTGATGCGGTCCTTGAAGCGTTCTCCGACGTAGCTGAATGCCAGTTCAGCACCCTCGCGCTTGCACGCCTTGGCAATGCCGTAGGCGATCGAACGGTTGGACAGCAGGCCTGTGATCAACAGGCGTTTGCCGGCGAGAAATCCCATGAGGTCTCCAGACAGTGAACGAGAAGAGGCCCGGATTTTCGCATGCGACGAGACGTTTTCAGAGAAATTCCGGGCCCGATCTTGATCCGGGCAGGTTCTGAGGCTAAAATACAGGATTGGCTACCCAAATTTCCTGGGTGGCACGTCACGTGTCAGACACGTATGGGCGGATTTTCCTGCCCATTTTTTTTGCTTGAGACTTTTTATTGGATGACTTGGCAAACCGTTGTTGAAAACACCGTAACCGGCTTGGGTTATGAACTGGTGGACTGCGAACGCAGTTCGCATGGCTTGTTGCGCGTGTACATCGACCGTTTGCCTGAGCAATCGTACGATTTGCCGGGTGAATTCATCACCGTCGATGACTGCGAAAAGGTCACACGTCAGTTGCAGTACGCCCTCGAGGTGGTCAACTGCGACTACTCTCGGCTTGAGGTGTCCTCGCCGGGGCTGGATCGTCCTTTGCGCACCGCAGCGCATTTCGAACGCTTCCAGGGTGAAGTCATCGAGATCACTTTGAAGTCGCCCTTCCAGGGGCGGAAGAAATACAAAGGCGTGTTGGAGGCTGTTCCTGCCACCGCCGAGGGCGAGACTCCTTCCTGGCAGATCGTGCTGGTCAAGGATGTCGACCCCAAGAGCAAAGCTGGGCAGGCGGCCAACAAACCCCCTTCCAAAACAGCATTGAAGAAGGCTGCGGCGCGTCAAGCTGCCGAGTCTGAAGTGGAGCAAGCATTGGGTTTCACGCTCGACGAAATTCGCGAGGCGCGTTTGGTGCCGGTTGTGAGTTTCAAAGGGCGAGGCAGTCGGGAGGCAACCCCGGCTACCGGTGGAGTCACCGTGGATGAGGCGCAAGAACTCGGAGGTCAGAAAAAATGAACCGTGAACTGTTGATGTTGGTGGACGCGATTTCGCGCGAGAAAAGTGTTGAGCGTGATGTCGTGTTCGGTGCAGTCGAACTGGCCTTGGCCTCCGCTACCAAGAAGCTGTACACCGGCGAAGTCGACATCCGTGTGTCGATCGATCGCGAAAGTGGCGAATACGAAACCTTCCGTCGTTGGTTGGTCGTGCCTGATGAGGCCGGTCTGCAAAACCCGGAAGCCGAAGAAATTCTGTCTGATGCCCGTGATCGCATCGCCGACATCGAGGTGGGCGACTACATCGAAGAATCGATTGAGTCCGTGCCCATCGGGCGCATCGGTGCACAGGCCGCCAAGCAAGTCATTCTGCAAAAGATCCGTGACGCTGAGCGCGAGCAGCTGCTCAACGATTTCCTCGCTCGTGGCGACAAGATTTTTGTGGGCACCGTCAAGCGCCTCGACAAGGGCGACATCATCGTCGAGTCCGGTCGTGTTGAAGGTCGCCTCAAGCGTGGCGAGATGATCCCGAAGGAAAATCTGCGTTCCGGCGACCGCGTTCGCGCCTACATCCTGGGTGTGGACACCAACGTTCGTGGTCCTCAGATCATGCTGTCGCGCAGCGCCCCCGACTTCATGGTCGAGTTGTTCCGCCAGGAAGTGCCTGAAATCGAGCAAGGTTTGCTCGACATCAAGAGCTGCGCACGCGATGCCGGTTCGCGAGCCAAGATCGCCGTCCTGTCTCACGACAAGCGCGTTGACCCCATTGGTACCTGTGTCGGTGTTCGCGGCTCTCGCGTCACCGCTGTGACCAATGAGTTGGCCGGCGAGCGGGTTGACATCGTGCTGTGGTCGGAAGATCCCGCTCAGTTCGTTATCGGCGCGCTGGCCCCGGCTAACGTGCAGTCCATTTTTGTGGACGAAGAGCAACATGCCATGGACGTCGTCGTAGACGAGGAAAACCTGGCAATTGCAATTGGCCGTGGTGGCCAGAATGTGCGTCTGGCCTCCGATCTGACGGGCTGGCGCATCAATATCATGACGGCTGAAGAATCTGCACAGAAGCAGGCCGTTGAGTCTGACAGCATCCGCAAACTCTTCGTCGAGAAACTCGACGTTGATGAAGAAGTGGCAGACATCCTGATTGCCGAGGGGTTCACCAGCCTCGAGGAAGTGGCCTATGTGCCGCTGCAGGAAATGCTGGAAATCGAATCGTTTGACGAAGACACGGTCAATGAGCTGCGTACCCGCGCGAAAGATGCTTTGCTGACCATGGAAATCGCCAAGGAAGAAGAAGTTGAAGCTTTGTCGGAAAATCTCAAGGGTCTGGAAGGCTTGACCCCTGAGCTCATCACCAAGCTGGCCGATGCAGGCATCCACACCCGTGATGACCTGGCAGACCTGGCTGTGGATGAACTCACTGAGATCACTGACCTGTCTGACGATCAGGCTCGCGCCTTGATTCTGAAGGCACGCGAGCACTGGTTTGCCAACTGATCTGACAACAGAACTCGACACCAACTCTTCCAATTATTAGCAAGCTCATCGCAAGGATTACACAATGGCCGTGACCACCGTCGCACAACTCGCCGCGGAGCTCAATCGCCCGGCTGCGACACTGCTGGAACAGCTGCAATCGGCAGGCGTGCCCAAGGCATCGCCTGACGATGCGCTCACGGAAGCCGACAAGGAACGTCTGCTTGACCATCTCCGTCACGCCCACGGCTCGGCCGGCGGCGACCGCAAGAAGATCACGCTGACCCGCAAGTCGACCACCGAAATCAAGCAGGCCGATGCCTCAGGCAAAGCACGCACGATTCAAGTCGAAGTCAAGAAGAAGCGCGTCTTCGTCAAACGTGACGAATCCGGTGCCGATGAGGCTGCTCAGGCGGCTCAGGAAGAGGCTGAACTGAAGCGTCGCGAAGAAGAGGCCAATGCTCAGGCTGAAGCTCTGCGTCAGCAGGAAGAGGCTTTGGCTGAGCAACGCCGTCAGCGCGAAGAAGCCGAGCGCCAAGCCAAGGAAGAGGCCGAGCGCCGCGCGGCCGAAGCTGCCGAGCGCGCTGCCCGTGAGTTGGCCGAAGCCGAGGCTGCTGCTTCGAACAAGGCGGCAGCCAAGTCTGCCGAACAAGAGAAGGCTGATCGTGAAGCCGCAGCCGCACGCCGTGCCGCTGCTCAGGAAGCTGCGCGAGCCGAAGCCGCCGCACTGACTGCCGCAGCCCAACGCGCTGCCAAGGGGGGGAGCCTGAAGGCCGCCGCCGCTGCGCCTGAAGCCGCTGCCGAGCCCGTGGCCGAACAGGCATCCAAGCCAGAGGTCGCGACCGAGGCCCCATCTGCAGCGCCCGCACCCGTCGCTGCGGCCCCAGCTGAAGCCGCGGCCAAGCCTGCTGTGCGTGTGGTGAAAGCCGCCGATCGCGAGGCCGAGGAAAAGCAACGCCTGGCTGATCTGGAGCGTCGTCGCAAGGCTGCCGAAGCCGAAGCCGCGGCCATTCGCGCCATGATGAACGCACCGAAGAAGGTGCTGACCGCCAAGAAGCCGGAAGAACCCAAGCCTGCCGAAGTCGCAAACAAGGACGGGATCAAAGGCACCATCCACAAGCCCAAGGGAGCGCCCGGCGCTCCTGGTGCAGCTGCACCGGCAGGTGCGGCCAAGCCTGGCGACAAGAAGTCGGTCAAGTCCGAAAAGTTGTCCTCCAGCTGGGCTGACGACAGCAAGAAGCGTGGCGCACCTGCAGGTAAGGGCCGTGGCGACACAGCTGGTGCTGGCGCCGGTCGCAATGCCTGGAAGGCGCCCGGTGGGCGTGGTGGTCGTCGTGACCGCGGTGACTCCCAATCCACCTTTGTGGCCCCAACCGAGCCGCAAGTGATCGAGGTCCACATCCCCGAAACCATCTCGGTGGCCGATCTGGCGCACAAGATGTCGGTGAAGGCTTCCGAAGTCATCAAGCAGATGATGAAGCTGGGCCAGATGGTCACCATCAACCAGCAGTTGGACCAGGAAACCGCCATGATCGTGGTGGAAGAAATGGGCCACAAGGCATTTGCTGCCAAGCTGGATGATCCGGATGCCTTCCTGGAAGAAGAACACGAAGAACAAGCAGCCGAGTCGCTGCCACGTGCGCCAGTCGTGACCGTGATGGGTCACGTCGACCACGGTAAGACTTCGCTGCTCGACTACATCCGCACGACCCGCGTGGCTTCTGGCGAAGCGGGTGGCATTACCCAGCACATTGGCGCCTACCACGTTGACACGCCTCGCGGCATGATCACCTTCCTCGATACCCCCGGTCACGAGGCCTTCACGGCCATGCGTGCTCGCGGTGCCAAGGCAACCGACATCGTGATTCTGGTGGTGGCGGCCGACGACGGCGTGATGCCCCAGACCAAGGAAGCGATTCACCACGCCAAGGCGGCGGGTGTGCCCATCGTTGTGGCGATCAACAAGATCGACAAGCAAGGTGCCAACCCCGACCGCGTGAAGCAAGAGTTGGTTGCGGAAGAGGTGGTCCCTGAAGAGTACGGTGGCGACTCCCCATTCGTGCCTGTGTCGGCCAAGGTCGGCACCGGTATCGACGAGTTGCTGGAGCAAGTCCTGCTGCAAGCAGAAGTGCTGGAACTCAAGGCGCCTGTGGCTTCCATGGCCAAGGGTCTGGTGATCGAAGCCCGTCTGGACAAGGGCCGCGGCCCTGTGGCCACCGTGCTGGTTCAGTCCGGTACGCTCAAGCGCGGCGACGTGGTGCTGGCTGGTTCGAGCTACGGTCGTGTGCGCGCCATGCTGGACGAAAACGGCAAGAACGCTGCAGAAGCCGGTCCGTCGATTCCTGTCGAAATCCAAGGCCTCACCGAAGTGCCAGGTGCTGGCGACGAATTCATGGTGCTGAGCGACGAGCGTCGTGCCCGTGAAATCGCCACCTTCCGTCAAGGCAAGTACCGTGACGTCAAGCTGGCCAAGCAACAGGCCGCCAAGCTGGAGAACATGTTCGAGAACATGGGCCAGGGCGATGTCCAGACCTTGGGTCTGATCATCAAGGCCGACGTGCAAGGTTCGCAAGAAGCGCTGGCCGCTTCCTTGCTCAAGCTGTCGACGCCCGAGGTCAAGGTGCAGATCGTGCACGCTGCCGTGGGTGGCATCAGCGAGTCGGACGTCAACCTCAGTATCGCTTCGAAGGCCGTCATCATCGGCTTCAACACCCGTGCAGACGCCGGTGCTCGCAAGCTGGCCGAACACAACGGCGTGGACATTCGCTACTACAACATCATTTACGACGCAGTGGATGATGTGAAGGCGGCGATGGGTGGCATGCTGGCGCCTGAACAACGTGAAGAGGTCATCGGTTCTGCCGAGATCCGTCAAGTGTTCGTGGCCTCCAAGATCGGCACCATTGCTGGCTGTATGGTCACCGATGGCGTGGTCCGCCGCAACGCTCGTTTGCGTCTGCTCCGCGACAACGTGGTCATCTACACAGGCGAGCTGGAAGGCCTCAAGCGCTTCAAGGACGATGTCAAGGAAGTTCGCGAGGGCTTCGAGTGTGGTCTCAATATCAAGGGCTACAACGACATCAAGGAAGGCGACGTCCTCGAGTTCTTCGAAATCAAGGAAGTGGCCCGTACGCTGTAATCCATCGCCCAGGCCGCTCACCCGCACAACCCCGCCTGAGCCCAGGCGGGGTTTGTGCTTGAAAGGCCCGACTGAAACGGACAGCAGGAATTCACCATGCGCCATAAACGTTCCACACCGAATCGCAGCAACCGCGTGGCCGATCAGATTCAACGCGATGTGGCCGAGCTCATTCGCGATCTGAAAGATCCGCGCGTTGGCATGGTCACCATCAATTCGGTTGATGTCACACCCGATTACGCCCACGCCAAGGTGTTCTTCTCCGTGCTCATCGGCAACCCCGAGGAATGCGAAGAGGGACTGAACGAAGCTGCCGGATTCATTCGCAACAGCCTGTTCAAGCGCCTACAGATCCACACCGTGCCCACGCTGCATTTCCACTTCGATCGCACTACCGAGCGTGCAGCCGAACTCAACGCGCTGATCAACCGGGCCGTGGCCGACAAGGCCAAGGATGCGGATGACACGCCTCCATCGGCTGGAAACTGACCACATGAATCGACCTGCCCGTCAACCTCGGCGCGCCCTGCATGGCGTCATCTTGCTGGATAAGCCTCTGGGGCTCTCCAGCAATGACGCGTTGCAGAAAGTGCGTCGCTTGATGCGGGCTGAGAAGGCCGGGCACACCGGCACCCTTGATCCGCTGGCGACTGGTCTGTTGCCCCTGTGTTTTGGTGCAGCCACGAAGTTTTCTCAGGTCTCGCTCGACGCCGACAAGGCGTATCGCGCCACCCTGAGGCTGGGGCAAACCACCACTACCGGTGACGCCGAAGGCGAGGTGATCGAAACCCGTGAAGTTACGGCGGACAAGGTCAATCAAGCCAGCCTGGTTCAGGCCTGCGCCGAATTGACTGGGGAAATCGACCAGGTGCCCCCTATGTATTCCGCGCTGAAACACGAAGGTCGCGCCTTGTACGAGTACGCCCGTGAAGGGGTTGAAATCGAGCGTGCCTCACGCCGCGTGACCCTTCACGCCATTGACATCGTCAGCTGGCAAGGTAATGAGGTGGTTCTGGACGTGCGTTGCAGCAAAGGCACCTACATTCGGACTTTGGCCCAGGATTTGGGCGAAAAGCTCGGGGTGGGGGCACATTTGATCGGCTTGCGCCGAACTGGAAGCGGTGGCGTGACTTTGCAGGGCGCCGTGACCCTTGAGGCTCTGCAAGCCATGACCGAGGCCGAGCGCGATGCCTTGCTGGCTCCGGTTGATGTGCTTCTGTCCGACTGGCCAGAAGTCACACTTTCCGAGTCTGAAGCGGCCCGATTCCTGACAGGATTGCGGCGTCGCGTTAAATTGGCGGACTTGCCTCACGTCCGGGTCTACGGACCCCATCCGGCCCGTCCACAAGACGCGGGCGCCAAAGTTCTGCTCGGCAGTGCCCACATCAAGGCCGGCGAGCTGATTCCCACCCGGCTTTTGAGCCCTGACGAGGTTCAGGGACTGGTGCTGCAGTCGGGCGAGGCCTCAACTGAACCCAAGCTGCAACCGACGCCGGCGTGACCAGCCGCTCGATTGCCTAAAATTTTTTTGATTCAAAGAACTGTGAACGTGTCATGAGCACTCAAATTCGTAACATCGCGATCATCGCCCACGTTGACCATGGCAAGACCACCATGGTTGACCAACTGCTGCGTCAATCTGGCACGTTTGCCGAACACGAAAAAGTGGTCGACACCGTGATGGACAACAACGCCATCGAGCGTGAGCGCGGCATCACCATCCTGGCCAAGAACTGCGCGGTCAGCTGGAACGGGACTCACATCAACATCGTCGACACCCCGGGCCACGCGGACTTCGGCGGTGAAGTGGAACGTGCGCTGTCCATGGTCGACGGCGTGGTGCTGTTGATTGACGCGCAAGAAGGCCCCATGCCTCAAACGCGTTTCGTGACCAAGAAGGCCTTGGCCCTGGGTCTGAAGCCCATCGTCGTCGTCAACAAGGTCGACAAACCCGGTGCCAAGCCTGATGCCGTGATCAACGCCGCTTTCGACCTGTTCGACAAGCTGGGCGCCACCGACGAGCAGTTGGACTTCCCGGTGGTGTACGCCTCCGGCATCAATGGCTGGTCTTCGCTGGAAGAGGGCGAGCCCGGTGCGCAGTGGGGCCCCGATATGTCGGCGCTGTTCGAAACCGTGTTGAAGCACGTGCAACCTCATCAGGGCAATCCTGACGCACCTCTGCAATTGCAGATCTCCGCGCTGGACTACAACAGCTTCGTGGGTCGCATCGGCGTGGGCCGCGTCAACGCCGGTAAGGTCAAGCCTGGTCAAGATGTGGTCGTGATGGAAGGCCCAGGTGGCAAGACCGTCAAGGGTCGCATCAACCAGGTGCTGACTTTCCAAGGTCTGGATCGCGTGCAAGTGACCGAAGCCGGTCCTGGCAACATCGTGCTGATCAACGGCATCGAAGAAATCGGCATTGGCGTGACGGTGACCGACCCCGTCAACCCCGCTCCGCTGCCCATGCTGAAGGTGGACGAGCCCACTCTGACCATGAACTTCTGCGTGAACACCTCGCCGCTGGCAGGTCGTGAAGGCAAGTTCGTGACCTCGCGCCAGATCTGGGATCGCCTGCAGAAGGAACTGCAACACAACGTGGCGCTGCGCGTGAGCGAAACCGCTGAAGACGGCATCTTCGAAGTGTGCGGTCGCGGCGAATTGCACTTGACCATCTTGCTGGAAAACATGCGTCGCGAAGGCTATGAGCTGGCCGTGTCCAAGCCCCGCGTGATGTTCAAGGACATCGACGGCGTGAAGTGCGAGCCCATGGAGTTGGTGACCGCTGACGTCGAAGAAGAGCACCAAGGCGGCGTGATGCAAGCTCTGGGTATGCGCAAGGGCGAAATGATCAACATGGAACCCGATGGCCGCGGTCGCGTCCGTCTGGAATACCGCATTCCTGCCCGTGGTCTGATCGGCTTCAGCAACGAATTCCTGAACTTGACCCGTGGTTCCGGCCTGATCTCGTCGATTTTCGACGGCTACGAAGCCCACAAGGGTGAAATCGGTGGCCGTAAGAACGGCGTGCTGATCTCCATGGACGACGGTGAAATCTTCACCTACGCCCTGGGCAAGCTGGATGACCGCGGCCGTATGTTCGTGAAGGCTGGCGACCCTGTGTACGAAGGCATGATCGTCGGTATCCACAGCCGTGAAAACGACCTGGTGGTGAACGCGACCCGTACCAAGCAGCTGACCAACTTCCGCGTCTCGGGTAAGGAAGATGCTGTGAAGATCACGCCTCCGATCGAGCTGACTCTGGAATACGGTGTCGACTTCATTGACGACGATGAACTGGTCGAAATCACGCCCAAGAGCATTCGTCTGCGTAAGCGTCACCTGAAGGAACACGATCGCAAGCGTGCCGATCGCGAATCCAAGGCCTGATGAATCAAGGCGTGATGAGTGCCGTGACGGAAACTCAGTTGTCACCATGGCGGGCCTGCGTGGCCCCCATGCTCGACTGGACTGATCGTCACTGTCGCTACTTTCATCGCCTGATCAGCCCCGAGGCACGTCTCTACACCGAGATGTTGACCACGGGGGCGTTGATCCATGGTCAGATGACCCGCTTTCTGGATTACAGCGAGCAAGAACACCCCGTTGCGCTGCAACTGGGTGGCAGTGAGCCTGCTGACCTGGCGCACTGTGCTAAGCTGGCCCAGAAATGGGGCTACGACGAAGTCAATTTGAACTGTGGTTGCCCCAGTGAGCGGGTGCAGCGCGGGGCCTTTGGCGCCTGTTTGATGAACGAAGCCACACTGGTGGCGGACTGCGTCAAGGCCATGATCGACGCGGTGGGCGGTGACCCCAATGTGCCGATCACGGTGAAGCATCGCATCGGCATTGACCAGATCGAAAGCTATGACTTCGTACGCGACTTCGTGGGCACCATTGCCGATGCGGGTTGCCATGTCTTCATCGTGCATGCGCGCAATGCCTGGCTCAAGGGTTTGAGCCCAAAAGAGAATCGTGAGATTCCGCCTCTGCGTTACGAGTTCGTGCATCGCCTCAAGCGCGACTTTCCGCACTTGACCATCGTGCTCAATGGCGGGCTGGCAGACAACGCCAGTTGCGTCGAACAACTGCGACCTGGTGCCGTCCACGAAGGCGTGGCGCTGGATGGTGTGATGGTGGGCCGTGCGGCGTATCACACGCCTTGGATGATGGCAGACTGGGCCGAATTGCTGTTCGGCAAAGAAGCCAAGCCAGAGTCATTCACTCGCGAGTCGGTGGAGCGGGCCATGGTGGCGTATACCGAGCACGAAATGGCTCGTACCAAAGGCTGGGCTCATGGTGAGGTGCGTTGGCCGCAGGTGATGCGGCACGTGCTGGGGCTGTACAACGGGCTGCCTGGTGCAAGACGTTGGCGCCAGGTCTGGTCAGATCACAAGCTCAAAGATCAAATGCCTTCAGCCGTGTTTGACTTGGCACATCAGCGCCCGGACAAAGCCGCAGCTTGATCAAGGCCCCTTCGGGCTTGCCTGTTGGACACAAAAAAAGGACATCCTCGGATGTCCTTTTTCTTTGGGCGACTGAAGAATCAGACGCGCTTCTTGTACTCGTGGGTACGGGTGTCGATTTCGATCTTGTCGCCCGACTCAACGAACAGGGGGACCGAGATTTCGAAGCCGGTGCCAACGATGCGAGCAGGCTTCATGACCTTGCCGGAGGTGTCGCCCTTGACGGCTGGCTCAGTTTCGATTTCACGGACCACGGTAGTGGGCAGTTCGACGGAGATGGCGCGACCTTCGTAGAACACCACTTCCACTGGCATGGCGTCTTGCAGGTAGCTGATGGCGTCACCCATGTTCTCGGCTTCCACTTCGAACTGGTTGTAGTCAGCATCCATGAAAGCGTACATGGGGTCGGCGAAGTAAGAGTAGGTGCACTCTTTCTTTTCCAAGATGATCTGATCCATCTTGTCGTCAGCCTTGAAGACCACTTCGGCGCCAGCGCCGTTCAGCAGGTTCTTCATCTTCATGCGGACGGTTGCCGCGCCACGGCCACCGCGGCTGTATTCAGTCTTCAGGACGACCATCGGGTCCTTGCCCTGCATGATCACGTTGCCAGCGCGGATTTCTTGTGCGAGTTTCATGTTTGGTTCCCGAGAGGGTCTGGATCTGGATTCAAAAACGGGTGCCGGCAAGGAACGACAAGGCGTTGTTACAACGCGGTCCAATGCGAGCAAAGCCGCCTATTTTAACCCGGGTGGGTGACAAATTCGAGTGCGAATTCAAGCAATTGGCTCGTCAAGTCGGCTTGAATGGCCAAATTGCGGGCCGATTCTTGACTCGCTTTCAGCCAGTGGGTCGAACTGTTGGCCAGCTTCAACAGCTCAGATAGCGGCGCGCTGTCGGAATTCAAGCGGTTCCATGCCCGCCAGGTGGCTTGTACGTTGCGTGTCAAATCGGCGGGCCAATTTTCCATCCAGCGCTGCATGAAGGCGTTGAGCTTGTCGGCGTGTACGCCATCGTCTTGTTCATATATTTGCCACACGTGGGGCCGCCCGGCCCACAGGGCGCGTACAGCTGAGTCTTCCCCCCGTACCAGATTCAAATCGCACGACCAGAGCAGATGGTCAAACTCGGTTTGCGGCAGGTGGGGCAGTTCGTGCAGAGTCAGGTGCGGCGGGCAAGCGCCTCGATTCGCCGCCCACTGGCGCGCCAGGCGAGTGGCCGGGCCTGGGGTGAGCAGCAGCGTGGTTGCTTCAGCCGATGCGGCAGGTGCCTCGGCGAGTTGGTTCAACCAGGCGGGCAGGGGGGCACTGTCGTAGCAGAACACGCTGACCACATGACGTTTGCGGGGGCTTGTCTCACCCAGGTCCGACGTGTCCACACCCAGGCCCTGAAGCCAATCCAGTCGTGCATGGGGATTTTGTTGAAACGCGTCGCGGCGCGCCAGCAAACCGGGTTCGCGCAACAGCCCTCCGGTCTTGGGCGTGAAGCCGGGGTAGAAGAACCATTTTTTCAGGCCGTAGCCCGCGCCAGACCAAACGGGGGACTGCAGCCGGTGCGAGCGTTCCACATAATCTTCCGCACTCAGGTATTCAAGGTTGACCCAAAGCGGGGGATGGGCGCGTTGCATGCCGGCGACGAAGGCCTCAGGCAGATGGCAGCCAAAGGCTTCCACCACGACGTCGCCTGCGGGGGGCGGGGCGCTTTCGGCCTGATGCCAGTCCAGCACCTCGACGGCTTGCGGTGGGGGAGCCATCCAGTTCAGCGCTGAGGCGTCGTCGATCCACAAGCGAACTTGATGTCCTCTGGCGCATAAGTCGGCGCTCAGGCGCCAGCACACCCCGATGTCTCCGAAGTTGTCGATCACACGACAGAAGATGTCCCACAGCATGGCGGCCATTATCGGCACAATCACGAACCATGAGCGACCGTGTTGACAACAGTGTGCCGGCCGAACCCAGAGAGGCAGTCTGGGCGCGTTTGCTGGTTGAAGTGGCCTCTTTGCCGAATCTGCCCGGTGTGTATCGATACTTCGATGCGCAGGGTGATCTGCTGTATGTGGGCAAGGCCAGGGACCTGAAGCGTCGGGTCTCAAGCTACTTCCACAAAAACCATGGCGGCACGCGGATTGGTCACATGGTGTCGCGCATCGTGCGCATGGAAACCACGGTGGTACGCAGCGAAGCCGAGGCTTTGCTGCTCGAAAACAACCTCATCAAAACGCTCAATCCGCGCTTCAACATCCTGTTTCGGGATGACAAGAGCTACCCGTACCTCAAGATCGTCACCCATGAGTTTCCACGCGTGGCGTACTACCGTGGCGCGGTAGACCGCAAACATCGCTATTTCGGGCCCTATCCGAACGCCTGGGCGGTGAAGGAAACCATTCAGCTGCTGCAGAAGGTGTTTCTGCTGCGCACGTGTGAAGACGCGGTCTATAACCACCGTACACGTCCGTGCCTGCTCTACCAGATCAAGCGTTGCAGTGCGCCTTGCGTGGGATTCATCAGCGAAGACGACTACCGAGCCAGCGTTGGGCAGGCCGAGCGGTTCTTGCTGGGCGAGACTGATGGCGTGATCGCCAGCTTGCAAGAACGCATGATGGCTTACGCCGAGCGCCTGGAATACGAAAAAGCGGCAGAGGTTCGCAACCAGATCAACGCACTGTCGGCGGTGTTGCACCAACAGGCGATTGAAAGTGTGGGCGACAAGGATGCCGACATCCTGGCCGTGAAAGTCCAGGGGGGGCGGGCTTGCGTCAACCTGGCCATGGTTCGCGGGGGGCGCCACTTGGGCGATCGGGCTTATTTCCCGGTGCACGTGCAAGACCATTTCCTCGCGCCGGACGAGCAGGATGCAGAGAGCGCTCAGGAGGGCACCCCCGATACCGCTTCGCCAACGACGACGGCTGAAGCCTTGCTGCAGCAAACCGAGGTGGGTGTTCTGGAGGCTTTCCTCGCGCAGCACTATCTGGGTAACAGTGTGCCGACCTTGTTGGTCCTCAGTCATGGCGTCGATGCCGCACTCATTGATGCGCTCTCGGAACAGAGCGGGCATCGCATCACGGTCGTGCGGCAGCCCCGCGAGCAGCGGCGGGCCTGGCTGGACATGGCCATCAAAGGCGCCGAGTTGTCTTTGGCGCGTCTGCTCAGTGAAGAAGGCTCTCAACAGGCGCGCACCCGGTCGCTTGTGGAGGCTCTGGGGCTTGACATGGTTCTGGAAGACCGCGGCGCGGCGGTGGCGGCAACGGATCTGGAGACGGCGGGCGGTGACGTGGCTGTGGGGCAACCTCACGATGGCGCAAGTGCTGCCGATGGGGTCGAAGATACCCGAGATCCCAGCGCGCAAATGCGCATTGAATGCTTTGACATCAGCCACACAGCCGGGGAGGCCACGCAGGCCTCATGCGTGGTGTACGAGCAGCACAAGATGCAGCCTGCGCAGTACCGACGCTACAACATCAGTGGCATCACCCCGGGCGATGATTACGCCGCCATGAAGCAGGCCTTGGAGCGCCGATACGGCGCAATCAAACCCGAGCAGTTGCCCGATCTCGTCCTGATCGATGGGGGCAAGGGGCAGGTCAGCATGGCCCGTGAGGTGTTTCAGTCGCTGGGCTTGCCCATTTCCATCATCGTGGGGGTGGAGAAGGGCGAGGGCCGCAAAGTTGGCCTGGAAGAACTCGTGTTTGCCGATGGCCGCCCCAAGCTTCAGCTCGCACCTGACTCGGCCGCGCTGATGCTGGTGGCGCAGATCCGCGACGAAGCACACCGCTTCGCCATCACCGGTATGCGGGCCAAACGTGCCAGTGTTCGCACAGGTGGGAGCCGCTTGGAAGATATTCCCGGCGTCGGCCCGAAACGCCGGGCAAAATTGCTGCAACGCTTTGGCGGTGTGCGCGGCGTGGCGGCGGCCACGGTGGATGAGTTGGCCACCGTGGACGGCATTTCGAAGGATCTGGCGGAGGAAATCTATCGTGCCTTGCGTTGATTGGAAATGGTTCACGCTATGTGCCGCCTTGGCGGTGGCTGGCTGCGCGACGCAGAGTGGGGCGCCACAAGGTGGTGGGCAGACCTCCGCATCGACGCCTGTTGAGAGCAAAGCCTCTTCAGGCAAGGCCGGTGCGGCACGCCTGGTCCCCCCCTCAGCCCCCAGAAACTGGGACGAGGCTCGTGCCCAGGCTGCACGCCGCATGGTGGCCGCAAACCCGGATCAGACCTACACCGGCAAGCCGCCCGACATGTTGTTGGCCATTCCCGTGCTCAGCATCGAACTCAATGGCGATGGCAGCGTGCGCAACATCGAGGTGATGCGCAAACCCAGTCAGGCGCTCGATACCATCGAGTTGGCCAAGCAGGCCGTTCGGCGCGCCGCGCCCTTTGGCGATGTCTCTCGCCTGCCCAAGCCCTGGAAGTTCAATGAAACTTTTTTGTTCAATGATCAGCGCAAGTTCAAGCCGATGACCCTTGACCAGCGCTGAACCGTGTCCTTTGAGGGCACAATGGCTGCATGTTTCTGAATTTGCCCACCTTGCTCACCTGGGCGCGGATCGTTGCGATTCCGCTGATCGTTGGTGTGTTCTATCTTCCCTGGCCTGCGGCTGAGATCAATCTGACCGCCAGCGTCCTGTTCGTGCTGGTGGCGCTGACCGACTGGTTGGACGGTTGGCTGGCGCGACGGCTGAACCAAACGTCGGCTTTTGGCGCGTTCCTGGACCCTGTTGCTGACAAGTTCCTGGTGTGTGCGTCGTTGCTGATCCTCCTGCAACTTGACCGCGTCAATGCGCTTGTCGCGCTGATCATCATTGGGCGTGAAATTGCCATTTCAGCGCTACGTGAGTGGATGGCTCAGATCGGCGCCTCCAAAAGTGTTGCCGTACACATGCTGGGTAAGCTGAAGACCGCCTCCCAGATGGTGGCCATTGTTCTTTTGCTCTTTGACGGCGTCCTGTTCGGCGTACTCGATACCCGGTTGCTTGGCACTTGGCTGATTTACGTGGCTTGCGGCCTGACGATCTGGTCCATGGTGTACTACCTCAAGAAATCGTTGCCCGATATTCGAGCCAAGGCTCGTTGAGCTTGTGTATGGGGGCGAATATGTCAAGGGCACATCTACGCGAGGGGCGACCCCGCTATTGGACATAGAATGACTTTTTGCCCCCCGACGCGCTGCCCCTTGCTTCCATGTTGCGCGCACGGGCGTGAACCGGTAACTCGTTCTTGACAGCACATCTAAGGGGATTTCCGTGAACAAGTCGGAGTTGATTGATCACATTGCCGAGCAGGCTGATATTTCCAAAGCAGCCGCCGGACGCGCACTCGAGGCTTTGATTGGTGGCGTGGTTACCACGCTGAAGAAAGGTGATCCTGTTTCCCTGGTAGGATTCGGGACTTTCGCGGTCACCACGCGTGCGGCACGAACCGGTCGCAATCCACGCACGGGGGCAACGATCAAGATCAAAAAGGCCAAGGTGCCGAAGTTCCGTCCGGGGAAAGCCCTGAAGGACGCTGTGAACTAAAATACGATTTTCAAGCTGTCGGGTGCTTAGCTCAGTTGGTAGAGCGGCGCCCTTACAAGGCGTAGGTCGGGGGTTCGAACCCCTCAGCACCCACCACACCGATGGCGACTCAAGGCGAACCCCGGTTCGCCTTTGTGTCATCTAAAGCCCGGATTTTTATCCTCGCATCATTTCTGCGATCCGCCATGTTTGATTTCGTTCGCAAGCACACCCGTCTCCTCCAGTTCGCCTTGCTCATCTTGATCCTGCCATCCTTTGTGATGTTTGGGGTGCAGAGTGCGTCCAAGTTCGGTAGCGACGAAGGGGTGGTCGCCAAGGTTGCAGGCAGCAAGATCACTCAGCCGGAGTGGGACAACGCCCAACGCCAGTTTGCTGAGCGTGTGCGTGCCCAACGGCCAGAAACAGACCCGCGTGAATTCGACAAGCCCGAAGTCAAGAAGGCTGCTCTTGATCAACTGGTTCGGGAGTTTGTGCTTTCCGCCGCCGCGAAGGATCAGCATCTGACGCCGTCGGACGCACGCATTGCCCGCATCTTTGCAAACGATCCCCAATTCGCGTCGGTGCGCAACCCCGACGGTACCCTCAACAAGGAAATGCTCCAGGCGCGCGGCATGAGTGCAGCCCAGTTTGAAGCCTTGTTGCGCCAGGAGTTGACTGTTGGTCAGGTTCTCGCTGCCGTTTCGGCCACCGGCCAGACCTCGACTGTGGCCAGCCAGCAGGCCGTCAACGCGCTGTTCCAGGTGCGCGATGTTCAGTGGCAGAAATTCGAAGCCAAGCAATATGCTTCGCAACTCAACCCGACAGACGCACAGTTGCAGGCCTTCTACAAGGATCCGGCCAACGATTCTTGGTTGACCGCGCCAGAGCAGGCGGACGTGCAATTCGTTGTGCTCGACCTGGATACCCTCAAGCAGCGCATTACCTTGTCTGAGGATGACATTCGTGCCTCCTACAAGGAAAACCTGGCCCGTTACACCGAGCCTGAAGAGCGTCGTGCCAGCCACATCCTGATCAAGGCTGAAGCCAGTGCAACGCCTGAGCAGAAAAAGGCGGCTCGCGCCAAGGCCGAGCAGTTGCTGGCCGAAATCCAGAAGAATCCCGCTTCGTTTGCGGAGTTGGCCAAGAAAAACTCTGATGACCCTGGCTCTGCGGCCAACGGTGGTGACCTTGATTTCTTTGGCAAAGGCGCCATGACCAAATCGTTTGACGAGGCGGTGTTCTCGATGCAGCCCGGTCAGACCAGCGGGATTGTCGAGAGCGACTATGGCTTTCACATCATTCGACTGACGGCAGTGCGTGGCGGCAAGGCCCAGCCTTTCGAGGCCGTGCGTGCCCAGATTGAAGACGAGGCGCGCAAGCAGTCCGCTTTGCGTCAATATGCTGAGGTCGCAGAGCAATTCACCAACAAGGTCTATGAGGTGTCTGACAGCCTCAAACCTGTGGCAGACGAGTTGAAGCTGCCCCTCCAGTCTGCTTCCGGTGTGCTGCATAACCCGCAAGGCAAGGACCAGGGGGTGTTGTCGAACCAGCGCGTGCTCGATGCCCTGTTTGATCCAGTCAATCGCTCCAAGGCACGTAACACCGAGGCCATCGAAGTCGGGCCCAACAAACTGGTTTCTGCACGTGTGGTGAAGTATCAGCCTGCAGCACGGTTGGCCTTCGATCAAGTTCAAGCCAAGGTGCGCGAGCGTTGGGTTGCGGCCGAGGCCGTCAAGCTCGCACGTCGTGATGCCGAGCAAAAAATGGCGGCCTGGAAGCAAGCGCCAGACAAGGCTGAGTTGCCTGCTGCGGTGCAGATGTCACGTCGTAACATGTATGGCCAACCCATGCAGGTGCTCGATGCGGCCATGCGTGTTGCCGCAGACAAGCTTCCCGCATGGACGGTTGTCGATCTGGGCGCCGAAGGCAGTGCCGTGATTCGTGTCAACAAGGTGTTGCCACCCAGCCTGTCTGCTGCTGAGCAGCGCGAGACCGAGGCGCAGTTCGGTCCTATCTGGGGGCGTGCTGAAGCCGATGCCTACTACCGAGCGTTGCAAAGAGAATACAAAGTTCAGTATCTGAATGAAGGCAAAAAAGTGACAGAGGCTGTCACAGCTGCGAAAAAATAGTATATACTTTATGTCTTTCCGGCGGTGGCTGTAGCTCAGTTGGTAGAGTCCCAGATTGTGATTCTGGTTGTCGTGGGTTCGAGTCCCATCAGCCACCCCACCGAAATATAAAAAAGGCGCCTAGTGCGCCTTTTTCTTTTGCTGAACCGATTCGGTTCACGTCGCGGCACCCTTCGGTTGTCTACTCGGTTGAGTGCAGGTGTTTGTCGATCAGTGCCAAGGTTCTGTGCACGTCAAGGGGTTTACGCAGATAGTCCTGCGCACCGGTATGCCTTGCCTTGATCGTGGCCTCTTCTGTCGCGTCGGCAGACACTATGACCACCGGCGTTTGCGCGGTTTCAGGCTGCTTGCGCAGCGAGGTCAGGAACTCGAGGCCATTGCCATCGGGCAACTGCATGTCCAGTAGGATCAGGTCGTATTGATGCGACTTGAGCAGGCCTTTGGCCTCCTCAATCGTGGTGGCAAAGCTGAGATCGATCTGAGGTCTGAACGCCAGGATGCCGCCCATGATTTCGCAGTTGGTTGCGATGTCTTCAACATACAGCACCGTGCGAGCGCCATACGAGGCTTTGTCGGGCTCGCGCTGACTTTCATAAGCGGCATGTGGTGCGTCACGCAAGGCCGTCACAGGTGCGGTCAATGCATTGTGGTCTGCGGCATGGCGTGCCAGGGCAAACGAGAACTTGCTCCCCTGATCTGGGGTAGAGGCAACGCTAAGGTGGCCTCCCATCATCGTGACGAGCTTTTTGCTGATCAGCAGGCCAATGCCGGTGCCAGGGGTGCTGCTGAACTCCCGTCCAAGTCGGTTGAACGGCTCGAAGAGGTGCTGCAGCTGGTGTTCCGACAAGCCAATGCCCGTGTCTTTCACCTCAAACCGAACCGTTGCCCCCTCCGGCTCCAAGGTCAGTTCGACGCTTCCGTTGGTGCGGTTGTATTTGATGGCATTACTCAGCAAATTGAGCAGAACTTGTTTGAGTCGGGTTCGGTCTGTGCGAACCATCAGTGGCGCGCTTGGGGTGTTCAGGGTCAATCTGACCCCCGCCTTTTGTGCCTGATCGCGAAGCATATCGACGCAGTTCTGTGCAACCGCATGGGCATCGACGACATCCAGGCTCAATGCCATGGTGCCGGACTCGGCTCGTGAGACATCGAGCACGTCGGTGATCATGCTCAACAGGTGCTGGCCAGCCTGTTCAATTTGCTGAATCATCCGTGCTTGTCGTTCGGACAGCGTCGACAATGTGTCTCTCTGAAGAATTTGTGCGAACCCGATCACCGCGTTCAGTGGCGTTCGTAGCTCATGGCTGATTCGCGATAGGAACTCGCTCTTGGCCTTGTTCGCAGCTTCCGCTGCGCGTTGGGCCTGCTGAGCTTGCTCGTATAGACGTGACTCGGTGATGTCTCGGCAGTAAACCGACAGGCCTTGCTCAGACGGGTAGATCCGGATCTCGAGTTCCATGCCTTTGCGGCTCAACGTGGCGTTTCGAGTTCGTGGTTGCCCGTCGCTGGCGCAGCGTTCATAGTCGCTTCTCAAAGCAATGATTTCCGGGCTGGGGATGGTCAGCCAGTGGTCTTTACCGATCGTGCTGTCGCCGGGCAGCGAGAACATTTCCTGTGCCTTGCGGTTGATATACGCAAACCGCCACTCATGGTCGAGTAGGTAGAACCCATCGCTGATGCTCTCCAGGGTCGAACTCAAGCGGCGGATCATGGTCTCGCGATCGTGTTCGCGTTCCTGGAGGCGCAGCGCCATGTCGTCCAGCCCTTTGTCTAGAGCGAGGAATTCGAGGTTCGATGCGATGGGGGCGTGTGGATTGGGCAGCGCTCCCAGAGAAACCATGCGCATGCGATCCCGCAATTGTTGAGCGGGGGCAATGACGTTTCCGTTTGCAAATCGCCAGGCGATTCCTACAGCCAGGCCAAGCAATGCGACGCAGCCTGCTGTCAGGATCGCGAGTGAGCGGTGAAGCTCAGCTGTCAGCGCTTCGTTGGGAATGCCGACCGCGACGGTCCACTGCGAGCTCGATGAGCGGCTGAAGGCTGTGGTGACCGGAATGCCGTCAAGCGTACGGGTTTCGAGGATGCCCTCGGGGCTGCGTCGAGCCTCCGCAACCAGTTCGGGGGTGGCGGATTGACCAATGTAGCGATTCATTTCGTGGCTGCGTGCCACGATCTTGCCTTCGCTGTCGAGAATGGCGCAGACCCAGTTGCTCGGCAGGCGCTGTCGCATCATCAGTGCTGAAAGCCGCTCCGGGAAGATCCCGACGTTGATGCTGTAAATCGCTTGCCCGTCTTTGAATACAGGTACCCCCATTGCAAGGATGGGCTTGCCAGTGACCGGGCCTGTGAACAGGTCGGTTAGAACCGTCTGGCGAGTGTCAAAGATCCGCTGCAGGACGGGTGGATTGCCTGTTTGCGGCAAGGCTTCACCCAAGTCTCTCAGGGTGTTGAGTACCTGGCGCCCTTTGGGGTCGAGCAGAACATAGTTGCTGATGTTCTGGTAGGGAAGTGCATCTTTGGTGAACTTATAGAAAGTGGTCAGATCACCGTTGAGCAGAGGGGGGCTGACCGACAGCACGCGCAGGCCTGACTCGATGCTGGCGAGGTCCTTGTCCATGGCGGACGCCAATGCCCGCGCACTCGCGATGGCGTTCTGGGAGAGGTGCGCCCGCTCCAGTCGGTAGTTTTCGGCCATGAAATAGGCCGAACTCAGAGCGCCAGGTAGCACGCAGGCTGTAACCAACAGCGCCAGGCTGGCGCGAATGGTCAGGGGCGGGCGGTTGGGTTTCAGCCAGACCATGGGCAAGCCATTCCTCCGATATTTTTTTATTTTCTGATATCGAAGTAAACCACAGGCGACATCCAAAAGAAAACAGCCTCCACGCGGGAGGCTGAAATATCTGAAGTCATGCCTTAGTGTTATCGGCAGGAGGTCTTCAGACTTGAGAGGTATTTTTCGTGAAAGAAGTCACGTTGTGCCTCTGACCCTCATTCTTCATTGGTGGCGATGGTGCTTTGGTAGGGAGCCAGCGCAGCTTTATTGCCTTGGTAGCTGTGTTCGAATTCCTTGCGGGCACGGATGTGCTCGTCAGCGCAGGCGGTAAAGAGCACTTGAGTGGTGGGGTGCTGACAGGCCTCTGGCTGCTTGTAGTAGGCCTGCCAAGCCTGTTCTCGGCTCATCCGTTCCCGATGGGTTTGCGCACGTGCCAACTCTTCGAGTTTTCGGTCTTCGCGCAGCATCGCCAGACGGGCTGCGGCTTGGCGGTGCTCCTCCTCGGCGGCTCGGATGGTATCGGCGGAGGGTTTGTAGGCCACGGTATGGCTGGTTGGGCGATGTTCTCCGAACCAATACTGCGCCATGCAGGCGACGATCAGGCCCATGGCTGCGAAGCCGCTCACGTGGAGGTAGCTGAAGTTTTTCACGGAGGTACTGCCTTTTTGCGGAATAGTTGGCGATCGAGGTCGATCCTAACCGGCTGTACATCTCGTTACACTAGGGTTCCCCCGCGAAATGACGGGCGGCAACCTGAATGAGGGGGGCGCTGTTCAAGGCATGAACAGCAAAAAAAACAGCCCGCGCACTGGCGGGCTGTTTTGTCGGTTTGGCTTACTTGACGAGCCGGGGTGCTCAGAAGCGAACGCCCAACTTCAAGGTGTACGAGTTGGCTTTACCGGTGCGGTCGCCTTCCAGTCCCAGGTTCATCAGACCCAGATTCATGTTCAGACCAGCGAAGTATTTGGTCTGGCCCACTTTTTCGGATTCGAGAGCGGGAGACTCCGGAGCAGAAACGCGAGACTGGACGTAGCCAATACCGGCGTACGGCGTCAGCAGGGTGAAGCCTTTCGAGATCGAAATGTCGTAACTGGTGCTGCGCAGTTTCAGTTGGTCGAGCCCCATGGTCTGTGACAGAGCGAGGCGTGCCGCCACTGCAGGCATCAAGGTGCTGCCGGGCATGAAGGCCCAACGCAGTTCACCACCGATAGCGCCCAGGCCAGTACCAGGAACGGTGGTGTAGGAGGCGCCAACGTTCAGATTCAAGGGCAGGCCCTTGTGCACACGGATCGCAGCGGTTGGCAAAACAGAGGGAACCGAGGCGCCGGCCGCTGCCTTTTTGATCACGTCGCGATTTTCCAGCTTGGTGCCGCCAGCTGTGGCACTGATGTCGAAGCCGGTCAGCCCCATGTTTTCGGCTGGGATGATCGCTTTGTATGACATGGCAGAAGAGAAATCTTCGCTCAGGCGCCGAAACTCATCCTGGTTGAGATTGCTGATGGCGTTGAACTCGTAGGCCTGGGCAGACAGCCCCGTCAAGGTCATCAGGGCGAATGCAGCGGAGCGGAATTGGGGTTTCATGGCGTGGGTTCTCAAAATGTGTGGGCCCATGGTGACAGGCCACCTGCCTCCGCGTGGAGAGGCAGGTGGCCTGTGCCAGTGGATGTCACGGTGCGAGAGAGCACCGCGGGCATCACTTCTTAGCCTTGGCAGCTTTCTTGGCAGGTGCCTTCTTGGTGGCGGCGGGAGCCTTGGCAGCAGCCTTCTTGGCGGCAGCCTTGGGGTCAACCGCAGCCTTGAAGGTGGCGCCGGGGGTGAACTTGGGCAGCTTGGCGGCCGCGATCTTGATCTTGGCGCCGGTGCTGGGGTTCACGCCGTTGCGAGCCGCACGAGCGTGTTGCTTGAAGGTGCCGAAGCCTGGCAGTGTGACGGTGCCACCCTTCTTGACGGTGGTCACCACGACATCAAGGAGCGTATCCAGAATGCGACCAGCTTCTGCTTTGGACAGTTCATGCTGGGTAGCCAGATGCTGAATCAGTTCGCCTTTGTTCATCTGAGAAAACTCATGGTTGCACCCGCAACATTGCGGGCAATCCTATTGTGCAGGACATCAACCGGGTTGATACCGGTTTTGCCCCTAGAAAGACGCGAAAAAGCCAGTTCTGATCGGGTGTGTAGCGTGATTGCAGCTTTTCTGAGGGGTTGCTGGATGACTGTCACGCTATCAACACACCCAACTTGTAAACAAGCTGTTTCTGTCGTGATTTTTTACCGCTGAGCAAAGCGGTCTGGCTGGGGGGCGGTCTTGGGCCGTTACACGTGGACGCAAGCGCTCCCCGGTCCGCTTCTAAAGTCACGCGTCGTTGTTCAGGTGGGAGTATGTGATGCCTGCGATTCAATTGGTTTTCAAAGGGCAGACCTGGTTTGGTCTGTCGGTCAGTGTGGTTGCTGCAGCGACCGCCTGGATGGTCTGGGGCATTTGGGGCGGCTTGATTTGCTTTGCCGCTTTTGCCGGCGGAACGCTGTGGTTGGAGTCCCGCAGCCGACGTGTTCGGGGGCGTCAGGCTCGTGCCGTCTACAGAATGACCGAGTTTCTTGGTTTGCTGGGTGCACTAGGCGTGCTGATGACTGTGGCGACCGTGCTGAATTGATGGGCGCGCGTCGCTCTTTGTGTATGGTTGGGCACACCGGTCTGAGGGGGACCGTGGTTGTTCCGGATTGTGTTTGCCGTTGCGGCAGTGCAGGATCAGCGCCCTGAGAATCAATCCTGCAGGCTTGCGAGAGGGTAAAAATGGGGCGTTCACGTTGTTTGGCTGCGCTAATGGCCGTCGGTCTGGTACTGACCAGCGGACAGGCTTTCGCCGGTTGCAATCCCAATAAGCCCGCTCCGCCTGTGGCTGAACGCTTCACAATCAAGGGCGCAACGGTGCTGGATAAGGTCACTGGTTTGACCTGGCAGCGCTGCAGCGTCGGACAGAAGTGGAAAGAAAAAGTGGGCTGCGTGGGCTTGGTTGATCGGGTCAATTTCGCCGCAGCGAGGGATGAGGAGGGCGACGGCTGGCGACTGCCACGTCCGGCAGAGTTGCGCTCGTTGCTGATTGGCCGTTGTCGTAACCCCGCGATCAACGAAGAGGCCTTCCCTGACATGGATCCGACCGTCCTTTGGTACTGGGCCTACGACGGCAAACTGGATCAGGTCGTCAACTTCGGTGAGGGCAACCCTGGCTACTGTGCGGACGCACGTTGCGCCGGTAATGCAGCCCGCTTGGTCAAGCGCGAAGTTGATGTGGCCTTGCCTCCGGCCAATTGATGCCGCCTAAGCGTTTGCGTTGGCCGTCGGCTGATTTCTGGGTTGTACTGCTGCTCGTCTTGGCCGTGCTCGCCGCTGGGTGGTGGGCTGTGGTGCGTTTCATTCAGCCTGCGCCTCCCCGTCGCATCGTCATGACGGTAGGGCCGGAGGGCGGTGGCTACGAAGGGTTTGCGCGCCAGTTCAAGGAAATACTGGCTCGCGACGGCATCGAAGTTGATTTGCGCCCGACCAATGGCGCCATCGAGGATCTGAAGCTGCTCAACGATGAGCGCAGTGGGGTGACCGCAGCACTGGTGCAAGGAGGCGTGGCACAAGATTCTGATGGCGAAAACCTGATGAGTCTGGCGTCGCTGTACTACGAGCCTGTGTGGGTGTTTTATCGCCACGGATTGCCTGTCGATCGGCTGACCGGGTTGCAGGGGCGTCGGGTTGGTTTGGGCCCGCGAGGCAGCGGGATGAATGCCCTGGCTGTTCAATTGTTCAATGCGAACGGTCTGGATAGCGAGAACACTCATTTCGAGGCTTGGTCGCCTCAGGAGGCGGCCCAACGCCTGTTGGATGGCAAACTCGATGCCGTGTTTCTTGTTGGTGCACCGGAGTCATCACTCATCAACCGAATGATGCACGCGCCGGGTATCAACCTGCTGTCTTTTAGGCAGGCTGAGGCTTACTCCCGCATTTTTCCTTACCTGACCCGGGTGGTGTTACCAGCGGGTGGTTTTGATCTGGCCAGGAACATTCCATCTCGCCCTATGGAGTTGGTGGCGCCGACGGCGATTCTGGTGGTTCGAGACACCATTCACCCGGCTTTGGTCACCTTGTTCATGCAGGCCTCCACCGAGATATTCGGGGGCGACGGCCTGCTGCAGCGTGAAGGCGACTTTCCTTCGCCCAAGGGGGTAGATATTCCCTTGAGCCTGGATGCCGACCATTACATGAAGGCCGGCCCATCGTTCCTGCACAAGCATCTGCCGTTCTGGATTGCAGTCTGGTTCGATCGCGTCATCGTGTTTGTGATTCCGGCTTTGGCCTTGCTGGTGCCATTGTTTCGATACGCACCCGCGCTGTATTCGTGGCGGGTGCGGTCGCGCATCTACAGGTGGTACGGCAAGCTCAAGAAGCTCGAATTCGAGCTCGACGTCGACAAGCAGGCTTTGGATGTCCCGTCCGCGCTGGCCCAACTCGACGCGGTAGAGCGTGGGGTAAGCCAGATTCGCACGCCTCTTTCCTACGCTGAGCACCTGTACAACCTACGTGCGCACATTGAGCTGGTGCGCCAACGCATTCAGAAATTGTCGTCTGCGGCGTGATTTAGTGCCGCGCCAGGGGCTGCCTTGCTCTGCAGGAGACCCGGGAACCCTCCGTAAAACCGATAAGCCTGTCAGAGCCCTGCAGGCCTAAACTGGGTTACGCATTGATGGAGGTGTTTCATGAATGCTCCGCTACCCGACCATGTCCTGAAGGCCCTGGAGACCTTGTCGCTCGACGACAAATACACGCTGGAGCGGGGCACCGCGTTCATGAGCGGTATTCAGGCGCTGGTGCGTCTGCCCATCCTGCAGCAAACCCGTGATGCCATGAGTGGCCTGCATACGGCCGGGTTCATCAGCGGATATCGGGGCTCTCCTTTGGGGGGCTACGACCAGGCACTGTGGAAGGCCAAGTCGCATCTGGCCAGGCACAACATCGTTTTTCAGCCCGGGGTGAATGAGGAGCTGGGGGCGACGGCCGTTTGGGGCACGCAGCAGCTTGACTTGCACCCAGAGCGGCAGCGCTTCGACGGTGTGTTTGGTTTGTGGTACGGCAAAGGCCCCGGTGTGGATCGTTGCTCGGATGTGTTCAAGCACGCGAACATGGCTGGAACCGCCAAGCATGGTGGCGTGATCGCCGTGGCCGGTGATGACCATGCCGCTAAGAGTTCTTCTGTGGCGCACCAGAGTGACCACATCTTCAAAGCGTGTGGGCTGCCCGTTTTCTTTCCCAGTTCGGTTCAGGAAATTCTTGATCTTGGGCTGCATGCCTATGCCATGAGCCGGTTTTCCGGCTTGTGGGCGGGTATGAAGACGATTCAGGAGGTGGTGGAGTCCGCCTCGACGGTGTCGGTTGACCCCGATCGGGTCCGCATCGTGGTGCCGACTGAATTTGGTATGCCAGCGGGCGGCTTGAATATCCGTTGGCCTGATACGGCGCTGGAACAAGAAGCCCGTTTGATGGATTACAAGTGGTATGCCGCGCTGGCTTACATCCGTGCCAATCATTTGAATCAAACGGTGCTCGATTCGCCGCATGCTCGCTTGGGATTGATGGCCAGCGGCAAGGCCTATAACGATTTGCGGCAGGCGCTGCATGATCTCGGGCTGGACGAGGAGGCATGCCGGCAGATCGGCTTACGGGTTCACAAGGTGGCCGTGGTGTGGCCTTTGGAGGCCAGCGCCACGCGCGAGTTCGCCACCGGGTTGCAAGAGATCTTGGTGATCGAAGAAAAGCGTCAGATCATCGAGTATCAGCTCAAGGAAGAGCTTTACAACTGGCGTGAAGACGTGCGCCCCAATGTGCTGGGCAAGTTCTGCGAGCCCGAGGGGGACCGCACCGGAGGGGAATGGTCACACGATCACCCTGCGTCTCAATGGTTGCTCAGGGCCCAGGCTGACCTGAACCCCGCACTGATCGCCAAGGCCGTGGCGCTGCGCATTGACAAGCTGGGCTTGCTTGAGGGGCGTGACCCGGCCCTGCGTGAGCGAATCCAGGCGCGTTTGGCGGTGATTGACGCCAAGGAGCGATCACTCAAAGAGTTGGGCAAGAGCGCCGAGCGGGTACCCTGGTTCTGCAGCGGTTGCCCCCACAACACCTCCACGAAGGTGCCCGAGGGGTCGCGGGCGTTGGCTGGCATTGGCTGCCATTACATGGCCATGTGGATGGGGCGGCATACCGAGACCGTGACCCAAATGGGTGGGGAAGGGGTGAACTGGGTAGGCCAGGCGCCTTTCACCAACGAGTCGCATGTGTTTGTGAACCTGGGCGATGGCACCTATTTCCATTCCGGGGTTCTGGCGATTCGCCAGGCCATTGCGGCCAAGGTCAATGTAACCTACAAGATTCTGTACAACGATGCGGTCGCCATGACGGGCGGCCAGCCGGTGGATGGTACCTTGAGCGTGGCAGCGATGACACGAGAGCTGGAGGCTGAAGGAGCAAGCCGGGTGGTCGTGGTGACTGACGATGTTGAGCGCTATGCCAACGTCACCGATTTGGCTCCCGGTGTTCAGGTCCACCATCGCGACGAGTTGGACAAGGTGCAGCGCGAGCTGCGCGAGGTTCAAGGCTGCACGGTGATCATTTACGAGCAAACCTGCGCTACCGAGCAGCGTCGTCGTCGCAAGCGTGGTCTGGCGCCTAAGCTGGCCAAGCGCGTGGTCATCAATGAGCTGGTGTGCGAAGGGTGCGGCGATTGCTCAGAGCAATCGAACTGCCTGAGTGTGGAGGCGGTGGAAACGGAATTCGGGCGCAAGCGCCGAATCAACCAAAGCTCATGCAACCAGGATTTTTCTTGTGTAAAGGGTTTTTGCCCCAGCTTCGTGACGGTGGAAGGCGGGCAATTGCGGGCCCCAAAGGCAGGGGGCGGCATCCCGTCACTGGCCAGTTTGCCGGTGCTGCCTGAGCCTGCCTTGCCCAATGCCGAGTCGGCCTTCGGCATCGTGGTGGCGGGCATAGGCGGAACGGGGGTGATCACCATTGGCCAGTTGTTGGGCATGGCGGCACATCTGGAGGGCAAGGGCATCGTGACGCAAGAGTCTGCTGGCTTGGCCCAAAAAGGGGGCGCCACCTGGAGCCATGTGCAGATTGCGAACCGCCCTGAGGCTGTTTACACCACACGGGTGGGCATGGCCGAGGCCGACCTGATCATGGGGTGTGACCCGATCGTGGCGGCTCATTCGAGTACCTTGGCCATGATGCGGGCAGGGCGAACACGTGTGGCACTGAATACGCACGAAACGCCCACAGCGGCATTGGTTCATGAGCCTGGTTGGCAATTCCCTGCACACCAATGTGACCATGCGCTTCGGCATGCGGTGGGCGATGGCAACGTTGGGCAACTCGATGCGGTGGAGCTGGCAACCCGGGTGTTGGGGGATGCAATCTATGCAAACCCTTTGATGTTGGGTTACGCATGGCAGAAGGGTTGGATTCCTCTGAGTCGATCGGCCCTTCGCCGGGCGATTGAGTTGAATGGTGTGCAGGTGGACAACAACCTGACGGCCTTCGAGTGGGGCAGAAGAGTCGCGCACGATGCGGCTGCAGTGATGCGCATGGTGATTCCGCCTCAGCCGGTGGTGTGGGCTCGCGCAACCGCGCCCGCAGCTGGGGATGTGGAGCGTTTGATTGAGCGCCGCCGCGCCTATCTGGAGTCCTATCAGGATGCTGCATATGCCGAGCAGTACGTGCAGCTGGTTCGCCGTGTTCAAGCTGCGGAGCGCGCGTTGGGGGGCTCTCGTCTGACGGAAGCGGTGGTGCGCAATCTGTTCAAATTGATGGCGTACAAGGATGAGTACGAGGTCGCACGGTTGCTCACCGACCCGGCCTTCCATGAACAGATCGCGAATCAGTTCGAGGGGGACTACAAGGTCTCATTCAACCTGGCGCCGCCGTGGATGGGCGGGGGCAAGGGCGGTCAAGCGCCCAGCAAGCATGTGTTCGGATCCATGTGGCAGCCTTTTTTGCGCAGCCTGCCCTGGTTCAAGCGGCTGCGCGGTACCTGGATGGACCCCTTCGGCTATACGGCAGACCGACGCCTGGATCGGGCTTTGCTGAACGAGTATCGCGATCGTCTGGAGTTGGTGTTGCGTACGCTTCGTGCGAGCAACTTGGCCCGATCCATCGAAATTGCATCGGTGCCTGAGACGATCAAGGGGTATGGCCACGTGCGCATCAAGAGTGTGGAGGCGGCCCGGCTGACCTGGCAGCAATTGCAGCCTCAGGGTTGAGCGCGGACGGCGCTGTTCACCAGATTGTCCTTGCGCTCGGTGGTGCCAATAGGCCTCGCCTCGGTTAGGGTACGGGTATGGCGACGACACGTACACAACAAATGGAGGGGCTGCTCTGCGCGCTTGCGGGTGCCATTGCGTTCTCCGGCAAAGCCATTGTGGCGAAACTGATTTACCGCATGGGCGGCGATGCCATTGCTGTGGTGGGCATGCGCATGACGCTGGCCTTGCCACTTTTTCTGGTGATGGCGTGGTGGGCCCAACGAGGGCGTGAGGCCGAACCGCTTGAGCGCGCGGTGAAGTGGCAGATTGCGGGATTGGGGGTGACTGGCTACTACCTTGCCAGCACGCTGGATTTTCTCGGCTTGCAGTACATCAGCGCCAATCTGGAGCGGGCCATTCTGTATCTCAATCCAACCATGGTGCTGGTGTTGTCGGCACTCTGGTTTCGGCGTCCGATTGCCTTGATGCAGTTGCTGGCCCTGGGCGTGGCCTATGCCGGTGTCAGCGTGGTGTGGTGGCATGACTGGACGACCACGCCTCTGGTTTCGGAGCACGTGCACTCGGGATGGGGCGTAGACCCGTCGCATGCTTTGACCTTGGGCAGTTTGTTGGTGCTAGGTAGTGCGCTGTCGTATGCCCTTTATCTGATGGGCAGCGGGGCTTTGGTGCAACGCCATGGTTCTTTGTGGCTGGTGGGGCGCGCCTCGAGTGTGGCCTGTGTGCTGTGCATGTTGCAGTGGGGCCTGGTTTACGCAGCCACTTCGGGTGAGGTGGGGCGGGTGAGTCAGCTTGGATGGCAGGCCTGGGCTCTGTCCGCAGTGAATGCGGTGTTTTGTACTGCGTTGCCTGTCTGGCTGGTGATGCGCGGGGTGCAGTTGCTCGGCGCGACCTCTGCAGCCCAAGTGGGCATGGTGGGCCCGTTGTCGACGATCTGGATGGCTGCCTGGACCTTGGGTGAGCCCATCACGCCTCGGTTGTTGCTGGGAACCGGCACGATCGTGATCGGCATCTTGCTGCTCACTCGGGTGAGCGCTAGCCCCCAGGTCAAACAGGCAGCGAACCGTCAGGCACGCAGCGCCTGAACCAGGCAGTCGACCTGAGTGGCAATGGCTTCGGGCAGCGGACGTTGGCCCGAGACCACTTCGCTGATGTAGCGGGCGGTGGCTTCAGGGTCAATGGTGGCCGGTAACTCGGGCAGGGATGTGAGCACCCCTTCTTGCGGCGCACGGCTGAGTTCGGCGTTCTTGCTGCCCTGGGTGAATACGTCAAACCGGGGCTGGCGCCGCGGGTCGGCCACCGGCTCGCCCTCGGTGCCTCGCATCAACAAGGCCTGGCTGCGTGTGTGCGCCAGATACTCGGTCAGCGAGTGGGCGTATTCCGGGTGGGTGTGGTTGACGACCTGGATGGACGGCACATCCGCCTGTGCGAACGGGTTGAGCAACTTGGCGACGGTGTGGCCTGGGTTGCGCAGGCCCACTGTCCAGCGCACGTCGAGCAACTTGGCCAGGGGGCGGCACAGGGTGGCAATGTCAATGAAGGCCGGAAGCCCTTGCTGCCAGGCGGCTTGCAGCCCGACGGCATCGGCCACGTGGGGCCAGCCCAGGGCGTCGAAGATCTCGGCCGTGGTCACGCGGGTCTTGTCACGCAAGGGGCCGTGGATCAGCACCGCCACGCCGCGTTGAGTCAAGGCCCATCCCAACAACGCAGTGAGGTTGGGCAGCTTGCGGGCGCCGTTATACGATGGCAGCACCACCACCGGGCGCTGAAAGGCTGTGGCGGCATCGGCCAGGGGGATGCTGTGCTCGCTGGCAGCACGAACGAAGCCTTCCAGTTCACCAACGGTTTCACCCTTGATGCGCATGGCCAGGCAAAACGCGCCAATTTCCAGATCTGTGACTTGACCCGAGAAGATCTGGTTCAACAGGTCATGTGCCTGATCCGCCGCCAAGGGCCGAGCGCCATCTTTGCCTCGACCGATTTCTTTGATGTAGCCAGCAATGCTCATGGGGGAATGCCAAGGAGGTACCGGCGGCCATTATCGGGGCTGGATCAGGCCGGAGCTGTTTCAGCGAGGTGCAGTTTGATGATCTTGCGCAACTCTGGAACGCACGAGCCACAGTTTGTGCCGCATTTCAAGGCGCCTTGCAAGTGGCCCAGTTGTTGGTCGGCCGATTGGCCTGGGCAGGCCTTCAGGGTGTCAAGAATGCTGGGCTCTGTGACGTTGAAGCAGGCGCAGACCTGACGCCCCTTGCTCGCTACGGCGACGGGGGGCTTGGCGCCGGGGACCAAGAGCGTGCCGCGGTACGCGTCGGCCGCCTGATCTTCCTGCAGCACGGGGCGAAGCCATTCCTCCGAGCTGACGTCACCGGCCAGCAGGAAAGCCTCGACTCGAACCCCATCGGTATGCTGCGAGAGTTTGACCCGCCGGTGTTGGGCTGCGTGGCGGTCGTCATAGCGCAGGAGATCGGCCCCCGATAGACCCAAGATCGCTTCGATCTGCTGACGGGTGTCCTCGCTGCAGCTTTGCGAGGAGGCTGCACGGAACAAGACACCCACTTTGCCGCTGTCACTTGGCTCGCGTCCGAAAGGGACGCAGCTGCTGAAGGCAAACTCGGCCATCAAAGGTTTGAGTGCTTCGCGCGCCCGCAAAGCGTCGTCCTGAGGTAGCCAGGCCACCCCGACCAAGCGCCAGGGGAGAGAGGCCGGCGCTAGCTGAACAGCCGCATGCTTGAGTTCAGGTTGTTTGGCGGTGGGGCAGAACTGGGGCGTAGTCAGCCCGTTGACGCCAGGGATGACATGGCCTTGCGGGTCACGGCCACTCAGGAACTCCTGTCCCCAGTGCATGGCCACATAGGCTTGCTGCACGCCGATGGCGTCATTGGCTTTGGCGGGGGCGTAGAGCATGCCTCGACGCGAGCGCAACTCGACCAGATCGCCTTCTTTGACCTTCAGGCGGGACATGTCGGAGGGGTTGAGTTCAACGCAAGGCTCGCTGACGTGGCCGAACAGTCGCCCCAGATTGCCGGTGCGGCTCATGCCATGCCACTGGTCGCGCAGGCGCCCGGTGTTCAAGCTGTAGGGGTAGGCGTCATTCAGCGCTTCGGCGACGGGGAAGTAAGGCGCCGCGCTGAATTTGGCTCGACCGCTGGGGGTGGGGTACTGCCCATCGGTGTAGAGCCGAGCCTGGCCTTGCGAGTGGCCCTCTGGCATGGGCCATTGTTGAGGGCCTTGCTGCTCCAGAATGGTGTAGCTCAGGCCGGTGATGTCCAGGTCGCGTCCGCGCGTGGACTCCCGGTGCTCGTTCCAGACCGATTCAGGCGAGTCATAGGGAAACAAGGTGCTCATGCCTGCGCGGTAGCGGGCAGTCAGGGTGGGCAGGCGTTGCTCCAGGCGGCGGCCCATGTCTGTGAAGATGGCCCAGTCATGGCGGGCTTGCCCGGCTGGGGCGATGGCGGGCCGTACGCGGCTGATGCGGCGCTCGCTATTGGTGACGGTGCCATCCTTCTCACCCCAGGTGGTGGCTGGCAGCAGGATGTCGGCATAGGCGCAGGTGGCCGTCGTACCGAATGCTTCCTGAACAATCACCAGTTCGACGCGTTCCAGGGCACGGCGCACGGTGGCTTGATCAGGCAGCGATTGGGCCGGGTTCGTGCAAGCAATCCACAAGGCCTTGAGCTCGCCGCGGGCTGCGGCTTCAAACATTTCTACGGCAGTGAAACCCGGCTTTTCGGGCACATCGGGCACCCCCCAAAGGGCAGCCACTTCGGCCCGGTGTTGGGGGTTGGCCAGGTCTCTGTGGGCCGATAGCAGGTTGGCCATGCCCCCCACTTCGCGTCCGCCCATGGCATTGGGTTGTCCGGTCAGTGAAAACGGGCCGGCGCCGGGCTTGCCAATCTGGCCTGTTGCCAAGTGCAGGTTGATGAGGGTGGCGTTCTTGTCGGCGCCACGGCTGCTTTGGTTCAAGCCTTGGCAGTACAGCGACAGTGTCGGGCCGTGGGCGCCAAACCAGCGTGCGGCCTGAATCAAATCCTGCTCGGCAATGCCACACAGCGCAGCCACCCGGGCGGGTGGGTAGTGTTGCACCAGGGTTTGCAGAGCCTCAAAGCCCTCGGTGTGCTGTTGAATGTAGGCGGCGTCAAGCAACTGCTCTGTAAGCATGACGTGCAGCATGCCGTGAAACAGCGCCACGTCGGTACCCGGTTGAATCTGCAGGAACAGATCGGCCATGTCGGCTGTTTCGGTGCGCCGCGGGTCGGTTACGATCAACTTGAGATCCGGGTTGGCGCGCCGGGCATCCTCAATGCGGCGGAACAGGATGGGGTGGGCGTAGGCCGTGTTGGCGCCGACGATGAAAATCGTGCCGGCGTGGTCAAAGTCCTCATAGCAAGCGGGTGGGGCATCGACACCCAATGTGGCTTTATAGCCAGCCACCGCGCTACTCATGCACAGGCGGGAATTGGTGTCGAGGTTGTTGGTGCCGATCAAACCTTTGACCAGCTTGTTCAACACGTAATAGTCTTCGGTCAGCAATTGACCCGAGCCGTAAAAACCGATCGACTCCGGGCCGTGCGCTTGCATGATGGCCACCAGTTTGTCGGCGGCGGCGTCGAGCGCTTCGTCCCAAGAGCAGGGCGAAACGACTTCATGGCGATGGCGCCGCAGTTTTGGGGTGAGCAGGCGCGTCTGCTTTTGAATGTGCTCGGCGGCGGTCAGGTGCAATGTGCTGCCCTTGGTGCAAAGGCGACCAAAGTTGGCGGGGTGCTGTGGGTCACCTTGCACGTTCACAATGCGGCCATTTTGCGACTCGATCAAGACACCGCAGCCCGTGCCGCAATATGAACAAGTGGCACGAGTTTGAGTGGTACCGGCTGTGTTCATGCTGCGACTTTCGATTCAATGTGCGGTTCAACTGGGGCCGGGGCTTTGCATGTGGATGGCGCTGGTTCGCCAAACATCAATGAATGGCGCCGCTCACGTATGCACGTGCCTTCTCGTATCAGCTTGAAGTAATAGCTGCCATCAGCGGTGTCGCCATACAGGCATGCACCGACCAGTCGGTTGCCTTGGATGACCAGTTTTTTGTAGACCTGAGCCAAGGGGTCAAACAGAACGATGTCTTCTGTGTCAGCTCCCCCCATGAAGTTGCCGGCGGAAAACAGATTGATGCCCGTGACTTTCAGTTTCGTGGAAGTTTGTGATCCGCCATAGCGCCCAATGCCATACATGGCCAAGTGGTTGGCGCACACCTTGCCCTGGTCAAACAAGGGGGCGACCAGACCATACGCAATGCCACGGTGGCTGGCGCATTCACCCACCGCATAAATGCGCGGGTCGGTCACCGTTTGCATGGTGTCGGTGACCACGATGCCTCGGTTGCAATGCAGCCCCACCTTTTCTGCCAAGGTTGTGTTGGGGCGAATGCCGGCGGCCATCACCACCAAGTCGGCGGCCACTTCAGTGCCGTCCTTGAAACGAACGGCCTGCACGCGCCCATCGGCGCCGCCCACAAGCGCCTCGGTGTGGGCGCCAATGCGAAAGTTCAGCCCACGCTCTTCCAATGAGCGTTGCAGCATCTTGCTGGCGACTTCGTCAAGCTGGCGGTCCATCAGCCAGGGGGCAATGTGCACCACCGTCACGTTCATGCCGCGCAGATTGAGACCATTGGCTGCCTCCAGCCCGAGCAAGCCGCCCCCAATCACCACCGCATTCTTGTGCGTGCGGGCCGTTTCGATCATGGTGTGCGTGTCGGCAATGTCGCGGTAGGCAATCACGCCCTCAAGGTCATTGCCAGGAACGGGCAGGATGAAGGGCGTGGACCCTGTGGCGATCAACAGCCGGTCGTACGCGGCTTCGGTGCCATCATCGGCCACGACCACGCGGCGCTTGCGGTTGATGTCAACAATCGTCTTGTTCGTATGCAGCGTGATGCCATGCTTGGCATACCACTCGAATGAATTGAGGATGATCTCGTCGATGGTTTGCTCACCAGCCAGCACCGGCGACAGCATGATGCGGTTGTAGTTCGGGTGCGGCTCAGCTCCGAACACCGTGATGTCATACAGGTCCGGGCAGAGCTTGAGCAACTCTTCCAAGGTGCGAACACCGGCCATGCCGTTGCCGACCAGCACGAGTTTCATCTTCTTCATCAGCGTACTCCACGTGGGGAGCTAGGAATCGTTATGCGGCGTATGAAGCAAGATGAAGGCCAGCCTTGATCTGGATCACAAGGTGGGCGCACCAAGTGCGACCCATCTCGGGGCCTTGCACTGCAAACGGGCTCGAAACTTGCACGCACTCGGGGCGCCATTTGATGGCGCACCAAGCTGGGGCTGTTTGTGCGGCCCTCGCACCTATCTACATCGTGAATTCATGAGTTTTGATCTGGATCTTGGTTACGCCAGTGAGCGTGGCCCTCGCTCTGCGCTGGAAGACTTCGCTGGCGTAGGGCAACCCGCGCCCCATGAAGAGGCGTGGGGCGTGGTGGCGGCCATTGCCGATGGCGTGTCCTCTGGAGGCTTGGGCCGGGAGGCGGCTCAAACCACTGTGATGACCTTGCTGCGAGACTACTTCGCTACGCCTGCCACCTGGGATACCACTGTGGCCTTGGACCGTGTCATATCGGCCCAGAACGCCTGGTTGGCCGACCACAATCGTCGTCGTGCCGCGGCGGAAAAGGGCGGGGCGGGGCAGGCGGGCATGACCACCTTGACGGCCGTGGTCTTGCGTGGCCACAGCTACACCTTGGCCCATGTGGGCGACAGTCGCGCCTACTTGATCCGCGCGCAAGCCTGCGTTCAACTCACGCAGGATCACACCATGGGCCTGCATGCCTTCCAGAACGGCTTGACCCGTGCGGTGGGGCTAGATGATGGCCTGCGTGTCGATTACGAAGAAGGTGAACTGCAAATCGGCGATACCTTTGTGCTGACCACCGATGGCGTGCACGGAGTGCTGAAGAAGGCAGAGATCCTCAAGCATGCTCTGAGCGGCACGGCGCAGGAGGCCAGTGAGGCCTTGGTGCAGGCGGCCATGGCCGCCCATGGCCGAGATAACGCCACCGCCTTGGTCATCCGTGTCAAGGGCTTGGCCGCATCCAGATTGCACGATGCGCAGCGCCGGGGGCGACAACTGCCCGTGCCGCCCAAGCTGATGCCCGGCGAGCGGCTTGATGGCCTGTTGGTTCATTCATGCGTGTTTTCCAATGGGGTGCATCGCGTCTATAAAGTGCGTGATGAAGGCCGCGCAACGTGGATGGCCCTCAAAACCTTGCACGAATCACGTGCGAGCGATCCTGAGGAACGTGCCATGCTGGCGCATGAGGCTTGGCTTGGGGCACGGGTCACCGAGCGTCAGGACACAGGTCTGGTGCGTGTGTTTGAACCCATCGCCCCCACTTGTTTCTACACCCTCTACGAGTGGGTTGACGGTGACATGCTGAGCGACATGCTGGTGCGCAAGCATGCCTTCAGCGTAGCTGACATCGTTGGGGGGGCATCTCAAGTGGTGCGTGCCTTGGGGCGATTGCACCAGCATGGTGTGATTCACCGCGACATCAAGCCCGATAACGTGCTGCGGGGTGCGGACGGGCAATGGCGATTGATGGACCTGGGGGTGGCCTTGTCAGGCAAGGAGCCAGAGTCGTTGAAGGTGCTTCATGCGGGGACGCCCAGCTACATGAACCCTGAGCAATGGGAAGACGATCCTGCGGTGTCCAAAGTGACGCCACAGAGTGACCTCTTTGCATTGGGCGTGACCCTGTACGAATGGATCACCGGGCGCCTGCCTTACGGGGAAATCGAGCCCTACCAGGTCGGGCGGTACAAGCGGGTCACCCCCGTGGCACCTTCTCGCCTGCGTCCTGATGTGCCCATCTGGTTGGATCACATCGTGCTCAAAGCCATTGCGCGCGATCCCAAGCAGCGCTTTGAAACGGCCGAGGAAATGCTTTTGGCCTTGGATCGTGGTGCCTCGCGTCCCTTGTCTGCGATTGCCGCCACCCCGTTGGTCGGGCGTGACCCTCTGGTTCTCTGGCAGGCCGCCTTTGTGATCTCGCTCATGTTCAACCTCTTGTTGATTTACTGGCTGACGTTCCTGCCGCGGCGTTGAGTCCTTGAAGCCCATGAAAAACGCCCCGACCAGCGGGGCGTTTCAATTTCAGCGGGGTGAGGTCGCCATCATGCCTTGGCAGCTTCTTGTCGGTAAGCCGCAGCCGTGCTGCCACCGGTTCGTGCTCGGCCGCCTTTTTCCGCCCAGGTACGAGTCCAGCGAATCTGCATCACGCGCATCATCAGCAGCACGCCCACGCCCAGAATCGCAAAGGCCAGGAAGCCGTAGAAGTAGGTGCCGAAGTGTTGCTTGGACAGGCCCATCGCATTGGGAATGAAGCCGCCACCCAGCGCGCCCAACTCACCAATCATGGAGCCGGCCACGGCCGTGGTCAGAGGCCAGCGCAGGGGCACCAATTGGAACAACGCGCCGTTGCCAGCGCCCAGCGCCGCAAAACACAGCATGAACAGCAAGGTGGTGGCTGTCAGGTTCTGCCCCATGGTGCCGCAAATCACCAGGGTGGTGCACACCAGCACCAACACACCCGTCAGGGCGTTGATGCCGCCCCAGCGGTCAGACACGTAGCCGCCCACCACACGGGTCGCCGACCCCATCAGGGTTGCCAGCATCGTCAACTGGCCGGCTTCGATCTTGGTCACCTTGAATTGATCGTAGAAGTAGCTGGGCAAGAAGTTGGCCAAGCCGATGAATCCACCAAAGGTGATCACATAAATCAGGCTGAATGCCCAGCCATCCTTCTCAAACAAGCAGGCAATGTGCTCGCGGAAGGTCTGGTGCTCACGATCAGGGGGCTCTTTGGCCAGCACCGCCATCACGATCATGGGCAGGACCATGGTGGCTGCAGCAATGCCATACACCGTTTGCCAACCGAACTTGGTTGCCAGTGGGGGTGCAAACAGCACAGCGAGCACAGTACCGCTGTTGCCCGCCCCGGCAATGCCCATGGCCAGGCCCTTGTGCTTGGCGGGAAACCAACCCGAGCCCAGCGACAAGGCAATCCCGAAGCTGCCGCCGGCAATGCCCAGCAACACGCCCATCGCCAAGACCTCGTCGTGGCTGTTGACGAAGAAGTAGCCATACATCAGCGCCACGATGATCAAGGCCATTTCAACCATGGCGGCGCTCTTGCGCCCGATGTACTGCGCCATCACCCCAAGAGGGAAGCGCATCAGTGCGCCGGCCAGAATGGGCACGGAAATCATGAAGCCCTTCTGAGCTGGGGTCAGATTGAAAGTCTCGCTGATGAACGGGGCCATCGCGCCGTTCAACACCCAGATGGCAAAGGTGAAGTCAAAGTAAAGGAAAGACGCGAGCAGCGTAGGCGGATGCCCCGCCTTCAGGAAGGTTTTGAAATCTGACATGAAGAGCCTCAGCGAATAGCGCCAGCCTGATGTTGGCTGGCTTGTTTTAGTGGCTCTGGGGTAGCGAGAACCGTGCCAGCCCCCGGTGCGCTGAATTGGTGCAACAGTTTGGGTGCGGCAGTGAACCGAAACTGAGGTGGCGCAACGCAAGTGTTGTCGGTCATGTCGGAAATGGCCCCGCGATCAGAGACAATTCCACCAGTTCCAAGGAGATTGCATGAGCATCAAATCAGATCGCTGGATTCGCCGCATGGCCGAAGAGCAGGGCATGATCGAACCCTTCGAGCCTGGTCAGATCCGGGCATCGGCAGACGGCCAGAAGATCGTCAGCTACGGCACGAGCAGCTATGGCTACGACATTCGCTGCGCCGACGAGTTCAAGATCTTCACCAACATCAATTCCACCATCGTGGACCCGAAGAACTTCGACGAAAAGAGCTTCGTCGATTTCAAGGGCGATGTCTGCATCATTCCGCCCAATAGCTTTGCGCTGGCTCGCACGGTTGAGTACTTCCGCATTCCACGCAGCGTGCTGACCATCTGCCTGGGCAAGAGCACCTATGCGCGCTGCGGCATCATCGTCAACGTGACACCGTTCGAGCCCGAATGGGAAGGCTACGTCACCCTGGAGTTCAGCAACACCACACCGCTGCCGGCAAAGATTTACGCCGGAGAAGGTTGCGCGCAGGTGCTGTTCTTCGAGAGTGACGAAGTCTGCGAAACCAGTTACAAAGACCGCGGCGGCAAGTACCAGGGCCAATGCGGCGTGACCTTGCCCAAGACTTGATCGGGCCGTAACTCGGACGGAAAGCCGGCGAACCGTGAAATTTCGTCGGCTTGCGCGCGCAACGGCTCATTACGTTCGGTTACGATTGGGGGTAGGCATTGAGCACCGTCAGGTGCCCTGCCACTGACTCTGCAGTAACAGACGACAGTCGCCAACTCGGCCAAGCCGGGGGCCAAAACAAAAGCAGTAGGTGGTGTTGGTGTTTCGCGCCCTCAAGGGCACGGGCTCAGTGTCCCTGTTGTACCTTTTGTTCGAGTCTTTTTCGATGCGTCGTCCGCTCCAGTCCCCAGCGTTGGTTAACGCGTTCTATGACAGCCTCCGTCCAGAACAGCGTGAAACGGCCCAGTCCATGCACAAGGCCATCTTGGCTGCTGCGCCGCAACTCCGCCCTGAGGTCAAGTGGGGCAATCTGTGTTTCATGAACGATGGCGACAACGTCATGGCCATCGTTTTGCACAAGGTCAACGCTCACCTGCAGGTGTTCAATGGCGTCCAGCTGGTAGCTGATTTTCCTGAACTCGACGGGGCCGGCAAAGGCATGCGGCACATCAAGGTGCGTTACCGTCAGCCGGTGGATGAGCAACTGGTTCGTGAATTGACGCAAGCCTGCTTGCACGCCTGGGGCCGATCGACACCGCGTTGGGGTTAATCGGGCAGCAATGTGGGCATGCAGCCAGGGCTGATACGATTTGACCTGGAATAAGCTTGGAAGCGCATGCACCGAATCAACGCTGATCTGCACTGTCACTCTAATGTCTCGGACGGCACCCTGTCGCCCGAGGACGTGGCTGCGCGCGCCCATGCCAACGGGGTTCAGCTGTGGTCTCTGACCGATCACGACGAGGTCGGTGGTCAGCACCGCGCTCATCAGGCAGCCTCGAAGCTCGGCATGGCCTATCTGGCAGGCGCTGAAATTTCAGTCACCTTTGCCCAGAAAACCGTTCACATCGTCGGACTGGGCTTCGATCCTGACGACCCCCAACTGGTTCAAGGCCTGGCCGACACCCGCAATGGCCGTGAACGGCGTGCGCGCGACATGGCTGCTGACCTGGCCCGAGTCGGCATTCCCAACGCGTTTGAAGGGGCCTTGAAGTACGTTGGCAATCCTGACCTGATTTCCCGTACCCACTTCGCCCGCTATATGGTCGAAATCGGCGTGTGTGCCGACCCGCACGACGTCTTCAAAAAATACCTCACCGAAGGCAAGCCGGGCTTCGTGGAGCACCGTTGGGCCAAGCTGGCTGATTCAGTTCGCTGGATCACTGAGGCGGGCGGCATTGCTGTCATTGCCCATCCCGGCAGATATGACTTCACCCCCAACGAAGAGTACGCGTTCTTCTCTGAATTCAAAGCCCACGGCGGGCAGGGCGTTGAAGTCGTGACGGGCAGTCACACCGTGCCCGAATACCAGAAGTACGCCGACATGGCCAAAGAGTTCGATCTGCTGGCCTCGCGCGGATCTGATTTCCACAGCCCAGGCGAAAGCCATACCGATCTGGGAGCCCTGCCTGACCTGCCGGGCAGCTTGAGTCCAGTGTGGGAAGCCCTTGAGCATCGCATTTTGATGCCCTGAGCCACTTGGGGGCCTGACTGCGGTAGGCTATGCCTTATGGCTCAATATTTTGAAGTTCACCCGCAGCAACCTCAGATCAGGCTTCTGAAACAAGCCGCGGAAATCCTGCACCGTGGCGGCATTGCTGCCATCCCGACCGACTCCAGCTACGCTCTGGTCTGTCACCTTGATGACAAGTCGGCGGTCGACAACCTGCGCCGCATTCGAGGCGTCGATGAGCGCCATCACCTCAGCTTGCTGTGTCGTGATCTGTCTGAGTTGGCCAACTATGCTCGGGTCGACAACCAGCAATACCGTTTGCTCAAGTTGGCGACTCCCGGCCCATACGCCTTCATTCTGGAAGCCACCAAGGAAGTGCCGCGTCGGGTGTCGCACCCATCGCGGCGCACCATCGGCCTGCGCGTTCCTGACAACGTTGTCACGCAGGCTTTGTTGGAGCAGATGGGGCAGCCTTTGCTGGCCACCACCTTGATTCTGCCGGGTGAAGACGATCCTTTGAACGATCCACACGAGATCCGAGAAAAGCTGGAAAAGCGAGTTCAGGTCATCGTGGATGCTGGAGCTTGCCAGCTCGAACCCACCACGGTCATTGACCTCAGCGAAGGGGAGGCGAAGCTCGTGCGTCAGGGGCGCGGTGACGTGTCCGTCCTGGGCTTGGTGTTCTGAGCCTGCAAAGCCAGAACCAGCCACTCCGGATCGAAACCGATTCGCCACTGCGAGCGGACCTGCATCAAAGGCACACCGGGTGCTCCCTGGGCTTCAAATTCGCTTGAACATCTGGCGCTGTGCTCGATGTTGCACTCTACAAAGGGCACATGGTTGGCTTGCAGCCACTGCCGAGCCTGCGCGCAATAGGGGCACGTCGAGGTGGTGTACATCACCACGTCCTGCGCTACCACGCGGTGCTGCTGCAGCACCTTGGCGACCTCTGCGGCCTGCCTCTGGGTTTGCCACCACTGAAGCCCTTGTGACAGGGCCCAGACCAGGCCCACCACGCCCACCAGTGACCACAGCGTGCGGGCTGGTGGCGAGGAGGGCGGAGGGGTTTGTGTCATGCCTTCTGACCGAGCTTGCTTTCCTGCCCAGCCAGCAACTTGCGGATGTTTGCTTCGTGACGCCAGATCAGCAAGGCGCTCATGATGACAATGGCCCCGGTGGTCACGTTGAGCCCCCAGCCCACATAGTGGATCACGGGCGCGGCCAGCGAGGCGGTCAGGGCCGCCAGCGACGAATAACGGAATATGGCGGCCATCGCAATCCACACCAGCAGTACGCTGCCACCCAGGGCGCCAGAAAAACCCAGCAGCACGCCTGCCGCAGTGGCCACGCCTTTGCCGCCTTCGAATTTGAAGAAAACGGGCCACAAATGGCCCAGGAAGGCGCCCAGGCCTGCAGCAGCGACCACCGAGTCGGGCAAACCCATGTGCTGTGCCACCACCACAGGCACATAGCCTTTGACGGCGTCAAACAGCAGGGTCAGGATGGCCGCGCCCTTGTTGCCAGAGCGCAGCACATTGGTGGCGCCCGGGTTGCCTGAACCGTAGGTGCGCGGGTCTGCCAGGCCAAACAGTCGGCTCACGATCACGGCAAAAGACAGAGAACCAATCAGGTAACCAATGAGTGCGGCGCCCGCAGCCAGAGCCATCGGGTCAATGTGATTCAGATTCATGGGAAAAGACAAGCGCGTTCAGGCGGGCCAAGAATGTCAACAGGCCGCAAGTGTAGTGCCAGTGGCCTGTGTTGCAAGTCGTGACACATTCTCCGCTCGCTTCGGGGGGCGTCTTGGGTTTCTACCAGGGTCTCTCGGAGCGACGCCTCACCACAATGCGCGAGTTTTCAGCATCGAGCATTTGTCGTCATGATCACGTACCAAAGCCGTCAGGTCTGGCAGCGCCCTTGGGTGGGGGCTGTGCTCGTTGGAGCCATTGCGGGCGGAGCCATCTGGTGGTGGGTGACGCGAGTCCCTGCGGAGGACGCAGCGCAGCCCGTGGCGGCCGCGGCATCTCAAGCAGGCAACTGGCCTGGCGTGAGAGCCAGCGCGCAAGTCGTGGAGTCGGCCCTGGTGACCCCGCCCCCGGTGATGGAGGACGGGCGTCCGGCCGATTTCTCCGCCGAAGAATGGCGAGCGTTGAAAAGCGCGGTGGCCACAGCTCCCAATCCGCCAGCCGAAATGGAACGCATCATCAAATACCTCCGCTTTCAGCGAGGGTTTGAGCAGTGGCAAGCCCTCAAGGGGTCGCCCGATGTGGCTCACCGCCAGGAATTGGCCAAGCGCCTGCTGGAACAGGTGCCGGAGCGTTTGCGTCAGGGTGAAGCCAGCATGGGCGAGGCCTTGATGCTCGCCGCGGCCTTGTGGGAAGACCTGGAGCCCAACGAACAACTGCGCAAGCAGCGCGTTGAAGAGGCTAAAGCGATGTTGGCCCATGCCGCGCCCAAACCTGACCCGGTTGAAGCCGCCAAAGACGCCGCACGCCAGGCGGAGTACAAGCGACGTGAGGCCGCCATCGTGGCCGATTGGCAGGCCCGGCCTGCCGCGCAACGCGACCAGGCCAAACTGGAAGAGGCTTTGGAGGCGGCTCGCCAGGCTGTTTACGCAGCAGATGCGCATTGAGTCGGCCGGAAGGGGCGGGACGCCGATAAAATGCGCCCCGCATGACAAGTTCAACCGACACCCGCACCAAACTCATCTGGAGCTTGCTCGCTCTCGGGGTGGGGGCTTTGCTGTGGCGTCACGCCACCGTACTGGCGCCGTTTTTCCTTAGCCTGGTTCTGGCCTACAGCCTGCAGCCGGTCGTGGAGCGGCTGGTTCAGTTTCATCTGCCTCGTGTGCTTGCGGTCGCCCTCAGCCTGGTGGCTGTGGCTGCGGGCGGGGCCGTCGTCGTCTTTCTGCTTGTGCCCATCATGTCCGAATTGGGGCCCCGTTTACGGACTCAGTTGCCTGACTTGGCGGTGTCTGTCTGGCATGCCGTGGCCCCTTGGTTGGCCAAATGGGGACTCGAATTGCCCACCAGTGCGGAAGCCATCAAGGCCGAGTTGATCCACCTGATGCAGGCCAACTTTCCCCAGTGGAGCCGTGCGGTGTTGCAGTCGGTGCTGATTGGTGGCAGTGGCTTGCTCACATTGCTGGGCTTTCTTTTCCTGGTGCCTGTGCTGACCTTTTACTGCCTGCTTGACTGGCATACGCTGACCGCCAAGTGGCGAGAGTTGCTGCCGCCGCGTTACCGCGAGGTGGTTCACGCCATGCTGGACGAATGCGATGCGGTCGTGGGGCAGTACTTGCGTGGCCAGTTGCTGGTTATGCTCATCCTGGCGGTCTATTACGGACTGGCCTTGAGCCTGGCTGGCTTCGAGCTAGGGCTGCCCATTGGTGTGTTCACCGGTCTGGCCATCTTTGTGCCCTACCTGGGCTATGGCTTGGGTCTGCTGTTGGCCGTGCTGGCTGGGCTGCTGCAATACGCGGGCGCGTCGCAAGGGCTGGTTTATCCCTTGGTGGTGGTCGCTGTGGTGTATGGCGCCGGCCAGATCATCGAAAGCATTTTTCTCACGCCTCGTCTGGTGGGCGAGCGCATTGGCTTGCATCCGGTTGGGGTGATCCTGGCCTTGATGTTGTTTGGTCAGTGGGCAGGGCTGTTGGGCGTCTTGATCGCCTTGCCTGCCGCCGCTGTGGCCATGGTGTTGCTGCGGCATCTCATGGCTTACTACCGCGCCAGTCGCTTGTATCAGGGGTAGTGGTCGTGCCGAAAAGCTCCGCTTTGTTCGACACGGCACTGGTCGAGCAACCCATGCGTCAAATTCCACTCGACCTGGGGCCTGCCGTCAGCCCTGGTTTCGATGACTTCATCGTCGGGGCCAATGGTGAGGCGTTGACGTGGTTGGACCAGTGGCCCGCGCCCGGGTACAACCAATCGCCGGTTTACCTCTGGGGGCCGTCAGGCTCGGGCAAGTCGCATCTACTCCGCGCCTTGGTCGAGAAGGCGGTGGCTTTGCAGTTCGGGGTGATCTGGCTGGGCGCACACAACGCCCAGATCTGGGATGCGCCTGACGAAGCTTCGCCCACCTTGGCTGTCATTGACGATTGCGACCAGCTTGACGCCCACAACCAGCATCTGGCCTTCAACCTGTTCATCGAATCCGCCACGGCAGGGCGATCACACATGGTTGGCGGTGATGGGGTGCCCATGCTGGGCATTGTGGCCGCAGGCCGTTTGCCTCCGGTTGATTTGCCTGTGCGCGATGATTTGCGCACCCGCCTGGGGTGGGGGCTGACCTTCGCCCTGCAACCCCTCGATGAGGCTGGCGTCAAGGAGTCCTTGCAGCGTGAGGCTGCACGTCGAGGCATTGGCCTGGCTGACGGCGTGGTGAGCTACCTGTTGACCCGCTATTCGCGTGACCTGGGCTTCCTCATGGCCTTGCTCGAGCGCCTGGATCGCTTCGCCCTGGCGGAACACCGTACCGTCACCGTGCCCCTGTTGAAACAAATGCTGGCTTTGGAGACCGCATGAATCTGTGTCTGTTTGACCTCGACCACACCCTTTTGCCGCTCGACTCCGATCACGAGTTTGGCGAATTCATCATCCGTCAGGGTTTGGCCGATGCGGTTCAGTACCGCCAGACCAACGACGGCTTCTACCAGCAATACTGCGATGGCACCTTGGTGCTGGCTGACTACATCCGCTTCACCACCAGCGTGTGGCGCGAGATGTCGCACACCGAGCAGCAAAACCTTCAGCAGGCGTTCATGGATCAGGTCATTTACCCGGCCATGCAACCCCAAGCGGTTGAACTGGTGGAACGCCATCGCGCCCAGGGCGATCTGATTGCCATCGTCACGGCCACCAACGAATTCGTGACCCGCCCCATCGCCGACGCGTTCGACGTGGCCGACCTGTTGGCTGTTCGCCTCGTTCGCGACCAGCAGGGCCGTGTTACGGGCGAAATCGACGGCGTGCCGTCCTTCCGAGAAGGCAAAATCACGCGTGTGGAACAATGGCTGGCCGAAAAAGGCCATCGGCTGAGCGATTTCGAGCGCGTCAGCTTCTACAGCGATTCACCTAACGACCTGCCTTTACTGGAACGTGCCAACGACCCGGTGGCCACCAACCCCAGCCCCGCGCTGGAAACCGTGGCCCGTGAGCGAGGCTGGCGTGTCCTTCGATTGTTCGCATGATCAAAAGTCTGATTGACAAGATTCTCAAGCCTCGCGCTGGCGCCTCTGCCAAGGCTGGCAAGACCCGCATCCCCACCGGGAAGCGAGTTGACGTTCCGGCCAGCGTGCACGGGATTGACCCCTCGCTGGTAGACGACCGCGCCATCCGCGTGGTCGAGACTTTGCAAAACGCGGGCTACGAAGCCTACATCGTGGGCGGCGCGGTGCGCGATCTGTTGCTGGGACTGCGTCCCAAGGATTTCGACGTAGCCACCAACGCCACCCCCGAACAAGTCAAGAGCCTGTTCCGTCGAGCCTTCATCATCGGGCGTCGTTTCCGCATCGTGCACGTGGTGTTCGGTCGGGGCCGCGAAAACGAAGTCATCGAAGTCTCGACCTTCCGTGCCTACCTCGACGCCAGCGCAGCGGAGCAGGTAGCAGGAAACGAAAAGACCTCTCGCAAGGAGTTGGCCGACAAGTCGCATGTGATCGATGCCAGTGGGCGTGTGCTGCGCGACAACGTGTGGGGCCCACAAGACCAGGATGCCGCGCGTCGCGACTTCACCGTCAATGCCATGTACTACGATCCCAAGACCGGGGTGGTGGTTGACTTCCATCATGGCATCAAAGACGCACAAAAGCGTGTGTTGCGCATGATTGGCGTGCCCGAGGTTCGCTACCGCGAAGACCCGGTCCGCATCATCCGCGTGGTTCGCTTTGCAGCCAAGCTGGGCTTTGAGATCGAGCCCAAGACCCGCGAGCCCCTGCAGGAAATGGCTCAACTGCTGAGCAACGTGCCGCAGTCGCGCCTGTTTGACGAAATGATCAAGCTGCTGCAGACCGGGCACGCGCGCGCCTCTTTGGATCAGTTGCGCAAGCAAGGCCTTGACCGCGGCGTGTTCCCCATTCTCGATGCGGTATTCGATGAAGCCCGCCGTCACCCCGGTCGCGAGCAGTTCGTGCAGTTGGCTTTGGCTGACACCGACCGCCGCGTGTCCGAAGGCAAGCCCGTGGCGCCCAGTTTCCTGCTGGCTTGCCTGCTTTGGCACGACGTTCAAGACCAATGGAAGCGCCTGATGGCCAAGGGGGAGCCTGCTTTCCCCGCCTTGCAGGCCGCCACTGATTCCGTGTTTGATGCCCGCATTGGCGACATTTCAGGGCGCGGCAAATTGGCTTCCGACATGCGTGAAATCTGGACCATGCAACCGCGTTTTGAAAAGCGCGTTGGCAATGGCCCCCTGACGCTGGTCGAACAACCCCGTTTCCGTGCTGGGTTTGACTTTTTGCGTCTACGCGGTCAGTGTGGCGAAGTCGACCCGGCGCTCGCCAGCTGGTGGGAGGCGTTCTCCCTGGCTGATGCGCCCGAGCGCAAGAAGCTGCTGGACGAGGCTCGCCATCAGGAGTCGGCACGCCGCGCGGCCCAGGCTGCCAACGGTGAAGTGGTTGATGCCCCCGCAAAGAAGCGCCGCCGTCGCCGTCGTAAACCAGCAGGCGAGGGTGGTGGTGGTGATGCCGCACAGGATTGAACAATGAGCCCATCCTCCATGCCTCCCACTTTTCGAGCCTTTGTGGGCATGGGGGGCAATCTGGGTGACGTGTTTGCGCGCCTGAGGTCCGCCGTCGCGGGCTTGGGACAACTTCCTTGGACCGAGGTCGAGGCTGTATCCGGTGTCTATCAAACCCGGCCAGTCGATGCCGATGGCCCTGACTACCTCAACGCTGTGGTCGCCCTGCGCAGCAGCCTGGGTCCGCAAGAGTTGCTGCGCGCTTTGCTGAGCCTGGAATGCGAACACGATCGCACACGCCCTTACTGGCACGCGCCTCGCACGCTCGATCTTGATTTGCTCTGGTATGGCGGCGTGCGTCTTGACACACCCACTTTGACCTTGCCTCACCCACGCATGTTGGATCGCGCCTTTGTGCTGGAACCTTTGTGCGATCTGATCCAGAATCAGGGCTGTCTCTGGCCACATGATTTGCCCCAACCCAGTGCGGCGCGGCGTGCTGAACTGGCTGCGTTGCAAGGTATTTCGAAAATGGAAAGCATTTCCCTGACTAAATAGTGGAAATTTGTTGAAAATCGGGGTAGAATCTCAGGCTTTGTTGGTGGGGCTTGCTTTGATGCTTGCAAAAAAGTCCCCTGGCGTGGCGGTTTAGTCCCAGTCATGCACACCCCGTTGGGCAGACCCGTTTCCATCCGCGGAAACCGGGAGCGGGCCCTGGCCCGGAGGCCTGTGTGATTGATCTGAACGGTGCGGCAGAGGCCATTGAAGCCAGCCCTTTGAATGCATTCAAACTGAAAGCGAATCTGTAATGACGACCATCCGTGTCAAAGAAAACGAGCCGTTTGACGTCGCTCTGCGCCGTTTCAAGCGCACCATTGAAAAGCTGGGTCTGCTGACCGAACTGCGCGCCCGCGAGTTCTACGAAAAGCCCACCGCTGAGCGCAAGCGCAAGAAGGCCGCCGCCGTCAAGCGCCACTACAAGCGCGTGCGCAGCATGCAACTGCCCAAGAAGCTGTACTGATCCGTACAGTTTCTTAACCAGTCAAAATTGGCGTATCCGCCTGACTGGTCTGCACAAAGCCCGCGCGGGGACGCCCATGCGGGCTTTTTGTTTTTCGTTCCGTTTTCAACAGGAAGAACCATTGCCATGAGCTTGAAAGCACGTATCTCTGACGACATGAAGGCCGCCATGCGCGCCAAAGAAGCCGATCGACTGGGCACCATCCGCATGCTGATGGCTGCCATGAAGCAAAAGGAAGTCGATGAGCGCGTGGAGTTGGACGACGCGATGATTGTTGGCATCGTTGACAAGCTCATCAAGCAACGCAAGGACGCGGCTCAGCAATACACCGCGGCCGCCCGTCAAGATCTGGCTGACAAGGAAAACGCCGAAATCGTCGTGCTGGAAGGCTATTTGCCCCAGCGTTTGACGGCCGAAGAAATTCAGGCTGCGGTCAAGGCCATCGTGGTTGAACTGGGTGCCGCAGGCCCTGGTGACATGGGCAAGGTCATGGGCGTGGTCAAACAACGCCTGGCTGGTCAGGCTGATATGGGCCTGGTTTCCGCAGCGGTGAAGGCCGCTTTGGCCGGCTGACACTCAAGCACTCAAGGAGACGGACGATGAGCAACTCTGTGGCGCTGCAGCCTATTGCCCCTGACGTTTACGTGGCCCCTCAACTGACACCCGAAGCCATGGCTTCGGCTGCTGAGGCGGGCTTCAAGGCGGTGTTGAACAACCGCCCCGATTTTGAAGGCGGCCCCGATCAGCCCACCAGCGCGGTCATCGAAGCTGCGGCCAAGGCGGCCGGCCTGGCATACGCCCATTTGCCTGTGCAAGGCGGCTACCAGTCGCCCGAGGAAATTGCGCAGTGCGCTGAGTTGCTCAAGTCTTTGCCTCGTCCGCTGCTGATGTTCTGCCGCAGTGGCGCCCGTTCGACCAAGCTGTACCAACAAGCCGTCGCACTCGACGATTGAGGCTGTCATGAACGCATACATCCGTGGGATGGATGCGTTGTCGCGCTTGTTTGGCCATGTGGCGAGCATTCTGGTGCTGGCCACATGCCTCATTTGTGCCGGCAACGCCAGCGCGCGCTACGCGCTGCACATGGGCTCCAACGCCTGGCTTGAAATCCAGTGGTATCTGTTTTCTGCCACCGTGTTCTTCGGTGCGCCTGCCCTGGTCACACTCAATGAACACGTCCGTGTCGACGTCGTGTATGGCTCCCTGAGCGGTCGCGCCAAGGCCATCATTGATCTGCTGGGCTTCGTCTTTTTCTACATGCCGGTGTGCATCGTCATGGTGTGGGCCTCATGGCAGTTTGTGCAAGACGCCTGGGTGCAACAGGAAATGTCGAACAACTCCGGTGGTCTGATTCGTTGGCCGGTGAAAGCCTTGATTCCGGCCGGCTTTGGCTTGCTGATCTTGCAGGGCGTGGCTGAGATCTTGAAGCGCATTGGCTTCCTACGAGGCACCTACAACATGGACACCCATTACGAAAGGCCTCTGCAATGATCCCGATGGAGTACATGGCTCCACTGATGTTTGCGGCCTTGGTGGTGGTGATGCTCATTGGCTTTCCAGTGGCGTTTTCTCTGGGGGCATTGGGCTTGGGGTTTGGCTTTCTCGCGGTCGAATGGGGTTACTTCCCTGAAGCCTTTTTGAACGTACTGCCCCTGCGCATTTTCGGCATCATGTCCAACGACCTGTTGCTGGCCATTCCCTTTTTCACCTTCATGGGGGCCATCCTGGAGCGGTGCGGCCTGGCAGAGGACTTGCTCGAAGGCAGTGCTCAGTTGTTTGGGGGCGTTCCGGGTGGGCTTGGCTTTGCCGTCATCATCGTGGGGGCCATTCTGGGCGCCATCACCGGTACGGTGGCCGCCAGTGTGATCGCCATGGGCGTGATCTCCTTGCCCATCATGATGCGCTATGGCTACGACATGCGCTATGCCACGGGTGTCATTGCCGCGTCGGGCACGATCACGCAGCTCATCCCGCCATCGCTGGTTCTGGTGGTGTTGGCAGACCAGATGGGCAAGTCTGTGGGCGACATGTATAAGGGTGCCATTGGCCCCTCCATTCTGCAAACAGCCATCTTCTTGCTCTACACCCTGGGTGTGGCCTTGTTGCGCCCGCAGTGGGTTCCGCCCATTCCGGCGGAAGCACGTTTGACCCGGGGGTGGGAGCTGTGGCGCCGTGTGCTGTGGGGCATGATCCCTTCCATCGTGTTGATCTTCCTGGTGCTGGGCACGATCTTCATGGGTTTGGCGACCCCAACCGAGGCAGGCGCCCTGGGCGCGATGGGCGCTTTGGCACTGGCTGCCATGCACAAGCGCCTGAACTGGAAGCTGGTCTGGCAGGGTATGGATTCGACCATGCGGGTGTCGGCCATGGTGGTCTTCATCTTGATTGGCTCGACCGTGTTTTCGCTCGTGTTCCAAGGGGTGGACGGCAACAAGTGGATCGAAGGCATGTTGTCGCATTTGCCTGGGGGCAAGGTCGGCTTCCTGATAGCGGTCAACGTCTTCGTGTTCTTCCTGGCCTTCTTCCTCGACTTCTTCGAGATCGCCTTCATCATCGTGCCGCTGCTGGCCCCGATTGCCGACAAGATGGGCATTGACCTGATCTGGTTCGGTGTGCTGCTGTGTGTGAACATGCAAACCAGCTTCATGCACCCGCCATTCGGCTTTGCTCTGTTCTATCTGCGCGGCATTTCTGACCAGATCTACAAGAGCGGTTCGATTGATCGGCCTGTGCGCTCCAAAGACATTTACCTGGGGGCATTGCCCTGGGTGGTGATGCAGTTGGTCTTGGTGGCGGTTGTGATTTTCTGGCCCTCGTCAGTGACCTATTGGTTGGACAAGGAAGAGGTGGTGGACCTGGACAAGGTTCAGATCCAGATGCCTGATTCAGATGATCGTGATGACGCCAGCGCACCCCAAGTGCCTGATGACGATCAGATGCCATCTCCTGCTGCGCCTGAGGCGGCTGCCTCGGGGGCCTCTGCGCAAGAAGCTGAAGACGCGAATACCCGTGCCTTGGAAGAGGCATTGAAGGCCGAACAGCCACGTTGAGTGCGGTGCAGACCGGTCGCATAAAACGTGACAAAAAAAGCCGCTGGAATTCAGCGGCTTTTTTCTTTGCGCCAGACGTTTGCCTGACGTTGGTTTGTGGCTTACAGCTTGGCGTTTTGCATGTAGCTGTCGTAGCGCGCTTCGGTGAAGCGGAACCACAGGTTCTGGTCCTTCAGGAACTTGGCGTAATCGGTGTACACCTTGCGCCAGTTGGGGTTCTTGGCATTGAGGTCGGCATAGATCTCTTGCGAGGCCTTGAAAGCCGCGTCCATGACGTCCTTGGGCATGGGGGCCAGGTTCACTTTCTGAGCTGCCAGTTGCTTCAAGGCTGTGGGGTTGCGGGCATCGTACTTGGCTTGCATTTCGACGTGGGCCATATAGGCGGCCGTCTCGATCATGCTCTTGTACTCATTGGGCAAGGCGTTGAAGGCTTTGTTGTTGATGAAGAAGTCTAGTTGGGGGCCGCCTTCCCACCAGGCTGGATAGTGGTAGGTGGACGCGACTTTGTGGAAGCCCAGCTTCTGATCGTCATAGGGGCCTACCCATTCGGCGGCATCAATGGTGCCCTTTTCCAGTGCGGCATAAATCTCGCCGCCGGGAATGGCTTGGGGCACGGCACCCAGGCGCTCGATCACACGGCCGGCAAAGCCGCCGATGCGCATGCGCAAGCCCTTCATGTCGGCCACGGACTTCAGCGGCTTCTTGTACCAGCCGCCCATTTGAACGCCGGTGTTGCCGCCAGGGAAATTGATGATGTTGTACTTGGCGTAGAACTCACGCATCAACTTCAGGCCGTTGCCCTCCATCATCCAGGCGGTGGTTTGACGGGAGTTCAGACCGAAGGGAATGGCACAGCCAATGGCGAAGGTTTCATCTTTGCCGAAGAAGTAGTAGGGGGCCGTGTGGGCCATTTCCACCGAAGCGTTCTGTACCGCGTCAACCACTTCGAAGGGCTTCATCAGCTCGCCGCCTGCGTGCACCGAGATCTGGAATTTGCCGCCCGACATGTCGGCCACCTTCTTGGTAAAGGTTTCGGCTGCGCCGTAGATGGTGTCCAGCGATTTGGGGAAGCTGGAGGCCAGACGCCAGCGAATCGTGGTTTGGGCGTGCACGATGGCTGGTGCCGCGCCGGCTGCGAGGATGCCGGCAATCCCGGCCTGGTTGATGAACGAGCGACGTTGCATGTGGGCTTCCTTGTCTTTTTGTGTTCAGGGCAGGGCGGTGCAGTTCAATGCCCGGCAATTTTCATTTTTTCGATCAGCACCGAGCCAATCGTTTTGCTGCCATAGGTGTAGGCATCGGCACCCACGGCCACGATTTGCTGGAACATCTCGCCCAGGTGACCGGCGATGGTGATTTCGTGAACCGGGAATGCAATTTCGCCGTCTTCCACCCAGTAGCCTGCGGCGCCGCGAGAGTAGTCTCCGGTCACGTAGTTCACACCCTGGCCCATCAGTTCGGTCACGAACAGGCCACGGCCCAGTTTGCGCAGCATGGCCTTGAGGTTGTCCTTGGGTTGGGTCAGTTTGCTGGTCAGCACCAAGTTTTGCGAGCCACCGGCATGCCCAGTGGTGCGCATGCCCAGTTTGCGGGCGGAGTAGCTCGACAGGAAGTAGCCTTGCACCACGCCGTTCTTCACGACGTGGCGTTTGCGGGTCAACACACCTTCGTCATCAAACGGGGCACTGCCTTTGCCTTTGAGGATGTGGGGGTCTTCCAGCACATTGATGTGTTTGGGAAAAATGGGCTGGCCCAGGCTGTCGACGAGGAAGGTGGCCTTGCGGTACAGCGCACCACCGCTGGTGGCTTGAACGTAGGCGCCCAGCAGCCCGGCTGCCAAGGTGTTTTCGAACAAAACGGGTACTTCGCAGGTGGCAATCTTGCGTGACTTCAAGCGGGCGAGGGCGCGTTCGGCTGCGTAGCGACCCACGGCCTCGGGCTTGGCCATGTCTCTGGCGTCGCGCTCGGAGGTGTACCAAAAGTCTCGCTGCATGTCGTTGCCACGACCGGCGATAGGCGACACCGACAAGGAGTGGCGCGAGCTGGCGTAGCCCCCCCGGAAGCCCCGTGTGTTGCCGGCAAAGAAATGCGATTGTTGGGCCGATACGCCAGCACCTTCGGAATTGGTGATGCGTTTGTCCACTTCCAGGGCGGCTGCCTCGCAACGTCGGGCCAGTTCCGCAGCCTTGTCAGCGGTGACCGACCAGGGGTGGAACAAGTCCAGATCGCGCTTGGCAGCCTTGCCCAGAGCGAGGTCCTCTACATCTGGCAGGCCGGCGGCGGGGTCTTCTGCGGTGTAGCGGGCAATGTCGTAAGCCGCGCGCACCGTTTGCTCGATGGCCTGCGGCGAGAAGTCAGAGGTGGACGCATTGCCGCGGCGCTGCCCCACAAATACCGTGATACCGATGGTCTTGTCGCGGTTGCGCTCGACATTCTCAAGCTTGCCCTTGCGAACAGACACCGACAGCCCCACGCCTTCCGAGACTTCGGCTGCAGCGTCGCTTGCTCCCATCTTCTGGGCGATCGAAAGCGTGTCTTCAATCAGTTGCTGAAATTGATCGTGGCTGTAAGCAAAGCCAGATTGCGGAGATTTCGTCGATTGTTTGAGGGCCATGTTCGCGACTTGTGTGTAGGCCCCCGTATCATAGCGAGGACATGAATTCGAACCATTTTGATCAAGACGAGGGATTACCCCTCGAAGACGAAAACGGCTATACCCGTCCGAGCAAGAGTGCGCTGAAACGACAGTCGCATGAGTTGCAGGACTTGGGCGAACAATTGCTGGCCATGCCCGACTCGCGTCTGGCCGACATTGACATGCCCGAACGCCTGCGCGACGCCCTGGCCGACTACAAGAAAACGCGTTCTTTCGAAGGCAAGCGCCGCCAGCTGCAATACATCGGCAAGGTGATCCGTTCCGTGGACGCCGAGCCTTTGCGCGAAGCTGTTGCGCTCTTCCAACTGGGGCACGCGAAAGACCAGTTGTCCTTGCACGAGGCTGAGCGTTGGCGAGCCGAACTGATTGCCGATGAAAAGGGGGCGTTGAGCCGCTGGGTGGAAGAGTTTCCCGATTCGGACCTGCAGCAGTTGCGTGCCCTGATTCGCAATGCCAAGAAAGACGCCGCCCTGGAACCTGAAAAGCGCAGTGGCCGAGGCTTCCGCGAGCTGTTCCAGTTCATCAAGCGGGCGCAAGAAGATCAGAAGGCGGCTGCCAAGCAGGCGCCTTTGGCAGACGCAGACCACGACGAGGAATGACCGTGAGCTTGGATCCCGTCAAGATCGGTGTGGTCTCTATCAGCGACCGAGCCAGCACCGGCGTGTACGAAGACAAAGGTCTGCCAGCCTTGCAAGAGTGGCTGGGCCGAGCCGTGCGCAACCCGATCACCTGGGTGCCTCGCTTGATTCCCGATGAGCGTGCTGGCATTGCTCAAACCTTGCGTGATCTGGTCGATGTCGAAGGGTGCCACCTGGTGTTGACCACCGGCGGAACTGGCCCTGCGCCGCGCGACGTCACGCCCGAGGCGACACTGGATGTGGCCGACAAGGAAATGCCCGGCTTCGGTGAGCAGATGCGCCAAATCAGTTTGCGCTTCGTGCCCACAGCCATTCTGTCGCGCCAGACGGCGGTGATCCGTAAACAGGCCTTGATTCTGAACCTGCCAGGTCAGCCAAAATCGATTGCAGAGACCCTGGAAGGGTTGAAAGATGCCGACGGCAAATCCATCGTGCCCGGCATCTTTGCGGCGGTGCCCTATTGCATTGACCTGATTGGCGGCCCCTATATCGAAACCGATGCGGCGGTATGTGACGCTTTTCGCCCCAAATCTGCCCGCCGGTCCTGATTGGGCCGCGTTCAGGCCTGTCCTGCTGGCCGGACGTGCTGGAGCTTGTCCGGGTTGCGCATCACGTACAGGCCTGCCACCAGGCCGTCGGCATTGATGTCGATGGCCATGGTTTGAACCACATGCCCCTCCGGTGCGATGAAGATGGCTCCAGGCAGGCCGTTGATGACGGCTGGTTGAACGGTACCTGGGTTTTTTGCCCACAAGTGAGCGAAACCGACCAGGGCTTGCGCGACTTTGGTGGCCCCTTCCAATGGGCGGGGCACTGCATTGGCTTTCCCTCCGCCATCTGACAGGAACACGACGTCTTGCGCCAAGGTCTTGGCGAGTTGGTCGACATCACCCAATTGCAGCGCTTGTGCAAAAGCGGCTGCTACGAGCATTTCCTGTTGCGTGTCTCTCGCTCGCCGCATTGTCATCCGGCGTGGTTTGGTTGGTGTGGATCCAGCCTCGCCGGAAAGGTGTTGCCTGGCCCGTTGCGCAAGTTGACGACAGGCCGCGGGGCTGCGATCTAGCATTTGGCTGATGGCGTCAAAATCCCAATCGAATACTTCGTTGAGCAGGAACACAGCGCGCTCCGCTGGCGTCAGACGCTGCAGCACCAGCAGGAATGCAATCTCCAGGTCTTGAGCGAGAGACAGGGTTTCGTCCGCGCCAGGCGCGGGGGGGAGCCAGGCATCCACCCAGGGTTCAGGTAGCCAGACGCCAAAGTAGCTCTCGCGTTGATGCTGGGCTGACTTGATGCGGTCCAGGCACAGGCGCGTCGCCGTTTGTGCCAGGAAGGCACGCGGTTCAACAATGGTGTGGTGGGGGACATCTCGCCACCGAAGCCAGCAGTCTTGCACCACGTCTTCTGCCTCAGCTACTGAGCCCAGCATGCGGTAGGCCAAGCCGCGCAGGAAGGAGCGGTGGGTTTCAAATTGCTGCGTCGAGGTGTCAATCATGATTGGTCCCAGTCAAGAGCTTGGCAGCTGCCTTGGTGCCCCAACGCACGTTTGATGAGAGGGAAGCTGCGCGCCCCGGTCATTGCCAGCGTAAGCGAGACCAAGCCGCGCGGCCCCCATTTTTCAAGAATGCGTTCTCGAAGGGCCTGACTGTTGGCGTCGAAATCGGGGTGGACGGTCGATTTTGCCCATTCATAGACCAACGCAATGTCTGCAGGCAACGCGGCCACGTGGCCTTCACTGATGGCTTTCATGGTCGATATGGGTAGGCCTTCTTCTCGACCCATGTTTACCAGCAACTGCAGGCACGAACCACAATCTTCTCTCTCTGTTGCCACCCATTTCGCCGTAAACCATGGGCCGAATGGCACCACTTGGCGGTGTGATGCCAGCTTGAACAGGCCAGAGAATGCGCTGAATTCCTTCAGGCCAGAGGAGAGAATGGCTTGGGCGTAGCCCATGTCGTATTGATATTGGCGTTCAAAGGCACGGAGCTGACGCCGGATCAACATGCTAGCAAGTGCTCGAATGAATTTCATCTCAAGCTCCTTGACGTTGTGTAGCGCTGTGTCCGCCAAGCGCCGAGTCATTCGTTTTTGACCAGGTGATCCAAGCGGCCAGCAGGGCTGGAGCCGTGACCCCCGGGGCCGACTCCAGCCAGGTTTGCCAGCCGCACATATTCGTGGCGACCTCGTACAGGTGAATCAAGGCATGGAGAACAAGAAAGGCGCTGGGCCATGCCATCGTCCGCAAGCCGATCTGAGGCTTGAGTGACGCTTGCATGAAGGCCAAGCCGCTCACCAGGTAGGCGGAGCCCACATCGCGCACCAGATGGGCGTTCAGTGGGCCGGTGAGTGATACGGTGGGAACATGCCGGAACCAGAGTTCGGGGGCAATGAGCATGGCGGAACCGTTGGCCAAAAGCCCTGATCCCAGCAGGCAGGCCGCCTTGGCCTTGATGGATGTCATCTGTAGTCTCGTCATGGAAGTGGTCATACCTTCATGACGAGTCAGGCTTGCATTGTGTGACGCGAAGCCTGAAAAATCAAACCAAGCGGTTCAGCCCCTCTGCATCGAAGTGCTCGGTGGTTTGTGCATCGGTGGGCAAACAGGCGCGTGCGTCTTCGGTGCGAGCTTCTTTGGCCAGTTTTTCAATGGCCTGCCACAGCAGCATGATCTGGTGTTCGTGGCCCGAAGCGTTGTCAATCAAGCCCTTCAGTGCTTGCGACAGCGGGTCGTCGCCTTCCGTCACCCCGTAAGCAGAAAAGCCGAGCTTCGCGGCCAGGGCTTCGCGTTCGGCTTGTTTCTCATCCAGCACCTGGGCCTTGGCCACGATGATGCGGGCGGGGTTGCCCACGGCCGTGGCGCCAGCTGGTACAGGCTTAGTGACCACGGCATTCGATCCCACGCGGGCGCCGTCGCCCACTGTGAACCCGCCCAGAACCTGCGCGTTGGCGCCCACGATCACCCCTTTGCCCAGAGTGGGGTGGCGCTTGGCTCCCTTGCTCAGGGATGTGCCGCCCAGGGTCACGCCCTGGTAGATGGTGCACTCGTCGCCGATTTCAGCCGTCTCGCCAATCACCACGCCCATGCCATGGTCGATGAACACACGTCGGCCCACTTTGGCGCCCGGGTGAATTTCTATGCCAGTCAGGAAGCGCGAGAGATGGGAGATCCAGCGCCCCAGCCATTTGAAGCCGTTCGTCCAGCAACGGTGCGCCAGACGGTGCATGGCCAAGGCATGCAATCCGGGGTAACAGGTCAGCACCTCCCAGGCCGTGCGTGCGGCGGGATCACGTTCCAGAATGCAGGCGATGTCTTCTCTGAGGCGGGCAAACAGCATGAACAGCTTGGCTTATGCGTTTTGGGTATGAACAGCTTGTCAGTGTAAGGGCTGGCTCAATAACCGGCCGCGCAACAAGGGTGGCGAACGATGCTTGATTCCTCGCTCAGGGCTTGCTGCAACGCGCCAGCATGGCCTTGGCAATGCCTCGCAAGATGTGGATTTCCTCCTGACGCAACTCTGCCCGGTTGAACAATTGATTCAGTCGGGGCATGAGTTTCTTGGGCGCGGCGGGGTCAAGAAAACCAATGGCTTTCAGGGCTTCTTCCCAGTGGGTGAGGGCACCTTGCACGGCTCGGCCATCCGCCAGTTGTGGGTCAGCTGTGCGCGCTTGCACCGGAAACCCGCCCAGGGCCTGTCGCCATTCATATGACAGCACCTGAACGGCTTGCGACAGGTTCAATGAGCCGTAGTCAGGGTTGGTCGGAATGCTGATGACGGCATGGCAACGGTACACATCTTCGTTGCTCATGCCATAGCGCTCGCTGCCAAACACGAATCCAACTTTGTGAACGGGTTGATGGCGGGCCAGTTCTTCCAACCCTTCCCGAGGGGTGAGGGTGCGTGGACCGAAGTCGCGCGGGGTCATGGCCGTGCCAATGGCGTAAGTCACTCCTTCCAGGGCCTCCTCCAGGGTCGAAACCACCTTGGCTCGAACCAGAATGTCGGCCGCGCCGCTGGACATGGCCACCGTTTCCTCGTGAACCAGCACATCGTCAAAGCGCGGGCGAACCAGCACCAGTTCAGAAAAGCCCATCACCTTCATGGCGCGGGCTGTGGCGCCCACATTGCCTCGGTGGCTGGTGTCGACCAGGATAAAACGCGTGGGATCGGGGCTGGATTGGGTCATGGGGTGGGGGAAATACTTCACAAACTGGCGATAAACCCTTGATTCGGCAAGACTCTTTGCCTAGGGCATTGCAAAAAGGGGTGTACAAAATCAGGGTTATCGATACAATGCGAGATTCTCCCTCGTTCTTTGATCACTGCTGCGCCCTTTTCACCGCCGGCTGCGCTTGTTTGCGTGCCGCGGGTATTCCTATCGGTTTCCGAGGTCTGACCATGTCTCAAACTCTGCATCCCATGCTCAACATCGCCATCAAAGCTGCCCGCGCGGCTGGTGCGATCATCAACCGAGCATCGCTCGATGTGGAGCGTCTGACCGTCAGCGCCAAGTCGCACAACGACTTCGTGACCGATGTGGATCGGGCGGCGGAAGAAGTGATCATCGACACCATCCTGGAAGCCTATCCAGGGCACGGCATCCTGGCCGAAGAATCCGGCCGTGAGCGCGGTGCCAAGCACAGCGACTACGTCTGGATCATCGATCCGCTCGACGGCACCACCAATTTCATCCACGGCTTCCCCGTTTACGCGGTGTCCATCGCGCTGGCTTTCCGTGGTCAGGTTCAGCAAGCCGTGGTGTACGACCCCACCCGCAACGACCTGTTCTATGCTTCCAAGGGCAAGGGCGCCTACCTGAACGACCGCCGCATCCGCGTGTCCAAGCGTACCCGCATGCTCGAGGCCCTGATCGGTACCGGCTTCCCCTTCCGCAAGGGCGACAACTTCCAGCGCTACATGCGCATGTTCGAAGACGTGATGGTGCAGTGCGCTGGCGTGCGCCGCCCCGGCGCTGCCTCGCTGGACCTGTGCTACGTGGCCGCAGGCTACTACGACGGCTTCTTTGAAACCGGCCTGAGCCCTTGGGACATCGCTGCTGGCTCGCTGATGATCACCGAGGCCGGTGGCCTGGTGGGCAACTTCACGGGTGAATCCGACTTCATGTACCAACGTGAAATCGTGGCCGCCACACCGCGCATCTATGGCCAATTGGTCAAGACCTTGGCACCTTACACCCGTGTCATCGCCGACGCCCCCGTCAACGGTGAGGCCGCTGAGGGCGAACAAAGCGACGAGGCCGTGAAGGCCTTGGCTGAGGCTGAAAAGGCGGCTCAGAAACAAGCAGAAGAGAACAAGCCCAAGCGCATTCGCATTTCGGCACCCAAGGCCGACGGCGACCAAGGCAAGGACGCGCCGTTCTGATTATTTGAATTTCCCTTTGCTTGCGGGGCATTTCGCCGATGGACTTCAGCGCACACACCCCCATGATGCAGCAGTACCTGCGCATCAAGGCGGAGTATCCCGAGACCCTCGTGTTCTATCGCATGGGGGACTTTTACGAGCTGTTCTTTGACGACGCTCGCAAAGCCAATCGGCTGATCGACATCACGTTGACAGTGCGCGGCCAGTCTGCCGGCGAACCGGTGGTCATGGCGGGTGTCCCGGTGCATGCGGTGGAAACCTACCTGGCCAAGCTGATCAAGCTGGGTGAGTCTGTCGCCATCTGTGAGCAGGTGGGCGAGGTCGGGGCCAGCAAGGGGCCTGTGGAGCGCAAGGTGGTGCGGGTGGTCACGCCCGGCACCTTGACTGATTCTGAACTGTTGTCCGAGCGCGCCGATTCCTTGTTGCTGGCCGTGGTCATGGACAAGCGTGGTAACCGGGCCGAGCACATGGTGCCCTGTGGCTTGGCCTGGCTGGGTTTGTCCAGCGGTAATCTGGGCCTGACCGAATGCACCGAGCGGGAGTTGGCTGGCTGGCTGGCCCGACTGCAACCCGCTGAGATTCTGTTTGACCGCGAGCGCATGCCGCCTTCGCTGCAGCCGCTGTTGACGCAAGGCCGTGGTGTAGCCATGACCAGTCGCCCCAGTTGGCAGTTTGATCCCGGGCTCGGCCTGCGCAAGCTGTGCGATCAGCTTGGGGTGAAGGGCTTGCAGGCCTATCAGGCGCAAGACCTGGAATTGGCCCATGCAGCCGGCGCCGCCTTGTTGAGCTTTGCCGAACACACACAGGGCAGGGCCTTGGCCCACGTGTCGACCCTGCAGGTGCCCCGGGCCAGCGACCTGATCGACCTGCCAGCAGCCACTTTGCGTAATCTGGAGTTGACCCAGACTTTGCGCGGTGAGGACGCTCCCACCCTCTTGTCGCTGATCGACACCTGTCGCACCGGCATGGGCAGCCGGGCGCTGCGCCAATGGCTAACCCAGCCCTTGCGCGATCGCACGGTGGCGCGGGCCCGGCATGACGCCATTTCAGTTTTGCTGGCGCCTGAGCGGCTGGAGATGGGCTATGAATCGCTACGCGAAGCCTTGCGCGGCATGAGCGATGTCGAGCGCATTACCGCCCGCATTGCTTTGAGACAGGTTCGCCCGCGCGAGTTGGCCGGCCTGCGTGAAACCCTGCTGGGTTTGCCCGCTTTGCGCGACAAGGTACCCGACGCCTCGCCTCTGTTGGCGCAATTGCGCGAGGCCCTGCAGCCCGACTCGGTGGTGGCGAACACCCTGAGTGCCATGCTCATGGACACGCCCGCTGTGCTCCTGCGCGATGGTGGCGTCATTGCCACCGGTTTTGATGCGGACCTGGACGAGCTGCGCGCCATTTCGCAAAACTGCGATGCCTTCTTGCTTGACCTGGAAGCGCGTGAGCGTGAGCGCACCGGCATCAGCAACCTGCGGGTGCAATTCAACAAGGTGCATGGCTTCTACATTGAAGTCACCCAAAGCCAGGCTGACAAGGTGCCCTTGGATTACCAACGCCGGCAAACCCTCAAGAATGCCGAGCGGTTCATCACCCCTGAACTCAAGGCGTTCGAAGACAAGGCCTTGTCGGCACAAGAGCGTGCCTTGGCTCGCGAGAAGTTCCTGTTCGAACAGCTGATCGATTTTCTGCAAGGCCACATCCAGATCTTGAGTCAGTTGGCTCGTGCGCTGGCCTCGGTTGATGCCTTGTGCGCTTTGGCTGAGCGCGCTGCGACCCTGTTGTGGACTCGGCCTGACTTTGTGCCTCACCCCTGCATTGAGATCGAAAAGGGTCGCCACCCAGTGGTCGAGGCGCGCCTGATGGAGACCACCGGCACCAGCTTCATTCCAAACGACTGCAAGCTGGACGCCAACCGTCGCATGCTGATCATCACCGGCCCGAACATGGGCGGTAAGTCGACTTTCATGCGCCAGGTGGCCTTGATTGCGGTGTTGGCCGCCATGGGGTCTTACGTGCCTGCCACGGCCTGCCGATTGGGCCCGATGGACGCCATTCACACTCGCATTGGCGCGGCAGACGATCTGGCCAACGCCCAGTCCACCTTCATGCTGGAAATGACCGAGGCTGCAGCCATCGTGCATTCGGCCACCGAGCACTCCCTGGTGCTGATGGATGAGATTGGTCGAGGCACCTCTACTTTTGATGGTTTGGCATTGGCCGGCGCGATTGCCAGCTACTTGCACGACCGCAACAAGGCCTTCACGCTGTTTGCCACCCACTACTTCGAGCTGACGCAGTTGCCGCAGAAGCACCCGCGCTCGGCCAATGTGCACGTGGGTGTGGCCGAATCGGGTGACGACATTGTCTTCCTGCATGAACTGCAACATGGCCCGGCCAGCCGAAGCTACGGCGTGCAAGTGGCCCGCCTGGCTGGCATGCCGCACACGCTGATTCGCCAGGCGCGCGCCACACTCGAGGCGCTGGAAACCCAGCAGCGTGAAGCCGATCAGCAGATCGATCTGTTTGCCGAAGCCATCGGCGGAGGCTCCGGGCTGGATGTGGAAGCCTTGGTGGCATCAGGCACGGCACTTGCTGCACCTGCGGGAGACGCCTTGTCGCCCACCGAGGCGCAGGCGTTGAGCTTGCTTGCCAGTATCGACCCCGATACCCTGACCCCACGTGAGGCGCTGGACGCCCTGTACAAACTCAAAGCGGTGATTTCGTCATGACCTACTGTGTTGCGATGCGCCTGAACTCAGGCCTGGTGTTTCTGTCGGACTCGCGAACCAATGCGGGAATGGACCAGATCAGCACCTTCCGCAAGATGACGGTGTACGAAAAGGAGGGCGATCGCGTTCTGGTACTACTGTCTGCCGGCAACTTGGCGATTACCCAGGCGGTGAAGCAGTTGCTGGGCACCGAGACCATTGAGGGCTCAGATGGCGAGCCGGTCACGATCTGGACAGCCAAGAGCCTGTTCGATGTGGCTCGCATCGTAGGTAGTGCGGTTCGCACCGTTCATGCTCGCGATGCCGAGGCTCTGAAAAAACACGGCATCGATTTCAATTGCAGCCTCATCATCGGCGGGCAAATCGGCAGCGAAACCATGCGCCTGTTCAACGTCTATGCCGCTGGCAATTTCGTTGAGGCTGGCATTGATGGCGTGTGCTACTTCCAGATTGGTGAGTCGAAATACGGCAAACCGGTGATCGACCGTGTGGTCACGCCCAACACGCCTCTTCAGGAGGCAGCCAAGTGCGCCCTGATTTCGATGGATTCGACCCTGAAGTCGAACCTGTCGGTGGGCTTGCCCTTGGATTTGCTGGTGTACGAAGCCAATGCCTTGAAGGTGGACAAGCTCATCAACATCGATGAAAGCAACACCTACTTCCGCATGATTCGCTCTACCTGGGGGCAACGCCTGCGCCAGGTCTTTGACTCCATTCCCGAACCCACCTGGAACGGCGACGCTGCCGACATGGGCTCGCATGCGGTGCCCAGCCAGGCTCAGGCCATGAATCCGCTGAGCAAGATCATCGCGCCAAACGGCTGACTTCCTCGTCCAGTTCGGCAATGCACGCCGCCATGTCGGCGTGAATCCGTGCCATCAGGGCGGGCATGTCATCCATGGTCAGGCCCGCGGTGGGAACCGGGGGCAACGAGCGAATGATCACGTCGCCGCTGTGCCAGCGATTCAGTCGCATGGTCTTTTTGTAGGTGCTGCAACACAGTGGCACGATGGGTACGCCGGCCGTGATTGCCATCTGGAAAGCGCCTTTCTTGAAAGGCTTGAGGCCCTTGCCCAAGTTGCGGGTGCCTTCGGCAAATACCCAGATGCTGGTGTCCTTATGTTGCAGCGTGTCAGTGGTGGTCAGCATCGCCTGTTTGGCCTTGATGGCATTGCCGCGGTCAATCAGCACGTTGCCCGAAAGCCAGTAGATCTGTCCAAACAGCGGCAGCCACTTCAGGCTCTTTTTGCCAAGCGACACCGTCCGCGGGGGTACCACGCTGCCCAGCACAAACAAATCGTAGTTCGACTGATGGTTGGCCACCACCACATATGACCGGGGCTGATTCATCAGCCCGTCCACTTCTCGGCGCACTCGCAAACCCAGAATGCGCGTGGCTGGCAAGCTGTAGAGGCGACCGAAAATGCGGCTGTTGTCGGGGTTGAAGGGGCGGAACAGCACGAACAGGCCGGCGAATCCGACCAGAACGAACTGAACGACCAGTAGCAGCATGCGCAGCGCAAACAACATGGTGAGCTTTCGTCAGGTATCAAGAACAAGTTTGCGCGAGGCTGGGTAAGCCGTGCACAGGTAAACCGCATGCCCCAGCACGTTGCCGCTGGCCTGGCCCGACTTGAGCGTCAGCTTGCACGTACCGCACATGCCTTGGCGGCACCCCACTTCCAGGTTGAGCTTGCGTGAATCTGCAATCTCCATCAGTGTGCGGCCACGGTCGGCTTCATTGAGGCACACATGGGCATCGATGTGCTGGAAGTACACCTCAGCACCAACTGGATCGAACGTCTCGTCGGGGGCTTGCTCGAATGACTGCGCCACGAAACGCTCGCAATGCAGGCGCGACAGGTCGTAGCCAGCCTGGGTCAGCATGGCAATGACCTGATCCATGAAGCCCTGCGGGCCACATAGGTACACGTCGCGCTCTAGCAGGTCGGGGTACTGTTCCAGCAAGCTGCTGGTGTGTAGCAGTTGGCCCGGTTCATGGGCTTCGTGCGAATAGGCCACGCGCACATCAAACCGGGTCTTCCATTGAGCCAGGTCTTTTGCAAAGATGGTGTCGGCCTTGCGCGCGAACTGTGCGTACAGAGCCATGTCTGGCGCAGACTTGCCTTGCAGCAGGTCTGACACGATCGAGTAGCAGGGCGTGATGCCCGAGCCTGCGCAAACGAATAGCACCTTGGGCTGCTGACGGTAGGTGAATTGCCCCTCAGGGTGGTGCAACGTCAGCGTGGCACCTTGTCGGACATGGTCGTGCAGCCAATTCGACAGCAGCCCACCGTCCTTGCGCTTGACGGTGATGGTGAAGCGCCCCCGTTGCATGGGCGACAGGCTGTAGAAACGGCTGACGGTTTCCCCGTTGATCTGGGCGCTCACCTCCACGTGCTGGCCTGCCTGCATGTGCTTCCAATGCTGGTTGGGCAGCAGCGTGAAGGTTTTGACGCCATCGGCCTCTGAGCGAATGTCCACCACCAGGGCTTTGAGTTCGTACGTCCACAGAAAGCCATTCACACGCCGATTCAAATCGGTCATCGTGTTGCTGACGATGTAATCCATCCAGCGACGGCCCACATGTTTCAGGGCCAGTCGGTTAATCTGATTCAGGCCGCGCTCAAGCATGGTGTTCTCGCGTAGTCGATGTGGCCTGAGCAGGCGGGAAGGAATACTTCCACATCACCCCCACGTAGTTGCGAATGGCCGCAAACCAGTTTGGGTTCAACTTGTAGTCAATGCCGTATTTGGCACACACGGCCTTCACTTCGCGGGCCATGTCAGGGTAGCGGTGCGAGGGAATGTCGGGAAACAAGTGGTGCTCGGTCTGGTAATTGAGATGGCCCCACAAAACGCTCATGCGGCGGCTGCCCTTGAAGTTCACCGACGAATCCAGTTGTGACAGGTACCAGCGGCCTTTGTGCTTGATGGCATCGGCCGGCTGCAAGGGCTCGGTGAAATGGGTGGCCTGAATCGTCATGCTGATCCAGTAATTGTTGATGGCATCGGCCAACAGGTTGCCGAGGAACACCTTCCAGAACGAAAAGCCAGTTGCCAGGGCCAGCAATGGGAACACGGCATATTCCTTGACCAGCACGCGCAAGATCGACAGGCGATGGCGTTTTTCCAGTTCCTGGTCAGATACCCCTGGGTGAGTCACGCAGGCGTAGCCCTCGTTACCGCGAGGAAAGTGTTTCTCGCGAAATTTTTGGCCAAACCCCAGGTTCTGCGAGTTGAACTGGTACAGCATGGTGGGGTAGGCCGCCAACAGATATGTCGGTACCTGAAACAGGTGGCGGCGGTTCCATGGCGTCTGCTCGTTGGTGCGCAAAATGCCATGGTTCAGGTCCGGGTCCATTTCATACACATTGGTGTGCACGTGGTGCATGGCATTGTGTTCGCGGCGCCAACCTTCCTCGTCTACCGGCGCCTTCCACTTGAAGTTGTGCGAGTGGAATTGGGGAATCTCGTCGAAATAGTCGTACTGGCCATGCAGCACGTTGTGTCCAATTTCGATGGATTCGAGGTTGCGGTGCAGCCAAGTAAAAAACACACCCAGGCTGAAGGTGATAGGCTCGGGGCTGATCCACAGCAAGCCGCGGCCGATGACCTCGAACAGGCGTGACTTGGTGCGCAGGCCCTTGATGTAGCGCACGTCCTTCTCGCCCAAATCATCGCGGTGACGCTGCTTGATCGCTTCAATGTCGCGCTCGATCAAATCAAAGAGTGCGGGGTCAACTTTGGACAGAACCGAGGGGCGCGAAGAGGGATTCATTCAATGCGGAGGCGAGGGAAACCGCGCAGTATAGGGGTGTCATCTCACGCCGAATCTTGTGGAATTCATCAATTTCTCCCTCGTCGTTTCAAAAAAACCGCTTTTCTTGATGCCTATCTAAAGCCACACTGGATTTGTCACGTCAAGGAAGCGGAGTCCGCCATGGGCAAAAGCCGTGAATTGATCGAACTCGATCTGGAAAAGGGGGCTCACAACTACCATCCCGTCGAGGTGGTGTTGACTCGGGCCAAGGGTAGTTTCCTTTGGGATGTGGAGGGGCGCCGCTACATCGACATGATGGGGGCGTACTCCACCGCATCGCTGGGGCATTGCCACCCGAAGATCATTCGCTCGCTGGTGCGGCAGGCGCGCAAGTTGGACGTGACCAGTCGCGCGTTCTACAACGATCAATTGCCGACCTGGCTCGATGATCTGACCCGACTGGCCGGTGCTGATAAGGCTCTGCCGATGAACTCCGGTGCGGAAGCCGTGGAAACGGCGATCAAACTCGCTCGCAAATGGGGCGAAACCGTCAAAGGCATACCGACTGATCGCAGCGAAATCATTGGCTGCGAGGGGAACTTTCATGGCCGCACGCTGGGCTTGATCAGCCTGTCGACCGAGCCTCAATATCGCGCGAATTTCGGCCCGTTGCTACCTGGCATGCGCACCGTACCGTATGGCAATTTGCGAGCTTTGGAAAAAGCCATCACGCCGCGCACGGCTGCGTTCATCATCGAGCCCATCCAGGGCGAAGCGGGCATCCGGGTGCCACCACCCGGGTATCTGGCCAAGGCCCGTGAGTTGTGTCGTCGGCACAATGTGCTGTTCATCGCTGACGAAATTCAGTGTGGTCTGGCACGCACCGGGCGGCTGTTTTGCTACGAGCACGATGGCATCCAGCCCGATCTGGTCATTTTGGGCAAGGCGCTGGGTGGCGGTGTGTATCCGGTTTCGGCGGTGGTCGGGCGGGGCGACGTGCTGGGGGTGTTCAAGCCGGGGGACCACGGCTCCACGTTTGGTGGGAACGCCATTGCGGCCGCAGTCAGCCAAACAGCCTTGAAACTGCTGAGTGACCCGGCCTTGATTGCGCGGGCCGATCGACTTGGCCAGTGGGCTCAAGCGTATTTGCGCAAACATTTGGCCAACGCGTCTGTCGTTCGCGACATTCGGGGCAAAGGCTTGCTCATCGGGGTGGAGGTGGCGCCAGAGATCGGCGCACGCCCCTTGGTGGAGGCCTTGAAAGAAGAGGGTGTGCTGACCAAAGACAGTCATGAGGTGGTGATTCGCCTGGCACCCCCCCTTAATATTCGCAAAAAGCACCTCCGCCAGGCGCTGGAAGCTGTGACGAAGGTTGTGCAGAAAGCGCGCGCGGCGCCCGCGTAAACACCTATAATGCCGCTTTACCACCGCAGCGCCCCTCCCTAAGGCGGGCGCTATTGCGCAATGACCAAGTTTGTCTTCGTCACGGGCGGTGTGGTGTCCTCGCTTGGCAAGGGCATCGCCGCTGCGTCTTTGGCCGCCATTCTCGAATCGCGTGGCCTGAAAGTCACCCTGATCAAGCTGGATCCCTACATCAACGTGGATCCCGGCACGATGTCTCCGTTCCAGCACGGTGAAGTGTTCGTCACAGACGACGGCGCCGAAACCGATCTGGACTTGGGCCACTACGAACGCTTCATCACCACCCGGATGAAGAAGGCCAACAACTTCACCACCGGCCAGATCTACAAGTCGGTGCTGGAGAAGGAACGCCGTGGCGACTATCTCGGCAAGACCGTGCAGGTCATCCCTCACATCACCAACGAAATCCAGGATTTCGTGCGCCGTGGCGCGGGTGTGGGCACGCCTGAGGCCGTCGATGTGGCCATCGTGGAAATTGGTGGCACCGTGGGTGACATCGAATCGCTGCCCTTCATGGAAGCCGCGCGTCAGATGAGCCTGAAGTCGGGCCCCAGCAGCACCGCCTTCGTGCACCTGACCTATGTGCCCTTCATCGCCGCTGCAGGCGAGTTGAAGACGAAACCCACCCAGCACACCGTGCAGAAGCTGCGTGAAATCGGTATCCAGCCCGATGCGCTGCTGTGCCGTGCCGATCGCGCGATTCCTGAAGACGAGCGCGGCAAGATTTCGCTGTTCACCAACGTGCCCGAAACCGGCGTGATTTCGGTTTGGGATGCGGACACCATCTACAAGGTGCCTCGCATGCTGCACGAGCAGCACCTCGACGACCTGATCTGCAACAAGCTGCAGCTGCAGACCAAGCCCGCCGATCTGAGCCGTTGGGACAACCTCGTCAACGAGGTCGAGAACCCACAAAGCACCGTTACCATCGCGATGTGCGGCAAGTACACCGACTTGTCGGATTCGTACAAGTCACTCAACGAAGCGCTGCGCCACGCCGGTATCCACAACCATGCTCGCGTCAACATCGAGTATGTTGACTCTGAAACCCTGACCTCGGAAACCGTCAGCCAACTGGCTCAGTACGATGCGATCCTGGTGCCGGGTGGCTTCGGTAAGCGCGGTGTGGAAGGCAAGATCTGCGCGGCTCAGTTTGCCCGCGAAAACCGCATTCCTTATCTGGGCATCTGCCTGGGTATGCAAGTGGCCACCATCGAATACGCCCGCCACAAGGCAGGTCTGACCGATGCCAATTCCACCGAGTTCGAGCCCAACACGCCCCACCCAGTCATCGCCTTGATCGACGAATGGCTGGATGCCGATGGCACTGTGCAAAAGCGCGATGCCTCGTCTGACCTGGGCGGCACCATGCGTCTGGGCGCACAGAGCTCTGACGTGAAGCCCGGCACCATCGCCTATGACATCTATGGCCCCGTGGTCACTGAGCGTCACCGTCACCGCTATGAAGCCAACGAGCGCTATCTCGATCGCTTGCAAGAAGCGGGGCTGGTCATTTCGGCCATCACTCAGCGTGAAAAGCTGACTGAAATGGTGGAGTTGCCCAAGTCGGTTCACCCCTGGTACGTGGGCGTGCAGTTCCACCCTGAGTTCAAGTCGACGCCATGGGATGGCCACCCGCTGTTCATCAGCTACATCAAGGCTGCGCTGGCTCGCAAGATCTCCTGATCGCGCGACAGCAACCACAACTGAGCGACACCTGAGGACACTCGATGAAACTGTGCGGCTTTGACGTTGGTCTGAACCACCCGTTTTTCCTGATCGCTGGCCCCTGCGTGGTCGAATCTGAACAACTTCAGATGGACACCGCGGGCACCTTGAAGGAAATCACCAGCGCGCTGGGCATTCCTTTCATCTTCAAGTCGAGCTACGACAAAGCCAACCGCTCCAGCGGTACGTCTTTCCGTGGCCCAGGCATGGAAAAGGGCCTGGAAATTCTGGCCAAGGTCAAGCGCGAGTTGAACGTACCCATCCTGACCGATGTGCACACCGAAGCCGAGATCCCTCTGGTGGCTTCTGTGGTCGACGTGCTGCAAACGCCCGCCTTCCTGTGTCGCCAGACCGACTTCATTCACGCGGTGGCCCAGTGCGGCAAGCCCGTGAACATCAAGAAGGGCCAGTTCCTGGCCCCTGGTGACATGAAGAACGTCATCGACAAGGCCCGAGCTGCCGCCAAGGCCAAGGGTTTGAATGAAGACAACTTCATGGCCTGCGAGCGCGGCGTCAGCTTTGGCTACAACAACCTCGTGTCCGACATGCGTTCGCTGGCCATCATGCGTGAAACCGGCGCCCCGGTCGTGTTCGATGCCACCCATTCGGTGCAGTTGCCAGGCGGGCAGGGCACTTCGTCGGGTGGCCAGCGCGAGTTTGTGCCGGTGCTGTCGCGGGCTGCCGTGGCAGTGGGCATCTCGGGTCTGTTCATGGAAACCCACCCCGATCCCGCATGTGCCATGTCTGACGGCCCCAACGCCGTGCCGCTCAAGCACATGAAGGCCTTGCTGGAAACGCTGGTCGAACTCGACCGCGTCACCAAGAAAAACGGCTTCCTGGAATCGAATTTCTCCTGATGTAAGCTCGGCCGATCAAGTTTTTAGCCTGGTCGGCCGAAACTGTTTTTTCGTCTTTTAATTTTCAAATCTCTTTGAGGAAAACATAGATGAGCGCCATTGTTGACATCATCGGCCGTGAAGTTATCGACAGCCGCGGAAACCCCACCGTGGAATGCGACGTGCTGCTGGAAAGCGGCGTGATGGGCCGTGCTGCAGTGCCCTCCGGTGCGTCCACTGGTTCGCGCGAAGCCATCGAACTGCGTGATGGCGACAAGAGCCGTTACCTGGGCAAGGGCGTGCTGAAGGCCGTTGAGCACATCAACACCGAAATCGCCGAAGCCGTGCTGGGTCTGGATGCCTCCGAGCAAGCTTTCCTGGACAAGACTTTGATCGACCTCGACGGCACCGAAAACAAGGGCCGCCTGGGTGCCAACGCCATGCTGGCCGTGTCGATGGCCGTGGCTCGCGCTGCAGCTGAAGAAGCGGGGCTGCCCCTGTACCGTTACTTCGGTGGCATGGGTGCAGTGCAGCTGCCCGTTCCCATGATGAACGTGATCAACGGTGGTGCGCACGCCAACAACAATCTGGACCTGCAAGAGTTCATGATCCTGCCCGTGGGTGCTCCTTCGCTGCGCGAAGCCCTGCGTTATGGCGCTGAAGTGTTCCACGCGCTGAAGAAGATCATTCACGACAAGGGCATGTCCACCGCCGTGGGCGACGAAGGTGGTTTCGCTCCTTCCGTGGCCAGCCACGAAGCAGCCATCCAGCTGATCCTGGAAGCCATCGAGAAGGCTGGCTATGTGGCCGGCGAACAAATTGCTCTGGGTCTGGACTGCGCTGCTTCCGAGTTCTACAAGGACGGCAAGTACCACCTGGAAGGTGAAGGCCTGACCCTGACCGCCGAACAGTGGACCGACATGCTGGCCACCTGGTGCGACAAGTACCCTATCATCTCGATCGAAGACGCCATGGCCGAAGGCGACTGGGATGGCTGGAAGCACCTGACCGAGCGTCTGGGCAAGAAGGTTCAATTGGTGGGTGACGACCTGTTCGTGACCAACACCAAGATCCTGAAGGAAGGCATCGAGAAGAACATTGCCAACTCGATCCTCATCAAGATCAACCAGATCGGCACCCTGACCGAAACTTTCGCTGCCATCGAAATGGCCAAGCGCGCTGGTTACACCGCCGTGATCTCGCACCGTTCCGGCGAAACCGAAGACAACACCATCTCCGACATCGCAGTGGGCTTGAACGCTGGTCAGATCAAGACCGGTTCCATGAGCCGTTCTGACCGCATGAGCAAGTACAACCAACTGCTGCGCATCGAAGAAGATCTGGGCAACGTGGCCGTGTACCCCGGTCGTAGCGCCTTCTACAACCTGCGCTGATCACAGCACTCCCTCTGAGTGGTGAGAGCGGGGCCTTCGGGCCCCGTTTCCATTTGGTGGATAATCTCAGTCTATGCGAGTTGTCACGCTGATTCTGGTGGGCCTGTTGGCTGTCATCCATGCCGAACTGTGGTTTGGCAAGGGGGGCGTGCCGCGTGTGTGGTCACTGAAGTCCCAGGTTCAGCGTCAGCAATCGATCAACGCTGAAGCGCAAGCTCGCAACGAACAATTGGAAGCCGAAGTACGCGATCTCCAGGAGGGCCTTGAAATGGTCGAGGAAAAAGCGCGTACCGAACTGGGCATGGTCAAGCCCGACGAGGTGTACGTGCAACTCACCACCCGTTTGCCCAGCGTGCCGGCTCCTGCCGCTTCCGAACCTCCAGTGCATTGATGCAGTCGACTTCGCTGGCTGATTTGTTCAGCTGGGCTGATCCTGCCCTTGTTCCGCTATTCCATTTTCTAGGTGCGCCGGTCACGACGCTGGAACTGCTCGCTTTTTTGCTGTCGTTGTGGATGGTGGGCTGCAACCTGCGTGTTCATGTTGCCGGGTGGCCTTTGGCCATCGTCAGCTCCTTGCTCTACGGTGTGTTTTTTGCCCGAGGCAAGCTGTACGGCGAGGCCTGCCTGCAACTGGTTTTTGTGGCGGTTTCCATCTGGGGTTGGTGGCAATGGTTGGCCCCTGCGCATGCGCGTGCGATGGAACTGACAGGATCCGGTGGGCTACCTGATCCCGCTAACCGAGGCGTTCAGATCATGAGCCGTCGGCAAAGGTGGTTGTGGATAGCGGCTGCCCTGGCGCTGTGGCCGCTGATGGGGGCTACGCTTGATCATTTCACCGACTCTGATGTACCGTATCTCGATGCCTTTCCCACCACCTTCAGTCTGCTGGGGCAGTATTTGCTGGGGCGCAAGTGGGTTGAAAACTGGCCTATCTGGGTGGTGGTGAACGTGGCCAGCATGGGCTTGTTTGCCCATCGCGGTTATTGGCTGACTGTGGTCCTGTACAGCATCTTTGCGGTGCTGTCTGTCTGGGGCTGGCGTCAATGGTTGCAACTGTCCAAGAGGGCTGCATGAACGCACCGTTCAAGTTGCCCAAACCGAACCAAGGGCTTCTGGTCACCATAGTCGGAGCCGAGAGCACAGGCAAAACCACACTGGCTTTGGAGCTTGTCGAGCAGCTCCAGGTGAGGGGGCATCGCGCAACGATGGTGCCAGAGGTGCTGCGTGAGTTTTGTGATCGAGAGGGGCGCACCCCGCACAAACATGAACAACTGGGGTTGGCTCAGGCTCAAACTCAGCGAATTCAAGCAGCCCGCGCAGAGCATGACATCGTGGTGGCAGACACCTCGGCCTTGATGATTTCGGTCTACAGCGAATTCATCTTCGGTGATGTGTCATTGCATGCCATGGCGTTGGAGGCGCATGCTCAGTCAGACCTGACTTTACTGACCGCGGTTGATCTGCCTTGGGTCGCCGATGGGTTCGTGCGCGATGGTGAGCACGTGCGCGCCCCTGTTGATGCTCTCATTCGAAGCAAACTGATCGAAGCCGGGCTGAGTCACTCCGTCATTGGCGGAACAGGGGCCCAACGCGGCGCGGCCGCCCTGTCGGTGGTGGAGCATGCGCTTCACGTGGCAGAGCTGCAGCGCAGTGGTCAGCCGCGCAAACCCTGGCGCTGGATCTGCGAGAAGTGCGACGATGGCGATTGTGAACAGCACGGGCCTGTTGCCGCTTGACCCGGAGGTCAACCCTGGCTGTTTGCCGGTCTTGTACCGTGACGAACACCTGGTGGTGATTCACAAGCCCGCAGGCTGGTTGGTGCACCGCACGGGGCTTGATGCGGGCGAGACTCGTTTTGTGGTTCAGACCCTGCGCGACCAGTTGGGCCAGCACGTATTCCCGGTTCACCGGCTTGACAAGGGGACCTCGGGTGTCCTGGTGATGGCGTTGTCGTCCGAAGCGGCCCGAGGGTTGGTGCAATCCTTTGAGCGACAGGAAGTCCGCAAACGCTACCTGGCCATGGTCAGAGGCTGGCCTGCGGAACACATCGAAGTGGACCATGCGCTCAAACCCGATGACGCCCCGGCTCATGCGCCTGCTCAACCTGCCCGAACCCGGTTCGAGCGCGTGGCCACACTGGCTCTACCGGTGCCGGTTGACCGATACCCTGAAACTCGCGTTGCTTTGGTGCGTGCAGTGCCGCTGACAGGCCGCCGGCATCAGATCCGGCGCCATCTCAAACACGTGAGTCACCCCATCGTGGGCGATGCAACCCATGGCAAAGGTGCCCACAACCGTTGGTGGGCTCAGTACCTGGGCATGCAGCGTTTGTGGCTGCATGCCTGCAGCCTGACGTTCACGCACCCGATCTCGGGGCAGTGTGTGGAGGTGACTTCCCGCTTGGACCAGTCCTTCAACGAGGACTGGCAGCGCTTGCTCACTGAAGGCTGGACGATCCGGGCGGATGATCCGGACCTTGGGCAAACAACTCGGTAGCGTCCACCGAGTCGAACTGATAGCGGGCGCCACAGAAGTCGCAGCCCACATCGACCTGGCCTTGCTCGGCGATGATGTCCTTGATCTCTGCTTCACCCAAGCCGCGTAGCATGTTGCCGACGCGTTCGCGTGAGCAGCTGCACTCGAACTTAGGCCCCATGGCGCCTTGCTGAGGCTCGAAGCGAACCAGTTTTTCTTCCCAGAACAGGCGGTGAAGAATGGTGTCGGCATCCAGGCTAAGCAGCTCCTCGCGCTTCAGGCTCGAAGCCAACACGGCAATGCGGTTGTAGTCTTCGTCGGCTTGTGCCTTGTCGGTCTTGCCTTCGCCTTCCAGATTGCCTTCGCCTTCCAGCGGCAGGCGTTGGATCAGCAGGCCGGCTGCAACGTCGTCGTTGGCAGCCAGAACCAGCGTGGTTTCCAGTTGCTCAGACTTGAGCATGTAATGCTCCAGCACTCGCGACAATGAGCTCAGGTCTTTTCCGTCGTCATCGCGCAGTGACACCACCCCTTGGTAGGGCTGCTGACCGGGTAGACGGTCTTTCGGGTCGAGCGTGATGGCGCAGCGCCCCTGACCGTGTACGTTGACCATGGCGTCCAGAGGCAGTCCGCCCGTGTCAGACGCGGGAACGTCGCCCACAACCTTGGCCGTGGTGCGGAAACCCAGATCTGGTGAGACCTCACTGACGGCCACTTTGACAGGGCCGTCGCCAAAAATCTGCAGCACCACCGAGCCATTGAATTTGATGTTCGACTGCATCAGTACGCCAGCGGCGGCCATTTCGCCCAGCAATTGGCGAACCGGAGCAGGGTAGGGCTCGCTGGCCTCGCGGCGGCTCAGAACCTCGCGCCAGCCGTCGGTCAGACGCACCAACATGCCTCGTACGGGCAAGCCTTCGAACAGAAACTTGTGCAATTCACTCATTCAGATGCTTTCAGCGGTGCGTCAATGCGCACCAATTCTTTCTTATATCGGGCCGATCGATCCACATACAAGGCCGTGCCCGCATGCATGCGGTCGAGCTCACCTTGGGTCAGAGGGCGAATGGCCTTGGCGGGGCTGCCCAGAATCAGCATCCCGTCTTCAAACACCTTGCCTTCAGTGACCAGTGCCCCGGCGCCCACCAGGCAGTTCTTGCCAATGACCGCGCCATTGAGCACCACGGCTTGAATGCCGATCAAGGCGCCATCTTTCACGGTGCAGCCATGCAGCATCGCCTGGTGCCCAACGGTCACGTCTTGGCCTATGACCAGAGGGAAGCCGATATCGGTATGCAGCACCGATGATTCCTGGATGTTCGAGCGTGCGCCCACGGTGATGGGTTCGTTGTCACCCCGAAGGGTTACATGTGACCAGACGCTTGTGTTTTCTGCCAGCCGCACATCGCCAATCACGTCGGCCGAGTCGGCCACGTAAGCGGTTTCGTGAACGGAGGGGCTCAACTCCTGCTGGCCGGTGATGCGATAAAGCGCCATGGTGTGTGCTTACAACTGTGTTGACCCAAAGGTCTCGATTTTATGAGGTATGGTCAGTTATCGTTGGGAGTAAGCTCATTTCAGACCCATTCGGGTCTTGGCAGATTCAGGAGAAAGCATGAAAACCGTTGGCGACAAGCTTGAGCCGTTCAAGGTGGTGGGCGTCAAACCCGGCTTCAATGAGTTCATGGAGCACGGCAAGTCGGCGTTTGAAGACATCACTGAGCAAAGTTTTCCCGGCAAGTGGAAGGTGATCTACTTCTACCCCAAGGATTTCACCTTCGTGTGCCCCACTGAAATCGTCGGCTTTGACAAGTTGACCAAGGCGTTTTCCGACCATGACGCCGTGCTGATGGGCGGTTCGACCGACAACGAATTCAGCAAGCTGGGCTGGCGCCGTGAGCACCCCGAGCTCAGCCGTTTGAGTCACTACAGCTTTGCCGACCAAGGCGGTGCGCTGCCTGCGCTGGTCGATCAACTGGGTGTGCGCGATCGCGAAGCCGGTGTGGCCCTGCGTGCGACCTTCATTGTTGACCCAGACAACGTCATTCGCCACGTGTCCGTGAATACGCTCAACGTCGGCCGCAATCCTGAGGAAGTTCTCCGTGTTCTGGATGGGTTGCAAACCGGTGAGTTGTGCCCCAGTAACCGAGCTGTGGGTGGCGAAACGCTTTGATTGTCAGACGCTAGGATTTTCGCGCCCATGTTGTTTTTGTTGTCGCCCGCCAAGAGTCTGGATTACGACACCCCGGCTCATGTTTCCAAGCACACGCTGCCGCAGTTCATTGAGGAGTCTGCTGCCCTGATTGATGTGCTGCGGCCCTACACGCCAGCCCAGATTGCCTCGCTGATGGATCTCAGTGATCCCTTGGCCACGCTCAATGTGGCGCGGTATGCGGCCTGGAGCCCCCAGTTCTCGGCTTCCAACAGCAAGCAAGCCATCCTTGCATTCAACGGCGATGTCTACGAGGGACTGGATGCCCGCAGCTTGTCAGCCGCCGACCTTGACTGGGCTCAGGAGCACGTGGCCATGCTCAGCGGTCTGTATGGCATCTTGCGCCCACTCGACTGGATGCAACCCTACCGGCTCGAAATGGGCACCAAGTTGACCAATCCACGAGGCAAAGACCTGTATGCGTGGTGGGGTGATCGCTTGGTCGACCACCTCCACACGCAGTTGGCCGCGCAGCACGACGATGTCATCGTGAACCTGGCCTCGCAAGAGTATTTCAAGGCCGTCAAACGCAAGAGTCTCAAGGCGCGCGTGGTGGAGTGCGTGTTTGAAGACTGGAAGGGCGGGGCCTGGAAGGTCATCAGTTTCCACGCCAAACGGGCGCGAGGCCTGATGGCCCGGCATGCCATTCAGACCCGAGCAAAGAAGGTGGAGACGCTTCTGTCTTTCAACGCCGAGGGGTACGCTTACGATGCGGCGGCTTCCGAGCCGAACCGCCTGGTGTTCAGGCGGCGTTTGGCCGATTGATCCGAGTGGAGGGCAACATGACAGTTCGCCAGGAAATCACCCCGGAACTGCGTCAATGGATCATTGACCAGGCCACCGCAGGGCACAGTGTTCCCTCTGTGCTCGAAGCGATGAAAGCCAGTGGTTGGGACGAAGAGGTTGCCTTGCAAGCCGTTGAGGAAACGCTGGCGGCCGAGGTGGCGCGTCGCCAGCTTTCGGAGTCAAAGGTGCCAGACGTCGTGGGGGCGCCCGATGCGTCTTTCGTCTGGGCTCACGATAAGCAGGTCAAGGTGTTGTTGCGCCTGAAACATCCGAAGGTCGTGGTGTTTGGTGACTTCCTCTCGGCTGAAGAGTGCGAGGCCTTGAAGCAGGAAGCCAGCAGCCGTTTGGCGAGGTCAGAAACTGTTCAAAACGCCAGCGGTGGGAACGAGGTCAACGAAGCGCGCACCAGCCAGGGCATGTTCTTTCGGCGTGGCGAGAGTGAGTTGTGTCAGCGCATTGAAGCGCGCATTGCCGCGCTGGTGAACTGGCCGGTAGAAAACGGCGAGGGCATTCAAGTCCTGCGTTATGCGCCTGGAGCCGAATACAAACCCCATTACGACTATTTCGACCCAGACCAACCCGGTACGGCCTCCATTTTGAAGCGAGGCGGGCAGCGGGTGGGAACCGTGGTGATGTACCTCAACACGCCTGAGCAAGGTGGGGCAACCGTATTCCCCGATATTGGCCTAGACGTGCACGCGGTTCAAGGCAATGCGGTGTTCTTCGCCTATGGTGTTCCGACACCGGCCACCTTGACGCTGCACGGCGGTGCTCCGGTGGTGCAAGGCGAGAAATGGGTGGCGACGAAATGGATGCGTGAGCGCGCATTCGAATGATTGCAAAATTTTTTTGAAATCCTGTCAACGCGATCATTTTCGACTCCGTTAAGGGAGTACAGGCTTGCTGGAGCAAGTCTGAAAACCAACCAAGTTATTTATTTTTGGAGTCATTTCCATGAAAAAGCTGATTGCTGCCCTGGTCGCTTCGATGTTTGCTGTTGGCGCTTTTGCCGCTGAAGCCGCTGCTCCTGCTGCTGCCTCCGCTCCTGCCGCTTCGGCTCCTGCTGCTGCCAAGAAGCACGCCAAGAAGGCTCACAAGGCCAAGAAGGCTGAAGCTGCTGCGTCCGCTGCCTCCAAGTAATTTCTCGCTTGGCGCGTGAGGCGAGCTGGCAACGGCTTGCCTCCGAAACAAAAAGCCCGACATCGTTTGATGCCGGGCTTTTTTCTTGGATCGACGTGATGTATCAGGGCCGTGCGGAACGGGGTTTGCCCTGCGCTTGCTGTTGAGGCCGACGTCCCCCTGGCTGGCCTGGGCGCGAAGACGGACGCTGTTGGCCGTTGCCTGCCGCTCTCGGCGCATTGTTTCCTTGTCCGCCGCCAGATCGACCGCCACCCGAGCGCTGAGTCGCTCCGCCATGCAGCACGCGTCGGCCCAGTTGAATGGGTTCGGCCTTGGCATTCGGATCGGGTTCGAAACCGGAGACCACCTCACGGGGGATGCTGCGCTTGATCAGCTTTTCGATGTCGGCCAGGAAGCCTTCTTCGTCAATACACACCAGCGACACAGCCTCGCCTTCGGCGCCAGCACGGCCTGTGCGACCAATGCGATGCACGTAGTCTTCGGGAACGTTGGGCAACTCGTAATTGACCACATGGGGCAATTGGTCGATGTCGATACCGCGCGCAGCGATGTCGGTGGCTACCAGGGCTTGCAACTCGCCAGACTTGAACTCGCTCAGAGCCTTGGTCCGGGCACTTTGGCTCTTGTTGCCATGGATGGCCATCGCGGTGACACCTTGCTTGTTCAGGAACTCAACCAGGCGGTTGGCGCCGTGCTTCATGCGGGTGAACACAAGAACCTGATGCCAGTCGTTGCTCTTGATCAGGTGGGTCAGCAGTTCCTTTTTCTTGTCGCGGTCGACAGGGAACACCTTCTGGCCAATGGTGTCGGCGGTGGCGTTGCGACGCGCCACTTCGATGACCTTGGGGTGGTCGAGCAGTCGCTCAGCCAGGGCCTTGATGTCATCAGAGAACGTGGCCGAAAACAACAGGCTTTGCTTTTGTTTGGGCAAGACCGCCAGCACACGACGAATGTCGTGAATGAAGCCCATGTCGAGCATGCGATCGGCTTCGTCGAGCACGAAGTACTCGACCTGAGACAGGTCAACCGTTCCCTGCTGATGGTGGTCCAGCAGGCGGCCAGGCGTGGCCACCAGAATGTCGACACCACGACGCAGAGCGTCGATTTGTGGGTTCATGCCGACGCCGCCGAAAATGACCAGAGAACGCAGAGGCAGATATTTGCCGTAACTGCGAACACATTCTTCAACCTGTGCGGCCAGTTCACGTGTGGGCGTGAGGATCAAGGCACGAACCGGGCGTTTGGCGCCGGCGCCATTTTTCTCAAGCTGTAGCGCCAGTTTGTGAAGCAGGGGCAAGGTAAAACCGGCGGTCTTGCCGGTGCCGGTTTGTGCGCCGGCGAGAAGATCTCCGCCAGAGAGAACGGCGGGAATGGCTTGAGCCTGAATGGGGGTGGGCTCGGTATAACCCACCTCATGAATGGCTTTTAGCAGGGGTGGAATCAACCCCAGGGATTCGAAAGACATGACTGCTGGCCCAATGAAGGTTTTTAGCGGCGACTGCACTCACCTGTCCGGGCCTGGAGTGGATGAGTCAACCGCATGAGAGTCGGCCGGCTGCGATCTGTCGAAGCCACCGCGGGTCCATGCGAAACATTGCATGGAATTCCGAAATTGTAGGTCTGAGGTCTGGTATTTCCTAGCTTTTCGGCCACGTATCAACTCGGGGTGGCAAATGATAGCGTAACAATATGTATCTTAATTTGTCTGATCAGTCAGATGTCTGCCAGATCGGACGCTCGCCAGCCTCTAGAATCATGGCGATGAGTTCCATGGTTCTTGCTCGTAAATATCGGCCGCGCGGTTTTGACAGCATGGTGGGTCAGGGGCACGTTGTGCAGGCCTTGACCAACGCCTTGATTCAACAGCGTCTCCACCACGCCTATTTGTTCACCGGAACACGCGGGGTGGGGAAGACGACCGTGTCCCGCATTCTGGCGAAATCGCTGAACTGTGTGGGGCCGGATGGAGAGGGCACCATCACGCCACACCCTTGCGGGCAATGCCAGCCTTGCCGCGACATCGATGCAGGTCGCTTTGTGGACTATGTCGAGTTGGACGCCGCTTCAAACCGGGGGGTCGAAGAGATTTCTCAGTTGCTTGAGCAAGCGGTTTACAAGCCGGTGGTAGGCCGATTCAAGGTCTACATGATCGACGAAGTGCACATGCTGTCGAACACGGCATTCAATGCCATGCTCAAGACGCTTGAGGAGCCGCCCGAGTATTTGAAGTTCGTCCTGGCGACCACCGACCCGCAGAAGGTACCGGTCACCGTGCTGTCGCGTTGCCTGCAGTTCAACCTGCGGCCGATGGCGGCTCAGACCGTATTCGAGCATTTGCAGAATGTGCTGAAGGAAGAGCACATCGAGTTTGATCTCGGGGCCTTGCGCCTGCTGTCGCGGGCTGCCCGTGGCTCCATGCGCGATGCCATGTCCTTGTCCGATCAGGCCATTGCCTTTGGGGGGGGACGGCTCGAAGAGGGCACGGTGCGACAGATGCTGGGCTCAGTGGATCGGCAGCACGTGCAACGTATCATCGAAGCCGTGGCGGCAGGCGATGGCGCTGGTCTGGTTGCGGCGGTCGATGCACTGCGTGATCTCGGGCTGTCGGCAAGTGGCACCTTGGAAGAGTTGGCCACAGCACTGCAGCGTATGGCGGTGATTCAGGCGGTGCCTGATACGCCAGCCCAGGATGACCCCGACTCATTGGTCTGGCAAAACCTGGCGCCGCTGCTGGCCCCGGACGAAACGCAGTTGTTTTACAGCTTGTGCCTACAAGGGCGCGCCGAGCTGAGCCTTGCTCCCGACGAGTACAGCGGGTTGCTGATGCTGCTGCTGCGGCTCCTGGCTTTCAAGCCCTCTGCCGCGGAAGGGCAGTCGCGCCCAAAAGCTGAGGGCTCGACCCGGCCGGTGAGCCAGGTCGGGCCCCAAAGCCAGGTACCTCAGTCCTCGCCGGTATCGGCCCGCCAGCAACCGGTCCACCCAGAGCCAGTGGCGCATGCCCCTGCGCATCGGGGCCATGGCGTTGCAAGCGTTGCGACGGAGCCTGCCGCGCCCCGTCTGGCGCCAGCACCCGTTCGCGCCGATTCGACGCAGCCGCAGGCACGGCCTGAGCAGATGGGGCAAGCGGCCCATGTGACCTCCAAGGGACGTGATTCTGTGCCGCCTTGGGAAGACGCCCCGCCTCATTCAGCTGGGTCGACCTCGCCCTCGGCAGAGCCCGATGGCGAGCCTGACTATTTGCGCGATGTGCCGGTGTTCGAGGAGGCTGCTGGTGATGCGGCTCCCATGCCTGGCGATCAACCTTCTGGCGAAGGTGAGGCGGCCCCCGTCCGTGCCCTTGCGAAGCCGCAGGGCTACGTTCCTGCGCTGGCCGAGGGGCTAGGCGTTCGACTGCCGACCGAACCCGATCCTTTGTCTGACCGTTGGGCCGCGCTGGTGGCTCAATTGCAAGCCAAGGGTTTGATCGCCGCGCTGGTGCGTGAGTTGGCCATGCAGGCCCAATGCATTGGGCAAAGGGAAGAGGCGGGCAGCAGCCATTGGGTGCTGCGGGTCGAACGAGAAAGCCTGCGAACCGACTCTCAACGCGACAGGTTGACCCAGGCCATGACCCAATTGCTGGGGCACGCTGTCGTACTGGAACTGGTGCCTGGTGTGGCCGTTAACACGCCCGCTCAACGCGATCAGGCCGCACGTGAGGCGCTACAGCGCCAGGCCGAACAACTCATCACAACCGATCCCCTGGTCACTCGCTTGTTGGATCAGTATCCCGGCGCTCGGATTGTTCCCAACTCCATTCGGCCACTGTGAATCAGTGGCGACCATTTCACCATCTCGTTTTTGACGGAAAGGATTCAAGATGCTCAAAGGACAACTCGCTGGCTTGATGAAGCAAGCCCAGCAAATGCAGGACAACCTCAAGCGTGCTCAGGAGGAACTGGGCAACATTGAGGTGGAAGGCCAATCGGGCGCAGGCCTGGTCAAGGTCGTGATGACCTGCAAGAACGATGTCAAGCGTGTCACCATCGACCCCAGCTTGCTGGCCGATGACAAGGACATGCTGGAAGATCTGGTGGCCGCCGCGTTCAATGACGCCGTGCGTCGCGCAGAGGCCACCTCGCAGGAAAAGATGGGCAAGCTCACGGCTGGCTTGCCTTTGCCTCCCGGCATGAAGTTCCCATTCTGATTGGCTCAGGCAGAGGCAATTCATGGCTGACGCGTTGCTGGATGGCTTGATCGACGCTTTGCGGTGCTTGCCGGGCGTTGGGCAGAAGTCTGCGCAGCGCATGGCCTTTCATTTGCTGCAGCACGACCGATCTGGTGCTTTGCATCTGGCCCAGGCTTTGCGCGAGGCGGTGGAGGAGGTTGGGCATTGTCAGAAGTGTCATACCTTCAGCCGCCAGCCTGTTTGCGATGTATGTCTGGACGTAGACCGTGACCCGCACTTGCTGTGTGTGGTCGAAACGCCAGCAGACCAAGCAGCCCTGGAGCGGACGGGGAGCTACAAAGGACAGTACTTTGTGCTGATGGGGCGCCTGAGTCCGCTAGATGGCGTCGGTGTGCGTGACATCGGCATCGGTGCCTTGATGGAGCGGGTCTCTGACGGCTTGGTTGAGGAGGTCATTCTGGCCACCAACTTCACCGCAGAAGGAGAGGCCACAGCCCATGTTCTGAGTGAGCAACTCAAGGCGCGTGGCATCAAGGTGACCCGTCTGGCCCGTGGTGTACCGGTGGGCAGTGAACTTGAGTATGTCGATTTGGGTACCATCGCTCATGCGTTCATGGATAGACGCTGATACAAAGGAGACAAGATGACTATTGCAAACTGGTGCGTCGTTGCTGCGGCGGTGCTCCCCATTCTGACGGTTGGCATGGCCAAGGCGAGCTCTCGTGGCTCGCGCAAGAATGGTGGCTATGACAACAACAATCCGCGCCAATGGGAAGAAAAGCTGCAAGGCTGGAAACAGCGTGCGGTGGCGGCGCAGAACAACGGGTTTGAGGCCTTGCCGCTGTTTGCGGCTGCCGTGCTGATGGCACAGCAAGCGCATGCCGATCAGTCACGCATTGACCAATTGGCGCTGGGCTTCATCGTGGTTCGCCTGGTCTATGTGGCGTTGTACCTGAAGGACCTGGCCACGCTGCGCAGTCTGGTTTGGGCCATTGGCTTGGGCATCAGCATCACGCTGGTGGCCATGGCGGCCTGAGCCAAGCCGGCGAGTTCTGAACCAAGCAAAAGGGGCGCTTTACAGCGCCCCTTTCTTTTGTTCGTTTGAACGCAATCAGGTTCAGCGGGCGCTCGCCACGCGCACCCGAGCATTCATGCGAGGGGCTGGCGCTGCACGGCCCTTGCTGCGAGTAGGGGCAGGTGACGCTTTGGCTACCCGGGCCACCACGCGTTGTTTTGCTGCCGGGGCCGAAGCCTTGGCCAAAACTGGCTTGTTGGCAACGTAAACCACAATGGTCTGACCTTTCTTGAACGTGGCGGAGGCGCTCACCTTGTTCCAGTCGGCGACCTGTTGCGGTTTCACCCGATAGCGCTTGGCGATCATGGCAACGGTGTCGCGCTTGCCGGCTTTGAGCGTCATCCGCTTGAGCGGCGGGACATCCGGTGCCAGCGCCATCATGGCGTTGTCAGCGACCGATTCGGACACGTCTTGTGTGCGATGTTGAGAGCGCGGAACCAGCAGGGCCGAGCCAGCTTTCACCAACATTTTGGGTGGAATATGGTTCACCTCACGCAGGGTCGATTCATTCATGCCCACTTCGCGAGCGGCGTCGGCAGGGCGCATGGTGCGAGGCACCACCCAAGCAGTCCAGCTTGCCAGAGGGCCTTTGTGCTCGGCCAGATTGTGGGCAAAGAGGCTGGCGTTGTCGTAGGGTAGGAGCACCTGTGGTGTACCTGCGGCCAGGATAACGGGCTTGTTCATAGAGGGGTTCAAGGCCTTGAACTCGTCAATCGGCAAACCAGCCAGACGGGAGGCCAATGCTGCATCGATGTCGCGTTGAATGGGAACGCTGACAAAGTAGGGGTGGTTTTCAATCGGGGTCAAAGTCAGACCGTAGACCTCGGGGCGGGCGATGATGTTACGCACCGCATGCAGCTTGGGCACGTAGTTGCGTGTCTCCGCCGGCATGTTGATGCTCAGGTAGTCGGTCGGCAGACCTGCGCGCTGGTTCTTGTTGATGGCGCGCTGAACATTGCCTTCGCCCCAGTTGTAGGCAGCCAAGGCCAGGTGCCAATCGTTGAACTGGTTGTACAGACGTTGGAGGTAATCAAGCGCTGCACGGGTAGAGGCCAGCACATCGCGGCGATCATCGCGGAACAGATTCTGTTTGAGTTCGAAGTCCTTGCCGGTTGCGGGCATGAACTGCCACATGCCCGAGGCGCGTGCCGAGGACATGGCCTGTGGGTTGAAGGCACTTTCAATGAATGGCAGCAAGGCCAACTCGGTTGGCATCTTGCGGCGCTGAATTTCCTCAACGACGTGGAACAGGTAGCGGCTGGCGCGGCCTGTCATTCTTTGAACATAGTCGGGGCGATTCGCATACCACTGAACGTGATCAGCCACCAAAGGCGATTGCAGTTCTGGCAAGCCATACCCCAGTCGAATGCGAGCCCAGAGGTCTTGATTCGCGCTCAGGTCTGACAAATCGAGGGATGCGTCCGGGCGAAGCGGGTCGGTTGGGGTGCCGATGGCCTCGGCGGGGTTGCCATCATCGCTGTCGATAGCTTGCACCGAAGTGGCCGCAGCTGAGGTCACGCCACGGTCAATGCGTGTGCTGGCAGGTGCCGCTGCGGGAGGAGCCTGGCGCACGATGGCTTCGGGATCCAGGGACGTGGCCACCGGGCGCTGGGCGGCGCCGGCAGAAAGGGTCGACAACTTCAGAGAGTGTGCCGAGGCGAAGGTGGGGGCGGGTGGCTTGGGGTTTGCGCAGCCCATGAGGTAGACGCTGCTGACCAAGGCAGCCGGTAGCCAGATTCGTTTCATGCTCAGAACGTGTTTTTCCAAGATCGCAGGGCCAGAAACACATCCAAAGCGCTTTCGGATGCTGCTCCGTGTTGCAACGCTGCTTGCTTGATTTGTTTTTCCGTCAAACGTAGAAAAGGATTGATCTGGCGCTCGACGGACAAAGTGGTAGGAAGGGTCGGCATCAGCCGGCCGCGTAAATTCGTACAGTGGGCAAAATAGTCCTCTCGCAACGGGTTGTCGGGCTCTGCAGCTCTCGAGAAAGCCAGATTGCTCAAGGTGTATTCATGCGCAGGACATATTTTAGTTTGTTCAGGCAGATGTGCCAATCGATTCAAACTGAAATACAGGGATTCAGGTTCGCCGTCAAAGACGCGACCGCAGCCTGCAGAAAATAAGGTATCGCCGCAAAATAGAACAGACTCGGTTTGATTTTCGAGACTCAGGTTGCGGCACCAAAACGAGATGTGTTCTCGGGTGTGCCCAGGCGTTTCCAAAACTTCGAAGACGGCCTCTCCAAAAGCCAGCGAATCGCCCTCGGTGACGGCGGTAGCAGACAAGTCGCGAGCCAGACTGGTCGGCGCGTAGATGGGGCCGTTCAAGTGTGGTCGCAGGGCATCAAGTCCCGCAATGTGATCCGCATGTCGATGGGTCACTAGAATGGTGACCAAATTCAGTTCACGCTGCTGCAGCGCCTGAATGACGACCGAGGCTTCACCCGGATCGACCACCAGGGCATCGTGCCCGTTGTGGAGCATCCAGATGTAATTGTCGGTGTATGCGGGTAAGGCCAGTAATTCCATGACAAAAGTCGCTCCGATTATAGAGTTGCACCCCTGGTTGGCCTTGCCGCCAGGCCAGGCCTTGCTTGAGTGGGAGCAAGCTCAGTTCGATCGCCTCGTGGCCGATGTGTTTGGGTTTCATGCCATTCAGTTGGGCTTGCCCGAGCTGGATGGACTTCGAACCAATCGCATGCAGCACCGCTGGTTGGCGCTCGATGCCAGTTACGACGACTGGATGGTAACGAGCGAAGACGTGGTCAGGCGTAACTTGTTGCTAGGGAATGTAGACCAGGTTGATACCGGGGCATTGTTGAGCTTGCGCTGCGACTTTGAGTCCTTGCCTTTTCCCAGCAACAGCCTGGATCTGGTTGTGCTGCCTCATGCGCTGGAATTGGCTCATGATCCCCACCGAACCTTGCGCGAGGTGGAGCGTGTTCTCGTGCCCGAAGGCAAGGTGGTGATTTCGTGTTTCAACCCGGCCAGTCTGTGGGGAATGTATCAACGGTTGGGGCAGTGGGGCATGAACAAGTCTGCGGTGTTGCCTCAAGGCGAGTTCATTGCCCACTGGCGCTTGCGGGATTGGTTGCGGTTACTCGACCTGGAGGTGGCTGGCGGCGGCTTTGGTTGCTATCGTCCCTTTGTGACCAATGAGTCGTGGTGGACGCGACTGAGATGGATGGAGTCGGCTGGGGAGCGCTGGTGGCCCGTATTGGGCTCGGTGTATTTTCTGGTCGCGGTCAAGCGCGTGCGTGGCATGCGTCTGGTCGGAAAAATCAAGAAGGCGCGCCTGAACAAGGCGCCAGCACCCGCCGTGGTGGCCCAGCGGCACCAACGTCAGGGTGTGACCCAACAGGATGTAAACGGATGACAGAAACAAAGATGCCCTCGGTGACGATCTATACCGATGGTGCATGCAAGGGCAACCCTGGTCGCGGCGGTTGGGGCGTGTGGATGATCAGTGGCACACACCAGAAAGAGATGTGGGGTGGCGAGCTGCAGACCACCAACAACCGCATGGAGCTCACGGCCGTGATTCAGGCCTTGACCTCACTGAAGCGCCGTTGCCAAGTGGTGATTTACACCGACAGCGAGTACGTGCGCAAAGGCATCACGGAATGGATTGGTGGCTGGAAGCGCCGCGGCTGGAAAACGGCCGACAACAAGCCGGTGAAAAATGCCGAGTTGTGGCAACAACTGGAAACGGCGGCCTCGGCTCACGATGTGGATTGGCGTTGGGTGCGCGGCCACGCCGGCGACCCCGGTAATGAAAAGGCCGACAGCCTGGCTAACCGGGGCGCAGAAGAGGCGCGCTGAACCGAGTCTGCTGATGCCTCAGAGCATCAGCACCATGGTGAGCTTGTCGAAGTAGCGCACCTGACCGGGGCCATCAACCAGGCGCAGGGCGTGAGGCACGATGCCGCAGGACTTGAAGCCCGCGTGCTCATACAGGCGGATGGCGCTGGAGCTGGATGTGCTGACCCGCAGAATGATCTGCTCCAGCCCAATGGCCTTGCGGGCTTCGGCAATGCAGGCTTCCATCAGCATGCGTCCGACGCCGTGGCCGGTGTGCGAGGGGCGCACCATCATGCTGTTGAGTTCGGCGCTGTGGCGCAGCTTTTGCAGCGATTGGCGCTCCAGACCGATCATGCCGACCATCTGGCGGTCCATCCAGGCGCCCAGCAGAAAGGAGCCCCCCAAAGGCTCGCCCAAACCGAGTCGTCCGATGAAGCTTTCGGGCGGGCGGGCTTGCTCGCTTTCAATGTCGGCATCGAATGCGTCGGGGTGCAGGCGCAAAGCCTCGTCACGCAGGGCTTTGTAGGCGCCCAGATCGGCCGGTGCAATACGGGCGATGCGAAGGCCGGAAAACTCAGACACGGCCATGCAAGGACTCCAGGGTGTTCATGTTGGCAAAAGCGGATCGGTCGTCAAAGGATACCTTGGTCCAGGACATGGATTGGATGAAACGCCCGACTTTGCGTTCACCTTTCACGAACTGGTCTACCAGTTTAGGATAAACCCGCTTGTGAATCAGGCTGCAGACCCAGTGAATGCGCTCTCCGCCATCTGGGTCGAAGGTTGCAGGCGTGGCAATGTCGGCCTGGGCTGCCGTTGCGGCCTTGAGCAGGCGAGCGACCAGGTCTGCCGGCAGGTGCGGGCTGTCGCAGGGGCAGACCATGATCCAGTCGTCAGGGGCCATCGCAAGTCCAGTCAGGATGCCAGCCAGTGGGCCGCTGTTTTCTGGCCATTGAGAATCGTCAGGCCAGATATTCCGGGCTGACAGCAAGTCTTCATATTGGGCTCGATGGCGGTTGGCGCTGATGCCAAGCCAATCGACCTGTGGTCGCAGCGCGTCAATGACCCACTGCGCCAGAGGGTGCCCTTGATAGAGCTGGAGACCTTTGTCCAGCCCGCCCATGCGTTGGCCCTGGCCGCCAGCCAGCAGCCATCCAGATACTGTGCTTGGCATGCGGGCTCAGCCTCCGATGTAGCTCATTTCAATCCGCTTGGTCTCAAGCGGTTGTATGGGAATGATGCGCGAGGCCTGCGTGAGCTGGCTGCGCAACTGTGAGTATTGGTCAATGCGCGCGTGCCACACCCCGGTCATGGCCTCGACCAAACCCTCGTCGGTGAGGCCCGAGCGCATGAGTGCTCGCAAATCAAACCCTTGGCTGGCAAACAGGCAGGTGTAGAGCTTGCCTTCGGTCGACAGCCGAATCCGATTGCAGTCGCCACAGAAGGCCTGGGTGACACTGGAAATGAAGCCAACCCGACCTTGACCGTCGGCATAGTCCCATTCTTCGGCGGTGATGCCGGGCGGCGCATCAGATCTCGCCACCAAGGGGAACTCGGAATGGATGCGTGCTTGAACTTCGGAAGAGGGCACCACGTGTTGCTGCTGCCAACCGTTGGTCGAGCCCACATCCATGTATTCGATGAAACGCAACTCGATGCCAGTTCCGCGGAAATGCCGGGCCATGGGCAGAACTTGGTGCTCGTTCACGCCTCGCTGTACCACCATATTGACTTTGAGTGGAGCCAGCCCGGCACGCTGTGCGGCTTCAATGCCCGCCAGCACGTCATGCACATGCCAATCGCTATCCGACATGCGCTGAAATGTGGGGTCGTCCAATGCATCCAGGCTGACGGTGACACGCTTGAGTCCGGCGTTCTTCAGGCTGTGAGCCTTGCGCGGAAGAAGGATGCCATTGGTCGTCAGCGTCAGGTCAACTTCCTGGCCGTCTGGGGTGCGCAGCTGAGCGAGTTGCTCGACCAAGGCTTCCAAGTCTTTGCGCAGCAAGGGCTCTCCGCCGGTGAGGCGAATTTTTCTGACTCCGGTTTGGACCAGCAGCTCTGCCACACGGCTGATCTCCTCGAAGCTCAGCACGTCTTTGTGGGGCAGGTAGGCGTGGTCAGGCCCGAACACCTCGCGCGGCATGCAGTAGGTGCAGCGGAAATTGCACCGGTCGGTGACGGAGATGCGTAGATCCCGCAGGGGGCGTGAGAGCTGATCGAAAAGCACGGGAAGAGACGAGGCAGACAACAGCGTTATTGTTGCGCCTGCGAGGTCTTTGTGCTGTTAGCCCCATTGTTTTGACGGGCATTGATGCTCGGAGCGCGGCGGGCGCCGTCAAAACGCTTTTGCCAGTAGGCTTCGCGGATGTCTTCCACGCGCACGGAGCCGCCCGCACGCGGGGAGTGGATGAACTTGTTGTCCCCCACGTAAATGCCGACGTGCGAAAACGTGTGGCGCAAGGTGTTGAAGAACACCAGATCTCCTGGCTTGAGTTCGTTGCGGGAGACCGGAACCAGGTCAGGCGAATTGGCCTGCTCGATGGCGCGTCGGGGCAGGATCAGGCCTACCGAGTTCTCAAAGACGTGGCGAGTGAAGCCGCTGCAATCAAACCCGGTTTCTGCCGATTCCCCGCCTCGGCGGTACTTCACGCCGAGAAAATCCATGGCGGAAGTGACCAGCCGGGAGGCCATGTCAGAGGCTTTGTCGCGCACCTGTTGGGCCAACTCGTACACGGGGGTGGTGTCAAGTAGCCCCTTTTCAACCAGGAAACGGGATACGGGATCGTTAGCCAGCGGTGTGTTGGCGGCTGAATTGGCCGGAGCTGGAGGCCCCATCAGCTGCGCCGCCAGTGCTGCCGAACTGGCGGAAGGGCTGGGCTGGGGCACTTGCTGTGCGTGCGCTGAATGCAGCGCGCACGACAGGGTCAGGACTACGGTCAAGTGGCTGACGAGCGGGCGACTGACGTGGAACGCCTGCAAAAACCAATGCGAGTACGGACGCGACAGCGCCCACTCGCCAGTGGCGAGCTTGTGCAGGGGCGCGAGTAACTTCCTGTCGGGCATGGGGCGCAAGCGTAGGGTGCCAGTGGCAGCCCGTCAATCTCCAATCGGGTAACAGATGTCGAGCGTAGCACCGATTCCGGGGCATATTTCTCGGGGAAGTCGTGGGGGATGATTCCACGAAATTTGTGACTGTCAGGCGGAGGATGCTCCCAGCTGCTCGATCGCGTCGGTCAACTCCAGCCAGCGGTTTTCGAGTTCTTCCAGCTCGTCACCCAGCGATTTCAGCCGCTTTCCGAGTTCGGCATGCTGGGCACCAGACAGGCTACCGTCCAGCAGGGACTGGGTCAGTTGCTCCTGTTCCTGGGTGGCGGCCGCCATGCGCTCGTCGACCTTTTTGAGCTCGGCCTTGAGTGGCTTGGCCTGTTCGGCAATGCGCTGACGGGCTTGAGCTTGCGCTTTGCGGTCTTCTCTGCGGTTGCCCCCGCCGTTGTCTGCAGAGGCGTCTGATGGTGTCGCCGCCTGCTTTTCGGCATCGCGGGCGGCCCGGGCCGCCAGGGCGACTTCACGGGCCTGCTCCTGAAGCCACCGCTGGTAGTCATCCAGGTCGCCATCGAAGGTGGACACAGCGCCCTTGGCCACCAGCCAGAACTCATCGCACACTTCGCGCAGCAAGGCGCGGTCGTGACTGACGAGCATGACGGTGCCTTCGAACTCGTTGAGCGCAATGCTCAACGCTTCGCGGGTGGTCAGGTCCAGGTGGTTGGTGGGTTCGTCCAGCAGCAGCAGGTTGGGGCGCTGCCAGACCACCAGGGCCAGCACCAGGCGGGCTTTTTCGCCGCCGCTGAATTGGCCCACGGGCTGCATGACCATGTCGCCGGTGAAGCGGAATCGGCCGAGGAAGTCGCGCAGTTCCTGCTCGCGGGCTTGGGGGCTGACTTGCTTGGCCAGACGAATCATGTGTGCCAAGGGCCCCTCGTCGGGGCGCAGCACGTCCAGTTCCTGCTGGGCGAAGTAGCCAATGCTCAGCCCCTTGCCTTCGGTGATCTGACCAGAGACCGGCGCCATCATGTGGGCCAATGTCTTGACCAGGGTCGATTTACCTTGGCCATTGGCTCCCAGGATGCCGATGCGTTGGCCAGGCAGAACCGAGCGGTTGATGCCGGACACAATGGTCAACGGCGGCTGTTCGCTTCTTTCATAGCCACAAGCCAGCTCTTTGAGTGAGAGCATGGGGTTGGGCAGGCTTTCGGGGGCGGGGAACTCGAATTCAAAGTCACTCGCCGTCAGCACCGGGGCCAGCTTTTCCATGCGCTCCAGGGCCTTGACCCGGCTCTGCGCCTGTTTGGCCTTGCTGGCCTTGGCCTTGAAGCGGGCGATGAACTTGTTCAGGTGCGCAATGCGATCCTGTTGTTTGTCGTAAGCGGCTTGCTGTTGACTCATGCGTTCGGCACGCATGGCCTCGAATGCGGTGTAGCCACCGGTGTAGCGGGTCAGTTTGCCGTCGTCCAGGTGCAGGGTCACCTTGGTGATGGCATCGAGAAACTCGCGGTCGTGGCTGATGATCAGCAGGGTGCCTTCATAGCGCTGCAGCCAGCCTTCCAGCCAGACCAGGGCATCCAGGTCCAAGTGGTTGGTGGGTTCGTCCAGCAGCAACAGCTGGGCAGGGCACATCAGCGCCCGGGCCAGTTGCAAGCGCATGCGCCAGCCTCCCGAGAAGCTGTTGACCGGTGCCTCGGTTTGCTTGAGCTGGAAGCCCAGGCCCAGTAACAAAGCCTGTGCGCGTGCGGCCGCATCGAAATGCCCGGCTTCAGCCAGGGCTGCATGGGCTTCGGCCATGGCATGGCCATCGCCTGCGGCTTCGGCTGCGGCGAGGTCGCTGCGCGCTTTCATCAGCCGGGTGTCGCCCTGCAGCACAAATTCGGTGGCCGACTCATCGGTTTCCGGCATGTTTTGCGCCACTTCGGCCATGCCGCCGGGTTGCAGCCAGCTGGGGGGGATGTCCACATCGCCCGCGTCAGGGTGCAGGCGGCCAGCCAACAAGGAAAACAGCGAAGACTTGCCAGCACCGTTGCGGCCGATCAGGCCCACCTTTTCGCCTGGGTGAATGGTGGCGCTGGCGCCGTCCAGTACCGGTTTGACCCCACGCAGCAGGGTCACGTTCTTGAGCACGATCATGGCTGGGGTTCTTCAGTCTGGTGGTCCAGCAGCAGGGCTTCTCGGGTGACCAGCAGCAGTTGATCTGCGCCCGAAGTGGTCTCCAACCAAGTCACAGCCAGATCAGGAAAGGCTCGCTCGAAATGGTCTCGCTCGTTGCCGATCTCGAGAACCACCACGGCGTCTTCGCTCAGATAACGATCGGGGTCGGCACGCAATGCGGCAAACAGCTCGCGGGTGAAATCCATGCCATCTTCACCCGATGCGAGTGCCAATTCGGGCTCGGCGCGGTACTCGGCGGGCAAGGCCTGCATTGATTGGGCATTCACATAGGGTGGGTTGCACAAGATCAGGTCGTACGGGCCTTGAAGGGCCTTCAGGCCGTCGCTTTGCAGCAAAGTGATGCGGTCGGCCAGACCATGCTGATCGACGTTGATGCGCGCCACCGCCAGGGCGTCCGCGTTGATGTCGGCGGCGTCGACCACCACATCGGGATAGGCCATGGCGGCCAATACGGCCAGGCTGCCATTGCCGGTGCACAGGTCGAGCACGCGGTGGGTGCGGTCGCTGAGCCAGGCGTCGATGCTGCCATCGGCCAGCACCTCGGCAATGAAAGAGCGGGGCACGATGACGCGCTCGTCCACATAGAACGGCACGCCCTGAAGCCAGGCTTGTTGGGTCAGATAGGCGGCGGGCTTGCGCGTGCTGATGCGGGTCTCGATGAGTGACTGCACTGCAGCGACATCGGCGGCACTCACAGGCTGTTGTGCAAGCTCATCGAGGGCATCCAGGGGGTGGCCCAGCTTCCACAGCGTCAGCCAAGCGGCTTCGTCAAAAGCGTTGGTGGTGCCGTGTCCGAAGGCAACCTGGCCTTCGAGGCGCTGAGCGCCTTGTTCGATCAATGCGAGAACGGTGGTCACTTGAGCAGTCGCTCCAGGGTCTGGCGGTAGATGTTCATGAGCGGTTCGATGTCGGCCACGGCGACATGCTCGTCAATTTTGTGGATGGTGGCGTTGACCGGCCCGAATTCAACCACCTGAGGACAAATCTGGGCAATGAATCGGCCGTCAGATGTGCCGCCGGTGGTGGACAGTTCGGTCTCAATGCCCGTCACATCGGCGATGGCGGCAGCCAAGGCGTCGACCAGGGGGCCGCGGCGGGTCAGGAAAGGGCGCCCTCCCAAGGTCCAGTCGATGGTGAATTCGAGCCCGTGGCGGCGCAGCACCTCTTCCAGGCGGGACTGCAGCCCCTCCGGGGTGGATTCGGTCGAGAAGCGGAAGTTGAAATCAATCACCAGCTCGCCGGGGATCACGTTGTTTGCGCCGGTGCCTGCATGGATGTTGGACATCTGCCAGCTGGTGGGCGGGAAGTGGTCGTTGCCCTGGTCCCAGACAATCGAGGTCAACTCGGCCAGGGCGGGAGCCGCCTGGTGAATCGGGTTGCGAGCCAGATGCGGGTAGGCGATGTGACCCTGAACGCCTTTCACTCGCAGCTTGCCAGACAGTGACCCACGGCGCCCGTTCTTGATCATGTCGCCCACTTGCTTGACCGACGTGGGTTCACCCACGATGCAGGCGTCGAGGCGCTCGCCCTTTTGCTGCAGCCATTCGCACACTTTCACGGTGCCGTCGACCGACGGGCCTTCTTCGTCGCTGGTCAGCAAGAAGGCCACGCTGCCACGGTGGCCCGGATTGGCCGCCACAAACTCTTCGCACGCCACCACCATGGCTGCCAGCGAGGTTTTCATGTCGGCAGCGCCGCGGCCATAGAGCATGCCGTCACGGTAGCTGGGTGTGAACGGGTGGCTGGCCCAGTTTTCCAGTGGGCCGGTGGGCACCACATCGGTATGGCCCGCGAACACGAGTGTGGGGGCTGCGCCGCCGTGGTCCGTGCCGCGTCGGATGGCCCACAGGTTGGTCACCGGGGCGGCTTCAGGCCCGTAAACCAGGGTCGTGCATTCGAAACCCAAGGGCTTGAGGCGGGACGCGATGAGGTCCTGGCAGCCGCCATCTTCGGGTGTCACGGAGGCGCGAGAAATCAGCGCCTCGGTGAGGCGCACGGTAGCGGTCATGGCAGTCAGCGATTAAAAACGGGTGGAGGAGAAACCGCGGTCTTCCGGGCGCACGTCCAGCGTGATCTCGGTGAACGACGGGCCGTCATCCACCTCCTCGGGTTTCGGGGTCAGCTTGGTCACGGCGGCGGCTTCGTTTTGCAGTCGCCACATCAGGTTGGTGGGCGAGTCGGCGTAGGCCAGCCCCTCGTCGCGGGTAACCAGTCCTTCGTTGATGAGGCGAGCCAAATCTTCTTCGTAGGTCTGCGATCCTTCGGCCATGGACTTTTCCATGGCTTCTTTGACCCCAGCGAAGTCACCCTTGCTGATCAGTTCAGAGATCAGTTGGGTGTTGAGCATCACCTCGACAGCGGGCACGCGCCCACCGCTGGTCGAGCGCAAAAGGCGTTGAGACACAATGCCTTTGAGGCCTGCAGCCAGATCGCTCAACAACGCGGGGCGGGCTTCGGGCGTGTAGAACGACAAAATGCGTCCCAGCGCGTGATAGCTGTTGTTGGCGTGCAGGGTCGACAGCACCAAGTGGCCGGACAGCGCATATGACAGCGCCGCTGTCATGGTTTCGCGGTCGCGGATTTCGCCGATCAGGATGCAGTCTGGCGCCTGGCGCAAGGCATTGCGCAAGCCCACCTGCAGCGATTGGGTGTCTCGCCCGACCTCGCGCTGGTTGACGACCGACTTCTTGTTGTTGAACACAAACTCCATCGGGTCTTCGATGGTCAGGATGTGTCCCGCCAGATTCTGGTTGCGGTGCTCCAGCATGGAAGCCAGTGTGGTGCTCTTACCTGCACCGGTGGCGCCTGCCAGCAGAATCAACCCGCGCTTTTGCAGCACGATGTTGGCGAGGGTGTCGGGCACGTTCAGCGAGGCCAGCGGCGGGATGTCGCTCGGAATGTAGCGAAACACCGCAGCGATCGAGCCGCGCTGTTTGAACGCGCTCAAACGATAAATGGCCACCCCGGGAATCGACAAACCGATATTGAGTTCGCCGGTTTCCTCCAGTTCTTCCATTTGCGTGGGCGAGAGCATCTCGGCCAGCAGTTGGCGGGGCTGGGTGGGGGTGAGAACCTGATCGGTCAGCTGCAGGATCTGCCCATTGATCTTGATGAGGATGGGGGTCTTGGCCGACAGAAAAACGTCAGAGGCCCGCTTTTCCGCCATCAGGCGCAGGACCTTTTCAAGATTGCCACCGCTCATCAATAGTTCTCCCGGTTGATTGGGTCAATGGACAGACCGCTCAGGCCTGGTTGGGCCTGTCGGATCAGGCGCCGCGCAGCAGGTCGTTGATGCTGGTCTTGGAGCGGGTCTGGGCATCCACGCGCTTGACGATGACGGCGCAGTACAGGCTGTACTTGCCATCAGCCGAAGGCAGGTTGCCCGACACCACCACCGAACCAGCGGGGATGCGGCCATAGCTGACTTCGCCGGTGGCGCGGTCGTAAATCTTGGTGGATTGGCCGATGTACACGCCCATCGAGATCACGGAGTTCTCTTCCACGATCACGCCTTCGACCACTTCGGAGCGAGCGCCGATGAAGCAGTTGTCTTCGATGATGGTGGGGTTGGCCTGCAGGGGTTCCAGCACGCCGCCAATGCCCACGCCGCCGGACAAGTGCACGTTTTTGCCGATCTGAGCGCACGAGCCCACGGTGGCCCAGGTGTCAACCATGGTGCCTTCGTCCACATACGCGCCGATGTTCACGTAGGAAGGCATCAGGATCACGTTCTTGGCCTGGAAGCTGCCGCGGCGGGCCACAGCTGGAGGCACCACGCGCACGCCGGTGGCCTTCAGTTGGTCAGCAGTCATGCCGGCGTACTTGGTGGGGACCTTGTCATAGAACTGCAGAGGGCCGTCGCCCATGGGCACGTTGTCGTTCAGACGGAAGGACAGCAGCACTGCCTTCTTGACCCACTGGTGGGTGACCCACTGGCCATCGATCTTCTCAGCCACGCGAGCCTTGCCGGTGTCCAGCTGGTCGATGATGTGGTTGACGGCATCACGCACTTCAGCGGGAGCGCTGGCAGCCGACAGTTCGGCACGTTGTTCCCAGGCCTGGTCGATGATGTTTTGCAGACTCATGCTTGTTCTCTAGTCAAAAAAGAAATCAGATGGATTGAATGAATGCGCGGATGCGCTCAGCGGCTTCCACGCATTCCTCGACGCCAGCCACCAAGGCCATGCGAACGCGGCCCGCGCCAGGGTTCACGCCATGGGCTTCGCGGGCCAGATAACTGCCAGGCAGAACTGCCACATTGTATTGAGCCAGCAGTTCACGCGCGAACCATTCGTCGCTGCCGCCGCCACACTTGTCGGGCACTTTTGCCCACAGGTAGAAACTGGCGTCAGGCAGCGCCACATCCATCACCGACGCGAGGATGGGGGTAACACGTTCGAACTTTTCGGCGTACAAGCGACGATTTTCCACCACGTGGGACTCGTCATCCCAGGCGGCGATGCTGGCGCGCTGCACCACAGGGCTCATGGCGCTGCCGTGGTAGGTGCGGTAGAGCAGGAAAGATTTGATCAGGTCTTTGTCACCCGCCACGAAGCCAGAGCGCAAGCCCGGCACATTCGAGCGTTTCGACAGACTGGTCAAGGCGATCAATCGTTTGAAATCGGTACGACCCAGCTTGTGGGCGGCTTCCAGGCCACTCAAAGGGGCTGCGTCGGGGCCGGTGCGGAAATAGATTTCGGAATAGCACTCGTCAGAGGCGATCACGAAACCGTACTTGTCGCTCAACTCGAACAGGCGTGCCCATTCGTCCAGCGGCATCACGGCCCCGGTAGGGTTGCCTGGCGAGCACACGAACACCAGCTGGGTGGTCGCCCAGACGGATTCGGGGATGCTGGCCCAGTCGGCGGCGAAGTTCTTGGCAGGGTCGGAGTTGGCAAACACCACCTCGGCACCAGCCAGCAAGGCCGCCCCTTCGTAGATTTGGTAGAAGGGGTTGGGGCTGACCACGGTGGGGGTAGCTTGGCCATTGCGCCCGGCCTGGGTGGGGTCAATCACCACCTGAGCCAAGGCAAACAAGGCTTCGCGCGAACCGTTGACCGGCAGAATTTGAGTGGCCGGGTCAAGGTCAAGCGCATAGCGGCGCTTCAGCCAGCGCGAGCAGGCTTCGCGCAAGGCGGGTTCGCCTGCGGTGGCCGGGTAGGAAGCCAGGCCATCGAGCGATTGAGTCAGGGCCTGTTTGATGAACTCAGGCGTGGCGTGTTTGGGCTCGCCAATACCCAGGCTGATCGCACGATAGGTCGGGTTGGGGGTGACACCAGCCGTGAGACCGCGCAGGCGCTCGAACGGGTAGGGCTGGAGTTTCTTCAACAATGGATTCATAGGGGGCGATTATCCCTTGGCAGGTAGCGGGCGTCGGAATAGGTCAGCAGCCAATGCGGTTTGAATGCCACGAAGATGGCCGTGAGCATGCCGGTGCTGATGGCTTCACCCCAACCCAGCAGCCAATGGCCGAGCAGCCATTCTTCGGTGTTCATGGAAGGCGGAATGCGGCCAGCCAACCAGCCCAGCACGCCCGTCAAACTGATGGCCAGCGCTGTGCCAAAGAAACCTCGGCCCAGAATGTAGACAAACAGATGCTTGGGCGCCCAACGGCGCATGGCCAGCCCGATGCCCAGGGCCAAGGTGCCGGGGATGACGCCCGTCCAGACCATGGTGGCCCCCAATTGGAGCCACACTTCGAGCCATTGTTCCCAGGCAGGCGCCGCGGAAGTCAGTAGCTTGTGTCCGAATTGTGGGCCCCAGATCTGCATCAGCGAGGTGATGGCAGCGATCAGGGGCAAGCTGCACATGGCCAAGGGCCATCCGACCATGAGCACCAGCATGCAAATGCCACCAAGCCGCAAAGCCACACCGCTGGGCAGCAGTTGCTGCAGCCACCAAACCCAAGGCAGGATCACCATGGCCGCCAGCCAGGGGTTCTGCAAAGGCCGGTGCTTGAGCACCAGCCACGGCTTGAACACAAGGGCAATGCCCAAGGTGGCAACCACAAGGGCCCAATAAGCCCACTCAGGCGTCATTTCAGGAATCCGTTGGGGCGTGTCGGGTCAGAAGTGGGCTGACTCATTCACGCAAGATCACAAGCCGAGCAGGCCGGTTTCGCTGCTGTGTTGGGGCAGGTCAACGCGAGGGGCAGGCTTCCAGCCCTTCTTGCGGTGTTCCACCACCACGTTCGTGTAGATGCCGCCGCGCACGTACCACTTGGCGGTGATGCGCAGGTAGCGCGGGTTGATGGCCTTCACCATGTCTTCGAGAATGTCGTTGGTGACCTTCTCGTGGAACGCGCCCTCGTTGCGGTAGCTCCACATGTACATCTTCAGACTCTTGAGTTCGATGCACAGCTTGTCGGCGATGCAGTCGACGGTGAAGTGCGCGAAGTCAGGTTGCCCGGTCAGGGGGCAAAAGCAGGTGAATTCCGGGATCTGGAACTGGATGACGTAGTCGCGCCCGGGGTTGGGGTTGTCGAACACGTCGAGCTTGCGCGAGGGCACTGAGGGGGGGGTGTCAGGCTTGACGCGTTCGCCCACGGTCAGTTGGGCTTGAGCAGTTTTGGCGGGGGCTTTTTTGGCCATGGTCAACAGCAGCGAAGGGTTGTGCGCAAAGGCACAACACCGAACAAACAAGATGGGGAAGCCGCAATGCTATCATCTTCGGTTGATTTTGGCTCGCGAAATTGCAGTTTTTGTTAAATAAATCAAAGACTTAGCTGCCAGTTTTTCGAGTATTTCTGTCCGGTTGAACCCGCGAACCGCATGCGCCTGAATTCCATCAAGCTCTCTGGCTTCAAATCCTTTGCCGAGCCAACCCATTTCCACCTGCCGGGTCAACTGGTCGGTGTGGTCGGCCCCAATGGGTGCGGCAAGTCCAACATCATGGATGCGGTGCGCTGGGTGCTGGGCGAGTCGAAGGCGTCTGAACTGCGTGGCGAGTCCATGCAAGACGTGATCTTCAACGGCTCGGGTAACCGTAAACCCGCCAGCCGTGCCAGCGTCGAACTGGTGTTCAGCAACGAAGACGCCCGTGCTGGCGGGCAGTGGAACCAGTTCGCTGAAATCGCGGTCAAGCGGGTGCTGACGCGTGACGGCACCTCCAGCTATTTCATCAACAACCAGCCTGTGCGACGTCGTGACGTGCAGGATGTGTTCCTCGGTACCGGTCTGGGGCCGCGTGCCTACGCCATCATCGGCCAGGGCACCATCAGTCGCATCATCGAGTCCAAGCCCGAAGAGCTGCGATTGTTCCTGGAAGAAGCGGCAGGCGTGTCCAAATACAAGGAGCGCCGCCGCGAAACCGAGAACCGCCTGAAAGACACCCGCGAGAACCTCACCCGGGTGGAAGACATCTTGCGCGAGTTGAACAACAACCTCGACAAGCTGGAAAAGCAGGCCGAGGTCGCCACGCGCTATCACGCCTTGCAAGAGCAGGGCACCACCAAGCTGCACCAGTTGTGGTTCCTCAAACACCGTGATGCCTCGACCGAATCGGCTCGCGTCAAGCAGGCCATTCTGGAAGCCACCAATGCGCTGGAAGGGCGCATGGCCGAGTTGCGCCACGTTGAGGCGGAGCTGGAGCACGTTCGCCAGGATCACTATGCAGCCAGTGACGAGTTGCACACGGCGCAAGGCGTGTTGGCTGAGGCCAATCTGGAAGTCAGCCGCCTGGAAGAGCGCATTCGCTATGTGGTCGAAGGCCGGCAGCGGGTTGAGCAACGCTTGGCCGAACTGAAGGCGCAAAACGACCAATGGGCCGAGCGCCGAGCGCAAGCCGAAGACGAGCTGGAGACCTTGGCCGAGCGCATGGCCGCCGCTGAAGAGCAAGCCGAAATTCTGGCGGCACAGGCTGAAGAGCTGGCTGGCAACGTGCCCAATTACGAAGACGCAGTTCGTTCGGCCACGCAGCGCGCCAATGAACAACGCGGCGTGGCGGGCCAAGTACAGCAACAAATTCAATTGCTGGCGGCCGAGTCCCGCAACGTGGATGAGCAATCACGTCAGCTCAATATGCGGCGTGAGCGCCTGAGCGCTGAAAAGCAGGGCTTGGCATCGCCCGACGAGGCTCGGCTGCAGGACATGCGCGTCCAACTGGAAGCGTGTGAAGAAGAGCAGGCCATGCACGAAGCCCAATTGGGCGAACTGACCGAAACTGTGCCCGCTCTGGACGACGCCCGCAAAGAGCAGCAGCAAAAGGCCAATGCCGAAACGGCACGCCATTCGGAGTTGGCGGCCAAGCTGGAGGCCTTGCGCACGCTGCAGGAAAAAGTGCAGACGGAGGGCAAACTCAAGCCCTGGTTGGCCAAGCACGGTCTGGATGGCCTGCAAGGCTTGTGGACCCGCATTCACATTGAACCCGGCTGGGAAAACGCGCTGGAGTCAGCACTGCGTGAACGTTTATCAGCGCTGGAAGTCGGCCGAGTGGAAACCGTGCGCGCATTTGAAAACGATGCGCCCCCGGCCAAACTGGCGTTCTACAGCGTGCCAGCAGGGCAGATTCAAAACACCCACCACACCTTGCCGCGTCTGTCAGACCTGCTGCGCCTGAGCGATGCAGGACTCAAGGCCCTGATGAACGATTGGCTGGAGGGTGTGTACACCGCCGCCTCGATGGAAGAGGCACTGGCCAACCGTAGCAAGCTCACCCACGGTGAAGTGATCATGACCCAGGCTGGGCATGCGGTCAGCCAGTTTGCGGTCACTTTCTATGCGCCTGATTCCGAACAGGCCGGCATGCTGGCGCGCGCACAGGAAATTGAAAACCTGGAAAAGCAGGTGCGTGCTCAGGGCATGATGGCCGATGATGCCCGCGCTGCGCTGATTCGCGCAGAAGCAGCTTATTCGGAGGCCTCGCAACGTTTGGCCACCTGCCGGCGCGAGGCAAGCGAGATTCAACAACGGACCCACCAGTTGCAGGTGGAAGTGCTGCGTTTGACTCAGCAAGCCGAGCAGGCCAATACCCGTCGCGATCAGATCGCGTCGGAGTTGGCTGAAATCGACGCGCAACTGGAAGAGCTTCAAGAGCGCCGCGCGACCGGTGAGGCCCGCTTCGAAGAACTGGACCTGAGCCTGGCTGATGCGCAGGAAAAGCATGCCCAACTGGAAGAAGCGGTGATCGAGGCCGAGCGCAAGCTCAATCAGGCCCGCGAGCAGTCGCGTGCCCTGGAGCGCCAGGCGCAAGAAGCCCAATTCAGCGCCCGATCGATGGCCGCGCGCCGGGGTGAGCTGCAACGCAGCATCGAGACCGCGACTCAGCAGATCCAGGCCAACCAGGCTTCGGCAGAGCAACTGCAGGAAGAACATGCTCGACTGAGCGATGCCACGGCCCAGACTGGCCTAGACGATGCGCTGGCCGTGAAACTGGAAAAGGAAAACCTGTTGGCGCAGACGCGCAGTCGTTACGACGACTTGTCTGCCCAACTGCGCCGCGCCGACGAGCAGCGCATGGAGTTCGAGCGCAGTTTGCAACCCTTGCGTGACCAGATCACCAAGCTGCAACTGGAAGAGCAAGCGGCCTCGCTGGGCGGCGCCCAGTACATGGAACAGCTCACTGCGGCCGAGGTCAACCTCGAAGCGCTGGCTGCGCAAATCGAGCAAGACGGCGTCAAGCTCTATGGGCTGCAAACCGAGATCGATCGCATCCAGCGCGAAATCGCTTCGCTGGGCGCAGTGAACCTGGCGGCCCTGGATGAACTGACCGCAGCTCGCGAGCGCAAGGGCTTCCTGGACTCGCAAAACGCCGACTTGATGGATGCGATCACCACGCTGGAAGACGCCATTCACAAGATCGACCTGGAAACCCGCGATCTGCTGGGTTCTACCTTCAATACCGTCAACGAGCACTTCGGTCGCATGTTCCCCAGCCTGTTCGGTGGTGGCAGCGCCAAGCTGGTCATGACGGGCGACGAAATCCTCGACGCTGGCGTGCAGGTCATGGCCCACCCGCCAGGCAAGAAAAACAGCACCATTCACCTGCTGTCGGGGGGCGAGAAGGCACTCACCGCCATCGCACTGGTGTTTGCCATCTTCCAGCTCAATCCCGCGCCGTTCTGCTTGCTCGACGAAGTGGATGCGCCACTGGACGACGCCAACACCGAGCGCTACGCCCGACTGGTGAAGAACATGTCCTCCGGAACCCAGTTCCTCTTCATCTCGCACAACAAGATTGCGATGGAGATGGCCGAACAGCTGGTCGGGGTGACGATGCAAGAACAAGGTGTCTCCCGCATTGTGGCGGTGGACATGGAAGCCGCCATGAGCATGGCTCACGCAGCTTGAAACGGACCACATCATGAACAACAACCTGACGATGTCGCTGGCGATCCTGGGAGGGGTTGTGCTGGCGGGGGTCGTGGCCCACGGGGCCTGGACTTCGCGCAAGTTGGCACGCCTGCAACCCAAGCGGGCTGGGCTGGAACCGGTGTCTTCGGACCTGGACCCATCCATGGCTGACACCATTCCTGCCGAAGCCGATGCTGATACGGCGCCGCCGCCTTTGCCACTTCCGCGCAAGGGCGGAGCCAAGCTCGATGCGCTGGTCGATGCCATTGCCACGATCAATGTCGAGCACCCACTCAGCGGCGACATGATCCTGGCGCATTTGCCCGCCACCCGGCGTGCCGGCAGCAAACCGGTGCTCGTTGAGGGCTTGCGCACCGACTGTGGTGAATGGGAATTCCCGCAAGCGGGTGTGACCTACAGCGAAATTCAAGCCGGCGTGTTGCTGGCCAATCGAACCGGGGCGTTGAACGAAATCGAGTATTCCGAATTCGTGCAGAAAATTCAGACCATGGCCGATGCCTTGGGCGGGGCGGTGGTGTTTCCCGACATGCTCGATGTGGTCGCGCACGCCAAAGAGCTGGATTCCTTTGCTTGCGATCACGACGCGCAACTGGCCCTGCGCCTCTACGCCCGCGGCAGCGCCTGGTCGGTGGGTTACGTACAGCAGCAAGCTGCCCGGCATGGCTTTGTGCCCGGTGCCTTGCCCGGTCGCCTGGTGCTGCCATCCGGTGAGGAGGGGGCTCCGCCTGTCTTGACGCTGCAATTCGACGCTCAGGCTGCGTTTGCCGACGACCCCGACGAATCGACTTTGCGTGAACTGGTGCTGGCATTCGATGTGCCCCAAACCGCCGAGTCCCAAGAGCCTTTCAAGGCTTGGTGTGCAGCCGGTGAAGCCTTGGCCATGGGCTTGGACGCGACCTTGGCAGACGACAACGGCAACCCCTTCACCCCGGCAGCGTTCGCCTCGATTGAAGGTGAACTGGTGCGTCTCTACCAATCTTTGGCAGCACGCGACCTGGCGGCCGGATCGGCTGCGACCCGTCGTCTGTTCAGCTGATTCGGCACAGAGGCATGGCTCAGACAGACTTGTTCGGTTCGGCCCAGGGGCAGCCTGATTCTGGCGAACCGCATGCGCGTGCCCAGGCCTTGCGTGAGGCCCTCCATCACCACGCCCATCGGTATTACGTTCTTGACGAACCCGAGATTCCCGATGCCGAGTACGACCGCCTGTTTCAGGAACTGAGCCAACTTGAAGAGGCGCATCCCGAACTGCGTACGCCTGATTCACCCACGCAGCGTGTGCTGGGGCGTGTGCTCGATGGTTTTTCGCCAGTGCGCCACGCTGTGCCCATGCTGTCGATTCGAACCGAAACCGACACCGAAGCCAGTGGTGCCGAGGCCTTCGATGCCCGTGTACGCCGCGAACTGGGCTTGCGAGAGGAAGACCCGCCGGTCGAATACGCCGCCGAGTTGAAGTTTGATGGCCTGGCGATCAACCTCCGCTATGAGCAAGGCGTTCTGGTGTGCGCCGCCACCCGGGGTGATGGCGAGGTGGGTGAAGACGTGACCCAGAACATTCGCACCATTGGCCAGATTCCCTTGCGACTCAAGGGCGTGGCACCCGCCGTGCTGGAGGTCAGGGGCGAGGTCTACATGCGCCGAGACGACTTCGAGCAACTCAACGAGCGTCAACGCGCCAAAGGCGACAAGACCTTTGTGAACCCACGCAATGCTGCGGCGGGTGCCGTTCGGCAGTTGGACCCTGCCATTGCGGCGCAGCGCCCTCTGAGCTTCTTCGCCTACGGCCTGGGGCAGGTGGATGGTTGGGCCATTCCACCCACGCACAGCGGCCTGCTCGATGAACTGGCCCAAATGGGGTTTCCAGTTTGCGAGCACCGCACAGTGGCCTTGGGAGCCCATGGCCAGGGTGAAGTCGGGGGCTTGGTCGCGTTTCATCGAGCCATGGGGCAAGTGCGAGATCAGCTGCCCTTTGACATCGACGGCATTGTCTACAAGGTCAATCGCCGTGATCTGCAGGAGCGCCTGGGCTTTGTGACCCGCGAGCCACGCTGGGCCGTGGCGCACAAATATCCGGCGCAGGAGCAGCTGACTCAGGTCGAGGCCATCGACATTCAGGTTGGCCGCACGGGAAAACTCACCCCCGTGGCGCGACTCAAGCCCGTGTTCGTTGGCGGTGTCACGGTGACCAATGCCACCTTGCACAACCTGTTCGAATTGCGCCGAAAACGCGTTCGAGTGGGCGACACCGCCATTGTTCGGCGCGCGGGTGATGTCATTCCCGAAGTGGTGGGCGTGGTGGCCGGTGAGCGGCCTGCCTACGTACCGAACTTCCGCATGCCCGCCCATTGCCCCGTGTGTGGCAGCGATGTGGTTCGCGAGCCAGGTGAGGTCGACCACCGCTGCACCGGTGGGCTGTACTGTGCTGCCCAACGAAAGCAGGCCTTGCTGCACTTTGCCCAGCGGCGCGCCATGGACATTGAAGGCTTGGGTGAGAAGCTGGTTGACCAGTTGATCGACGGCGGCCTCGTTCGCACCTTGCCAGACCTGTACAAGCTCGGGTTGTTGAAGCTGGCCGCGTTGGAACGCATGGCTGACAAGAGCGCCAACAACCTGCTGGAGGCACTGGAGCGCAGCAAGCACACCACCTTGCCCAAGTTCCTGTTTGGCCTGGGCATTCGCCACGTGGGCGAGGCCACGGCCAAAGACTTGGCCAAGCATTTCGGTCAAATTGATCGCTTGATGGATGCGAGTGTGGAGCAGTTGCTGCAGGTGAACGATGTGGGGCCGGTGGTGGCCCAAAGCATTCGCACCTTCTTCGACCAGCCTCACAACCGCGAGGTGGTAGAGCAACTGCGTGCGGCCGGTGTGCAATGGCCCGAGCACGAGCCCACCCAGCTTGACCCCACCCAGTTGCCTTTGCATGGCATGACCTTGGTGTTAACAGGCACCTTGCCGACCCTCTCTCGTGAGGAAGCCAAGGCCATGATCGAAGCCGCGGGCGGCAAAGTGGCCGGTTCTGTATCCCGCAAGACCCATTACGTGGTGGCAGGTGCCGAAGCGGGCAGCAAGCTAGACAAGGCGCAATCGCTGGGCGTGCCTGTACTCGATGAAGATGGGCTGCAGCGCTTGCTGGTAGGGGCTTTGGAGCAGGGTGGGGCCGCCCCGGCTGCGGAGTAAGTCGCAGCCTTCAGGTAGTTCTCCCGAGTCAACGCCTGCCTGGGCCTCGCACAATGGCTGGCATGAGCCATGATTTCGCGTCGGCCTTCATTTTGTTGCTGCTGGTGCTCGACCCGTTCGGCACCTTGCCCATATTCCTGTCGGTGATGCGGGGGGTGGAGCCCCGACGCCGGTTCGTGGTGGCCCTGCGTGAGGCGTGTATCGCTTTCGGGGCATTGCTGGCCTTCATGGTGGGCGGCAACAGCTTCCTGCACCTGATGCGCCTGTCCGAGCGTTCGCTCGAGGTGGCCGGTGGGGTGATTCTGCTGCTCATCTCCATTCGCATCATCTTTGCGTCGGGCCAACGCTTGTTTGACGAAGGATCTGACGCGGCCCCGGCACGCGAACCCTTCATCTTCCCGATTGCCATTCCGCTGTTGGCCGGCCCGTCGGCCATGGCCACGGTGCTGCTTTTGGCCTCACGCCAGCCAGAACAACTCTTGCAATGGGTGGGCGCCCTGTCTGCCGCCATGTTCGTGTGCGCAGCGGTATTGCTCTCGTGCCACAAGCTGCATCAATGGCTGGGCGACTCAGTGATCGCTGCCCTCGAAAAGCTGATGGGCCTGATCCTGTGCGCCGTGGCGGTGGAAATGATCCTGGCCGGACTCAAACGCTACTTTGGGGCCCTGTGAGCGCGTGTGCCTGCAATACCTCCAGGGGGACGGCATCCAGCGCATTTTCGTGAGTGCACTCCAGCACCACGGGTGGGGCCACGCCGGCTTCCAGTGCTTCCAGCCATCTGTGAACACTCAAACACCAGCGAGAGCCTGGCTTGAGGCCTGGAAAACGCCATTCAGGGCGAGGCGTGATCAGGTCATTACCTCGCGACAGGCTGAAATCCAGAAAAGCCTGAGTCACTCGCGCACAAACCAGGTGTTTGCCAATGTCGTGCGGGTGAGGGCGGCAGCAGCCGTCGCGGAAATAGCCGGTCAAGGGGTCGTAGGCGCACGCCCGCAGCGGACCGCCCAGCACATTTCGACCTGAAGTCAATTCAACCGCCATGATCGCTACGGCTCAAATCTGTTCCAGCATCACGACAAAGCCATCCACTGACTTGATTCGGTGCCGCCCCAACGCGGGCAGGTGCGGGCCGAAATGACGCCCTACACAGACGACACCGTGGTGATGAATTTTGCAGGTCCCGTCGGCTTCCCAGTGATCGACCTCGACATGGGCCCCGATTTCAACCTGGGGCAACTCGGAGGCAAAACCGGTGCTGTCCGGCAGTGGGCCCCTTTTCAGAAGGTGAAAGTGCCAGGCGACAACCCCAACGCCTCCCACCCCTGCGGCGGCCACCAATTGAATCGACTGGGGCACGCCAAAGTTGGCCAGCATGGCGGCGGCCGCGGCGCCCAGCCCGAGCATGAACAGGTACGCCGACCTGGTCAGAAGCTCCAGGCTGACGAAGAAACCGGTCACGATCAACCAGACAGTGGCCTCGCTCATGTGCTCCAACCCCGTGTTGGAGCAAGTGTACGACCCTTGCACACAGAATCACAGCATTTCAGGTCAATTTCCGCCTTGGGTCAACAAAACCGACCCCGAGAGACCCTACACTTCGCGATCCTGATTTTTTCGTTGCCTAGCCTTGAAGGAGCTGGCCATGCTGCGCTTCCATTTTCCTGTTGTCATCATTGACGAGGACTTCCGTTCGGAGAACACCTCCGGTCTGGGCATTCGCGCCTTGGCCGACGCGATTCAGAAAGAGGGCTTCGAAGTTCTTGGCGTGACCAGCTATGGTGACCTGGCTCAGTTTGCTCAGCAACAAAGCCGCGCCAGTGCCTTCATTCTCTCGATTGACGACGAAGAATTCACGCCGGGCCCTGAGTTGGACCCCGCCGTCCTGAACCTGCGCAAGTTCATTGAAGAAATCCGCTTCAAGAACGCCGACATTCCTATCTATTTGTACGGCGAGACGCGCACTTCCGAGCACATTCCCAACGACATCCTGCGTGAGCTGCACGGCTTCATTCACATGTTTGAAGATACGCCCGAGTTCGTGGCGCGTCACATCATCCGTGAAGCGAAGAGCTACCTCGACGCCTTGCCTCCACCCTTTTTCAAGGCCTTGATGGACTACGCTCAGGACGGCTCCTACTCCTGGCACTGCCCTGGGCACTCGGGCGGGGTGGCCTTCCTCAAGAGCCCTGTGGGCCAGATGTTCCACCAGTTCTATGGTGAAAACATGCTGCGCGCCGACGTGTGTAATGCTGTGGAAGAACTGGGCCAGTTGCTCGACCACACGGGCCCCGTGTACGAGTCCGAAAAGAACGCGGCGCGCATTTTCAATGCCGACCATTGCTTCTTCGTCACCAACGGCACATCCACCTCCAACAAGATGGTGTGGCACCACACCGTGGCGCCGGGCGACATCGTGGTGGTGGACCGCAATTGCCACAAGTCCATCCTGCACAGCATCATCATGACCGGGGCCATTCCCGTGTTCATGACGCCCACGCGCAACCACTACGGCATCATCGGCCCCATTCCGAAGAGCGAGTTCGAGCCCGCCACCATTCGCAAGAAGATCGCAGCCAACCCGTTGCTCAAGGGCGTGGATCCCAAAAAGGCCAAGCCACGCATCATGACCTTGACGCAGAGCACCTACGACGGCGTGCTCTACAACACCGAAAACATCAAGGCGACCCTGGACGGCTGGATCGACAACCTGCACTTCGACGAAGCCTGGTTGCCTCACGCTGCCTTCCACAAGTTCTACGGCATGTACCACGCCATGGGCAAGAATCGCCCACGCCCGAAGGAGGCCGTGGTCTATTCCACCCAGTCCATCCACAAGTTGCTGGCTGGCATCTCGCAGGCTTCGCACGTGCTGGTTCAAGAATCACAAAACGTGCAACTTGACCGTAACCTCTTCAACGAGGCTTACCTGATGCACACCTCCACCTCGCCGCAGTACGCCATCATCGCCTCGTGCGACGTGGCTGCGGCCATGATGGACGCCCCTGGTGGCACCGCCCTGGTGGAAGAGAGCATCAAGGAAGCGCTCGACTTCCGCCGCGCCATGCGCAAGGTCGACAAGGAATACGGCAAGGACTGGTGGTTCAAGGTCTGGGGCCCGGACAAAATCGCCGCCGACGACATTGGCAAGCCGTCTGACTGGGTGCTCAAGGCCAATGAGAAGTGGCATGGCTTCGGCAACCTGGCCGAAGGCTTCAACATGCTCGACCCCATCAAGTCGACCATCATCACCCCGGGTCTGGATGTGTCTGGCAAGTTTGCCAAGACCGGCATCCCTGCGTCCATCGTTACCAAATACCTCGCCGAGCACGGCGTGGTGGTGGAAAAGACCGGCCTGTACAGCTTCTTCATCATGTTCACCATCGGCATCACCAAGGGCCGCTGGAACACCATGCTGACCGCGCTGCAGCAGTTCAAGGACGACTACGACCGCAACCAGCCTTTGTGGCGTGTGGTGCCAGACTTCTGCAAGAAGTATCCGAAGTACGAGCGCATGGGCCTGCGTGACCTGTGCCAGAGCGTGCACGAAGCCTATGCCAAGGGCGACATCGCACGCCTGACGACCGACGTGTACCTGTCAGGCCTGGAGCCGGCCATGAAGCCGTCTGATGCCTACGCCTGCATTGCCCGTCGTCAGACCGAACGCGTGGAAATCGACCAGCTGGAAGGTCGCATCACGACGTCGCTGCTCACGCCTTACCCACCCGGTATCCCGCTGTTGATTCCTGGTGAGCGCTTCAACAAGAAAATTGTTGACTTCCTCAAGTTCGCCCGCGACTTCAACACGGCCTTCCCAGGCTTTGCCACCGACGTTCACGGCCTGGTCGCCGAAGAATTGCCCGGTGGTGGGGTGCGCTACTACGTGGACTGTGTGAAGGGCGAGGGCTGATCAGGCCGCCATCTCGGGCTGGGGCTTGATCTCAGCCTGCGACTTCTGAATGCGCAGTGAAAGGCCGCCGCTCTGGCGGCCTTCTTCATTGCCCAGCGGCAACTTGCTGGGCTTGCCAGAAAAGGCGCCTTTCAGTTCCTTGATCATCGAGGCCAGTGCATCGGCATCTGCAATATGGGCCTTGTGGCGCTCCAGAGCATGGTCTGCCATTTCTGCCCATTTGGCATTGCGCCACTTCTTGGCCAGGGTGATCAACTCGACCACCGTTTGGCGGCGTTCGCCCGTCACCGCATAGGTCATGGCGTTTTGCACCGCGGCCTGAGCCTGGGCGAGAACCGCCAGAACTTGATCATGTTGTTCTGGCAGCTTGTCGCTGGCTGCAGCCAGCAACTGACCCGCAGCCTTGCTTCCGCTGAAGCGCCAGGTGAGTGCCTCAACCCACTGCGTGGCCCGTTCTCCCCGAGCTGTTTCAGAAGGCATGCGCGACAGCATCGAGAGAATGTTGCAAGCGCCTTCCACATCCAGGTCGGGGGCATCCATGTGGCGCCCCAGGGTGAACATCTCTGATTTGGCCGCCTCCATGTGCTTGTCTGCCAGCATGGTGACGATTTTCACGATCTCCAGCTGGCGCTGCACACGCGGGTCACCCGGAGTTTTCTGCAAAGTATGTTCGAGGTTGCTCAAGCAGCGCCGAACGCCTTTGGCATCTTTGGCGTCATACCGTACGAACGACAAGAGAACCAGCGATTCAGTGTCGAACATCTTGGAGCCGGAGCCCAGGGCCGCACTACGTTCCAGCGGACGCTTGGCTTCTTCCGACTCGCCCATGTAGAACGTGATGGCGCCGAGTTTCGCGTTGCGGGTGATCGAGCTTGGGGTGATCTCCCAGGCGTTCTTGTAGGTGTCGAGTGCCTCGGTCAGGTCGCCTTGATCCACCTGGAGTTTGCCGAGCAAGTCGTGGCCTTCTGCAAATTCCGGGCTGTCTTTGACCAGCCCCTCCAGAATTTTCTTGGCTTGTGGTGCCTGCTGACTTTCAAACAGAGTACGTGCCAGCCCCAACCGAGCCCAAGCCGGCGGCGGCGTGCGCTCCATCAGTTTTTGATAAAGCGCCTTGGCCTCATCAAATCGGTTCTGCCGCAGAAACAGCTCGCCGCCAATGCGGGCGGCATACAAGCCATAGGGCAGGCCATCAACGTAACGCTGTACACACAAGGCGGCGGCCTGTTCGGTTTCGCCCGCTTCCAGTGCTTCAAATACTTTCGCCAGAGCCAACTTCCGCTTGCGAGCCAGAATCAGGCGCTCGGCCAAAGACATCGCGGTATAGGGTTTGACGATGTAGCTATCCAGGGCTGACTCGGCCGCTTCGGCCACCTTGTTGTAACTGGCTTCGCCCGTCACCATGATGAAGGTGGTGAAGTAGGGCAGCAGTTGCTCTCGGCGAAGGTCGTCGAGCAAGTCCTGACCGCTGTATTCGCAGTGCTCGAAGTGGTAGTCGCACAGAACGATGTCGAACGTGGCGTGTTCGAGGCGGCCTCGGGCGTCCTGCGGTCGGCTGCTTTGCACCACGGTACCGACGCCCATGTCGCGCAACTGGGCGGCCAAGATGCTGCGTGACGTGTGGTTGCCGTCAACGATGAGCGCTCGACATTCTTCGATACCGGGATAAAGGGCGTCCATAGGCTGCCTCTGCAAGAAAATTTCAGATTCCCGTTAAACCCATGGGGAATGAGGGTTTTTCGGCAGATGAACAGCAGACTTGAATGTCAGGGAATCCAGAGTTCAAAACGCGTCCCTCCTTGCGGGCGATGGCGCAGCTCAATGCGGCCCTGCCGGGTGCCGCTTCGATGGGCGCGAGCGACCGCGCGGCACAGCTCTGTACCCAGTCCGGTCGAATGCGGCCCACCATCGCTGCCCTGCGGGCCTGGTCCGTCGTCTTCGATCACAAACACCAGGTAATCGTCCTCCAGGTGCAGCACGAGGGTGATCTGGCTGCGAGCGAAGCGGCTGGCGTTGTGCAACGCCGCATCCAGTGCCATTTGAACCAGCCTTTGGTCGAAATACCAGTAGGGGGGCTCACCTGCGCGGCGCTCAACGGACATTTTTGGCGAATGGGCGTGGGGCGCGTACTTGGATTGGCCTGCCCGGCACACCGATTCGAGTACGTCTTGTGGCGACTCATCCTCACAGTAGGCCCGCAGCTCGCTGCCGGTGCCATACACCATCAGGAACTGGATGAATTCGCGCTTCAGGTCCACGCAGCGCTGGTAGGCCGTGCGAGCACCGTCTCTCGTGGGCTCGGCTGCCAGCGCTTCGAGCTCGCCTTCAAGGGCCCCCAGGGCATTCTTGAGGTCGTGCGCAATCAGCGTGGCAGGGGTGCTTTGCATGGCGTTCAGACGCTGGCGGTGGCGTGAGCCAGGTCGCTCTTGGTTTCGCGGAAGTAGCGCCGCATCTTGCCCACCCGATCGTTGCCAGGCATGAGCTGATCCAGGCGTACCAGGTACTGGTGAACGCGCTCGATCATCGCCGGGTTGTATTCCTTCTTCAGGCGCAATGCCATGCAGTTGATCTGTGTGGCCTGCAGCAGCACCCCGGTGTTTTCCGGGAAGGCCTCCACGGCAGCCTCAATGGCCTCCACGGCCTCATCGATCTGGCTGTCGCGCAGCAGCTTGCGGGCGTCTTGCACCTTGGCTTCCATGGCAGCGGCTCGTCCCACCACCACATCGTGAACCTTGTCGCCGTGACCGGTCACGATCAGCGCATTGCTGACCATCTGCTTGATGCGGCCGTTTTCGTGGTCTGCGCTGACCACGCTGTTGAGGATGCTCAGCCCCTTTTCTTCGTTGCCAGCCATCAATTCGGCCTTGGCCAAGGCCAGAGAGGCAAAATCGGCCTTGCCCTTGCGCAAGGTGGCTCGGGCCTTTTCCAGGGTCTTTTCAGCCTCTGCTGTTTTGCCTGCTTTGCATTCGGCCTGCGCTTGAATCGCCAGAGACACGGTGGCGAAGGCAGCATTGTTTCGGTGCTCGGGTGCAGCCTCCTGCAGCAGCTTCAGCGCTTCCCCCGGCTCATTGCTGTCGACCAAGGTTTGCGCCAGCATCAAGGCGTCTTGCGCTTGTGCCACCACCGAGCCCTTGGTGGCTTTGTGCGCTTTGGTCAGCAAGGTTTTGGCTGTTTCCAGGTCGCCGTTGCGGTAGGCGCTTTCACCTGCCAGCCGTTGCCGACGGGCCGACGGGATGACCGTGGCGGCATCTCGCAATGCCCACATGGCCGCCTGGGCATCGCCCTGGGCTTCCAGGGCCTCGGCCACGATGTCGTAAGCCGCCACATTTTTTTCGCCCTCGGGCGATTCGATGATTCTGCGTGCCTGGCTCAGGGCTTCGTCATACTGACCCAGTGCTTTGTAGGCCCTGGCCAGACCCAGTTGGGCCCATAGCAGTTCAGGGCGCTTGTCCAGCACTGAGCGGTACAAGGCTTTGGCCTCTTCGTTCTTGCTCAGCTTCAGCAGGGTTTGGCCTTTGAGTTGCAGGGCTTGGGCCAGCCATCGGTTCTGGGCGGCAATCAGGTTGTCGCACGCCTGCAGCGCACCGACAAGGTCGTCACGCTTGAGTTTTTCCGTGATTCGCAGCAACCCGGCACGTTTTTCCAACTGGGCTTTCAGCCGGTCGCCAATGTCGGCTGCGGTGGCAGGCTTGAGCAGATAGGCATCGGGGTGATGCTCTGTGGCGGCGGCCACCGAGGCATAGCTGCTCTCTGCCGTGATCATGAAAAACAGGCAATCAGGTGGCAGCAGGTCGTTGTCGCGCAGGTATTCAAACACCTGTTGACCGTCGGTTTTCTGATTCAGGTTGTAGTCGCACAGAATCAAGCCATAGCGGCGGCTCTTGACCAGGCGAACCGCATCTTGCGGGTTGCTGGCGACGTCGGCTTTCGCAATGCCCAGCAACGACAAATGGCCTCGCAGGGTCGACTGCTGAGCTGCCATGTCATCAATGATCAAGGCTTGTATCCCGGAAAAAGGGGTCTGAACAGTCATGGCTTGGGTCCGGCAGTGCTGAGACGGATGATCGGAATCGGTCGTTCAGATGTCGGCTAAGTCTGACCACAACTTGAGGCAAACGCGGTCGCTGCAGCGCTCAAAATGAAAAAAGGCACCCGAAGGTGCCTTTTCATGTGGTGAATTGACTCACTTGAAGATGTTCTTCACCCGGTCGGTCCAGCTTTTGGCGTTAGGCGAATGCTTCTCGCCGCCCTTCTTGAACGACTCGTCCAGCTCCTTGAGCAGCTTGCGCTGATGCTCGGTGAGCTTGACCGGCGTTTCCACCTGGATGTGGCAGTACAGGTCGCCAGGGTAGCTGGAACGCAGCCCCTTGATGCCCTTGCCGCGCAGGCGGAAGGTCTTGCCGTGCTGGGTGCCTTCTGGAATTTCGATTTCGGCCTTGCCACCCAGCGTGGGCACTTCAATGGTGCCACCCAGGGCAGCAGACGTCAGCGGCACGGGAACTGTGCAGTGCAGGTCGTCGCCATCGCGCTCGAAGATGTCGTGCTGCTTGATGCGAATCTCGATGTAGAGGTCGCCAGCGGGCCCGCCATTGGTACCGGGTTCACCATTGCCTGCCGAACGAATGCGCATGCCTTCGTTGATGCCGGCGGGAATCTTGACTTCCAGGGTCTTGGTCTTCTTGATCTTGCCTTGGCCGTGGCAGCTGGTGCACGGTTCAGGAATGATCTTGCCCGAGCCGCGGCAGTGCGGACAGGTTTGCTGCACGCTGAAAAAGCCCTGGCGCATGTGCACCGTGCCCGAACCGTTACAGGTGGAGCAGGTCTTGGCGCTGGTACCGGGCTTGGCGCCCGAGCCGTGGCAGGTTTCGCATTCGTCCCAGGCGGGAATGCGAATTTGCGTGTCTTTGCCCGCAGCCGCTTCTTCCAAGGTGATTTCCATGGCGTACGACAAGTCGCTGCCACGGTAAACCTGAGGGCCTCCGCCGCCACGACGGCCGCCACCTTGGCCGAAGATGTCGCCAAAGATGTCGCCAAAAGCGTCGGCAAAGCCGCCACCGAAGCCACCCGCGCCGCCGCCACCCATATTGGGATCGACGCCGGCATGACCGAATTGGTCATAGGCCTGACGCTTCTTGGGGTCGGAGAGCATCTCGTAGGCCTCTTTGACCTCCTTGAACTTCTCTTCGGCTTCCTTGGCCTTGTCACCCTGATTGCGGTCAGGGTGATATTTCATGGCCAGCTTGCGGTAGGCCTTTTTGATTTCGTCCTCGGATGCGCCCTTGGCGAGGCCGAGAACTTCATAAAAATCGCGTTTTGCCATGATGTGTTGGTTTGCGGTCCAGATCCGACAAAGGCACAGGGCATGAGCGGGACGCTCACACAGCCTGTGCCCCTAGGCGAAAGCCTTAGTCAGATCAGTCCTTCTTGACTTCCTTGAACTCGGCGTCGACCACATTGTCGTCGGCAGGCTTGGCTTGCTCGGCACCGGCCTGAGCGCCAGCACCTTCGGCACCAGCAGCGCCTTGGGCAGCTTGCATGTCGGCGTACATCTTCTCGCCCAGCTTCTGCGAAGCGGTCATCAGGGCATTGGTCTTGGCCTCGATGTCGTCCTTGTCTTCACCCTTGAGGGCTTCTTCGACGTCCTTGATCGCGGCTTCGATCTTTTCCTTCTCACCGGCGTCGAGCTTGTCACCGTACTCGGTCAGCGACTTGCGCACGCTGTGAACCATGCCATCGCCTTGGTTCTTGGCTTGCACCAGTTCCAGCTTCTTCTTGTCTTCGGCGGCGTTCAGCTCGGCGTCCTTCACCATCTTCTGGATTTCGTCTTCCGACAGACCCGAGTTGGCCTTGATGGTGATCTTGTTTTCCTTGCCGGTGCCCTTGTCCTTGGCGCTCACGTGCAGGATGCCGTTGGCGTCAATGTCGAAGGCCACTTCGATTTGTGGCACGCCGCGTGGTGCGGGTGGGATGCCTTCCAGGTTGAACTCGCCCAGCATCTTGTTGCCCGAAGCCATTTCGCGCTCACCTTGGTAGACCTTGATGGTCACGGCCGGCTGGTTGTCGTCGGCGGTCGAGAAGGTTTGAGCGAACTTGGTGGGGATGGTGGTGTTCTTGCTGATCATCTTGGTCATGACACCGCCCAGAGTTTCAATGCCCAGAGACAGAGGGGTCACGTCCAGCAGCAGCACGTCGGTACGGTCACCGGCCAGCACCTGGCCTTGCACAGCGGCGCCCACGGCCACGGCTTCGTCAGGGTTCACGTCCTTGCGTGGGTCCTTGCCGAAGAACTCCTTGACCTTTTCTTGCACCTTGGGCATGCGGGTCATACCGCCGACCAGGATCACGTCGTCGATTTCGCTCACGCTCACGCCGGCATCCTTGATGGCGGTGCGGCAAGGGGCAATGGTGCGCTCGATCAGGTCTTCCACCAGCGACTCCAGCTTGGCGCGGGTCAGCTTGATGTTCAAGTGCTTGGGGCCAGTTGCGTCAGCGGTGATGTAAGGCAGGTTCACATCGGTCTGCGACGAGTTCGACAGCTCGATCTTGGCCTTTTCAGCGGCTTCCTTCAGGCGTTGCAGGGCCAGCACGTCCTTGGTCAGGTCCACGCCAGACTCTTTCTTGAACTCGCTGATGATGTAGTCGATGATGCGCTGGTCGAAGTCTTCACCGCCCAGGAAGGTGTCGCCGTTGGTCGACAGCACTTCGAACTGCTTTTCGCCGTCCACGTCAGCGATTTCGATGATGGACACGTCGAAGGTACCGCCGCCCAAGTCATACACGGCGATCTTGCGGTCACCCTTGCCAGTCTTGTCCAGACCGAAAGCCAGTGCAGCAGCGGTAGGTTCGTTGATGATGCGCTTGACTTCCAGACCAGCGATACGGCCTGCGTCCTTGGTGGCTTGACGTTGTGCGTCGTTGAAGTAAGCGGGCACGGTGATGACGGCCTCGGTGACTTCTTCACCCAGGTAGTCTTCAGCGGTCTTCTTCATCTTGCGCAGCACTTCGGCCGACACTTGAGGGGGCGCGTACTTCTTGCCGCGCACTTCCACCCAGGCGTCACCGTTGTCGGCAGCGGCAATGGTGAAGGGCATCAGGTCGATGTCCTTCTGAACTTCCTTTTCAGTGAACTTGCGGCCAATCAGGCGCTTCACTGCGTACAGGGTGTTCTTGGGGTTGGTCACAGCCTGGCGCTTGGCCGAGGCGCCCACCAGAATTTCACCGTCTTCTTGATAAGCGATGATGGATGGGGTGGTACGAGCGCCTTCGCTGTTCTCGATCACCTTGGTGGTGTTGCCTTCCATGATGGCCACGCACGAGTTGGTGGTGCCCAAGTCAATGCCAATGATCTTGCCCATTATTTGTTTCTCCTGGAAAACTGAGGGAAGCGCTGTTGCTTCCGGTTGTTCCTAAAGTGATGTTTTAGAAAGGGTTTTCAAGAGCTGCCCAGCAGCTTTTTTGAAAATTTTTTACTTCGGTGCGGCCACGGTGACCAGAGCAGGGCGCAGCACGCGGTCGGCGATCAGGTAGCCCTTTTGCAGCACGCCCACAATGGTGTTGGCTTCTTGATCGGCGGGCACCATGCTGATGGCCTGGTGCTGGTGCGGATCGAACTTGGTGGTCGCCGGTGGGTTGATTTCGATGACCTTGTTGCGCTCAAAGGCCGATGCCAGTTGGCGCAGGGTGGCGGTCACGCCTTCCAGCACGGTTTCCACGGGGGTGTCGGGCTTGGCTGCGTGCGAAGCCAGCGCGGCTTCCAGGCTGTCTTTGATGGGCAGCAGGCTTTCTGCAAAGCTTTCCACCGCAAATTTGCGGGCCTTGGCGATTTCTTCCTCGGAGCGACGGCGCACGTTTTCGGCTTCTGCCTTGGCGCGCAGGTAGGCATCCGAGACTTCAGCGTGCTTGGCCTGCAGCTCGGCCAGTTGCTGTTCCAAGGTGGCGCCAGCGGCTTGTTCGGGCGCTGCGGCTCCGTTTTCAGGGGCCATTTCCGGGGTTGCGGGCGTATCGCTCATGTTCGGTTGATTGGGTTGATTTCTCAAAACCCTGCGCATGTCAGGGCAAAGTTCGGGGTTTCAAGACCCCGAACGCAAAAAAACTTTGTAACAGCGGAATCAGTCGTCAGAGCTGGCTGACCAGCGCTCCCAGCTCGCCAATTGGCGCCGGTCGCGCTTGGTGGGGCGGCCTTGCTCAATGGTCGAGGCGGGCTCCATGGCGTTCTTGCGCTGTTCGGCCCATTGCTCTCGGCGGGTCACGCTCTCGGGCGTTTCTTCGTACAACTGCTGGGCATGCACGGCTGGCCCGCGAATGGTGCTCAATGCCTTCACCATCACGGTTTGAGTCAGGTAGCCCTGGCGAATGTCGATGCGGTCACCCGCTTTCAGTTCGCGCGAGGCTTTGGCCACCTGTTCGTTGACCATGATGCGCCCCTTGTCGATCTCGTCCGCCGCCAGCGCACGGGTCTTGAAAAACCGCGCCGCCCAAAGCCATTTGTCCAGCCGCATGCGTTCGGTCAGGCCGGGCAGGGGGCGCTGATTGGCGTCAACAGGAATGAAAGCAGCCTTGCTCATGGGCCGGATTGTGCCTGCTGGCGGGCCAGGAAACGCGCGGGGTCGAGGGCATCGCGCAGGTCGGCTTCAAGTGGGCAAGGGGTGCCTGCCACCCAATGCGCCAGCAATTGCCCAGCCAGAACAGACCAGGTAATGCCTCTCGAGCCCAGGCCCGTGATCGCAAACAAACCGCCTGACTCGTTGCGTTCACGCGGAATCATGCGGGTCTGATCCAGGCGCAAGCGGCCAGGGGCTTGCGCCAATCGATCTCGGCGCCAGGGCAGGGCGCCCACCAGGGGCAGCCGGTCGGGGGTGGCCGCCCGCCAGCCTACGCGGCCCCAGGTCTGACTGGATTGCGCCAAGGTTTCCAGCACATCGGTCTGATCGTCAGGAATCAGCGCGCCGAGCTTGCTTGCCTGCCGCAAGTTGTGCGCATGGTCGGCTTCGCGCACGGTCGCGCAGTGGTCATGGTGTTGGGTGGTGGCGCCACAGAGCAAACGGCCATCGGGCAAGGTCAGGGCATAGCCGCCGCCTGCCACGGGCAACTTGGGCAGGTGAGCATGTTGAGCCGAAGCGTGTGGGTTCAGCACCGTGACTTGCCCCCGTATGGCCGACATCGGCATGGGCTCGACCGCGTGCGAGTCGGGCAAGGTCTGCAGCAGCTCATTGGCTCCATGGGCGTTGGCCAGCACCACACTGTGAACGTGCACAGCGCCACGGGTGGTGTGCACCCACCAGCCTTCGGCGCTGTTCGGGTTGGGTTCCAGCCGATGAACCGCCTCGCCCAATTTCAGGTTCAGCGGCTGGCCATGCAACTGGGCCCAGCGTTGCGCCTCTTTCACCAGGCATTGCGCCAAGCCAGCTGGGTGCAGCCAACCGGCCTGCTTGAATAACCATCCACCACTGTTAACGGGCAGGCCAGAGGCCATGGCGGCATCGGCTTGTTCCAGCCATTCAACGTAGGAGTCAGGCAGGCCAAGCTTGCCGATCAGGTTTTGCGCCTGTGTTGCATCACAGCGCGCATCCAGTCGCAACAGCCCCTGCAACTGCCCAGCCAAGTCGCCGTGCTCGATCCAGGGTTGCACCGCCGCGCTGACCGCCAAGGCCGCAGCCCGATGCGCCCGGGCATGAATGCCGTCTTCACCATGAACAATGGCGTGAAACATGCCGCCTGGGTTGCCCGATGCTTCGCTGGCCGCTTGGGGGTGCTTGTCAAACAGCGTCACCTGCCAGCCCGCACGTGCCAGTGCCCAACAGGCAACAGCGCCAGCCAGCCCTGCACCCACCACGGCGGCGTGGCGGTGCTCAGGGCGTGGAGCAGGGCGATGGCCACCGGCGGGAGGCTGGGGCACATACCGGGGTTCGTAAACCGCACGAATCATGTCGCGCTTGCCCCCAAAGCCAGGCGCACGGTGCACCGTGAAGCCGGCACGGGTCAGGCCATCGCGCACACTGCGGGCTACAGACCAGGTCGCCGCCGTGCATCCAGGTGCCGCGAGGCGGCCCAGGCGAGACAGCAACTGTTCGTCCCACATCTGTGGGTTCTTGGAGGGAGCAAAGCCATCCAGAAAGAAGGCATCCACCTGCATGACCAGGGCCGGCAGCAGTTCTGCCACGTCGCCCAAGCCCAATAGCAAAGTAACTTGCCCATTGGGGTCGTCAAACTGCAGGGTGTGGATGCCTGGTGTCAGCACCGGCCAAGCTTGTACCAGTCGTTGCGCGAACTCGTCGCTGTTCTGATGAACCTGGGCCAGGTCAGCCAGGGTCAAAGGGTGTTTTTCTATGGACACGAAAAACAAGCGTGAACAACGCTTGCTGTCTTCGCGCCAGGTTCGCCAGGTCTGAAGAAAGTTGTTACCCAGACCGAAGCCCGTTTCCAGAATCACGAACTGGTCGCGGTCTTGCCACCGCTCAGGCAAGCCATTGCCTCCCAAAAAAACGTACCGGGCCTGTTCGGCCGCCCCCGCTACGGCGTGATACACGTCGTCATACAGGGGCGAATACGGTACGCCGGGCGCCTTGCCCGAGGGGCTCTCGCCCAATCGGGCTACATCCAAACTCATGATGCGTGGCTACGAAGGCCTGGGAAAACGTCTTTCTGCGCGTGTTACTGGGCCAACCAGCCGCCGTCCATGTTCCAGGCAGCACCGCGCACGTTGTCGCCGCCCGGCGAGCACAGGAACACCGCCAGATCACCCAACTGGGCTGGCGTCACAAACTGCAGGGAAGGTTGCTTTTCACCCAGCAGGCCCACGCGGGCTTGGTCTTGGGTGATGCCTTCTTTTTCTGCACGCGCATCGATCTGCTTTTGCACCAGTGGGGTCAGCACCCAGCCTGGGCAAATGGCATTCACGGTCACGCCGGTGGTGGCGGTTTCCAAGGCAGCAGCTTTGGTCAAACCCACCAACCCGTGCTTGGCAGCCACATAGGCCGACTTCCCGGCCGAAGCCACCAGACCATGGGCCGAAGCCAGATTGATGATTCGCCCCCAGTTCTTGGCGCGCATGTGCGGCACAGCCAGGCGCATGGTGTGGAAGGCTGAACTCAGGTTGATCGCAATGATCGAGTCCCACTTTTCAACGGGAAACTCTTCCACAGGCGCCACGAACTGAATGCCCGCGTTGTTGACCAGAATGTCAACGCCGCCAAACTCGGCTTGGGCGTAGGCCATCATGGCTTCGATCTCGGCGGGCTTGCTCATGTCGGCCCCGTGGTAGCCCACCTTGATGCCGTGGGCTTTGCCCGCAGCCAACACACTGGCTTTGGGGGCTTCGACGTCGCCAAACCCGTTCAAAATGACATTCGCACCTTGAGCAGCCAGCTTTTCGGCAATACCCAGACCGATCCCGCTGGTTGATCCGGTAACCAGCGCTGTTTTTCCATTCAACATTCGGGGCCTCCTGTCGGCAAGAACAATCACAATGTGAGATGCCCCATTATCTGCTTATGGCCCGCCTAGAGCCGTTCGAATCAAACAGAAACCATGCCCGCAATTGAAGCCCACGCCCAGCCCGTTCTGAAGTATGTGACCTGCCCAGGCGGCAGCAAGTCTGATCCGAACACGCACCGCATGGCCTACTGGCAGTGGGGCGACGAGCGCAACCCACGCATCTTGCTCTGCGTGCACGGGCTGAGCCGCCAGGGCCGAGACTTCGACACCCTGGCTCGCCAACTGTCCGAGCACTACCAGGTCATCTGCCCTGATGTGGTGGGCCGTGGCCAATCTGACTGGTTGGCAGACCCGGCGGGCTATCAAGTCTTCACTTATGTGGGCGACATGGTGGCGCTGATGCAACAGTTGCGAGCGCAAGTGCAAGGTGGGCAGCCAGGAGGACAAGTTTCCCAGGGTGCGCAAGCCCCAGAGCCCCTGACCATCGATTGGGTCGGCACCTCCATGGGCGGCCTCATTGGCCTGGGCTTCTCCAGCCTGCCTCCTCAGGTTTCTGGCGCACGCATTCGCAAGTTCGTGCTCAACGACGTGGGGCCGCGCCTGCGCATCGAGGCGCTGACCCGCATTGGCGAATACCTGGGCCAGCCCTTGCGCTTCGACAACGAGCAACAAGCGGCTGATTACCTGTGGAGCATCTCCACCGGCTTTGGCCCGCACACGCCTGAGCAATGGCTGGCCTTGTCGCGACCTTTGCTCAAGCCCGCCCCAGATGGGCAAGGCCTCGTCCTTCACTACGACCCCAGCATCGCCACGCCGTTCAAGTCCATGACGGCTGAAAGCGCCACATCAGGCGAGGCGGCGCTGTGGCAGGTTTATGAAGCCTTGACCTGTGAGGTGCTGCTCTTGCGCGGCAAGAACTCTGATCTGTTGGACGCTGACACCGCCAAGGGCATGACCGAGCGCGGCCCCAAGGCCCGCCTGGTCGAGTTCGACGGCGTGGGCCATGCGCCCACCCTGATCACCGAATCGCAAATCGAGCCCATTCGCCAATTCCTGACCGCATGAGTTGAGCTCATGAAAACTGGACAACATCTGCCACAGACCATGTCGCCGCAGGGGGCCGCGGGCACCCACGCCACCATCGTCGACCTGGCAGATTGGGGCGCTCCGCGCGACGAGAACGGTGCGCCAGCGAGCGATCAAGTTCGCAGCAAGGCACGCGCCTTTGCTGAGCCCCTGCTGTATTCGCAGACATTCGATACCGGCGAAGATGCCCTCACGCATGCCGATGGCGTGGCCCTGACCTTGCAGAACATGGGGGCCTCGCCCTCATTGCAGGCCGCGGCCTATCTGGTTTACGCGGCCGAATACCTCAACCACCCGGAAGAGGTCATCAGCCGCAGCTTCGGTGCCGAAGCGGCCACCCTCGTCATGCATACGCTCAAGCTGGTTCGCGTTCAGCGCAGCGCGCGCGACGCTTTGGGCGACGAAGCCGAAGGCCCTTTGAACGCCGAGCAAATCGAGCGCATTCGCAAAATGCTGCTGGCGTTCTCGCGCGACCTGCGCGTGGTGCTGCTGCGTCTGGCCTCGCGCATGACCACCTTGCGCTACTACGCCAACAGCAAGCTGCCATGCCCCAAGGCATTGGCTCGCGAGTCCTTGCAGGTGTTTGCGCCGCTGGCCAACCGCCTGGGCATCTGGCAAATCAAATGGGAAATGGAAGACCTGTCCTTCCGCTTCCTCATGCCTGATGTCTACAAGACCATCGCCAAGTCGCTGCAAGACAAGCGCCTGGAGCGTGAGCGCCACGTGGAGCAAGTGCGCCAGGAACTGGCCGCTGCGTTGCAAGCCATGGGCTTGAAGGCGGAAGTGCAGGGCAGGCCCAAGCACCTCTACAGCATCTGGAAGAAGATGCAGGGCAAGAACCTGCCCATCGAACGCATCTTCGACATTCAGGCCCTGCGCGTCATTGTGGACGACGTACCCGCCTGCTACGCCGCCTTGAGCCGTGCGCATGAACTCTGGAAGCCCTTGCCAGAAGAGTTTGACGACTACATTGCCCGCCCCAAGGCCAATGGCTACCAAAGCCTGCACACCGTGGTGCTTGACGAAGCTGGCCGCCCCATTGAAATCCAGATTCGCACCCACGCCATGCACGAGCATGCCGACAGCGGCGTGGCGGCCCACTGGGCCTACAAAGAAGCAGGCAAAAAGGGCTATGGCGGAGCGGCACTGGCAGCGGGTGACTTCGAGCGCCGCGTGGCCGAGGCCCGCCAAACCGTGTTGCGCCAACTGCTGGCCTGGGAACGCGACCTGGCAGCCGCAGACGAAGCCCAAGGTGGCACCTCGAACAAAGGCTTGTTTGACGACCGCATTTACGTGTTCACACCGGGCGGAGAAATCATCGACCTGCCAAGCGGCGCCTCGCCGGTGGACTTCGCCTACACACTGCACACCAACCTGGGCCATCGCTGCCGCGGTGCCAAGGTCGATGGCGCCATGGTGCCCTTGAACACTGAACTGCAAAGCGGGCAGACCATCGAGATCATCTCCGTCAAAGAAGGTGGCCCCTCGCTGGACTGGCTTAACCCCGAACTGGGTTACCTCAAGAGCCAACGCGCTCGCGCCAAAGTGCGTGCCTGGTTCAACGCCCTGGCACAGCAGGCCACCATCGCTCGCGGGCGTGAAGCGGTTGAAAAGCTCCTCCAACGCGAAGGCAAAACCGCCACCAAACTCGACGACCTCGCAGAAAACCTCGGCTTCAAAACCGCCGATGCCCTGTTCGAAGTGGTGGGCAAAGACGAATACTCGCTACGCAACATCGAACAACTGTTGCGCCCGGCCGAGCCTGCACCCGACCCTGACCAGTTCATCGCCCAAAAGCTGCTCAAAGGCTCGACCGATGCGGTGGGTAACAGCCGCGGCATTCTGGTGGTGGGCATGGATTCGCTGCTCACCCAGCTTGCGCGCTGCTGCAAGCCCGCGCCTCCAGATGACATTGGCGGCTTCGTGACACGAGGCAAGGGCGTGGCCGTGCACCGCGTTGACTGCAGCAACTTCAAGCAAATGGCCACCACGCAGCCTGAACGAGTCATTCCGGTGACCTGGGGCAAGCAGGCGGGCGATGGCAAGTCAAACTATGCCGTTGATGTCATGGTTGAAGGACACGACCGCCCGGGTCTGCTGCGTGATGTGTGCGACGTTTTCGCACAAGGCAAGACCCATGTGCTGGCCATGCACAGCCAAACCCAACGCGACCGCACCACCATCACCTTGACGGTGCAAACCGACGACACCAGCAAGCTCAAAGGCGTGCTGGGAAAGGTGTTGCAAATTAACGGCGTTTCTCGCGCAAAGCGCAGGTGACTGGCTGATGACTTTGACAAAGTCGAAATTCATGCTACATTAATGGTCTTCCAGGCGCGTAGCTCAGCTGGTTAGAGCACCACCTTGACATGGTGGGGGTCGGAGGTTCGAGTCCTCTCGCGCCTACCAAATTGGTAGGAAGCCGGTAAGTTGAAAGACTTACCGGCTTTTTCGTTTTCTGTCGCGCTATAATTGAAGGCTACCCCTTGAATCGGTCGCCTGACCTTGGCGACCATCAAAAAAGGAAAGCCGCCCACAAGGCGGCTTTTTCTTTTGCAGCGTCTTTTTGGGGGCCGTTCGGCTCCAGGCTAAACCGCTGTTCTATTCAAGCGCATCAGTGCCATGTTGCCCACATCGGTTGTGAAGCCGAACTGCGCATAAAACTTCTGCAGTTCAGGCAGGCAGTACAACTCTATGTGGTGCACGTCTTTCAGCCGCGTGTCTTCCTTCACCAGCGTCACCAGCTTGTGGCCCAGGCCCTTGTCTTGGTGATCTGGGTGCACGATCACATCAAACATCAAGGCCTTGAAGGTGTAGTCGGTCAACACACGGGTGAACGCAACCAGGTTGTGTTGCTCGTCGACAAAGCCAAAGCACATGGTTGAGCCCTGGGCGCAACGACGGGTTTCATCCAGCGTGCGGTGGCGGGCCCACCATGCAAATTGGTACAGGCCATGTAATTGTTCGACCTGCTTGTCGGTCAGTTCAAAAATCGGGGTCATGGTGCTGCGAAAAACATCAGGGGGCCAGGGCTGCCTTCAGAACCTTGTCATTCAACACGCCAGACACCGCAGTTCGCTTGCCTTGGCCGTTGAACACATAGCTGCGCGGCAGCTCGCCTGCCCAGTTCGGGTCAAGCGCATAAGACAAAGCTTCCGGTAAGGCCGGGCCGTACACATAGTGGCGGCCGGGCAGGGCGTAACGTCCCAGCATGCCGGCCAAACCGCCTTGGTCAGGCTCAACTGCCACCGTGATCAAGTCTGGCTGTGCGCCTTGCTGCCAACGCTGGTGCAGCCACTGCAGGTTGCGCTTGCAGTGCCCACAGTCTGACGACCACAGCACCACCAAGGTTGGGCGCTTGTACTGGGCCGCGTTCAACAGCTGGCTGGCGTGCGCCTTATCCAGTGGCAGCAATTCCGGGGCAGACGCTGCCGCTTGCGCGGCACCACCTCCCACCAAGGTCATGGCGGCAGATGCCACCCCCAAGGTCAACCATTGGCGCTTGTTCATGGCAGCGGCCTTACACGAAAGCCTTCGCGCTCGGTGCGCCAGAAGGCAAACAGGGCATCGCCCTTGGCAATCAGGCTAGGCGTGCTTACTGCGCCGGCTGAGGTGTCTAACTCCACCGTGGCGCCAAAGTTCCGCCCGCCATCTGTGGACACCATGCCCAGCAAGCGCGTGGCCTCGCCATTGAACTCGGTCCAGATCACCGCCAGCTTGTTGCCTGCGGCCAATACATCGGCATGCGCTGCGCGGGCACCGCCCACGGCACGTTGGCCCTCTACCCGCAGCGCCTTGCCGGCGTCCACCAAACGGCCATAAAACACATTGGCCTGGCCGTCTTTCTGGTTGAACCACACCGCGTGCTTCACCCCGCGCTGGTCAACTGTCAGACCTGGCCCGTGGTGTGGGCAGCCATCCAGCTTCCAGCCATCAAAGGTGGCACGTTGAAGGGTTCGCAACTGACCATCGGCACCGAGCTTCGCCAGCGCGTGGTCACGCTCATTGGGCTCAAACACATGGCGCCACAGGAACAATGCAGATCCATCGCGGTCAACGGCAGAAGCCAACCGACAGCATTCACACGAATGGTCGGCCAGCTTGTATTCGCGGCCAAAGGTTTGTCCGCCATCGGACGACAGGGCCGCATAAATGCCCGCGCCACGATAGGCCGACCTGCGTGCTTTGGCTGCCTCGGCCTCGCGCTTATCAATCCAGGCCACCACCACCTTGTTGCCAGGCAAGGCCAGCATCGACTCGAAACGGTGCGTGATCTCAGCCTTGTCGCTGTGAACGGTAAAGGGCGCAGCAAAGTGTTCGCCATCAGCGGCTCGGGCCATGCGCACGGCGCCCGTATAGGGCTTGGGCAATGGCTGAGTCCATGAAATCAGCGCACTGCCGTCTGTGGCCAACGCAATTTTGGGGCGGTTCTGTCCATCGGCAGAAATGGCTTCCGCCTGCGTGTTCACTTTGATGGGCTCAGCCCAGGTTTGCCCCTCGTCGGCGCTGCGGTACAGCACCACATGGTCGCCATCTTTCGCGGCCACCAGCAACTGTCCGGTGGGGCTGAAAATGGCTGAGCTACCCAACTGCGGGCGGGCGTGTTGCGCGTGCATACCGCCAGCAGGCGCATCGGCCCAAGCGGGGCCAGCCAACAGGGCAAATGCCAACCCAGCAAAAGAATACAAACCTGCCTGAATCAAGGTGCGCATGCGGACCCCGGGGTATTGGAACCCGATGATTATGGCGTTGGTTTAAGCGTCGCCACCCCGGCAAGGGGGCGGCAACAGCACGGAAGTTTGTTGGCCATCAAACCCCGCATGGGCGCTGGTGTCAGTGCGCGGTAGTGTCTTCTGCTGGCAGGTGCTTCATGCCCTCGGCCACATAGGCCAGGAACTCTTCTTCGGTCACGCCGTGCGAGCGCGGAATCTTGCGTTCGAACTGCTTGCGCGAATTGATGTAGCTGGCATAGAACGACAGCTTGTCTTCCAGCACGCGCTCTAGCTTGTTCAGGGCGGTGTCTTCGCTGCGACGCACCAGCTTCAGGTTTTCCATGCCCAGTTGTTCGCAGATCATGCCAAACGAGCGCTCGGTGCGTGGGCAGAAGTCAGACGACAGGTGGTAGATCTCGCCGTCGGCCAGCCCCTGGTCCAGCACCAGGCCAATGTCGATCATCAGCTGATCAACCGGCACGAAGTTCACCTCACCATCGGGCATGCCCAGCACGCGAACGGTGTCGGTCATGCCACGCAGGGCGCCTTTCAGGCGGCGCACCTCGCGCATGAAGCCATACAAGGCTGTGTCGCTGCCGCCTGGGCTCTTGGTTTGCGAGTTGCCAATCACCATCGAGGGCCGGAAGATGGTCAGCGGCATGCCATTGGCTTGGCAGGCTTCCACCAGGGCATGCTCGGCATTGCACTTGCTCTCTTCGTAGTAGTTGGAAAACGGCGTTTCCAACGAGTGCAGGGCTTCCGGCACCGGGCCATTGCCCAAGCCACAGGTGTAGGCGGTGGAAATGTGCACGAAGCGGCCAATGCCGGCGGCCTTGCAGAAGTTGGCAGCAAACTTGGCACCATCAATATTGGTCGCCTTGATCATTTCGCGGCGGTGCTCTTCGTAGTTCAGCGAAGCGGCGAAATGCCAGAACTGGTCAATCTTGGCTGCGCGCAAGGCGGTCATTACCGGTTCGCTCACGCCAAAGTTTTCCTGCGAAATGTCGCCTTCCACAATGGTGACACGGCTCAGCAGCGCGTCGAGGTTGGGCATTTCGCGGTATGACTCACCCGCGAGCTTCAGTGCGCTCAACAACTTGTTGCGGCGAATTTCATCGCTGGCGCCACGAATCAGCACAAAGGCCCGCTCGAATCGTGTGCCAATGAAATTGATCAGGAAATGGCTTCCCAGAAACCCCGTTGACCCGGTGACAAACACTGTAGACATGCAACCTCCAACTGCTCGTTATGCAAAACAAAAATGACGCCACACTCTAATGGCATGGCGTCATTTGTTAAGGGTTACCTATGGAAACCGAGGGGTGCAAAAGGTGCTTACCCACCATCGCGCAATGCATTGACTGTGCGATGCAGAGCAGGGTGCAAGTTCACTTAACCCGCTGTTTGCAGCTTGTACAACACGAACATGCCGCCTATCAACAGCGCAAAGGCCCAAATCATGAAGCGGCCCGACGCGCCTTGGCGGCCGTTTTCCAGCTCGTGGCTCAGTTTGCGGCGGCCTAGTCTGGCCACTGCAAAAATGATCACGCTGCCTACCAGCCAGCCAATTGACTTGCCGGCAATGGCCGCCACCAGCGAAGCCATGGCCATCACGTACAGCCAAATGACGAAAGATACTCTTCTCATGTTTGCCAATCCAAGTCCCTGAAGACGTGATTTCGTCAGGCACTCGGGGCAACTTGAGGCAAGCCGTGCGTTGACCTCGCTCAGGCGAATCACCTCGCCGTGTTACTGCGCTTGGGAGCCCATTTTTCCAGGGTGAGCACCAGCTGCTTCACTTCAAAGGGTTTGCTCACAAAGTCGTTCATGCCAGCGTCATGACACGCCTGCTGGTCGGTCTGCATCACGTTGGCTGTCATGGCAATGATGGGAATGCCAGGCTGAATCCCTTCGCTTCGAATCTGGCGGGCGGCGGTCAGGCCGTCCATCTTGGGCATTTGCATGTCCATCAGCACGCAATCAAAAGGCTCGGTTCGCAGCAATTCAATGGCATCTAGCCCGTTGGCGGCTACCCGTACCGTGCAGCCTTGCTGCTCCAGAATGCTGGTGGCCAGCATTTGGTTCAGCGCGTTGTCTTCGGCCAGCAGAATTCGCATGCCTTGCAGTTGCAGGGCCAAGCTGCCCCCGCGCGGCTCGGCGGGTGCCGTTGCCACCAAGCGCAGGGCTTTTTCCAGCCTCACAGTGAACCAGAACTGGCTGCCTTGGCCCAACACGCTGCTGGCACCCACAGTGCCCCCCATCAGCGAGGCCAGGTTTTTGCAAATGGCCAAGCCCAGGCCCGTGCCGCCAAAGCGCCGCGTGGTGGAGTTGTCGGCCTGCTCGAATGCGTTGAACATGCGCCCCAGCGCCTCAGCCGGTATGCCAGGGCCAGTGTCAAGCACATCGACTCGCACCTCGGCGTACTGCTGGCTTTCAGACACCATACGCAGCCGAACTTCGACGCGGCCCTGCGCTGTGAACTTGATGGCATTGCTCACATAGTTGGACACGATCTGGCCCAGGCGAAGCGGGTCCCCCATCAAAGGCAGGTTGGCACTGGCATCCGTGTCAAACACCATGGTCAGCCCCTTCTGGCGGGCTTGATCAAGGCTTTGCTGCTCTACCGAGTGCAGAACCGAGGCCAAATCAAAGCGAATGTGCTCCAGGTTCAGCTTGTGCGCCTCGATTTTCGACATATCCAGAATGTCATTGATCAAGCGAAGCAACTGCTTGCCAGCCATCTGAATCTTGTCCATGAACTGCTGCTGGGCAGGGTCTTTCGTGCTCATGGCTGCCACCTGGGCAAAGCCCAGCACCGCATTCAACGGCGTTCTGATTTCGTGGCTCATGTTGGCCAGAAAATCAGACTTGGCTTCGTTGGCCGCTTCGGCGGCTTTTCTGGCCTCGTCGAGTGCGCGGGTGCGTTCCATGACGCGGCTTTCCAGCTCGGCTTCGCGCTGGCGCAACATGCGTTCCACCAAAATGAGCCGATCGCGTTCTTGAAGCAGCAAGGCCTGGCGCACAAAAGCCAAGCCCACCACCAGCACGCTGCCCAGTTGCACGCTCAAACGGGTGGAATGCCGAATGTGGCTCAAAGAGGTGGTCAGCAGCACCCCCACCGCGGCCATCACCACCAGCAACAGGGGCAGCATGCGCAAGGTGCCCTCGCAAAGCCGATCCCAGCGTGGGTTGTCTACCGTGTCCAGCCTATATCCGTAAGCCGCCAGGCCCAAGGCCCACGCCAGCACGGAAAACGACACGTTGGGCCAGCCGCCGTCTACATGGGTGTTGGTCAGCAATTGCAGGTTCCACACGCCCCAGGTCACCATCAGGGCAGCCGTGCAACAAGGCAGTAGCCATGCGCGCCAACCAAAGGGCGCCCGCAGCTTCAGCGCCAGAACCAAACCCAGGCCGGTTGGCAGCATCAGGCTGAACGGGTAGGCCGCCAGGGTCAACACCTGGGCCAGGCCGCTGTCTCCCTGCTTGGGTAGAAACAGGGCCAGGGTCAGGGCGGTGCCGGCGGTTACCAGTGCTGCGGCATCCAACTTGGTCGAACGCCAGTCGGTTTTCGGCAAACGCCGCTTGCCCAGGCGCCACAAGCCCACGCACATCAGCGGGCCAGTGGCCAGGAAAAACGGGTCTGATGGGTTGGGCACTGGCGTCCAGTTCAACGCGGCAAGCCCGTCCCAAATGGCTTGGCCCAGGAACAAGGCCGTGGCGCCCGCCAGTAACCAACGGCGGGTATGCCGCAGGCCTGCTTCCCATTCTTGCCGATAGCCCTGGTAGGCCAACACGGCGCACGCCAGAAAGCTGGTCGTCCAGTGCAGGTTGTCAAACCAGATAGCCAGGGAAAGGCTGCCCCACTGCAAGCCGAGCAGCCCGACAACTGTCAAACCCAGCAGCAGCCCCAGCAGCCAGCGAAACGCCCCCACACTCATCTCCGATCTCCGCCCTCCGAAGTCATGCCCCTGAAGACGAATCTCCCAAGCACTCAGGCATCGGCTTGTAAGTTAAACCTTACGAGCAATATATGGACTCTTGGGAATTGGGTCAATCTTGCGTTAACACCTAGTGCTGAATCACCGACACCCGCTCCACCCGGCCTTGCGGGTTGAAGAACACGTGCAGGTCGTCGTAGTCAAACCCTAAGCCGCTGCACATGCCCAGCACGTAGCGAAACTCGGTGGGCGAATGGAAATCAGGGCGGCCTAAAAGGTCGAGCACCTCTTGCGCGGCCATGCCGCTGCGCAAGACCCGGTCGCGAATGTCGTAGGCCATGTTGCCCCGGTAGCAAGTGCTATCGAGCTGGTCTGGCACCTTGGCGAGCCACTGGGTTTGGTCAAACCGGGCGGTGGAAAACACGCCGCTATGGGGCCACCACTTGAAGGACAGATAGGAGAGGGCAATGACGCCAACCAGCGCCACTGCTGCCACTACTTTCTTGCCCATCCGCTAAACCCCAAGTCGATCAACATCTTGCGCTGAGCCGAAGACGAATGCTTTGGCTCCATTTGCTGAAGCTGCGCCTGCCAAGTCAGTGCTTGATCGAAAAATACCGCCCCCGGCGAGCGGCGGTAAAAATAGGCGAAGGTCATCAGGTCAATCATCATCTTGGGGTAGGTCGATTCGTGGTTGGCCTTGGCGCTCAGTACCCCGGAAATCACGTCGGCGTTGTCTTCAGTGGCGCTTGTGTAGGCAAAGAAACCGCCTTGTGGGTTGATGATCGAATCTCTCAGTTGAAGCAAAGTATGTCGAGCCCACACATGCCCAAATTCGTGGAACAAAATGCCCCCGGCAAGCTGGGTAAAAATCTCAACAGACCGATCTAGTTCAGCCGGAGTGAGCATGGCATCTGGGAAGGCAAGTGGCGCGCTTGGCACGCAAAAGTTCGCAAAGCTAAGCTGCTGCGCCGCAGCCGTGTCCACGATTTGAGACAGGCTTGCCGACAACCTACCAGACGCTTTCATGGCCAGCCCATTCGCAATATCGGCCATCAGGTCGAGCAGTTTGCCGTCCAAATAAACAGCGTCTGCGCCGGCTATGCCCCCACCAAATGGCACGGGTGAGCACGCCAAGTCGTTGACCACCTGGGCATTCAGGCCATTGATTTGGGTTCGAGACGCCAACCGAGAAAGGGTGGCGCTGTACCGATCAGGAATCACGTTCGCGTACAGCATCCTCGTCAAATTCAAATCAGTCTGGAATAGCGCGGCAGGCTCGTTGACAGGGTAGGAAACCGGGGTGATTTCAGTGGTTCGTGTGACTGGGTTAACAGCCAGTTGCCGCGCCAGGCGAACCTCCGGGGCTGTAGATTGCGGCGACGGGCTCGGTAAGGGCTGCGGAACCGGGACTGGCTTCGGATTGGGGTCTCCTCCACAGCCTGAAACCACGGCGGCAAAGAGAGCAATAAGCAGCGCTTTGGCCAAGCGAGCGCCACGCACACCATTCGTGCCAAACATAGATCCCCCCAAGGTCTGAACGTTAATCTCAATAGTTACCGGCCAAGGCATCAAGCGGCATGCAAATGGGCGGCATACAGGGCTGAATGGTGTACGTGTGCATCTTCCATTCCCCGTTTTCCGCTATGGCGCCTGCCACCTCAACCCACACACCTGGTTTGCCTTTGAACCTTGATTGGTACGCATGAAATACAAATGGCCCTTTGCGGCCAGGTATTTCATCGGGATTGCTGCTGTTCCACAGATATGGACCAGCGCTTCGTTCTTTCAGCGGAGCCCTGACGTTCTGCAGCAACTGGGTGTACGAATCGAATGGGATGGTCGCCTGCTCCTTGTCCGAAAACATGGCGTAGGCATCTCGCGAATTGCCGTGGTCACTGGTCGACAAAAAGCGCTCTATGTACTTACGTGCGTCTTCAATCGGCGGGGGGGCAATGCCATCGATCGCAAACTTAGCTGGGTTGGTGAACCAAATCGTGGCGAACAACCCAATCGCACCACCAAACCGAATCATGCCTTGGTGCGGCAGCGTCTGTTGAAGGTGTATCAAGCCCGGAATCAGTGCGCCAATGCCCGAAGCGGCCAAAGCCAATGTCAAGCGAAACGCAAAGAACTGGGCCGGCGTGGGCTTAGGAATGGCAACAACCAATACCAAAATGGATATGAGAAACACGATGCCGAAAAGAAAAACGGCATACCTCTCAAGATCCCCCCTGGGCACCTGCTGTGGTGTGGTGGTCTTCATTATTGAGCCTCTGTGCCATTCGACTGCAAGAGCCGGGCGAAACACATACGCAAGCAGGAGAGAAGACCACCCCTCCGGTTTGACGTTCGGGAAACCAAAACAACCGGTCAGTCAGATCGTGACTTAGTTCAAGTATTTAATCAACAGCCGCACGTGACCTGGGTCAACCTCACGCAAAAACCTTGCCACGCCCCGACTTGATACTCGATCGAAGCGACTTGCCCTCCAAACGCCGCTGCTTGGAGGCATACGTGGGCTTGGTTGCGCGCCGGGGAGGGTGCTCGAACGTGGCGGCGGCAATGAGCTCTTCCAGTCGCGCCAACGCTTCGGCCTTGTTCTGGTCGCGGCTGCGCGACGTTTGCGCCTTGATCACCACCACCCCGTCTTTGGTGATGCGCTGGTCGTCCCACTGCAGCAGCTTGTCTTTCACCGCCTGCGGCAGCGACGAACGGCGAATGTCAAAGCGCAAATGCACGGCGCTAGACACCTTGTTGACGTTCTGCCCGCCCGGGCCTTGCGAGCGAATGGCGCTGAATTCAACTTCGCGGAGGAGGAGGGCGTGGGGCATGGTGTGCTGATCTTGCCACCGAACAATGGCCATGAAAATGCCGGAAGCCATAGCCCGTATGGCTTCCGCTTTTAACTGACTGCAAGCCAGAAGGGAAGGCGCTGTGTTGCGTAGGCAAATTTTAATTTGCCTAGCATGTCAGCTTATTTACTAGATATCTTTTCTGTGACCGGCTTGTTCGTCACAGCATCTTCAATCCAGACGATCGAATGCCCTTTGGACAGCGTCCCAACAACAGCGTATTTTCCGTTGGGCTCGGGGGTGAAGTCGACGACACCCTCCACTTCAAAAAACATACCGACTGCTCTATTGACGATTTCGTAAAGTGGCGCGCCTGTTATATGGCTTCCGCGAATTTTCACCTTCATTTTTTTCGCGGGAACTTGGCGATCTATAAGGGTTAAGCGAAGCTCCGCGCCACGATTTCGGCTTGCCGCGCGACTGGCACCAAAGCTGTCTGGAATACTTTTGCCGTCAATTTCTGTGATGGCAAATATTGCGGCCGACGAAAAATCTTCCGATTGACCTGTGTCGGCAACACTGGCTGTCGGTCCGGTGTAGCCATCAGGGATGGGCTTGTAGGTGGCGCATCCGGAAATTGAGAATGCCAATAGGGCGGCTACGATTGATTTCGTGAAATTCATCGGTTTGCTTTTTTAGGTGGAAGGGTACTATGGGGCGCACCGCCGCGTGAACTGGATAGAAGTTTGAACACACGGCGAGCTTCATGTCGGCCAAAGTTGTGATGTCGCATGCCGAGGCGGATGCTCAAAACCAGCTGCGGCAACCAGTTCTTACTTTAGCGCCTGCGGAGCCGGCCAGCCAGCCAGCCAACCACAGGCGGCTGGCGGTTGTTAAGACGACTGACTATTTCCATGTTGAACGCTCAAGCCTTAGGCAGCATCAATGGCCATTTCGGGATGCCCGCCTCACGCATGAGCCTGGTTAGCAACGCCACAAAGATGACTGCAATGGCGTTGACCCCAACCAGTAGGCCCGAGCGACCAAGACAGCCAATAGAGCAACTGAGCGCCAAAAGGGCGATGGTTCCAAAACTGCCAACTGCCGTAAATGGCCGCAGCAATCTGCGCGAGCAAGAGCAGCCAGGCCAAGGCAGACATGAGGTCAAGCGACACGCCGTTCAGTCTGGGCAGGGTGGTGATCAGTCCGAACAGCCCCCCCCAAAAAGATACGTTACAGCAAACGCCTTTTGGGCCATGCTTCGAGAGGGTGACACAGGCTCGGTTGTCTCGCCGCCGCTTCCGTCTGTTAACGGCGCGCCAGTTGCTGAGGCTACAGGTGTCTTCCGCAGCAAAAAGATATTGATTTCCCCCTGAAAAATCTGGCTAGATTGATGTTGTTCGATCATTTTTAGGTCGCTTGTACCTCAATTAGCTCAGTTCAAGGCTTTGCTGACCTCGCTGCCCATGGGTGAGGCCAAAACCAAAAATGCCACCACGTTGATCACCACGGTGCCCCAAAAGGCGGCCCGAAATTCAGCCTTGACCGACTTGTGGCGCAAAACCTGTTGAGCAACGAGTGCACCGGGCCACCCGCCAGCCAGAGCCAGCATGTGCAAAGTGCTTTCCTGTGTGCGCCAGCCTCCCGATTTGGCCGCGCCCTTGTCAATGGCATAAGCAAAGAAGGTGACGATGCTGGCCCCCAGATAAACCGCAGCGCTCCACCGTGGTGGGTTACCCAAGATGTGAGCCCCCAGCAAGACGACCAGAAACGCCGGAATGGCGAACAGTGAAGCGCCGCCCCATTGCGCTGGGGTGCTGGCGCGAGCGCCTTTGGCAGGCGAGGGGCGGGTTTGAACAAGGCTCACCTTGGTCGCGCGCTTCTTGCCTTGAGGGCCAAGCTCAACTTCGAACGTGACTCGCTGACCTGATTGCGGGCGACCACGCAGGCCATTGAATGCCTTGATGTGAACAAAAATTTCCTGGCCGCCTTGGGTGGGTTCGATGAAACCGAAACCGCGATCGTCGTTCCAGGTTTTGATGATGCCGTCGAATCTCATTTATGGCGAATGTCTTGAAGCGCTTCGTTCATTTTGAAAAGCACAATCAAAAGCTCACACCAGATTCTGGCGGCGAGAGTTCCGCAAGCTGCATAAAAAATACCTAGGAAAAATTTCCCAAGGGTGAAGCCTTCAAAGCCGCCAAACATAGAACCAACGCCACCCACGATAGAGGCAAGGAGTAAAAGCCAATACACCAGAGTGATCAGCTTGGGGGTGAGCATGTTTTCGAAGTGAAGAAAATCTTTCATGGGATTCCTTTGTTTGTGTGTATTTATGGTGACACCCTTTATCGATACGAATCGAGAGCGTGCGGCGTCTCAGGCTATGTAGGCCGTGACGAGCGCCAAACGCCAAAGTTAACCGGCGACGGAGCGCGAAGCGCGGAGGGAACCAAGACTGGCCATATAAATGGCGAAGCCATGGCCAGAGTTGGCGTCCGCGTTGAACCGCCAGTTAGGCTGCGGCGCGTAGTGGAAGATTGTTCTGGCCAGCATGACCTGCTTCTTGTGCGTTGCACTTGAAATTTGAATCCACACTGCGAGTGTGATTTCGGTTGTGACACAAAGTTTTCGACCTAGTCCCACAATGCCTTTGGTAGTGAAATTCGATATCCAGTCGCCAGCTTTGACATACGAGCATTCAGTTGTTCATAGTCTGCCCTCTTCTCCATCTTGGCCCATGCAGCGCGCAATTCCTTAATTTCTCTATCAGTCGCCTCAACTGAAAGTACGGTTATGCGTTGATTAAAAGAAGCATTCATCTGTAGGACGATAAAGCTGCTTGAGATTATGTAGATGGATGCTGGAATTACGTATGCAACAGCCAGAATGGAGAGTATTTTTGTCCAAGAACGGCCTTCTGAAGGCTGCTTGCGCGCTTCTCGTTTGACGTGTCGTGCATAGAAGGCTCCTGTAGTTACCCCTAACATTGCCGCCAGGAGGAAAATGAGCACCATGAACGAATACATCTCTCTGAGGCCTAATGCTGCACTTGTGTAGATGGAGCCTGTTACCCCGGAGTAGATGTTTTCTCCAAGCCACATCAGTGCTTTCGATACGAGCTTCAGCAGCGGCTCAATGAAGATCAGCACTAAAACGGAGGTGACGATGCTAACGGTCAAGTTCTTCTTGAAGTCGGGGTCGTTGAGCATAACTGTGTAAATATGGAATGGTTGTTCTTCAGACCATCGCAGAGCGCTGCAATTGCGTGTTAGGCCTGACGCTCTAGTTAACCGGCGCCGGAGCACGCAGTGCGGAGGGCTCCACGGTATGCCAGAAAATGCCGAAGGCATGGCCTGCCGTGGCGTCCGCGTTGAACGACCAGTTAGCCATCACTCGCTTAAGGATGTTGTGACTCTTCGAAGTCAGGCGTTAGCGTTGATGCTGGAGGTACAGTAATTTCTATAATATCCACTCCATAGCGCCTTGCCAGGAAGCGTTCGCGATATAGATAGAAAGCAGCCTTGCAAACCTTGTCTGTGAAGTAGGCGTTATACCCCCCGCCGATAACGGCGCCTGCGGCAGGAATTACGTTGCCAAGCTTTGCCTTAGTTAAGCGAATACCAAGAGCCTTTGCAATTTGTTGGATGGCCTGAACGAACAAATGTTCTTCCAGTTGTTTCCACGTTGCCTTTGATGCAACATCCCTGGCAATTCGAACGAGTTGAGCAAGTGCTGCCTGCTTGGCAACATCGGTTGAGCTGGATGAATAAGCCAGAACATTGAGTGCGAACAGGCGCTCCTCTTGGCTCGATATGTCGAATCCACAATACGTAGCGTATTCACCGATAGCCCGTAGATTTAATGTCAGTAGAGCTACGAGATCGGTTGGAATGGCAGCTAAGGCGACCATGGGATTTATAACGGCTGAGCCTCCAACTGCGGCACCCTCAACGAGGGCGAGTCCCTCGTATTTGGTATCAAGCCACCCCATTGCTTTGTCAACAACATGCAAGTCCAGATTGCATATATCCTTGAGCGATGGCGTATGGCCCCCGTTCAGGATTTTGTAGTCGTCAAGGACTGCATTCACTCTGACGGTGTAATGCGCACCATCGTTTAGTAGTCCAATGATTCCGGTTGTCGCTTTACCGACGACATCTTCGAATCCAGGAACTTGTGCAACAACGTCGCCAACTTTTTGTACAGGCCAAGAAATTACATCGGAAGCAGTGTCGAGCCAAGTCCGTCGGGGGTTCTTCCACAAATGGATCTGTTGAATGGCGGAACGCTCATATTGAGAAGGTGATGGCATAACGGATGCTTGTTGTGAGGGCTAACGCCCAAGGTAAGCTGCGCCGTAAGGAGCGCAGCGACTGAAGGGCACCAACATGGGCCAGGATAATGGCGAAGCCATAGCCCATGTTGGCGTCCGCTTGACCGCCCAGTTAAGCTTGTGAATAGATGCGCGGTAATGCAAGTTCACGGCAACTCCATTAGGTTCGAGTGTCCACAAAAGTTAGACAAACCCCAACAGGTTGCACCTGCCTTAGTTTGGCCACCAACATTCCGTTCCTCCAGGAGAAGCGAAGTTTCGTAGAAGTGATTCATGCCCTAGGATGGCTCGGGCAAATACGTCCCCGAACTTTTCTTCTGCAAAATATCGCCTAAACCCGTAAGCGCAAGCGTCAGCCACTTGAACTAGTGGGTCTTCAGATTTTTCAACGAAATGAACGGAATTCCGAATTCTTGCAATTCGCAGTTCGCCGCGTTGAGTGCTATAGCCAGCCTCTTTGTCTTGAGGTGTTTCTCTTAAATGCTCTGGTCGGCAATGAAAAGGATTTTCTCGATACATTTTTGGAACGATCTTTAAAAACCTTCTCATCTCCGGAATGTCTTCGGCCACGACTGACGCAACTTCGTTTGGATGTGCGTGTCTCCGAATGTTTCGATCTGCTATAGCCAAACATTCGCCGAAAGCCATGACATGCTCAAACTGGGATTGAGATAAACGTAGCGGCTCCGCTAACTCTGTGTGATCAACCGCGTTTCGCCAGCGCGCAGACAATGTAATGGCCATTCCAATTCGGCGGGGAACACTCATCATCGATTCAAGAAGGTGTAGCCGATCATTGAACAGCCAATCGGATTGATAGCGCTTGTCACCAAAAACCCTGGTGGCATGAAAGGTGAACTGCTTCCTGTGCTGTAGCGGTACGCCTTGAAGTATTTCACTGACAAGGTTCTCAGCAGCTCGGACATGCTGGTCAGCATCCGCGATGATGCCGACCACCACGGTAACTGGTTCATGCGCGGAGGTTCCAGCTTCATCTACGAATATGTATCGCATTGGTTTTTCAGCAATGTGAGTTCAAGGGGAAGCGTAAATATTATTTAGGGATCAAACTGATGGCAATAACCATTTAGGCCCCCCCCCCCCGCGATCCCTAACTCCCCCAGAAACATCACCCCATTCTGTCCCCCCAGCCCCCAAAATCAATCCCCCACCCAGCCCCAGCCCTCAAGTTGTCCCAAAGCCCTAATCCCCGGTGGGCTCATCTGTTGCGCCCAAACCAACACAAAGCTTTCGTCACAAGGGTTAACACCTTCTACAATCAGTGCGAACCCATCAGGAGCCGGTAATGGCAACGTCACCCAAGAAACGCCGTGTTGAAACCGCAGACGCCGAGGCAGCCGCACCCCAGGCCGCCAACGAGCAGGCCGATGCGCCCACACCAGTTGGCGTGCGTGCCATCAAGAAGTACCCCAACCGCCGGCTGTACGACACGAAAACCAGCAGCTACATCACGCTGACCGATGTGAAGAACATGGTCATGGCGTGCGAGCAGTTTGTGGTGGTAGACGCGAAAACAGGTGAAGACCTGACGCGCAGCATCTTGCTGCAGATCATTCTGGAAGAGGAAACAGCGGGCGTGCCCATGTTTTCAACCCAGTCGCTGGCGCAGATCATTCGCTTTTACGGGCACACCATGCAGGGTCTGATGGGCACGTATCTGGACCAGAACATTCAAAATTTCATTGACCTGCAGGGCCGCCTGGCCGAAAACTCGGTCATGAATTTGCAAAACCCATTGATGCAAAACTTCATGGGTGGGTATTTGGAGCAAACCCAAAATATGTTTGCCCAAATGCAGCAGCAAATGAGCAAGCAGGCCGAAACGCTGATGGGTAACCTCAGTGCCGGTTTGGCGCCTGGCTTGGCACCCGGTTTAACGCCCAAGAAGTAAGGGCCGCAACTCGGCCATCACGTTGCGCGCCACCACGGGGTGCGCTTTGGCCAGGGGGTGCAGCCCGTCGGGCTGGAACCATTCCTTGGCATCGGGCCGGTCGGCCACGTCTTTCAGCAAAAAGGGCATCAGCCGCGTTTGCTTGGCCTGGGCCACGTCGGCAAAAGCTTTGGCAAAGTCTTCGGTGTAGCGCTTGCCGTAGTTGGGTGGCACTTGCATGCCAATCAGCAGCACCTTGGCTTTGGCGGCTTGGGCAGCGGCAACCATGGCTTCTAGGTTGGCGCGGGTAGATCGAATGTCCAGCCCACGCAGGGCATCGTTGGCGCCCAGTTCAATCACCACAAACTGGGGCTGGTGCTGGGCCAGCAGGGCGGGCAGGCGGGTGCGGCCACCGGCGGTGGTTTCGCCGCTGATGCTGGCGTTCACCACGTTCACCGGAGTTTTCTTGAAGGCGCTGTCTTGCTTCAACTGGTCTTGCACCAGCTGCACCCAGCCCTGGCCACGCGCAATGCCGTATTCGGCTGAAAGGCTGTCGCCGGCCACCAGCACGGTCAGGCCGGTGGGGGAACTTCCGTGGGCAAACGGCATCACCCAGAAAAGACTGGCGGCAAGCAGCCGGCTCAAGAGTCGCTTACAGTCACTGCGCATGTTTTTACAGGAATCGGTTGGATGTCAGTTACGCCCGTTTTGGCCGTTCAGGGTTTGAGCAAGTCTGTTCAAGACTCCAGCGGCGTCCTCACCATTTTGCACACACTCTCGTTCCAGGTTCGACAAGGGGAATCGGTGGCCATTGTGGGGGCTTCGGGTTCGGGCAAAAGCACCTTGCTGTCGCTGTTGGCCGGGCTGGACACGCCCAGCACTGGCAGCGTGCTGATGTGTGGAAAAAACCTGGCCACCATGACCGAAGACCAGCGCGCCGCCCACCGGGCGCAGCACGTGGGCTTTGTGTTTCAGAACTTCCAGCTCATTGCCCACCTGACCGCGCTGGAAAACGTGATGCTGCCGCTTGAACTGCGTGGCGACCGCGATGCCCGCAAGAAAGCCACGGCCATGCTGGAGCGTGTGGGCCTGGGCGCGCGGCTGCAGCACAAGCCCGTGGTCATGTCAGGCGGGGAACAGCAGCGCGTGGCGCTGGCGCGGGCCTTTGTGGTGCAGCCCGATGTGCTGATGGCCGACGAACCCACCGGCAGCCTTGACCACGACACCGGCGTGGCCGTGATGGACCTCATGTTCAAGCTGAACCAGGAAAAGGGCACCACGCTGATTCTGGTCACCCACGACGAGGAAATTGCCCAGCGCTGCGGCCGCCGGCTGCACATTCATGGCGGGCACCTGCAGGCCGACCACTGAGAGAGCGGCGCCAGCGGTTACGATGCGCGCATGAGTTTGAAATTGCTATTCGGCTTCCACGCCGTGACCGTGCGCCTGAAGGTGGCGCCTAAGTCCATCAAAGAGCTGCATGTGGATGTGTCGCGCCGCGACCAACGCATGCGCCAGTTCCTCGACAAAGTGGCCGAGGCTGGCATTCGTGTGGTGGAAAGCGACGACGACCGCCTGCAAGCCCTGTGCGGCACGCACCGCCACCAGGGCGTGGTGGCCCGTGTGGAGCACATTCAACAGGCCCGCTCGCTGGATGACCTGCTTGACGAACTGGCCGAGCCGCCATTGCTGCTGGTGCTGGATGGCGTGACCGACCCGCACAACCTGGGCGCCTGCCTGCGCGTGGCCGATGGCGCCGGTGCGCATGCCGTGATTGCCCCCAAGGACCACGCCGTGGGCATCAATGCCACGGTGGCCAAGGTGGCCAGCGGTGCGGCAGAAACCATGCCGTACTTCATGGTGACCAACCTGGCCCGCACCCTGGGCGAACTGAAGGAACGCGACATCTGGATCGTGGGCACCTCTGACGACGCGCCCGGCACGCTGTACGAAGCCGACCTGAAAGTGCCCACCGCCTTGGTGTTGGGCGCCGAAGGCAGTGGCATGCGCCAGCTGACCCGCAAGAACTGCGACCAGCTGGTCAGCATTCCCATGCTGGGTTCGGTGTCTAGCTTGAACGTGTCGGTGGCCAGTGGCGTGTGCCTGTACGAGGCACGCCGCCAGCGTTTGACCCAAGGCTGAACCCAGGCGGGTTCAGCGGCGCGGCACCACGGTACGCGCCAGCCCGCGGCGGCGGGCATCGCGGTGTTGCTGGCGCTTCATGGCCCAGGCACTGAGCGCCAAGGCCACCACCATCCACACCATGCCCAACCAGGGCAGGGAAGGGTAGCTGGCCACACCCAGCACCCAACCGCCGCCCGTGGCGCCTGCGGCATGGCCCAGGTAAATGCCTGAGGTGTTGAGCGCCAACAAGGCCGGCGCCAGGCGGGGCGACAAAGCCCCCAGCCGCGCTTGTTGACCCGAGTTGGTGGCAAAGCCACTGATGGACCAGGGCACGATGATCACCGCCAGCCACACCAGGTTCACGGCCAATGGCCAGATGGCCATGCTGAACAGCATGAGCGACAGCGTGATGGTGACCGCCCGCGCCGCGCCAATGCGGTCTATGAAGCGGTTCAGCAGCAGGTTGCCCGTTAGCGCCAAGCCGCCAAACCAGGCAAACATGACGCTGATCTGTTCCGGCGAAGCGCCGTAGCCAAACTTGAAGTAGGGCGCGGCATAAGCCAGCACGGTTTGTTGCCCGGCACTTTGGCAAGCCGTGACCAGCACCACGGCCATCATCAAGGGCGAGCGAAACACCCGCTGCCAGGCCCGCAGGCTGAGCGCCGGGGTGCGAATGCCGCGTGGCAGCCCCCACATCAACCAAAACGCGGCCAGGGCCGAACCACAGGCCACCATGCCCATGGCCGTACGCCAGCCCAGGCGTTCGCTGACCCACGCAGCCAAAGGCATGCCCACCACCGAGGCAATGGACCAGCCCATGAACACGAAGGTGATGTTGCGCCCGCGGTGCTCAGGCGGGCTGATATGGCCCACCGTGGCCGCTGCCTGCGGCGTGAACACGGCGGCGCCCAGCACCGTCAGCGCCCGCACGGGAATGAGGGCGGCGTAGTCAGACATCAGGGCGCACAGACCATGGCCCACGGCATACCAGGCCAGAGAGCCCACCAGCAGTTGCCGCCGGTCGAGCTTGGACACGAGGTAGGCCAGCACGGGGGCGCCCACGCCCATCATCACCGCCGCCACAGCTATGAGATGCCCACCTTGGGCAATGGAAATGCGCAGGTCGTGAACCAGGTCGTTCAAGCCGCCCGACACCACCATGACCCCGCAGCCAATGAAGAAGTTGCCCACCAGAAAAGCCCAAAGGGTGTGGGCTTGGGCTTGGCGGGCCGGCGTCAAAGGGGCATTCATGGCGCCAGGGGGCTTCACCACACTCAGCGCTTCACGTGCAGCGCTTCAGGGTTGACGATGTTGGTGGGCTTGCCGGCAATGTAGGCCAGCAGGTTGTCAAACGCCTCGCTGAAATAGGCTTCGTAGTTGTCTTGTTCCACGTAGCCAATGTGCGGCGTGCACACCGCGTTTTCCAGGCGCAGCAGGGGGTGGCCCTGCAAGATGGGTTCGCTTTCAAACACGTCGATGGCCGCCATGCCGGGGCGCCCGCGGTTCAGCGCGTGCACCAGGGCGCCGTCTTCGATCAGCTCAGCGCGCGAGGTGTTCACCAGCAAAGCGGTGGGCTTCATGCGGGCCAGGTCGTCGGCGGTGATCAGGCCACGGGTGGCGTCAACCAGGCGCAAATGCAGGCTCAGCACATCGGCGGTTTCGAAAAAAGCTTCGCGGCTGTCGGCTGCCTCATAGCCATCGGCCACGGCATGCTTTCTGGACGACTCGCTGCCCCAGATCACCACCTTCATGCCAAAGGCTTTGCCGTAACCGGCCACCAGCTTGCCGATGCGGCCGTAACCCCAAATACCCAGGGTTTTGCCATGCAGCACCATGCCCACGCCAAAGTTGGTGGGCATGGACAGCGACTTCAAGCCAGCCTGCTGCCAGGCCCCGTGCTTGAGGTTGCCAATGTATTGGGGCAGGCGACGCATGGCGGCCATGACCAAGGCCCAGGTCAGCTCGGCCGGCGCAATGGGCGAACCGGCGCCTTGCGCCACGGCAATGCCCAGTTGGGTACAGGCGTCAATGTCGATGTGCGAGCCCACGCGACCGGTTTGGCAGATCAGCTTGAGCTTGGGCAGCTTTTCCAGCAGGGAACGATTGAAATGGGTGCGCTCGCGGATCAGAACCAGGGCTTCGGCATCGCGCAAGCGAATGGCCAACTGGCCTGTGCCTTTGACGGTGTTGGTAAACACCTTGGCTGACAGGCCATCCAGCTTGGATGCGCATTGAAGTTTACGGACGGCGTCTTGGTAGTCGTCCAGGATGATGATGTTCATAGGGCTGCACGCGATTCAGCCCTCCATTGTGCTACGGTGAACCGGCGTTCACACGGCCACACGTTACCAAGTTGTGACCTTCGTATTGCGCGTGTCTTCGTTGCGACGCGAGGCGCGCACGGGGAAGTGGGCGTCCAGCGCTTCCATGCGCAGTTCGGCTTCGGCCTGGCCGCGGTGCAGAGCCACGACACGGAACACGTCGGCACGCAGGTGCCACAACTCGCGCAATGAGCGGGCCTGGCTGATCAGGTCGCGCACCTGGTTGGCGCGGACCGATTGCAGATCCCACATGGCGGTGTTGAATTCGTTTTTCACCGCGTCCATGCCTTGCAGGGGCTCGGCATGGGCTTCGCCAACAACCTCGTCCAAGTCCCACAGCCAGCGCCAGGCGCCCACGATCCAGTGTTTCCAGGCGGGGCGGGTACGGGTGAACAGGGTGGGGGGCTGAACTTCGGCGCGGCGTTGGCTCAGGCTGCTGGACCAGATGCTGTCGCCTAGGTCAGAGGCGCGACCGTTGCCGGGCTGCGCGACATGTTGAACACCGCCTTTGACCAGCTTCAGCCCCCGGCGGGGTGCTGCTGGTTCTTCAACCTGCGAGTCTTGCTGGGTGTAGAAAAACGATGCCATCTTGCCCTCTCAGCCGCTGCCTGAATGCAGCGTTCACAGGGGTAAGGATCGGCAATTTTTGGCAAGTCTGAAGGGCAAAATTGCAACGCGCGCTGCCTTCAGTTCGTGCCCTGCAATTCGTGCTTTATTTCACACTTGTTGCAGCCTGCTTAGGCTGGGGGTGGGGTTCCTGCATGAGCGCCACGGTGCCGGTGGCCACTTTGGCTTGGGTAAACACCTCGCGAGCGCAGTCTTCGCAGCGGCCGCAGCAGGTCGACACGCCGGTGTCCATTTGCAGTTCGTCGAACGATGAGCAAGAGGGCGCCACGCGACGAATGTCGCGATCTGAAATTCGATGGCAAACGCAAACGATCATGGCGGCTCCGTTTCAACAACGCTGCCACCATTCTAAATGAGAATAATTCGCAGTCAATAGACTACAAGAACCCCTGAACTCGTCAGGGGCACAGAAGAGCCTGGCCTCAGCCCAGTTCGCCCATTTGCGATTGCAGGTAGTTGTGCAGGCCCACCTTGTCGATCAATTCCAGCTGGGTTTCCAGGAAGTCGATGTGCTCTTCGGTGTCGTTCAGGATCATCTGCAGCAGGTCGCGCGACACGTAATCACGAACCGACTCGCAGTGGGCAATGCCGTCTTTCACGGTGCCCTGGGCGGTGGTTTCCAGCTTCAGGTCACAAGCCAGCAGCTCAGGAACGTCTTCACCAATCAGCAACTTACCCAGGTCTTGCAGGTTAGGTAGGCCGTCAAGCGCAAAAATGCGCTCCATGAGCTTGTCGGCATGCTTCATTTCGCCGATGGACTCTTCGTATTCTTTCTTGGCCAGCTTGTCGAAGCCCCAATGTTTCAGCATGCGGTAATGCAGAAAGTACTGGTTGGTCGCAGTGAGCTCGTTTTTCAGCTGTGCGTTCAGGAACTCGATAACCTTCGCGTCGCCCTTCATGATGTGCTCCAGTGCTGGTCAGTCAAATGATTGGAAAACCACGGATACAGGCCATCGTACAGGGAGCGAACTCCGTTTTTTGCCCCTTGTCGTGGCTGATGCACGGTCACAACTCTGTAACCTGCCACCGGGATCGGGTATACTCCTAAGGTTTACCCGCAATCAACCCCCCGCCTAGCGAAACCCGAACCGTTTCCTTCACTGGACTCGAACTTGTCGCGCCTGCCCTCTGGCTACCAGAAGGCCTGCAAGACAAGGGCAGAGCTGGGCGCGCACTACAAACGGAGAATGAACCCGTGCTGCCCGTACTGCCCCAAGCTCTTCTGGCCCTCGCAGACGGCACGGTCTTTCTAGGCACTTCGATCGGCGCTGCCGGTCACACAGTTGGCGAAGTGGTGTTCAACACCTCTATCACCGGCTACCAGGAAATCCTCACCGACCCGAGCTACTGCAAGCAGATCGTCACCCTGACGTATCCGCACATCGGTAACTACGGCGTGAACGGTGAAGACGTCGAAGCCTCGAAAGTCCATGCCGCTGGTCTGATCATCAAAGACCTGCCCATCCGCGCATCTAACTTCCGCCAGAGCCAAACGCTGTCGCAGTACTTGCAAGCCGAAGGCACGGTGGGCATTGCCAACATCGACACCCGTAAGCTGACCCGCATTCTGCGCACCAAGGGTGCCCAGAACGGTTGCATCGTGGCCTTGCCCGCTGGCGAAAAAGTCACTGATGCCGTCATCGCCGACGCAGTGGCCAAGGCCAAGGCAGCCCCCAGCATGGCCGGCCTCGACCTGGCTCAGGTCGTGACCCGCACCGACGTGGCCGACTGGACCGAAACCGAATGGAAACTGGCCAACCCCCAACTGGGCGGCAAGCCTGGCTTCGGCAAGGTTGAAAACGCCAAGTTCCACGTGGTGGCTTACGACTTCGGCGTGAAGCGCAACATCCTGCGCATGCTGGCCGAGCGCGGCTGCAAGGTCACTGTGGTGCCTGCCAAGACCCCCGCAGCCGAAGCGCTGAAGTACAACCCCGATGGCATCTTCCTGTCCAACGGCCCTGGCGACCCCGAGCCTTGCGACTACGCGATTGCCGCTGCCAAGGAACTGATCGAAACCGGCATTCCCACGTTCGGGATCTGCCTGGGTCACCAGATCATGGCTTTGGCCTCGGGTGCCAAGACCTACAAAATGCCTTTCGGCCACCACGGCGGCAACCACCCCGTGAAGGACTTGGACACCGGTCGCGTCAGCATCACCAGCCAGAACCACGGTTTTGCTGTCGATGCCAAAACCCTGCCTGCCAACATGCGCGCCACGCACATCTCGCTGTTCGACGGCACGCTGCAAGGCCTGGCCCGCACCGACAAACCCGCTTTCTGCTTCCAGGGTCACCCTGAAGCCTCGCCCGGACCGCATGACATCAGCTATCTGTTCGATCGCTTCGTGGCATTGATGGAGAAGAAGAATGCCTAAGCGTCAAGACATTAAAAGCATCCTGATCATTGGTGCCGGCCCGATCATCATCGGTCAGGCCTGCGAATTCGACTACTCCGGCGCCCAAGCCTGTAAGGCTCTGCGCGAAGAGGGTTACAAGGTCATTCTGGTCAACAGCAACCCTGCGACCATCATGACCGACCCCAACACGGCCGACGTCACCTACATCGAGCCCATCACGTGGCAAGTGGTCGAGCGCATCATCGCCAAGGAACGTCCTGACGCGATCTTGCCCACCATGGGTGGTCAGACCGCGCTGAACTGCGCCCTCGACCTGCACAAGCACGGCGTGCTGGACAAGTACAAGGTCGAGATGATCGGTGCCAACGAGCACGCGATCGAGAAGGCCGAAGACCGCCAGAAGTTCAAGGAAGCCATGACCAAGATTGGTCTGGATTCCGCCAAGTCGGGCATTGCCCACTCGATGGAAGAAGCCTGGGCGGTGCAAAAGCGCATTCAGGCCGAAATCGGTGGCTCTGGCTTCCCCATGGTCATCCGCCCCAGCTTCACGCTGGGCGGCACCGGCGGCGGCATTGCCTACAACCCTGAAGAGTTCGAAGAGATCTGTAAGCGTGGTCTGGACCTGTCGCCAACCAACGAACTGCTGATCGAAGAATCGCTGATCGGTTGGAAAGAGTACGAAATGGAAGTGGTTCGCGACAAGGCGGACAACTGCATCATCGTTTGCTCGATCGAAAACCTGGACCCGATGGGCATCCACACCGGTGACTCCATCACCGTGGCCCCCGCCCAGACACTGACCGACCGCGAATACCAACTGCTGCGTAACGCCTCTATCGCCATCCTGCGCGAAATCGGCGTGGAAACCGGCGGTTCGAACGTGCAGTTCTCGATCAACCCCGACAACGGCCGGATGATCGTGATCGAAATGAACCCACGTGTGTCGCGTTCGTCGGCCCTGGCCTCCAAGGCCACCGGCTTCCCGATCGCCAAGATCGCAGCCAAGCTGTCGGTTGGCTACACCCTCGACGAACTCAAGAACGACATCACTGGTGGTGCTACCCCCGCCTCGTTCGAGCCTTCGATCGACTACGTGGTCACCAAGATTCCTCGTTTCGCGTTCGAGAAGTTCCCCGCTGCTGACAGCCGTCTGACCACTCAGATGAAGTCGGTGGGTGAAGTGATGGCCATGGGCCGCACCTTCCAGGAATCCTTCCAGAAGGCCCTGCGTGGCCTGGAAACCGGCATTGATGGCCTGACCGAACGCAGCAACGACAAGGACGAAGTGATCGAAGAGATCGGCACCCCCGGTCCCGAGCGCATCCTGTTCCTGGGCGACGCTTTCCGTCTGGGCATGAGCCTGGAAGAAGTCTTTGAAGAAACCAAGGTCGACCCCTGGTTCCTGGCTCAGATCGAAGACATCATCAAGACCGAAGCCGACGTCAAGGCCCGCAAGCTGGAGTCGCTGACCGCTGAAGAGCTGCGCTATCTGAAGAAGAAGGGCTTCTCGGATCGCCGCCTGGCCAAGCTGATGGGCACCGACCAACACGCTGTGCGCAAGGCCCGTCACGCCCTGGGCGTGCGCCCCGTGTACAAGCGCGTGGACACCTGCGCGGCCGAATTCGCCACACAAACCGCCTACATGTACTCGTGCTACGAGAACGAAGGCGGCGAGTGCGAAGCCGAACCCACCAACAAGAAGAAGATCATGGTGCTGGGCGGTGGCCCGAACCGCATCGGTCAAGGTATCGAGTTCGACTACTGCTGTGTGCACGCTGCACTGGCCATGCGCGAAGACGGTTACGAGACCATCATGGTCAACTGCAACCCCGAGACCGTCTCGACCGACTACGACACTTCCGACCGCCTGTACTTCGAGCCCGTGACGCTGGAAGATGTGCTGGAAATCGTCGACAAGGAAAAGCCGGTTGGCGTGATCGTGCAGTACGGCGGTCAGACGCCTTTGAAGCTGGCCCTCGACCTCGAAGCCAATGGCGTGCCCATCATCGGCACCTCGCCTGACAGCATCGACATCGCCGAAGACCGTGAACGCTTCCAGGCTCTGCTGCACAAGCTGGGCCTGAAGCAGCCGCCCAACCGCACGGCGCGTACCGAAGAGGCTGCCCTGCAACTGGCGCAAGAGATCGGCTACCCCCTGGTGGTGCGTCCTTCTTACGTGCTGGGTGGCCGCGCGATGGAAATCGTGCACGGTGACAAGGACCTGGAGCGCTACATGCGCGAAGCCGTCCGCGTCTCCGACAAGTCGCCTGTGCTGCTGGACCGCTTCCTCAACGACGCCGTTGAAGTGGACGTGGACTGCATCTCCGATGGCGCCGACGTCATGATCGGCGGCATCATGGAGCACATCGAACAAGCAGGCGTGCACTCCGGTGACTCCGCCTGTTCGCTGCCTCCGTACACGCTGTCGCAAGCCCTGCAGGAAGAGCTGCGTCGCCAGACCGCCCTGATGGCCAAGGCCCTGAACGTGGTTGGTCTGATGAACGTACAGTTCGCCATCCAGGGTGACGTGACCAAGGGTCTGGACGACGCCACGGTCTACGTGCTGGAAGTGAACCCCCGCGCTTCGCGTACGGTGCCGTACGTGTCCAAGGCAACGGGTCAGCCCCTGGCCAAGATCGCAGCGCGCTGCATGGCTGGCCAGAAGCTGGGTACGCAGAAGTCGCCGGATGGCAAGGCGCCTCGCGAGGTCGTGCCGCCTTACTTCACCGTCAAGGAAGCCGTCTTCCCGTTCAACAAGTTCCCGGGTGTGGACCCCGTCCTCGGCCCTGAAATGCGTTCGACCGGTGAGGTCATGGGCGTGGGCGTCACCTTCGGTGAAGCCATGCTCAAGAGCCAGCTGGGTGCCGGTTCGCGTCTGCCTGAAAAGGGCACCGTGTGCATCTCGGTCAAGGATGGCGACAAGGCTCGTGCCGTGAACGTGGCCCGCGAACTGGTGGCCCTGGGCTTCAGCGTGGTGGCCACCAAGGGCACGGCTGCGGCGATTGCCGAGGCCGGTGTGCCTGTCAAGCCGGTCAACAAGGTCAAGGATGGTCGTCCGCACATCGCTGACGCCATCAAGGCCGGTGAAATCCAGTTGGTCTTCACGACCGTGGATGAAACCCGTACGGCCATTGCCGACTCGCGCAGCATCCGCACGGCCGCCCTGGCCAACCGCGTGACGTACTACACCACCATGGCTGGCTGCGAAGCCGCTGTGGAAGCCATGAAGCACCAGGATGATCTGGTGGTGTATTCACTGCAAGAGTTGCACGCCAAACTGCACTAAACTGCTGTTTCTGACAGGGCTTTTGCCTCCTGTCAGAGAAGCAGACAAGCTACGAGGGCCGCGCCCGGCACCGTCTTCAGGATGGTCAGGTCGCGGCTCCGTTCATTTGTGAGGCCCTGTTCACGTTGTTGATGGAGCAGGGCGCCTGATTCGAGCCAAGAGAGACACGCACTATGTCCACGATCCCCATTACCAAGCGCGGCGCAGAAATGCTCAAGGAAGAGTTGCAGCGCCTCAAGCACGTTGAGCGCCCTGCCGTGGTGCAGGCCATCGCCGAAGCCCGTGCCCAGGGCGACCTCTCTGAAAACGCCGAGTACGACGCCGCCAAGGACAAGCAGGGCTTCATCGAAGGCCGCATTCAGGAGATCGAAGGCAAGCTGTCGGCCGCCCAGATCATCGACCCCAGCTCCCTGGACGCCGGCGGCCGGGTGGTTTTCGGCGCCACGGTCGAAATGGAAGTGGAAAGCACCGGCGATGTGGTGGTCTACCAGATCGTGGGTGATGACGAGGCCGATCTGAAGGACGGCAAGATCTCCATTGGTTCTCCCATTGCCCGTGCCTTGATCGGCAAGGAAGCCGGCGACGTGGCCACGGTGCAGGCACCGGGTGGCGCGCGCAACTACGAAATCATCGAAGTTCGCTACGTCTGATCGCGGTCGGGGCACCTCAGCATGAAGTTGTTGCGCTTTCAAGCATGGCTGGCCGCCACCTGGACAGGTGTGATGCTGGCTGTGGGCGGTGTGGCTGCGCCCAGCCTGTTCATGGTGCTGGAGCGAGAACTGGCAGGCAAGGCAGCCGGGCGCATCTTCACCGTCGAGGCGAAGCTCAGCCTGGCTTTCGCCATCGTGCTCTTCATGATCGAGCGTCGTCGGGTTCGGGATCTGGCCGAATCAGGCAAGACGACCACGGTGATGACCGGCAATCTGCTGATCATCCTGGGGGCCTTGTTCCTGGCCATCTTTGGCGAGTTCGTGATGCACCCGATGATCGAAGCGGTCAAGGCAGGGCAGCCTGCCAGGCTGTCCTTCGGGGCGCTGCACGGAATATCGTCCGTGCTGTACTGGTTGCGTGCCGTGCTCGTTGGCTGCCTGGCATGGCGCCTGACAGCCAATCGAGCAGATTGATCAGCCCGGCTTCTTGCTGGCCACGCGCTTCTTGGCGCGCTTGATCAGGCCGCCGGCAGTTACGCGCTGGTTGCCCATGACCTGAACCTTCTTCACCTCAGGGCGACGCAAGCCGCTCTTGGAAAACTTCAGGATCTTGACCTCGCGCGGGCCGGCGCCTCGGTCCTCACGGGCTTCGGCGGGGGCTTTTTCGGGAATGGGGCGCCACAGCACCAGCAATTTGCCGATATGCTGGATTGGTGCGGCGTCGAGCTTGTCGCACATCTGGGCGTAGATCTCTTCACGGATGGCGCGGTCATCGCCCAGCACGCGCACTTTGATCAGGCCATGGGCCTTGAGTGCGTTGTCGGCTTCCTTCAGTACGGCGGGCGTGAGGCCATCTCCGCCGATCATCACGACGGGGTCAAGGTGGTGCGCATCAGCCCGATAGGCTTTGCGCTCGGCAGTTGTCAATTGAATAGCAGGCATCCCTCTATTATCGAGCCATGAAAGTCCAAACGAAAAGCAAAAAAGTGAACAAAGCATGGTTGCACGACCATGTCCACGACACTTACGTCAAATTGGCAGGTAAAGAGGGCTACCGTTCGCGCGCCGCTTACAAGCTCAAGGAGATCGACGAGGCCCTCCATCTGCTCAAACCCGGCCAGTTGGTGGTGGACCTGGGTGCCTCACCCGGCGCCTGGAGCCAGTACGTGCGCCGCAAGTTCGCACCGAAGGACGCCGGAACGGGTGGGGCGGCGACCGGTCAGCTCAACGGCACCATCATCGCGCTGGACCTGCTGGATTTCGAGCCTGTGGACGGCGTGCACTTCATTCAGGGCGATTTCCGCGAGGACGCGGTGCTGGCGCAGTTGCGCGAAGCCGTGGGCGACCGCCCGGTTGACGTGGTCATCTCCGACATGGCGCCCAATTTGAGCGGCATCGAGTCGTCAGATAGCGCCCGTATCGCGCATTTGATCGAACTTGCCATCGATTTCGCGCAAAACCATCTCAAAAAGGACGGTGCATTGGTATGCAAGGTGTTCCACGGTAGTGGTTACAGCCAGCTGGTCGAACTGTTTCGCGAGCACTTCCGTGTGGTCAAGCCCATCAAGCCGAAAGCCTCGCGCGACAAGTCGGCGGAAACCTTCCTCGTGGGTATCGGGCTCAAAAACCGATGAATTTTCTTGATCGGCGTCTTTTAAGTGCTGAAAAGCGGTGCTTCACTGGGTATCGAAATCTGCAGGGTCTCTCTTGACTGATCTAGAATTGTCCCCATGTACCGCGAAGATTGCGTCCAGCGTTTGTCAGATTGGCGAATTCAGATGTGATTTTTGAGACCTGTCGCGGTGGGTTGATGCATACAGTGTCAGTCGCGGCGGGTGTGAATGGATTGAAGGAGCCGCGGTGAACAATCAATGGTTCTCGAAGATTGCTGTCTGGCTGGTTGTGGCGCTGGTGTTGTTCACCGTGTTCAAGCAGTTCGACCGTGCCAGTACGGGTGGTAGCCAGATCGGCTACTCGGACTTCCTTGAAGAAGTTCGCGCCAAACGCATCAAGAGCGTCACGCTCCAGGAGGGCGGCGGCGGCACCGAGATCATTGCAACCACCACCGATGACAAGCGCATCCGCAGCACGGCCACTTACCTGGACCGTGGCCTGGTGGGTGATCTGATCAACAACGGTGTCAAATTCGACGTCAAGCCCCGCGAGGAACCCTCGCTCATCATGAGCCTGCTGGTGTCCTGGGGCCCGATGATCCTGTTGATCGGCGTGTGGATCTATTTCATGCGCCAGATGCAGGGCGGCGGCAAGGGCGGGGCTTTCAGCTTCGGCAAGAGTCGCGCTCGCATGCTGGACGAGTCCAACAACAACATCACCTTTGCGGATGTGGCGGGTTGTGACGAGGCCAAGGAAGAAGTCAAGGAACTGGTGGACTTCCTGCGTGACCCGCAGAAGTTCCAGAAGCTGGGCGGTCGCATTCCACGTGGGGTGCTGATGGTCGGCCCTCCCGGTACCGGCAAGACGCTGCTGGCCAAGTCCATCGCGGGCGAAGCCAAGGTGCCGTTCTTCACCATTTCCGGTTCCGACTTCGTGGAAATGTTCGTCGGCGTGGGCGCTGCCCGCGTGCGCGACATGTTCGAGCAAGCCAAGAAGAATGCGCCTTGCATCATCTTTGTGGACGAAATCGACGCCGTGGGCCGCCATCGTGGCGCAGGCCTGGGTGGTGGTAACGACGAACGCGAGCAGACCCTCAACCAGATGCTGGTCGAGATGGACGGCTTCGAAACCAATCTGGGTGTGATCGTGATTGCCGCGACCAACCGCCCCGACATCCTGGATCCAGCCTTGCTGCGCCCAGGTCGTTTCGACCGTCAGGTCTATGTGACCCTGCCTGATGTTCGCGGTCGCGAACAGATCCTGAATGTGCACATCCGCAAGGTGCCAGTCGGTCAGGACGTGCGTGCCGACATCCTGGCGCGTGGTACCCCTGGCTTCTCTGGTGCCGATCTGGCCAACCTGGTCAACGAGGCTGCTTTGTTTGCCGCACGTCGCAACGGTCGTGTGGTCGAAATGCAGGACTTCGAAAAGGCCAAGGACAAGATCATGATGGGCCCCGAGCGCAAGTCCATGGTCATGCCAGAGGAAGAGCGCAAGAACACGGCTTATCACGAAGCTGGTCACGCCCTGGTGGCGCGCCTGCTGCCCAAGACGGATCCTGTCCACAAGGTCACCATCATCCCGCGTGGTCGCGCGCTGGGCGTGACCATGCAGTTGCCTGAAGGCGATCGCTACAGCATGGACAAGACCCGCATGCTGGACACCATCTCGGTGTTGTTTGGTGGTCGCATTGCCGAAGAAGTCTTCATGAACCAGATGACCACGGGTGCGTCGAACGACTTCGAACGTGCCACGGCCATCGCCCGCGACATGGTCACCCGCTACGGCATGACCGATGAACTGGGCCCTGTGGTGTATGCCGACAACGAAGGCGAAGTCTTCCTGGGTCGCTCGATCACCAAGACCACCAACATGTCTGAAGAGACCATGCAGAAGGTGGACAAGCAGATCCGCAAGATCATCGATGAGCAGTACGCCACCGCGCGCAAGCTGATCGAAGACAACCAGGACAAGATGCACGCGATGGCCAAGGCCCTGCTCGAATGGGAAACCATCGACGCCGATCAGATCAATGACATCATGGAAGGCCGTGATCCCCGTCCTCCCAAGGACTGGACGCCGCCCACCAACCGTCCCAACGGTGGCAACAAGCCCCCGGTGAGCACGGACGGCGCACCAGCTGCAGTCTGATCCAGCAGCTTTTGGTACACACTGACGGGGCTTCGGCCCCGTTTTTCATGGCGGCTTCCATTTCTGATCGAGCACATGAGCATCTGGCAAACCTCCCGCTTTCACCTTGATCTGGCGCGGCCTCTCATCATGGGCATCGTCAATGTCACGCCGGATTCGTTTTCCGACGGTGGTAGATTCCTGAGCGCCGACAGCGCCCTGGCCCAATGTGAGCGGCTGATTCAGGAGGGGGCCGACATCCTCGACATCGGCGGCGAATCCAGCAGGCCCGGCGCACCAACACTCACCGTGGAAGAGGAGTGGCAGCGCCTGGAGGGTGTGCTGAAGGTGGCCGTGAGCCTGGGTGTGCCGGTCTCTGTGGATACGTGCAAGACCGAGGTCATGAGGCGTGCGCTGGACCTGGGGGTCGACATCATCAATGACATCCGCGCGCTGGAAGCACCTGGCGCAGTGGACCTGATCGCATCTCACGGGCAATGCGGCGTGTGCCTCATGCACATGCAGGGGGACCCGGCCACAATGCAGGCTCGCCCCTGCTATCCGGATGTGGTGGACGAGGTGCGGCAGTACCTGTCACAGCGACTCGATAGCCTGCGCCAGGCCGGTGTGGCTGAGGCGCGCATCACCCTGGATCCGGGTATCGGCTTTGGCAAGACGCCAGCGCACAATATCGAACTGTTGAAGCGTCAGGCAGAATTGCTGGATCTGGGCCGCCCTTTGTTGCTGGGCTGGTCTCGCAAATCAACCCTGGGTCAGATCACGGGCAAGCCCGTCGAGGAGCGTCTGGTGGCCAGCGTGGCTGCGGCGCTGGCTGCTGTCACGCGTGGTGCGCGCATCGTTCGCGTTCACGACGTCGGCGCGACGGCGGATGCCCTGAAGGTCTGGCAGGCATCAAATTTGTGTAACTCACATATATGAGCGGGGGCACAATGTGCAGCTCGGCATCGTGCGAATTCATTCAATAAAACATGGCTCGACAATATTTTGGGACTGATGGCATCCGCGGCACAGTGGGGCAGGCACCGATCACGCCTGATTTCGTGCTGAGGCTTGGCCACGCTGTGGGTCAGGTGCTGCGTCGCACCGAGAAGCGCCCGACGGTGCTCATCGGCAAGGACACGCGCATCTCCGGCTACATGCTGGAATCCGCACTGGAGGCCGGTTTTGCCTCTGCAGGGGTCGATGTGCTGCTGACCGGGCCGCTGCCCACGCCAGGCGTGGCCTATCTGACCCGCGCATTGCGATTGAATCTGGGGGTGGTTATCAGCGCCTCTCACAACCCGTTTGCCGACAACGGCATCAAGTTCTTCTCGGCCAAGGGCGAGAAGTTGCCTGACGAGTGGGAGCAGGAGGTTGAGGCGGCCTTGAATGATGCGCCCAGCTGGGTTGATTCGGCGAACCTGGGCAAGGCCCGCCGACTCGAAGATGCGCGGGGCCGCTACATCGAGTTCTGCAAGAGCACCTTCTCGTCCAACATGTCGCTCAAGGGCCTGAAGCTGGTGGTGGATGCCGCTCACGGCGCCGGTTACCAGGTGGCGCCCGAGGTGTTCCATGAGCTCGGTGCGGAAGTCATCTCGATTGGCTGCGCGCCGACCGGCCTCAACATCAACGAGGGCGTGGGCGCCACGCATCCCGAAGCGCTGGTCAAGGCTGTCGCGGAACATGGCGCACATTACGGCGTGGCGCTCGATGGGGACGCCGACCGTCTGCAGCTGGTGGATGCCCAAGGGCGCTTGTACAACGGCGACGAACTGCTTTACGTGATGGTGGCCGATCGCCTGGATCAGGGCGAGGCCGTGCCGGGCGCGGTGGGTACCCTCATGACCAATATGGCCATCGAGCTGGCCTTGCAAAATCGAGGTATCGATTTCGTGCGCGCCAAGGTGGGTGACCGCTACGTGCTGGAGGAACTGGTTTGCCGTGGCTGGCAGTTGGGCGGGGAGGGCTCCGGCCACCTCATCGCACTGGACCGCCACACCACCGGTGACGGCATCGTCAGCGCCTTGCAGGTTCTCCAGGCGGTGGCGCGCAGTGGCAAGTCTCTGGCTCAATGGCTGGATGGGGTCAACCTGTTCCCGCAGCGCCTGATCAACGTGCGACTGCAGGCTGGTCAGGACTGGCGCAACAGCGCCAAGCTGGCCGACACCCAGAAGACCGTGCTGGCGCAATTGAACGGGCGTGGCCGCGTGCTGATTCGTCCCTCGGGTACGGAGCCTTTGCTGCGTGTGATGGTGGAGGCGGAAGACCGCGCTCTGGCCGATCAATGTGCGCAAGCGCTGGCTGACGCCGTGAAGTCCTGATCGGATTTCTTCGGGCGAAAAAAAGCCGGCCCTCAAAGCCGGCTTTTTTCATGGGCGAGTGGGCTGCGACTGTCTTACTTCTTCGGAGGCGTCAGCAGGCGATCGATGACGTGGATGACGCCGTTGCCGGTGGCGATGTCGGCCTTGGTGACCAGTGCGTCATCAATGGTGACGAAATCGCCAGCCTTGGACACGGTGGCCTTGGCGCCGTTGACCGTGGCGATCTGCTTGCTGCCTTCAACGTCGGCAGCCTTCATCAGACCAGGCAGCACGTGGTAGTTCAGCACGGCTTTCAGCTGCGCCGGATCCTTGGCCAGCTTGTCCAGGGCTGCGGCCGGCATGGCCTTGAAGGCCTCGTCGGACGGTGCGAATACTGTGACAGGGCCAGCGCCTTCGAGCGTGCTTTCGAGTCCCGCCTGCTTGATCAGTTTGGCGAAAGTGCTCAATTCAGCGTTGCTGCTGGCGGCGGCCACCACGTTGGCGGGTGTCGAGGCGACCTCGGTGCTGGCGCAGCCCGCGAATGTGACGGTCAAGGCGATCAGGCTGCTCAGCAGGAGGTGGGGGCGGCGAATGGTCATGAGGGGTCTCCGTACAAGGTGTTTGCTCCCTGGGATGTCTGGGGGCACGCCGGCACGATAGATTTGTCATGTGACGGTAACGTGACCAATATGTGACTGTCCTGTCACGAAAACCATGGCCCATAGGGGCTGTGTTTTTATGACGATTGTGAAAATCGGTGTCACAGACGCGTCACAATCGCGCTCTACAGTTCGCCGCATGGAAATTTGTCTGTCACATGACAAGAAAGGCGTTCACATGAACTTCAAGATGATTCGCACCGCCGCGGCTGTGGCCCTGGCTCTGGTTTCCGGCGCTGCTATGGCCGAGGACGTCACTGGTGCTGGCGCCACCTTCCCCGCGCCGCTGTATGCCAAGTGGGCTTCGGCGTTCAACACGGCCACCAACGTGCGCATCAATTACCAGTCCGTTGGTTCGGGCGCTGGTATCAAACAGATCAAGGCCAAGACGGTTGATTTCGGTGCATCCGACATGCCGCTCAAGGATGAAGAGCTGGCCAAGGACGGCCTGGTGCAGTTCCCCACCGTGATCGGTGGCGTGGTGCCTGTCGTGAACATCAAGGGCATCACCCCTGGCCAACTGAAGATGACCGGTGAAGTGCTGGGCAACATCTACCTCGGCAAGATCACCAAGTGGAATGATCCCGCACTGGTCGCTCTGAACCCTGGTGTGGCGCTGCCTGATGCCGCCATCGCACCTGTTCGTCGCGCAGACGGCTCCGGCACCAGCTTCATCTTCACGAACTACCTGTCCAAGGTGAACGCCGAATGGAAGGCCAAGGTTGGTGAAGGTACGGCCGTGAACTGGCCTACTGGTGCGGGTGGCAAGGGCAACGAAGGCGTGTCGGCTTTCGTGCAGCGCCTGCCCAACTCGATCGGCTATGTCGAGTACGCCTACGCCAAGCAGAACAAGATGTCGCACGTGGCCTTGAAGAATGCCGCCGGCAATTTCGTCGAGCCTGATGATGCGACCTTCAAGGCAGCGGCCGCGGCAGCCGAGTGGAACAAATCGTTCTACCAGGTGCTGACCAACCAGAACGACAAGAACGCCTGGCCACTGAGCGGTGCCACCTTCATCCTGATGCACAAGTCGCAAGACAAGCCTGCTCAAGCTTCGAGCACCCTGAAGTTCTTCGAGTGGGCCTATGTCAACGGTGACAAGACCGCTTCGGAACTCGAGTACGTGCCGCTGCCCGCATCGGTCAAGGACCTGGTGCGCAAGCAATGGTCCAGCATTGCCGACACCGCAGGCAAGGCCGTTTCGTACAAGTGATCGACCTTCGCTGATGTGTCGAAGCTGCCGGGCACTTGTTTCGCAGGTGTCCGGCGCTGTTTTTCTTTGAAGTAGCCAATGATCCGGATGTTCCCCGCCAACGGAGGCAATCGATGACTGCCATTCTTCCCGCTGACATGGATGATGCCAACGCTCAGCCTTCTCGTGGCACCAAGGGCCGCCCCATGACGAATCCTCCCTCACGCCGCGTGAATGCTCCCTGGGCCGATGCCGTTTTCGCCGGCCTGGCGCGTGCTGCTGCCTTGCTGACGCTGGCGCTGTTGCTGGGCATCATCGGCTCCCTGATCGTGGGCGCATGGCCTGCCATCAAGACCTATGGCATCAGTTTCCTGTGGCGCACCGAGTGGGATCCCGTCCAGGAGCAGTTCGGTGGCCTGGTGATGATCTACGGCACGCTGATGACCTCGTTCATTGCGCTGTTGATCGCGGTGCCGGTGTCGTTCGGGATCGCCATGTTCCTGACCGAGTTGTCGCCTTCGTGGTTGAAGCGCCCGCTGGGTATTGCCGTTGAATTGCTGGCAGCTGTTCCCTCCATCGTGTATGGCATGTGGGGCTTGCTGGTGTTCGGTCCACTGCTGGCTACCTATGTGCAGCAACCGCTGCAAAGTGCCACACAGGGTGTGCCTTATCTGGGCGCACTGTTCAGCGGTGCCCCGGTTGGCATCGGCATTTTGTCGGCCGGCATCATCCTGGCCATCATGATCATCCCCTTCATTGCCTCGGTGATGCGCGATGTGTTCGAAGTGACGCCTCCGCTGTTGAAGGAGTCGGCCTATGGCCTGGGCTCCACCACCTGGGAGGTCGTGTGGAAGGTCGTGCTGCCCTATACCAAGACCGGTGTGGTGGGTGGTGTGATGCTGGGGCTGGGCCGTGCCCTGGGCGAGACGATGGCGGTTACTTTCGTGATCGGCAACATGAACCAGCTCAACTCGCTGTCCGTTTTCGAGGCGGCCAACAGCATCACGTCTGCCCTGGCCAACGAATTTGCGGAGGCCGGTGAGGGACTGCATCAGGCCTCGCTGATCTATCTGGGCTTGATCCTGTTCTTCATCACCTTCGTGGTCCTGGCTTTCTCCAAGGTCTTGCTGGCCCGTCTCAAGAAGTCTGAAGGAGCGCGAGCATGAGCGCCGAACTGCAAGCACTGCGCGCCCGTCGTCATGCCGGCCGCAAACGCACCAATTTCATTGCCCTGACCCTGTCCCTGGCTGCCATGGCTTTCGGCCTGGTGTGGCTGATCTGGATCCTGGTCGAGACGGTTCGCCTGGGCGTGGATGGCCTGACCCTGGCCACCTTCACACAGATGACGCCCCCTCCACAGGAGGCTGGCGGTCTGGCCAATGCCATCATGGGTTCGCTCATGATGGTCGGGCTGGCCACCCTGATCGGCACGCCGGTGGGCATCATGGCCGGCGTCTATCTGGCCGAGTATGGCCAGAAAGGCTGGCTGGGCAGCGTCACCCGTTTCATCAACGACATCCTGCTGTCTGCGCCATCCATCGTGGTGGGCCTGTTCATCTACTCGATGGTCGTGGCGCGCATGCACTCGTTCTCGGGTTGGGCTGGCGTGCTGGCACTGGCGCTGATCGTGGTGCCGGTGGTGATCCGCACCACGGAGAACATGCTCTCGCTGGTGCCCAATGCGCTGCGTGAGGCTGCTTATGCGCTGGGAACCCCCAAGTGGCGCGTGATCCTGACGATCACCCTGAAGTCGGCTCGTGCAGGTGTGATCACCGGCATCTTGCTGGCGGTGGCGCGCATTTCCGGTGAAACGGCGCCCTTGCTGTTCACGGCCTTGTCCAACCAGTTCTGGTCGGCAGACCTCAGCCATCCGATGGCCAGCCTGCCTGTGACGATTTTCAAATTCGCGATGAGCCCCTACGAGAACTGGCAGAAGCTGGCCTGGGCTGGGGTGTTCCTGATCACGGCCGGCGTGCTTGTGCTCAACATCATCGCCCGCACGATGTTCCGTCAGCGCTGATTGGCGCGGCTTCACAAGTTTCACGAAAGACCCTGCACCATGGATGCCAAGGTTCAAACCCAGACCCCCGCCAAGGCCAAGCTGGCCGTGCGCAATCTGAACTTCTATTACGGCAAGTTTCACGCGCTCAAGAACGTGAACATGGAATTGCCCGAAAACAAGGTGACGGCCTTCATCGGCCCATCGGGTTGCGGCAAGTCAACGCTGTTGCGCACCTTCAACCGCATGTTCGAGCTCTATCCCGAGCAGCGCGCCGAAGGGCAGATCCTGCTGGACGGCCAGGACATTCTGAAGACCAAGGAAGACGTGTCGCTGATCCGTGCGCGCGTCGGCATGGTGTTCCAGAAGCCGACACCGTTCCCCATGTCGATCTACGAGAACATCGCCTTCGGTGTGCGCCTGTTCGAGAACCTGTCACGCGTTGAAATGGATGAGCGCGTGGAATGGGCGCTCAAGAAGGCTGCGCTGTGGAACGAGGTGAAGGACAAGCTCAATCAGAGCGGCTCCGGTCTGTCGGGTGGTCAACAGCAGCGTTTGTGCATCGCACGCGGCATTGCCATCAAGCCCGAAGTGCTGCTGCTGGACGAACCTTGTTCCGCCCTGGATCCGATCTCGACCGGCAAGATCGAAGAGCTGATCCACGAGTTGAAGAACGATTACACCGTGCTGATCGTGACCCACAACATGCAGCAGGCTGCACGTTGCTCGGACTACACGGCCTATATGTACCTGGGCGAGTTGATCGAATTCGGTGCCACCACCGACATCTTCATGAAGCCCAAGCGTACGGAAACCGAGGACTACATCACCGGCCGCTTCGGCTGATGAAGGTTGATCCCACCAATATCAAAAACAGGTTTTCAAAGGAATCTTCGTATGTCCGAGAAGCATTTGTCCAGCCAGTTTGATGTCGAACTCAGCGGCATTTCCACACGCGTGCTGGAAATGGGTGGTCTGGTTGAATCTCAGGTCGCGCAGGCCATCTATGCCTTGACGCATTTCAGCGGTGACACGGCCACGCAGGTGCTGCAGGGCGAGGAGCGCGTCAACCAGATGGAGATGGACATCGACGCAGATCTGTCCACCATCATCGCGCGCCGTCAACCCACCGCACGAGACCTGCGTCTGCTGATCGCGATCTCCAAGACGATTGGCAACCTGGAGCGCGTAGGCGATGAGGCCGCACGCATTGCACGCACGGTGCAGCGCCTGATCAACACGGGTGTGTCGAGCCGCCTGCGTCTGCCCGTGAGCGATGTGTCGTTCGAGGCCTCGCTGGCCACGGCGTCGCTGCGTCGTGCACTGGATGCGTTTGCGCGTCTGGACACGCAGACTGCCCTGGAGGTCATCAAGAGCGACAACGAGATTGACGCCGAGTTCGATGGCCTGATGCGCAAGCTCATCACTTACATGATGGAAGACCCACGCACGATCTCTGCGTCGATCGACCTGGTGTTCGTGGCCAAAGCCATCGAGCGCGTGGGCGACCATGCCAAGAACCTGGCCGAGCAGGTCATCTACATCGTCAAGGGTACCGATGTGCGGCACAACACGCCCGAGGCGGTTGAGTCGATCATCAAGTAACTCAACCCACTAAAGCGCAAGCACGGAGAACACTTCATGAGTCGTGTGCTGGTTGTTGAAGATGAAATGGCGATCGCCGAGTTGATCGCCCTGAACCTGCGTCATTCGGGCTTTGATGTGGTCGTGGCCCACAACGCCGATGAAGCGCAGAATGAACTCGACAAGGTTCTGCCCGATCTGGTCCTGCTGGACTGGATGCTGCCAGGGCAGTCGGGGCTGGCATTGGCCAAGCGCTGGCGTGGTGCCACACGCACCCGCGATCTGCCCATCATCATGCTCACGGCGCGTGCCGAAGAGGTGGACAAGGTGGCTGGCCTGGATGCCGGTGCCGATGATTACCTGACCAAGCCCTTTTCGACGCACGAGCTGATGGCCCGTGTGCGGGCCGTCCTGCGTCGCAAGGCGCCTCAGGCACTGGACGCAGCGGTGGAAGTGGCAGGCCTGCGCCTCGATCCAGCCACGCGTCGCGTTTGCCGCGGCGAGCATGAAATCAAGATCGGGCCGACCGAATTCAAGCTGCTGCACTTCTTCATGACGCATCCCGAGCGTGTGCACAGCCGTGCGCAGTTGCTGGACCGCGTCTGGGGTGATCATGTCTTCATCGAAGAGCGTACCGTGGACGTGCACGTGAAGCGTCTGCGCGAGGCTTTGTCACCCGTTCAGCGTTCACAGCTGATCGAAACGGTACGGGGCGCAGGTTATCGCCTGACGCAACAGGTGGCGGACGCTGCTGCCTGAGTTTCCTCTTCATAAAGAGACATCGTGGATACAAGCGATTCGTGGCTGTTGTCACGTGTGGGCGCGCGCCTGTTGGCGGCGTCGGCTGGTGGTTTCGCGGGTTGGTGGTTTGGCAAACAGATCGGGTACCCGGCGACCACGTGCATGGCGGCAGCGGCTTCAGCGGTGCTGATCCTGTCCGTGAACGACACGCTCAAAGGACACAGGCTGCTGGACTGGCTGCGCACGCCTGAGGCGGCACCACCGGCACTGCCTGGCATGTGGGGCGAAGTGGCATACCGTGTTCAGCGCGTGGTTCATCTCAAAGACGAGCGCATTGCCCAGGAGCAGGCGCGTCTGCATGAGTTTCTGTCGGCCATCGAGGCTTCGCCCAATGGCGTGATGCTGCTGGATGCAAATGACCAGATCACCTGGATCAGTTCGGCCGCCGCCGATCACTTTGGTTTGAACCCGCAGAGAGACCTGATGCAACGGGTGACCAATCTGGTTCGCCAGCCTGCTTTCGTGCAGTATCTGGCTGCCGGTGATTACCGGGATGTGGTGAAGTGCCAGATGAGCCATGGCACGCAAACGGTGCTGCAGATTCTGGTGCGCGTGTATGGCGATGGTTTGAAGCTGGTGCTGTCTCAGGACATCACGGAGCGGGAACGTTCGGACACCATGCGCAGGGACTTCGTGGCCAACGTGTCTCACGAGATTCGCACGCCCCTCACCGTCCTCAACGGTTTCATCGAGACTTTGGGTTCCTTGCCCTTGACGGAAGTTGAGCGCAAGCGCGTGATCACCTTGATGACACAGCAGGCCGATCGCATGCAGGGGCTGGTCAGCGATCTCCTGACGCTGGCTCAGATCGAAGGCAGCCCCCGGCCGGCATCAGACCGGTGGATCAAGGTCGATGCGCTCATGGAGCGCATTGAAACCGACGGCCGCGCCTTGTCTCGTGAGCGCCACCCCATGCATTTCATCACCGAGACTGGTGGCAAGCACTGCGAGATCGCGGGCATCGAAAGCGAATGGCTCAGCGCCATGGGCAACCTTGTGTCCAATGCCGTGCGCTATACCCCTGAAGGCAAAGGCATCGACGTGAAGTGGCTGAGCCTGCCGGACGGAGGCGCGGAGTTCAGTGTGAAGGATGGTGGCATTGGCATCGCGCCCGAGCACATCCCGCGCCTGACGGAGCGCTTCTACCGTGTAGACGGCAGCCGATCGCGCGAAACTGGCGGCACCGGGTTGGGCCTGTCCATCGTGAAGCACGTGGTTCAGCGCCACGGCGGCGAGTTGCGCATCACCAGTGAATCGGGCAAGGGCTCGACGTTTACCTTGAGCGTTCCGAGCGTGCGGGTTCGCCTGGTTTGAGCTGCCCGGCGGCTGGCTGGCTCAACGTCAGTCAGCAGCGCGCAGCTCAGTCCTGGGTGGCTGCACCACGTGGCGCGGCGCGCTTGTAGATGACGATCTGCTCGGAGTTGTGCGTGCGCTGGTTGTATTGAACCACCTTGTGCCAGTTCGCCACGGCGGGCGCGGCAGTATGTGCAGGGATGCGCAGCACGAGCCATGGGCAATTGGCCTTGCCGCCCAGCTCGGGCTGAGGCAAACCGTTGACGCGGTAATGCCCGAAGTACTCCATGGCCGTCAACAGGCCGACGGGTGCGTCTGGCGCGCAGATCTGGTTGCCTGAGGGTACATGTGGGGCCATGCGTACAAGCGCCAGTCTGTAGCTCCTGGCCTGGTCAAGCAACGGCAGCCACAAGGTCATGAACAGGAGCCAGCACAAGGCCACGCCACCGGCTGGCAAGACGAGGCTCTTCCAGAGCGCATGGGCCTGCCTGGCCGTGCGCCACCTCACCAGACCCAGCCACAGCAGCGTGCCCAGAACGGCAGGGATCAGGGCCAGCCAGGAAAAGTGTGAGACGTAACCTGGCACCAGCTTGGCCACATTGGCGGCCACCTTCACTGGCACGCCCTTGTGCATGGCCAGGTAGATGAGCCAGATGCCGCCCGCACAGGCGGTGAAGAAACACACCGAGAACCAGTCGATGGCGGATCCCAGGCTGCGCTGCAGGATGGGCAGCGCGAAAGCGGCGAGCACGGCCAGCGGAGGCAAGGCTGCCAGCAAGGCACGCTCGTTGGCCCCCATGGCGATGGACGCGGCAAAGCCTACTGCAGCAGCCAGAAGCGGCACCGCAATGTGACGCCGCCAGATCTGCCTGCGCCAGTGCCAGATCGTCAGGATGGCCAGTGGCAGCGTGGGCCAGGTAAACCAGCTGATGAGTTGAAGATTCTCTTTGAGACTGAAATCGGGTGAGACACGCCAGCCCCAACCGGAGAGCCCGGCTGCGCTCAATCCACTGGCCAGCCCGATGGCGAGGAGCGTGGACATCAGCACCCAGCTCAGGTGGGTTTTCATGTGGGCGTGGCTGGAACGCAGACAGACGACGATGCCCGCCACGCCCAGCAGGGACGCGACAGCGGGGCTGCCGCTGGCGGCCAGCACGGGCAACGCCATCAACGCGGCCAGTCTGGCCTGGCGTGGCTTGCGCTGGACGGCTGACAGGCTGAACAGGAACAAGGTGCTGCCGGTCAGTTGCAGCAGCTCTGGTGTGGTTTCATGGCCGAGTTGCAGCAAGCCCAGGCTGGCGATCAGGGCGAGCAGGGCGCCATCGGCCACGGCGCGCGCGTAATCATGGGGCTTGGCTTCGCCCCCGAATGCCAGCGGCAGGGGTTGTGCGGCGTCAGTCAGGGCGAGGTTGTAGCAGGCATACCAGGTCAGGGCGAGGATGGCAACCAGCAACAGGGCGAAGGGGATGCGCGCGGCCAGCGCCGGGTCGACCCAGGGGCTCAACACGGAGATGAATGCGCCACCCAGCCAGTAGGGCAGGATGCCGCCAGACGTCGGCAACACGCCACCGACGTTGGGGTGCAGCCAGGATGCCTGGCCGAGCGCCAGGCTCCACATGTGGCCGAAGGACGCGATGTCCTCATTCTTCCAGGGGTCCCGACCAATCAGGCCAGGGATCACGTAGGCGGCGCAGAACAGCAGGAGCGCCCATCGAGGCAGGCGCTGCACCGCCTTCTGGGTGACCAGGGCGGGTGAGATGACCGGGGCCTGCGAACGGGTGTTCATGCTGGAGGGTTCAGGCTGCGCGCATGGCGATGGGGCTGATACAGAAGTGCAAAAGGGCAGCCAGAGCTACCCTTTTGATGTGAACCAGAAAACCGGGCGCTGTGAAGCCATGCCCGGCTTGGCTGATTACTTGCGGAACTGAGCGAACTTGGTGCGGAACTTTTCCACGCGGCCGCCCAGGGAGTCCACGGACTTCTGAGTACCAGTGTAGAAAGCGTGCGATTCGGACGAGGTTTCCAGCTTGAACAGGGGCAGTTCACGGCCGTCTTCCAGCTTGATGGTTTCCTTGGTAGGAGCGCACGAGCGGGTCACGAACTTGAAACCGTTGGATTGGTCCACGAAAACGACTTCGCGGTAGTTAGGGTGGATACCTTGTTTGGGCATATCAAAACCTCTTGCTGCTGTTTGCATCATCGGGAGCCATCAGGCACCATGCCTGACACTTTCCGACAGCCGGAAAACCGGCGATTCTAGCACGGGAATTCAAGTTGTTGGAGAGCCTGGTGGGGAAAATGCACTCTTCACCAGGCGACCACCGCGGATCCGGCTTCGCCGGTCCGCCAGTGGTGCCCCCTTTCAAAGGGGGGGGCGCAGCGCGTAGGGGGTTAGCCTCCACGCCTCATCATGTCGAAGAAATCGTGGTTGTTCTTCGTCGAGCGCATCTTGTCCAGAACGAACTCCATCGCCTCGATTTCGTCCATCGGGTAGAGCAGCTTGCGCAGAATCCAACTCTTTTGCAGGATTTCAGACTTCAGCAGCAGCTCTTCGCGACGCGTGCCCGACTTGTTGATCAGGATCGAGGGGTACACGCGCTTTTCGGCCATGCGGCGATCCAGGTGGATTTCGCAATTGCCGGTGCCCTTGAATTCTTCGTAGATCACTTCATCCATGCGGCTGCCGGTGTCGATCAGGGCGGTGCCGATGATGGTCAGCGAGCCGCCTTCTTCGATGTTGCGGGCCGCGCCGAAGAAGCGCTTGGGGCGCTGCAGGGCGTTGGAGTCCACACCGCCAGACAGGACCTTGCCGGAAGAGGGCAGCACGTTGTTGTATGCGCGGGCCAGACGGGTGATGGAGTCCAGCAGGATGACCACGTCCATCTTGAGTTCGACCAGGCGCTTGGCGCGCTCGATCACCATTTCGGCAACCTGCACGTGACGCTGGGCGGGCTCGTCGAACGTCGAGCTGATGACTTCGCCGCGCACGGTGCGCTGCATTTCGGTCACTTCCTCGGGGCGCTCGTCCACCAGCAGCATGATCAGATGCACTTCGGGGTGGTTGGCAACCAGGGCGTGAGCCAGGTTCTTCATCATCACGGTCTTGCCGCTCTTGGGCGGGGCGACCAGCAGGGCGCGTTGGCCTTTGCCGATGGGGGCGATCAGGTCGATGATGCGGCTGGTGACGTTGTCGTCATTGCTCTTGACCGTCTCGCGTTCGAGCTTGAACTGCTCGTCGGGGAACAGCGGCGTCAGGTTCTCGAACATCAACTTGTTCTTGTTGACTTCGGGGGCCAGGCCGTTGACGCGGTCGACCTTCACGAGCGCGAAGTAACGTTCGCCGTCCTTGGGGACGCGCACTTCGCCTTCGATCATGTCACCGGTGTGCAGGTTGAAGCGGCGCACCTGGCTGGGCGACAGGTAGATGTCGTCCGTGCTGGCCAGGAAGCTGGTGTCCAGCGAGCGCAGGAAGCCGAAGCCGTCCGGCAGCACCTCGAGCACACCGTCGCCAAAGACCTGTTCTCCGGCCTTGGCACGCTTCTTCATGATGGCGAACATCAACTCCTGCTTGCGCATGCGAGAGACATTCTCGATTTCCAGACCTTCTGCCATCTCCACGAGTTTGGAGATGTGCAAAGCCTTGAGTTCTGACAGATGCATGGATTGAGACCCTGGACGAAACCGACTGGCAGTGAGGCGTCAAAGAATCAACGCTACGCCGAGCAGGTGGATGAATCGTGGGCGAAAGGGATGTCGGACAAATGGCCTGGCCACGAAGGGCACCGGACCGAGAGCTTGTCGTGGTGCGCTAGCGAGATATCGGTTTGATTCTCTGCACCGGCCGCCTGAGTATCAGGCTGGCTTGACGAACACCGACTGAAGTCTATCAGTCGGTGGACGCATTATAGGGACGAAATGATCAGAAAAATCACAGGTTGCCGTCGATGAAGGCGGTCAATTGAGCCTTCGACAGAGCGCCAACCTTGGTGGCAGCCAGCTGGCCACCCTTGAAGATCATCAGCGTGGGGATGCCGCGGATGCCGAACTTGGCCGGCACTTCACGGTTCTGGTCCACGTTCATCTTGGCCACATTGAGGCGACCGGCGTAGCTCGTGGCCACTTCGTCCAGAATCGGGGCGATCATCTTGCAGGGGCCGCACCATTCGGCCCAATAATCCACCAGCACGGGCTGGGCAGATTGCAGGACGTCGGCATCGAAAGAGGCGTCGGAAATGTGTTTGATCAGGTCGCTGCTCATTTAACTATCCTTCAGTATGCTGGCGCGATGGCGACACCCTCGGGTGATTTCTCCAGCAGGAATGCAAAGATTCTGACACAGAAGATGTGGCCGTTCGGGCGCATTCCAAGAGACCTTCTTCAATGACCGCGATAGCCAGAACCTTTTTTGAATCCCGCAGCATGGCCGTTGAGCCTCGGCACTGGCGCTGGGCGCCGCAGGACAGCGCCGAGCAATGCTGGCAGGCCTGGGCCCGGGACACGGCTGCGTGGCTGAAGGCGCAAGGGGCAGATCCACGCGACGCGCTGATCGTGCTGCCTGTGGGGGCGGTGTTGTCGCCAGCGCGTCAGGCCTGGATGGCCGCGGTGGGCGGTTGGTTGCCCCGCATCGATACGATCGCGGCCGTGTCAGAGGGCCTGGCCTGGTCCTGGTCGCCGGACAACACGGCAGGCGAGGCGGGTTTGCCGCCCGTCACGCTGGATGCCATCGTGGACCGTCTGCAAGCAGGACGAAGCCTGGGCAGCGAGGCCTGGGGCAAGGCCTGGGCGCAGCGGGATCGCCGTGGATTTGAATTTGCCCTGGACCAGGTTGTCGCCGCGGCACACACCTGGGTGCGGCGCATGCAGTCCATTGCGCCCGCACAACGTGCCGCCTATCTGGAACTGGCTCGGGCGACGATGGGCGGCAGCGTCACGCAAGGCCCGGGCGGGCGAGAAAAGCTCCTGTTGGCCTGGGCGCTGGAATGGGCGGCCTCCACCGCAGCGGGCGGGCTGCCGGTAGACCCCTTGTTTGAACTGCGGCCCTCCGCATTGGTGGTGGTGACCGCGGGCGAGGCCGTCTCTCCGGGTACGGAAATCCACCTGACCCTGGGGGTGATGGCACATCTGTCAGAGCAGGGCGTGCCCGTCTTGTGGCGCAGTGCCCTGGGCGGCGCCGAGCAAGTGGGGCAGAGCAGGGCGCGGCCACCTGTGGCCTGCGCTTGTCAGAACGCCGAAGACGAGGCTCAGCAGGCTGCAGCCCAGGTGATCGCGGCGGTCAATGACGCCCGTCAGGGCAACTCGGGTCAAGTCGGTTTGCCCGTGGCCCTGATCGCTCTGGATCGCAGCCTCATTCGCCGCGTGCGGGCCATGCTGGAAGGCGCAGGCATCCAGATGGCTGACGAGACAGGCTGGCTGCTGTCGACCACGCGGGCCTCGGCGGTGGTGACGCGCATGCTGCAGGCCTCGCATCCTCGTGCGTCCACGGATGACCTGCTGGACTGGCTGAAATCCGGCTGGCTGGATTGGGCGAGTGGCGAGGGCGAGCACGCCAGGCCCGAGCGCATTCAACTCAGTCGCGCCGTGGGTGAACTGGAGAGTTGGTGTCGCCGCCACGGCATGCTGGGGGCCTGGGGCTTGCAGGTGCCGCCTGCCAAAGATCAGGATCTGTCGGACGAGGGGGGCGCTCAACTGGTGCCAACCGGGCGTCAGGCCATGCCGCCCGCCGCCGTGCTGCTGTGGCATTGGACCGTGCACGTGGTGGCGCCGCTGCAAAGCCTGTGGTCAGCCAAGCGCCCATCGCTGAAGGAGTGGCTGCTCGGTTTGCAGGAGGCCTTGTCACGCGCCGGGGCCTTGACGGCCTTGCAAGGCGACGAAGCTGGCGAACTGGCCTTGCAGTCCTTGCGTTTTGACACGCTGAACAGCGCGGATCAGCCCGCGGGTCTTTGGGCCGGTCTGTCCACGCAGACCCGACTGGACGGCCCGTCCTTCGTGCGCTGGGTGGGGACGGTCCTGGAGGCCACGACCTTCCGCCCGCCAGCCCCTGATGTACCCGCGGATGTGGTGATCACACCGATGGCGCGCGCCGTGTTGCGGCCCTTCCACGCCATCGTGCTACCAGGTGCAGACGAGCGGCAACTGGGCGCCATGGGGAGCCAGTCCGGCTGGCTGAGCACCAAGCTGTGCGAGGCCATGGACCTGGCCACGCCCGTGACGCAGCGCGCAGCTCAATGGGATGCATTCAACCTGCTGATGAGCCGCCCCGGTGTGGTGTGTCTGCACCGCCATGCTCAAGGCAGTGAGCCCCTGGAGCCCAGTGCCTGGCTGGAGCGCTGGTCGGCCCAGGAGGGCGTGCGCATCGAACAGGCAGGTGACGCGCGCGTCGCCGCAGGCGTAGACGTTCATTTCGTGCGCACCCCCTTGCCCACACTGCGTGATGCAGGCTGGGCTTTGCCCGAGCAGGTCACGGCCACATCGTATGAGGCCTTGCGTCAGTGCCCCTATCGTTTCTTCGCGACCAGCGTGCTGGGCTTGCGCGAGCAGGACGAGCTCGAAGAAGGCTTGGACAGGTCGGACTTCGGCATCTGGTTGCACGAGGTCTTGCGCAGCTTTCATGCGCAGCGCCAGGGGCAACTGGCCATCAGCACGCCGGACGAGGATGTGCAGGCCTGGCTGGATGCCGCGCAGCGCGTGATCAAGGAGATGGGCCTGGACAGGGACAGCCAGCGCCCTTATTTCCTGCCCTTCCAGGCCGATCTGGACAGGCTGGCTTGCGCCTATGTGACCTGGTTGCGAGAGCACGAAGAAGGCGGGTGGGCCATGCTGGACGCCGAGCGCATCGAGCAACGTGAACTGCAGATTCAGGACGACCTGAAAGTGCGTTTGTACGGGCAACTTGACCGCATCGATGTGCGTCATCACGAAGGCGCCAGGCAGCACCTCGTGCTGGATTACAAGACGGGTAGCCTGGATGGTCTCAAGCGCAAGATCGCCACGCCGCTGGAAGACACCCAACTGGCCTTCTATGCGGCCTTGTCCGACCCCCAATGGGCTGTGCAGGCCGCCTACCTGCATCTGGATGTGCAGGACGTGAAACAGCTGGACCACCACGATGTGGAGCGCAGTGCGCAGGTGCTGCTGGATGGCCTGGCCAGAGACTGGACGCGGCTGCACGCCGGCGAGGCCATGCCCGCATTGGGCGAAGGCATGGCCTGCAGCTTCTGCCAGGCGCGCGGCTTGTGCAGAAAGGACCACTGGACCATGCAGGAGGAGCAGGCATGAGCCAGGCCGCATACGAAGTCAATGGCCAGATCGTCGCCAGCGATCTGTTCTACCAGGTCGCGTGCGATCCGCATCGCAGCGTGGTGGTCGAAGCCTGCGCCGGCGCGGGCAAGACGTGGATGCTGGTGTCGCGCATCCTGCGTGCCCTGCTGGACGATGTGCCGCCCAACCAGATCCTGGCCATCACCTTCACCAAGAAGGCCGCGGGTGAGATGCGTGAGCGCCTGCATGGCTGGCTGCGTGACTTTGCGCAGGCCAGTGAAGCGCGGCGCGAGATGGAGTTGCGGATTCGCGGAGTCCAACCTGCTCAGATCGCCGCGATGGTGCCCAAGCTGCAGCAACTGTACGAGCGCTGGCTGGACGAAGGGCGGGGCGTGGACATCCACACCATCCATGGCTGGTTCTCCAGACTGGTGAAGGCCGCGCCGCTGGACATCCTCAACGAACTGGGCCTGCCGCCTGAGTTGAACCTCGTCGAAGACACCAGTGAGCATTGGCCTGAGTTGTGGGGGCGCTTCCTGCGCCGGGTGGATGCCCAATCACCCAGCAAGCGCACCGGTAACGAAGCAGGCGTTGACTACCTGGCCTTCATGGCCATCGTGCGTGAGGTCGGGCGTTTCAACACCGAGGCGTGGTTGAACACGGCCTTGAACAACCGGCTGGAGCTGAGCCTGGCTGACAAGGCCGGGCATCTGATCGATGGCGTGGAGACGGCCGCGGACTGGTCACTGCAATGGGCAGGGCTGTCACACCCGTGTGAGGCTTTGAGCCGTGCCAGCGTGCAAGACCAATTCTGGTCGCTGGCCAGGCAGCTCGCCACCGGCAAGACACCCACCCAACAGAAGGCCGGCGTGGCCATCGAGCAGGCCATGGGCCTGACCGATCTGCAGGCGCGCCACAAGGCTCTGCGCAAAGTCTTGCTGACGGACAAGGGCGAGCCCCGCAAAAAGATGGGTGAGCTGGCCGACCTGGCGTGGGCGCAAGCCTGGCTGATGGATTTGCAGTTGGCCATCACGCAGCAGGAGGGGCATGTGCTGCATGGGCACATGGTGAGCTTGTCTCGGCTGCTGTTCGAGGAGTACGCCAGGTTCAAGACCGAACGTGGCCTGGCAGACATGGTGGACCTGGAGTTGGCCGCCGCCCGCCTCCTGGGTGATCCCGAGTTGTCGGGCTGGGTCCAGGAGCGGTTGGACAGTCAGGTGCGCCAGTTGTTGATGGACGAGTTCCAGGACACCAGCCCTTTGCAATGGCAGACGCTCAAATCATGGTTGTCCGCTTATGCCGGCGCGGGGGGCGGGCAGAGTGGTCGTCAGCCCATCAGCGTCTTCCTGGTGGGTGACCCCAAGCAAAGCATCTACCGATTCCGTCGCGCGGATCCACGGGTTTTCAGCGCCGCCAAGGACTTCGTATTGGAGGCGCTCGATGGCGACCTGCTGGCCTGCGATCACACGCGTCGCAATGCCCCCGGCATCATCGACTCGCTCAACAAGGTCATGGGGCAGGCTTGTGAAGAAGGCAGCTTTCCGGGCTTCAGGCCGCACACGACGACCTCCGAAGACGTGGCGACGATCCGTGTCCTGCCATCGGTCATGCGCACCACCGCAGCCAAGGACGAGCCCGAGGCGTCGTGGCGAGACAGCCTGATCACGCCTCGCGAGCAGGCGCACACCACCATCAAGGAAATCGAAGCCGAGCAAGTGGCGCAGGCGATTGCCACCATGGTGTTCAACGATGGGCTGGCGCCCTCCGACATTTATGTGCTGAGCCGCAAGCGCGCCACGCTGAGCATGGTGGCCCAGGCGCTCGACGAGCACGGGGTGCCCCACATCGCACCGGAGGACACGCGCCTGATCGACACGCCGGAGGTGCGCGATCTGGTCGCGGTGCTGGACGCGCTGGTGTCGCCGCAACATGACCTGGCGCTGGCACACGCCCTCAAGAGCCCCTTGTTCGGCGCCAGTGATGCCGATCTGCTGGGGCTGGCCTGGCAGGTTCGCCAGAAAGAGCGCAAGACGTCCTGGTGGGACGCCTTGATGCATTGGGGTGTGGATGATGCTTCTTGCCCCGCCACCATGGCGCGCGCCGCGTCCTTGCTGAAGGGCTGGGCTGAGCTGGCGCGCGTGGCGCCGCCCCATGACTTGCTGGAGCGCATCGTCACCGATGGCGACTACCGTGCGCGTTTGCTGAGCTGTGTGCCGGCCAGTCGGCGCGTGCAGGCCTTGTTCCATGTTGATGCGCTGCTGTCGCAAAGCCTGGAGATGGACGCGGGCCGTGACGCGACGCCCTACCGTTGGGTGCGTGCGCTCAAGCGTCTGCCCTTGAACCTGCCGCCCCGCGCACAGGCCGACGCCGTGCAGTTGCTGACCATCCATGGTGCCAAGGGCCTGGAGGCCAAGGTGGTGTTCATGGTCGATACCGATCCGGAGCCCTCGCGCAAGGACAGTTATGCGTTGATGGTGGACTGGCCCGAGAGCGATGAGCGTCCCAGGCGTTGTGCCTTCATCCGCTCGCAGAGCAACCCGCCGCCCAGCCTGGCCCGCACCCTGGAAGAAGATCACGCGGCCAATCTGCGCGAGGAGTTGAACGCGCTCTATGTGGCCTTGACCCGTGCTCGCGAGCAACTGGTGTTCAGCCGCACGCAGCCGCGTGGCTCGCCAGAGGGCAGCTGGTGGCAGCGGCTGGCCAGCAGCGGGGCCATGGACCCCGAACAGGTCTGGCAACCCGCCACACCTTTACGCCGCAGCGTGCCTGCAGAGGCGCCATCAACCACGGTGCAGAGCCTGAATCTCCCCGCCTTGCAGCCGTTGAGCGCTGCGCCGGACGACACACGTCGCGTGGTGGAAGAAAGCAGCGTCCAGCAGTTGCTGGGGCAGGTGGTTCACCGCACCCTGGAGTGGCTCACGCCGCTGCCGCTGTCCGCCAGAACGGCCGATCGCGTCGCAAGGGCTACGCAAAGTGCGGCCAAGGCCTTGCAGCTGGCGCCTGAGCATCACGATGCTGCACTGCATCTGGCGACCACCATCCTGAAGTCGCCGAGCCTGCAGGCCTGGCTGGATCCGGCGCAGCTGGATTGGGCTGGCAATGAGGTCGCGCTGCATGACGGCGAGCAGGTATTGCGGATCGACCGACTGGTGGCGGTTCGTCGTGAAGCCGGACGCGAATGGTGGGTACTGGACTACAAGCTGCAGCACAGGCCGCAGGCCCTGGCGAGCTATCGCGCGCAGATGCAGCGCTATGTGGCAGCGGTGGAGGCCTTGCAACCCAACGAGCCAGTGCGGGCGGCCTTCATCACCGGTGCGGGGGAATGGGTGCCCCTTGACTGAGGGGATAGCGACCCGGCCAACCCGGACAGTGTGAAAAAGGACCGGGTTTCAGCCCCTAGACGGGGTTTTGCCAATGGCGCCACTGTAGTGCAATCAAGGTGTTTACATGGGGATACACACGTCCCCGAGGATTCACCGCCTGCACACCAACATGGCCGCAGTCTCGCCTCCCACGACCACGGCGCCCCGCTACTTCGGGCGCTTCGAGCTGCGACAAATGCTCGGGCGCAGTCACGCCTCCGGCATCTGGCTGGCGCTGGACCCGCGCTTGCAGCAGGAGGTGCTCCTTTGCGTGCCACGTGCTCAGCCCCAGAAAGGCAAGGAGCTGGACGCCTGGACGCAGGAGGTGCTGGCGGGAGCCCGCCTCAAGCATCCCCATCTGACCGAGGTCCTGGAGGTGTCGGCGCACGAGGGCTGGCCCTTCGTGAGTTATGGGCGAGGGCAGAGCGTCTCCTTGTTCGAGCGGGTGTCTTCCGGTCCGCAACTGACACCGCTGGAAGTGGTGGTCATCCTGTGCGACGTACTGGACGGGCTGGCCTATGCTCACGAAGCTGGCGTGGCCCATCAGGACATCGCCTTGCACAACATCCTGATCGACAAGAGCGGGCATGCAGCGATTGCCGGTTTGAGTTGTGGCCTGGCACCCTTGGCGCCTGGACAGTACACACGGCCTCACTATGGGCGCCAGCAGATTCGGCAAGCGGCCGAGCGCGATGTGCTCATGGTAGGCCTCCTGGCTTACAGGCTGCTGGTCAACAGCCCCGCGCTGGATGAGCCGGATCTGGGCAGTGCGGCTGCGCGCATTGGCACGGAAATCGTGCGATTGCCCTGGACAACGCCGCACCCCGTGCCGGAGACCTTGCGCGCCATCGTCAACCGGTCGACCGATCGGCAACAACGGCAGCGCTACCTGAACGCGCGGACCTTGCTCAGTGCCCTGCAGGGCTGGATCAAAACCAACGCTGAAGATTCAGGCGGCCCCCTGGCCTTGCTGCTGGATCGGCTGAATTCGGTGGGCGCCTTGCCCGGCCGGCCCAACACGGAGCGAGCACTGATCGGCACCCTGTCGCAGGAAACACTGCGGGTGGATGACTTCGTCGACATCATCGTCAAGAACCCGGCACTGTGCTGGGAGATGCTGCGCGCCGTCAACGTCGCCTCCTACCAGAGCCAGAGCGCAGACGATGGCGTGACCACGCTGTCGCGTGCCGTGATGCTGCTGGGCCAGCAAGGCCTGCGCAAGGTGGCCGGCAGCGTGCGCGCCTGGCCTGGCGCACTGGGCGCCCAGACCAGCCTTTCCGGTGATGAGGGCAGCCAGGCCATTCTGGACATGGGCAAGGAATTGCGCCTGACCTGCCTGGCAGGGCACATCGCTCGCCTGATGGCGCCATTTTCGATCAGCGACGAGGAGGCCTCGGTGGCCGCCATGTCCCAGCGACTAGGCTGGTTGCTGGTGCTCTACCACTTCCCGGAAGAGAGCATGCAGATCAAGCGCTTGATGCTGCCAGGCCCTCCGGCCGATGCCGAAAGCACCGCCCCGACACCCGGCATGACCATCGAAGCGGCTGCCGGCGCGGTATTGGGCGTCAACCTGGATGACCTGACTGCGGCGGTGCTCAAGCACTGGGGCATGCACGAGCGCCTGATCCAGGCTGCGCGGCCCTTGAATCGCAGCACGCCGGTACGAACGCCGTCCTCACCTGAAGACACGCTGCGAAGCGTGGCCAGTCTGGCCAACGAGATCGTGCAGACACAGGAGCTGGATGCCCAAAAGGCCAGTCATGCGCTGCATCAGGTCTATGTGCGCTACGCCCGCGCACTGGGCCTGACCGCCAAAGAATGCGGCCTGACACTGGAGCAGGCCATGCGCCTGGTGGACGGCAAGGTCGCCGCACCACCCCAGGCCGTCAGCCCAGCTTGAGCGCCTGCGCGCACTCCTTGACCAGGGCAGGGCCCTTGTAGATCAGGCCGGTGTAGATCTGGACCAGATCGGCGCCCGCATCCAGCTTGGAGCGGGCATCGGCGCCACTCATCACACCGCCTACGCCAATGATCGGGTAGCGAGGGCCCAGCGCCGCTCGCAACTGGCGGATCACCTGATTGCTGGCTTCCAGCACGGGTGCGCCGCTCAGGCCACCGGTTTCCTCGGCATGCTTCATGCCTTTGACAGCCTCGCGCGAGATCGTGGTGTTCGTGGCGATCACGCCATCGATGCCATTCTTCTGCAGCGTGGCGGCGATCACGCCGACCTGGGTTTCATCCAGATCTGGCGCGATCTTCACGAACATGGGCACGGTACGGCCATGGCGCTTGATCAGTTCCTGACGGCGTGCTTGCAGCTTGCCCAGCAGGTCATCCAGCGCTTCATCGCTTTGCAGGGCGCGCAGGTTCTTGGTGTTGGGCGACGAGATGTTGACCGTGACGTAATCGGCGTGGGGATAAACGCCGTCCAGGCAGATCAGGTAGTCGTCGACCGCATTCTCGATGGGCGTGACGGCGTTCTTGCCGATGTTCAGACCCAGGATGCCGCCTTTCTGGCGGAACTGAGCACGCTTCACGTTGGCCAGGAAGCTGTCCAGGCCTTCGTTGTTGAAACCCAGGCGATTGATCAGCGCATTGGCCTCGGGCAGGCGGAACATGCGGGGCTTGGGGTTGCCTGGCTGGGCCTTGGGTGTCACCGTGCCCACTTCGACGAAGCCGAAGCCCATGGCGCCCAGGCCGTCGATCACGCGACCGTTCTTGTCCAGGCCTGCTGCCATGCCGATGCGATTCGGGAAGGTGATGCCCGCCACCTCGACGGGGTCGCTCACCCGGTCCGCACCCCACAGGCAGGCCAGTGGCGTGTTCTGGAAGCGGGCCAGGCCGGCCATGGTCAGATCGTGTGCGGCCTCCGGGTCCAGGTTGAACAGCACGGATTTGGGCAGGGAGTAGGGCAGCAGGGCCATGAAGTGAGTGTCCGCAGGAGCGCGGTGAGCGACAAGAGTTGAGAACCGCTATTGTCGCTCATTGCACCGATCAGGGCTGACCAAGCAGCTTGCGCAGCGTAGGCTCCATGGGCGCACTCAGCACTCGCTCAAGCATGCCCTTGTAACGGGTTTTCTGCTCGTCGGTCCATTGAGCCATGGGACGCATGGCTTCAATCATCGGCGAGGGCATGCGGGGCGTTGCACTGATGATGTCCCGCATGCTGTCACTGCTCGACGTCGTCAAGCGTCTGGTGGCAAGCGCCTTGCCCGTCTGGCAATCAATGACACCGGCCTCCGCGACAAGGTGCAACACGGATACGTTATTGACCGGGCCGCGTGCGTAAATCCCTGCTCCGCTGAAAGATTGATTGGTCTCCCCCAGGAAATCCCAAACGTTTGAGCGGGCAAGCACGATCAAGGCATCCAGTTCATGCTTTGCACAATATGCCAGCGCGGGTTGCGCCGCCTTGCCCCAATCCGGGTAGCCGCCCCGAGGATCGTTCACCGCCAAGAATGCATCCATGGACGTGTCGTTGTCCACCGACGCGATACCCATGTCTTTGAGAATGTCCTTTGCACGGTTTTCGATGGACTGGTCTGCCTTCCAGCTGCGGATGTCCATTTCTTCGTACTCGTTATTGAATACGGTCAAGCCAGTATAGGCACGCGCAAAGGTTCTGGCCGTCACGGATATGACCGCCACCTTGCGAATGGACATATTGGATGGAACGCTGTCAGGCACACGTGGTGTCATGGCGCATCCCGTCAGCAACAGCGCAGAGATCGTCACAAGTGAGGCTAGTCTTGTCATTTGGCTGAAAAAGTTAGGATTGACGCTCAGATTATCGGGGTACGCCAGACACAAACAGCCTGCGCGCCTGTGGCAAACTGCGCCCCCTCCCATAGTCTTATCGAGAAGGTCATTCTCTTGGACAAGATCCTGATGCAACTGGCGGCCGAACTGAAGGTTCGCCTCGCCCAAGTCAAAGCTGCCGTCGACCTGCTGGATGGCGGCGCCACCGTGCCCTTCATCGCCCGTTACCGCAAGGAGGCCACCGATGGCCTGGACGACACGCAACTGCGTGACCTGGAAGCGCGTCTGGGCTATCTGCGCGAACTCGAAGACCGCCGCGCCGCCGTACTCAAGAGCATCGAAGAGCAGGGCAAGCTAACGCCCGAACTGCGCGCCGCCATCGAAGCCGTGCCCACCAAGCAGGAGCTGGAAGACCTCTACCTGCCCTTCAAGCCCAAGCGCCGCACCAAGGGCATGATCGCCCGTGAAGCAGGGCTGGAGCCACTGGCCGACAAGCTGTTCGCCGATCCCGCGCTGGATCCGCAGGCAGAGGCCGCAGCCTTCATCAACGCGGACGGCGGCTTTGCTGACGCCTACGCCGTACTGGATGGTGTGCGCGACATCCTGTCGGAGCGCTGGGCCGAAGACGCCACCCTGATCGGCAAGATGCGTGACTGGTTGTGGTCCGAAGGGCTGTTCAAGTCCAAGCTGATGGATGGCAAGGACCAGAACAACCCCGACGTGGCCAAGTTCCGCGATTACTTCGACTACGACGAGCCCATCCGCACCGTGCCCTCGCACCGTGCCCTGGCGGTGTTCCGTGGCCGCACGCAAGAGATCCTCGATGCCAAGCTGGTGCTCGATGAGGAAGTCGTCCCCGGCAAGCCGACCATGGCCGAAGGGCGCATCGCCGTGCACCTGGGCTGGAGCCATGCCAAGCGCCCCTCGGATGACCTGATCCGCAAGTGCATCGCCTGGACCTGGAAGGTCAAGCTCTCGCTGAGCCTGGAGCGCGACCTGTTCACGAAACTGCGTGAAGCCGCTGAAGCCACCGCCATCAAGGTGTTCGCCGAAAACCTGCGTGACCTGCTGCTGGCTGCGCCCGCAGGCAAGCGCGTGGTGATGGGTCTGGACCCTGGCATCCGCACCGGCGTGAAGGTGGCTGTGGTCAGCGACACCGGCAAGGTGCTGGACACCTCCACCGTGTACCCGCACGAGCCCCGCAAGGACTGGGAAGGTTCGATCCACACCTTGGGCCGCCTGTGCGCCGCACATGGTGTCAACCTGATCGCCATCGGCAACGGCACGGCCAGCCGCGAGACCGACAAGCTGGCCGCCGACCTCATCAAACGCATCCAGCAGATGGCGCCAGGCACGCCGATTGAAAAGGTCGTGGTGTCGGAGGCCGGAGCCTCGGTGTACTCGGCCTCCGAGTTCGCGAGCAAGGAGCTGCCCGACCTGGATGTGAGCCTGCGTGGCGCGGTGTCGATTGCCCGCCGCCTGCAGGATCCCCTGGCCGAACTGGTGAAGATCGATCCCAAGAGCATCGGTGTGGGCCAGTACCAGCACGACGTCAATCAGAGCGAAATGGCCCGCACGCTGGACGCCGTGGTGGAAGACTGCGTGAACGCCGTCGGGGTAGACCTCAACACGGCTTCGGCGCCGCTGCTGTCGCGCGTGTCGGGCTTGAGCACAGCCGTGGCCAACAGCATCGTGCGCTGGCGTGATGCCAATGGTGCCTTCCGCAACCGCAAGCAGTTGATGGACGTGGCTGGCCTGGGCGCCAAGACCTTCGAACAGGCTGCGGGCTTTCTGCGCATCCGTGATGGCGACAACCCGCTGGACATTTCCGGTGTGCACCCCGAGACCTACTCGGTGGTGGAAAAGATCCTGGCCAAAACGGGCAAGTCGGCTGCCGAGCTGATCGGCAAGAGCGACGTGCTGCGCACGCTCAAGCCCGAGCTGTTTGCCGATGACAAGTTCGGCGTGATCACCGTCAAGGACATCATCGCCGAGCTGGAAAAGCCCGGCCGTGACCCTCGCCCTGACTTCAAGGTGGCCCGCTTCAACGATGGCGTGGAAGACATCAAGGACCTCAAGGAGGGCATGATCCTGGAGGGCACCGTCAGCAACGTGGCCCAGTTCGGCGCCTTTGTGGACCTGGGTGTGCATCAGGATGGCCTGGTGCACGTGAGTCAGTTGTCCAACAAGTTCGTCACCGATGCCCGCGAGGTCGTCAAGACGGGCGACATCGTCAAGGTGAAGGTGGTGGAGGTCGATCTGGCTCGTCAGCGTATTTCGCTGACCATGAAGCTGGATGCCGCCACCGGCCCGAAGGCAGCAGGCGGTGCCCGTGATGGCAACAGCTTCAAGCCGGCTGCACGCAACGAGCGCCCTGGCGGTGGTGGGGCAGGGCGCGGAGCCCCTCAGCCTCAAGGTCAGTCCGCCATGGCGGCAGCCTTTGCCAAACTGCAGCCCAAGCGCTGAGTCGAGGGGGCTCAGGCTTTCAGGCGCAAGAGCCTCAGCCCGTTGAAGACGACCAGCAGGCTGGCGCCCATGTCGGCAAACACGGCCATCCACAAAGTGGCGTGGTTGCCCAGTGCCAGCGCGAGGAAGACGGCCTTGATCCCCAGGGCCAGGGCGATGTTCTGCTTGAGCACGCGGCTGGTGGCCTGGCTCAGGCGGATGAACTGGGCCACCTTGCGCGGGTCGTCGTCCATGATGGCCACGTCGGCCGTTTCCAGTGCGGTGGCCGTGCCTGCTGCGCCCATGGCGATGCCCACGGTCGCGCGCGCCAGCGCCGGTGCGTCGTTGACGCCATCGCCCACCATGCCCACGGCACCATGCGCCGCGACAAGCTGGTTGATGGCATCGAGCTTGTCGGCCGGCAGCATGTTGCCGCGCACTTCGGTGATGCCGGCCTGCTTGGCAATGTGCTCGGCGGTGGCCTGGTTGTCGCCCGTGAGCATCACGGCTTTCACGTTCAACGCATCCAAGGCTTCGATGGCTTGTCGGCTTTCAGCGCGCAGCGTGTCCGCCATGGCCAGGATGGCGACGGCGCCCTGTTCATCGAGCAGCACAAAGGCCGTCTTGCCCTGGATTTCCAACGTTTCGAGGCGGGCCTCCAGCTCTGGCGAGCACAAGCCCAGCTCCTCCACCAGGCGGTGGTTGCCGAGTTGCCAGTGCTGATCCAGCAGCCGGCCTTTCACCCCCCGGCCAGCCAGCACATCAAAGTGCTCGACCGGGGCCAGGGCGCCGTGCGGATCACGTTCGCGCCAGGCGGCGACCAGCGCTTGGGCAATGGGGTGGCTGCTGTGCTGATCCAGGCTGGCGGCGATGCGCAGCGCGTTTTGCGCGTTGTACCGCTGGAGCGTGATGACGTCGGTCAGTGTGGGGCGCCCGGCCGTGAGGGTGCCGGTCTTGTCCAGCGCAACGGCCTTGATCAGGCGGCCTTGCTCCAGATGCACGCCGCCCTTGATGAGGATGCCCTGGCGTGCCGCGTTGGCCAGGCCGCTGACCACCGTCACGGGCGTGGACACCACCAGCGCACAAGGGCAGGCAATCACCAGCATCACCAGGGCCTGGTAGACCCAGTGCAAGGCGCCGCCACCGGCCAGCCAGGGCCCCAGCAGGGCCACCAGCACCGCCAGCACTACCACCGAAGGCGTGTAGTAGCGCGCGAACTGATCGACAAAGCGCTGCGTTGGCGCACGCTGGGCCTGTGCTTCCTGAATGGCCGCCGCAATGCGTGCCAGCGTGCTGTGGCCGGCCGTGGCTGTGACCTGGGCTTCCACCACACCGTCCACCACGATCGAGCCGGCAAACAGCGGATCACCTGTGTGCTTGTCCACGGGCATGCTCTCGCCGGTGATGGGTGCCTCATTGAGCGCTGCCGGGCCCTTGAGCACGGTCGCGTCCAGGCCGATGCGCTCGCCGGCACGCACCATCATGCGTTCACCTTCCGCCACACCGTCGAGCGGCACGCTTTGCCAGTGGCCTTGCCGCCAGATGTTCGCCGTGTCGGGCGCCAAAGCGCTCAGCGATTGAATGGCCTTGCGTGCGTGTTCCAGTGAAACGGCCTCGATGGCTTCAGCCACGGCAAACAGGAAGATCACCATCGCGGCTTCGGACCACTTGCCGATCAGGACGGCGCCCAGCACTGCCAGCGTCATCAGGAAGTAGATGTTGAGCGTGAGGTGGCGCAGGGCGATCCAGCCCTTCTTGAGCGTCGGGCCGCCAGACAGCGCGACGGCCAGGCTCGCTGCAAGCGCGATGGCCCAGAGCGGCGCCTCACGCCAGTCCAGCACCTCGGCTGCCAGTGCCGCCAGGCCAGCCAACGCCAGTTGCAGCTTCATGTGCAGGGGCACGGCCTGAGGCAGCGGTGCCGCTTTTTGCCCGACCTCCAGCAGCGTGGGCGCCATGTCCAGTTCGGTGAGCGCCGCGGCCAGGGTGGATGTGTCCTTCAACTGGTGAAACACGGTCAGTTCACGCGCGATGAGGTTGAAGTCCAGCCGCACCACGCCAGCCATCGGCTCCAGCCGGTTGCGGATCAGTCGCTCTTCGGTCGGGCAATCCATCTTGTCGATCCGAAAGCGGATGCGGTCAGCCCCCTCCGGTGCGGCCTGGCTGTTGGCCACACTGACCGGTGCTGTCAGGTCGCCAGGCGCACAGCAATCGTCATGGCTGCAACACGACGCCGAAGCTTCTTCGTGCGCGGCATGCTCATGATGATGCGGGTGGGCATGCGTCGGGGCTGGCCGGGGGGCGGCCGCTTCCACGCGAATCGGGATGTTGATGAGGCGACGGGTAGGGGTGCTCATACAGATGAAGCGAGCAGGATTCTGATCATTCTGGCACGCTCAGGTATTCTTGCCACCCATGAAGGCACTGCACATTCACGTTGGCGAGCGGGCCCGCCGCCATATCGCGTCTCATGGCTTGTCACCTCAAGACGTGCGGCTGGTACCGGCTGCGGCAGGGGGTCCCAAAGGGCTCATCCTCAACCATCTGGACCAACACCTGTTTGGACACTGGTTGCCGCAAGGCGGGCACACGGTGCACCTGGTGGGCGCATCGATTGGTGCATGGCGCATGGCCACGGCGGCCATGGCCGATCCGCTCAAGGCCTTCAAGGATCTGGCCAGCGGCTACATCCAGCAGAACATCGAGCCGGAAGTCGGCCGCAAGATGCCGAGTTCCAAGCGCATCACGGCGGGCTTCATCGACACGCTGCGTGACTTCTTCGGCGACAGCGTGCCAGGCATGCTGCAACACCCCAGGTACCAGTTGCACGTGCTGACCTCGCGGGGGCGTCAGGTGCTGCGCAAGGGTACCCCGTCGCGCACGGTGGTCGGCTTCACGGGCCTGGCACTGGGCAATGCCATGTCCAGAAAAGCAGTGGGGCTGTTCCTGGAGCGCACGGTGTTCTCCACCGCCGGCGAAGCCTTGCCCGTGCCTCTGAACGACCTGCCAACCGGTCGCGTCGAGCTGGACCGTTCCAACTTCATGCCCGCCATGCTGGCCTCGTGCAGCATCCCCTTCATGCTGGAAGCCGTCAACGACATCCCCGGTGCCAAGCCCGGTTCACACTGGGACGGCGGTATCGTGGATTACCACTTTCACTGGCATTACTCGGCCATGAACCAGGGGCTGGTGCTGTATCCGCACTTCCAACAACGCGTGGTGCCGGGCTGGCTGGACAAGGCCTTGAAATGGCGCCACAAGGCCAGTCCCTGGCTGGACAACATGGTCCTGCTGGCGCCCAGCCCGCAATGGGTAGCCTCTTTGCCTGGCGGCAAGCTGCCGGATCGCAATGACTTCGCGGGCATGAGTTACGAGCAGCGCGTGAAGGTGTGGACGCAGGCGGTGGCGGCGGCCGAAGCCTTGTCCGACGAATGGCAGGATTGGTTGCGTCGTGGCTGCCCGACGGATGAGTTGCGCCCGATCTGAGGCGAGGCTTGTGGCTACACTGGTCAGATGGATTCACTCTCCAGTCTTCTATTGATCGCAGCGCTGATTGCTGCCAGTGCCTTTTTCTCTGTCGCCGAGATGTCCGTGGCGGCGGCAAGGCGTTTGCGCCTGCGCCAGATGGCGGATGGGGGCGACCAGCGCGCGCAGCGAGTCCTGGCCGTGCAGGCCGAGCCTGGGGACTTTTTCACGGCCATCCAGATTGGCATGAATACGGTGGCCATCCTGGGCGGCGTGGTGGGTGAGCAAGCCTTTGCCCCCTTGATTTCCCCCCTGCTGCAACGCCTGCAGGTGCCGTCAACGCATGCTGAAACGCTGGCGTCCGTGGCATCGTTCGTGATGGTGACCAGCCTGTTCATCCTGCTGGCAGACCTCTTCCCCAAGCGCCTGGGCATGAGCGCCCCCGAGCAGGTCGCCGTGAGGGTCGTCGGCCCCATGCACTTTGTGCTCGGCTTGCTCAAGCCCATCGTCTGGTTGTTCAAGCGCCTGACCGATGCCCTGTTCAAGCTGCTTGGCCTGTCCGATCACCGCGACGAAGCGGTCACACCAGACGACATCCTCGCCATGGCCGCGGCCGGTGCCGAAGCCGGTGTGCTGGCCGGCGCCGAGCACCGGGTCATCGAAAACGTGTTCGAGCTCGACACCCGCCTGGTCACCAGCTCCATGACGGCGCGTGACCACGTCATCCACTTCCTGCTCGACGACAGCGAGACCCTGATCAAGGCCCGCATCGACCAATACCCGCACTCGACCTACCTGGTGTGCGATGGCGACATCGACCATGTGGTGGGTTACGTGGATTCGAAGGACCTGCTCAGCCGCGTGTTGAACAACCAGCCCATTGCCTTGCATTCGGAAGGTCTGATCAAGAAGGTGCTGATGGTGCCCGACCGCATCACCCTGTCGGAGATGCTCACGCAGTTCAGGCAGGCCTTCGAGGACTTTGCCGTCATTGTCAACGAATACAGCCTGGTGGTGGGCATCATCACGATCAACGATGTGATGAGCACCGTGATGGGCAGCCTGATGGCGCCGCTCGATGAAGAGCAGATCGTGCAGCGCGATGCCGACTCCTGGCTCATTGATGGCATCACGCCCATCGAGGACGTGTTGCGCGCGCTCGATCTCGACAGCCTGCCGTATCAGGAAGACTACGAGACCATCGCCGGCTTCATGATGGTCATGCTGCGGCGCATCCCCAGGCGGACCGATTCGGTGTCCTGGGGCGGCTTCCGCTTCGAGGTGATGGACGTCGACAGCTACAAGATCGACCAGATCATGGTGACGCGCGAGGCGTCGCCGGGCGAGGGCGCCTCACCCGGCCTGGGCGATCACATCGAGGCCGAGAGCAGGTCCATGTAATCGTCCGCCGTGGCGATACGGGGATTGGTCTTGTGGCAGTGATCGGCCAGCGCGCCCGTCACGATCTTGTCGAACCACTCACGCTGCACGCCCAGTTCGGCCAGGCCCTTGGGCAGGCCCAGGCGGGCGTTCATGTCGCGGATGGCCTCCGGGATATCGGCTGCGTTGCGCAAGCCCATGGCATGGGCCATGCGCTCCAGTCGGCGTTCCTTCTGGATGGATTCGGCCGCGGCGTTGAACTTGATGACTTCAGGCAGGAACATGGCGTTCAGCGTGCCGTGGTGCAGCTTGGGGTTCACGCCACCCAGGCTGTGGCTCAGGCTGTGAACGGCGCCCAGGCCCTTCTGGAAGGCCATCGCGCCCTGCATGGAGGCGCTCATCATGTTGAGACGGGCTTCCCGGTCGCTGCCGTCCTTGGTGGCACGCTCGATGTGGTGCCAGGCGCGTTCCAGGCCATCCAGGGCAATGCCGTCGGCAGGCGGGTTGAAGGCCGGCGCCATGAAGGTCTCCATGCAATGGGCGATGGCGTCCATGCCGGTGGCGGCGGTCAGGGCAGGGGGCAGGCCCAGGGTCAGTTCAGGGTCGCAGATGGCGGCCTTGGGCATCAGGTTCCAGGAGTGGAAGCCCAGCTTGCGCCCGTCGTCCACGATCACGATGGCCCCGCGTGCGACCTCGCTGCCCGTACCTGCTGTGGTCGGCACGGCGATCAACGGCGCAGCCTGTGCGGTGATCCTGGGCGAGCCACCCAGAATGGTCGCGTACTCGGTCAAGGGGCCCGGGTGTGTGGCCATGATGGCCAGGCCTTTGGCCAGGTCAATGCTGGAGCCACCGCCCACAGCAATCAGGCCATCGCACTGGTTGGCCTTCCAGGCTTCATGTGCGGCACGCACCGAGGCTTCCGTGGGATTGGGCGGGGTCTGATCGAACACGGTCACGGGCAGGCCGGTCAGCGCATCCAGGGCCTTTTGCAATACACCCGCCGCACGCACGCCAGCGTCGGTCACGATCAGGGGGCGGCGAATGCCCACGCGCTCACATTCGGATGCCAGCAACTTGATCGCGCCGAACTCGAACTGGATCTGGGTGAGGTACAGGATGGTGGCCATGGTGATGTGTCTCTCTCGCTGTTCGTTTAACTCAGACGGGAGAGACTTTAGCGCGTTTAGACTCGCGTGCATGTCAAGAACATTGCATTCGCCCGACACGACCGCAGCAGCAGCAACCGCCCGTTCACCGGACAGGCCCTGGTTGGTTGTCTGGTGTGTTCTGGCGCTGGTCGCAGCCTGGGTGGCGCTGTCTGCACACACGCACACAGCCTTGCATCACGACATGGCGGAGCAGTTCGTGTGGGCGCATTCGTGGCAACTGGGCTATCCCAAGCATCCGCCCTTGCCAACATGGTTGTTCATGCTGGCGCAAACCTTTCTGCCGCCGCGCCCGGCCACTCTGTATGGCCTGTCTGCCTTGTGCATCGGGCTGACCGGTGTGTTCACCTATCTGGCTTCGCGCGAATTGATGGGGCCGCGTCTGGCCCTGTTTGCTGCCTGTCTGTGGGGGCTCCAGCAACCATTTGGCTGGCGTGCATGGATCTACAACCACAACACCGTGCTTGTCATGACAGTGTCCATGGCGGTGTACTTCGCGGCACGTGCCGCTCGCCGTGGCGAGCAATGGGCCTGGGCGGGCGTCGGTCTCGGGGCTGGCCTGGCCATGTCCACCAAACTGCAGGCTGCCGTACCGCTGGTCGGCATCTTGTGGGCGTTGTGGCGCAGCGGCGTCATGGAAAGCCTGGCGGCCCGCAAAGGGGCGGCCATGGCGGTTCTGCTGGGTGCCCTCGTGAGCGCGGCCCCCTTGCTTTGGATGGCGACCGGCCACACCAATGCGCTGACGTATGCCACCCACCAACTTGGCAGCGGCGAGGCCGAGGGCGAGTCCATGCGGATGGGGCAGTTCATCGTGTCCGAACTGCGCATGCTGGCGCCGGCGCTGTTGGTGCTGATGATCTGGGTGGCGCGTTCATACGGTCAGGCCGGCACGCAAGCGAATGCGCACAGCGCGAGGGGTGACAACCATGCTTTCATACGCGCCTGGGTGGAAGGGTTGCTCTTTGTGCCCATCGCCTTTGTACTGGCCATGGGCATTTTCGGAGGCGCCAAACTGCACGCGCAGTGGGGTGTGCAGACGTTTCAGTTCATGGCCATCGCGCTGGTGGCCTGGTTTGGCGGCCAGTTTGCCAGGAGCCGCACGCGCGCCCTGCTGTTGACCGTGGCCTTGTTTCAAGGCGTGATGCTGGTGGTGGCGGCCTCGCCAGCCGGGCAGCGCCTGCATGCGCCTGGTGCCGTGCAAGGCTATCCGGCGCAGGAACTGGCTGACCGTGTTCAGGCAGATTGGCAGGCGCTTGCGCCCGGATGCGCGCTGCGATATGCAGATGCCCCGTTTTTTGAAGGGGGGCAGTTGTCTGCCTATGGCCGAGGCTTCCCGGCGGTGCGTCAGACGGGCCCCAAGCAAGACAGCCCCTGGATCGACGAGGCGGACATGGAGGCCAAGGGCAGTGTGGTCATGCGTCACCTCGCTCAGCAACTGCCGCCTGACGTGATCCACACGCCGGAGATGGCCTTGGTGCCTCCTCCTCGCGTCAAAGGCGTGGTGCCCATCGTCTGGGGCGTGCGATTACCCAAGGGGCCATGCGAGCCGGATGGGGTCCGGAAATGACAGGCTGAGGAATAAATCACGCATTGCACGCCTGCTCGCCCCCGGGGATTGGGGGAATTGACAAATTTCTATGGCGAGGGTTGTTGCAAAGGCGCCGGTCTGACATACCATACGCACCCAACGATAAAACGGACGTTTGAAACGTTCGTACAGTGTGTACCGTGGAGACCCGTTGACCATGCCCCAGGCCTCGACCCGTCTGTCGCCTGCCGATACGAAAACGCGCATTCTGGATGCCGCGGAGACCCTGTTCGTCACAGGCGGCTTCGAGTCCATGTCAATGCGTCAGATCACCAGTGCAGCTGGCGTCAACCTGGCCGCCGTGAACTACCACTTCGGCAGCAAGGACGCCCTGATCCAGGCCGTGCTGGCACGTCGTCTCGATCCGCTCAACGAGCAGCGCGTGGCCATGCTGGATGCCTTCGAGGCCAACCTGGGTGACAAGCTCACCTGCGAACACATCCTGGTCGCCCTGTTCCTGCCCGCCGTACGCATCTTCCGCAGCGACGAGCCTCAGGCGGACCGCTATCTGCACTTTCTGGGGCGCTCGTACACCGACCCATCGCCCGTCGTGCGCGACTTCATCAACACGCACTACATCCAGACGCTCGGTCGTTTCTTCTTTGCTTTCCAGCGCGCCTTGCCCGAACTCAGCCGCGAGGACCTGGGCTTTCGCCTGAACTTCGCCATGGGGGCCTTGTCCGGCATCCTGGCCGGGGGCAACACGCAGCGCCTGATCCGCGAATTCACGCAGCAGCAGGGCGATCACGAAGCCGTCATCCTGTCGCGCCTGGCTTCACTGATGGTCGCCGCGCTCAAGGCGCCGCTGCCCGGGCCCAATGAAGCCATTCAGTTTGGTGCGATGGCCAATCTGCCGGGTGTCGCCGGCATTGGCCCAGGTGCTGCTGCCTCTGCCAACGATGCCCAGGCGCCTGCGCCGGCGAATGCCTGAACGCTGCGGCACCCGACCATGAACCCGATTTCTTGTCTGTCCCCCGGTCTGACAGGAAAGCCCACACCGATCTGGCGTGGGCTTGACCAGAAGGCTTGCCGTTTGAGCAAGCCGCGTTTTCAACCAGCCATGGCAGGACTGTTCACGTCCGCAGGCTCAACCACCGAAGAGTGTCTCGTATGAAAGACGGTTACCTTGACTTTGCCAACTCGCCCATGGGCGCCAAGCTCATCAATGCCCTGGGGCTGCCCAAGCCGTTGCAGCTGGAGCGTTACAAGGCCGGCCAACCCGTCATTCAAGGCACGGTTCTGATCGGTGGTGGTGGCGAGCCTCAGCTGCTGGACGCCCTGGCAGCTTTCTTCAAGAGCGTCGGTGCACAGAGCCTGGCGCATGAAAAGCTGCCTCAGTGGGTGTCGGTGGCCAACAAGGCTGGCCTGACGACCGGTCGTTGGGGCGGCAACGGCCAGCCTGGCGAAAAGGTCAAGTGCCTGGTGTTTGATGCAACCGGTCTGGACGACAGCACCCAGTCCGACGCCCTGTACTGGTTCTTCCACGACGCCGCCCGCTCGGTGCTGCCTTGCGGCCGTGTGGTCATCCTGGGTCGCCCACCCGCAGAGTGCAAGTCACCCCGCAAGGCCACCATCCAGCGTTCGCTGGAAGGCCTGACCCGTTCGCTGGGCAAGGAACTCAAGAAGGGCATCAACGCCAACCTGGTGTACGTTTCTGAAGGCGCCGAAGGCAACATCGAGTCCACCCTGCGCTTCCTGCTGTCGCCCAAGTCGGCCTATGTGTCGGCTCAGGTGATGCATGTGGGCAAGCCCGTGGGCGACCTGGTCGTGCCCAAGGACTGGAACCTGCCTCTGGCCGGCAAGAAGGTGCTGGTGACCGGTGCCTCGCGTGGTATCGGTGCAGCGATTGCCGAAGTGATGGCCCGTGACGGCGCCCAGGTGATCTGCCTGGACGTGCCTCAGGCTCAGGAAGGCCTCAATGAAGTGGCCAAGAAGCTGGGTGGCACCGCACTGGCCCTGGACATCGGCGCCGCCGACGCACCTCAGAAACTGGTGGATGCAGCCAAGGCGCAAGGCGGCTGGGACGTGGTCGTGCACAACGCCGGCATCACCCGCGACAAGACCATCGCCAACATGAAGGAACACCTGTGGCAACTGGTGGTGAACGTGAACCTGTCGACACAGGAACGCATCAATGAAGCCCTGGTGAGCTCGGGTGCCCTGAAGGCCGGTGGCCGCATCATCTGTGTGTCGTCCATTTCCGGCATCGCCGGCAACATGGGCCAGACCAACTACGCCGTCTCCAAGGCCGGTGTGATCGGCATGGTCAACAGCAGCGCCCCCGTGTTTGCCGAACATGGCATCACCATCAACGCCGTGGCGCCTGGCTTCATCGAAACCCAGATGACCGCTGCCATCCCGTTTGCCATCCGTGAAGCCGGTCGTCGCATGAACTCCATGAGCCAGGGCGGTCAGCCTGTGGACGTGGCTGAAGCCATCGGCTGGTACGCCAGCCCGGCCTCCGCAGGTGTCACGAACAACGTGATCCGTGTCTGCGGTCAGAGCCTGATTGGCGCTTGATCCACGACGACGACCAGATCATGAAGATCATCGAAGTCAACAAGCTGCCCAGTGCCATCGCGCTGAACCTGGGTGCCTTGCGCTCCAGCAGCAAGCGCTCCGGCCCGGTGGATGCCTTGCCAGAGGTCACCTACGTGCGCCCGCGCGTGGTGGTCGATGCCAAGAAGGTCGCGGCCTACGCCAAGGTGTGCGGCTTCAGCAAGGCACATGGTGTGCCCATGCTGTTTGCGCACATGGAAGCCTTCCCGCTGGCCATGATGTATTTCGGCAGCAAGGCCTTCCCATGGCCCGCCATGGGTACCGTGCACCTGGCCAACAGCGCCAAGCTGATCAAGCGCATCAACGCAGGTGACGAGCTGCGCATCGAGATGCGTTCCGGTGAGCTCTATGCACACGACAAGGGTCAGGTTTTCACACTGCACGCCCGCGCCCTGCGCGCTGGCGAAGTGGTGTGGGAAAGCACCTGGACCTTGTTGCGCATGGGCGTACGCAATCCCAAGGGCGCGCCTTACACCAGCGCACTGGTTGACGAGACGCCCGTGTCTCATCAAGCCGATTTCTACGCTGGCGCCGGCATCGGTCGAGCCTACGGTCGTGTCTCTGGTGACATCAACCCGATCCACCTCTCTGCCTTCACGGCCAAGTTTCTGGGCTTTCGCAAGGCCATCGCGCATGGCATGTGGACCAAGGCTCGCGCCCTGGCCATGTTGATGCCCCGTGAAGATGTGGACCACGCCGAAGTCATCGTCGAATTCAAGACCCCGTTGTTCCTGCCGGCTCGCGCCTCCTTGTGGGCTGTGCGTCAGGAGGGCGGCGCCTTGTTCGAAGTGCGCAACGCCAAGGGCGACAAGCCTCATCTGCGTGGCCGCGTGACCTACTGATCGATCGCCACCGTCAGCCATTCAACCTATTCAAAATCGAGAAGGACACCCTCTCATGAACACAACCGTCCGTCGCGTCGCCATCATCGGTGGCAACCGTATTCCCTTCGCCCGTTCCAACACGGTCTACTCGCACGCTTCCAACCAGGAAATGCTGACTGCCACGCTGCAAGGCCTGGTGGACCGCTTCAACCTGCATGGCAAGCGCCTGGGTGACGTCGCTGCCGGCGCCGTGATGAAGCACTCGCGTGACTTCAACCTGGTTCGCGAATGCGTGCTGTCGACAACCCTGTCGCCTGAAACGCCTGCCTACGACCTGCAACAAGCTTGCGGCACGGGCTTGGAAGCCATCATGCTGGTGGCCAACAAGATCGCCCTGGGTCACATCGAGTGCGGTATCGGCGGCGGTGTGGACACCACGTCAGATGCCCCCATCGGCGTCAACGAAAAGATGCGCAAGATCCTGATGGAAGCCAACCGCGCCAAAAGCACGGTCGAGCAACTGAAGATCATCGCCAAGATCCGCCCCAGCATGCTGGTCAAGCCTGCGATCCCCAAGAACGGCGAACCCCGCACCGGCTTCTCGATGGGCGAACACGCCGAACTGATGGCCCGTGAATGGGCGATCCCCCGCGAAGAGCAGGACCAACTGGCTGTCAACAGCCATGCCAACCTGGCCCGCGCTTACAAGGACGGTTTCTTTGCCGACCTGATGACCCCGTTCAAGGGCGTGAGCAAGGACAACAACCTGCGTGAAGGCCTGACCATCGAGAAGCTGCGCTCGCTCAAGCCTTGCTTCGACAAGAAGGTCGCACCTGGCCAAGGTACGCTGACACCCGGCAACTCCACGCCGCTGACCGATGGCGCGTCTGCCGTGCTGCTGGGCAGCGAAGAATGGGCCAAGGCCAACAACCTGCCCGTGCTGGCCTACATCACCTTCGCCGAAGTGGCTGCCGTCGACTTCTTCGGCCCCAAGAAGGAAGGCCTGCTGATGGCGCCTGCCTACGCCGTGCCCCGCATGCTGGCTCGCGCCGGCATCAGCCTGCAGGACTTCGATTTCTATGAAATCCACGAAGCCTTCGCCGCTCAGGTGCTGTGCACACTGAAGGCCTGGGAAGATCCCAAGTACTGCAAGGAAAAGCTGGGCCTCGACAAGCCGCTGGGCAAGATCGATCGCAGCAAGCTCAACATCAACGGCAGCTCGCTGGCTGCTGGCCACCCCTTCGCCGCAACCGGTGGCCGTATCGTCGCCACGCTGGCGAAGATGCTGTCGCAAAAGGGTTCGGGCCGCGGCCTGATCTCGATCTGTGCAGCTGGCGGCCAAGGTGTCGTCGCGATCATCGAGCGTTAATTTTTTCCTGATTTCCCGGGGCGGAAAACCCTTAAAGGGTGCCCCGGGATTGATACACTCCGTCACTTGACCAGGCGTCCCGCATCAACCGAGAGGTGGATGTGGGCACAAAGCCATCCTGCCGTCAGTCCAGGCAGGCACATGAGGAGATCCGGATGACCCAATCAGCCGCTGCGTCGGCTTCGCCCGCACAGTCCATCGTCAACCCAGATGGGTCGACCAACCGTATCTGGTTGTCGTCCTATGTGAAGGGTGTGCCGCACGACATCGATGTCAACAAGTACAGTTCGCTGAACCAGTACTTCGACGAGTGCATCAACAAGTACCGCAACCGTCCGGGCTTCGTCAGCATCGGCACGGAAATGTCGTACGACCGACTGGACCGTCTGGTCAATGCCTTTGCGAGCTGGTTGCAAAGCCAGGGCGTGAAAAAGGGTGATCGCGTGTCGATCATGCTGCCCAACACCTTCCAGTATCCGGTGTGCCTTTTCGCCGTGCTGAAAATCGGCGCCGTGGTGGTCAACGTCAACCCGCTGTACACCCCGCGTGAACTGAATCACCAGCTCAAGGACTCCGGCGCTGAAACCATCATCGTGATGGAGACCTTCGCCAAGACCCTGCAGGAAGCCTTGCCTGGCACCAAGGTCAAGCGCATCGTGCTGACCCAGATCGGTGACCTGCTATCCGACGGTTTCCTGAACCTCAAGGGCCGCGCGCTGAATTTCGTGCTGCGCAATGTGCAGAAGATGGTGCCCGAGTACAGCCTGCCTGGCGCAGTCTGGATCCGTGATGTGCTCAAGGCTGGGGCCAAGACCAAGGTCAAGCCTGTGGAAGTCAAGCAGGAAGACCTCGCCTTCCTGCAGTACACCGGCGGTACAACCGGTGTGGCCAAGGGTGCCATGCTCACGCACCGCAACGTGCTGGCCAACTGCCAGCAGGCGCTCGCATTTGCCGAAGGCCAGCTGACCGGCGACACCGAGACCGTGGTCACGCCACTGCCGCTGTATCACATCTTCTCGCTGACCGTGAACTGCCTGATCTTCATGGCGCTCGGCGGTCGCAACATCCTGATCGCCAACCCGCGTGACACCAAGCGCGTGATGATGATCCTCAAGAACGAGAACTTCAGCGGCATCACCTGCGTGAACACGCTGTACTCGTCCTTCCTGGATGATCCTGATTTCCGCAAGCGCGACTTCTCCAACCTGAAGCTGGCTGTGGCCGGTGGCATGGCCCTGCAACGCTCGATCGCCGAGCGCTGGAAGGAAGTCACCGGCAACTCCATCGTCGAAGGCTATGGCCTGACCGAGTGCTCGCCCATCGTGACGCAAGCCCCGGTGGACATCAGCAAGCCAGGTCCTGCCTTCACAGGCTCGATCGGCGTGCCCGTGCCCTCGACCGAAGTGCGCAACCGCCGTGACGATGGCACCTGGGCCAACATCGGTGAGCCCGGCGAGCTGTGCGTGCGTGGCCCTCAGGTGATGAAGGGTTACTGGCAGCGTCCTGAGGAAACCGCCAAGGTCATCGACAGCGAAGGCTGGCTGGCCACTGGCGACATCGCCGTGATGGACGAGCAAGGCTTCCTCAAGATCGTGGACCGCAAGAAGGACATGATCCTGGTTTCCGGCTTCAACGTGTACCCCAACGAAATCGAAGACGTTGTGGCCATGCACCCTGATGTCAAGGAATGTGCGGCTGTGGGCGTGCCCGACGAAGTGGCTGGCGAGCGCGTGAAGATCATCATCGTGCCGCGCAACCCTGGTCTGACCAAGGAAGCCGTCATCGAGCACTGCCGCAAGAGCCTGACGGGCTACAAGATCCCCCGCATCGTCGAGTTCCGCAACGAAGAGTTGCCCAAGACGCCTGTGGGCAAGATCCTGCGCCGCGAACTGCGCTGAGCCCCCTCAGTTTCTGCTTCGCCACACACCAACCCGCCCGGTTCGCCGCGCGGGTTTTTTCATGCACGATGACAGCCATGACACGCCCCGCCGATTTCAGCTTTTCCCACCGCCTGCGCGTGCGCTGGATGGAGGTGGATGCCCAGCAAGTGGTCTTCAATGGCCACTACCTGACCTATCTGGATGTGGGCATCTCGGAGTATTGGCGCGCCGTGGGCCTGCCTTACCCTGAAGGCGTCAAGCACGAGCAAGGCGATATCTTCGTGCGCCGCAATACGCTGGAATACCACGCACCGGCTCGCCTGGATGACTGGCTGGACATCGGCGTGCGATGCGAGCGCATCGGCAACTCGTCCATCACCATCGCCTGGGCGATCTGGGCGCAAGGACGGCTGCTGGTAACCGGCGAAACCGTTTACGTGCACACCAGCTTGCTCACCGGCAAATCTGCGCCGGTTCCCGAGTCGATCCGACGGCAGATCGAGCAGCATGCGCAAGGGCAGCCCGTGCATCAGATCGTGTGCGGTGCCTGGCAAGACATGGCCGAGGCCGCTCGGGCCGTACGGATCGCCGTGTTCGTGCAGGAGCAGGGCATAGACGAATCCGAAGAATGGGATGACGACGATGCGGGCGCCATCCACGCCGTGGCCCGCAACCTCGCTGGATTGCCGCTGGCGACAGGGCGCCTGATCTTCTTGGGATTGGAGCCGGGCCACGCCAGGATCGGACGCATGGCCGTGCTGCGTAGCACCCGCGGGATTGGTCTGGGAGACGAGGTCCTCCAGGCGCTCATGGGCGAGGCGCGCTCACGCGGACTGCAGCATCTCAGCCTGAATGCTCAGGTCAGCGCGCAGGCTTTTTACGCCCGCCATGGATTCAAGCCGGAAGGCGAGGTGTTCGACGAGGTCGGCATTCCTCACCAGCGCATGACGCTCACACTTTGAGTGGTCGCACCCGGCTGCTCTTGATCAGGCTGCGCGCGCGCGACTTGCGGGCTGGACCAGCCCCTGACGACGCATCCGGCAGCGCGTGGTTGTCGATCTCCGAGACCGGGCTGCTCTCGAACGCCTCGTCGTGCCGCATGGATGGCGGCGGCAGCGTGGCGTCCAGCTTGGCCACTTCGGCTTCGGCCATCGTGTGGCGTGGCGGCCAGTTCTTGAGTGTGACACGACGCAACAGCGCCATGTTCGATGTCGGCGTGAACGTGCGCTCCAGCACATGCGTCACCAGGCGCTTGTTGACGCGCTCGGTGATCACCACGGTGGAGCAGCGCGTGCCATACAAGCCGTTTTCCGACTTGATGAAGGCCGGCGACAGCAGACGCTCCCATTCCAGGGAGACGCCCGTATGCGGCAGTTGCTCATCCGGTGCTGGCGTGGGATCGGCCAGCGCCTCGAACAGGCTGTTGATCAACACCTCGGTATCGCCAGCCTGTGACACGGCCTGACGCAGCTTCGCCTTGAGTTGCTGGACCTTGGGCCAGGGTGTGTTCAGTATCGCGTTGGACAGGCCGAACACGCCGCGCTGCAAGCGCTCGGGAAACAGCTTGCGGTTGTTGACCCAGAAGCACTCGCCGGCGGCGAAGTCCAGGGCCAGCATGTTGAAGCCGTTGTAGCCGGAAATCGCCAGACGGGGCCACAGCATGGGCATGGTCGTGTCGCCCTTGAGCCACTGGGGCACGATCTGCCCGCGCGAAGGCGCTTGCGGATCCATGTCCTGCGGATTGCGGATGTTGGTGATCAGGCCCAGGCGTCCGTGGGCAGTCAGACCCAGCCAGGTGCCGCCGGCATGCAGATCGCGACCACCCAGGATGGGAGGCCCGCCATCTTCAGGCTCCCACCAGCCCAGGCGGGCGGCGGGGCGGTCATAGAACTCGTCCCGATTGGCGGCCAGCACAAAAGGGAAACGACTGCTTTGGTCGAGAGCCAGGGCTACCAGGCACATCGGGAACCTCTTTACTCGGGTCAGGCAGGCTCGCCACGAGGGCTGGCTGCCATGGGGCAAAACACTTCCGTGTGACGCGGTCCGATCAAGTCTGGCGGCAAGGCCTTGACCAGGGCTGCCAGGCTCTGCTCGCACGCCTGGCTGATGCCGGATGGGTGTTCGTAGACCTCCATCCAGGTGTGCGCTTGTGCATCCGTCGCCGTATCGGCGCGCTGCATCAAGCGCGCGTTCAGGCCAGGATACGCCTCGCGCAACTGGGCGTGGATGGCATCCACGGCACGGCGAGCGGCATCCTGCAGAGGCACAGGCACGCGGTAGTACACGAACAGTGATCGGGGCGCGTCAGACATATCGAACTTGTCACTGGAAGGCAGCGTAACCGATGATGCAGCGCCGCAATGTGCCCCAAGGTAACAAGGCCGCAGAAACGCGGCCTTGTAGCGTTAAGGAATTGGCGGCTCAGGCGGCTTCTTCGGCCTGAGGCAACTCGTAGGGCAGGGCGCCCATGGTCAGGGCCGCGCCGTCAGCTGAGCCCGCGCGCAGATCGCTGCCCAAGGCACTCAGTTTCAATTCCACCAGCGCGCTGTGCACGCCGTTGGCCGACGCACTGTTGATCACCAGGCCAGCGGGTTGAGCCGGGTCTGCCGCGCTGAAAACCTCCTGCCCCGGCTGCAGCGCTGCAGCGGCATGCACCACGAACGCGCGGCGCTTGGTCGTGCCACGGTATTGGCTGCGCGCGACCACTTCCTGGCCGGGGTAACAGCCCTTCTTGAAGTTCACGCCGCCAATCAGCTCGAAATTGATCATCTGGGGCACGAACTGATCAACGGTGGCCGCTTCGATGCGGGGCAGCCCGCTCATCACATCCAGCCACTGCCAGGCACCGGCATCCAGGGCAGGCAGGGTCGCCACCAGGGCCTGCGCATCGGCTTTTGGCCCAACCCAGTACCAGCGTCTGGCGCCGAGCACCGCAGGCAGGCCGACCAGCCAGCCATTCATGACAGGCTGAACCTGCCATGGCGCGACGGCCGCGGCATCACCGAGATGCGCAGCAGCGGGCTCACCCAGCAGGCCAACCACGGCCATCGACGCGCCGGCGTCGCTGAGTTTCACCTTGGAGCGCAGCACGAACATCGACAAACGCTTGAGCAGACCTGGCAGCACCTGGCTGTCGGTCAGCATCAGAATCTGCTCGGGTGCAGGGCGCAGGTTCAGCAAACTCGCCAGCATGCGGCCCTTGGCCGAACAGTAGGCGGCCAGTCGCGCCTCCTGGGCGGTCTGGCCATTGACGTCCTGGCTGAACTGACCGTGCAGAAAGCTGGCAGCGTCGGCGCCTTCGGCTGCCATGATGCCCAGATCGGACAAAAGCAGGGCGCCGCCCCACGAAGTTGGATCAGGAAGTTGGATGGAGCTCATGGGCCTCATTATCATCACGCCCGTCATGCATCAGAAATCACACCGCGTGTATCCCACTTCCTCCGTACGGCAAAAGGGCGGCGTCTTGCGCGCGCTGCTGGGTTTGCTGATCGCCGCCGCGCTGGCGCTGGGCGGCGGGGCTTACTGGTGGCTGAACCAGCCCTTGCGCCTGACCAGCCCGTCGATCGAGCTGGCGGTGGAGGCCGGTGCCACGCCGCGCGACATTGCCCGCGACTGGGTGGAAGCCGGCGTCGACGCCTCGCCGTGGATGCTCTACCAGTGGTTCAAGCTGTCGGGTCAGTCGCGCCAGATGCGCGCTGGCAGCTACGAACTGGTGCTGGGCGCCACCCCGCGCGATTTGTTGCGCATGATGGTGCGTGGCGACGAGCGCCTTTCCGTGGTCAAGCTGATCGACGGGTGGACTTTCCGGCGCTTCAGGGCCGAGTTGGCGCAGGCGGACGGGCTCAAGCAAACGACCGCGAGCCTGACTGACGCCGAGATCATGGTGCAACTGGGCCAACCGGGCACACCTGCAGAGGGGCACTTCTTCCCCGACACCTATTCTTACGCCAAGGGCAGCACGGACATCGCTGTGATGAGGCGCGCGCTGCACGCCATGCAGAAGCACCTGGATGCGGCCTGGGCGCAACGCCAGGCCAATACCTCGGTCAAGACACCGGAGGAGGCGCTGACGCTGGCCTCGATCGTGGAAAAGGAAACCGGCCGGGAGTCCGACCGCCCGATGATCTCTGGCGTGTTCAACAACCGCCTGCGCGTGGGGATGCCTTTGCAGACCGATCCCACCGTGATCTACGGCCTGGGCGATCAGTTCGATGGCAATTTGCGCCGAGTCCATCTCCAGACGGACACACCCTTCAACACCTACACCCGCACCGGCCTGCCGCCTACGCCGATTGCCATGCCTGGCAAGGCCGCCTTGCTGGCCGCCGTGAGGCCGGCCGACACCAAAGCGCTGTATTTCGTGGCACGCGGTGACGGCAGCAGTGCCTTCAGCGCCACACTGGCTGAGCATAATCGGGCAGTCAACCAGTACCAGCGTGCACAACGCAATCCCGGAAAGAGTCCATGAGCATCCATAAGGGCCGATTCATCACCTTCGAAGGCATCGACGGCGCCGGCAAGACCACGCACATGGACGCGCTGGAGCAAGCCTGGCGGCGAGCCGGCCGCGAGGTCGTCCGCACACGCGAGCCGGGCGGCACCCCACTGGCTGAAAAACTGCGTGGCCTGTTTCTGCACGACGCCATGGACCCGCTTACCGAAGCGCTGCTGGTGTTCGCGGCCCGGCGTGACCACATCCAGACGGTGATCCAGCCCGCACTGGCACGTGGCGCCTGGGTGCTGTGTGATCGCTTCACCGACGCCACGTTTGCCTACCAGGGCGGTGGCAGAGGCTTCGATCAGACGGTGCTGGGCACGCTGGAAGGCTGGGTGCAAGATGGCTTGCAGCCGGATCTCACCTTGCTGTTTGACCTGGACCCAGCCATTGCGGCCGCGCGCCTGAGCGCCGCCCGACAACCAGATCGTTTCGAAGCCCAGGATCAGGCTTTTTTCGAGCGCGTTCGTGGCGCTTACCTGACTCGTCAACAAGCGCATCCTGCGCGATTTGCCGTGATCCAGGCAGACCAGACCCAGGCGGACGTTGCGGCGCAGATTCAGTCAGCGCTGACTCAAAGGGGCTTGCTGTGAGCGAACCTCGCGCTGCCTTGTGGCCCTGGCTGGAAAAGCCGCTCGAAGCCGCCCTGGCGCAACTCAGCAGCCACGCGGCGCTGTTGCACGGCCCGGAAGGCGTCGGCCAGTTCGAATTTGCGCTGGCGTTGGCGCGCGCCTGGTTGTGTGAAAGCCAGCCGGCAGGCCAGGCCCATGCACCCGCCTGCGGTCGTTGCGCCAGTTGCCACCTGATCGACGCGGGCTCGCACCCGGATCTGATGGTGATCCTGCCCGAGGCCTTGCAGGCCAGCCTGGGATGGCAAGCCGCAGGTGAAGAAGCCGACAGTGGCAGCGAGAAATCCGGCAAGACCAAAAAGCTGAGCCAGGAAATCAAGGTGGATGCCATCCGCGCGGTGGTGCAGTTTTCGCAGAACACGGCTTCGCGTGGCCGGGCCAAGGTGGTGCTGGTGCACCCGGCCGAGCGCATGAACCTGATCTCGGCCAATACGCTGCTGAAAACGCTGGAAGAGCCTCCCGGGCAGGTGAGATTCGTCCTCAGCGGCGCGACGCTGGATGAGCTGCTGCCCACGGTCCGCAGCCGTTGTCAGGCCTGGCGTTTGCCGCT